>VMEE01000040.1 GCA_009910795.1 Dehalobacter sp. CP | reverse complement strand
CTTCTTGGTAGTAGTGGTTGCCTTTTCTTGGTTCCCTTCTTTTAGACCATGAATAAGGCGGAGCTGGATGAGCTGGTTCTCAGAAAGTGTATCCTGGACTTTATCGAGGGATGCCAGTTCTTCCCGGAGCTGGGCAATCTCATCCTGCAAAGGCTGGATGCCCTCCTGGACTGCTTGGACTATGAGATCCTGGAGCTGTCCATAGGTCAGGGTGATGAGCTGCTCTGAAGGCGATTCAAAACCGGCTTTGGGTGAAGGCCCAAAGGTATTTATGCTGGCTGAGGCTATTTCTGACATACGCAAACATCCCCTTCTCGGGAATCCTGTCAGGGCATTGCGAGTGCCCTGGCCGGAAACAGTTTTTTATTTTCTGCTATTATTACTGTGATTATAATTTCTGCTTAAATAGCTAATTGTGTGATAGGCAAAGCTATTATTCTGAAGAGATGAATTGATTTCTGGCATTGTGTTTTCACCGACCATGCCAGGCGGGGGTCAATCCCTGCCTTCAGTATTCTTCTCAAGTGGGTTGCTGATCGTTATTTTTATCAGTTGACCAGGCTTAACGTCTAACTCCTCTCTGTAAACCTCGGGGATAACGATCCTACCAGACTTGTCTATTTTAAGCTCTGTGGTTATCTCGCGCATATACTACCATATGACGCCATCGTTTATATATCTTTTTATCTT
Organism: Dehalobacter sp. CP; assembly: GCA_009910795.1. The sequence goes on along the minus strand of VMEE01000040.1, from coordinate 4,848 downwards.
CAATGGGCTTCAATGGCATTATGTGCCATTAGATTTAAATAGTCTTCTCACCCATATAGTATTTGGTGAAAACGCAATGAATGGAAAGAATATGCTAGAAGGCCGAACCGGGCCAATAACGCAATCTGTAGAGGCGGTTAAGAAGTTGTTAACCTTCTTAGGAAGAACAAGCGACCCGCTACCTAACGAGGTCAGCCTGGATGGTGGTCGCTTGGTGCTGGTTCTGAGCAACAAGAAGGATGTGTACTACACTGTGGCCTCGCGCGCATGCTCTTGCCCTGCCGCGACATATCATCGCGGACCATGCAAGCATCAGAGAAAGTACTTCCCTCAACCCAAGAAGATCATGGAGGAGCTTGAGGCCGAAGGAGAAGCGATCATTGAGGCCCACCACAATATCGCGAAGAGGCTGGCCAGACCACCAGAGAGCAGCAGCATTAGGGACAGCCTGTCAGGGTGGCCGGAGGGCGCACACGGCCCGGTGGAGGCGATTTGAATGGCCTCCTCTTCATTATCGCTGCCAGCATCCGCCAATGTGAATGTAGTTCTTGATGGCTTCGAGCCATTGGCCGCCAGAATAGCAGATTTAAAGAAGGAGACACTGGATAAGGAGACCGCCGTCTTGGAAGCAATCATCAAGAGGGTAACGCCTCTTATCCCCCTCCTGAGCAAAGCCTATGAGCACTATTATAGGCGCCGGATTATCCTCTCCCATGATAGGATAACCGTGCCAATTGACGGGGAGGCATATTTCTACAGCGAGAATAAATTGATCCTCTATGAGAACGGCCAACTGGTTAGGACGCATCGATATGGCGACTGCCGGGAGAGCCACGGGCCGGGCTGGGAACTCACCGACGAATTTCCACTCACGGCTTCTGCGGCAGTGGTGGCAATCGGCCTTGATGCCATTGCGGCGGGGATAATCGGGGTGCTCAAAGAGGCATCCAAGACGATTATTCTCCCCAAAGAGCTCGAGGCTAGGCTGGTCGCTTTATTGAAGGTTCTGGAGGAGTGAATGATGTTACCGGGAAAATTTGAACATGATTCTGCAATCACAACCATCACCAAGCTCGATAAGCAAGAGGGGGCCTCCGAATGAGCGCCCTGCTGCCGCATGACAACAGCCGCTATTTCGGGCTGCTCTCTGCCATCGAACCCGCAGAAGACCACCAGATTGCCACGATCACAGTGATTAACAACTGCCGGGTGATTCTGCCGCTCGACCTCGATCTGACGGAATACCTCAACGGGCCTGTCGGTATAGCCTGCATAGCGGGCAAATTCTATGTAAGAAGGCTGGAGGACCACGATAAGGCAGAGCGGCAATAGCTGCCAGGCTTTGAGCAGCGATAGATCCCCATCGTCCTGGGATGTGCACGGTCTACATTGCGAAATGCAGGCTGAGGCAGCCCACCATGCTCTTGTAGCCGCGATTCTTGGAGAGCCGCCGGAGCTGCTGCTGTCAATCGAGCGGGTGCGCTGGTGTGGTGATGATCCCCTATTTTCTGCTATCTCTCAGACCTGAACCAGAGTTTGATAGTCGTCGAGTGATGAGAGAATAAGGGCGAGCTGGTCAAAGACGGCCCCCGTGACCGAATCACTCACGCGTATCTCTGGCTGGCTAATTTTTTTTCGATCCAAAAGTTTTTCGTTAGATCCATCAATCGAAACACAAGGAGGGATTTTGATGGGAATTACTGATAAGCTTCCGCTATTGAATAGCAAAAGCAAAATAGTAAAGATTGTTGGATATGTTCTGTACGCTTTCATTATCCTGATGATTATCGGAGTGATGGCACCGGCTCCGTCGGGCGACAGGGAGTCTTCTCAAGCAGCTGAACGCCAAGAAGAATCAGATAATTTGACCGAAGAAGATGTTGAAGACCTGGTCGGCGGGCAAAAATCTATTGCTGTATCAGATGATGGCTATGTTGTCATTATGCGTCCTGACGACGAATATTGGAGCCTAATATCAATAGAAAGCGATACAACAGACATGTTCAAAAAGTTATTCGAAGACCAACGTGTTACCAGCGCTAGAATAAGCACCTATCTAAAGGGAATTGACGAATATGGCAATGAGGGAACGACACGTGGAGCTTCGTTTACAATGACTAAAGAAACCGCCTCAAGAATCAACTGGGATAACTTCCTCTACAGCAATCTCCCCGACGTAGCAGACGATGCATATATCAATCCTAAATTATTCGAGGATTGATATTTATTCTTTTTTAAAGACTTCTTGACCAATTTTTATCGCAAATTCATATTTTAATTTTTAAGGTCATGATTATTTACCGGATGAACAATTATATCCTCCTGTGTGGATAAAGCCCGAACCTGGTCACCTGGCGCAGGCCATGCTGATGAGGCGCGAGTTCATCCAGGAGCTTAGGGGCGATTCAAGACGGGAAGCGATAGATATCTATGATCACATAGACCTCAAGGAGCTGAAGGAAGCTTACCTGGCGTGCATTCCACAGCTGGGGATTTAGTAGATATCTCCCCTGGTGTCGAGTTTCAAAACGAGAACTTGTGACTCATCGACTTGATAAATGAGCCTGTACTCACCGATTCTAGCCCGGAATCGGTTTTTTTGGCCTTTGCATTTTTTGATATCAAAATTGGTTGAATAAAGAGCAACGAGTTTGGTTCTTTGTGGATAGGGATTCTCGCTAAGACTGTCGATCAGCTTCCCGATTTTTACCTGATGGGATCGAGGAAGAGATAATATATAAAGCCTGACTCTTTTATCTAAGCGAACACGAAAGCTCATAGACCGAGTTCAGCCTTGAGGTCTTCCCAGGATATGCCACACTTGCGGGTCTCTTCTGCCAGCCTGTCAAGCTCCTCGATCTCACATGCGTCCAGCTCGATCTCATCAATTGTGACATCCTGGATCTTGGTTGCTCCGGCCATGGTATGTGCTCATCTTGCAGGAGAGATATAGGTTTTGCTGTAGCTATCGCAGCATGGTGGGATCTGAAGAGGTCGGCGGAACGCTGCACAGTCTTTGGGGAGATGTTGTGCTCTTGCGCTATGCGTTCTCGTGTCTCTCCTGAGGATTTTACTTGGTCATTTTGACCAAGTTTAGTATCACTTAATTGGTGTATTTTCTTGATTTAATGTTTTGCTTTTTGCTTGATGGCTTCCTTCCTCACTTCTGACGACTTCTCAGAAATCAATGGGTGCGAAGCAATTTCTGACAACTCTGGAGCGATCGCTCTAGAACCATCGTTCAATATTTCGCTTTTTGCTAGTTCTATGAAGCGATTGATAAAAATGCCATAGAAAGCATCGATGAATCCTGATTCGTACCAGAAACTATGAAAACGATTGCATAGAATTGCAGTCTTTATATGGATAGTGAAGGATGCTAATTTGTTCTGGACTAGGATATCCAGGTGGGACCAATCCCCTTCAGATCGCATTGAACCATAAGGTTTATACGTTTTAAATGCGGACCTAAAAAGGAGGGATAATCCACGAAAAAATCAATTTTGAAGCTAGCAGCTCTTGCTATTCTCGTGGTGGAGATAGTTTTTCTCATGTCTTCGTCTGGTTTTGCGCAGTATGGAAATTCTAGCCCAGGTACTCCAGGTATTCCAGATACTCCAGGTATTCCAGATACTCCAGGTATTCCAGATACTCCAGGTATTCCAGATACTCCAGGTATTCCAGATACTCCAGGTATTCCAGGTACTCCAGATACTCCAGGTACTCCAGCCGCGAGCACAGGTGGAAATGTCTGGGGAAGCGTTAGTAACTTTGGCAGGACAGTTGATTGGATAACTATTAAGAGAGATGATCCAAGTCTTTTCGAGCTGGACCCCGGTCATTACTGGATAGAGATGATTACTCCAAAAGGGTTGGAAAGCATTGGTTTTTATCCAGGCGCCGGCGTCGACAGTATGGGGGGAGCTTTAACGGCTGTAACAATAGGACAACAAGGCGTGATAAATGCAGGGCAGGCCCAGGATCCATCATATACATCAGGGAATCTTCCCGACATAACATTTACCCCCATTGCGACTACTACTTTAACGAACCAAGAGATCTATGATAGAATTTGGGATTTTGCTAATAGCTATGATAAAGACTATACAGTATTTGGTTGGCAAACTTGCCAAGACTTCCAGAAAGACCTTATGAGCAATGTTGGATTGATAGAACCATGGGAGTGGTACTAGAGTAACACGGAGAAACGAATACGTGGAAGGCGGCTAAGGCCGCTAACCTTTCTATTTTGAGTGTTTTTCATGGTAACTAAGGCAGAAAAGAGAAGAACGAGGGCTATTTGGGCTCTTCTTCGAGTTCTATTATCTTTGGGCTACTTGGGGGCTCTGTCGGGATCAGGTTGGTCGAGCTGAGATTTCGGATACCCCCGTCACATTGTCCGAACACACGGAGCCTTTCTCGTTGTTCTGCATATAGTTCAAGGAATAGATCCCTTTCAAGCAATTGATTATGACCAACGACAACGGCTGCACTGGGGTCAATATATAGTTGCATTCTTTGCACGTGTTTTTTCAATAGCTCATGCCGGAGGACGTCAATGGGGGAAGCCACCAGCCACTTAGTTCGAACTACGTATTTTTTTCCAGTCAATGAACAGAAAATGGACTCGTTCAAGAGGTCTGAATATGCCCCGACAGCAACCGCAAGATTTTCAAAAATACATTTTTCGCCCGTTAGGTGGTGCGTTCCGACCGGCAATGGGTTGATGGTCTCAAGAAATATATCCACAAACGCGATGAGGCCGGGCAAATCATCCTCTAGTTTGGCATTCTTCTTAACTCTTGGTGGCAACCCTTTCAAAATCGCAATCATCGAAGGCATTTCTTT
>VMEE01000039.1 GCA_009910795.1 Dehalobacter sp. CP | reverse complement strand
GTTCTTCTTCCTTCAAGATAGACCTGGGTAATTTCTCTCTTGAATTCCGGATCAAAATTCTTTCTTGTACTCATTTTCTGACACCTCTCTGGCTTTATTATACTAGCCATTTGCGGTGTCCACAAAATCCATTACGGGGCACCGCAACCCGCAATGGCGTATGTAAGGTCATCCAATAAATAAGATTTGAGAGTTGACACAGGCCTCCTCCTACTCCGGGAACGAACGAACCGTTATGTAGGACCATTCCTTCGGTAAAACCTTTTTTCTTTGTCGGTTTACCAATTAAACGCCAAAGGGAAAGTGTCTCTCCTGGTTTGAGAATTAGGCCATTTATCTTTGCCGTAGCCAACTTCAAATTGGTTACTTTGTTTTCCTGCAACCACATATCAACATTTCGGAGGTGCCGATACAATGGGGTGCTATGTTCTGCCACTTTGAAGTAATTTGAACCATCCTCTGAAGACTTTGTGAGTACCTTCTCCTTTGGCTTTGAACCCAACAAAGGCTTTTTTAAATCTAAAAATCGTACGGAATTTCAGTACTGAAAGAATGGCTATTCCAGGTAAGAAAAAGAGAGCCCAATTTGTTTGCACATTGGGCCCTCTATAGGAAATCTATGTATGAGTGAATGATCGGAGCCGATATGAACCGAGAGGTTCACGTATGGATCTGAGAGAGCCTCGAGGTGAATCTCCCCTTGGCTACTCGACTGGAAGGCCGGCCATTCAAATAATGGATGGCCTCCTATCCTATTTTTTATTCAAAGCTTGGGTAAGTTCCGGAACAATTTCATACAAATCTCCGGCAATACCATAGTCGCTGTAACGGAATATAGGGGCTCGAGGGTCCTTGTTGATGCATACAATGACCCGGGACTCGTTCACGCCGACCATATGCTGGGTTTGACCGGAAATACCCACAGCAATGTATAGTTCCGGCTTAAGCTGAATCCCGGAGACCCCGATGTACGGCTCACCTTCCGCAAAGGGCGGATTTCCTTCGGTAACAGGACGTGAATAGCCAACCTCACCGCCGAGCGCATCGGCGAGCCCTCTGGCCAGCCCGAGGTCTTCCTTGGTGGTAAAACCTCTTCCAGCCCCAACAACAATCTTCGCCGCGCCAATATTGGAGGCATTTGATTTTTTAGGTTTACTCTCCAGCTTGGTTATTTGGGTCACAGGCTCAACGAATTCAACGTGTTCCAGTTGGTCGCTGCGGGAAGTGTCGGCTACAGCCTTAGTAAAAACTCCCGAACGGACTGTTGTAATAAGCGTACCCCCCAACGGTTGTTCAACACGTATGACGGCTCCGCCCAGAATTATATGCCGAACCTGAAATGATCCGTCTACCACTTTTATTTCCTTAGCGTTTACTATTGCTGCCATATCGAGAGCAGCTGCCACACGGCCGGCAACGGCCTTTCCTCTTGTGGTCGCCGCAACCAGAAAAGCCGCTGGTTTTTCGGTCATGATAAGTTTATTGAGGGTTGGCACAAAATCGTCGATGATTCTATTGCCTATCTGACCGAGCCAGTATACTTTATCTGCTCCCATAGAAGCTGCCGACATGGCCTCAGATTCTGAACCGATGATTATGGCAGCTATGCTCCCCCCGCTTGTCCCAACGAGCTCGTTGGCCCCGCCCAACATTTCAGGCAGCAATGTTGCGTTGTCCGAAAATATAAAGATATTCATTTTATTCTCTCCTTCGGAGTATTGTCACGTTCCTACAGAAGCCCTTCCGCCTCGATATTACGGATCAGTTCGGCGACCGTTTCCTGGATAGTGCCGTTTATGATTATACCTTTACGGTCCACATTTTCCGGTGCCGACGCACTTATGACATCGATACGGGCAGCCTGACCGGCATCAATGCCGGCGTCACTTAAGCTCCAAACTTTAACAGATTTTTTACCCGCTGAAAGGATCGCCTTCATACCGGGCATAGACGGCGTGTTAATACTGGAGGTAACTGTGAGCACAGCCGGGAGCCGGACTTCCAGAACCTCGATTTCATCTTCCAGCAACCGCTCAACTCTTACCCGGTCCCCCATAGGCTCAATAGCGTCAATCGAATTGAGATTGGCCCAGGCGAGTCTCTCGCCAACCTGTAAGCCGGTTTGCTGGAAATAATAATCCGCCGAACCATCGCCAAAGAGCACCAGATCGGCTTCTAGCTTTTTGATCATCTCAGCCAACACCTTGCTTATTACAGCAGTATCGGCATCCCCCAAAATAGAATCGGTTACCAGATGAAGTTCCTCAGGTCCGCGGGATAACAGATCCTTTCTCAATTGTGTAGCCTCGATACGGGAAGAACCGACTGAAAGCGCGAGCAGTCTGCTACCGGTAGTGTTAGCCAGCTGAACTCCAGCTTCTATAGCTTGAAGGTCATAATCGCTGATTTGCCATTCAGCCTTATCGAGACTGTATGAGCCGTCCGGCCGGATTTCTATGTCCTGGGTATTGGGAACAAATTTGCAACAGACAATAATATTCATGTTTTTCCTCCTTTCCTCTTTATAGAATTTATAATCGGATTTTAACAGAGGAGAATAATCGGGAAATCAACAACGAATCAACAACGTTATTTGATAAACATACTTCTATTAATATCGCCTGAGATTTTATTGATTTATCAACAACATATTTTGGCATTAAACAAAAAGAAAATAACATCTTTTGATATATTTGTTGATTATACGTTGCTTATGTAGTTATTCCTCATCAATAAAATATACTCAAAGTCATAGTTGCTAACAGATATACTAGGTAAGCTGATTTTGTTCAGTTCTAGAAATCAAAACTGAAAGGGGTTATAAGAGTGGGGTTATCATATGCTACAAATTCACACTCGATGTCCGGGAGATCAAAGTCAATGCCGATGGCTCAACCAGTCTAAGAACAGAAAGGAGGTTCACAAATGAGTGACTATGATGCCATTGTGGTAGGGGCGGGACCGGCCGGTTTAGCTGCCGCCTACAGGCTTGCTAAGGCAGGCGTGGAAGTCTTGGTGATAGAGCGTGGCTCTTACCCCGGGGCGAAAAACCTCTCAGGCGGGCTGTTGTTTGGCCGGATTCTGAGGGAACTTATCCCTAAGTTTCCGCAGGAAGCGCCTCTGGAGCGCCACATCAACCGCTATATTTTAACCTTCATGACTGAGGACTCCACATTCAACCTTGACTTTAAGGGCCAGGGCTTTTCGCAGGAACCGCATAACGGTTATTCGGTTCTGCGGGCTAAGTTTGATCGTTGGTTGGGGGAAAAAGCTGAAGAAGCCGGAGCCACCCTTATTACTAATATTAAGGTTGATTCACTGCTTATGGAAAACAACGTTGTTAAAGGTATTGTGGCCGGGGAAGAAGAAATGACGGCGAATGTCGTAATCGCTGCCGATGGGGTCCTTTCCTTTCTCGCTGAACAAGCCGGTCTCCGTGATCGGTACAATCCTGCTAACTTTGCCGTCGGGGTAAAAGAATTGATCGGATTGGACCGAACTACGCTGGAAGAACGTTTTGGTCTTACCGGTAATGAAGGTACCGAATACGCTATGCTCGGCTATCCGACCAAAGGTGTTTCCGGAGGCGCTTTTTTCTATACGAATGCCGATAGTATTTCGGTTGGTCTGGTCATGCATATAGATCACACCAGTTCCCATCAGGTCAGCCCGTCCGAGGCCCTGGAGGATTTTCTGGCTCATCCGGCTATTGCACCGCTGATCCGCGGCGGCAAGGTATTGGAGTACGGTGCCCATGTTGTGCCTGAAGGCGGCTACAACGCGCTCCAGAAACTATTCACCGACGGTCTTTTAGTAGTTGGCGATGCGGCCGGCTTGGGTTCCAATAACGGCTTTACAGTAAGAGGGATGGATTTGGCGATAGCCTCCGGCATTTATGCTGCAGATACAATCCTGGAGGCTAAAGCCAAAGGGGACTTCTCCGCCGCAACACTGGCCTCGTATAAAAAGAAATTAGAAGACAGTTTTGTGCTCAAGGACATGAAAACCTATGCCGGCGCGGCAGCTTTCATGAAGGGTGATCGGCTATTTAACGCCTATCCGAAATTGGTGGAAGGCATATTCACTTCAATCTATACCCAGGAGAGCATCCCGAAGGAGAATCTTTTAAAGAGCGTATTGCAGGCCAGGAAAGAGAACGGTGTTAGCTACATGAGCTTGGGTAGTGATGTTTGGAAGGCGGTGAAAAATCTATGAACGGCTTGAGTGTTCCAGAAAAACTTTCTATTAATAAGTATGAACTCGACGAGAGTCCGCACATCAAGGTTGACCAAGAAATCTGCCGGGAACGTTGTCAGAACAGGGTCTGTTTGTTTATTTGTCCCGCCAAAGTCTACAATGAACAGAATGGTGAACTTGCTGTCGATCACGCGGGCTGTCTGGAATGCGGTACTTGTTTAGTCGCCTGTACCCAGAAAGCCATAGATTGGCAATACCCGGCAGGCGGTTTTGGCATAGTCTATCGAAACGGTTAAACAAAGAATTTGATTAAAAATGGTTCAAGAAACTAACAAGAGCGGTAAAGAACACCACTCCAAAACAATTATCCGTGCTCACTTCGCTTAGCAGTAGGTGGGCACGGATTTTATTATGTTACATTGTAAGCACACGGAGAAGCCGTCTCTCCTTTGCCATCTTTCGTTATCTTTCCGTAGAGTTTTTAGAGGTTCCCCTTATTATTCTTGAACAGACAGAGCAATATTTGAATGAAGCCATTGACGCCGGGATGGGGTTAATAGCTGATAGGCTCCTTCTCGCACCATAGGATTATCAAAAGCATAACGTTGTTCATTGTCAATAACTATAAAACCTTTTTCCAGTAAATCTTCAATGCCTTTAAGCACCTCTGTTTTGGATAAATTAGTCGCCTTAACTATCGTAGCGTAATCGAAAACTTTACCGCAAACTGCGGCGGCATCTAAAACGTTGCGGGCTTGCTCCGACAGATCAACAAATTGCGAAAAAAGTCCGTCCCTAATAGTCTGAGGTAAAACAAATTTATTAATAATAGAATTAATATCCACATTACCTTCGAGCGCCGCTTCAATTTTATCTCGAGCATATCTGAGCAACTCAATCATAATAGAAGGATTTCCATCTGAAAGCTTCTTTAGCCAATCGACCAGAACCTCGCTATCGCCCATTTGGAAATACTGGGCAAAAACACGGATGCTGGCGTTGTCTAATGGTTTTAGGGATATGACATTAAGCATGTTTAATTTGTTCAGAAGCTGCTTAAATTTAACCAGCATCGGATTGATGCCACTCAGTAAGCCTTCTGTACAGAGAAAAAATACATCCAGATTTTCACTATACTCAATAATATTCCCTAATAATATTAGGGAATTGTTATCTATCCACTGAATATCATCAATAGCAAAAAGCAATTTTCGTTTTTTACTTAAAATAACTATAAATTGATAAATAGATTCAATTATATCATAATCGTGGCAGGGTTTTTGAAAAGGCGATTTGTCTTGAGGGGCAATTTCCGGTACAAAGCATCGTAATTCACCCCACCAATCAGGGCTTAGCTCCGTTTTTACATCCTCTTTTAACTCATCCCAATTTACGGTTTGAATAAATCTTCGAATAGCGCTGGAAATGGGGTGGAATAGAATATTATTATTCAACTCAAGACATTCACCATAAAAAATAAAGCCTTCCCAGTTTTGCATGAACTCTTGTATAAGTCTGGTCTTACCAATACCAGGAGAACCGTGAACCAACACAAGCTTTCCTGGGAGGCACAATCTTTCAAGCATTTTCATTTCCCCGTCCCGACCATTGAAAGGCACGTAGAAGCGCGAAGCGGCGCCATGATTATATCCAGTTTTTTGAGCATTTTTGTTGATTCTTTGTTGAGCATGAACAAACTCTTTTATAGGCTTTTCATTAATAATTGCTGCATACAGTTCCTGCACCTCTTTCATTGGCGGCAGTCCAACTTCTTCAGACAAAATATGCCTCAGCTTTTCATATGCTTGCGTTACCTTAAGATAATTTCCCATATGATAATGGGCAAGTATGGCGTTGCGGTATAATTCTTCGCATAAGGGATCAATACTTAATGCTTTTTGTATGACAAACAAGCATTGTTGATAATCACACGCATCCAAATAAAGCTCCGATAAAGTTACTAAGCCCCTTAACATCAGCATTTTGTAATGCTCTTGCAGTAGTATTATCCAATCATTGAACGCCGGGGATTCGCTAAGGGAGAATCCGTCCAAAAAATCGCCACGGTATAAGTTGAGGGTAGATAATGTGTCTTTTATTGAGTTAGAGTTATTTACAATAAATGATTCAAATATTTGTGTATCCCTTTTTACCTCCGGTGCAATTGATACATAGGCTTCATTGCTGATAATTATGTTGGGAATGTACTTTTTAATTTCATAAAGATGTACATTAAGATTATGCTGCGCACTATAAATATCTCTATTCGGCCAGAAGAGTTCTATAAGGCGTTCTCTTCCGATTGGTCTGTTTTGTTCCGCTAAGTAATAGATAAGTCCCCTGCACTTTTTACGTTTAAGCTGTAATTGGAGTTCATTACTGGAGATGATAGGCTTTCCCAAGAGGAAGATTCTCAAAGCATTATCATGAGTAGACATAATGTTCCCTCCTAGTATTGAAAATGCGTTGCTGAAAACCCCTTAACTATACTAAATCACCAGTTTTATTTGAAATTGCTTACTTTTTGTTGATTTCACCGTTATTGTTAATTGTTTTAATAACAGTGAACTAATTTTAAAACAATGTTCCATTACAGAATTTCCCAAGCGTATTGTATTACCTTTTTTTAATCATTGTCAACAAATTTTTTACTTTGCGAAATTCTTAAACTAGGGAAGACGGACGGCAATAAACCGACCCGGCTTTGGCAAAAGGATGGAAAGGGACACGGCTGGCTGCCGCGCCCATTACCATAAATTTATTACAGAAAGGATAGATATTATGAAAGAGCATTTGGAAATGCGCGTCGGTCGCGGATCAAATTCAGAGAGGGGCGGTGAACAAATTGGATAAGAACAAGAAAATTATTATTGTTGGCGCTGGCTGCGCGGGGCTTACAACCGCCCACAAGCTGATGAAGGAAGGTTATACCAACTTCGAGATTCTGGAGCGAAATCCCGTTGGCGGCGGACGTATGCTCACCTATAAGGAGAACGGTTATTCTTGTGACCTAGCGGCCCAAGTCGTGCATCCCGGGTATAAGTACGCCAAGAATCTCATCCACGAGCTCGGCATGGATGACCAACTCTGCACGGTAAAATTGAGCCAAATGTTGATTGACGACGGGGAAAAACTAATCCCGACAATACCGACCGGAACCCCGGAACTTGATAAATACAACGCCGAATGGCTGGCTAAAATGGGGCCTGAAAACTTCATGAGGCTGGCGGCGGACATAAAAGCGCTCTGTGATAATGAAAAGTACCACGAGGGTTCTGTAGAATGGGGCATACACTTGGACAACAAAGGAAACTTCAGGGACTATATTGTTGACAACTATGGTGAGGGTGTGCTGAAAGGATTTGTCGAGCCCGTACTGTCGGCGATTGGTCTGGTGCATCCGGAGAACACCGGCGTCATATTCGGCTCGATGATAATGTGGACCATGCTGGCTGGCGCAGCGGATGTCCTTGCCAACGGAGTAGGCAGCCTTGCCGAGGCCATTATCAAAAAGTGCGGAGATAAGGTTAAGACGGGCGTCGAGGTACAGGAGATCGTCATCAAAGACGGAAAGGCTGTTGGCGTCAAGACAAAGAGCGGATTTATGCCGGCCGACGCTGTTGTCTGTGCCGCGTCCGCAAATAAAGCCCTAAAGATTCTGCCCAACGCTCCCGAATCAATTCGCTCCGCGCTCTCAAAGGTTACTTACTGTCCGACGATAACCACGCTTCTCTTCCTCGATAGGGACAAGGCGCGGTTTCCATATGACGCCACTGGAGCACTGCTCATGCGGAGCAACGGTAACCCAATGGGTGCAATTTCGCTGTCGTCCTCCAAAACTGAACGCTGCGTCCCGCCCGGAAAAGAGTGTATCCTTATGTGCCTTTATGAGGAAGGGGCAAGGAAGCTTTGGAACGCAAGCGATGAGGAAGTGCTAAATGAGGTTATGCGTTATATGGGTCGCATCATGCCAGAAACCGTAAACGCCATAGAGGGTATTCATACTGCCAGATTTGCTGAAGGGAACTATATCATGGAACCGGGTTGCGCAACAGCGATAAAGTACATGCGCGAGAATCACTACAAGGATGTGGAGGGGTTGTATCTCTGCGGCGAGTATATGTACACCGGTTCCTACGAGTCGGCTATCGCGGCGGGAGGCCGTACCGCCCAAGTAATCGTGGGGCAGTTGGAGCACATATAGCTTCGCGGCTTTTAAAAGAAACTCATATAGGCCCAGCGGTCAGGCAGGTGCAAAACATTTTGAACTAATCTGCCGGCGCGGTAGAGTGACGGAACAGACAATCCCTTAGCCAAAAGCAAAAATATCAGATACCTGTTTTAGAGCATAGAAAAGGCTTAAATACAGGTATTTTTTTATTTTGGAAGCGACAAATTTTTGTGACAAAAGTTTTGGTTGAATAGCGAAAACACCAAGGACTGAGGACAATTAGTCCGAAAGCTCATACCCTTGGTGTTATTTCGCTTTTTGTATTTGGTATTTTGTTACGGAGTTTACGTTACAGTCCCGCTGATAACATGATTACGAATGTTTTATACACACTCAAATTCTGCGCCAGGCAGCCCCATGTATTTGGCAGCGGTAGCCAACTGCATCTCGCTGGTGCAAACTCCGATTCCGAACCCCACTGCGTCACGTAAATAACGTTCGATACCTGTATCGGGGTTATACCCTGCACAGCCCCACAACTGAATACAGTCGGAAGTAATTTCACGGGCAGTATCACAGATATACGCCTTAGCAAGGGATGCGTAAAGTACTGCGTCTTTATGGTTCGTTTCAATCATTCTGGTTGCGGCGATTAAGAAAGAGCGGCTCGCTTCTATTTTGCACTTCATAAGCGCAAGCTTGTACTGGATTGAGCCAAGAGATGCCAGTGGCTGGAAATTTGTAGTGCGATGCTTGAGATATTCTACAGTCTTGTCAAAAGCTGCTCCCATTGCCCCCATAGAAAGAGCGGCAGTTCCTACTGCATTTCCTTTCCCACTAGGTACTGCATCCACCTTTTTCCTATTAATAACAGTGCCCGTCTTGGCTCCAAATTCTTTAGGTACGCGGACGTTATTCAGCTCTATCGTACCATACATCGGACTATTTCCCATTTCAGGAGCGGGGGTTATTTTCAGACCAGGAGTATTCTTTGCATCCATTGCCCATCTGTGCATATCGCCGTCAACAAGCCCGGTTACCATAAGAACGTCACAGAAAGATGCACCTGATGAAAATGCCTTAGTGCCATTTAGTACCCACTCGTCTCCTTCGAGCCTCCCGATATCGGCGTGTTCACTATAGTTACACTGTCCCTCGGGACTATTCTCCGCATCCGCAATAATAAGTTCGCCTGAGAGAAGCGCCTCTCCCCATTTGGCGAAAGCGGCAGGTACCTCTATCGCAAGCAGAAGTGCAAACCCACCGTTTTCCCCAGTGTGGATAGCTAATCCTCCGTTAACTCTGGCAACCTCTTCAAGGATTATAGTTTGAGCGGTTAATCTCTGCCCATACCCGCCAAGCTCTTCCGGCACATTTATTCTGAGATAACCTTTATCCCCAAACTTCTTGATAAATTCCTTTAATAAAGGATCTGCCGTTTCTGCCTTAAATGATTCTCTGAACCTGGGATCAATGAATTCCTCACAAAATTGTCTAACATTTTTCTTTAGCAGCCACTCCTCTTCCGTATACCCGTAACCTTCCCCGCCGGTTGCTATGCCCGGCATAGCGCCATGTAAATCGGACATTACTCTCTTGCCCCTTTCTCATTCAAATTTATAAATATGCCTTATAAAAAAATAATAATCATTAGACGTCAACATAAAGACAACAAATAGTAACAGTATTGCACACCACGGGCAGCAGTTCGCTGACACTTTTCATTGGCATTTTTTTAGATCTTGCTAATTTCTTTGATCCCATAACTGGTCAGAAGCATTAAAGACATGGGCGGTCTTGCGCTGAAGCTCATAACACCGGGATACGATGGCATGCCGAACCGGTTAGTACTACTGCCTAATGCCAAGAGAGGTATGGGTTTTTCCTGATCCAGGGTTACCGATCATGACGATGTTTTGTCTATTCTTAATAAAATCACAAGATGCAAGTTCTGAATATATCCTTCTGAAACATGTTCTAATCTGGTAAAGTCAAATTCGTCCAAAGTCTTCATTACAGGAAATCCGGTTTTTCTGATTCTGCGAAGCTGACCGGCTTCCTGTCTTTGCCTGAGCTCAGCTTTCATCAGTTCACATAAGAATTTATCGTAGCCATCGCCTGGCGAGAGTTGCCTTATGATATTTTCGTAACCGCTGAATGTTGGGGGCCTCAGTTGTTTAGCGTAGAGTTTAATCGTCTCTTTTAAAGGATTGATACTACTCATACCACAGCACCCACACTAAGGAAGCTGTCGTATTTTTCAAACTGTGGTTTTGTTACTTTGACATCCCATCTTGAAGGCATTTTTACCGGTTGAGAAGTCGTCTACTCTGGCAATGAGGTTTCGCCCAGGATCAAATTTAAATTTAGGAAGGTTAGCCATCCTTGCACTTGCGCTCTGCGCCATGACGCCAACGGTTTGCTCTCTGCCTGTGATGTTGTTCTCCCGGTATTTTAGACACCGGCGCAGGATTTCCGCATTTAGCTCCTCGATGGTTGCTACCCGGGGGATGGGAACAAGGATATTGCGTCTTACCCAGCCGACCAGCCCCTCAACGAGCCCTTTTTCATGTCCGGCTGCGATGTTGCAAGATTCTGCTTTGAAAGCATAGTGAGCGGCTAGAGCAGCATACCTGTACTGTATTCCGGCATGGAAGCCAAAGCCTTCTTTTACTGCTACTTTGGCATTGTCAAAGATCACTTTGCGAGGATCCCCGCCAAAATACTCCAATCCACAGACTTGTCCTTCAAGGAAGCTTTCTTCGTTTTGCCGGTAAAATTCTTGGCAATAGATATCTGAACTGTAACATTCCCGCCTTTTCTTTCATTTCTAAAATTAGACTCCGCTTTAAATAAGGTTTAAATCCATTACTAATGCCCGTACGCCCCTTGATAATGCTTCACGCACAAATAAATATCGTAGGCGTCTTTAGGTTTTCCTCTGCCTAACGCTGCAGTTTTCATAACTAAAAAGGGAATTATGGAAACAACCCTAGCTGTACCGGAATCACCCGCCCCATCGGGGCGTTTCGCTTCTAATACAATTTCTGTTGCCCCTACTTCAAAAGCAAAATTACCACCTTTAGCTTTTAATGCTTTTAATCCTTGAATATGTTGACTTCTTTTGCTTTCATTTGTACCACCATACAAACCGGCGAGTATATCTAAGTCAACCTCATAAGTTTGGGCTTCATCAAACCCTTCCTTACCTGTGCCTCCACTGACAATGATATATTGAAAATATTTGTCTTTATAGAGTTCCGCGGCTTTATCTAATCTACCCTGTAATCTTTGTGACGGAGTTCCATCCAATTCAACCTTATTTCCTAAAACGATCCCAACATCACACTGACCCAGGTTATCGACTAATCCATCAATCGTGATCAAAATAGTATGTGATAGAAACCATAGTAGACCGGCAATTATTATTAATTTAAAAAACCTCTTCAGCATCACTTTATAGCAGCCTTCTCCCTGCGCAATTTCCAGTGCTTTTTTCAGCAACCTTGTACCGTATCCTTTATTGCGATAACCCTCGTGCGTAACAACATTTTCGATCAATCCATACGGCTTTGCTCCCCTTGTCAGATTATTAACAATCACAAGGACACCATCTTCTTCATGGGTACAAATGTTATTCCATCCTTCGTAGCTTGTTGTCCTGTTACTTCAAACCCAAGTTTTTTATATATTTAACTGCATATGGCGACGAATTTACACTTATCTCGCCAATCTCTGATTTTTTCTGAACACACTTCTTTAAAGCATCTGAAAAAAGGGCTTTGGCAATTCCCCTGCCGTGATATGCTTTATTAACAAAAAGCAGGCTGATATGACTATGGTCCCTCATCGCTATGACGCCTACAAGTTCTTCGCCGTCAAAACAGCCTGATATAAAAAATCTTCCGCTTTCCAGTAATATTTTAAGTTCTTCCGGCTGTATGAATTTTCTAAATGTATCAATCCCCTCCTGAGAATAGCCAGGCGCGACATATTGTGAAAAAACAATCCATATAAGGCTTGAAGCCTCGGCTAAATTATCGGGTTTTAATTCTCTGATTTCCATCTCTGTTCCTTTAACCTGCTCCCTTATATCGTTTTATGATTGGTTAAATAACCCAAGGTTATAACTGGAAATTTATTTCTAATATAACATGGTGTGTGACCAACTTCCATGTTTTTATGTCCATTTCGTTTGTTTATAAAAATTCTCTGATTTCAGTCCAAATCTTACTCAATAATACAAAAAAGACGCTGTTTGAATCTGGCATCTCCTTGACGGCAGGCCATA
The DNA here is from genome assembly GCA_009910795.1 of Dehalobacter sp. CP. The sequence continues at coordinate 169,199 of VMEE01000039.1, read as the reverse complement.
TTTCTAAAAAGCATCTATAATGATAAATTAACTCTCAAATCAGTATCTGTAAGTAATCCCGGATTAAAAGCATTAACGGTAATCTGTTTTCATATGAATCGCCTTTCATTGCGGTACGTAGACAGACACAGACAAGCCCTGATCATTAATCAGGGCTTCGTACTACATTACTTTTCCCCGTCTAACTCCCGGTTAATTCTTTCCTCAATTTCCTGATCGGTCAAATCATACGCGTCCATCAATTCCCTGGCCCTTTGTCTCTGTTCATAGTAGTAGGCGCGTTTTCTCCGTCTGAGTTCTGAGATATCACTGCCCCTATCATCAGTCCAGTCAACGTTCCGTCGTCCCCTGATCGCTTTAAAGAAAAAATAAGACAACGAAGCTGTTACGACCAGCATCAAAAGCGCCGTTAACGGACTTCCAAAACCAAAACCTATGATCACAATTAACCTCTCCCCATAAATTACTATTAATGTAGCACAATGGTAATTGTTTTCGTATAATACCTTAGCATGATCAACTTTTATATTCTTTCTTTATCTTATCATATTTTTGTTGAGTTTTATGCTTTCAAATCAGGTATCCGGTACGAATTAATTGAGGGAGATCAACATGAGCAATATGTTGTTTACCAACCATATGTCTTTGGCAGCAGCTGCAAACGATCCGCGTTATTTTTCTATGACCAGCGGAAATTACGGTAATCCCCGCACAGTTTCATACCCGTATTCCCACACAGGACAGACAGGACAGCCAAGGGCCGTACTTCCGGCGGCATTTTTACCTGGTACCGTTCTGTCGACTGCAAAGCTGCCAGGTGCACTCCTGCCGAGCCCGGTTCTGCGAAGTCCTGTTCTCCCCTCTTCTATTCTTCCAGGTTCTTATCAAAACGGCTATTTGATACCTGCTGCCCCGCAGGTGACTATCTCTGCAAATAATCTGAATAAGATCCTAATCGCCATTTTACTTCTTGTTTCCCTGGACTTGGTGTTTGTCCGGCCGGGCCGCTCTTTGCCATCCATGGCATTGCGGCACTAGGCCGTCCGTGGCCGTCGCCGGGCCTTGTCTTTCGTGAACATCCGTCTAGGGATTTGTTCTTTCTTTAGGCTGTTTTCCCTTCGTTTGTTTATCCTTAGGCTGCCTGATTCGATCCTTTGGTTTGAAGATACTCGGTCTAAGGTTGTTAATCGGGACCGGATTACGTATCAGGATTGTAGACAGCGCCTTAATATCCATTGGAATCAACGGCCAGAGATACGGTACACCAAAAGAATTGGTCCGCAGCAGAATAAATAAAACAAGCAAAACGCCCGCTCCAAATCCCCAGAAATTAAACAACCCGGCAGCCAGGACAAGGAATAGGCGGACAAGCCTGTTAGCCTGAGCCAGTTCATAACTTGGTGTCGCAAATGTCCCGACTGCCGCAATAGCGGTATACATCACAACCTCCGGTGTAAACAGCCCGACCTGTATCGCCACATCACCCATCATGAACACCGCGATTAAACCCAGGGCTGTAGCCAGAGGCGACGGGGTATGAATCGCCGCCATCCGCAGCATATCGATTGATAATTCTCCCATTAGCACCTGAAATAACAAAGGAATTCTAGCCGGTTCTTGTACTCCGATAAACTTAAGCCCTTCGGGAAGCAGCTGCGGATTCAAAGCTGCAGCGAGCCAAAGCGGCGTAAGAAATACGGACAGAAATATCGCGATAAACCTGACCCACCGCAAATACATACCCACAACCGGCTCTTGGCGGTATTCTTCCGCATGCTGGACATGGTGCCAGAACGTACACGGCGCGATGATAATACTCGGAGAAGTGTCGACCATCACAATAACATTGCCTTCAAGCAGATGTATTGCTGCCACATCAGGCCTTTCCGTGTACCTGACCCTTGGAAACGGATTCCAAAATTTACTGCCGAGGATGAACTCTTCAACCGTTTTTTCCGCCATAGGAATCCCGTCTATTTTTATATTTTTAATTTCTTTTTCAATGTACTCCACCATTTTGGGATTCGTAATATCTTCGATATAAGCAATGCAAACATCCGTTTTGGAACGGCTGCCTGCTTTCACCAGCTTCATCCGCAATCCCGGATCACGCAGGCGGCGACGAATCAGGATGGTATTAAAAACCAACGTCTCCGTGAAACCATCACGTGAACCCCTCGTTACCCGCTCAATATCCGGTTCCTGAGGCATGCGGCCCGGGTAAGTCCTGAGATCCACAATGATAGCCTGCGTTCTTCCCTCAATCAGTATCGCCATTGTTCCGGATAATAGAAAGTAGATGACTTCATCCATGGCTTCGACTTCCGAAACCTGCAGATCAACTATTTTGGACTTTACAAGTTTGTCTACCGCATTCACGGCGAGTTCCACGCGTTCGATCTGCGAAAGCACTTCCAGGATCATATTGCTGGCAGGTCTGCTGATCATTCCATTGACGGAATAGATTGCAATCTTTTTGCCGCCGATGTTCATTTCCCGAAGTACAATGTCAAAGCTTTCAGGTACACCGAGTTTTTGATTCAAATAACTGACGTTTTCCTGATAGTTTTTGGAAATGCTCATTGTCGTTTCTGCTGTTGAGCTCATATCATCAACCTTTCGGATTAAATACAATTGCTGTCAGATATCCGAACAATACCGCAACGGCAATTCCTGTTGCACCGGTCTGAACACCGCCGGCCAGAACCCCAAGTATGCCGCCGTTTTGTGCTCCTTCGATCGCACCTTTGACCAGCGTATATCCAAAACCGGAAAGCGGCACGGTTGCTCCGGCACCTCCGATTTTGACCAGAGGTTCATAAAGCCCCAGTCCGCCAAGAACAACTCCGCCGGTCACGTACCCGACCAGCACATGTGCCGGCGTGATTTTGGCTTTCGTCAAATCCATCAGCAGCTGTCCGGCGACGCACAGAAGTCCGCCAACCAGAAAAGCAGGTAAAATGTTATTCAGCATCAAAAGACCTCCCTTAACTCATTTCAATCGACACGGCATGACCAATTGCCGGCATGGATTCACCCTGTTGGGATGATACAGAACTATGAAGGCTTCCGCTTCCGACAAACAAGATTTTTTGCAGTTCCCGGCTATTCAATTTATTCAGGAGGTACCCTGTCAGCACGACCGCGGAACAACCGCACCCGCTCCCGCCGGCATGCGCATCCTGTTCGCTGCTGTAAATCATCACGCCGCAATCCGAAAAATTGTTGGACAGCTGCAGGCCGCTTCGTTTTAAAACCTCAAGTAAGAGTTGAAGCCCGACCGTCCCGAGGTCTCCGGTAATAATCATGTCATAGTAATCCGGCTGACGGCTGAGGTCCTGAAGATGATTCAGGATGGTGTCGGCAACAGCAGGTGCCATGGCCACACCCATATTGTTGGTATCGGTTTCACCGTAGTCTAAGACTCGGCCAATCGTTGCACTTGTGATTTTGGGTCCTTCTCCTTGATCAGCCAGAAGGATGCTGCCTGCTCCGGTTACCGTCCACTGGGCATACATTGCTCTCTGGTTGCCCTGCTCATTTGGAAAACGGTATTGTCTCTCCGCTGTCTCATGATGACTGGATGCACTGCAAAGTACTTTAGACGCGAACCCGCCGTCGATCAGCATCGCCCCCAGGGCAGAGGAAAGCGCCATTGTTGAGCAGGCGCCATAGAGACCGATAAACGGAAGGCCGATTTGTCTGGCAGCATAGTTGGAAGAAATAATCTGGTTCAGCAGATCCCCTGCCAGGTTATAATCCACGGAATCCAGCAGGACATTTGCTTTGGCTGCAGCTTTCGTCATGGAAGTCTCCAGCATTTTCATTTCTGTTTTTTCCCAAGTTTTTTCACCCGCGTAATTGTCCTTCAGGACCATATCAAACGTATCTTTTAACGGACCCTGGCCTTCCTTGGGTCCGACAACGTTATACCCAGCCAGAATAACAGGCGGCTGACCAAATACAACCGTCTGGTTGCCTACTCTTTTGAAATTCAAAATGTTTTTCTCCTTTCGGTAATTATCTGATCAGTAAATAGATCAAGCCAACAATGATTGAACTTGTAATTCCATAAACCAAAACTGGGCCGGCAATCGTAAAAAGCTTCCCGCCTACACCGAACACATAGCCTTCTCTCTTATATTCAAGTGCCGGTGAAACCATCGAATTTGCAAAACCGGTCACGGGAATGATCCCTCCGGCTCCCCCGTATTTGACAATCGTGTCATAAACACCGAGACCGGTCAAAAGAGCCCCTATTATTATCAGCGTCGCTGTTCCGGCTGTCTGAGCAGCTGTTTTAGCCAGCCCGATGTAATTCATGTAAAAATTGACAATCATCTGACCAAAGCTGCAGATGATTCCGCCGATAACAAATGCTGACAGCGCATTTTTCAAAACCGTTGGTTTTGGCGAAAACTTTTCTGTTAATTGTTTATATTCCTCCTGGGTCACCGCAACGGATGGAGGACGGAGTTTTGATTCCGACAATGATTTTCACCCCTTTTTTTGATTAATAATTCCCGATTTTTCGCTAAGAAATTCAGGTATTATCAATTGTTTTATTTGTTTATCAACTTTATACCAGAATCAGTCAATAATTTCAGAACCAAGCACGAAGGAAATATTTGGGTGATGTCGAAAGATAGATTTAACGACTTGTAATAAGGAGCGTGGCATCCATGAAAAAAAGAATTGAACGACAAACCCTGCATTTATATCTTGAAGGCGAACTTGATATGAAGAATGCCAGTGAATTAAAAAGCGTGATTGACCTGGATATAGAGAAAAAAGGAGTCAGGACGGTGATCCTGCATCTGGATGATCTCCATTTCATTGACAGTTCCGGTCTAGGGGTTATCTTGGGACGATATAAAAAATTGCTTCCTCTTGAAGGAAAGCTTAAAATTGCCAATGCTCCGCCGCATATTTACCGGATCATGGAACTGTCGGGGCTTCCCAAAATTATAGAATTTTTACCAAAAGAACCTGCCGTATAAATGAATTTAAAGTTGAAGGGAGAATAATCAATGGAAGTCAATAAAATAATTCTGACATTCTCGAGTCTGCCGCAGAATGTAACAATCGCCCGCATGCTGGCCTCTTCGCTTGGAGCCCAAATGGATTTGGCCTTAAGCGAGCTTGAAGAACTGAAGGTCGCTGTCTCTGAAGCAGTTTCCAATGCAATCATCCATGCTTACAGCAATGCACCTGATCAGTTTGTCACGTTAGAGCTGGAGGCAGATGAAACGAAAATCTCCATACAGGTAACCGATAACGGCTGCGGTATCCCCGATGTGAATCAGGCCATGCAGGCTTCTTATTCTACGGACCCTGACAGAATGGGACTTGGTTTTATCTTTATGCAGTCCTTCATGGATGAACTGCGGGTTGAATCTGAAGTTAACAAAGGAACCAAAGTATTGATGGTGAAATACTTAAGCCATAACCGTCCGTCCTCTCATTAAGAGGGGGTGTGAAGATGATTCAACGACTTTCAGATATGAACCTGCCCCGTTTTCCCCTGCTCTCCGAACAAGAATTGATGGAGCTTTTGCACAAAGCCCAAAATGGCGACATCGATGCCCGGGAGCGTTTGGTCAATTGTAATTTGAAGCTCATTTTTAATATGATCCAGCGTTTTTCCCACAGGGGATATGATCTGGAGGATCTCTTTCAGATCGGCACCATTGGCCTAATCAAAGCCATCGATAAATTTGATTTCTCGTACGGTGTTAAATTTTCTACGTACGCCGTACCGATGATCATTGGAGAAATCCGAAGATTTTTAAGAGATGACCATCCGATTAAAGTTCCACGTTCTTATAAAGAGCTGGTTTACAAAATCAACCGTTCCCGGGAAAAGCTTTCTTCGGAATTAAATAGAGAACCCACGCTGAACGAAATTGCAGAAGATATTGGCACCCCGAGCGAAGATATTATACTCGCCATCGAAGCAGTGCAAAGCCCGTCGTCGATACATGATACGCTTTATCAGGACGATTCCGATCCTATTTATGTGATTGATCAAATTCCGCAGGAGAAGGATGCCGATCCGGGATGGTTTGAAAAAATTGCCTTGCAGGAAGTTCTCGATAAACTGCCCGGAAGGGAGAAAGAGGTTCTGTATCAGCGATTCTTTGAGGACAGAACGCAAAATGAAATTGCTAAAGTCATGAACCTCTCCCAAGTCCAGATTTCTAGGATCGAACGCGCGGCCTTACTCCATTTAAAGCAGATCCTGAACGACAGTCCTTCTGAATACGAGTAGATCGCTTTGTAAATCCCGTTAACAACAAAGATAAAGTGGCTTTGCTCGGATTCGTCTGAAGATAATGGAAGCAACGTTACTTTGGAATCGAGCTACTAGTTGGCATAGATCGGCGGGGTCATGCTGTAGGACTGCCGGACCGTACGCTTGAACATCTCCAGCAGTCCTGCTTTTCCAACTGCTTCTCCAGCTACAAGCTTTATGCTGTCTGCTTCTTTCTGGCCGCAATAAATGATCATCTCTCCGAGCTGCTGTCCCTTGGCAATTGGTGCGGATACCGGGTTTGCAAAATACCTGGTTTCAATCCGGCATTCTTTCTCCTTCCCTTTTTCAACACACAAGCCGACAGCTTCCTGACTGACAAGGTCAACTGTTTGCAGCTTCCCTTTATGAACAATGACTTCTCCCTGTTTGGAACCGGCAGGGGCAAATTCTTTATAAACATAATTGGCAAAACCATAATTGTACATCTTCATAGACTCCTGAAAATGGCCTCTGACCTGCGGGACTCCCATGACAACACAGATCAGTCTCAGGCCATCTCTTTTTACGGTTGAGGCCAAGCAGTATTTTGCTTCCTGCGTCCAGCCGGTCTTAAATCCATCGGTTCCCTCATACCACCATAAAAGTTTATTGGTATTCCACAATTTAAAATCGCCGTTGCGCAGTTCATATTCCTTCATGGATGTCAGCTGTGATACCAGCTGGTATTTGAGTGCTTCCCTGCCTAAAATCGCCAGATCATAGGCACTCGTGTAATGCCCCTCAGCCGGCAGTCCGTATGCGTTGGCAAAATGGGTATTCTTAAGTCCTAATTCCTTGGCCTTTCTGTTCATCGAATCCACGAATTCCTCATGGGTTCCGGAGATATGTTCCGCAACAGCCACGCAGGCATCATTTGCCGACCCTACTGCGATCGAGATCAAAAGTTCTTTCAGGGTGAACTTCTCTCCTGGTTCAAGATATATTTGCGATCCGCCGAGAGAAGAGGCATTCTCACTCGCCGTCACCGTGTCGGTCAGTTTGACTTTGCCCTCTTCGACAGCTTCTGCTGCCAGCAGCATTGTCATCAGCTTCGTAACGCTTGCCGGAGGCAGTTCCTTGTGAGCATTCTTTTCATAAAGAATTTTGCCCGTTGCCGCATCCATAAGAATGGCACTTTCAGCAGATGTCTCAATATTTGCGGCCTTTACCGGCGCCGCAATCCATCCGAGCAAACATGCCGCGGCCAGAACCACTGTCAGCATCCGTAAACAAAATTTAGGCATACTAAAACCTCCCAAGCTAAATTGTGTTTGTTGTTTTAGTATGCCCTTATAAAATTAAATCATGTTATGTTTCCAATATTCTTCAGATTGGATTAAATCCTCTGATACTTTCCCGGTACTTTATTAACCTTCCAGCCGTGCCAATAACAAGGATTCAGATACGCAAATGGTCTTGGATAGGTTTTATGTTTCAAAACGCAACCGCGAACCACTTCGATTTCATTCTCCACACACGCTGCGTCAAGTTCAGGCGTCCAATTCTGTTCCTGAAACCAGATTGCTTTGGCCTCGCATTCCACAGTTTTCCTGACAATGTCCTGAATCAGCTCCGCCCTAAGGCACGGAACCACAACATCAACTCTACCCTGAAGTGCGCTTAAATCCGGATAAACCCTGCTCCCTTCAAATGTTTTTAGATCCGGAGCAACCAGGTAGACCCTGCAGCCAAAGTACTTAAGACAATGGGCTGCTTTCCAAGCATGCTTATGCTTCAGAAAACGGTCTGAACTGGCATAGACAGCATACCGCATACTTGTATCCAGACTGCCGGAAAACGCATAGATCATCTTGGCTTCTTTCATCGGTTTCACTCCAGTCAGCGTCAGTATCGGGTTAGACCCCACGCATGAGTGTAATGTTTACAAATGATTGATCAACAGGTATGTAAAGAACCGTTAAATAGCTGTATTTAAGAATAGTCTATGAGATGCGCATTTAAAAATTGCCTGAAGACACAAAAAGACCTAAACCTTTTACCGTTCAAGTCTTTATTTCTTCTAAGTCTTTATTTCGTTCAGGTCATATTAAGTTTTTCAGGTGATATTGAAATTCTCAGAACGTAATCTCCACCGGGTCTGCGGTAAAGGAATAAATCGCTGCTGCGGCTTCCGTAAAGTACAGAACCTCACAAAGCCCGTCATCGCACTTGTACATATTTCTTAAACTCGGATTGGCTTCGAACATCGCTTCACGTGCTTCAGGGCGCGGGTCAACGGCAACTTCCCCGACGAGGCGGATCCATTTGTCTCCAACCATTCCGGAAATTTCAACTTTCGGGTTCTTAAGCAATTGTGCAAAGACATTTTTCTGATTATTGGTGCAAATGTACGTTTTCCCGTCATACTCGGCGACGGCGCCGAACGGACGGACATGCGGCTGATCACCGTCTACTGTAGCAAGGTAAAATGTCTTGGCGTCGGCCAGAAACTGGGCAATTGGATTCATGTTCTTGACTCCTTTCAAAATAACACGTTATAATTGTGACATATCATCATAATAACAGATATCCAACATCGAACAAGTACGATTATTTTCTATTCTAAGTATCTAAATAGATACTATAGACACTAACCATGTTATTACAAGAAGTGGAGTAAAAAAAATGAAACAAGAAATCAATTTGTTTGGCAAATGTCCGTACTTTACCGCCCAAAAAATTTTTTCCGGAAAATGGTCCATTCTGATTATTAACCATCTCAGAGAAAAGACCCATCGTTTTGGAGAATTGCAGCGCAAGATTCCGGGTATCACCCAGGCCACACTGACCAAACAGTTGAGATTTCTCGAAGAGTTCGGTATGATTGACCGCTATGTTTATCCGGAAGTACCGCCAAAAGTCGAGTATTCTCTTAGTAAGATCGGCCAGGAGTTTATTCCGGTATTAGAGCAGTTTGAAATTTTCGGCAATAAGTTCATCACCCAGATGTCCGATTATAAAATATAACGGTCTTTTTAGCGGATTACTGTCGAAACCGTCGGTTTAAGCAGCGGCCTTTCTTCGCCAATTGTAATCGCCTCTGCAGCCTTTGCCAATCCAAGCGAACTTTTTTCGGCAGAAGAAGTATACAGCATGCATAATGGTTCACCGGCTTGCACTGCGTCACCGGCCTTTTTCAACAGATAAACGCCTGCGCCAAGGTCGATCTCACTGTCTTTATTTTCCCGGCCGGCTCCAAGAGCCATGGCCAGAAGTCCAATCTTCCGGGCATCAATATGCTGAATATAACCTGCTCTTTCGGCTTTATAAATGATTTTCTCTGAAGCCAGGGGCAGGTTTTTGGTATGTAGCACGGCCGCATCGCCTCCCTGGGCTTGAACAAACGCCAAAAACTTCTCCCAGGCTCTGCCGCTCTGCAGTGTATCTTTCAGGATCTCTCCAGCTTCCGTGATTGTAGCGGCTTTCTTCCCGAGCACAAGCATCCAGCTTGCCAGTTCCAAACACACTTCCATTAAATCATCAGGTCCTTTGCCCTGCAGACACTCAATCGCCTCGAGAACTTCAATACCATTGCCGACGGCCCTCCCGAGCGGCTGATCCATCCTGCTCAGCACCGCTACCATATCTCTGCCCAGATTTTTACCGATCCCAACCATGATTTCCGCCAGTGTTTCGGCTTCTTTCAAAGTCGCCATAAAGGCACCTGAACCGTATTTTACATCCAGCACAACTCCCTGGGCGCCCGCAGCAATTTTTTTGCTCATGATCGAAGAAGCGATCATCGGAATCGAATCGATGGTTGCCGTAACATCCCGTAAGGCATAGAGTTTTTTATCTGCTGGAACCATCCTTCCGGTCTGAGCGATAACCGCTAAGCCGATCCTGCCGACCTGCTGCAGGAATTCCTGCTCTCCTAACTCGACCCGGAATCCGGGAATAGCGGAGAGCTTGTCGATGGTTCCCCCGGTATGTCCGAGTCCTCTTCCGGACATCTTGGCAACCGGAACGCCGCAGGCCGCTACCAGCGGAGCAACAACCAGCGTCGTCTTGTCCCCGACACCTCCGGAACTATGCTTATCGACAAATACTTTCCCCGGAAGGGACAGTTCAAGCTGGTCTCCGCTCTCCGCCATCGCCATGGTCAGCTCCGATGTTTCCTGAACTGTCATCCCCTTAAAATAGACCGCCATCGCCCACGCCGAGACCTGGTAGTCCGGTATGTTTCCCTGAACATAACCCTGAACGATAAACCTGATGTCCTCCCGCCTCAGCGGAAAGCCGTTTTTCTTCTTTTCGATCAGTTCAACCATCCTCATGTTGACGCCGCCTTAAAATGATTTTTCAATTTGGGGCCGGTCTGTGTGTCACAGCACCGCTCTTCGGCAGTTGCGCCCTCCCTGGCGCAAATTGCCGCGCTCCGCATCGTGCTCCGCTTCTCGCGGAACTGTGACACCCAGACTGATTACAAGTCTAAGTCTATTCTGCATGTCATGATGTAAGAATCTTCTTATCATGGCATTGTTGCAAGCATTTCAATACGAAAGCGACAGTCCTACATCCATAGATAAACAAGGCTCACAGTTAATAGATGAGGCTTTCAGCTAAAGAAATGGGGTTATTATTGGAACAACTGTATTTTCAACAATCATCTGCGATTATCTGCGCTGAAATAAAACCCTCAGATCAGTCTGCGTGCCACGGCTCCGCGAAAAGCGGAGCAAGGATTGCGCAGCGCGGCAATTGACGTCCATGGATGGACAAGGCTCACAGTTAATAGATGGGGCTTTCCAGCTAAAGAAATGGGGTTATCATTGGAACAACTGTCTTTTCAACAATCATCTGCGATTATCTGCGCTGGGATAAAACCCTCAGATCAGTCTGCGTGCCACGGCTCCGCGAAAAGCGGAGCAAGGATTGCGTAGCGCGGCAATTTGCGCCATGGAGGGCGCAACTGCCGAAGAGCGGTGCTGTGGCACGCAGACCTACCCCAAATTTGTTTTTCGGCATACAGACCTACCCAAAAGTAATCTTCAGCAGGCAGACCTATCCCAAATCGAAATGATAAAAAGGCTTGCTCAATCCGCAAGGAATAACACTCCTATCGGACTGGATACCGTCAGTCCAGCAACGCGATTAGCTGCCTCATGTACCGCAGAAATGTCTCCTCAATTCGATCCGCCGTCGCCAATACCTCCTGATGGTCAAGCTTTTGCTCCAAGATCCCGGCGGCCATGTTGGTCACACATGAAATGCCGAGCACTTTCATCCCGCCATGATTCGCAACAATGACTTCCGGTACGGTAGACATCCCAACAAGATCGGCCCCAATCGTTCTCAAATAACGGATTTCCGAAGGCGTCTCATAGCTCGGTCCGCTGAGAGCCGCATAGACTCCCTGCCGGGGATTCAAGCCGTACTCCGTCATCAGGGAGAGCGCTCGCTCTCTCCATTTGCCGTGATAGGCTTCACTGAGATCCGGGAAACGCGGTCCAAGATTGCTGAGATTCGCTCCGCGCAGCGGATTGCTTCCAGTCAGATTGATATGGTCTTTGATCACAATCAGATCACCGGGATGGTAATCCGGATGGATGCCGCCGGCGGCATTGGTCACGACCAAACCTTTCATCCCGATCATTTGCATCAGACGGACTGGGAAAGTCACTTCATACATCTCATAACCTTCGTAATAATGGAAACGTCCCTGGAGAACCATGACCTTTCTGTCCCCCAGTATTCCGACAATCAGCTTGCCGGAATGCCCTGTAACGGTAGACACAGGAAAATGCGGGATCTCACTGTACGGAATAACGACCGCATCTTCCACAAGTTCGGCCAGCTTGCCAAGACCTGAGCCCAGAATGATTCCTAGTTCAGGAATGTATGGGATTTTTTTGAGCAGAAAGTTTTGGGCATCATTCAGCCATGTCGTCATGACTTGTTCATTAATCATGCTGATTCTCTCCTTTTAATTGCGTATAAAAACTGGTTCCGGTTTCAATTGGCTGTACCTCCAAATATTCGGCGATGGTTGCTCCAAGATCTGCAAAGCAGGCTCTCTGTCCGAGATTCACTCCCTGCTTCAGCTTCGGCCCGTATACAAGCAGCGGAACGTATTCCCGGGAATGATCTGTGCTTACTGTCGTCGGATCACAGCCATGGTCGGCAGTAATAAACAGGATATCATCCTGCCTGAGAATGCCGGTAATCTCCGGGATTCTGGCATCAAAGGCCTCAAGGGCCTCGGCATAACCCCTGACATTATTGCGGTGTCCATAAACCATATCGAAATCAACAAGGTTTGTAAAAATCAAGCCGGGGTCGTCCCGTCGCAGATATTCAATGGTCTTGCTGATTCCATCGTCATTTCCGCGAGAGCTGACATGCTCACTGACTCCTTTGCCATTAAAGATATCGTTAATTTTGCCGACTGCCAACACCTTCTGCCCGGCTTCAGCAATCCTGTCCAGCAGTGTTCTGGCAGGGGGGTCAACTGCAAAATCATGCCTGTTGGTCGTTCTTTGATAATTGCCCGCTTCACCGAGAAAAGGACGCGCAATAACGCGGGCAACCCGTAATTCACCCTGCAGCATTTCCCGGGCAATTCTGCATATTTCCATCAGTTCGCTTAACGGGATGACCTCTTCATGCGCTGCAATCTGGAATACCGAATCGGCTGAGGTATAAACGATCGGTTTTCCTGTCCTGACATGTTCTGCCCCGAGGCGCTGCATAATTTCCGTACCGGATGCCACCTCATTGCCTAAAGTCAGCCGGCCGATCCGCGCTTCAAACCTTCTGATAAAATCAACGGGAAAGCCGGACGGAAAAGTTGGGAAGGCCTGATCCAGAATGATACCGGTCATTTCCCAATGGCCGGTGATTGTATCCTTGCCTTTTGATCTTTCAGCCATGAACCCATAATTGGCAGAAGGATTGCTTTGGGGAGGAACAAAAGGAATTTCGCGTGCATTGCCAAGACCCATACGCTGAAGATTCGGGATTTTCAATCCGCCTGCCTGTTTGGATATATTCGCAAGCGTATTGCTTCCTTCATCGCCATATTGGGCTGCATCCGGCATTGCTCCGATGCCAACGCTATCCATTACGATCAGTATCGCCCGAGCCATCTGTATTTCCTCCTTTTCTGGCCCGCGGGTGTGATTTGCGGAAAACATCCAGCAGGCGTTTTTTCGTTAAATGCGTATAGATCTGAGTCGTTGATATATCGGCATGTCCGAGCATTTCTTGAACCGAACGCAAATCAGCGCCATTATCAAGCAAATGCGTTGCAAAACTATGTCTTAACAGATGCGGGTAGATACTTGATCCCAGATTGTTTTCCGCCGCCCACTTTTTCAGAATCAGCCAGACACCCTGACGCGTCAGCGGTTTGCCGCGTGAATTGAGAAAAAGAATATTCCTTGCTTCTGCTGTTGGTTTCGGGTTGTGGGCGAGCAGCATTTGCCTTGTGGAATCAATGTATGCCTTTAGGATAAGGATACCGGGCTCACCCAAAGGTACGATTCTTTCTTTATTTCCTTTGCCCCGGCAGCGGATATATCCTAAATGATAGGAAATATCGTTCAGGCTGAGTCCAATCAGCTCTGAGACCCTGAGCCCGCTTCCATAGAGCACCTCGACAATCGCCCGGTCTCTGCTGCTGAGATCATTTTGATTATCATTCCGGTCAATTGCCCTGGTCAGATTGATCTCCGACAAGACGTGGGGCAGCTTTTGTTCGAGTTTAGGGGCCGGCAGAAAGACCGTTGGATCATCATTTCTTTTGTCTTCCTGAAGCAGGTACCCGTAAAATCCCCTTAAAGCCGCCGTATACCTAGCCAGTGTTCTTGCAGATTTCCCCTGCTTCTTTTCGTCCAAAATGAAAGTGATCAGGTCTGAGGTACTGCACTGCAAAACTGTCCTGCCATTTTCCTGAACAAAAAGCACAAATTTATAGAGGTCCCTGCTGTAATTGGAACAGGTATTTACGGAAAGTCCTCTTTCAACACGCAGATGGTATAGATAATCTTCTAATAGATCATCCCTTAATTTGCTATCTTTAGACATAAAATATCCTCCCAGCAGTTCATTTCTACGCAAGGAGGAATTATCCTTTTCTTTAGGGATTATCGTTCACATTTAATTCAAAAAAACAAGGCTCATGCCCTGTCTATAAACCAAAAAGACGGGCTCCCAGTATGGTAAAATATCCCTGTATCACCCCTGTGGCTAAAGCCGCGATGGAGATCAATAGGGCCATGCCACAGTAGTGGAGAAAGTTATTCTTCAAAAAATCGCCCCGCATCCTTCCCTGCAGCAGAAGAAACGAAAAAACAGTCGCCAGACCGGCTCCGAGCAGAAGACACGGAACCGCCAGAAGCGATGGAAAAAGAACCGTAAACAGGACCAAGCCCAAGCCCATCATTTTTTTCAGCTGAATAATGAACACAACGGTAAAACCGAAGATAAATCCTCTCGTAAAAACGATCAGGTACACCAGCGGAGCTCCAATCACCGTCAAGCCGAGGACCCATATTCCTGCCATCATAATAAAGTTATCCCTGGCCAGCTGCTGAAGAAATGACGTGTCGATGGCAGTTGGTTGTTCTCCGAGCAGGCTGTTGAAAAACCCGGTTAGTTCTTTCGCTTTTTCCATGCCCAATGAACCGACCCCAACTGCTCCGAAAACACCTCCTGCCAGAAATACGCAGCAGAGCGTCAGATAGATAACCCAGTACTGCTTGATATGATCGTACAGCATTTTCTTCATCGTTCTACCTCCCCGAAGACTTGTCCTCAAGAAAATCATATTCAGGAAGGCAGAAGACTATGTCATTTATCTTTTATAAAGCCAGAAGCAGACCAATGGCAGTTTTGGCATCAAAGAATCCGCTGCTCCCTGCCATTTGCAGGGCCTGTTCCCTCGGAACAGCTACGACATTCAGAAACTCATCCTCATCACAGTCCAGAGGGGACCAGCTCAGCTGCTGTGCCCGGTAGATATGGATAACTTCATCGGTAAAACCCGGTGATGTATAAAAGGAGCCAAGATAGTTCAGTTCTCCTTCATAACCTGTTTCCTCTCTTAATTCTCTTAAGGCGCAAGTTTCCGGATCTTCACCTGGGTCCATTTTACCGGCTGGAATTTCCAACGTTTCTTTGGCCAGCGCATAGCGGTACTGGCGAACCATCAGGATCTTGCCTTCGT
This sequence comes from Dehalobacter sp. CP, assembly GCA_009910795.1. Next base: position 153,735 of record VMEE01000039.1, on the reverse strand, counting down.
GTTCAGGCACGATGGCTACAGCACCCGGATGCCTTACAATTTCCCGAATGGACGTTTTTCCATTCGGCAGTTCAACGGTATCCTGATTGATACTGATGAACTTTCCGGAATATACGGTCTGTTCGGCAATACATTTTTCTGTCAGGCCATTATTATCCATGAAGAACCTCCTGTGTTCTAAAATATTGAATGAAATCAGTTATCCCGATTAATGGATTTTGGACCGGATGCTGGCATATTATTGCCTTCTTCCATACTATGATACATTATATCCTATCTATTTGGTCTGGGAGGCGTAAATATGCCGACTGAATCTCATCATAACACCTATCAGTTGTTGGTAACGATAACAACCTTTATATTTGCTGTTACCTCCATGATTACCGTCTATATTTCCCTGACAGCCTGGAAGGAAGAACGGGAATCAGTCAGACCCTACCTTACCTTTACGCAATCTCCTTCTGTCGAGATCCTCCATAAAAAAGATCTGACATTCAGCTTTCACTTCACCAACGTCGGTACGCATCCGGCAGCTTCACTCCATTGTCAGGCCATCTTTGCAGACAGTGATTTAAATGCCGAACCGCTCCAGGTTGATCAGATCTCCCTCGCCAATTATGTTTCTCCTGATTCCACTGTGGATTTAGTTGTCACCGTCGATATTCAGACCCAGGGAATGGATGTCAGACAGGTCAATCAGCATTATATTATTTTAAATCTAAAATATTTTGATCCGGTATTTGAAAAACAATACGAACAAATTATCTATTTGCGATGGGCCGGCATCTCCAAAGGTCAGCTTCAGCCAATTTATCATGCTTCCAGGGAAGATAAGGCCCAGATCATCCAATACCTTGGCAAAACCTAGACCGCCATTCAATACGTATATAGTTTAACAATTTAAAACACCTCAGAATTTATTCGAAATAAAATTCTGAGGTACTGAGCTCAGCAGGCAATTAATTATCAGCAATTCTCAATTTATCTGCGACCATCGCGATAAATTCGGAATTGGTCGGTTTCCCGCGGTCAACATTAATCGTATAGCCAAAAAATTTGTTCATGAAATCAATATTTCCTCTGTCCCAGGCTAGTTCAATCGCATGGCGGATTGCCCTTTCCACTCTGCTGGGAGTCGTCCCATAATTTTTTGCGATCATGGGATACAATTCTTTGGTCACAGCACCAAGCAGAGAAACATCTTTGATCACGGAGACAATAGCGTCTCTCAGATATTGATAGCCCTTAACATGCGCGGGTACTCCCATCTGCTGGATCATCTTGGTAACTTCAACTTCAATCATCTTGGAATTTTTGGCGTTAACCTGGATAACACTGCTCATATTCGAAGATAACATCGCATTTGAAATATTGTTAAACGAAGGAGCGGCTTCATAAACCCCGACCAGCTGCCGTATTCTTTTCCCTAACGTTTCCAAATCAAACGGTTTCAATATGTAATAGTCAGCCCCTAGCTGAACTGCCCGCTGTGTCATATTTTCCTGGCCAAAAGAAGTTAAAATGATCACTTTGGGCCTTTTGATCGTGTTTATTAGTTTTTCCATGACGCCTAATCCGTCGAGATGAGGCATAATTATATCCAGGACCACGACATCAGGTTCCTCTTTTTTGATCATATCCAGTGCGTCGTTTCCGTTATAAGCTACACCCGAAAGCACCATGTCCTTTTGATTGCTTATATATTCCTTTAATACTTCAATAAAATCGCGGTTATCGTCAGCCAACAAAACTTTTATCGTTTCCATCGAACTATCCTCCAGTTTCCAAAGATACACCGAAAAAACATATAAATCCAATCTAGTTACTTTTCGACAAGAATTTACCAATTCCTTCTGATCTATTGGAAAAATATATATATTCAGTATCAAATATCATTTTATAAAATATAATAAGAAAATATATTAAGCATGCATGTACTGAAGAAACCGCCCTCGCGGGCGGCTGCAGCTTTACTCGTTATACCTGATTCGTCGATCATTTTCTCAATAAATATTCCGTATCCCCGGGTAGAATCATTGACAAATACATGCGTAACGGCACCAACAATTTTGCCATTTTGAATAATCGGGCTGCCGCTCATACCTTGGACGATCCCTCCGGTTTTTTCCAGCAATTCCGGGTCGGTGATCCTGATAATCATATTTTTGTTGTCTGTACGGTACTGCATAATTTTTTCTATTTTAATGTCAAATTCTTCGATGGTATTGTCTTTTAAAACCGTATAGATTTTAGCCGGTCCAACCTCAACCTCGGATTTCCAGGCTATAGGAACCATGGTACTGAAATACGGATTCCGGATTTCACCTTCATAAATACCAAATATCCCGCTGGCTGAATTCTTGGCAATTTTACCGGTGAAATTTGACTGAAGCATAAACGTACCAATTTTTTCTCCGGGGTCTCCTCTTTGACCTTTTTCAATGGAGTAGATTGTGGATTCGACGATTTTGCCGTCACTTAATTCAATTTGGTCATTGGTATCAATATCCGTGATGACGTGTCCCAAAGCCCCGAATATTTTCGTATTGGGTTCAATAAACGTCAGAGTTCCCACTCCTGCAGCCTCGTCCCTGATAAACAGCCCTATCCGATATCTTTGGGTTTCTGAGCAGAATACCGGCTGAATCTTTTTTTCCAGAATTCTTTCTTTGTGTTTGATCTCAAGCACAATTGTTTTGTTTTCTTTGCATTTTTTATCGATTTCCTGTGCTACCTGAAAATCATTCGTTGCTGTGATGCCATTAATTTTTAAAATGATGTCCCCAACTTCTATTCCAGAATCCTTTGCAGGATAAGACTGTTTGCCTTCCTTGTTCGTGATCGGAGCATATCCTACGATCAAGACTCCTTTGGTCTGCAAGGTCACTCCAATGGATTGTCCGCCTGGAATAACGGATGGCCGTACTTTATTGACTTCCTTGCCTGCTGAAAAAAAATCGAGATAATTAATTACCGGGTAAAAACGACTGGTTTCTGTTTTCTGATAGAATCCTGCAATTTGTTGAATACTAAGGGTAAAAACGAGGAGAATTCCTATTCGGAAAATAATACGGGTTAGTTTTTTATGCAAACCGTTTTTTCCCTTCAGTTTTTCACCCTCCTCACGTATTTTTTTCTCTGCAGAGATACTACAATAAAATTTTTTATTGCAGTATTAGATTTCCCTTATAAAAAGGTTTCATCCTGTGAAATGTTTTCTAGGATTTCTTAAATTTATGGCGAAATAAGAAAATGACAAAAGCTAGAACTCTTGTCATTTGTTGGGTTATAATAGGCTTTATAATAGTCATAAAAGGAAACAAACGATGAAAAAAATATTTGTAAATTATTTTTTTACAGCCCTGGTCATTGCAGTGACCGTCTGGATATTGATTTCCAGTTCGAAATTTAGTATTATACCTCACCTGATCGCCATAACTGATGGAGGGCTGTTATTCCTGGCATTTGTCTGCATGGTCCTTTTTTGGTTTTTTGATGCGTTAATTATTAAAGTGATTGTTGAGATTTCTGATCAAGGTATCCGTTTTTGGCGGTATATGAAAATAGCGCTGATTGGACAGTATTATAGTTCCATTACTCCTTTTTCTGGCGGGGGACAGCCTGTCGCGCAGGTCTATACGATGAAAAATGACTATAAAATCCCGCTGGGGCTGGCTACATCAGTCACGATCAATAAATTTACGATTTATCATATTATTGTGACTGCCTTCGCTTTGGTTATGGCTATTTTTAAGTATGATTTTATCTTTGAGCAGGGTGCGGTCAGCAAAACCTTCATTGCTATAGGTTTTATGATCAATATCATATCGACGCTGGCTCTGCTTTTGCTCTGTTACAACAGTTCGATTGTGAAAAAGGTCTGCCTTCTGATCTTAAGACTGCTTCATAAAATCAAACTGGCCAAGAATATGAATGATCAAATCTTTTCCAGGCATATTGAGGAATACAGAAGTTCTCTGCGCTTGTTCCTGAGAGACCGCAAAGCTCTGCTTCTAACCTGTCTCTATACGTTGATTCAAGTCATCGTGTACTTTTGCGTGACCTATTTTGTCTATCTGTCATTTGGTTTAAGAGACGCGTCCCTGTTTGATATTCTTGCTGTGCAGTCTTTGCATTACATGGCGATTAATTACATTCCGACGCCTGGAAATGCCGGAGCATCCGAGGGAGGATTTTACCTGATATTCGGGCTAATTTTCCCTTCCGGTGTTATGATCTATGCGATCATGCTCTGGAGACTCATCGTCTATTATTTAAATTTGTTCGTGGGCGGGATTGTCGTACTGATCGATTACCTGTATAAACAAAGCTTAAAGAAGTCGTAAATTCATTTTTTGGCCTGTTAATTTATTTTTTAGCCTGCTGCCATAATTCCTCCGCAAGGCTTAGCGCGACGCTTTCACCGCCAAGCATTCGGGCCATTTCCTGGACCCTTTCACTTTCGCCAAGCCGATTGACTTTGGTCTGTGTCCGGTCTTCCACAACGACTTTATCAATGCCAAAATGGCTGTCGGCAAATGCCGCGATCGGCGCCGAGTGGGTAATGCAGAGCACTTGTCTGTTCTCCGATATTTTTTCAAGCTTTTCAGCGACCTTCATGATCGTTCTGCCGCCGACTCCGCTGTCCACTTCATCGAAGACAAACGTATCCACGGTTTCCACTTTCGATAATAAGCTTTTGAAAGCCAGCATGATCCTGGCCATTTCTCCGCCTGAAGCCACTTTGGCCAAAGGCTTGGGAGGTTCTCCGACATTCGCGGAAAAATAAAACTCAATCTGTTCCGCACCTTCGGGCGACGGTTCGGTGACTGGTGAAAATATGATTTCGATTCTGGCCTCGTTTAGCCCCAAATCGAGCAATTCGTCTGCCAGGCCCTTTTCAATTCGTTCAGCCTGGATGCCGCGGTTCAGGCTGAGTTCCTCCACCAGATTGTTATACGTTGTCAGCGCCTCTTTCTTTTCGCGCCGGATATTTTCCTTTTCATCCTGAAGATGGGCAATTTCTTCAAGTTCTTCTTCCATTTCAACCCGTCTTTCCAAAACAGCTTCAATCGTATACGCGTATTTTCTGAGCTTACTGAGATCAATCAGGCGGGTTTCAATTTCGTCAAGCCTTCCTGGTTCAAAATCCAGCTTATCTTTATAGGACCGCAGTTTGGTCACATAATCTTCAAGACTGAAATAGATCTCTTCAAGGTTCTTATGCAGCTCTTCAATCTCAGGATCAAGCGCCGAGAGTTCCCCCATTTTTTCTGTGGCTGACCCAATCCTATCAAAAGCAGCATCAGAGGCTTCTTTGGTTCCGGCATAGAGTTCATCATAGGCTTCATTGACAAGACTGACGATCTTTTCGGCATTCAGCAAAAACTTTTTCTCCTGTTCCAGAGACTCCTCTTCCCCGGAAACCGGTGCAATCCGGTCGATCTCCTCAATCTGGTAACGCAGTATTTCTTCCCTTTTCTCCCTGTCCCGCTCCGAACGCAGGAGTTCTCTTTCTCTGGACATGGTGTTCCGGTAATTGACAGCCGCGTCCCTGACTTGTTTCAGTAGTTTTAAATGCTCCTCGCCGCCGAAACTGTCTAAGAGCTCCCTCTGGGTTTCGGCCTGCAGCAGTGACTGGTGCTCCATCTGATCGTGAATGTCTACGAGTCCTTCACAGAATGTCCGGTACAGGGATAACGGGACGGTTCTGCCCTGAACACGGCAGACATTCCGGCCGGAATCATTGATTTCCCGATACAGGAACAGCATGTCATCTTCGAGCGGATATCCTTCGTCCTGCAACATTTCAGTCAATTTTAGCGGCAGATTGGAAAAAATCCCTTCCACACACGCTTTGTCCTTGCCATGCCGCAGAAATTCATTGCTGGCTCTTCCGCCCAGAAGCAAACCCAATGCATCTACCAGCATAGATTTTCCGGCTCCTGTCTCCCCTGTAAAAACAGACAAGCCTTTATCAAAAAGCAAATGGACATCTTCCATCAGTGCAAAATCTTTGATGCGAAGTTCTACGAGCATAGGTCTCCTCCTCTTTGCCACACTCAGTCAATGGAAAATTAAAAGACACGGTTCGGTTCAGCTCAGTTCGGCTAGTCTCTCCAGAATGATTTCTGTTTGTTCTTTAGGTTTGATCAGAAGAAAGATGGTATCATCTCCAGCTACAGTGCCGATCACTTCTTTCCAGCCAATATTGTCAAGCAGCAACGCCATCGCCTGGGCATTCCCCGGTATGGTTTTGATCACAATGATGTTTTCGCTGCTGTCGAACGCGATCACAACTTCCTTGAACATTCGTTTCAATCTTTCCTGATACCCGGGCGGATGCGCTTCAGCCTGAATGGCATAACGGTATTCATCGTCTGAGCCGGATATCTTGATCAGACCCATCTCCTTGATATCCCGCGAAACGGTGGCCTGTGTGACATTAAAGCCCTCTTCGAACAGCCTTTGCGCTAATTCCTCCTGCGTTTTAACCGGTTCATTGGTAATCAGTTCCTGGATTTTTTTTTGACGGCGGCTTTTCATGAATGATCACCTCTGTTCTTCTGAATAATTAGCCAGTATGGAGATGTCTCACCTTGATTTAGATACATTCCCTGCAGGACATGAAAATCCTTCTTGGAAAGTTCTGCTGCATAGGCATTCAATGTATTTGCTTCTTCCAGGCTGCGACTGTGTCCGCGATAGACGGTGAGTACGATGACCCCTTTGGCTGCCAGCAGCTTCAACGTATCATTTACCGCCTGAAGCGTTGTCTCCGGCTCGGTAATGATTGTCTGACTGCTGCTCCCGGGCAAATAGCCGAGATTGAAAACGGCAGCTCTGATTCCTTGCGGAACAAGGCGCCCAATCTCTGTGTGACTCTCCCGGAATAAGGCGACCCTGTCGAGCATCTTGTGCGCTGTGAGCAGTTCCCGAGTTGATTGGATAGCTTCTTCCTGAATATCAAACGCAAACACCCGGCCTTCAGAACCCACGCATTCCGCCAGAAAAAGGGTGTCCTTGCCGCGTCCTGCCGTAGCATCCAACACCTGATCTCCCGGCTGGATAAGGTGCTGCAGATACATTTTTAACATTGTCTGCATATTTTCGATCCCCTTCGGATTGAAGACACCGTTCATGCTCTCATTATTCATGCCAGCGGTCCCGGAGTTTCTCCCGGACAACCTTCGGAAAGCTCCTTCCTCCAAGCCGGATAAATCTTGCTTTGATCGGAGCCGTTTCGATCCGGACCACATCTCCGGAATTCATGGTCGTCATATATTTTCCGTCAACGGTCACCCGGCATTTACTGCCTCTGGTCAGACTGATATCTATTTTTTCCTTGTTTGATATGACCATCGGCCGGGAGGAAAGCGCATGGGCAGCCAGCGGCGTGATCAGCATGGCCTGAACATCCGGGCTCACAACAGGTCCGCCGGCTGAAAGTGAATAGGCGGTCGAGCCTGTCGGTGTTGCAATAATCAAGCCGTCCGAAGGCGGACTCGCAATCGGTTCACCGGAAAGCTTGACCTGAAGCGTTATTAGCGTCTCTTCACTGTCCCGGATAAAAACGACATCATTCAGAACCATATCCTGCTGTATCTGACCGTCTTTAAAATATGAAGTAATCATCATGAGTCTCTCATCGACCGTATATTCATTGCGCAGCACCTTTTTTAAGGCAGAATAGATTTCGCCGCGTTCAACCTCGCATAAAAAACCAAGCCGGCCGTAATTCACGCCGAGAACCGGGATGTTGAACCGGGCGGCTTCTCTGGCAGCTTTCAAGACTGTGCCGTCTCCGCCAAGGGAAAGTACAAAGTCAACATCTTCCGTAATCTCCTGGTCCCATTCCGGTACAGTTTCCCATCCCTGACTGTTGAACCAATTAATTAGCTGAGGGGTGATGCTTTCTTTCGTAATTTTAGAATGGTTAATCCATATCCCTACCTTGTTTCCCATCCGTTCACTCCGTTCCTGCCTGAGCCTTCAGAACAAGCTCAGTCAGACAAGAATTCCAGTCGAATACCGCTGCCTCTTGCTCATTTTTCTTGCAGAGCCAGGCTAAAAATTCTATATTTCCTTCGGGACCGCGAATTGGCGAAAAATCCAGTCCCTTGACCTGAAATCCTTGTTTTTGAGCTTCAGTCAGGACGTTTTGCAGAACCTCCCGGTGGACTTGCGGGTCTCTGACAACACCGTTTTTGCCGACATTCTCGGGGCCGGCCTCAAATTGCGGTTTGATGAGGACTAGCGCCTGTCCGCTTCCTTTCAGAATCGCTGTCATCGAGGGAAAGATCTTGGTCAGGGAAATAAATGAAACATCACACACGATCCAGTCTACTTTTTCCGGGAGACTGTCCGCAGTCAGGTAACGTGCATTGGTTCTTTCCAGGCAGACCACTCTTTCGTCACTGCGCAGCCTCCAGGCCAGCTGACCATAGCCAACATCGACCGCATAGACCCTGGAAGCCCCATTCTGCAGTGCACAATCTGTAAATCCGCCGGTAGACGCCCCGATATCGGCAATGACCTTATCCTTCAGATCCAGCTGAAATACGTCCATCGCCTTGGCCAGTTTCAGACCTCCGCGCGAAACGTAAGGATGGATCTCTCCCTTGACAATCAGGCCTGTATCTTCTTCCAGCATGATGCCTGGCTTGTCAAGACGAAGATTGTCCTTATAGACTTTTCCGGCCATAATTAAAGCTTTAGCCTTTTCTCTGCTTTCAACCAATCCTTTTTGGACGAGAAGAAGATCGAGTCTGGATTTATTTTTGGCCACGATATGCCCATCCTTGTTCTATATCTATTTAAAATCATTAATAAATCATTAACAAATCATTAACATCTGTTTTTCATCAGTTCTCTGGAAACACTGACAATATGCTCAATCGTAATACCGCAATCTTGATGGAGAAGCGGAATTGCACCGTGTTCAACATAATCATCATATCCTATCCGTTCGACTGCTGTGCCTTGAATTCCTTCTTCCTCGAGAACTTCCAGTACCGCGCTGCCCATCCCTCCGGCGAGGATGTGGTCCTCAACCGTAACCAGCCTCCCTGTTTTTTGGACCTCGGCAGTCACCATTTCCCGATCGATCGGATTAATGAAACGCAAATTAATCACACCGGCCTGAATACCTTCAGACTCCAACTGCTTAGCAGCCTCCATACAAAAACTGACAACCGGCCCAAAACCGATCAGCGTAATATCCTGGCCCTCGCGCAGCAGTTCCGCTTTGCCCTTCGGCAATGCTTTGAATTCTTTGTCCATTTCCACGCCGACACCGGCCGATCTCGGGTACCGGACAGCTACCGGGTTGTCCATGGTGAGCGCTGTATAAATCATCTGTCGAAGTTCATTTTCATCTTTCGGCGCCATCAAGGTAAGGTTCGGGATCGTTCTGAAAAAAGAGATATCGAATATACCGTGATGCGTCTTCCCGTCCTCACCGACGACGCCGGCCCTGTCGACTGCAAATACGACCTTGGCATTTTGCAGGCAGACATCATGCAGGACCTGGTCATACGCTCTCTGATAGAACGTGGAATACATGGAAACAACCGGTTTCAGTCCATCCAGCGCGAGTGCCGCAGCAAAAGTTACCGCGTGCGGTTCGGCAATTCCGACATCAAAAAATCTTTCGGGGTAATTTTGGCCAAAATTGTTCAGACCTGTCCCCGATCCCATGGCTGCCGTAACTGCAACGATCCTGTTATCCTCTTCCGCCAATTCACAAATGGTCCGTCCAAATACTTCCGTATAAGTCGGCGGCGCATTCTTTTTAACCATTTCACCCGTTTCTTTGGAAAATGGCCCTACCCCATGGAAGATATCCGGGCTTTGCTTGGCCGGCTCATACCCATTGCCTTTACAGGTCTTAATGTGAACCAGAACCGGACCTTTTTTTTGTTTGGCCTGGTGGAGAACCTTTTCCAGTGACGCAATATCATGTCCATTAATTGGCCCGAGATAGGTCAGTCCCAGCTCCTCGAACAACAGACCGGGTACCAGGAAATATTTAATGCCGTCTTTAGCCCTTCCAGCTGCTTTAGCCATGGAGGACCCAATACACGGGATATTTCTTATGAATTTTTGGACATCTTTCTTCCTTCTGTCGTAAGATGGATCTGTCCTGATCTTGTTCAGATACGAAGACATTGCGCCGACATTCTGGGAGATAAACATTTCGTTGTCATTTAAAACAATAATTAAATTGCTGTCGCTGTTACCGGCATGATTCATCGCTTCATAGGCCATCCCGCCGCTCATTGCCCCATCACCAATCACAGCAATGACATGATAATTTTCTTTCTTAATGTCCCTGGCTTTGGCGAAACCCAGTGCAGCTGAGATGGAAGTGCTGGCATGTCCGGTATCAAAACAGTCGTATTCGCTTTCCTCTCTCTTCGGAAATCCTGCCAAACCGTGAAATTGCCGGATCGTCTTAAAAGTTTCCTTCCTTCCGGTCAGAATCTTATGAACATAGGCCTGATGACCAACATCCCAGATAATCTTGTCGGTTGGAGTGTCAAATACTCTATGCAGCGCCAGGGTCAGTTCCACAACGCCGAGGTTTGATGCCAGATGACCGCCATTCACTGAAATAATATCTATCATCTCCTGACGGAGTTCTTCAGCCAGAACGGTCAGGTCACTTTCGCTTAAGCTTTTCAGATCGGTCGGAGAATCAATTTTGTCCAGAAGCCGCAAATTATTTTCCTCCTCGTTTGTTTTTTGTCATGCTCAGTCCGGTTACCTTTTCCACACTGGCAATCACTCTGCCGGTCATATCAACAATCCGATTTGCTTCGTTAATCGCAATGGTTTTGCCCCAGGCCTTTCCCGTCACAGTAAGCGAAGCAATCAAGGCCAAAATCAACACATTTAAAAGTACCTTCCAGGTACTTAAAACAGAAAATTTAGCGATTAAGCTTAAAATAATGGTCGCGCCCATTGCCCCGCTTAATGTTCCCGTGATATCGCCGACAATATCATTGGCAAAATTGGCGACTTTATCGGCGTGTTTGATTAAATAGACAGACTGCTTGGCACCAAAAATTTTTTTGGCTGCCCGGGCATGGTGAGGCGCTTCATCAGCAGCCGTCACCGCAATACCGATGATATCAAACAGGATTCCGATCGTAATCACAACCATCAGCAATATCCAGGTCAGGCTTACCGGAAAAAACCTTAAAAAAGCCTCTGTTCCGCTTCCCAGAAGTGAAGCAATAAAAAACGTGGCAATAAATACGGTAATAATATAGCGAACACTTTGTTTCTTGCGAACCAAAAGTCTATCCTGCCTTTCTAATCCTATACCCCGTTCTCAAAATAGCGACACGAGAATGCGCTGCATTCTGGCGTCACTAAAAGATCAAACCGACTGCGCAGCCTAGAATTGCGCCGCCAAACACTTCAAAAGGCGTATGACCGATTAGTTCCTTAAACTTTTCCTCTTGAATATTATAACCCAAAAAATCTGTCGGGTGCTGCCGCATCCATTCCACAAGATAGTTGATAATTCTGGCATGATTTCCGGCTGCGCGCCGGACACCGGCAGCATCATACATGACAATAACAGCCAGCGTAACAGCAATCGCAAACAGAGAAGATCCCCAGCCGTCGGTTTTGCCAATGCTGATGGCCAAGGCACAGACAATCGCTGTATGCGAACTTGGAAATCCGCCGGAACTTGTCAGAAGATCAAAGTCCCATTCCTTCTCAATCACAAAATTGATCAGGATCTTTAAGAATTGGGCAAGTATCCAGGCAAAAAGCGAAACCCACATGATATTGTTGTTCAATATCGAAGAGACTGGGTTCATAGCGATGAATCATCCTCTCTCATCCTGATTAATTTTTTCTATCATATGATGTTTCTGTCATTGTTCCCGTCATTCGTCATTTTTATCTAGTACCTTGTAACCCCTAAAATTGTAATATAATGGTGAGCAGATTTCTTTTAAGACAAGGCGGAGGATTGAGCCATACCGAGTGTATGGCGATTGAAGTCCACGGATGGACAAATGTCGCGGATGCCATGGATGGCATAGGAGCGACAAGACAACGCAGTATGAAAAGAAATCGGCCGCCAGGATATATAAGATTTAGGGGTTACATGGTACTAGTTTGTTCTTTCAGCGGTGTAGTCAGCCAGGGATAATAAAAACGCTGCTTTCGGGCCAAAACAAGACAGGGATTCTTTCGCCAGAAAGACCGTTTTTTCCAGTTGCTCCCTGGCCCCCTCAAGTCCCAGCAGTGACGTATAGGTCGGTTTGCCGGATTTTTGGTCCTTACCGGCGGATTTGCCGATGACCGCACTTTCTCCTACAACATCAAGAATATCGTCTTTAATTTGAAAGGCTAATCCCAAGTATAAAGCATAGCTTGTCAAAATTTCAATCTCCGGCTCCGATCCTCCGCCTAGAATTGCGCCAAGACGCGCTGAAGCCTTTAGAAGAGCGCCAGTCTTTAAATGATGGACCTGCTCAATATCAGCCAGCGTGTTGTTTTCCAGGTTTCCAAGTGTATCAAGGCTCTGCCCGCCGACCATGCCCTGCCAGCCGGCAGCCTGGGCTGTCTCTCTGATAACTCTTAATTTTTTCTGAGGCTCTATTGCCGAAGGCTCGGTCAGCAGCTCAAAAGCAAGTGTAAGCAAGGCATCGCCGGCCAAAACGGCTCCGGCTTCTCCGAATACTTTATGGTTCGACAGCTTACCTCTGCGATAATCATCATCATCCATGGCTGGAAGATCGTCATGAATCAGGGAATAGGTGTGGATAAGCTCGATCGCGGCAGCTTCTGAGACAAGCTCTTCAGGCCGTCCGCCGACAAGCTCCGCGCAGGCCAGCGCCAATACGGGCCGAATCCTTTTGCCTCCCCCGACCAGGGAATAATTCATGCTCCTGCCCAGGATACTCTGATCCAGCGGCAAATAATTGAGATATTGTTCAACCATATTCAAATAGTCATTATAGCGTTCTTTGAACATTTTCAGTCTGTACTCCTAATCTTGATCGGTCACTACCAGTTCACCTTTACTATTTTCTAACAAGACTTTGACCTTTGCTTCGGCCGAATCCAGAAGGCCGTTACATTGTTTGATCAGCTTAATTCCTTCCCCAAACAAGTCCAGGGCTTGCTCGAGCTGCACATTGTTCTGATCCAGATCATTAATGATTTGTTCCAGCCTTTCGATCCCCTTTTCGAAGCTGAAGGCTTCTTTATCGCTATTCTTTTTCATGGTAATCCTCTCTTGACGTTTGAATCGCTTGACGTTTGAAGTTCTTCTGTATCTGTAACTTCGCAGATTAATGTCCCGTCACTGAGCCGCACGGATAAAGCATCCCCTGCTGTGGCCTGTCTTACCGTTTTGATTAATTTCCCCTCGATATCATAGGCTAAAGAATATCCTCTTCCCAGTATATTCAAGGGACTTAATAAGTCAATTTTCGCGCTTAACAACCTAAGTATACCATTTTTTTCTGTCAGAAATCCAGTCATTCCCTCGACAAGACGCGTGGAGAGATAATCCAAATTCTGTCTGGATTGTTCGACACGCCAGCCCGGGCGGGCCAAAGCCGAGTTAGACATCAATTCTTCCACTTTATGCCTTTTGGTTCGCAGAACGTTTTGGATCCTTTGTTTGAGCTTTTCTTCATAATAACGGATACCGTCTTGCAATTCATTAAGGACCGGAATGACCAATTCTGCAGCAGCTGACGGCGTCGGCGCTCTTAGATCGGCAACGAAATCTGCAATCGTATAATCGACCTCATGACCGACAGCGGAAACGACCGGTATACGGGAAGTAGCAATGGCTCTTGCCACCTCCTCGGTGTTGAAAGCCCATAACTCTTCCAGGGAACCGCCTCCCCTGCCGATAATCAGCAGGTCAATCTCTCCATAATGATTGGCTCGCTGAATGGCTCGGACGATTTCTGCCGGTGCTGCCTCACCCTGAACCGCAGAAGGAATAATGATTAATGAAACCAATGGATTGCGTCTTCGGGCAATATGCAAGATGTCCTTCAGTGCCGCTCCGGTAGGACTGGTGACGATGGCCACCCTCGAAGGAAATCTTGGGATCGGTTTCTTCTGCTCTGCGGCAAACAGTCCTTCGGCAGCCAAGCGGCTCTTTAGCTGTTCAAATGCCAGGTATAATGCCCCGAGGCCGCTCGGGTAGATTTCTTCCGCATACAGCTGGACGCTGCCGTCTTTTTCATAAAGACGGATACTTCCCCGGACCAGCACTTTCATCCCATTTTGAGGCTGAAAACCAGCCGTCAGATTCCTGGTTTTAAACATCACGGTTTTTATGCCGGCTTCTTTGTCTTTTAGCGTAAAATACCAGTGACCTGACGGAATATGATCTTTAAAATTGGATATCTCGCCTGTCACCCAGCAATTCCATAGACGGTTATGTTTTTTAAGCGCGTCATTGATTTCCCGGTTGATTTCCGATACCGTCAGTATTCTTTCGTTCAAATCAGTTCCACCTCATTTAAATACCCTTTAAATACCCTTGTCGATCTTAAAAATATGAATATAATGGCGTGCAGATTTTTACAAAGTTCTGGTAATTCGTTATAATAATAGTACTATTATACTTACAAAATATCAAAAACACTAGAACAGCGCACAATTTTGAAGGGAGAAACAGGAATATGGAAATTATGAAAACCGTAGCTGAGCTTATGGCTTTGTCCGCAGTCACCGCACCGAAAGCAAAAGGACAGGATTACATAAATGTAAAGGTCATTACAGAACCAGCTGTAATGACTTATCTGGCCGATGAAATGTCGAAGTGCAGCGAGGAAAACGGGAAGAAGTTTTTCAACCGTGATGCTGCCAATATACGTAATTCTCAGGCGCTGGTTTTACTTTCTCTGAAGGATGCCAAACATGCCGGCTTAAACTGCGGCGCCTGCGGCCATCCAAACTGCACGATGCTCGAAGCTGTCGCGCAAGGGCCGGAATTTAACGGTCCGCTTTGTCCCTGGCGCCTGATTGACCTGGGTATTGCACTCGGGTCTGCCGTAAAGACAGCCGGAACGCTCAACGCGGATAACCGCATCATGTATTCCGCAGGTGCCGTTGCGAAAAAAATAGGGTTAATTGAGGGGGATATCGCTGTCGCAATCCCGCTGAATGCGAGCAGCAAAAACATCTATTTTGACCGTTAATGTTCTGTTCTTACTTAGTCTTTTTTGTAAAGAATCTTTTGTATTCGTATACTGCTAATAGCTCACAAAACTATTAGCGGTATTTTCTTATCATTTTGGGTTTACGCCATGTACCCTAACCGCTCTTCGGCTATTGCGCCCTCCTTGGCGCGTCGCTCCTATCCATGGCACCGCGACATTAGGCCATCCGTGGCCGTCAAAAAGCCGCGCTCCGCATCGTGCTCCGCTTGGGCGCGGATAGACTACATGGCGTTGATTTTGAGTATATAAAGTAATAGGAAAAGCGCCTCAAATGAAGCGCCATCTTAGACTGAATATCTTTTTTCTTAGACTGAACATCTTTTCTTATAGTATCTTCCTTCGAATCAGGATATATACTGCAGTTCCCGTAACCAGCGCAGCAATCGCCACGACGAAGACAAACCCATATGGATTTGAATCGCGGAAAGGGACATTGACATTCATCCCCCAGAAACTTGCGATCATCGTCGGAATCGCTAAAATAATCGTCATCGACGTTAAGAATTTCATGACCATATTCAAGTTATTCGAAATAATGGATGCAAACGTATCTGTCAGATTCGTAAGGATCCTGCTGTACATCTCAACCATCTGAACAGCCTGATTATTTTCAATGATGACATCTTCCAGCAAATCTTCATCTTCTTCATGAATCTGAATGAGATGCCGGCACTGATTATTCGAGCGGATACGCAGCAGCCGATCCATAACAATGCCATTGGAACGAAGCGAGGAAGTAAAGTACGTTAAACCCTGCTGGAGATCCATCAGTTCGAATAGTTGTTTGTTTTTCATGGTTCTGCGCAGATCCACTTCAATTTGTTCACTTAACCTGCTGATTTGGCGTAGATATCTTAAATAATACGTCGCGGACTTATAGAGGATCTGGAACAAAAACCTTGTTCGCTTGGCCGTATTGAAAGACCGCCGGTTATACTCATTAAATTCGAGAACAACGGGGTTATTTTCGAGACATACCGTGATAATGTTTTCGGGCGTTATAACGATACCCAAAGGCAACGTATCATAACTCGTCTCACTTAACATGACCGGTATATTAATAAGAATAAGCGCAGAATCATCCTCAATTTCAATACGTGGACGTTCTTCTTCATCAAGCGCCGCTTTAAGAAAATCAAGCGGGCAATTGGTTTTTTCCGCAATCAGAACAAGTTCATCTGGCGCAGGATTAACAAGGTTGACCCAGGCATTTCGCGTCAGGCTTTTCAGGTCATGTTCTTGGTAATTAATTCCATCATTTTTATAGATTCTGAGCACAGCTTCCCCCCCGTTTTCCGCAGGAAGAAAGTCTCAGAATCCGAATGAAAAAAGCTATCTACTTGATGACAAAACGATGATCTTTCAGTCTTCAAAAAATTGTAATCGTAAGAAAACTAAGACTTTTTCCTGCTTTATACTATTGTAGATTTCTATTCCTCCGTAGGAACCGTCACCGTCCAGTTTTCTCACCTGCTTTCATTTAGAAAATTTGGCTGATGCCAAGCCGTTGGCAGCCGCCTTCGTTTCACTGAAAAAAGACTCTAATGTTTCAAAAGTCTTTCGAAGCCTATAAAAAATATACTCTCTAATCAGGCATAAGTCAAACATTAATGAAAAATGACCGGCTGAACACGTACCGGTCATTTTCTATAATAATTTTTTGGACACCAAATTAAATAAAATTCTCGTTCATCCTATTGTAACTTATCAGGTGGTCATACCACCGTCCGACATGTATAATATATCACAAATCACATGAGTATACAAGTACTTTACGTGATAGTTTTAAAATTTTTTACAATTTTTTGGATGGTGCTAAGCAATATATTCATCGTTTTCATGATCATAGGTGAAATTCTGGGTTTTCGTATTAACCCCTCAACTCCAAAGTTTTCATACCGTTTTACCCAGCGTCGTACATGTGTATCTCCGCATCCGAGTAATCTCCCAACAGCTTTACATGACATGTGTTTTTCGGTTACTTTCATTACTGCTTCCAGACGTTGTTTATAAGAATATTTTGCCATAGAAAAGTGCACCTCCAAATGTTGATTTTTTTGTCCAACATTTGGGGTGCACATTATACATTGACGTCTTTTATTTAGGGCTAAGTTGCGTTACAGTCAACTAGTTTGTCATTAAATGCGCGTCGATCGAAGCTGCAGCCGTTTTTCCAGCGCCCATTGCGAGAATGACAGTGGCTGCGCCGGTCACGATGTCTCCGCCGGCATACACACCCGGAATCGAGGTCGCCATGGTCGTCTCATCGGCAACGATGTTGCCCCACTTGTTCAGTTCCAAACCTGCTGTCGTGGTGGTCACGAGCGGATTCGGTCCCTGGCCGATCGAGACTACGACGGTCTGCACCGGCAGCTCAAACTCGGAACCTTCAATCGCTACCGGACGGCGGCGTCCGGATGCATCCGGCTCACCCAGCTCATATTTCAGACAGGTCATGCTCTTGACATTACCGTTTTCGTCACCATTGATCGCAATCGGATTGGTCAATATCTTAAATTGAATGCCTTCTTCCTCAGCGTGATGCACTTCCTCAACACGCGCCGGCAATTCGGTCATGGAACGGCGATAAACGATGTAAACGTCTTTGGCACCGAGACGAAGCGCTGTTCTGGCTGCGTCCATGGCCACGTTGCCGCCGCCAAGTACCGCGACCTGCTCTCCCACTTTGATCGGGGTCGCATGATTCGGGAAATCATAGGCTTTCATCAGATTCGACCGGGTCAGGAACTCATTGGCGGAATATACGCCGTTGTAGTTTTCACCCGGAATCTTCATAAAGTATGGCAGCCCGGCGCCGGTGCCGATAAATACGGCATCATAGCCGTTTGCCAGCAGTTCCTGGACAGAGGTGACTTTGCCAACGACTTGGTTAACCAGGATTTCGACGCCCATATCTTTTAAGCTGTTGATTTCTTTCTGAACAATGGCTTTCGGCAGACGGAATTCAGGAATTCCGTACATCAGTACGCCGCCGGCCACATGCAAGGCTTCCAGAACAGTTACAGCATGGCCTTTGCGGGCGAGCTCAGCCGCACAGGTCAGTCCCGCAGGACCAGCACCAATCACGGCTACCTTTTTGCCTGACGGTGTTGCTTTTTCTAATTTGCTTGTGCCATTGGCCATTTCGTAATCTGCTGCAAAGCGCTCCAAACGGCCGATTGCAACCGGTTCGCCTTTGACGCCAAGGATACACTGGGCTTCACACTGGGATTCCTGCGGGCAGACACGTCCGCAAATTGCCGGCAAGGTATTTTTGCCTTTTAAGATGGACGCGGCTTCGAGGTGTTCACCCTCGGCTATTTTATTGATAAACTGGGGAATATCTACCCCTACCGGGCAGCCTTCCACACATTTTGGCTTTTTGCACTGAATGCAGCGTTTGGCCTCTTCCGCAGCGGTCTCTACCGTGTATCCCAGCGCAACTTCGCTGAAATTTTTCCCCCGGACGATTGGATCCTGACAGGGCATATCATGTCGTGGTGCTTTTGATGCCATGATTATTTGCCCTCCTTTGCACACTGGCACTTGACTTTACCGTAAGCGACAGCTTCTTCATTTTTAAAGAAGGCCGAACGTTTCATGGCCAGGTCAAAATCTACCTTGTGGCCGTCAAATTCCGGCCCGTCAACACAGGCAAATTTGGTTTCGCCGCCGACATCGAGTCTGCAGGCACCGCACATTCCTGTTCCGTCGACCATGACAGGATTCATACTGACGATGGTCTTGATGCCAAGAGGTCTGGTAAAATTCGCTACGGATTTCATCATAACGACCGGACCAATCGCCCAGATCGCATCAACTTTGATACCCTGGTCCAAAACGGACTGGATGCCGTGCGTGACAAAACCTTTCATGCCATAAGTGCCGTCATCGGTTGTAATGACGACTTCATTACTTACGGCCCGCATTTCGTCTTCGAGGATCAGCAGGTCTTTAGTTCTTGCTCCGAGAATGGAGATGACCTTATTCCCTGCTTCTTTCAGGCCGCGCGCAATCGGATGAACCGGCGCAATACCCACGCCGCCGCCAATGCACAGAACCGTACCGTAATTCTCCATTTCGGTGGCTTGTCCGAGCGGTCCTACAAATGTAACAAAAGAATCACCTTCCTGCATCCGGGTAATCAGATTGGATGAATAGCCTACCTCCTGGATGACGATGGTGATTGTCCCTTTATCCCGATTAAAGTCCATGATGGTCAAAGGGATCCTTTCAGATTCCTCATTTTGGCGAACAATGACAAATTCGCCGGGTTGGGCTTTCTTGGCGACTTCCGGAGCTTCTACTTCCAGCAGTGTAATAATGTCTGCCAACTGCCTTCTTTTGACTACCTTATACACGTTGTCTCCCCCTCAGGATTATTCGTTGTACCGACCAAACGGATGAATGGTCCCCTTTTCCAAGCTATACAAGTATATACATCTATGTTTGGCACAGTAACACGTATTTGATACTTTACCTTGTTTATTATAAATGAACTTTTGCTCCGAAATCAAGTCTTTTCATTGTAAAATGTCCTTAGAGCTCAAAAAAACTCATTTTATATCATATTTTTAGATTTTTTCTAAATCTCTTTGTAGAAGATAAAAACAATTACTGATTGTCCGACAACACCGCTTCCCGCGTCAGAAGTGCGACCCCAATCGAATTATCTGAACTCCATCCCGGCTTTGCCCAAAATAATCTGGCCTGAGGTTCCAGCTTCTTTTCAAGCTGATTCCTTAGATATTGATTTGAGGCTACTCCGCCAACAATCAGAATATCTCTGAGTCCGGTATCGTCAACAGCTTTGGTCAAGACCTTATAAATCGTCCGGACAATACAGCCTTCCACCGCCCGGGCCAGATCAGCCGAACGTTTTTTTTCTTCGATCAGACGCTGAACTGCCGACTCGACGCCCGAGAAACTCATCTCATATCCTTTGACCGAGGAAGGCAGCAGAGAAGCAGATCCAGGCGCTGATTTTAAAGCCAGTTTTTCCAGCTCCTTTCCCGCCGGGAAAGGCAGCCCCAGACGCACGCCGACTCTGTCTACAAATTGACCGGCATGCAGATCACTGCTTCCGCCAAGAATCTGCAAACTTAGTTTTCCGGGAGAATCCTTCCGGACTTTCAATACTTCCGTTGTTCCTCCCGAAAGGTGGACAGCCAAAAAATCCGTCAAAGCAAAACCTTCGGCGGATTCCAATCCTGCAGCCAGATGTCCTTCCTGATGACTCGTCGTTACAAGCTTTACATTTAAAGCGCTGGCCAGAGATGAAGCAACCGACCTTCCTGCCAGAAAGACCGGCATATAGGATTGCTCTGCCGGACGAGGCGCCGTACTGACGCCAATGCCGGCAATTTCCGGCCATATCGTTGGCGGAACCAGGGCCAGTAGTTCCGGAAGATTTTTAATATGATTAAAAAGAGCTTCCGACTGGGCCAACCCTTTCTCTCCCTGAGGAACTTCGAGTAGGTGTCTTTTTTCCCAGACCAGATGCTTTTCTTGATTCACCACGGCGACGGATGTCGTGTATGCGCTTGTATCAAGACCTAAGAACATCATTTTTCACTCTCGTCCATCAGCTTGTCTAAAATACCGTTAATGAATTTTGCTGAATCATCCCCGCCGAACCTTTTGGCAATCTCAATCGCTTCATTTAAAGTGACCCGCTGGGGCGTGCCGGGGCTGTACAGCATTTCATAGGCAGCAAGCCGCATCAGATTGCGGTCCACATTGCCCATCCTGTCCAGAGCCCATTCGTGGGAAGTCGAAGCAAGCTTGGCATCAATATCCGTTTTGTTCTGCAGGGTTCCTTCAACCAGTTCCCTAATAAAATCTGCCGTCTTATCAGAGACGGCAAATTCCTGGATCCAATGCTGCAGGACTTGTTCCCGCTTGTCCGTTTCTCCCGTTATATCAATTTGATAAAGTATTTGCAGTGCCGTTTCGCGGGCCTTTCTTCGGCCCATTATTTTACTCATCAATATGCCTCCGGAATTTCATTCTACGTTTTATGTTTGCCCCAAAAAGGTATTCTATGTATTACTTTGCTCAGTCCGGTAGGCCAAACCCCATCATCCCAGCATTTTCCCAAGTAATATCCCCCGCAGGATAAGGCAGCTAAAAGCAGTGTCTGCCAAAATCCCAGCAAAATAAACATCAAAGCCACAAAAAAACCAATCAAAAAACCAAAAAATTTACCAGGATGATTATCAAGACACCATAGAAAAAAAATATTGAGTTTATCCCCGATATTTCTCCAGAAATTGCTCATCTCTCCACCCTGCTGCACTGTTCTATTTTTCTTTCAAATCTTTTTCTTTATTCGTTTTATCTTTGCTGTCTTTGACGTCCTTGATCTCAGCCGTGTTTTTGAACGCGATGCCTTGAATATGAACGTTGATGACCATGACGGTTAATCCAGTCATCCCTTCAATCGCTTCTTTCACAACGATCTGTACCTTCTGGGCTACATCAGGAATTGACACCCCGTACTGGACGGCAATAAACAAATCCACGGAAGCTTCTTTTTCGTCAATTTCAACTTTGATGCCCCTGGAACCTTTGGATGAATTTTTGCCCCGGCCTAAAATATTGGCGATATCCTGGGCGAAACCTCCGCTTAACTCAGCGACTCCTTCAACTTCCGAAGCTGCCATTCCGGCAATCACTTCAACGACCTCATCAGCAATTTTGACTGAACCGATTGAATGATCTATTTTGTTATTATCCATTATCGCACCTCATTTTCCATCTTCAACCTGTTATTATTTTTATTATAACAGAATCCCCCGTTGCCGCAAATCCCCCTGCCTTATTAACATAAATTTCATTCCTGAATAACGCAAATATGGAACATTTTCCACCGGACCCGATTATCAGATTTTTTCCGACGTGTCTTTGACGACTGCTACTTCGATTTGATCAACTGAAAAACCGGTAATTTCCGATACTGTGTTTTGGATAATAAACATGTCCTGAACTTTTAATTGATTTGCCAGGACTGTAACCGTGGCCTTTTGCGTGTTGACTTCCGAAACAATATCTGTAAAACCTTTCATTTTCAGCACATTCTCAATTTCGGCTTCCCTGCTGATCTTGTCGCTTAAGGCCAGCCAGCGCTGCTGCGCCTGACTGCGTGTCTCCGTGATATCGGACGCCAGCAAAGGCTCCAGCATGTTAAGTGTTTCCTGTCTGGTCTGCTCCCGTTTGATCCTATAATTAACAAAGTAGTTTTCCCCCTCATTTTCCGTCAGTTCAATTATTTCTGCTGAGAAACAAACGGAATCCGGGATATTGACCGGCAAGCCTTCTTCCTTTTGCTGCCCAAAACATGCTTGGCTGAGCCAAACAATGGAGCATACCGCGATGGCCGGAATCACGGTGATCCAGATCAAGGATGCTTTTATTTTCAGGTTCAATTCAGACGCCCCCCATTGGAACAACACTGATTTTGGCCGGTTCAATATTCAACAACGTCCTGACCGCTTCAAATACTTGTTCCTTTATTTTGGGATCACTTGCTCCCTGCGCGATAACCAATACTCCCGCGACCTGTGGACGCTCCTCCGTAATGATTAAAGCATTTTCGCCGACGACCACGATCTTGTTATTCTGAGTTACCTCTTCCGTTTCTCTGGTTCCGCCGTCTTTATCCGTTTCCTTGGAAGTTTTTTTCGTAACGCTTTCATCCCTGGCATACTGTTTCTTTACATCGGAGGTCAGGGTAACTAGGACCTTCGTTTTGCCAACGCCCTGAATTTTTTCCAGATTGGCTGCAAGTTTTTCTTCAAGTTGTTTTTCCAATGCAGTAAAACCCGATTCATTTTCTGGAACGGCTGTTACCGTTTCAGCCGGGGATTGGACTGATGCAGCGGGCTGATCCTCCTGTGAGGTAAAAATAAGAATGGCTGCGACGATTACCAGCAAGATCACGGCCAACGTAATCTTTTCTGTGATCACCTGCTTGAAAAATCCCATACTGACTTCCTTCCTCCTATTTTTCTTCCTGCACAAACACGATTTCTTCCGGCAGCTGCATGAGTGCTGCAACCTGTTTTTTTATTTCCATTGCTTTCGCTGACTCAGCCGTTCCCTGGTCCTCGGCCTGGTCTGTGTTGACGCCTCCGATAATGACCGGCTTAACAGGCTCAATGCTGACAATTTGCTGACTGAAATGGATCTCGACTTTTTGGATTTGCGGATAGTCGGCAAATCCCTCTCCCCCGTCCTCCAGTTCAACATTCGTATCCGAGCTTTTGACCCCTTCCACTCCGGATACAAGGGCCTGAATCTGGTTAACCAGAATCCTGCGGTATTGTTCGATCACCAGAGCATTTGCTTCCGTGGAAGAATTGTCTTCTCCGTCAGAACTATTTTCCTGTGCCAGAACAGGCAAGTCTCCGGAAGAACTGCCGGCCCAGGCCGGCACGCTATTTTCAAAGTCCCAGTTCAGTAGATCTGCCAACGGATTCAGGATTGCCGCAATCACAAACAGCCCCATGACCATCTGCACAAATCCCCGCATGGATTTATTCGGCAGAAGCATCTCGAGAAAGGAGGCCAGCAATAGAATGAAAGCCAGGTTGCGAATCAGCGTCTTTAATCCTTCCATTTTCCCACACCTCAAAATCAGCGAAGCATTACCGCCAAATTTCCAGTCCCGACAATGATCACGATCGTCATAAAAAACATGATACCGACGGATGTAACGGTTACAAAAATATATAATAAGCCTTTGGACATGTCCTGTAGACTATCCGCAAGTTCTTTTTCTCCCAGAGGTTCGACCAGTGCCGCAGCCAGTTTAAAAGTAAACATCATCGCGATAATCTTAATCGCCGGCAGAAAGGTAATGACGATAATCGCAATCATTGCCACGATCCCCAGCGCGTTCTTAAGCAAGAGACCTGAGCTTGCCACGATCTCAACAGCGTCTTTGAAAAATTTGCCGGCAACCGGGATCAAATCTGCTGCATATTTTACCGTCCTCAGCGTGACCCCGTCGGCTACGCCCCCTGTTACGCCTTGTACCGACATAATGCCGATAAAAACCGTCATGACGATACCAATACTGAGTTTACCTCCGAACTCCAGCAGAGAGGCTAATTTACTGAGCTTGAACTGTTCGGAAATGTTATTGAACAGCCTCAGGATAATGCTCAGGAAAAAAAGCGGCAACACAATGTTTTTGATTACCGTAGCCAAAAAGATCAGACTGCCGATGACCATCGGTTTAAACAAGGCTGCGCTGGTCAGACTGCCCATGGTCAGCAGGACGGTATACATGGCCGGGAGGATGATCTGCATAAAAGAAACCATATTGTCAATGGACGCATTGCCGACGTCCAGCGCAATACGAAAGGATGTCATTGCAAGCGCCAACAGGACAAGATATACGAGCATTCGGGCTATCCTGCTTACTTCGCCTGTAAAAGCAGACTGCAGTTGATTGATGATTGCGCAGATCACAGCGAGCACCAGCAGCTTTGCAATCAAAGGCGCGTTGGTGACTACCTGTTTCAGCAGAGCCTTGACAATGCTGCTGCCGATGCCCTGCAGACTAAAATTAGCCTCGCCGTTTTTAATACTTTCAAAGATCTCTGTTAAAGAAAAATCAGGCAGAGAGTCCTGAACATCGCGGTCCAGTTGATTCAAAAATTCTCTGACTTTAGATAAATCTATCTCTTCGGACAAATCTACTTTTTCGGACACGCCCATCTCCCCGGAATTCTCTGCTTCCGCAAATCGTTTATCCGCCTCCGTCCCTGTGTAACTCGTCTCCTGACTTTCTGCCGCCAGGGTCACCACTGGAAAAGCAAATACCAGGGTCATCCATATGGCAAGCCCCAGCGTAGCCAAGACTTTTTTTGTCATCCGTATCGCTCCTCACGCCAGCAGCTTCATCACGGATTCCATGATCGCTGCAATGATTGGGATAGCCAAAATGACCACGAATACTTTGGCTGCAATTTCAACTTTTGTGGCCAGTGCATTCTCTCCGGCATCCCGGCAGATTTGGCCTCCCAATTCCGCCAAATAGGCTACTCCCACGATTTTAAGAACAATGAATAAGTAGTAGGAACTGATATCTGCCTGATCAGCCAGTTTCTGCAGCAGATCAATAACCAGTCTGATTTTGTCCATGATCAGCAGAAATATGGTTACCCCTGCCAGAATGCTTAGCTGAATTGCAATCTCAGGTTTAATTTGTTTCAGAACAGCTCCGAGAACCGTGACAATGATGGCGAGTCCAATCACTTGTGCTATTTCCATTGCCAGAGCCCCCTAGTATAGATTAAATACGCTTTTCACCAGAACAAACAGATCGGAGATTCCCTGGATGACCAGATACAACACGACAACAACCCCGGCAATGGTAACCATCTGGGCCTGCTCTTTCTTACCGGCCTCATTCAGAATAATTGCACAAATGCCCACCAATAGACCAATACCTGCTACCTTCAAAATGAGGTCAATACTCATCGCGAACCCTACCTCCTCACATGATCATAATGACAACCGCAATTCCGCCCAGGAAGCCGAGGTAAGACCACATCTTTGCCCTGCTTTCTGCCTGCTGCCTGGCCTTTTCATCTACGCCTGCCAAATGCCGCTGAACAAGTTCGAGCTGTTTATGCTGTTCATTCCGGTCCGACCTGCCCAATCCCTGACTGATTCCGCTGATCACCAGCCAATCGTCCTCTGTCAGGCAGGTTTTTCGGCGGTGCGTTTCAATACTTTTTTTCCAGGCCTGAGAAGCATTTTCTCCGGATCTGATCTGTTCCTCAAGACTGGCAAAAAACAGCTGCCAGGGAGGACCGGTTCTTTCCTTAAGTACCCGGAAAGCGTCTGGCAGAGGCGTTGCTCCCCAGTATATCTCAGTATCCAGCAGCGCCAGGGCATTGATCATTTCCCTGATTTCCTGCGGACGTTTCTTAATTTGTTTTGCCTTCATGATTCCCAAACAGCCAAATCCGATGATCAGCGCAAGATAGCCTGCAACCAGCATACTTTTCGCCTCCAATGGCCTAATAAAGCGGACCGATCAACTCGTAAAACATTCTTCATATACTATCCTCTTGGCTTAAAGACCAACCTAAGCAAACTTATCATCAGTCTGTGGGGCACAATTCCGCTGTGAGCGGAGCACGATGCGGAGCGCGGCTTTTTGACGGCCACGGATGGCCTAATGTCGCGATGCCATGGATGGCAAGAAGCGACTTGCCAAGGATGGCGCAACAGCCGAAAAGCGGTATTGTACCCCACAGACTTGCCCAAAAAATAGTTCAATGGTTTGTGAGATGAATCTAAGCGTTGTACGAATGTCGCGATGCCACGGATAGCTTATTGAACAAATTAACGCCGCTCGCCATGTCATAAACGGCTTCCACCGTACCCGGACCGTTTGCCCTGCTTAACACAACAACCCTTTCAAAAGTCTCTCTATTCAGCAATTCCCTGAGATGGATCCTTTTTTGCAGTTCGTCCAAAGAACCGGCATGGACCGTAGCCAGAATTTTTACGCCGCAGCGAACGGCCTCCCCAAGCGCCGCGGCATCTTCCCGCCCCCCCAGTTCATCGACAGCAACCACCTCAGGCGCCATTGACCTAATCAGCATGATCAGTCCCTGAGCTTTGGGACATCTGTCCAGTACATCTGTGCGGCAACCAAGATCGAAAGAAGGAATGCCCTGCCACATCCCGGCAATCTCACTTCTTTCATCAACCACGCCGACAGTATGGCCTTTCAGGTTGAGTTGAGGTACACCGTTGCTGAGATTTTTAACTAAAAATCTCAGCATTGTGGTCTTCCCTGCTCTCGGAGGTGAAACCAGCAACGTATGGCAGACTGTATTTTTCTGATTGATCAGTAAGCCCAGCAATTCCGGAACGATCATTTCCGGCTGTCTCGCTAAACGAATATTCAAGGCGGAAATATGGCGCATAATCCTGATCTTGCCATGTTCAACGACTGTTTCTCCGCTTAATCCCACGCGGTGCCCACCGGGCAAAGTCAGAAAACCCTGCCGTAATTCCTCCTCAGCGGCATAGACAGAACTGAAGGTCATTTTTTCCAGCGTTTCCAACAGGTCTTCACGCTTGACAATATATGCTAGATTCTTTGTTCCGGTTTGCCCCGCCGAAGTACAGAAATATTCCCTGGTTCCTGTTCTGAAGAGGACAGGCTGGTTGATTCTGAGACGAATTTCTTCAATATTTTCCGTGTCGGGTAAAGCCTCTGCCGCCTTACGGATCATTCCGCCCAGCTGTTCCCCAAACCAACGGATAATCCCTTCACCCTCTGATTCCGGATTAAAGAGTACATCATTTTTATTCCTAGGAACTTCCGTTAAAGGTGAAGCAAAGCTTACCTTCATGTTTTAACCTCCTCTGTATTAGAAGGTATGTCCTAAAAAACGTTTTTAGAATTACCAGTTTGTTCGGAGAAAATAAAAAACGACCTCAATGGTCGTCTTAGGAAAATTGAACATGAAAAGCTCCTTGCCAAAGGATAAATCACCTTGAGTTTCCTTTCTACATATCCTACATGAAAAGGAGTAGGAGGTGCTCTATGCTTATTCATGTCGTCAAAGCGAATCAAACTTTGGATCAGATTGCAATTACATATCGGGTCTCGCCGGCATCAATCATAAGCGTGAACGGACTTGTTGAACCTGTACAACTGCTGACCGGATTAGCATTAGTTATACCGACTGAAGATGTCTTCCATACTGTGAAATCGGGAGAAACATTATGGAAAATTGCCCAGATTTATGGAACGACCGTACAAATCATTCTCCAGAACAATCAGATTGCTAACCCTGCCAATATTTATCCTGGCCAGCTGATCACCATTCCTGCCAGGCGGCATCGCGTTCTCGCTGGAGAGACTTTATGGTTTATTGCTCAAAAATATCAAGTCTCTTTACAAAACCTCATTAAGGTCAATAACATCACGAACGTCAATTTGATTTATCCGGGCACTGTACTCATGATCCCGCGTAAACCTCGGCCAACCATCGATGTCAATGGCTATATCTATCGTTTCAGTCAGGATGCGATTGCTACTGTCAATCGGGAAGCTGAACATCTTACATATTTAAGTCCTTTCGCCTACTTGATTAGAGAGGATGGAAGCCTGCAGACAATCGAAGATCTTCCGCTCATTCAAGCTGCCATAGCAAAAAAAGTAACCCCGATGATGTCCATTACCAACTTTACGTCGACTACGCGTGGAGAAAATCTTGCTCATCTTGTCTTGACCAATACGGAAGCCATTAATCGGTTAATGACAAATGCCATCAATATCATGAAAGAAAAAGGTTATCGGGGACTTAACATTGATTTTGAAAACGTACTTCCCGAAGACAGGGGAGCTTATAACGCTTTGCTTCAAATAGCAGTTACCCGTCTTCATGCAGAAGGGTTCTTCGTTTCAACGGCTTTAGCGCCAAAATTAAGTGCTGAACAACGGGGACTGCTCTACGAGGCGCATGATTATCCAGCCCATGGCCGAATTGTAGATTTCGTTGTTCTTATGACCTATGAATGGGGTTGGCGCGGCGCTTCACCACAGGCAATTTCTCCCTTGAATCAGATCAAACGGGTTTTGGATTATACTGTTTCAGTCATTCCAAGAGAAAAAATCTTTTTTGGCTTTCAGATTTATGCCAGGGATTGGCTTTTGCCGCATGTCTCCGGACAAATTGCCGAAACCTTTGGAATGGATGAAGCAATGTCCAGAGCCCTTCGATATCATGCTGAGATCCAGTATGATACGGTTACCCAGTCCCCTTTCTTCCGGTATACGGATACGCAGGGAAACAGTCATGAAGTGTGGTTTGAGGATGCCCGCAGTGCCCAGGCCAAATTTGATACCGTCAAAGCTTATGGATTAAGAGGCATCAGTTATTGGGCTTTAGCCTATCCCTTTCCTCAGAACTGGGCTTTGCTGGAAGATAATTTTACGGTCCGGAAATGAGGAAATGAGAGATTCCTCAAACAGATTCTTGCGTTTCACAAATAATAAAGGGTTGTTGCTCAAGAAATTACTTGCCCAACAACCCTTTTATTCTAATTATTCTTCTTGTAATAGATAAGATGATTAAGCCCGGGAAACATACGCTCCGCTTCTGGTGTCGATAATCAGGACATCGCCTTCATTCACAAAGAACGGTACTTGAACCGTAGCACCGGTCTCGACAGTCGCCGCTTTGGTACCGCCTGTGGCCGTATCACCCTTGACTCCGGGCTCACATTCCGTTACTTTAAGCACAACTGTATTGGGAAGGTCTACACCAATGACTTCGCTATTATAGAGCAGGACGCCAAGGTTCATATTTTCTTTGAGCCACTTGACTTCCTGGCCAATTTGAGCCTCGGTCAACATAATTTGTTCATAGCTTTCATTGTCCATCACAACAAATTGATCACCGTCTTTATACAAATACTGCATCTCACGGCGATCCAGACGGGCTCTGGGAACTTTCTCCCCGGCATTGAATTTCTTTTCAACAACGCCGCCCGTTCTGACATTCTTAACTTTGGCACGCACAAAAGCAGCGCCTTTTCCAGGTTTCACGTGTTGGAATTCGACTATCTGAAATATATCGCCATCCAGTTCAATAGTCACTCCGGTTTTAAAATCGTTTGAAGAAATCATTTTGCTGATCCCCCTATAATATTGTAGATTTTTTTATGTATCAATAACGGATACAAGTAATGCCACTAATCAATAATAATGCACTGCTTTGGTGTCTGTGTCAAGACTTCCAAACCAGAATTTGTGACTAACGCGACATCTTCAATTCTGACGCCGCCCCAGTCAGGGATATAAATTCCGGGTTCAATCGTAAGTACCATCCCCGGTTCAAGTACCGTTTCATCACGGGTATTTAAATACGGTGTCTCATGGATCTCGATCCCGAGGGAATGCCCCAGACTGTGACCGAAATATTCACCGTAACCGGCACGTGTAATCACTTCTCTGGCTACCGCATCGACATCTTTAGCCTTAACGCCGGGCTTCAGAGCTTTAACCCCGGCCAGCTGCGCCTCGAGCACAATATCGTAAACTTCCAGGTGCTTGCTCTCAGGCTTTCCCAAAAACAGCGTCCGCGTAAAATCGGAACAATACCTTTGGTAGATCGCTCCAATATCCAGCGTTAGAAATTCCCCTTTTTGTATCTTTTTGCTGGAAGCCACACCGTGCGGCAGCGCGGAACGTGTTCCCGAGGCGACAATATAGTCAAACGATCGGCCGCTGGCACCCATTTTCCTTTGGCAGAATTCCAGTTCCAACGAAAGCTCTTCTTCCGTCATTCCCGGATATATCTTGTCCAGTGTCTGGACAAAGGCCTGGTCCGTGATTCTAACCGCCTGGCGGATCAGTGCAATTTCCGTTTCATCCTTAATTTGCCGGAGCTTCTTAAAGATCACGGAGGCATTTTCAAATCTATGCCCGCTTAGAGCCTGCTGCAGTTTCTGGAAATCGCCCCAAGACAAAGCCTCTTCCTCAATCCCTATTACAATCAGCCCTTGAACCATCTCTCCGATGACTGCATAGGGATCTCCGGTCACTTTGATAATTTCAAAACCCGGGGCTTCCGCCGCGGCTTGTTCAATATACCGGAAGTCTGTGAATAGAATGGAACGGCTGGGTTCGATCAGCAAGGTTGCACTGGTCCCCGTAAAACCGCTTAAATAAAAAATATTGGGCGATGAGGTCACGATTAAGGCATCAAGTTTATTCTCGGCCAGTCTCCGGCGAATCTTTTCCAGCCTCATGGTTGCTATTCCTTTCCTTCTGACGGTACTTCTGAAATTCCAGCGCATAGGCTAAGGCCAGAAAATAACTGTCTGTCCCGAGTCCGCTGATTTGCCCGACGCAGGCTCCGGCGATCACTGAATGGGAACGAAAACCTTCCCGGGCATAAATATTCGACAGATGCACTTCAAGAGCGGGCACGTTTACCCCTTTGATCGCATCGTAAAGTGCATAGCTTGTATGGGTCCAGGCCCCTGGGTTAAGAATTAAAAAATCAGCCGGCGTTAACTTCGTAATCCAGTCCACAAGCTCCCCTTCATAGTTCGTCTGATGGCACTCGACAGTGAAGCCATGTGTTTGTCCCGTCTCGATCAACCTGCCGTTCACTTCATCAAGCGTTGTTTTACCGTATATATCCGGTTCTCTCTGTCCGAGAAGATGAAGATTAACACCATGGAAAACATGAATACGGTTCATAGGTCTCTCCTTCTTTATCTATTATTTGCTATAGAAAACAAAATAATGACATAGCCTTTTTCTACCTAAAATAAGGCATATCTCATTATAACGAAAAAAATAAAAATATAAAATAATTTTGCTGAATTCTTTGAATAGTCATGAACCACGTTTGAGGCGTCTATTTTGGCGTTTCGCTGTCCGTTTTCTCGCTGCTCTGAACCTGAGGATAAATGACCCCAAGTGCGGATTTTTCGCCTTCCATCCGCGGAGAATTGACAATATTAATATTGCTCAGCATAATACTGGTTTCAATAACCCCATTTCCGGGACATTCCACTTTCCGAATTTCAGTCCGCGGCAGGATAAAATGGACCTCATGCGGAACTGTCGGTTCGCCGATCCTGGCAACCCGGATTTTTACGCCTTCTACTTCAAGGATTACATCATCGTACCGTTTTTGGGCATACCCACTGGTAAGGTAATTGCCTGGATCGTTGGCATAAGCTGAACCGGCAGATCCGGAAGCGCCATAACCGGAAGCCTGCCGATCCGGAATATTAACGATCTGTCCAACGACCAACGCGCAAGGATCGACACCGGGGTTTGCTTTGCCGATATCCTGCCAGCAGCACCCGTTCCGGCCTGCTAAAAGGAAAAATGTATCTCCTGCTTTTATCGTATACTTTTTCAACAGCCCTCCCCCTTTCTACATTTCCATATTATGGGGATCAAGGTTGTCAGGTTCTTTTTTATCAAGTAGGTCTTTGACAGCTTTAACGATCAACCAGACACAATAGAAAGGAGATATCATCACCAAAATTGACAATATCCCGGTTCAAAGTTCTTCCGACCTGATTCAGTAAACATACCGCTTGGCGTGACATAAACATGATTGATAAAGGTTTCAGATATTGTTTTCGGGAGATGTGTCGCTTCCTTGGAAAGCGCTTCATCAAGGCGAGCAAGGAAGAACGGCACCATCTCTCCCCAATGACCTGCAATCAGCTGTAAATTGGGATATTTCACGAAAACACCCGATAATATCATCCGTAGAATGTGGACGCCTACTTCTGCATGCCACCCCCAGCCAAATGCTGATAATCTGGCACTGACAACCGGGTCTAAACCGCTATAATACACCGCTTGTACTATTCTTGCCGGAAATCCCGGGTGCATATAAATCGGCACTTGCAAAAAGTTTGCCATCTCAAGGACAGGCTCAAATTTTGCGTTATGAAGAAAGGTTGCGTCTGCCGCTGGCCGTCCGCTAAGTAAAACCCCTTTGAAATTAAGTTCTTTGACGGTGCGTTCCAGTTCATCTGCCGACGCCTTCGGGTCTGCCCACGGTAAAGTTGCAAAAGCTGCAAAGCGGTCAGGATATTTTCTAACCCTCTCTGCCATTTCATTGTTGGCTGCCTTCGCGATCGAAATAGCTTCCGGCGCAGGGATTAGCTGAGTCGCTGCGGTATAAGAAAGCACCTGCATATCTATTTTTTCTGCATCCATGCTTGCCAACCACTTTTCCTCAACATTCCCATCTGTATTTGTAGTGTAATAGGCCAACCCCGGCGAGTGGGAATCGGAAATGTATGGCGTCATTTGCAACAGATATTTCCATGACGCTGCGGTTATTTCTCTATTATTTACATGTTCTTCGATTGTGATAATCTTCATTTTTTATTTACATTTCCTTTATTCGTTTATAAATGACTCAATCCCATTGACCCAAACGCGTTTAACTTTATGGAGCGCATTAATATCGGTGGTAGGGTCACCATCAACCAAAAGCAGATCCGCCCTGTGACCCGGTTTAATCATGCCTCTGTCTTTAAAGCCAAACAATTTGGCAGGAAGGCTGGTTGCGCTTTGTAGAGCCTGTACGGGAGTCATGCCTGCAGCCACAAACGCTTCGATTTCATCAAGCAAACCAATACCGTGATCGATTCTGGCAGGGGCAAAGGGCGCATGATTTGCATCCGTACCTGCAATGACTGGTATCCCCGCATTCATTAAGGTTTTTAGTATAATATCAATATTTTGTGAATCCAAGTTGAGATTGGGCATACGATTTAGAAAAGCGATCGTTTTTTTCATCATGCCCGAAGTAGGAACCGTAATGATCCCTTTTTCCAACATTTCTTCGATCAGGGATTGCGTAATCGGGGCTTCAACCGGAATGTGCGTAATAATATCAACACCTGCGTCAATGGCTGTTTTGAAAGTGGCCATCGATACAGCATGGGCAAATACCAGAAGTTTATGTTCGTGTGCAGCCTCTGTCAAGGCGGTAATTGTTTCCGGGGATAAGGCCTTTTCCGCCATACGCGGTTGATCCTCAATGATAATTTTTATATAATCAGCACCTTTATTAACCTGATCGGCAACAAAACCTTTTGGGTCGTCAATAGGATAAAGAGCAGCTGTGTAACAAGTCAATACATCCGAAAATCCCGGGCGTTTTTTCAGGCTGTTTATAAACTCCGTGGAATGAGCCGCCATATCAAGCATAGTGGTAACGCCGTACTTTACAGCATTTTCCAGGTCACTTAATGCTTCCATATGGACATGCGCGTCAATCAGTCCGGGCAGCAGTGTGCCCCCCTCGCCATCAATCACAGAGTCTCCTTTGGTTTCGTGGGATATAAACCATTTTCAATCACAACCGATTTATGATTCGTTAATTTTATGCCATCAAAAATCTGTATATTGGTTATTTCTATTGACATAACTTCCCCTCCTAAATTCTCATTTTGGGACAAGCGCTTACTTCATATTTGTTCCCGCTAGTCCAATTCCTGACGATCCCTGACAAACCACCTGTTATTCATACGATATTTCCTACTATTTCATATACTTTACCCCTCCCGAAGTAATATTTACTTTATGGTAAAAAAAACTTTACCGTTGACAATGATACTACCGGATGTTACCATTGTCAACGGTAAAGTAAAATATTTTTTACCGTAATAAAATGATGTAATAAGGTGTAACGATCATGCAGAATAAATCTGAACTACTAAAGGAACTAACCGATGTCGGGCATCTTTTTCGCAAGATTCTAACCCGGCCCATAGAATCAAATTGCAAAGTGAATGTAAAGCCTTCGCAAAAGTACGCCCTGATCGCGCTGTCAAGTCATAGTGAGATGACCATGTCAGAACTCGGTCGGGACCTATTGGTCTCGAAGCAGCAGCTTACCATCATCGTTGGTGAATTGCTGAGAAAGGGTTACGTTGAGCGTTATCTTGATAAGAATAATCTTCGTATTGTCTATGTCCGGCTGACCGAAGAGGGAAGAAACGCTCTTAATGAGATCTATACGCATGTAGAAACCGGACTTTCATCAAAGCTGGATCTACTGTCCGCTGAAGAGCTTGACGCGTTAATGTCTGCAGCGGTCTCAATTAAGAAATCGCTCGAGAAAATAGATGAAAATGAATAGGATAAGTATAAATATTTAGGTAGGAAATGATCAAAGTCGCCCTCTCTATTCGGAGCGAATAAGAATACTCAGACGAACTTCCGCTTCTCCGTTTACATAATCCAGTTCCTGAATCAAAAAAGGGGCCTCCTTCTGAAGCTGAATTGTATTCACCGCCCGGAGTATTTTCTTCAGTTCCCCTTCTCCGTTTACTTTGATCGTGGCTTGAAAGAAATCCCCTCTTTTCATTGACGGCTGGTTGATATTCATTGCCTTAACCAAAACATTTTCGGATTTGAGGCAATGATTGATCTGTTCCAGCATATGCGGAAGATCGGCGCGATCCGGTATCAGCAGATTGTTCTTGGCCCCTTCTGCTAGAATGTCCTGGTATTCCTGCCGGAGTAAGTTTTCTTTTGCACTGACGGTATCTAGTTGCCGAGTCAGCGGTCGCACTGCCAGGACCTGGACTGCGATGACGGTCAATAGAATGATACTCGCGCCCATAATCACAATTCTGCTTAAACTTAACTTATCTAAAAACCGCCACCTTGTAGC
The DNA here is from genome assembly GCA_009910795.1 of Dehalobacter sp. CP. The sequence goes on along the minus strand of VMEE01000039.1, from coordinate 118,304 downwards.
AGGCTCAGATAAGAAGTCTCTCTGAGATGAGATGTTTCTATCAGATAAAAAGTGCTTTAAAAATTGAAGGTATTTAAAAGACACATCTTCACCTCACTTCAAATTTTTCTTTCTACACGCAAGCAGAACGAAATTGTTTTATCCCGATAATCATAATCGGTCAGGACTGGTTCCCTCCAGCCTTCTTCCGTCAAAACCCCGATTAAACTTGTGATACTAAGATTATCGGAACAGTCCGCATATAGGTACAGCGTATTCTGCCGATAGCTCAGACGATTCAAACGTATACTGCTGTTAAGGCTGGCTAAGGACTTCTGAACCATTGTTAAATCCCCAAATGTATCGCTGCGGTTCCGTTCCCATTCCGACCAGATCTGATTTTTCCGTTCCGCGTTTAGTTCATCGACCTGTTCCTGCAGTGCCGTAATTTCTATCTGGTGCTCAGAAATATGATTGATTAGCGGATAGCAATAACAACCTATCCCGAAGACCATTCCAATAAAAATCATCAGGACCAGCAGGCATGTTTTTATTTTGGCTGGCCGCAAAAAAATGCAGCCCAAATTGCAGTTTTTCTTTTCTTTCACTCTTTGCCAGCCAGCCAGCAGTGCCAGGTGATGAAAATTCATAGAATAGCTATCTGCCGAAAAATCACTGGAATCAAATTCCTGATAAACGGATTCCAGCGTCCGGACACCCTCAGTCTCTCCTGAATCAATCAGGATATCTGCGATCCGGGCGGCTTTAGCGCTTCCATCCGTGACAACGATATTGAAATGAATTGTGCAGTCTTTCAACGCAGTATAAATCTGATATTTTGGAGTCTCCGGTTCACTGCCCGGGATCACCCTTATCACTTCCGGCAAGCCATTGCGATATTGGACAGCCTGGATATTTTGATTATCAAGTTTAAACAGGCAAAGAATTCTTTTTTCTTTTAAAGGTGCCAGTATCCCGCCAAATGCCTGAACAGTATATTCAGCACCGCAAAGTTCATATCCCGTCTGCTGAAGACACCGGGCATAAAACTCAAGCGTAGTTTTCCTTACGCCAATGACGCTGATCCGAAGATATTCATCCTTCTTCTCGTCCAATACCACGTATTCATAACAAAGTTCGCTGATTGGAACCGGAACTTCCTGTTCAAGCCAGAAATGAACTGTTTTATCCCGATACTTCGGAACAACCCAAGGAATACAAAATTCCCTGATCAGCCCGTTCTTAAAAGGAAGCAACAGATAAACAGGGACTTTTCTCGAACATTTTCGTTGCCCGAATCGTCCCTGACAGTCTTTTTGACGATATTCATCTAGAACCATTTTAAGATTTTCTTCGGCGTCACTGCCTTCGGACCCTGAAAAAGTCTCTAGTGGAAAGCTGGAAACGACAATCTCGGAACCCATGTTTCCAAGCCGCTTCGAGCGATAAAGAAATCTTATTTCTTGGGCATCAATCTCTAAAAAAAGCATTTTTTTCGGCCTGCCTTCTAAATAGACGACCATAAAGTACTGGCAAGACTTTCGTCAAAAACTTTAACTTCAGCCTGAGATCCATCCGAACTTAGATATACCATAATCAAATTTCCGGGGTCCGGAAAGGTATTTCCGGTAATTTCCTCAATACCAAACCCCGTTTTCCCTGCCTCAGCTTTTTGCTGCGTCACCGTTGAATCAAGTCTGGCAATATAATCAGGGATAAGTCCGGAACCCGTGATTGTCCCGTTTGCAGCAGAAAGCTCATCAATCTTCGGATATATTCCGTTGTCGACCTGATATCTGTCCAGTGCCGCTTTGACTTCACGTCCTGTTGTGATATCTGCTTTCTCCCGGGCCGTTTCCGCATTCCCAATAAAACGCGGGATGACAATGGCGGCCAGAATGGCCAGAATGACGACAACCAGCATAACTTCCAGAAGGGTAAACCCTTTTTCATTTTTCACCACGCAAGACATTCCTCCCTGTATTTTATTAAAGTTCTTTTATCTTATTAAAGGTCTCTTTCCTTTTGGCCCGTGTTAGATGGCATGTAAATTTGTCAGTAAAATAAACCTATTTTTGCTTGTACGAAGTTAATGAATCTGTGAGCTGATATCGAAAATCGGCAGAAGAACCCCTATCGCAACAAAACCAACCATACCGGCCATCATCAATACTAAAGCAGGCTCTAAGAGCTTCGTATATTGTTGAATCCGTTCCTCCAGCTCCTTTTTGAACATCTGCGTCAGATACGCAAGCATCTCACTGAGTCTGCCGGATTCCTCGGCCACTTCCAGCATCTTGGCAGCTTCGGCAGGAAACAGCTTGCTCGTCATGATGACGGGGAACATCCTTCTCCCTTCATTAACCGCGAAGATTAATTGCGCGGTCAATTCCTGCATTAAGCGATCCTTGAAAAAGGTTTTGACCAGGAGCAGTGATTCCTGCACGGAAAGTCCGGCGTCCAGCAATCTTCCCAGGACGGAGCAAAATTGAATGAGCTGCCTGGTTCTGTTGATCTTGCCGGTTCCGGGTATGATAAAGGAATGTCCTTTTTTATTCAACAGCCACACCACAATGGCCAGAACAGGGATAACGGCTGTCAAATAGGGGATACAGCCGCCCACTTTAAACATCATTTTTGTCGCCAGCGGCAATTCCGTCTCAAATCCCCGAAAAAGGGTTTCATACATCGGCAGAATGAGAACACTGAGCGCATAGACAATAACTAAAGCTGCAACGAGAAGCAGCAACGGATAAAATAAAGTATTTTTAAATTTCTTTTCAAAAAAATATTCGTCTTCAAGATAATCCGCGACATCGAGCAGTGCGGCCGGCAGGGTCCCGCTTCTTTCTCCGGCTTTAACCATCGTATAAAAGACGTGCCCCGCGGAGGGTATGATGCCTTGTAAACTGACATGAAGTTCAACTCCGGCCTGAAGTGACCGGCTAACCTGCTTCCACTGATTTTTATGTAAACCGGTTGTTTCCCTTTCCGCAATGACATCTAATACCGAGAGCAATGGAATGCCTGCCTCGAGCATGGTTCCAAGCTTGCGTGTCGTCCTCCCCCAAAACAGTTTTCGGTTTCCTGTCTTGTACTTGATCCATACCGAAGTAAACAAGGCCCTGGTGATCTCCATCGGATATAAATGCTGTTCCCTTAGGCCGGAAACAACCCTGCCCCGGTCAGCATCCGCCCAGTAGCCCTTCCGTATCTTGCTATTTTGATCAACGGCCTTCCATTTCCAGAGCATTTGCAAACCTTCTTATTTTCACAGTCTATATTTCCGCCCACAGTCTCATGATTTCTTCCAGCGAAGTCATTCCGGCAGCAACTTTCCTAAGCGCATCTTCTTTCAGCGTAAGCATTCCGGATTTTCGGGAGGCCTTTTCCAGGCTGGCGGCACTGCCTTTTTGCAGAATTAGTTCCTTAATTTCCTGATTGTAGGGAAGATATTCATGAATCCCTATCCTGCCGTTGTATCCGGTCCCATGGCACTTGGAACAGCCTGCCGGTTCATAAATAGCTGATACGGCTTCCCCGTGAAAAATTTGTTTCTCTTCAGCTAAAACCGGTTTTAATTTCCGGCAATTCAGGCATAGTCTCCGGACAAGTCTCTGAGCCAGTACCCCGCAAACCGCCGAAGCTACCATATAGGCATCGATATCCATATCCAATAAACGGGTAAGCGCTTCTGCTGCAGTATTGGTATGAACGGTAGATAAAACAAGGTGCCCGGTCATTGCAGCCGCTGTTGCAATTTTGGCGGTTTCTCTGTCTCTTATTTCCCCTACCATAATAACATCCGGATCCTGACGAAGAATGGATCTCAGGCCACTTGCAAAGTCCAGGCCAATACCAGCATTGACCTGAGCCTGACTGACTCCCGGCAGCCGGTATTCGACAGGGTCTTCGATGGATACCATATTGATTGTTTCGGACGGCAGCTCCCGGATCAGGGCATATAATGTGGTGGTTTTGCCGCTCCCGGTCGGACCGGAAATGAGGATCAGCCCATGCGGCTGGCGGATAAGCTTTCGAATTTGATATTCGACATCCTCCCGCATACCCAGTTCTTCTAGGGAGAGACGTGCGGTCTTTTCATCCAGAATCCTGGTCACGACTTTTTCTCCATAGACAGTCGGAAAAGTAGAAACTCTGACATCAATTTTCTTATCAGAAATGTCCAGCATGATTCTGCCATCCTGAGGGAGACGTCTTTGGGTTATATCCAGACCCGACATGACTTTCAAGCGGGCGGTAACACTTCTGGACAGATCCTTTGGCAAGTTTTCCTTAACCATCAGCAGCCCGTCTATCCGAAATTTCACGCTGAATCCGGTTTCGATCGGTTCCCAGTGTATATCACTTGCTTTTTCGATAACAGCCTGTCGGAACAGCGAATCAACAAGGCTAACGACCGGCGTTTCCTGGGCATTGACATTTTCTTCAATCTTCCAGCTCACTGAATCGTTTGGATTTAGAACAGCATGTTCCCCAGTTGATCTTTCCAATGTAAAACATTCTCGGATTGCAATTTTGATTTCTTCAGCGGAAGCTAGGAGCGGATCAACCTGATATCCGGTGAAAAGCATCACATCATCCAACGCGGTTCTATCTGTAGGATCCGCCATAGCGATGATGATTCTTTGATTCTGAGCCGCAATCGGAATCAGCGTATATTTCCGGGCCAGTTCTTCCGAAACCAATTTTGCTGCTGAAACATTGACAGGTCTCTCAGCAAGACTGATCATGTTAATTCCTGATATCCGGCTTTTAAATTCCAGGATTTCCTCTTCTGCCAAATACGCTGCAAGAAGTTCTTCAAGTTTTGCTCCCTGGTCAAGCAGGGCAAGCTGAGTAGCTATCTCATCGGCATCAGAAATAAGCACCTTGTTCTCACGGGCATACACAAAAAGCTCTTTAAGCACAAAATCTTTCCAAAATCCTGGTTTGGACTGATCAATCATAAACGTACCTGTACCCGGTAAGGTCGTACTTCCCGTCTTCTCCCAACACAAGCTCCCCAACCCTGCACTGTTTCATATTCCCCATTGTTGCCCTGGATGTGATTTGCGTTACATCGTTGGCCCGTATGACTTCAATTTCAACAACCATTCCTTCCGAATCGTATTGAATGCTCCCCTGCCAGGAAGGATCATGAGCAAGAACTGCTTTGGCGTATTCAAGTCCGCTGTCAGCCATATAAGCAGTCTTGACTTTTTGGGCCTCACAGGCAACGATACGTTCCTGTGAGCTGATCAGAATAAAGGTCTGAACCCCCATCCAGGATAAAGAAAACGTAACAAGAAGTATAAGCAGAGACACATTTCCGCTCTCTTTGTTTAATCCGAAGAACTTCTTACACGGACAGTTCTTTGCCAGGTGACGGCGTTCTCCGCCTGTTCTGCCACTAGAGAAATTTGCCATAACCCATCCTTAACTCCAGTACAATAAAATTCATAAATCCTGCTTGCTACCGGAGTCGGAACACCGAGATGTTCACGGTACAAGTCCGGAACTCCGTTAAAGTCCTTGTCAGCAAGATAGTAGCTGTCTGTCATGGCCTTACCGTTCTCAAGATAATTGATACGTAATACTTTACCTGTCCATACTACACTTTCTGCCGTGGAAATAGCTGCGGTCAGAACCTGACCCGCCCGGACAGCTGCAAAGGAAAGATCGGCGTCTGCCATCAGCCCCTTAGCCATCCGGTACTGACTGATGTATAATTGAAAAACCATTGCAGCAACGATTCCGGTAATGACCAGAGAAACAAGAACTTCTAACAGCGTAAATCCCTTGTCATTTTGCCGTCCCGTTTTCTTTGTCAGCCCAGCCATAAGTTACTCCAACCAACATGGTAAAATTCCCATCTATTTATTACCATTTATTAACTCATTTACTATATTTCTACATATTTCCTATATTTCCTGCTAAATAATTTACTTATTTTCCCAAATTAATAATTACTCTGTAATATAATGCAGATAGGTCAGCTTGAACTCTTTTTGATCTTCCAACTCAGTCCAGTTAATTTTTACAGAAATTTTAAGCAGATTTGGAGAATCCCATTCACAACAGACGGTTCTGGAAAACTGTCCAGATTCATCACGCGTTGTCCCGCTCAGATAATGATAAACGGCAGAAGGATCATCTAGCAGGACCGCCGTGATTTCCTCCGCTGTCGAACTGGCAAGATTGACTGCCTGTAGGGTATTGTCGGTATGGCTGCTCTTGATATATGCCGTATTGATCAATGCCAACATGACTGCAAATCCCAGACTAAAAATAAAGAGCCCTGTTAAAACGTCAAGCAAAACAAAACCTTTTTTCTTAGCGTTCATTCCGGCACCTCCCCAAGCAGATTGATTTGTAAATCCTCAACGTATCACTGCTTTTCCACTCTCATCAAGCACATAATGTTTATTTGGATCAAACGGGCAGGCCGGCATTTCCTCAAGATAGGGTCCCTGCCAGTTTAGATCAGCTGAAGGGCAGGTCATCAGATCATCAAGACTTTCCGGACTGCTGCCCGTATCCAAACGGTATAGCCTTACTGCGCTTTCTATTTTGAGCACATTGACTTTGTGTACTTCTGATTCCGTACTGTCGATACTGCTGCTGTAACCAGGCAGAACCATGGAGGCCAGTATTCCCAATAAAGCGATGACCAATAATACTTCCCATAAAGTAAAACCGTTCTTGCAACCTTTTGGCATAACAATTCCTTTCTTGTCTCTGATAAAACAAAAAAATATGTAAATTAATTACATATTTTCTACACAAATATTCTATTTCCTTTAAAGTTGGTACTTTTTGGGAACAGCAAAAAGGTACTGCTGTAAATCTTTTTTGTTCTGCAATTTATATTATTAGTACTTATTTGACCTAAATGATGACTTTTTCCCAGGCCCTGAGGATTTCTTCATCGTTACAGTCTGCAGCGACGACCGATCTCCCGATGCCGACCGGCAGAATCAGCACCTTATTACCGGCCTTATTCTTCTTATCTGCAGACATGTGTCCGAGCAGTACTGCCGGATCATGCGCTTTGGCCGTAGTGGGCAGGTCCATTTTCATTAAGAGATTCAGGATTCTGTCCAGCTGTTTGTCGTTGACCAAACCTCTTTCTCTGGACAGATTCGCTGCAGCGGCAATCCCAATACTGACCCCTTCGCCATGCATAACACCCTGATAGGCTTCCTCTGTCTCCAAAGCATGCCCAAAACTGTGTCCGAGGTTCAGCAGCATCCTGTTTCCCTTTTCTTTCTCATCCTCAGTGACAATCTTAACTTTGACAGCCAGAGACCGCAGGGACATTTCCTTGATGACCTTATAGTCCAACCCTTTGATGGTTTCAGCATGTTCTTCGATGAATTCAAACAAATCCGGATCAGCGACAAGCGCGTGTTTAATGGTTTCGGCAAGCCCGTTCCGCATCTCTTCCCACGGAAGCGTCTGCAAGGTGTCAAAATCCGTCCAGACAGCCTGGGGAGTATAAAAGGATCCCAGGAGGTTTTTACCGGAAGGATGGTTCACCGCCACCTTGCCGCCAATACTCGAATCAATCTGGGACAGCAAGGTGGTCGGAATATGGATGTAACGCATTCCACGCATAAAAATACTTGCAAAAAATCCGGACAAATCCCCGATCACCCCTCCGCCGAGGGCCAGCACCATAGTGTCCCTGTCCGCTTTGAATTGCAGCGCCTGTTCCGTCAGTTTACTGATCCTGTCCAGTGATTTCTCCTGTTCACCGTCAGGAACAATCATCAAATCGGTCTTTAAGTCCTTCATTCCGTCCAAAAGTTTATCTGCATAGTATCCGGCCACAACATCATTGGAGATGAGAAGATAATGCCCGCTCGTGCCGTATGCTGTTTTCAAATGACCGCCAAGCTCGTCCAAAGTGGCTCCCAGTAACAGCGGGTAACCGTGTCCTCCGCTGACATCTATTCTCTGTATCATGCTGTAATGTGTTCTCCTTTCAGCAGTTCGAGGATCTCCGCCGCAACTGTTTGAACATCTTTGTCCGATGTGTCAACTGTTACAGGCGCCTTTCTATAAATCACTTCCCGGTCTCTCCAGAGCTTTTCTATTTGTTCCGGCTCGCTGCTGGAAAGAAGCGGCCGATCGTGATGTTCTTTTGCTCTCTGTAAAGCAATCTCCAATGGAACATATAGGTAAACCAACTTCCCAAGTCCGTGGAGAATATTCCAGTTTTCCGGATTTAGAACTGTTCCTCCGCCAGTGGCAATAACTGTATTGGTAAATCCGGAAATCTTATGAACCAGCAGATTTTCTTCCGACCGGAACCTTGCTTCACCGTATTTTTGAAATATTTCCGGGATTTTCAACCCTGTCACTCTTTCGATCTCACTGTCCGTATCCAGAAATCCCCAGCGGAGTTCCCTGGCCAGAAGCTTGCCGATACTGCTTTTTCCAGCCGCCATAAAGCCGATAAGTACAATATTTTGGGGTATCGAATTCAGGCTATCGGACACGAAATTTCACCTCTCTATTCCATCCTGATCCTGCCCATCACAGGCGCAACAATTACATTTCTTTCTAAATCCCCTGACGCCAGCATGACCGTCAGACCGGTGTCAGGCGTCCCTGTCGGGCGAAAAGTAAGATCAGAAGGACTATTGGCAAAGTGCACCCCATTCTGCAGGTTGACTTTGCGGATAAATTCTCCCTGCCTGAAGATCTTATATTCACCGGTATAAACAGAAAATTTAATTTTATACCAAACATTCTCCGCCAAAGCTGTCTGCTGAACTTCCCGTAAATCCTGAAGAAGAACTGCGGCTGAAAGTTCCAGTCTCCGTTCCTCCATTTGCAGCGGAATGTGCACAAGGAAAGTAAATGCTGCACCTGATAATAGCGCAAGCACCAGCAGTATCTCAATCAATGAGTACCCGTTCCTTTTTTTCGCCATCATTCCGCTCCCCTGTTATCTCCTGGTTTCTCCTGTAAAGCTTTGCGCATAATGTCCAGCGGGGCCTTCTGCTCCAGCCAGAATTCCCAGGCAAGGACCCCCTGAAACAGCAGCATATCCAGACCATTCATGGACCGGCAGCCGCAGGCATCGGCCTGGGCCATGAAATCTGTAACGGCTGGATGGTAAATCAGGTCAACAGCCCAAGCCGAAGGATTAAGACCTTGAAGATCAATCGTATACGCTTCGTCTTTCATGCCAATCGAAGTTGTTTGAATCAGTAAATCTACAGCCTTCAGCCAGCACCCGGGAGCCAAAAGACCCGAGACCGCATTTCCGCCGAGTCTGTTTACTTGTCCGGCAAGTGTCACAGCTTTTTCCTCACTTCGGTTCAAAATAAGCATTTTTGCCTGTAAGGATGCCAGGGCTGCCGCAATGGCTTTGGCAGCCCCTCCGGCCCCTAATATGACAATTTCTTTACCCTCAAAAACAAAACCCTTACTGAGCAAAGCCTGAATAAAGCCGCCGCCGTCCGTGTTATGCCCAACCAATCTGCCGTTTTGGACTTTCACTGTGTTGACTGCGCCAATACGCTGCGCTTCAGAAGTAAGGACATCCATATAAGGAACGATTTTTTCCTTCAGCGGATACGTGACGTTCCAGCCGTCATAGTGGTTATTTTTGAGATATCCGATACCTTCAGCCAGTTGAGTCGGCTGAACTGTTATCCTGTCGTAGGTTGCAGGCAAACCGGCGGCCTTAAATCCCGCCTCGTGCATTTTCGGAGACAGGGAATGTTCCACAGGATAGCCGATGATGGCATACTTCATGCGTATCTCAGTCCCCTTCATAGACATCTGAAAGTGGATAAATAAAGAACGAAGTCTTACGTATTCTTAAGATTTTAACGGCGTTTTTAACGGCGGGTATACTTGGCTTTTCTGCCTACCAGCCGTTCCATAAAACGCAGGACTTTCGTACCCGGGAATTCCTTTTGAGCAATCGGTGAAACTAATATGGTCTTAAGTCCGAACTTGTTGCCGCCAAAAACATCTGTAAATAGCTGGTCCCCAATCACTGCGACCTCGGACTCCGGAATATCCAGGACCCGAATCCCTCTCAGAAAAGCTTTTTTCTGCGGTTTCTTGGCCCTGTAAACATAAAGTATTTCCAGCACATCAGCAACCGCAGAAACCCTTTCGGGTCCTCTGTTATTGGAAACGATGCAGGCTTTAATTCCTGCGTCATTCATTTTTTTAAACCACGCAATCACGTCTTCGGTTAAAGTTCTGTCATTCCAAGGTGTGATGGTGTTGTCCAGATCCAGGATCAAACCTTTGATGCCATTTGCCTGCAGATCCTCTGCCTGGATATCCTGCAGCATCTCATATTGAAAATCCGGTCGTAAGATTCCGCGCATACCGGTTCCTCTGCTTTCCATTTAATATTACCAAATAATTATATATCAGCTCAATATCCAAGAGCAACCTGTTTCTGGCAAGTTTAAGGCAAGTTGTGCCTGACAGGTTGTTATCTCTCCCGGTGATCCTTCATTTCCTCCATCAGTTTCTGCACCGCTTTTTTCTCTATCCGTGAGACGTAGGACCTGGAGATTCCCAGCAGTTTGGCTATCTCTCTCTGCGTCTTTTTGGGCGTGTTCATCAGGCCGAAACGAAGTTTTATTACCGTTTGTTCCCTTCCTGTCAAATATTTGAGTTTTTCCAGGACCACTCTTTGTTCAAATTGACTTTCCACCTGATCCGAAATTGCATCCGGATCTGTACCCAGGACATCAATCAGATTAATCGCGTTTCCTTCTTTATCCGTACCAATCGGGTCATAAATGGACACTTCCCCGCGGGATTTCTTCAAAGAGCGCAAATACATCAGAATCTCATTCTCGATGCAGCGTGCCGCATAGGTGGCGAGTCTGGTTCCCTTTTCCGTGTTGAACGTATTGATGCCCTTGATTAAACCGATGGTCCCGATCGAAATTAGATCGTCACTGTCCGCTCCGGTTCCGTCATATTTTTTCACAAGATGCGCGACCAGCCTCAGATTATGCTCAATCAGTTTATTTCGCGCGTTTTCTGCGACAAGTTCATTGGAAAAACTTTCGGCATTTTTGTAGTCCGCCAGGATACTCAGATATTCGGCTTCCTCCCTTTCTCCTAACGGCTGGGGGAACGCATTATTATTAATATACGATACCAGCAGGGTAACGCCCTTAATCACCGATAAGGCAAGCCCGACAAGAAAAGCTTCAGCAATCATTAACCCTTCAACTCCTTACGCATGCTCTTTTAATAACTATGCGTCAAGCAGAAGAATACTGCTTATCCTGAGCTGGAAATTTTTTGGTCAAACAAAAATGGCTGTACAAAACTCAGCCATAAAGTGTTACATTTGCAGTTTTTCTTTTCCCTTGGGCAGTGCAGCCTTGCACAGATACGAAGTGAACGCAAGTGCCAGCTGCGTTTAGCAAACATAAACCAGCAGCTTTTAAATATGTCAACGGTTCACTTGCAGAAAGTCCAGAGGTTTTGGCATCTTAGCAAGGGGTTATGTTTGTAGCAGCGAGAACGTGTGAGCGCAGTATCTGTGCAAGGCTACACCATCCTGAGCAAGTAAAACAATACCCCAAAATGGATGCATTTTTGTTTATAATCACCTTAGTTGTTTATTCCTTATAACCATAAGCAATGATCCTGATCTTGGCTGAAGCAGCATCTTCGTCACCTTCATTTACCTGGATGCTGTCCAGCGCCAGATTATACTGACTTACCTTGCGAAGCCGTTCCACAAAAGCATAGATTTTGGCGGTTGACCCCGTACAGGAGAAATTCATAGCCAGCGAAGAATAACTGCCTTCATCTTTCATCTCTTCAAAAGTCAGATTCTGAGAATTGATCCCGCTGTCTTTGGCCAGATTGAAAATAAAGACCATCATATCCGGTTTGACCAGGTTTTTCGGAACGGTCAGATCCAGTTCAGCAGCTTGAGCTGTTAAATCCGTCTGTTCCTGTTTCAGCCCGGACAAATTGATGTAATTGTTCTGCAACGTCACCAGATAAGCCTCGCGTTCGCAGCGTTGAGCTGAATTCTTCTGCAGCACCCCAAACTGACCGGCCAGCAGATAGACATAGCCTATCCCGAGCAGAATGATCAGGCCTGTTATTAAAATGCCTTTTTTCTTCATACGCATCGTTTCTATTTCTCCTGCGGTTTCAGTTTCAGAGCGAGATTTAACGTCTGTCCCCTGTCATTCAATGAAATCGTTTGGATATCAAAACTTTCAAACCTACCGGAATCAATAAAAATATTTTCTAAACTGCGGATATTTACTGATTTAGGCAGGATCAGCTGCAATTGGACCATATTATCCGCCTGAAGCAGAAAAGAAGTGACCTGCGCGTCTCCCGGCAGAAGTCCGCCTATTTGACTCCTTACAACTGCCGGATTGCTGATTGATCCCTTTGTCCCAAGCTCCAGAAAGCTGCGCTGATCAGTGATCAGGGAACGGAGCCTGTCGTTTTCTGCCATGACAGCAGCAACTTCATTGTAGGACTGAATGCTGGCTTCAATCCTTTCTAAATCTAAGGCCAGTTTTTGCTGCCAAACCCACGGGGAGGCTAGAATGATGACAGCAAAAACAACAGCGATTATCCTAACAACGACGCTAAGCTTTCTTCGAACAGGCTGTTTTCCGCTGCCGGCTTCAATTTCCCAGCGCAGCGCAAAATTAAACTGTGTTCTTTCGTTCATTTGCCCCTCCAGTTAGTGGATATCTTCACGTAAGGCGAGCCCATACAGACTGCCATACTTCTGCCAGTTTTCCGCTAGACTTGTATCCCCGTCCGCCTTAAACAGCGGCATCCAGTTATTTGGAAAGCCCGTTTCAGTGTTGATCCCTAAACTTTTTCGAAAATATTCTTCCAATCCCGGCCAAAGGCTGTACTCCCCGGTCAGATAGATTGTCCCTACCGAATTTCCGGCATGGCGGTCGGAATAGAAGCTCAATAGCTTGGATAATGCGGATATGATCGGGCTTAAATCTAATTTGCCGGAAATATCGGAAAGTTCTTTTGGCGAACTGTACATACTAAGGTTAGCTTTTTTATCAGCTTTAGCGGCCATTTCTTTTTCTAAATCCTGATATGTAGACGAGATAGGTAATTCCTCGTCCAATAGTTCGTAAGGCACAAATAAATCTTCCAGGACAAACTCATCTTTTTCTTTGACCGATTTGACGGATTCCAGCTGGGAATAATAGAATTCCGCGGCTTCTAATTCCTCCAGAGATAATGTTTCTTGATGATTCCGCAGGTTTTGGACCTTATAAAAATCGAGCCGCGGATATTCGCCATCTTTGGTCTCCAACCCAATTAATTCATCTAACAGATCAGATGGTTCCTGGCCTGCTGATTGGGGCAAGTCTTCGGGGAAAGCATGTTTTTCGGTATTGCCTGTTCTACTCGCATTTTGATTTCTTTCATCCGCATTGAGAGTTTCTTCTGCATTGACGGTTTTCTCGTCCGTGTTAACTTTTAAATCGGTATACAAAAAGAAGCTGCCATTTTCCAACAGTACAAACTCAATCAGCCCCGGATTTAAAGAGACAATCGCGAAATCATTATTGTTTTGTCCTTGTTCCGTATTTCCCTGGGGAGCATGAGCAGGCGCTCTTTCTGCCAAAAAAGAATAAATTCTAGCCAGGCAATCCGCAGTAAGATCCACCGTCTTGGGTTCAATCCCAAGATCCCGGCAGAACGACTGAACCTGCTTCATTTTTTCGGCCGGGAAAGCTGCCAGGAGGACTTTTAACATGGGTACCCCGTTTTCCTGATATTTCTTCAGGATGCGATAGTCCACAATATAATGATCGGTATACCGTTCAAGATATTCATCCATATCTCCGGCAATAAATTTTTCGAGTTCCTGATCCGCCATGTTCGGCAGGGTAATAATGGTCGTAATTAATCCTTGACCCGAAACGGCAATTTTTAGTTTATGGAGCGGTATCCGCTGGTATTGAAGCCAGTTCTTCAGACCCGAAACATCATAACCGGCCGGCACGGCATAGCCAATATTTTTACCGCCCGGTTCCTTGTATGATGCATGCCTATGTATCTCAATTTCTTTAGATTTTCCGACAGCAATTGTGGCTATTGACAATTCATTTTCACCGATGACAGCCAGCCAGTGTTTTTTCATGCGGAAAGTCTCTCCTACTCTTCTCGTATCACCCATAACACTATAATAGTATAGGATTTTTCTCAGAACAACAAGATTCTGATAGAATATCTAATTTGCGTTCAAGGAAATCTCAAATTTCAATTGCGATAAAATCTCAATTTGTAAAGGAAGTGTTGAGAGTACTTTTTCCAGTTCCGGCCAGCAATGCCTAGTCGTTTGGATCATCACTTCACCGTTGACTTTATCGGTCGTTGTGATCACACCCAGGTGACCAAGTCCTTCGACATATTTGGCCAAAAGCTGAATATCCGAGCGGGGAATCCTTGCTTTGACCAGCAGATCAGAATCTTCCCAGCTGCTATGGGATTCTTCAACAATCAATTTCGCTTTTAGATTTTCGTTTTCCGTATTCTCGTCTTTTTTCATCTGGTCTTTCTCCTGTGTCTTTATGCACCGTCTTTATGCACCGTTGTTATTTCGGGCTGCTGTTCTTCGAAACCATCCTTATTATTGCAAAATCCCCCGGATTACTAACAATGACTAACGGGCAGGCGCTACTTTGCGCAGGATACTGAAAGGCTTCAACGGCTCGGGAGCTGCGATCTTCAGCTTTTGCTGCGGATGCCTTGCTGCATTGGTTTCCTCCCCATCCAAACTCCAGAGGCCGTTCACTTTAAATATCCATGGTTCTCCTTCCGGAGCAAGCACCTCAAGCTCATCGCCTAGCCGGAAATGATTACGCTGCTCTATCCAGTGGCCGCATTCACTTCCCTTCCCGATTGCCGCGCATTCCTCTTGTTCCAGCACTCTTCCGACAAAACTGTATTCGCGGATATAATTGGAAGTCTCAATGTTATGCGCTTCAGCCCCCGGTTTCCCAAAAAGGAATCCGGTCGAATAGTCACGGTGACTCACCTTGTCCATTTCAGCAAGCCAGGAGGGAATTTTTTTCCTGAATTTTGTTTCTCCTTGTTCCCACAGGACGTCCAAAGCTTCACGATATACTTTGACCGTACTCGCTACATAATAGGCGCTTTTCATTCTACCTTCTATTTTATAGCTTGCCAGATTTAAATCTTTTAATAAAGGCAAATGGGGCAGAAGGCAAAGATCATGGGAATTAAATATATAGCTTCCCCTGACATCTTCCTCCAGCGGAAAATACTGTCCGGGTCTCTTCTCTTCGACCAGCGCGTAGCCCCAGCGGCAGGGATGGGTACATTCTCCGTGGTTGGCATCACGACCGGTGAGATAATTGCTCAGAAGGCAGCGTCCCGAGTACGACATACACATGGCTCCATGGACAAAGATTTCCAATTCGCCTTGGGCCTTGGGACAGAGGGTTTTTAGTTCTTCCAGTGTAAGTTCCCTTGCAAGTACGGCCCTGCGCACACCCTGGGAAAACCAGAAATTGGCGCTGGCTGCATTCGTACAATTGGCCTGGGTACTTAAATGGACGGGCAGATCCGGCGTTTCCTTCCGGGCCATGGACAGTATCCCGGGATCAGAGACGATAATCCCGTCAATTTCAAGCTCCGTTAATCTGATCAGATAATCCTTAAGTCCGGTAAAATCCTGCTCATGCGCAAAAATGTTGACGGCAATATAGATCTTCCGGCCAAGTCTATGCGCATATTCGGCCCCCAGCTTAAGTTCATCATCATTCAGGTTCCCGGCATAAGCCCGCAACCCAAACGAAGTCCCCCCTGCGTATACCGCATCAGCCCCGTACGCATAGGCAAATTTTAACTTTTCAAAATCCCCGGCAGGTGCCAGGAGTTCCGGTTTTTTCATCAGTTACTCCGCTGCATTATTTTAAACCTTAAACAATTAATCATCACGTTTTAGCAAATATTTTTATTGATAAATGCTTACATTTTTTAAATGTTCCTCATAGGTAACAGCAAAAGCATGTGACCCGTCATTTTTGGCGACAAAGAAGAAATAGTCGGTATCTTTCGGGTAAAGTGCGGCCTGTAAAGAAGCATGACCCGGGTTCGCAATCGGGCCGGGAGGCAGCCCGGTATGCCGGTACGTATTATACGGAGAGTCGATCTGGGTATCCGCAATGGTCAGCACCGGTTTGACTTCACCCAAGATATACTGAATCGTCGCGCAGGATTCCAGCGGCATGCCAATTTTCAGACGGTTTTCAAATACACCTGCAATCATTGGTCTTTCTTCAGCTTTCTTAGCTTCTTTCTCGACAAGGGAAGCTTTGATAAGCCACTCAAAAACAGACATATTCCGTTCTGCCAGGCGGTTCGTGGTCTCAGACGTCATCTCCTGTTTAAAACGTTGTAAAAATCGATCAATGGTTTCTGAAGGCGTAGCTTTTTTATCAAAGAAATACGTGTCGGGAAACAGAAAGCCTTCCAGCCGGTTTTCACCCGAAGGGATATCTGCCAAAAAGCTGTAATTATCCTGATCGAATCGTTCCATAGCGTCATAAAATTCATTCTTCGTTCCCAAGCTATTCTCGACGAGCTTATCAACAATCTGGGCAACCGTATATCCTTCCGGAATCGTAATCCGGACAACTTCCGGTTCCGGTCCTTTCATCAGCGTATCAAGGATCTCCCTGGCGCTCATGGAAGGTGAAAGATAATATAATCCCGCAACCAGTTTGGAATCTGCTTTGTTAACCCGGCATAACTGGCGGAACACATTTGCCTCACGAATCAAATGGTCAGTTTCAAGTTTGGCTGCAACTTCAGAAGCATTCATACCGGGTTCCAGAACAAAGGCAACTTTATCGGAAGAATCGGAGACCGGCTTTAAATTTCCTGACCACCATAATCCGCCGGCTAACAGCACAAGCAGCAAAACCAAAATAATACCAGTCATATAGATTTTTTTTCTTACAGGAGCCTTTCGGCGTTTTCTCCCCACTTTACCTCTCTCTTTCCTTATCCCAGAATTTAGATGACTAAAATAATGATTTGATTGAATGACAAACCTGCTATGTGCTATTATACCTTTTTTTTCGTCAATAAGAAACTCACGCTTTCCAGCGTGAGTTTCTAAATTATTTATGACTTTTAAGAACAAATTTTCTGCTTATTCTTCGTCAAACTCGTCTTCCATTTCTTCCCAGGCATCGGCGACTTTTTCCCATTCCTCATCGTCTTCGATATCCATGAGCATGTCTTCACCGTTTTCATCTTTGCCAAGCTTCAGAATAATGGCTTCGGCTTCCTCTTCGTCTTCTTCTGTTTCTTCAACAGGAAGAAGCACGAAATACGTACTGCCTTCAACTTCGAGGGTGGCAAGATGCATGAATTCGTTTTCATTTCCTTCGTCATCATTTAAGACAATGACATCAAAAACCTCTTCATCATCAAGATCATCTTGCTTATTAATTTCATCGGACATATGTATCACCTCTTCAAATCAGATATTGTAATTCTACCTTGGCAGGAAAAGAAAGTCAAATGGTATCTCAATTTCCGTTCACTTGCTATTGAGATATCCCTGGAGAATGAATACTGCCGCCATCTTATCAATAACTTTTTTTCTCTTTGCTCTGGATAGATCTGCCTCCAGCAAGGCCCTTTGGGCTCCGATGGTGCTCAGTCTTTCATCCCACAACTTCACCGGCAGTAAATAGCCTTCACGAAGTTCTTCCGCAAAAACCTCCGTCAGCTTCGCCCTTTCACCGAGTGTCCCATTCATATTCTTCGGATATCCCAGAACAATTTCATCCACTTCGTATTCCCGAATCAGGCGGGCTAATTCTTCCCGCTCTTTCTCTTTTCTGCTTCTTCTTATGACTTCCACTCCCTGGGCGGTAATACCCAGCGGATCGCTCATCGCGACGCCAATCGTCTTTTCACCAAGATCCAGCCCCATTATCCTCATTCATGCACCTCAGCAACTGCCTGACCACGTAGGGTCTACGCCCGGTCCTGCTCGTCATCGTTGTTTAATGGAATAGAGTCGTTCATTACACCCTGCGAATTGTGACTTCCGCAATTCTTACACAACCATTCTTCGCCATCATACAGGAATTCAGTAATTTCGCCGCATTCAATGCAATACTCCTGAACTTTCTTTTTCATAACAGCGTCCCCCTGTCTGTACATTTTGATATCACGGTTCTGTTATTTTCAGATGTACGTCTCTTATCCTAATTATATACCTTAACATTTTTCTCCGCTATTATTATCCCAGTTTACGGAAGATATTATTTAAATTTTTTTATACAAAAGGTATCATATAATCTTCAGACAGAAATGCGGGCAATATCTGCCGCAGTATCCGCACAGAACACATCTTTCCGTCTGCAGACAGACCTGTCCCTTGTTAAGATAAAGCGCATTTTGCGGGCAGCCGCCGACGCACTTTCCGCAGCCCTGGCACCAGTCGGCGATGTACAGTTTTCTCTCCCGGTGCAGAACCGCTTGGCGCAATTCATCGGATATAGGTTCCTCGTTCAGCAGTGCCAGGTTATAGTCTACTTCCGGAATTGATGACATGCCTAAGGCCATCGCCTGAATTCCTGGAATACTCCGGATAAAATTCACGGCTCTTTCCGGTTCAGCTACCAAGTGCCCACCGCCAAAAACCTTCATCGCATAGATGCCGATACCTAATTCAGCTGCAAACGCAATAGCTTCCAGCATGTCCTCAAGACTTCCATCGATAATACCGAGCCCCTGGTAATTAATGAGTGGGTGAATCACGTCAAGACCCGGCTGAAGAGCCCCTGCTCTTACCCCTTGGACTGCGTGGGTTGAGATTCCGATCGCCCCGACCTGACCCCTGGCCTTTGCTTCAAGCAGTCCTTCCCAGGCCTCAGCATGTCCTTTGAGCGTCAGATGACTTTCCTGCTCATGAAGCAGAAAGATATCAATAGAATCCCTGCCCAGTTCCTTTCTGGCTTTCTCTAGACTCACATCCAGCTCCTGATGCGTCACCGCATAAGATTTGGATACAACTTTCATCTCGGGGTTCCTGGCCAGAACAGGTTTTAACTGACTGTAATTTTCATAGATTTCTGCCGTATCGACCCAGTCTATCCCCCTTGAAAGCGCATATTGAAGGATCTCTCTTCCCTGCTCTTCGCTCACTCTGCCCTGAAGCGGAGAAATCGCGAGGCTGCCAAAACATATCTCCGACACCGTCGGACCCTTTAGCCCTAATTTGACCTTCAGCAAATGACTGTCCTCCAAAACGAAACCCCCACGTACTGTGAGGGCAACTAATCAAACGCAACGCAAAAATAAGAACCATTTGTGTTAATTTAAAAAATTCAAAAAAACGCAAGGTATTCAGATGCCAAAAGAAATTCTTAAAGAAAAAAGGTGAAAATAAAAAGTAAGAAAATCTTTTTTTATAGATCGCGCAAATAAAATTTTACCAGTTCCTCCAGCAATTCATAACGTTCCAGCTTGCGGATTTTGGTTCTGGCCTGATTATGACTGGTAATATAGACAGGATCTCCGGACATCAAATAACCCACCAACTGATTGATCGGATCATATCCTTTCTCCTGCAGTGCAGCATAAACCTGTTGCAATATTTCCCGCGGTGAATTGTCACCTGGATGGGATTTGAACATCATGGTTTCTTCCATCTTACTCAAGGTTTATACCTCCTTTCTTTCACCAGTATGTTATACATTATTCTGCATTGATCCAAAGATTACCTGTCAGTCTGTTAAAAATATTTTTAATACTTTTTGGTAATCTTAACTATTATGCCCCAAAAAATGACGGATTATGGAAGGCACTTTATCCAGCGCCTCGCCAAGCTTGGAAGGGTCCTTGCCGCCGGCCTGGGCCATGTCGGGACGGCCCCCGCCTCCGCCGCCTGTAATCGAAGCTACTTCCTTAATAATCTTGCCGGCATGAAGCCCATTTAACCCCGACGGATGAACCACAGTCACCAGATTTACTTTTTCGTCGGCAACAGCACCCAGTACAATGACGCCTTCTTTCAGCTTGTCCCGGAGCATGTCCGCTGTTTGCCTGAGTGTCTCCATATCCGGGGCCTGAACCCTGGAAGCAAGCATTTTCACACCGTGGATATCCTGAACCTTGCTCATGATGCTGTCCGCTTCATATTTAGACAGCTTGGCATTCAGCTGCTGAATTTCTTTTTCGAGTTCTCTGATCTGGGCAGTCATAAGGTGAACTTTTTTCACGCTTTCCTTTGGCTGAACTTTCAGTACCGTACTGATCTCAGCGAACTGGCTCTCCATTTCTCTTAAGTAGGCCAAAGATTCCATACCGGCTACAGCCTCTATTCTTCTTAAGCCTGCACCGATACCACTCTCGGAAATGATTTTAAATAAGCCGATTTCCCCTGTATTTTTGACATGGGTTCCGCCGCAGAGTTCTCTGCTGTAATCACCCATTTCAACCAAACGCACAATTTCTCCGTATTTTTCACCAAACAACGCAATCGCGCCTTTTGCACGGGCTTGGTTCATGCCCATTTCTTCGGCCTGCACAGTAAGACCGGCCATGATTTGCCGGTTCACTTCGTTCTCTACTTCGGTAATTTGCTCAGCCGTAAGCGGTGAAAAATGTGAAAAATCAAACCGCAGGCGTTCACTCGTAACAAGGGAACCTGCCTGCTGAACGTGATCTCCCAAATTCTTGCGCAGTGCCGTCTGCAGAAGATGCGTTGAGCTATGGTGTCCGGCTATGGCCTGGCGTTTTTCCTTATTAACGACGGTGTGGACCTTTTCCCCTATTTTCAGCACCCCGTCTTTAATCAGCAGGCGGTGCGTGATCGCGCCGCTAGGAAGTTTCCGCAATTCCAGTACTTCAGCATACGCTTTGCCGGTCCGGATGATTCCTTCGTCTGAAACCTGTCCGCCGCTCTCGGCATAAAAAGGTGTCTGATCCAAAAGACAAATGACTTCCTCCCCTTCACCGGCCCCATCCACTGCGCCTTCTTCATTGAACATCGCTTCAATGATGCTGTCACTTTCCAGTTGTTCATAGCCGAGAAAACGGGTCGGCCCCAGTTCTTTTGCTTTTTCTGTGAGCAGGCTGTTTTCCCCGACAGCCTTCATCTGACGGGATTGTTCTTTCGCCAGCAGACGGTGTTCTTCCGATGCTTTGTCGAACGACGCCATATCCACGGAGATCCCCTCTTCCAGCAGCATTTCTTCCGTCAATTCTACCGGGAAACCATAGGTCTCATACAGGTGAAAAGCGTCTTCCCCGCTGAGTATCTTCTGACCCGATTCTTTGAGAGCTTTCACTTTATCCTGAAGGATCAGCGTGCCCTGTTCGAGGGTAGCCTGGAAATTCTTTTCTTCCAGCCGCAAATGGTTTAGAATAAAATTATCATTCTCTTTGAGCTCTGTATACCAATGTGCATAATGTTCCTGGATAACACGGAATATTTGTTCCAAAAACGGCTTTTCAATTCCTAAAAGCCGGGCAAAACGAATGCTCCGGCGTAAGATTCGCCGCAAAACATAGCCGCGTCCGTCGCTGCTCGGCCTAATTCCGTCCGCCAGCATAAAAGATACTGCTCTGGCATGGTCGGCAACGACCTTCAACGCAACATCCGTCTTTGAATCTTTTTTGTATTGCAAGCCGGCGATTTCTGCCGTTTTATTGATGAGCGGTATAAATAAATCCGTATCAAAGTTGGATTCAACTCCCTGAATCACCGATGCAATTCTTTCCAGCCCCATCCCGGTATCAATATTTCGCTTCGGCAGAGGAGTCAGTGTACCGGCTTCATCTCTTATGTACTGCATAAAGACCAGGTTCCAAACCTCCAGGAAACGGTCACAGTCACAGCCAATTGCACAATCATCTTTGCCGCAGCCCCGGCTTTCTCCAAGATCTACGTAGATTTCCGAACAAGGCCCGCAAGGTCCGACCGGTCCGGCAGCCCAGAAATTCTCGGAATCGGCGACGATCCGATCCGGACTTACACCTGCCTTTGTCCAGATATTTCTGGCCTCTTCGTCTTCCGGATAGATGGTTACCCAGAGCTTTTCGACGGGAATTTGCAGTACGCCGGTAATATATTCCCAGGCCCATGGAATGACATCGTCTTTAAAATAGTCACCAAAAGAAAAATTCCCGAGCATCTCAAAAAAAGTATGGTGTCTGGCCGTTTTGCCGACACTCTCCAGGTCAGGGGTTCGGACACATTTTTGAGCGGTGGTCGCTCTCGAAAACGGAGGCTCCACTTGCCTTAAAAAATATGGCTTAAACGGAACCATTCCGGCTACCGTTAAAAGCAAAGTAGGATCATCTTTCGGGATCAGGGAGGCACTGGGCTGAATAACATGTCCTTTTCCCTCAAAATATTTCAGAAACATTTCGCGCAGTTGATTTCCGGTATACATCTACTTCCTCCTTATATGGAAGGCTCCTCGTGCCTTGTCAACTCTAAAATGATAACATAATGGCAATCAACGACAACGCCGTATTGCGAGAAATCTGCCGACAGGATATATCAGATTTAGGGTTAACATGGTACTTAAGCTTATATTTATTACAGAATAGCAAAGGCAAATCTTGCTAAGACATAAGAAAACTTGGCTGGCACCAAGCCTCTTTGGCACAGGCGGCAGCTTTCGTTGCACTTAGCTGGTTCAGAAAATACTTACACTTTCTGAACCACTAAAATAAGTATAGCCAAAAGAGAAGTTGCCTGTCAACAGACCTGACGGCCGCAAATCCTACTTAATTCTTCGTTGACTTCAGATCTCGCGGTGCAATCAGATAATAATAAACATTTCTGATGATAATACGCAGGACCGCTGCCAGTGGAACGGCAAAAAGCATTCCGAGCAAACCGCCGATTTCCCCGCCGGCCAAAAGAGCAAAAACAACCCAGAGCGGATGAAGACCGATTTTGTTGCTCATCAGACGCGGATTAATCAGATTGCTGTCCAGCTGTTGGACGATGAAGATGACCAGGGTGACTTTTACAGCCATCAGAGGGGATCTGCTTAAGCCCAGCAAAATTGACGGTATGCCGCCTAAGATCGGACCAAAATACGGGATCAGATTGGTAATTCCGCAAATGATCCCGATAATCAGCGCATATTCCATACCGATGAGCTTAATCCCTATGCCGATCAGAAGGCCGACGATGACCGCATCAATCATATTGCCCTGGATATACCGTTTGATCACATAATCAATTTCCTGTAATACCTTGTGCCACTGCTCCCTCATTCTGCCAGGGACAAGCATTAAAACCCCGTCCACAATTTTTCTCCAGTCCGTTAAAAAATAGATGGCCAGAATTGGGGAAAGAACCATTAATCCGATGGAAGAAAGCAAAGCCGGAATATTTTCCATGACCTTTTCCAGCCAGCCGGTCAGATAGGATTGCCCCTGAATCAGTTTTTTATCCATTAATCTGCTGAGCTCTTCAGGCAGGATATTTTGCGGGTAGACACTTTTCCCGGTTTGTATATAATGGTAAATGACTTCCAGCCTCTCTGGCAGTACGACGGACAGTCTTCCAAGCTCCAGGTAAAACGTGGGCAGCAGCAGTAAAAACAGCACAGCAAGCAAAACCACAATCCAAAGGAAAATTAAGGCAATCGCCCACCGCCGGCGCAGGCCTTTTTTTTCGAGCCAATTGACCATGGGACTTAAAAGATAGGCTATAACGGCACCTGCTGCAAAAGAAAAAGCAATCTTTTTAACCTTCATAAACAGCAGGAGACCTGCTATAACCAACAAGATGCCAAAAATCCAACGTAGCTTGGTCTGTCCCATACTCGCCCCCCAGTTATGTTTTAAGACAAATAAAGGGCGGTCTTTTCAAAATGAATTTGAAAATCCCAACCCCCGATGGACAGGCCGTAGCCTTAGCTTCTTGGCCTTGCCGCTACTTGCCATCCATGGTATAAGCGAAGCGCTGACTCTATTCTACGCATGCACGGTATGAAGAACTCTAGACATGGCAATTCGGCGTCATTCAGCAGCTGCCTGAGCCTGAACGATCTGCTCGCTTTCAAGGAAGAAATCTTCCCACGCTACCAGTGTCCCATCTTCTTCCAAATCAAATACGACTACCTGATCGGTATGACTGTTGAATTCAATAAAACAGTCCCAGCAATAATATTGTTCCACACCGACCTTTCCGGTCTGTCGTCCCCCGCAAACCGGGCAAATCATGACAATGAACCTCCTTCAATTACAACAACATCCTGGCTCTCGCAAAGAATGTTTTCCTCAAATACAGCCTCCCTGCCCTTCATCAAGTCCGCAAAAAGACCGTCTGATATTTCATAACCAAGTACTTTTTGGACCGTATTGTCCACATAGATATCGCCTATTGTTCCTTTGATATCGCCTTCTCCATTAAAGACCTTGTTTCCGACTTTCTTAGACCAGGATGCACCTGAAATCTTTTTCCCTTCTGGATTCTTAACAGCAAGGGAATCCTTGCCAAAAGATACGATATCATCTCTGCTCATGTCTTCGAGCGGGTGCGTGAGCAGAGAATCTTTTTCCACGATAACGCCGGAAACCGTATTGTCTTTTTCATTATATATGATATCTTTTACCCAGCCCAGACGTTCCCCGGAATTCAGATCAATCACCGGGAGCCGGACAATATCTCTCATCCTCCGCATAATTCCCTCATTTGCCTTAGGATTATATCCGGTATTATTGCCGGAATATCAGGATAATATTCCTTTCAGCAGTATTGCAATCTATATTATGAAATAAAACTGAAATATTGCTGAAAGGAGTATTTCGCACGAGTCAGCCCTTCGGCAATCGCTTCTTATTCTGTCTTAAGAAGATCTTGGCGGATTCCGCACTTATCCGATATAATGACCCCTCCTCCCTGAACTGTCGGCCCGTCATAAAACACAACCGACTGACCGGGAGTAACTGCCCGCTGTGGAGTCTCAAACTCAACCCTGACAAGATTATTTTCAGGATAAAGAACAGCTGCTGCTGGATTCGCCTTGTAACGAATCTTCGCCTGCACCTTCAAGGGTCCGGACAATCTTTCCAGAGCAATCCAGTTCAGACCTGTCGCCCAGAGAACATCGGTAAAGACATCATTGCCTTCTCCAAGTATTACCCTGTTGCCAACCGGGTCAATCGAAGCAACAAACATTGGTTTGCCAAATGTTGTCCCTAATCCCTTGCGCTGTCCGACCGTATAATGGATCAATCCCCTGTGTCTGCCGATAATGCGGCCGGAGAAATCCGTGAAATCACCTGGTTCAGAATCTTTTCCCATTGCCGCCCTAATATATTCCGCATAGTTGTTGTCAGGAATAAAACAGATTTCCTGACTCTCACTGCTGTCGGCAGCTGTCAATTTTCTATCTCTCGCCAAGTCCCTGACCTGTTCTTTCGTATAATCACCAAGCGGGAAAAGTGCATGGGCAATCTGCTCCTGGCTCAAGGAGTATAATACATAACTCTGGTCTTTTTTCGCATCCAGCCCGGTTTGGATCAGCCAGCGGCCTGAAGTTTCGTCAACCATTTTCCGAACGTAATGACCGGTCGCAAGATAGTCGGCACCAAGCCCACGCGACTGTTTAAGCAATTCTCCGAATTTGATTTTCCGGTTACACAGCACACACGGATTTGGCGTTTCCCCTCTGTAGTAGCTCTCCGCAAAAGAATCAATGACTTCCTGTTTGAAAACCGTCCGGAAATCAAGCACATGCAGCGGTATCCTGAGCTGCTCAGCCGCTTCCAGCGCAGCAGTTTCAGCAAGCCCGCCTTCATGGGTCACAATGGTAACTCCGATCACCTCATGCCCATTTTCTTGAAGTAAAGCAGCGGCGGTGGAACTATCCACGCCGCCACTCATTCCAACAGCAACCTTCATACGTTTAACCTTCATACTTCCTCAGACCTTGGTCTTTTTCTTGATATAGTCTTTAATAGCTTCATGAACAGCATCTGCGGCAAGATTGGAACAGTGCAGCTTGGCTTCAGGCAAACCTCCAAGGGCTTCAGCAACAGCAGCATTCGAAATATCCAGGGCTTCATTCACGCTTTTGCCTTTGACCATTTCCGTAACCATACTACTGGTCGCTACCGCAGCCCCGCAGCCAAATGTCTTAAACTTGATATCTTTGATAATGTCATTTTCAACAACCATGGAAATCCGCATAATGTCGCCGCACTTGGCGTTGCCGACTTGCCCTATGCCATTTGCATTTTCAATTTCACCTGCGTTGCGGGGATTCGTAAAATGGTCGATTACTTTTTCTGAATACATCTGATTCACTCCTGTCTTATTCCTGTCTTTCAGCTTGCTTTGAGGAACAATCCATTTGCTTAAAGCTAGTTCAAATTGCTTTATGATATAAAGGAGACATTTCTCTTAAGCGCTGCACGATCTTCGGAAGCTCCTGTAACACATAGTCGACCTCTTCATCCGTATTCTGTCTGCCAAGTGAGAGCCTCAGGGAACCATGGGCAACCTCATGGCTTAAACCCATGGCCAGTAAAACATGCGAAGGGTCCAGAGATCCCGAAGTACAGGCCGAACCGCTAGAACCGGCTATTCCAACCAAATCGAGACTTAAGAGCAGTGATTCTCCTTCAATGAAATTAACGCTGATATTGACATTGTTCGGGAGACGCTTGGCACCGCGCGGGCCGTTCACCTTGACATGATCAATACCGGCGAGGATTCCGTCGAATAATTTATCACGGAGTCTGACCAGTTCAATATTTTCGTCTGCCATCCTTTGTCCGGCCAACTCACAGGCTTTGCCAAAACCAATGATCCCCGGAGCGTTTTCCGTACCGGAACGGATCTTTCTCTCCTGCGAACCGCCAAAAACAAGCGGAGAAATCCTGACGCCTTTGCGGATGTATAAAGCACCGACCCCTTTAGGGCCATAGATTTTATGGCTCGATATCGTTAACAGATCAACATTCATCTGATTGACATCGATTGGCAGTTTTCCAAGAGACTGGACGGCATCGACATGGAACAGGATCCCTTTTTCTCTGGCAATCCGGCCTATTTCAGCGACAGGCTGAATCGACCCAACCTCGTTGTTGGCGTGCATAATACTGATTAAAATCGTGTCCGGACGGATTGCTTTTTCTATATCCTGAACACTTACCAAGCCTTCCTCATCGACCGGCACAATGGTTATTTCGTAGCCGTTTTTAGCCAGGTATTTAAAAGTATCCAGAACAGCATGGTGCTCAATCGCCGAAGTAATCAGGTGCGTGCCTTTTTTTGCTCTTGCTCTGGTGCCACCCTGAATGGCCAGGTTATCAGCTTCCGTTCCGCCGCTGGTAAAGGTAATCTCCGAAGGATTTGCTCCAATCAAAGATGCAACCTGTTCTCTGGCTTCGTCGATGGCCTTATGAACTTGTCTTCCAAAGGAATGTACGCTAGATGGGTTTCCGTAGTACTCTGTAAAGTACACCATCATTAACTCTGCCACCTGCGGGTCAACCGGCGTTGTGGCACTATGATCCAAATATATTCGTTTCATCTTATCCTCCATTAAGCAGCTCTTATCTGTCGACCCTTATCTGACAGATCGTAGCAAAATCATCATCTCAGACATCTATTGAAAGAATCCCAAGTTTTCTCCGCCGCTACCTGCTTCTTTTAGTAAATCCGCCAGAGAAATGGAATCGACAACACCGTTAATGGAATCCCTAACCTTCACCCATACTTCCCGCGTTACGCAGAAATCTGTTTTCTGGCAGCAGTCTTCTTCCGACTGGGTAACGCACTCGACTGGTGCGATCGGTCCTTCCAGTACCCTGATCACATCACCGATATTGATTTGTTCAGGGCGCTTGGC
This sequence comes from Dehalobacter sp. CP, assembly GCA_009910795.1. Next base: position 90,429 of record VMEE01000039.1, on the reverse strand, counting down.
CAGTTCATACCCGCCCTGGGGCCCCCGGATGCTTCTGACCAGCCCTGCCTTACGCAGCTCAGGAACGAGCTGTTCCAGATAATGCTCAGATAGTTTCTGCCTGTCAGCGACAGACTTCAGGGAAACCGGACCATCAGCCGCATGCTGGGCTAAATCAACCATGATTTGTACCCCATATCTGCCTCTGGTAGAAAATCTCACGCAATTCACCTCATGCCATGCAAAATGTTACCCTTCGTCAGTACGCTTATATCCTACTAAACCAATCGGAATTTGTCAATAATCATTCTGGTTATTCTTTTGCAATTTTATTTGTTATAATGGATTCATCTTTCATAACATTTCCTTTTTATGATTGGTTTATCAATGATCAAGTATATCTGCAAGAATAATTTTGGAGGAAAAAGAAAAATGAATCTTTTTTCGGCTGCTTTTGACTCCGGTAAAGTTGCTCCCCTGGCCGACAGAATGCGTCCCCGTACCCTCGAAGAATTTATCGGCCAACAGGAAATTCTCGGGCCCGGCAAACTTCTGCGCCGCGCCATTGAAGCAGACCGGGTGACATCGATCATTTTATACGGTCCGCCTGGAACAGGTAAAACATCCCTGGCTCAGGTCATCGCCAATAAAACGACCTCAAACTTTATCCGGATCAATGCTGTTTCTTCCGGCGTCAAAGAACTCAGAGAGATCCTGGAAAAAGCCGAGGAAAGGCTGCATCTTTATCAGCAGAAGACGCTTGTGTTCTGCGATGAAGTCCACCGTTTCAACAAAGGCCAGCAAGATGTTCTACTCCCGGCTATTGAACGCGGTATGATCACCTTTATCGGAGCAACCACTGAAAACCCTTATTTTGAAATCAACTCCGCTCTTTTAAGCCGTTCCACGATTTTCAGGTTGAATCTTCTTTCAGAACAGGAACTCCGTCTGGGGCTTGAGAATGCCTTGAAGGACAATGAGCGAGGTCTTGGTAATTACCATACGGAGATTACAGCAGAAGCATTTCAGCATTGGGTGGATTTTGCCGGCGGAGATTTGCGTCGGGCATTCAATGCGCTCGAACTTGCAGTTCTGACCACAGCTCCCGAAGACGGGATCCGCAGGATTGATCTGGAAACCGCCATAGAGTCCGTTCAGGAAAGACACTTCCGTTTTGACAAAAACGGGGACAACCATTACGACATGATTTCGGCGATGATCAAAAGTATGCGCGGGTCCGATCCTGATGCGGCCCTGTATTGGTTTGCTGTTCTGCTGGAATCCGGTGAGGACCCGCGGTTCATCATGCGCAGGATCATCGTGCATGCTTCCGAGGACGTCGGCCTCGCTGATCCGACAGTCATGCTCCAGGCCCACGCCGCAGCCAATGCCTTAGAGTGGGTTGGCCTGCCTGAAGCCAGAATACCGATGGCACAAGCCGTCCTGGCTATTGCGACTGCTCCGAAGAGCAATTCTGTTGTTGCGGCGATCAATCAGGCTCAGCAATACGTCAAAGCGAACAAAGCCGGCCAAGTGCCGCTGCATCTGAAGGATGCCTCTTACCCCGGCGCCAAGAAGTTTGGCCACGGTTTAGACTATCTTTACCCGCATGCTTATCCGGGCAACTGGGTCGAACAGGACTACCTGCCCGAAGAAGCCAAGGGAGCAAAATTCTTTGATCCGACCGGCCGCGGGATAGACAAGAACAGAGGAAAACCGTCTTAATAAACTTACCTAATGAGTGAGAAAAATAATTTTTCTTTACAATGTCAATGACAAATAGTTGGCAACCATTAAAAATTCGAGGCAAAAAAATGCACACCTCGCTGTTTTTTAGCACAAGTGTACATCGATAATCTCTAAGAAAAGAAAATCAGGCTAACTGTTTTTCTTTTCTCTTTTCTTTTCATACATGACATGATCCGCTTTTGCCAGTACATCATTCGGGGTCTGGCATCCCTGCAACGGGGCAATCCCGAAACTAAGGTCGACCATCGGTTCAATATTTTTCACATAGTCTTTAAATTCTGTTTTGACTTGTTCCAAAACCGTCTCCACGTGTCCGCTTTCACCAAAATAAACAATAATAAACTCATCGCCGCCCCAACGGCTGATCATATTTTTCCCATTATCAAAATGCCGCCTTAAAATAGTCCCCAAATGTTTCAGTCCATCGTCTCCGGCTAGATGTCCTTCTTTATCATTAATCATCTTAAAATTATCGACATCAAGCATGATCAAATGACCGTTGTGATTTCCGGATTCAAACTGTTTCTGCAGGATATCATTAAAATTTCTTCGGTTCAACAGCCCTGTCAGCTCATCAAAATGAGCGAGTTGCATGAGTCTTCGATTCGTCTGGTAGTAAGCGTCAGCAAAATAGCGTACAACTAAGAAACTCAAAAACAGGACAACTGGAACCTGAATCAGCTGGTCCACGAAAAAACTGCCGGGATCCAGTACGGGTATTCTTTCCGGGAAATAATGGGCGTAAGTGTGGACACCGATAAAAGCCAGAATAATCACAGCGATAATTGTATTGCGGTACCAGCCGTCCAGAATGTAACTGACGACAATCAAGAGAAAAAATACATACGCAATCGTAAAGCTGTTACTTCCTCCGGCATCGATAAAACCAAAAGGCAGAACAATCCCTGTCAGAACCAAAAAAAACAGAAATTTACTGCGGTCGGAAAAACCCCTATGTCTTTCATACAATATACTGCATGCTGCTAAAATAAGTAAAAAAACCCATTTAATATTGAGGCCTAATGGGTAGCCTACGGCAAGGTTTCCAATAATAGAAAAGGCTGATAGCAGTACCATAGCCTTTAACAGGACGAGATAAAACCCCTGCTTAAGATTCGTTTCCTTCACTAACCCCATCTCTATTCTTTTTAAGTTAATACCATTCTATTGAAAATCATAACATGATATTTTTTGGATAACAATCATAATTTTGGAAGTATTTTTCAAAATGATTCATATGGATCGTATATTTTTACCTGTAATCTTTAAGCTGAGCATCAAGACAAAACAATAACCCGGAAGAGCCGGGTCATTCGTATATTTATTTTTTTAATTAATACCAGTATCTAGCTTAAAATGTCCTGGCTTTTTCTTCGGCTTCCTGCATTCTCTTGGAGAGTTCTCCCTGTGCATCAAATCCGATAACATCAAGTTGTTCCGCCGCGACTGTTGTAAAGTCGGTGATGCCCAGAAAACCGAAAATTGTTCTTAAATACCTGTCACCCATTTCATAAGCACCGCCTGCTCCTTCCGAATAAGCGCCGCCCCTGGTTACGATATGAACCGCTTTTTTCCCCTGGCATAAGCCCACGGGGCCTTGTTCGGTGTAACGAAAGGTAATCCCGGTGACCGTAATATAATCCAGATAACATTTGAGAATGGATGGGAAACTGAGATTCCACATTGGAGCAGCGATAATGATTTTGTCACTGGCCTTAAACTCATAAGCATACTTTAAAACGGGATGATTGACGGAACCTACGTCCTTTGGACCGAAAACAGTTTGAAGATCCTCTGCAGACAGCGGCTTGACACCTTCCTGGTAGAGATCGTGGGTAATAATCTCATCATCAGGATTGTATTGCCTGTAGGCGCTGATAAAACTCCCTGAAAGGCGAAACGTCCTCGACTGCTCGTCCGGCTTGGGATTTGCTTTAATATACAGTACTTTAGCCACAATTTTTATCCTCCATAATCATTGACGATCTTCAAATAGTTTTAGTCATTTTTGATAAAGCTATGACTGCCATTTCAAACCAAAACAATCATCTTCGCTTTGGCTGCTTTTACTGAATTTTTCCCTTCCCCTGGAGTTTCTCCTGCAGTTTCTCCAGCTCCCGGCGTATCTCCGGCTGCAAAGTGTCTTCCAATTTAGGATCTTCCAGATCTCCCATGCTGGCAAGGCTTTCCACATAGGAATCCCGAAGACCCTGATTGATTTCTACAAGCTGATAATCTTCTTTAATCCCGGCAAGCAGAGCGTCCCTGCTGCTGAGAAAGGTTTCTGAAGTTTCCCGGATTGATCCTTTTGTTGACTCTGTCCGGACCGGAGCTTTTGTTTTGGCAACCCGAGTTTCCGTTTTCTGGCGATCTTTCTGCGGGAGGGCATCCCGGGTCTCTTCGAGAGCAGCCTGAAAATAATTGATTTCTTCCATGAGCTTTGCCGCCCATTCCTTGACTACCTCAGGGCTCCGGGTAACGACAAAGGCCTCCTGAACAGATCCACCATTTTTCAGTAGGATCTTACATCCGGTCGGTGTCTCGTATTGATAGGCTGCACCGCGTTCCCTGGTATTGGTTACATCAATCACCCCGGGAATAATGTCTGTGATTTCGCGGCGTTTGCTCAAATCCTCCAGCCAGTCCAGGGCACCGGTAATAATGCTGTGTTCCCTTTTAATTTTATTGCGGCGAAATTTCATATGATGACCTCAAACTGTGCGATGGACAGGACAAAAATAATTAAAAAAACAGATGCTGGATATCAAAATTTCCTTTTTCACTTAAGTTTAATAAGCCCATCGAAAACTGTGGCTGTCCTCTTCTTTCTGTTGGAGATCCCGGATTGAACAGCAATACCCCTTCATAGACATTTTTATAAGGTATATGGCTGTGTCCAAAGATAATCATATCTACATCTTCTCCCGAAAAGAAATTGTAAGCCCTTTCCGGGGTATTCTTTCCTGATCCAAGATACCCATGCGTAACACCAATCCTTAGAGAACCTAGTTTGGCTATGATTTTCTCCGGCAGCTCTTCCATTAACCAGTCACAGTTTCCTCTGACTGCAATGACCGGTGCAATCAAATCCAGTTCCTCGATCAGACTCTTCGTCACAACATCTCCTGCATGAATAATTGTATCAACCTCACTTAAAACATTCCAGACAAATGATGGGAGTTTCCGTCCATAGCGAATATGTGTATCAGAAAGAATGGCAATTTTCATTTCTTTCCTCCCTTTCTGTCAGACTGCTTCGGATAATGTTCCCATTTAATACTTTTCGGATTATTTGGTTAATTTCGTATTTCTATAATAGTAATGAATAATTGCTGATTTGCCAATAGCTGTCTACATAATTTTACAGACAATATGTAAAAATAAACAGAGACATTCATCTCTGTTCTCTTTATTGTTATAGAACGTTATAGATACTGACATTGACATTTTAAGGTTTTGCGAATTTCATTGGCAACCCTCCAGGTTTCCTGCAGATGAGGAGTAAGTAGCTCTATCTTGCCGCTGAATCGGTCTACAATCAGATCGGGCCTCGGATCATCGTTAAGGTCTTTATTGGAATGGCGGATATCTATCGCGATTTTATTGTTGTCAAACACAGGCGGAACAAAATAATTGAGTACTTCTTCTGTCGCATCTATTAGATCAGCCACTTGATCATCCGAATAACCTTCCCGTAAAAGAATCTCTTTAACCTGAGGCAAAGAATGATCTAAAGTAAGCAACATCTGCGCCCTTCTGACCATTTCAGGATCTATATTCATTCTGCCACCTCTTTTCATTAGCTGCTTATCAACATTTTTCCCTGTAAGACGGAACAAATACTACTATATTTTTTACTGACTTGGTGTTCTTGCCCAACATCAAATCTTTATTTTAATATATGTGCCAATTTAGTGGAGGTTAGAGTATGTTAAAATTTTTTTCGCTGCCTGCTGTTCTGGCAGCAATCTCCGGGGCTGCAATGGCTGTGCAGGGAACGCTGAATTCACAGCTGACGCAAAAAACTTCTTTGCTTTCTTCGACGCTGATCGTACACATCATTGGCAGTTTGATCGCCCTTCTGGCCGTATTGGCTTGGAAAGTACCTATGTTTGGGCATAAATGGCTGCAAATCCCCTGGTATCTCTATTTGGGAGGAGCATTGAGTGTCGGAATCGTTGCTTTAGTCGCTATAACGATATCCAGAATCGGCGTATGTAATGCCACGACGGCCATCATCCTTGGACAAGTCGGCCTTGCAGTCATTATTGACCACTTTGGGCTTTTCGGGGTCCAAAGAATAAGCTGGAATCCGTGGCAGTTGCTGGGTCTTGCACTTTTTGTAGGTGGAGCAAAGCTGCTGTTTAAATAAATACTATATTTTTCCGGAACGGTTATTGATCATATTTAAATTCAAGAGGATATTATATACTTCTTCCGTGACCATGTATTTGTGAATATTGCCATTTGCGGAAAGCAGCAATATTTTTGTTGCTTCCCCTTTCCGATCTCCATCAATCAGCCTTATAATGTACGCATAGCTCTCTGCCGACAAAGAAAGTTGCTTAAACTCGTTGTCCCCGACAAACAGCGCCCAGTATCCGTCTGAGATTTCACTGTCCCCAGTGTAGATGGAATTATAGACACTTGTTGTATCCGTCTCATCCCCTGTTGTGGTATCCTTAACCTCGCTTGAGGTTGGCAACGTAATTTCGCTTATTTCTCCCGTATTTGCAGTTGCAGAGGTTAGCTGATCGTAAACATTATGAAAAAAATCCGGGAATAGCAAATACCCGACGATACCGACGATGAATACCCATAATGCAAGCACTTTAATATCGCCCCAGATGTCATTTTGAGGAGGACGTCCCCAGGCGTTGCTGCGCATAATACCACCCCAAGAAAATATACGTCCATTTATTGGAGAATATGACGTTGCATCTTTTAAATATTCCCCCTACAATTTAACTGAGGTGAAAAATTTTGATGGATTTGTTGCAAAAGAAACTGAAATTGCTGCCGGATAATCCTGGCGTTTATTTGATGAAAAATGCTGCCGATAAGATTATTTATGTTGGCAAAGCCAAGGTGCTGAAAAACCGGGTAAGGTCTTATTTTACAGGGTCCCATGATCAGAAGACCCAAAAACTTGTCAGTGAAATTACCGACTTTGAATATATCCTGACATCTTCTGAGGTTGAGGCTCTCCTGCTCGAATGCAACCTCATCAAAAAACACGACCCGTACTATAACATTATGCTGAAGGATGATAAATCTTATCCGTATATATTAATAACATCCGAAAAACATCCCCGGATTATTGTCACCCGTAAAGTTTCTAAAAAAGCCGGCAAATATTTTGGTCCCTATCCCAATGCAACAGCGGCCAGGGAAACTGCCCGCCTGCTGAACCGGCTGCTTCCTTTCCGCAAATGCAGTCAGATCCCTACCAAATCCTGTCTTTATTATCATATTGGACAATGCCTCGGTCCATGTATCCATCCTATTGAGCCTGAACAATATCAGGAAGTCCTCGATAAAGCCATCATGTTTCTCCGCGGCAATCAAAAAAGCATCATCAACTGGCTGGAAGGAAAAATGACCAAAGCCGCCGAAGCGCTGCAGTTTGAGGCAGCCAGAGAATACCGGGATCTGATTCAAGACCTGAAAACCATCAGTGAAAAACAAAATATTACACTAAGTGATTTGCGAAACCGCGATATCGTGGCCTACGCGTTTAATGAGGAGCTAATGAATATTCAGGTCTTCTGTTTTCGTCAGGGTAAACTGGTTACCCGGGACAGTTTCTTCTTTGCCTACTACGATGAACCGGAAGAATCATTTCTTTCATTTCTGATCCAGTACTATACGGACGAGATGGTCATTCCGGATGAGATTTGTATTCCTGAAATCCAATTGACCGCAGTCATGGACATCCTTCCTCTGACCATACCCAAAAAAGGTAAAACCAAACAACTTCTGGCAATGGCCGCCTCCAATGCTGAGGCTGCTCTGAAAGAAAAAATGGACCTGGAAAAAGACAAAAATGAAGAGATTCGGAAAACGATGGCAGGATTATGTGAACTTCTCGGAATCGCTCAGGCCGATACGATTGAAGCCTTCGATATTTCAGGACTGTTCGGCAGCAATATTGTCGGGGGTATGGTTCAGTTTAAAGCCGGAAAACCCTTTCGGGCAAACTACCGTAAATTTAATATTGCTCCGCTCGCGAACAACAATGATGATACTGCCTACCTCAAGCATATTATCGGGCGCCGTTATTCCCGTCTGCAGAGAGAGGAATCCGCAATGCCGGATCTGATTCTGGTTGATGGCGGAAAAGGACAAGTCAAAGCCGCGCTTGATGCTCTGAAGGATCTCCGCTTGACCATTCCGGTTGCCGGTATGGTTAAAAACGACCGGCACGAAACGCGCAGTCTGATCAATCAAGCAGGCCGTGAGCTTTCTATTGACACCAGAGTCGAGGTGTTTTATCTGATCCAGCGAATCCAGGACGAAGTGCACCGTTTTGCGATCACTTTCCACAGGCAGCAGCGGATTAAAAACATGACCGCATCGGAACTGGATGGTATCCCCGGAATCGGGCCAAAACGAAAAAGAATGCTCCTCAGAAATTTTGATTCTTTGGATGCGATCAAAAATGCCGCACCTGAAGAATTTATTAAGTCCGGTTTGTCGGCAGTGGCCGCCCAAGAAGTCTATAACCACTTTCACCAAACGTAAAAGCAGGTATGATATTATTTTATATCTTGTTAAAAATTCCTTTGATGTTTGTTTGATTTTTCTTCCTGCCTTGACAAGACAGTCAAACACGTATATCCTAGAAAATGGATTAATGACTCACAAAAACGCGAAAATATAATATATTTTCGTTTTTTGTGTCTTATTCAGGAGTGATATTTTGAAGCACAAATACTCAATTATTATTATCCACCCTGACCACGGCAAAGCACCCCGGCAGATTCAGTTTTCAGTCAAAGCGAAAAAAATGATTGTAACCAGCTCAGCTGCACTGGGTATCTTTTTTACGGGACTTTTTGCTTATGACATTTACCAGGCTCATTACATCAATGTTTATCAGCAAAAAATTGCCTATGTCGATAAGCTTGAAGATCAGTTGCAGGCCAAGGATCTGGAAATCGCGAGATTAAATGAAAAGACATCCGAAATCAATCAGAACTTGTTAACCATCTCCTCACTGGAATCTAAAATTGCTGGCATTCTTAAAATCCAGCAAAAAAGTACGACGGAAGTCAGCCGCGGCAGTTACTCCGTACAGTCATATTCTGAGCCGGAAAGCCTTGATCAGGCTTCAAATCTGCTCAATTCTCATGTGGAAACCCTGCAGGAGTATTATGATGCTTCCGTAGAATACAAAGACAAGCTGAACCGGACACCGAATATTCTTCCGGTCAATGGCCCGATCTCCTCACCTTTTGGCTATCGCCGTAATCCTTTTGGCGGCTGGAGCAGTGAATTTCATTCCGGTATTGATATTGCCTGCGATTATGGCACACCTGTCCAGGCGGTTGCTGCCGGGACCGTCACTTATGCAGGCTATGACGGTTATTGGGGACGAAGGGTGCAAATTGACCACGGCTATGGCGTTGTAACGTTTTATGCCCATAATTCCAAACTGACAGTCAAAGTCGGAGACACGGTTCAGAAAGGCGAGATTGTCGCGTACAGCGGAAATTCCGGCCGGAGCACCGGCAGCCACCTTCACTACCAGGCCTATGTTGACGGCGAACTCGTTGATCCGACAGTCTTTACTACCTATACCGAAGCGCAATAAAAAAGGAGCGGCTAAGAATGTTTAGTAAAAAAGAAAACGACACAAATCCGATTATCCGCAATATCAGCACGAACACAACGATTACATACATTGCCGAAGACTGTGAACTCAAGGGGTCTTTGGTATCGAGCGGCAATATTCGGATAGACGGCAAGCTCGAAGGCACTGTTGAAGTCGGTGGCGACTTAATCATCGGTCAGTCTGCCTCAGTAAAAGCCAATATTTCTGCTGCTACAGCAACGATTACGGGTGTTGTCTGCGGGAACATTAAGGTCGAAGACCTGTTGGAATTAAGCCCTACCTCCCGCCTCTACGGGGACATCACCGCCAAACAGCTTAAAATCGACCAGGGCGCCATCTTTATCGGCACAAGTTCGACCGTCTCTGACAGTATAGATCATCCTGATGATGCTTCCCCCGAAAAAAAATCCTAAGAAAACAAGGCATATTCGGAGTTTTGCAGGAATGCTGTAACAGCAGCCCAGCAAAACTCCTTTTTTAGGCTCTGTGTCAAATATGGGGAATTTTTCTGTCCAATAACATATCTTCTTAAGGTCTAAGTTTCTTAGATATTATAACATACGATATTTTTGTTTATTTTATTAATTTCGTTATAATTAGAGGCATATTGAAAAAGTTCTTGAGTTATAACTTTATTTTTTTTATTCTCTTTCATAAGTACTGACAAACAAGCTTTGACTACTTCACTATCATATAAAACATTATTATGTTTTAATACTTCAGCCATTGCTTCTCCTAAACCACGGGCAGGTCTATAAGGTCTATGAGAAGACATCGCATCTATCGTATCTGCAACAGCTAATATCTTTGCTTCTATAAGTATTTCATTATTTTGTAAACCATTTGGGTACCCAGAGCCATTCATTCTTTCATGATGCTGTAAAATTATTTTAGCAATTGGCCAGGAAAAGTCTAAGGTCTTAATAACTTCAAAACCATTCTGAACATGCTCTTTGATTAAATTAAATTCATTATCTGTTAAATTACGAGGTTTATTAAGTATATCTAAAGGTATAGCTATCTTTCCAATATCATGTAGTAGTGCAGCTACTTTTATTCCTTTAATTTGTTCCTCCGGTAATTTCATTTCTTTGGCTATAGCACAAGACAAGTTAGCAACATTCGTTTGATGAGAAGCAGTATATGAGTCCTTTTGTTCTAGCAGTTCACTCAATGCTGTAATTGTAGATTGTGAAAGGATTTGTAATTTCTCATTGCTTTTTTTTAGTTTTGTTTCCGATAACTTAAATGCTTCCTTTTCCATTAACAATTCTGTTTGCACTTGCTTATACTTTGACATTTCACACATATATTCAAAGCGAACATCCCTGCCGTCCATCCAACGGATTATCATATTGGTAATTTCAAAATATTTATTTACAAAAGTATTATAGTGTTCCCAGATATATGGTTTGTCCTTGGTTTCTTTTATAATTTGATTTGTACAAAAAATACATGGATAATCCTTATTATGCAAGACCTTATAGCATAGCTCTCCTATCGGTTCTCTGCCATAAATATCTTTAATAAATTTATTTGCATAAAGTATTTTGTAGTTTTCTATATCCGAAACGTAAATTCCCGCATTAATGCCATCAAACATAGTACAGTACTGAATACGTTCAAAATTCATGCTTTTTTTCGCCAAATCATTTGCAATAGCTAAACAAAGAATTCTAGCAATAGATTGGAGAAAATTAACATCAACTTCCAGCCATTCGCGATAATTTCCCCAATCATCAAAACCTAAACAACCGTAGTATATATTTTTAACAAATAACGGGATAATAAAAAGAGATTTTATTCTTTGGTTAAGTATTATTTTTTTTGTCATCTGATCGGGTATATCTTCAATGTCTGAAAAACATATTATTTTATTATTTTTCACTTGATTTAATAACCAAGGTGTAAAATATTCTGATATATCCTGTAGAATATTTTTTTCGTGTGCGATACCGGGCGAAATCCATACGAAATGATTATTTATATTTGTTTGTTGATAAGGTAATAAATAGGCTCGACTAACTAATAGAGTTTCTCCAAGAACTTGAAGACTTTTTTTTATGCAATCGTCTATATCACTATTTTCAAGAGTAATAAAAGAAACTTTATTTAGTAACTGTTCATATATGAGTCTATTTTTTAATGAATTTATTAAATTCCTCTTTTCAACAGCCAAATATGTATGCAAAAATGCTACTCACTTTCTAAAAGAAATTTTATAATTCTTGAGAAGAAGTGTAAATCGGCTACTCGAATGATCGTCATTTTAATTATCATAATTTTGTAAATTCTTATTATTCTTAATTATACTTTTATAAAACATTTTACTCAAGAAAAATTTTGATTTCCAAAATATTTTTTAATATAAATATTTTAATTAAAGCGCCATGAATGGCGCAATAGCCGAAAAGCGGTTGGGGACACGGCGTAAACCCTAGATTTACAAAAAGATACTGCCAATAGTATAAAACTATTAACAGCATCTTATAGGTTTAGAGTTACTCTTATTTAGGGGGGTATCCCAGCAACACAGAACCTTATCTTACATACCACTTATTGATGGTAAGTCCGTTGGATTGTAGGGTATAGAGAAGTAAATGTTGCGGCATAGGTCAAGTAGGTTTTCCCACCAGGATCCCTTTGGTTTCCTGCAAGGGCGGTTTCCCCTTCCCCCTGGTCTGAAATGTTGCCATTTTTCAGAACTTGATCGCCACTTAGTCCGCACTTCAATCCTTCCCGATAAAACGCTCTAGAAGTTTTCCTTAACACTCCCGGTCACCCTAGCCTCTTTTGCAGAAAAGAATTTCCGGCAGGTATAACGGATGTTTGCCAACACCAGTTAACCAATCATCGCCTTTCCAACTTTTCCACCTCAAGGCAGGCTACACTGCACTAAGTTCCTTCCTAATGCAGGTTCATCCCCAAGCCGTAGCTATATTTCAAACCACGTACCTGGGCCTCCACGGATAAAGGGTAGCGCCCACATGCCATTGCGGATCCCCCTCTGTCCTTAACTCCCAGCAGCAGCCCACGACTGGGCGTCCCAAGCCACCACCAGGAACTTCATCGGTATGCCCTTAGCGGATTCTTAGGCCCGCCCTCGAATGACCGTTTCATGCACTAGAATAACGCTCCATGATCCAAAGGAACCTTACCCATCTGAAACTAAAATATAATTCGTTTTCACTAGTTTATTTCTATTAGCTTCCACATCATTTTATACATATAGCTTCCATATCATTTTATACATAATCCGTATTCTTTGCAAAAGCCGGATGTACTATAAAGCGAATTCATATCGCAGATAACTGAACGTTCGTCGATTAAAGGATCATCTATTTCCGTCAGTTGATTATTTTTGGCTAAATTCGGCCAAAACAGTCTATATTGACGACCAAAAATCATACCATTATTTGCCGTTCAAAAATAAAAGCCGATCAAAATTATATATCATTTTTTTTGTGATATTTTTCCCATAGCGAACCATCAGCATATTGGCTGGATGAGATGTGATTTCCTCATCGTCCGTTTCTTTAATAAGCAGATCCGTATGCGCCATCAGACGGCGCATCATTTCCCTGTATTCCCAAATCGGCAGGTTTGTTCCATCCAAATCCCAGTGCCAGTAATATTCTGTTGCAATCACAATATAGTCTTCCATTTTTTCGTCACCGAAAGCAGCTTCCAGCATCCTGCGGGCTACACCATAATTGCGGTAGCGCGGAGACACTTCAATCGCTCCGAGCTCCAGAACCTTGTCTTGTCCGGATGACCACCGTTCAAATTCATCCGGCGGATGAAACGTAATATAGCCGACCAGCAACCCCTTGATTTGGGCTGAGACGACTTTTCCCTGTGGAAGACAGCTGATCTCAACAATGGCTTTTTTTTGTTTGGCAGCAGGACGGAAAGCTTTTAATTGCTGGTCAATTTCAAGCTTTTCCAAGATATCCGGAGATGTCACCCCGGATATCAGCAGTTCCCCTTTCGAAGTCTGGATCGTATGGGTAATGTTGGTCCATTCCTCTTTATTCATTTACCCACCCTGCTAGGTATTCCGCCTGATCCGATGTCAGGCTGTCAATTTGCAGTCCAAGTGAATGAAGCTTCATCAGCGCAACCCTGTTGTCCAGTTGTTCCGGAACATTAAAAACTTTGTTCTCGAGCCCCTGGTTTTTTACCAGGTATTCGAGGGCCAAAGCCTGCAGCGCAAAAGACATATCCATTACTTCCACCGGGTGGCCGTCTCCTGCAGCTAAATTCACCAGTCTGCCTTCAGCAAGCAAGAAGATTTTTCTCCCGTCTTCAAGGGTAAATTCTTCAGTGTTGGGGCGGACCTTTCTTTTGGAAACAGCCAGAAGACTCAGGTCCTGCTTGGAGATTTCCACATCAAAATGACCGGCGTTCGCCAGGATCGCACCATTCTTCATCCGTGCAAAATGATCTTTTGTAATGACATTTTTATTGCCAGTCACGGTAATAAAGTAATCTGCCATAGAAGCGGCTTCCTTCATCGGCATGACCTCGTATCCGTCCATCCAGGCCTCATTGGCTTTAACCGGGTCGACTTCACAGATAATGATTTTCGCCCCAAGCCCTCTGGCTCTTAATGCCACACCTTTGCCGCACCATCCATAACCAACGATACAAACCGTTTTTCCTGCAACGACCAGATTGGTTGTCCGCAGAATTGCATCCCAGACGGATTGACCCGTTCCGTATCGGTTGTCAAATAAATACTTGCTTCTGGCATCATTGACGGCCATCATCGGAAATTCAAGCTTTCCTTCCCTGGACATGGCTTTTAATCTGAGAATACCTGTTGTGGTCTCCTCCGCTCCGCCTCTAACCTGGCCAATCAGTTCCCGCCGGCAGGTATGAATTGTTGAAACAAGATCCCCACCGTCATCAATGATATAATCAGGCCCAAAATCCAGGGCCTTGTTGATATGCATTTTATACTCCTCATCTGTCGCACCGTGCCAGGCATGAGCCCTGATGCCGTTTTCGACCAGAGCCGCAACCACATCATCCTGCGTAGAGAGCGGATTACTGGCGACCACAGCAACTTCCCCGCCTCCCGCCTGAATTGTCAAGGCCAGATATGCGGTTTTTGCTTCCAAATGAAGGCAGATGACAATTTTTTTCCCTGCAAACGGGCGCTCTTGAATATATTGATCCCGAAGTGAATTCAACACCGGCATGTACTGTTTTACCCAGTCTATTTTTCGTTGTCCGTCAGCAGCCAGCCTAATATCTCGAATGGTAGAAACTTCGTTCATCTTAGCACCTCCTCCGCTTTATTATACACATATTTGTTCTAAAAGTCAGACTGTTTCAGGAAGAAAATCAGGCCCCTTTTCAGGACCTGATTGTGCAGTCTTGCTTGCGTACTTATGCTGTCTCTTTCGGACTTTTTTCCTTGCTGCAGGCAGCAACTTTTTGAGCAATTACATCAAACAGCGCCGACTGATATTCTTCAACTTGCCCGGCATCGGAAAGCGCCGTCAGTCTTGGATCAATCGGCAATTGGCCGAGATAAGGGATTTCATTCGCCGCAGCTTCCTTCTCTCCAGCCGGTTTGCCGAATATCTCAATGCGCTTGTTGCAGTCCGGGCATTCAATATAAGCCATATTTTCAACAAGTCCATAAAAAGTAGCTTTATACATGGTGGCCATTTTTATGGCTTTGCGAACAACCATGTTTGCGAGCTGCTGAGGACTTGTGACAATAACCAAACCATCCACCGGAATAGACTGCAATACGGAGATCGGCACATCGCCGGTTCCAGGAGGCAGGTCAATCAGCAGGTAATCAAGTTCTCCCCAGACCACATCCGTCCAGAACTGTTTCACCAGTTGGGAAATGACCGGACCTCTCCAAATGACAGGATCATCCTCATTTTCGAGCATAAGATTCAGAGAAACGATCTTGATGCCACTCATGGATTCGACCGGCAGAATCCCCTTTTCAGCCGCACTTGCTTTGTCTTTGAGACCAAAAACCTTCGGGATGCTGGGTCCTGTGATATCCGCATCGAGAATACCGACTTTATAGCCCTGACGCATCAGGCTTACTGCAAGCATGCTCGTTACAGAGGATTTTCCGACTCCACCCTTGCCGCTCATGACTGCGACAACATTTTTAATATTACTTAATTTTTGAGCTTCAGTAAGTTCCGGAACTGAGGAGCAGCTGCCGGAGCAGGTTGAAGCTGTTGAACAACTACTGCATGGACTACTCACTTTTTTACCTCCATTATTCGCCGACAAGTTTTTCCAGCTGATCGAGCAGCTCCACAAAAACATCCAGTGCCTGCTTGACCGGTTCCGGTTTTTCCATATCGACTCCGGCTTTGCGCAGGAGTTCGATCGGATAATCTGAGCCTCCGCTGGACAAAAACGCCAGATACCGCTGTACAGCAGGTTCCCCTTCCCGCACGATTTGCTGAGCGAGAGCCGTCGCTGCTGAAAATCCTGTCGCATATTTATAAACATAGAAAGCATTATAAAAATGCGGGATGCGTGTCCATTCTATATTGATCTGTTCATCCAAGACAATGTCGGGCCCAAAATATTTCAGGTTCAGGTCCCGGTAAATTTTGGACAGGTAGTCTGCCGTGAGGGATTCATTCCGTTCAGCTGCAGCATGGATTTCCTTTTCAAACTCTGCAAACATGGTCTGCCTGAACACGGTCCCCCTGAATTGTTCCAGATAATGATTGATTAGATAGGCCTTCATTTTATTGTCACTTGAGGCATTGATCATATGACGCATTACCAGTGATTCATTCAGTGTGGAAGCAACCTCGGCCACAAATATTTTATATCCTGCATAAAGATGGGTCTGGTTTTTATTCGATAAATACGTGTGCAGGGAATGCCCCATTTCATGGGCCAGGGTAAACAGGGAATCCAGCGTATTCTGATGATTCAGCAAAACATAAGGATGGGAGCTGTACGTGCCCCAGGAGTAGCCTCCGCTTGTTTTGCCGATGTTTTCATAGATATCAATCCAACCGGAACGGAACCCTTCGTCCAGAATCTCCAGATACTCTTCTCCCAAAGGTTTCAGCCCTTCGCGTACAATGGACTTCGCTTCCTCAAACGGAATATGCGCATCCATTTCAGGGACAAAAGGAACATAAATATCATACATATGCAGCTCAGCAACGCCGAGGACTTTTTTGCGCAGCTGAATATACCGTTGAAACTGCGGCAAATAATCA
This sequence comes from Dehalobacter sp. CP, assembly GCA_009910795.1. The sequence continues at coordinate 73,632 of VMEE01000039.1, read as the reverse complement.
TGAACTGTCTGTATCAGCGCGTCATAAACGGAAAGCGGCACTTTGTCGTCGTCCAGGGTTCCTTGAATCGCAGAATCGTAGTGTCTGACCCTTGCATAAAAAACATCGGCCTTGACACTCGCTCCGAGCATTGCCGCCCAGGAATTGATTTGTTTGCCGTAAGCCGCATAAAGCGTTGTAAACGCATCCTGTCTGACCCTACGGTCTTTGCTTTCCATATACCGGATAAAATTCCCCTTGGTCAGCTCAATTTCCCGGCCTTCTTCATCTTCAATCGGGCCGATTTTCAGATCCGCATCGTTGGCCATACTGAAAATCGTGCTTGGTGCTGAAGCCAGTTCGCTGGTTTCAGCCAGGATCTTTTCCTCAGCCAGGCTTAAGACATGCTGTTTTTGTCTCAGGATATTTTCCAGGTAATGATGATAAACCTGCAGTCTCACGTCCGAACGGATCTCACTTAAGCGTTCATCCGGAATGGCCAGGATTTCCGGAACAATAAATGACAAGGCACTTCCAGCCTGTACCGAAAGCATTGTCGCCCTGTCTGTCATCCCCTGATAACGAGAAATCCGGTTATCTTCATCCCTTCTCATCCGGGCGTACGTAAACAGTTCTTCCAGATTCTGGCCGAAACGGTCCGCCCATTCCATACATTCAACAAAAATGTCCGCACCGCCGGCAAGTTGTCCCTGATATTTTGCGAAAAGCCCGATCATCTTTTCTGTTTCGCTAAACATTGTCTCCCAGTCCTGATCACTGGCAAAAATATCTTCGAGTCTCCATTTATATTCCTGTGGGATTTCTTCCCTTGAACGTAAGGTTTCTGACAAACTGATCCCTCCATAAAATTGATCTTCCAAATATTATACACAGTAAAAGAAAAAATTACTAATTTTATTGAGTAAATTATTACTAATTGTTTGCCCTTAATAACAAGAATACCAGTCTGTGTAAACGACAGGCTGGTATCTTTTTATTCGGCTTATTCTGCCCACGTTGCAAAAGGCTTCCTGCCAAGATTAAGATTCGTGTAACGCTTCTCTCCAGTAATTTCACAGTCACCGGCAACCCATTCCGGAAATTCAAGCGGATAATCTTCCTGCGGAATCTCTGCATCCACCGTAATCAAGCCGGTATTTTCCTCTTCATAAACATCAATCTCCCAGATTATCCCCTGACCGCTCTTCACTGTATATCTCGTCTTAATGATCGGCGGGCTTATTGCCAGGGACATAAGCTTCCGAACCTCTTCCTCCGTTACTTCCTTGGCCGGAGTCTCCAACTCAAACCGCCTGTTTTTCGTATAATAATCCTTGATTGTCAACATCATTTGATTTCCCTTGATTCTGAACCTGACCGACGGTTTTTCTGAAAGATAACCTTGAATCATCCGTTCCCCTTCCTTCAGTTCCGGCAGAAGATGCTGATGAACAAGGTACTTGCGTTCAATCTCTAGTCCCACTATCCCCCAACTCCCATACGCGTACCGTGTCAGCCCCTAAAATAATAATATAAGATTTAGGCCTGGCATGTACTACTGTGATTCATCTCATTAGCTTCATTATACTTTAAATTTCCCATGGTTTATATACGTCTATTTATTTGATATATATTTATAATCTCAATAAGGTTGAATTTAGAATCAAGTATCTTTTACTTTAGCGCTTCGTTTTTTGTCCCAATCAACAAGTTTTAAATAGCCCCAAGTGGCCAATGGAAACCAGATGCAAAAAAGAATGATGGGGTAGAGCAGCTGTGGACCCGGATTTAAAATGCCCAGTTTACCGATTACTTGAGAAAACATCACACTGTAAAATATCCCGGATAAGACATAAATATAGCGGTAAATATTTTTTTCAGGCAAAAAGTAGAAGTATAAAACATAATATATTGCCCAGGAAATCGGAGCAAAAAAATGCAATTTCATTACCCCAAACTCCTGGTAGTCAATATACCCGAACATCCCGGTCAAATAACCGGTGGTCGCCGCAATAACATCAAATATAGCTCCAAATATGATTGCGTAGATCGATAATCTCCGAATTTCTGCTCTTGGAACAACCGCAAACATAATTAATGCAAAAATAAATGTATAGACCATCGGAATGAATTTTACAGCCATTAAACGTGCTCCTTTACTAAGAGAATACTGATATTAATCATTCCTGCTTTTCGAAATTATTATGCAAATGACGGTCCTAAAATAATGTTGTATATCAAGAAACAGAGATCTATGACATGACAAGCAACAGTCTAATTAAGAAAGCAATGGATGTTCATAAGGCATACAAAGCAAAGAGCACTTCTGACTGTTTATGACAGCAGCAGTGCTCTTGCTTATTTTAGCCGGAACATTTGTACCTGCTCGTAATGCTTAATCTTAATACCTGCGCTCTTACTGCTTCCCAATCTGCTGCAGTGCTTCAACTGCTGAGGCATCGGCAAGGGTCGTCGTATCACCGATTGCCCGCCCTTCAGCGATGTCCCTCAAAATTCTGCGGATAATTTTTCCGCTGCGGGTTTTCGGCAATTCTTCCGTAAGATGAATTTCATCAGGTCTGGCGATTGCCCCGATTTTAGCGGCAACATGATTCTTAAGTTCGTTCACCAGATCTTCCCTGGCTGCAACCCCTTCGCGGAGGGTGACGAAAGCTGCGATTGCCTGCCCTTTCACTTCATGGCTTTTACCGATGCAGGCAGCCTCAGCCACAGCCGGATGCTCAACAAGAGCGCTTTCAACTTCTGCTGTACCGATTCGATGCCCAGAAACATTGATGACATCATCGACTCTGCCGATAATCCAGAAATAACCGTCTTCATCGACTTTGGCTCCGTCCCCGGCAAAGTATCTGCCTGGCCATGTTCCCCAGTAGGTATCCTTATAGCGTTTGTCATCGCCATAAACCGTTCTGAGCATTGCCGGCCATGGTTCCGTGATCGCCACGAATCCAACCTCTCCGTTTTGAACCGGCTGTCCGGATCTGTTCAATATTTCGGCTTTGACACCCGGGAAAGGCACAGAACAGGAGCCAGGCTTCATGTCGGTTACTCCTGGCAGAGCTGAAATCATAATCATTCCTGTTTCAGTCTGCCACCAGGTATCAACGATCGGGCATCTTTCTCCGCCGATATGCTTGTGATACCATAACCAGGCTTCAGGATTGATCGGTTCTCCAACTGTCCCGAGAAGTCTTAGACTGGTCAGGTTTCTTTTCTGGGGATAGCTTTCTCCCCATTTCATAAAGGTCCTGATTGCCGTAGGCGCGGTATACAAAATGGTTATCCCGTACTTTTCAATCAGCTCCCAGTATCTGTCCTTCGCAGGATAGTCAGGCGTCCCTTCAAAAAGGAATACCGTCGCACCGTTGGCCAGCGGGCCATATACTAGATAGCTGTGGCCTGTGATCCAGCCGATATCCGCTGTACACCAGTAAATATCGTTTTCCTTCAGATCAAAAATGTACTGATGAGTAGTCGAAACACCTGTCAGGTAACCTCCGGTCGTATGCACGACGCCTTTAGGCTTTCCGGTGGTGCCGCTCGTATATAGGATGAACAAAATATCTTCCGCATCCATTTCTTCAGCCGGACAATCGGCTGCAGCATCCTTCATCAGTTCATGATACCAGACATCTCTTTCTCCCTGTACAACGTTATCAAGGCCCACCCGTCTGACCACCACGACTTTGTCAATTTCCGCGACACCTTTCAGCGCCTCATCAACATTTTCTTTTAACGGAAGAACCTTTCCGCGGCGATAGCCGGCATCAGCCGTAATCACAATCTTAGATTTAGCATCATTGATTCTGTCCCGAATGGCCTCAGCGCTGAATCCGCCAAAAACCACACTGTGAGGCGCTCCGATTCTGGAGCACGCCAGCATGGCAATGACTGCTTCCGGAATCATCGGCATATAAATTGTGACAACATCCCCCTTTTTCACACCGAGGGATCGGAGTGCGCTGGCGAATTTGCCGACTTCATGATGCAGCTCTTTATAGGTGAACGATTCTGTATCACCATTTTCACCCTCAAAAACGATGGCATTTTTATCCGCCCGGGGCCCGGCTAAATGCCGATCCAAACAATTGTAGGACGCATTGAGTTTACCGCCGTTAAACCATTTGGCAAATGGCGGATTCCACTCCAGAACAGTATCCCATTTTTTGAACCAACTAAGCGTTGAAGCCCTCTCTTCCCAAAAAGCCAGTCTGTCTTCTGCCTTTTGATAAATGCCCGGGTCGGAAATGAGGGCATCTTCCCTGAACTCCGCTGAACTCTGAAAGACGTGTTTATTTTCTGAACTTAGGGTAATCTCTTTGGACATCTCGTTTTTCCTCCTTACCGACCCAACTATAATTTTATATTTGTATCATATCATAACCGACTGCCCGAATCGTCTGCTTTGGAGCCAATTGCCCGTATTTAAGGGTTAAATGCAAAATACCGGCCTTCGCCGGTATCTCCAGATTTCTTTGTTATCTTGATGTGTCTTTAAATATCCTGCTTCTCATCTGATCATTCATTCCTCATTCATTCCTGCTTATAGATTAATAAGTGAAACAGGCAGCGTACGTTCCACTGCCTGTTTCAGCCACCTCGTCCACCTTTTCTCCCAGGAAGGTTCCCCATCCTTCCAATTAATTATTTTACTTGATGATATTTTCAAATGCAAGTGCCAATCCAAATATGTCCAACATAGGTGCTAGTCCTTGAGAAATTTCCTTTCCAGATAAGCCGTAATTTCCTCCGGCTGGCACCGGTATACCTTCTGGGCAGACTTCTCTCTTAAACCCTGCAGCCCGGAAGGGATATCCCAGTCCGTCAAAGCGCTGAGCCTGGTCAACGCTTCCCAGGGGTCGCATTCTCTGTACCTGTCACCGGCAATTGCTGTCAGCACGCTTTGAGCAAACTTGAAAGGACTCGCCGTTGAAGTCAGGACAGTAAACGTTTTGTCCCCGCTATTTTCTCGATAATCGTTGTAAACCTTCATCGCGACAGCCGTATGCGGGTCCAGCAGATAGTTGTCTTCTTCATACACTTTTTTAATGGTTTCGAAAACACCTTCTTCATCCGTCCAGCCAGCGGTCATATTCTCCCTACAGGCAGTCAAAGTATCCGGATCCGCACTGAACTTCCCTTCGCTGGAGAGACGTTGGAACCAGCTACTGATCTTGCCGGCATCCCTTCCGGATACTTCAAACAAAAAACGCTCAAAATTGCTGGAAATAAGGATGTCCATTGAAGGTGACGAAGTCAGATAAAACGGACGGTTGCTCTCATAAGTTCCGGCAGTGAAGAAGTCCGTAAGCACATTGTTTTTATTTGATGCACAAATCAGCTTGCCCAGTGGCAGTCCCATTCTTTTAGCATAATAAGCGGCCAGAATATTGCCAAAATTACCCGTGGGGACCACGATGTTGATTTTCTCTTCCGCAGCAATTTTTCCGAGTCTTACTGCCTCGAGATAGGCCCAGAAATAATAAATGATCTGCGGCAGCAGTCTTCCCCAGTTGATGGAATTCGCTGAGGAAAAAACCATATGGTTGGCATTCAGCTTTTGGCGCAGTTCTTCAGATGAAAAAATCTTTTTAACTGCAGTCTGGCACTCGTCAAAATTTCCGTTGATCGCCACAACGAAAGTATTTCCTCCGCCTGTTGTAACCATCTGGCGTTCCTGCACAGCACTGACGCCGCCGTCGGGATAAAAAGCCACAATCCGTGTACCCGGAACATCCTTAAATCCGTCCAAGGCGGCCTTGCCGGTATCTCCGGAAGTCGCCGTAAGAATCAGAACTTCCACATCAAGCCCAAGTTCTTTAATACTTGCAGTAAGCAGATAAGGCAGCACCTGCAGGGCCATATCCTTAAAAGCAGTGGTCGGGCCGTGCCAGAGTTCCAGCATCCCGCAGCCGCCGACTTCAACAAGCGGTGCGGGGTTTGACGTATCAAAACGTCCGTCTCCGTATACTTTGACTGCTTCTTCCAGCGTTCCTGCCGGTAGATCTCCGCAATACAGCTTCATAATTTGCAGCGCAAGCTCGGCGTAACTGCAGTTGGCATATTGTTTCCAATCCACGCAGGGGATCTCCTGAGGAACAAATAGTCCTCCCTGAGGTACCATTCCTAGAGCAATCGCCTGGGCAGAGGTCTGAGCATCAATGTTGCCGCGGGTACTAAGATACATTTTTTCTCCTCCAATAATCACTGTGCAATATTTCAATCATCAATAATTGATATTTTACTTGATTTTATATGAAAAGACACGTAAAAACAATATAACTATAATAGAATCCTGCTTAACTATCAAGGATTATCCTGTATTATTTTGAACACAAGACAAGGTATTTTACGCCTGAGCAAGAATATATTGGATAAGCGACTGATGCACTGGATAAAATGACTCATATGGCTTAACATTCCTCAAATCAACCAGAAAGCAAGGCGAAATACGATGAAAGATAATTTCACCCGCAAATACAGACAGACTTTGCTGCTTGGCTTAATCAAGGTGATCCAGGAACTGTTCCCCGAAGAAATACTGAAGATTCCATATTCCATTCTTGACGGCGTTTATTGTGAATTTTCCGGCTCCCTGGTTTCTCCCAGAGAAGTCAGATTGATTGAAACAACACTAAAGAACTGGGCTAGTCATAAAAATTTCATTGAATTTTTAGGGAAAGACGAGAGTTTTCATATCTATAAATTGGATGAAACCATTATTAAATCGATTTATTCCGCCTTCGAGGATACTTCTGTCATCAAGGATTTCCGGCTTATTCCTTTTCAGCCGGGATTTATCCTGGATTTTTCCGATGAATCCGGTTATTTGGCAGACTTTGTTCTTCCCAAAAAACTTTCAGCAACCTACGTGGAAACGCAACGCTGGCTTGAAATCCTGGATCTGTCTGAGGTCAAGGACGTGAATTCCTATATTAGAAACGGCCGCTCCATCGATCTCATTAATATTGCTGAAGCTCTCCAGGAGAAAAAGATTGCGGATATTGCGGATATCATAACCAATGAAAATAAAAATGTCAGGATCGTGCTGATTTCAGGACCATCCTCATCAGGAAAGACGACCTTTACCCAGCGTCTCTCGACTCAGCTGATCGTTAACGGCCTGAAACCGATTTCCTTATCTCTGGACAATTATTACCTGAATCGGGAAAACATTCCGCGTGATGCTTCCGGACAGCTGGATTTTGATACCCTATATTCCCTGGACCTTGCACTGCTCAATGAACATCTGGATAAGCTGATTATGGGAGAAACGGTCCAGACGCCGGTATTTAACTTTTTCACCGGAAAGAGAAATCCGGACGGAAATGATATCCGTCTCGACTCGGACAATATCCTGCTGGTCGAAGGCCTTCATGCCCTAAACCCAGGTTTACTCACCATTAACAGAAATTCCTTCTTTAAAATCTATATCAGTGCGCTTTTCCTGCTGAATATCGACCGCCACAACCGCGTCCCGACAACTGAGGCGAGACTGATCAGACGAATTGTACGCGACGATAAATTCAGGGGCTTTGGTCCTGAGCGGACTCTGAATCAGTGGCCAAGTGTCAGACGCGGGGAAAATACCAGCGTTTTTCGCTACCAGGAAGAAGCTGATATCATGTTTAATTCCAGCCTGCTCTTTGAAATGAACGCTCTACGTTCCTTTGCCGAGCCCCTTCTTGAAAAAATTCAGGAAACAAATAAGTTTTACGATACTTCAATTCGTTTGCTAAATCTTCTGTCGTTTTTCGAACCGATGGACACAACCAACATCCCCTTAAATTCAATCCTCCGGGAATTTATCGGTGGCAGTATCTATCGTGAATAGCCATAACAAATCATCCAAGGAGAAAATGATGCAACCCAACAGACTTATGATGCGTGATTGTAAAATGAACCGCATTCTTCGTATTTTAGAACAAACCTATCCGGAAGCACACTGTGAGCTAAATTTCCGCAACCCCTTTGAACTTCTTGTCGCAACGATTCTCAGTGCCCAGACAACAGACCAAAAGGTCAACAAAGTAACAGCTGTACTTTTCGAACGCTGCCCCACACCCAAAAAGATGTTGGAGATCACTTCCCGCGAGTTTGAAGAGATCATTCGCCCGATCGGACTCTTCCGCACCAAAGCCAAAAACATTTTGCAAACCTGCAAGCTGCTCATTGAAGAACATCACGGAGATGTCCCCGCGAATCTGGATGACCTCATAAAAATGCCGGGGGTTGGCCGTAAAACAGCCGGAGTAGTCTTAGCAAACGCCTATAGCATTCCCGCTTTGCCTGTGGATACCCATGTGCTGAGGGTTGCCAATCGGCTCGGCCTGTCCCGGGAAAAAGACCCTTCTAAAGTAGAAAAAGAGCTTACCGCTCTTATCCCTATGGAACTATGGATTGATACCCATCACCGTTTGATTTTTCACGGTCGCAGACTTTGCCATGCCCGGAAGCCGGAATGCCCGGTCTGTCCTTTGAAAGACTGCTGTCCGGCATTTACCAGCGCTTCCTAGTATCAATTCTTCCTGAATAAAATGATAGATCTTAAGTATCAGTGATTCTTCAGCTTTTTCCAGAACGAATACCCTTTGAACATAAATCTGCCCGTTTTTTTTTGTTGTCCCGGTTCATTTTCATCAACAAGCTGAACTCTGGCCGTTTCACTGACCGATTGGATATTGGCTGCAGAAGCGGCCAGATTTTCCACCATCTCAGGCAATTTCGCATTAATGACGTTTAAGGTTTCCTGCGCCTCCCCGATAAATTCTTCAGCTTTGGCAGCAGTATCCCGGACCGTGTTGAATGCACTGTCCATTACTTGCATAGTCCGGCGTGCTGAACGTAGCAGTACAAGCAGATATATCCCGGCAGAGCAGAATATGACCGTTAAGAGCACGGCGCAAATCAGTGCATAATTCGTAGCATTCATTTTATTTCCACCCTATTTTACAACATGAGCTGTCAACTGCATTAATGTGCTGCGGTTTTTCACCCCGGACAGATTCTCACCCGTCATTTGCTCTCCTGCTTTTAATACTGTACCGTTCTCAAGCTGAATGTCATTATTCAGCGTTTTTCCGAGCAGGAACTGAAGCTGGCGCTGCTCAAAGACATTAAAATCCTCCGGATATATAATTGTCCCGTTATTTTCAGCTGTCTTCAATAAACTTTCACTCTTGCCAAATTGTTCGATTTTCTTCTTCAGAAGCTCTTTTTCACTCAAGGCCGGGCTCTCCTTACCGCTCGATGGCTCGGATGACTCTAAAGCCTTGTTCCGTTCCGGCTTGATCTGTTCTTTGGCTTGTTTTCCTGCAGAAGGATTGTCATCAATTAGAATGATCTCCTTGCCGTACGTGATCACGTGATCACATTTAAATTCGCTGCATTTCCCTTGCGGATCAACGACCTCACAGGCCGAAATCGTTCCGGTTGTTTCATCGAACAGTATTTCCTTCACCTGGCCTATCAGGCACCCCCGGGTCGTCAGAACCTGAGAACTAACGACCTTAACATCTTTTTTCAAAAGTTCCACGGCAAGGTCGTTATGCGCAACATCCTGAACAACGGTGCTGTCATTGATAATTAATGCATAATCCCCCAGCCCCAGGATATCGGCGTAAGCGATTAATCTTGCACCAAAATAATCTGACGGCTGGTCGATGACAAAGAAAGCCAAACTCCCATCCTCAGAATTGATGATGATGTCTTTGACAGTGTTGATTTGCTTTCCTTCATTGATGCTGATGATTTTCAAACCCCGAATTTCTGCCGAAGACTTCATTTTCCGATATCCTCCCGCCTATTAAAAATGACTATCATTGCTCTGAATGTAGTTCTACAATCATACAAAATTCTCCTTCTTTATCGAATAAAATACAAATACAACCTTATTGCTTCAATAACTGAATAAGGTCCATATGAGGCTGAAACAAAGTGCAGCCAGCCAGGGCAGCATATTCAGCCGGACAATCTGTGCGGCTTCCGTTTGGGTGACCGCACTGACAATAGCCGGAAATCCCCATGGAATCACTGCAGCGTCTGTCCAGATCGCCGTAACCTGCCCCAGAACGGCCAACGGAATGGCTGAAATTCCTGCCGCCTGTCCGAGAGCCGCTGCAATCCCGCCGGCTAACGGCAGAGCAGCGAAACCTGATCCGCTCATTGCCCCCAATACCGCTGTAAGCATGACCAGCAAAGCACAGGAATACTTATTAAGCACCACGATACCAGATAACTTATCGGCCAGCTGTTCCAGATAGCCCGCCCCTTGGTGCAGCAGGACATTTTCATAACCGGAATGCGTCCCGAGGAGGAAGAAACCTGATATTACAACGATCGGGGCAAATACCTCCATCGAAAACTTCATTCCGGTCTGGATATGCCGCCCAAAAGTATTAAAAGATGTCTTATAATCAGTCAAAACCGTGCCAATAATCAGCACAAGGAGCGTTACGCCGCCGATAACCGCTACGGCACTGTCTCCCCGCAGTTTGCCATAGACCAGCCAGATTACTGCCAGCAAGTAAACCGCAGCTGCCGTCAGAGCCAGGATCGTTCTTTTTCTTTTCTGACTCTGATGGTTTTGCTTTATCGGCGGAAGTACATCAAGTTCTTCTTGTTCTTCTTGTTCTTCTTGTTCTTGCTCATTTTGCTGCTCCTCCCCCTTCTGCCCGTCCAGCCGTTCCCTGTTGTCTGCCACCACGTACGCAGGAATGCTTTTCTTTTGCTGAACCGTCATTACCTGAAAGCCGATTAACGAAGCGATGATTCCGCTTCCGCATACGAGCGGCAGAGACTGCCGTAAGACCTGCTCCAGAGCGACGCCTGCTGACCTGGCGGTAAGACCGGGCGCACCCTGAATTACGTAATCACCGGCTAGCGCAATTCCTTCGCCAAAAATGCAAAGACCAACCGCCAAACCAAGCGGAGGGATCCGACTGCGGTGAATCAGTGGAAGGATCAAAGCCCCTAGCAGGGAAACTGCAGGTGTCGGCCATAAAAATAAACTTAAGGAAAGAAGCATAGCCCCTGCGAGCCAGTATAAATAAGCGACATTTTTAATTTTCAGGATTGATTTGATTAGGATGGTTTCCGTTTTCGTTTCTTTCAGCATGCCGGTCATAGCGACCACCAATCCAATCAGCAGGATGATCGGAAGCAGATCCGCAGCTGTCAGGAGAAACCCCCGGAAAGCAACCTGGATCCCCACAAAGAAGCTGCCGGTGTCCAGCACGCCTACTGCCAGAAGTCCAAGGGCAGCAATGATTACCGGTTTTTTCTTAAAAAAAATGGCAATGATAATCAAAAGAATAAAAGCAAAGTAGACGAGCATACCGGGACTTGGCAAACGATATTCACTTCCTTTTCCAAAAGACAAATGCTATACTTTTTATGGGTTGAATCATTTGAAATGAGAGGACTATGATCATGAAGCATTATGATATCGGTATTGTCGGCGGTGGAATCTCCGGTATAATGTGTGCCTATGAACTGATCAAACACAACCCTAAGCTTAACATCTGCATTTTTGAAAAAGGAAACAGTATACGCGACCGAAAATGCCCCCTGACTGAAAACAAATCAGCGAAATGTGCCAATTGCCTGACCTGTGCGATCATGGAGGGGTTCGGAGGGTGCGGTTCTTTTTCTGATGGAAAATATAATTTTACCACCGAATTTGGTGGCTGGCTGAATGAATATATTTCCAATGACCATGTCATGGATCTGATAGAGTATATGGATTCCATTCTTGTTGACTTTGGCGCAACGACCAAACGTTTCAGTACCCATACTCCCAAAGCGCGCGAAATCGGAAAAATTGCACTCCAAAACGATCTTCATCTTCTCCAGGCCGAAGTCAAACACCTTGGCACTGAGAATAATCTTAAAATAATGACCAATATCTTCAACTTTTTAAAAGACAAAGTTGAAATCAGACATAAGACAGAAATCACCGATATCTCCCAGGATCAAGACAGGTATATTCTGTCCGCAGCCAGCGGTGAATATTCCTGTGACTGTCTGGTCTGCGCAGTTGGCCGGGTTGGAAGCGAGTGGTTTACTTCACTATGCAGGAAGATGAGTATCCCAATGACAAACAACCAAATTGATCTCGGCGTCAGAGTCGAACTTCCTTACGAAGTGTTCAGTCAGATCACCGATGAAGTCTACGAGGCTAAGCTGCATTACTACACCCGAAAATACAATGACCTGGTCAAAACCTTCTGCATGAATCCCCGGGGACATGTCGTCACAGAAAATACCGTCGGCGTACTTACTGTAAACGGTCACAGCTATTCCGACGATAAACTGAAAAGCAACAATACGAATTTTGCGCTGCTGGTCTGCAATAAATTTACTTCTCCGTTCAACGAACCATTAAAGTATGGCAAATATATCGCCACGCTTTCCAACATGCTCGGTGAAGGCGTTATCGTTCAACGTTTCGGCGATCTTGTGAAAGGCCGGCGCACAAATGAAAAAAGGATGATGAAATCCTTCACCAAACCCACTTTACAATCCGCAAACGCCGGCGATCTCGGTCTAGCCCTTCCGAAACGCCATCTTGATAATATTATTGAAATGATCTATAAACTAGATAAAATCGCACCCGGAACGGCAAACTACGATACCCTGCTTTATGGTGTCGAAGTAAAATTTTATTCGGCAAGGCCCCAACTGAACAAGCAGTTGGAAACAAAGTATTCGAATTTTTATGCGATTGGCGACGGAGCAGGCATTACCCGTTCCCTTTCCCAGTCCGCAGCCAGCGGCATCTACGTTGCCCGCAATATATTAAAGAAGGCTTGAAGCTTAGCTGGCTTATAGGTTTGGGCTTATCTGCGGGCTATAATACTGCTTTTCGGCCATTGGCCCGTAAATCTGCATGCTAGAAACTATGTAAACTATAGATTGCTTTCGAGGTAGCCGAGAGCCTCTTCGATACAGGGGTAGCTACTGATACCTTCCGCAGCGGCTGCATCCCCGATCATAAGGAAATCGTTCGTTTCGTCTTTCATTGGCAAATCCACAATCGTATTTCCAAATACAATGACTTCCTCACTGCGAATACCAAGGATCTCTTTGACCACAGCAAGGGCCCGACCCTTGCTGTTTTCTTTGGGCATGACCTCTACACAATCATCGTATCGATTGATTTTATACTTATTTCTCTTCACCGGTTCCAGAGCTTGTACTGCCTGATACAATAAATTAACCGTGGAAAAATCCTTAGGTGCGGCAGTCAGCATCGTCTGATTGGGCTGGAACCAAAGATCCGGAAATTTTTTTAGAAGGTCTTGCTTCATTTCTTCACCTATCTGGTGCGGAATAGCTTCAAGCTTTTTCTCCCATTTACGCAGCGGCTCAAAAATAACGCCGCCGTTTTCTCCTGCAACCAAAGGTTGACAGATCCCAATTCCCCTGGCCAATCCCGCCAGATAGGAAGCCGTCCGACCGGAAATAAAAACAATTCTGATCCCCTGACGTTCCAGCGATCTTAATTTACAGGCTACCTGGGCAGGAATCGGATCGTCCGTTGCTGCCAGGGTGCCGTCAATATCAAATACAGCAAGCTTGATTCCTATGTTAATCCCCTCCTTGATTGTACGAATACTTTCTAATACATCAAAGAACCAACCGTATAGTTGTATCCCGAAGGGGATTTTCTAATTCAATAAATATTTATTTTCATTAACCAATTATTTGGCTTCTCTCCTATTCGCCGATATGTCGCCTTCAAATATTTCGTTTGCTGTTCTCCTTAAAAAGAAAAGACACCTTGGGTTCAACCATCCATTTAAACAAATTTTTGATTCCGTTCAGGGCCAGGACGATTGCCAGCGCTGCCCCAAGTATTATTACCAGCGCTCGCTGCGGTCCTGTCTGCAAAATCTGATAAAACCCGTATGCAACAAGGGCCTTCACGATCAAGCCGTGAAGCAGATACGTATACATCGTATTGCGCCCCAACGCTGAAACCAGAGGAATCTTCCTGCCAGGCACCAGCAGCAGCAGGCTTAGACCTAAAACTGCAGCCAGCAGGTAAATACCCGCTCGGTAAAACCCCGCATACCATTCCGTAGCGCCAAGCGTTTGATAAGATGCGCTCCCATAAAACCACGAAACGGTATAATTCTGACCAAAATAACAAAAGGTCAGAAAAGCCAGCAGCATAACACCGACAGCAGCGAAGCGCCAATTTCTCGTCAACAGCTTTTCCAGATGCTTTTTCTCAAAATAAAAGCCTGCCAGGAAAAACGGAAAGAAAACAACAATCCGCGACAGACTCGCGTAGTAACCCAGCTCACCCGTATATCCGGCAATAAGGCCGAAAAGAAATGTAACAGGCAGCGCATATCTGATCCTAACCACATAAGGCAGTGCCGCTTTCCAAATAATCATGCTGAATAAAAACCACATCATCCAGTACGGTGTAAAAAAAGTAAAATGCAGACTTTCCTTATGAAAAATCCAAAAGTCCAAGACGGAATAAATCATTTCAAAAATAACGTAGGGTATGACTAGTTTGCTGATAATTTTTATCTCATATTTCGGATCATCAATATTCTTGGCAAAATAGCCGGAAATAAAAACAAACAGCGGCATATGAAATGAATAAATGAACGCATAAATGGATTTGAAGATTGGAATATAGATTAGCGGTTCAATGATATGCCCGACAACCACCAAAACAATCAGCACGAATTTCAGGTTATCGAAGTACGGATCTCTTTGATTCATCCTCTGGCCTGTTCCTTTCTTATTCTAATGTTTAACCCGATTTCATATGTTCTGATTATATCATTCATTTTTCTAATAATCTCAGGATTTTTGATTTAAGCCGAAAAAAGGGGGTGTCGCAAAACTGCCATAAAAGTAGTGGAGCGATACTCCTTCTTCTAAATGAATCGTTTTATGTATGACTTAATAAAACCTAACAAGGTAGGGCTACTCAATATATAAGCCGCTTCCGGCATGTTGCGCCCTCCTTGGCGCAAACAGCCGCGCTGCGCAATCCATGCTCCGCTTACGCTGGTTATATATTGCATAGCCTAATCTCTGGCTTTTATTCAGCAGATTTTTTTAGTTCAGTATATCTTTTTCTTTATCCTTAAGCTGTTTTAAGTTGATGAAGCGGTTTTCCACAACTAAATTATACAGCAGCTGCGGTCCTTTAGGGGCCCACAGTTACTATTTTATGGCGAAAAAACAGGGCCGCTGCTAGCGAATTATCTTAATTCGTTTTGCGACGCCCCCTTCATTCTCGGACTACTTTCTTCCTGGAGCCCATATTCGGGGTGATTTTGCAGCTGTACTGGTTCCATGTATGGTCACATTAATTGTTTGGGTATCAATACCGAAGATTTTTATAAATACGCAATCATAGGTATCTGTAAGATTAATATCCAATTCGTAATTTCGTTCTGTTTCCGTCAGTTTTGTCTGATAATAATCTACGCTTACCTGGCTTTCATCCAGTCCATTTAATACTGCATAGGTGTCGGCAATATCATTGAGCGTTGCTTCAGGATTTTCCGAATTATCGATCGCCAATGTTTCATTAAAACGCGCATCTCTGATTATTTGTCCAACCTCAAACAAGTGTAAACGATTTAAGTACATCCCGCCAATATCCACAACAAGTCCTGTAAACCCAAACAATACAATTAACAGGACAGCAAATAGAATTGTGATATTTCCATCTTCGTTTTTTAATCGTTTACGCATGGGCAAGCAAACGCTTCTAGGCATATTGCCACCTACTTTCTGACCCAACACGCTTAATTTGCTAACCTTCTTTTGTCATAATCAGTCGATTTTTTTCAAGGTTTTTCGTAAATGTCAGCTGTTCTCCGAATATCACTTTTCCTAACGGAGTCAACGGTTCAACTGTATAAACTAAGCTGGCTGTGATCTGCGCATATCTCCATTTTTTTGTATTTTGATCCGTGCCGCCGCCACTTTTGGGCGTGTAGTAGTCTTTCTTTTCAGTCCAACATTTTAACTTAGCATCACTCACAGACAAATCTTCCTCATCAACCAGCGACGATGTCTTTTTCATTGCCTCTTTTATTGCTTTTTTGGCAGATTCTCCACTGATTGTTTGGGAATAATCACTATCATAGCTTATACTCATTGTCCAAGACGCATTGCGATAAGCATAATCAAAAGTAAGATACTTATTCATCATCCACCCTAAATCTATCACAGCAAACGTTAACATTAGAAGTAAAGGAAGTACCAGGGCAAATTCAACAAGTGCCTGTCCATTTTCATTTTTTATCATGCGCATCAAATTGAACACCCTTCCCTTCAAACGTATCTGTTCGATATCTCTAACCATCCTCAGGATACCCCTCTAAAAACACCTGTGAAGTAAATGTTGACAATACCCTAAATTCATCACCAAAAAACAATTTTGACTGGGGCATGAGCACCGGTACATCATATTCCAAGGTTACTGTCGCGTTAAAATATGTATAATAGCTTGGTAATTCTTGAAATCGAGATCCTTTGTTCGCATGATACGTATAATTCTTCCGTTTTGTTTCTCCAGCTTTGGCCTCAATGGTTAACTGATCGAAATCCAATCTGTCTGTATAATCACTAATAGAATTTTTAACTTGTTCATTGATATTTGTCTTGCTGGTAACTTGACGGATTCCCTCATTTGCTGCACTCTGTACCAATACTTGCGCATCGACAATTCGTCCGGCATCCAGAATAAACCCAAGAAATAGTAGTAAGATAGGCAAAACCAGCGCAAATTCCACCATAGCCTGACCTTTTTTGCACTCCCGTATTTTTCTTAAACTTATAAATTCTCTGATCTTCATATTTTTACCGCCCAGCATCAATATCATCAGCTGCTGCCATATGCAGCCATTTGTTAAACCTTGCTCTATTTTTACAATATATTTACGTTTAGTTTACAATCATTTTACATTTGGTTTTATATGGATTCTATCTATAAAAACTCAGACCCTCAAGAGGAAATTTGTCGAAATAATGTCTTCTATAAGAAATTGATACTTTCGGACTATTTCTGTTTCCCAATAGTACCAGTAGATTAATCCACGCGTTCCCAGTACCTGCATATTTTGCGTAAAAAAAAGGCCCCTGAGGGTCTCTCGTACCTTATCAACACTAATTCATGTAAACTGCCGAGAAAATTTTTATATCACAAGGCGAAGAAATGAGCAATGCCGGCAAATTTACCTGATTATTTTCTATACGGTAACCGGCTTTAATACAGCCCCAGCATCCTTCCAGGAAACCTGCCCGTTGGTGAATTCATCCAGCCAGCCAGTAAAGATATCCTGATCTCCATCCCGGATATATACTTCAAGATCAATTTTTTCGCTAAACTTTTCATTGCCGCTTTCCATGCCCTTTTGCTTCAGGCCGTACCGGATCTGTTCAAACCAGGAGTACGGAATCCGGAGTACATAGATCCGGTGCGGAACGAGCTGGACAATCGCTGTATTCTCCAATGCGAGGCGGGCTGTCCCGCCATAGGCTCTTGTAAGTCCACCGGTACCAAGCAGGATACCGCCAAAATAACGCACAACAATGATCTGGATGTTCCAGAGCTGCCGGTGCTGGAGCAGTTCCATGACCGGCCTTCCCCCTGTACCCTGCGGTTCGCCGTCATCCGAGGCTTTCTCAATCCTGCCTTCGTGAATACGGTAAGCGTATACATAATGGCGGGCGTTCGGAAGGGCTTCCCGGATTTCCTTGATATTTTTTTCGGCTTCGGTGGCGCTTTCGATATATTTGACCAAAGCGATAAATCTTGATTTCTCAATGACTTGTTCGGCCTCTGTCTCTCTCTCGAGTGTTTTAAATGCTTCCACTTCTCGTCCCCACCATTAACTTAATTATAGTTTAGCTTCTAACTTAACTTTGAATTGGTTTTAGTCATAAACCGGTCCGTCCCAACTATAACCCGATTATGCCGGGCTTCCCCTATTTTCTCTTTTTCATCAAACGCTTCAATGTTAAACACAAGCCTGCGGCCTTCTGCTTCGATAAGCTCTGCCTCCACCCATACTTTAAGTCCGACAGGTGTTGCTGCCAAATGTCTTATCTCCAAATAGGTCCCGACACTGGTCTGGTCATCCGCAAGATCCAGCGCCTTGGTCGCAGCATTTTCCATCAGGGCTGCGAGCATAGGAGTTGCAAAAACCTCCAGTGACCCGCTGCCGACAGCTTCTGCTGTGTTCACCGCTGTAACCAGCGACTCCGCTTTGCCTTTCTTCCCGATTTGGTCGTTGAGCTGCTCTGCATTGAATCCGCCATGTTGTTCCCCTTTTCAGCAAGATTTAATAATAACCCGAAAATACGCTTCATACTGTTCCACAGTCAGTACCTATGTTCTAATATAACATAGATTTCAACTTATATCCCCCAAAAAATCCACTGGGTATCCGTTAAGAATGGGATATGCCATTGTAAAACATATCCCACTTATGATTGAAGTATCTTTCCCTACGTTGGCATTAATGGCTGATGCCTCGCGATATACCGTTTAAAGCCTCTCCAGCCTCATTGATATGAATGTTTTCAATCGCGAGGTCACCTAACGCAATGACCCCAATAATTTGCCCCTTGTTCAGCACAGGAAGACGTTTTACCTGGTATTCAGCCATGGTTTCAGCCACGGTATCGATATCCTGCGTGCCATCGATACAGATTGGATCTACCGTCATGCACTGCTCGGCCGTCATCTGGTTGACATCCTTGTTCGAAGCGATGACTCTCAGAACAATATCCCGGTCTGTAATAATCCCCAATACTTTGCCCGCCTGAACGACCGGAACAGCACCAATATCTTTATCTCTCATAATTTTAGCGATATCCGCAACTTTGGCTGCTGGGTCCACCCAGCTTACGTCCGTTGACATAATATCCATGACCCGCATATAAAAAACACCTCCGTTTTAATATTTTAGCACTAGTTTTTCACTGAAACCAATGAATTATGTCAGTAAATAATCCCTTCGTAAAACGTTGAATTAAGAAAAATGATTATCTGTATTATCTTTTGCTGTGAAAATAGAATTATCCTCGGTGTTGACCCGGGGATAATTCTATTACGTTATTTACTGCTATTATTGTTGTCTATCAATTTAATTCTTTATTTTTAATTCTATTTGTTTGATTCATCTTGGTTTTCGGCCATACACGATTGCCACAACACCGCCGACGAGATTTTTATATCCCGCATCCTGAAGTCCGCATTCAGCAAAGATCAGGGTGAGCTGACGCTGAGATTCAAATTCACAGGCCGAATCATAAAGATACGTGTATTCTTTTTGTTTTCCGCCGTGAATTTTTCCCAGCCACGGAACGATCTTCTCAAAATATAGCCAGTAAAGCTGTTTGAAAACCGGCATAGTCGGTTTTCCCATATCCAGAGATACGACCATCGAACCAGGTTTGACAACACGGATCATTTCCCGGATTCCGCGGCGCAGATCAGGAAGGTTCCTGAGCCCCCAGCCAACGGTCGCTCCGTCAAAACTGTTGTCGGTAAAAGGCAAGCTCATCGCATTGCCCTGCAAAAGCTCAATACTCGCTTTGTAACGGTCATTTTCAATATTTTTACGACCGACAGCCAGCATTTCCTCTGAAAAATCGACTCCGGTGACTCTGCCGGAATCCCCGACGGCGACGGCAATTTCTCTGGTAAGCTTGCCGGTTCCGCAGCACAGGTCAATCATCTTCATTCCGGGTTTAGCCTCGACAATCCTGACTGCTTTGGCCCGCCAGGCGTTATCCATCCCCATACTCATCAGGGAATTCATTAGATCATATTTCCCGGCAATTGCGTTAAACGTTTCCTTGACGTATTCTGATTTATCTTTGCCTGCAAAATCCATTTTCTCTCTCCTTGTACCATCTTGCCCAGTATATGGTCAGTACTATCATATGATAATTAGCCCAAATTGTCCAATTTAAGAACTATCTAGAATATCTCACCTGAGAAGCAAATGATCTGATGAAAAGCAAATAGTAATCTAAAACACTATTGCTAATGATTTTCAACTATGGTAGGATAAAACTAATTTAATAGTATGGGGAGCTGGGGATGCTGGCTGAGAGGGATATCACGTATCCGACCCTTAAAACTGATCTGGGTAATGCCAGCGTAGTAATAATAAAAAACTTTAATAACTGCGCTGCCTTTGCAGCGTTTTTTGTTTGTCGGTCATCGTCGATAAGCAGTGTCTTATTATTTAGAAAGTCCCGGACAGTAATCTAAAAAAATACGTGAAGGAGAAATGTATTTTGGCAAAGATAACAATGGCCTTTCAGGTCATTCCAAAAGTGGAGGAATCCAGAATCTATCCGGTTGTTGATGAAGCAATTAAAGTTGTCGCCCAAAGCGGCCTTCCCTACGAAGTCGGTCCGATGGAAACAGCACTTGAAGGAGAGCCTGATGAAATCTGGCAGGTCATCAAAGATGCCATGGAGGCTTGTATCAAAGCCGGGGCTTCTAGAGTAATGACCAATGTAAAAATTGACTATGTACCCCAGGGTTCCACGATCAATGAAAAAATTGCCAAGTACCGCTGAAAAGAAGGGATCCGGATCCCTATTGCTAAAAAACAATAGCCGGAGATTCCGACCACCGGCTGCATTGCTGAGGTATGCCCCTGCCCTTTTCTTTTTGGTTGTGCTGCTGGCAGTCTGGCAGTTTACGGTAAATTACTTCAGCATCCCCCACTGGCTTCTTCCCTCTCCTTCTCAGATCGGGAAAGCTCTCTGGAATACGAGGGACATGATGTGGGGCCATACCAAAGTAACGATCATTGAGACGACGTTGGGTTTAGGGCTTGCTGTTGCTCTGGGCATGACAGTTAGTACACTGATGACGCTGTTTCCGCTGTCCCGGCGGGTGTTTTATCCATTTCTGATCATTTCCCAGACGATCCCCTTGATAGCGGTCGCACCGCTGCTGTTGCTCTGGCTGGGGTATGGGGTACTGCCTAAAATCTTAATTGTCGTTCTGGTCTGTTTTTTTCCGATCGCGATCAGTTTGCTTGAAGGCCTTGAATTAAGCGATTTGGATCTTCTGCATTTGCTGCAAAGCATGGGCGCATCCAAATGGCAGGTATTCTCCCTAATCCGCTGGCCGCACGCCATGCCGGCACTGTTTTCAGGCTTAAAAATTGCTGCTGCCTACAGTGTCATGACGGCTGTCATCAGTGAATGGCTTGGAGCAAGCCAGGGGCTCGGTGTCTATCTGCTGCGTTCTTCGAATAATTTCCTTACCGACAGAGTATTTGCAGCAATCATTGCAATCACTGCTCTCAGCTTCTTTTATTATGCAATCATTATTATTCTGACCAGGCTACTGCTTCCCTGGTATTCCCGATACAGGCGAACAAGCTGACCCATGGACGTATCTTTCGTCCCCTTAAACAAGGAGAAAAAGATACATTCCTTCGCCCCCCAAAAAATACAAGTGAGGTATAAAAATGAAAACGAAAAAGATATTGGTTACGTTTATTGTGCTCCTTCTGATTCTCACTGTGACTCTTTCGGGTTGCAGCAAACAGGCTGAACAGAACTCCAGCCAGAATAACCAGCCGGTTAAACTAACGCTTATGCTGGACTGGACGCCGAATACGAATCATACCGGACTATTTGTTGCTCAGGATAAAGGCTACTTCAAAGACCAGGGACTCGAAGTCAACATTGTCAACCCATCTAGCCAAGGAACACTCGAGCAGCTTGTTGCAACCGGAAAGGTAGATTTTGGTATCAGTGCGCAGGAACAGGTTACATCTGCCCGCCTCAGTGACTTGCCACTTGTCTCTCTGGCAACCATCATTCAGCACAACACCTCTGGTTTTGTCTCGCTGAGAAGTAAGAATATCCTGACAGCCAAGGATTTTGAAGGGAAAACATACGGCGGCTGGGGGTTGCCTTCGGAAACCGCGATCCTTACAGCGCTGATGCAAAAAGAAAATGCCGACTTCAGCAAAATCAATATGGTCAATATCGGGGAAACCGATCAGTTGGCCTCTTTGAATAGCAATATCGATCTGACCTGGATTTTCTATGGTTGGACAGGTATCCAGGCTGAAATCAGAGGACAGGAACTTAATATGATCTGGCTGAAAGATATCGACCCTGCCCTCGATTATTACACACCGGTCATTGTCTCGAACGAGGAAATGATTCAGAGTAACCCCGATACTGTCCGCAAAATGATGCAGGCAATTAGTGCCGGCTACGAATATGCAATTGAGAATCCGGAAGAATCAGCTGAAATCTTAATCAAATACGCTCCTGAATCCGATCCGGAAATGATCAAACGCAGCCAAGCCTGGCTGAGCCCGCAGTACAAAGCCGATACGAAACAATGGGGTGTCCAGAAAGCAACTGTCTGGGAAAACTACAGCAAGTGGCTCTATGACAATAAGCTCGTCACCAAAATGATGGATTCATCCAAAGCTTTTACCAATGACTTTCTTCCGACTAGATAACGGAGGTCAGACGCCTTGACGCTTGCCTTAAAAAACCTTTCGAAAACCTATATTGAAAACGGTCAGTCCATGGAGATTTTCCGGGATTTGAATCTGACCATTGAGAGCGGTTCTTTCGTCTCCCTGATCGGGCCTTCCGGTTCCGGCAAGAGTACGCTGTGCAATCTTATCGCTGGTATTGAAAAGCCCGATCAGGGGCAAATCCTTCTCGATGACCAGGAAATCAACGGAATGCCAGGATATGTCGGCTACATGTTTCAAAAAGACCTGCTTCTTCCGTGGCGGACTCTTCGGGAAAATGTAACGCTGGGCTGCGATCTCATACGCCAGGATAAAAAAATCTCTTCAATCGAGGCCCTCAAGGGTTTAGAGCATTTTGGGCTGCTCGATTTTGCCGATTACTATCCTCATCAGCTTTCCGGCGGCATGAAACAGCGCGGCGCCCTGCTCCGAACCATCCTATTCGGACAGTCCACGCTGCTTTTGGATGAGCCTTTCGGGGCGCTTGATGCCCTGACCCGCAGAGAAATGCAGCTTTGGCTGCTATCAATCTGGATTGAAACGAAGCATACCGTACTCTTTATTACCCATGATATTGAAGAGGCAATTCTGCTGTCGGATAAAATTTTTGTACTCAGCAAATACCCGGCAGAAATTGTCGAGGTCATCGACGTTCCGTTTCCCCGGCCGCGTGATCCGGAACTGATTTTCTCTTCCGGGATATTGCCTTTGAAGACAAAACTGTTTCACTTGCTGGGAACTTGATATTCAAAGAACGTTTGAAGATGTTTCAATACCTGAAAAACTTTTTCGAGATCCCGCTGGGTTCTTTTACCCTTTGGCGTGATATGTTAAAATAGGGTAAGCATTTTTTCCCTGGGAGGATAAGACTAATGTATGAACTAAAAAATTTTAGTGAAGTCATCGTGAAGAAAACATTGGAAGATTATCTGCCTGTCGCCAATATCCCTTGCAAATGCGAACGGTGTCAGGCCGACATAATGGCTTTTGTACTGAACCGCTTCCCTCCGAGATATTATGTTTCCTTAAAAGGCGAAGTCATGACGCACTTTGAATCACAAATGTTTCCGGACAAAGCCCGAGTTTTGGCAGAAGTCGTTGGTGCTGCCCAGATAGTTGCTGCTTTCCCGTCCCATCCGCTTGACCAGAAAGAAGAGTAAACCTGCGTGGGATTAATGACAGTCGCGAAGGCGCTTTAAATGATATGAGGCGTCTTTGCTTTTGTATGGGTATGGATTTGATTATCGCTATTTACTCTGTTACAATGATTGCGACTTCAAAATAAAAGCAGGTGATCAGCGTGATTTCCGAGTATCAGGGACTAAAACTCGACCAATTTCAAATGGATGCGATTGAAGCAATCAATCATGGGCATTCCGTCATTGTCTCAGCCCCTACCGGGACAGGAAAAACAATGGTAGCAGATTATCTGGTCGAAAAATCAATTCGGGAAAGCAAACGGATTATTTATACAGCACCGATAAAAGCCTTAAGCAACCAGAAATTTAAAGATTTTTCCCGCCAATTTGGCAGCGAGACCGTCGGGATCATGACCGGGGATGTTGTGATCAATCCTGGCGCTCCGCTGCTGATCATGACGACAGAGATCTTCCGCAACCAGGTCATCACCAATGATCCGGAACTGGAGCACGTTTCCTATATCATCTTTGACGAAATTCACTGGCTTAATGATGAGGACAGAGGTACAGTCTGGGAAGAATCCATCATTCTCGCTCCGCCAAATATTAAGATTCTGGGCTTAAGTGCCACAATTGCCAATGCCGCGGAACTGAAGGGCTGGATCGAGGCCATCCGCAAAGACACCGTTGTGTTGATCGAGGAACAGCAAAGGATCGTTCCTCTGGAATATTATTACTTTTGTCAGGACACCGGCATCATCGGCTATGATGACCTGATCAGGTTCTATTATCAGAAGCTTAAATCCACGGACAGAACCGATAATTCCCCGCTGTTTAAACCGACGTCACATCTTGACCTGATCAAAACTGTTGAGAAACAATATCTTCCTACCCTCTATTTTGTATTCAGCAGAAAGCAATGCGCCGATAAAGCGCATGAACTGGCAAATATCAAAAACTACCTGTCGCCGGAACAAAGCAAAGAAGTGAAAAACATTTTTTTGGAGCATTTTGGTGCTGAAGATACTTGGTCCTCTTCCACACGCAAATTATTCAGGGTCTGCCGGAAAGGTATTGCCTATCACCATGCAGGGCTTCTGCCTTTGCAGAAATCCGTCGTAGAGGATCTTTTCCTGGCGAAGACGATCTCAGTTCTGTACTGTACCGAGACCTTCAGTGTCGGGATCAACTACCCTGTCAAGGCCGTTTGCTTTGATTCCCTAAACAAATACGACGGACGTAGTTTCAGGGCTCTGGCAAACCATGAATTTTTTCAGATGTCCGGCAGAGCCGGCCGACGTGGTATTGATGAGATTGGTTATTCCTTTGCGATTGTTGATTTGAATTACTTTGAAAAAGAACCGCCGGTAAAATTTGATATTGCCAAGTTGGAACCTCTGACCAGTCAGTTCCGGCTTTCCTATAATACAGTTTTGAATCTTCTAGCAACACTATCGCCGGAGCAAATCGAAACCTATTTCAAAAAAAGTTTTGCTGCTCATTCCTATATCTTGACCGCCCAAAAAACGGAAGAGGAGATTCATCTTCTGTCCGAGCAATCAGCCCAAGCCAAAGAGAACCTTTGTGAGCATGTCGGGACCTATCGGTGCCCGCTGAATTACTACCCGAAAAAGAAAGAATTGGACAGACTTCATAAAGCCTATGACAAATTGGACCCGCGACGCCGCAATAAGATTTTCGGGCGTCAGATGCACCGAAAAATCATGAGATGGGAGAAGATCCTTAAGACTGCTCCCCAGAAATGTACCAGAAAACAAAACGACAACTGTAAATCCTTCGCCGGAAAGTGGATAAACCTCGAAAAAGAAATTACGGATCTCAAGAATCAATTGTTCTCAATGCCGGATTACAACACCTTTAATTCCGAATTCGGAAGAAAAAAAGCCCTGCTGCAGCAAATAGGCTATATCGGGAATGACAAGCTTTTGCCGCGCGGGGAGCTCGCCAGATATATTTATGTGCAGGAAATCCTGGTAACCGAATTGATTTACTCAGGAATCATTGAACAGCTGGATGATGACCAGCTGACTGCGCTGATTTCCTGTATTGATTATGAAAGCAAACGTAATGAGTATTTCCAGAAGTTTGACCAGATTGATTTTAAGCCTGTCAGGGAAATCCTGAATTATATTCAGAGCATCTGCGGGTCTGATGCTGTGCGCTTTGAATCCAGGGCGGCCGTCCTTGCGTATCATTGGAGCAAAGGCGCCGCATTAATTGAGCTTCAGCAGCTCTGCACCCTCGATGAAGGAGATATTATCGCGGTCTTAAGGCGGACCATCGATTTACTGCGCCAGATGCGGGAAGCCGTAACAGACCAGTCGTTAAGAGAACGCTTCAGCGTCTGCATCAAGAAACTGGACAGAGATGAGGCTTCGATCCAAGAGTTAAATTAAGCTGCCTTGCCCTCCGTAGCCGTCAAAAAGAGGAGCCGTTTTAGGGCTCCTTTTGTTGAGTCTGCCATTTCCGACCGGATTAACCTCAGGCAGACTTTTTTAATTTTAAATCTTTCCTAACCAAACCAATTCTGAAGATTGACTGCCCGACACTCAGGCTCTTACGACCAGCAGTATTCAGCCAAATACCACTCCTGCAAAAAATTGCTCGTTTGCTGCTATCGATAACTCCCGGCCGCTTAAGTACTTCCTGACCGCCTGACATACCTCCTTTCAATCTTCCTGTCCTGACTTGGGCCTTTTTTCTGTTCCAGGCGATCTGGTCGCCAGCCATGACAACGCATTGTCATACGTAATTCAGAAAAAGGCTTTACTCTAACGTTAAAGATATTCTCTGTATTGCTTTGAATTCCTTGGTCAAATAGTTTCATATTGTTTCTAAGTTTGTCGAAATGGAAAGAGCATCTTACTCCACCTATTTCAGACCACACAGATGATCGGAACACCGTTAAATTTTTGAGATTTCCGAACGGCTTGCGGTTTTCAGCAGTTTAGCCATCATTTGCTCGCGATTGACAAATAACCTGAGATATGAGCATTTGTTGTAATTCCATACCAAATAGCAACAAAGGCACATCGCGCTACAGCCGGAAGAAGTGTATGGTACCAGGAAATCCTAGACCTTACTGTTAGGCGTGTAGTTTAAGGATTTCCGTACGCCGATAATAAGATGCCGTTTCATCTTAGCAAATGCTTGGTTAGGATTATTGCGCAGTTGCTCAATATTGTTGTGGTTTTCAATTGGCAGCCATGGAACACTACCGAACTTTTCTCTAAGCTGTCTCCCGAGCTCAAAGTCCAAAACAGCGGGTTTGTAGAAAATTTTATCGGGATGCAAAGCATACATCTCCTTAAATCGTTTCCCCTTATAACGAATTCCCTGTTTAATAAAGAGACGTTTTTAATATTCTTAAAACTAATATGCCCGTAAAAATTTCCTAAAATACTTCGGCATAAGAAAAGGACCGTAAGATTTATCACTCCAGGTTAAACGGTAACTTATCATTTTTCCTCTGGATGATAAGGTACGCTGGTAACTAAAATACTCTTACGCAATAAAAGTAACAGTTTCATTAATTGACCGGTTTGGTTGTGTAGAAAGTTCTGCCATAGCCTTGGTGGAACAAATTCGGGAATAACCAGAGTGATCGTAGTATAACGCGGGTCATTTTCTAGTTTATCAAGGTATTGCAGCAAGTCATGGACAGTAGCCCTATAAGGTGAATCGACGATCTCTAACTCAACTTGTATATTGTTTTCCTTCCAGTGTCTCTGCAGCTTTTCTGCCCTCTCCCTATCTGATGCTACGTGCACTGCTGTAATGAGAGGCGTTTGCTCATAACCATAGAGGAGTGATTTAAGAACAATTTTGTTCAGATCAAACACTGGAACAACAATCTTACTTTTATACTCCGAAAGGTTCACATTGGAACGACGCTCAGATATTCTGGCAATTTGATGATTAAATTCATCCATATCATTTTTTGTCGCTTTAATGAGCATGATTTCCCGCTTGTATACTTTTGAGACGATATGGAAGAATACCATAAGCAATGGAATAATAATAGCAACTAACCATGCCCCTTCAGTAAACTTTGTAACTAAGAATACCAAAAACATCAAAAAAGATATCGCTCCACCGAACGCAAAGATGATAAAATCGCTGCGGAAATTCTTGGGTTTATCTCTGATACAATGTATTGCCAGACCAAAACCCGTAAGAGAGAAACTGATAAACACGCCGATAGCATACAAAGGGAGCATACTGTGCGTATTCCCGTGAAAAATGATAATCAAAAGCAGCCCGATAATACTCAAGGTCCAAATCCCTGAACTGTATACCAATCGATCTCCAAGGTTTTTGAAATAGCGGGGGGCATACCCATCGCGGGCCATGAGACTTAAGAGAATGGGCAGTCCTACAAAAGGCGTATTCGCGGCAATCATTAAAATCAAGGCTATTCCTGCCATTAACAGATAGTACATCAACGATTTGCCAAAAAACAGTAATCCAAGCTGGTTGATGATGGTATTATCATCGCTTGGAACAAGTTGATATTGACTTGCCAGAAATACCAACCCGACAAGACCTATCGCAACAATCAAGCCAAGGACAAATAGTGTATTGATGGCTCTCTTTTGGGCAGGGGCTTTAAAGGCTGATACTCCGTTACTCACAGCTTCAGTTCCAGTAAGCGCGGTAGTACCGGCTGCCATTGCCCGCAAAAATACAAATAGGGTCACACTTTGGGTATTCGCTGTAATCAAGGCCTGAGAATCCGGCAGGACAGAAACTCCATACATCAAATATTTAAAGACGCCAAACCCGACAAGTGCCAGAATACTGAAAATATAGGTATACACCGGTAAGGCAAAAAGACGGGCAGATTCTTTCATCCCGCGCAAATTTACAAAAGTCATAAATACAATGATCAGACAATCAGCCAATACTTTATGTGGCGTTGGTTCCAGCCAGCTAAATATACCGGTGAGATTCTCAACTGCCGAGCTGACACTAACAGCTACTGTTAAAATATAGTCGATGCTCAGACTGGCACCTGCCAGCAGGCCCATTTTTTCTCCTAAATACGCGTGTGCAACAGTATAAGATCCGCCACCTCTGGCATATTTTTGGATTGTACGGCGATAGAGCATTAAAATACTAAACAACAATAGTACAATTGCTGCTGTTACCTTCATGGATGCTGCATACCCTGCAGTCCCTGCTAAAATTAAAATGTATAAAATTGCATCCGGAGCATACCCTTGAGAAGATATAACATCCGAACCAAATACTGGGATGCCGCCAAAGACCCCAACCTTTTGGGTTTCTGCGCTTTTCGTGGCAAGGGGATGCCCAAATATCATTGTTCTTAATCTTAACCACACCAATTTATTATTGACCCCAGACATCGTTATACACTCTTTTCTTCATTTTTATATTTTCTACAACAACCTGAACCCAACCCCCGGTTCAGTAATGATATGGCGGGGACGTGATGGATCAGTCTCAATTTTCCGTCTGATTTGTCCCATAAAGACGCGTAAATATTGAATACTCGTTTCGTATTCCGGTCCCCAAACCGTTCGTAATAAATACTTGTGAGTCAGAACTTTGCCGGCATTCAGTGCTAAACTTTTCATCAGCTCATATTCTGTAGGTGTAAGTTTGATTTCTCTATGATTAACTTTAATTTGGCGATGTGAGAAGTCGATAACCAAATCATCGAACCTCAATATTGGTTCCTCTTCAACGCGGGTGGCATGACGTAATGTCGCCCTCATCCGGGCAAGTAATTCACCCATACCAAAGGGTTTTGTAACATAGTCATCGGCTCCATTGTCAAGTGCAGTAACCTTATCCGTTTCTTGTTCCTGAACTGAAAGAATAATGATTGGAACTTTGGACCATTCCCGTATCCTGCTTAACACCTCAATACCACTCATATCAGGCAGCCCTAAATCTAAAATCACCAGTTCTGGATGGAATGTAAAAACCTTATCAAAACCTGCTTTACCCATTCCTGTATCTTGCACGTCATAGCCATGGCTGGTTAGACTGACACGCAGGAATCTGCGGATTTGAATCTCATCATCAATAATTAATATACGCTGCCCCCTCTTCTCCATTTTAGTCTCCTTCTTTAAGTGGCACTTTTTCGGAGTATTCGTTACTCAAGGGCAAACTGAAAGTAATCGTTACGCCACTTAGTGTATTATTATCTGCCCATATATTTCCATGATGCGCTTCAATAATTCCTTTACAAATCGATAAGCCCAAGCCACTTCCACTGACTTGAAGCGGTGAACTAAGCCGGTAGAACTTATGAAACACCTTACTAAGATCAGCTTCCGGTATTGGATTCCCTCTATTGGCTATGGCAATTTCCAAATTGTTTGACTGTAGCCTAACCTGGATGGTTATCGTACTATCTTGTTCGGAGTACTTTACCGCATTATCTAGTAAATTAACAATGACTTGCTCAATTAACACATAGTCTGCTTGAACCATGGGCAGATCTTCGGGAATATTAATCTCCAGTTTACGACCTGTCAGCATCGTCCCTAAACTGCTTACCGCCACGCCCATAATATCTTGCATATCACACCAGTCCTTATTTAATTTGATCATTCCGCTCTCTAGACGCGCCATATCCAACAGGTTATTTACAAATCGCTTCATTCTTTCGGCGCCTTGAAGAATTGTTTGCAATAAGTCATGTCGCGCATCAGAGGAGTACAAACCATCATTATCCTCGATTAATCCTGTAGCGGCTCCAATAATAGAAGAAAGGGGTGTACGCAAATCGTGGGATAGCGAATTGAATAATGCTGTCCGCAAACGCTCTGATTCTGCTAGGGTATGAGCCTTTTTTGCTTCATCAGCCAGCTTGATTCTATTGACAGCGATAGCCGTCAAACCTGCAAACGCTTCTAAGAAACGTATTAGCTCAGCATTTACATGTTCCCCTCTATTTATGTGATTCAAGCTAATTCCTAAAACGCCTTGGTTCCCTTGTTCCATTAATAACGGCAGATATAGAGAGCTCGGAGATTCGAATACTTCTGTTCCCAACCCCGCTTTTAGTCCTTTTGCATACACCCAGGCAGCGGCTGCCAATTCATTTTTATTCAAAAAATGTTCGGGATTTGAGCTCTGCCGCAGTATGAGTTTTCCTCTTTCATCAGGCAGTAGTATAACAACCTGCGCGTCCAAAGTATCTGCGATTTTTCGGGCAATGTTATCTAAAACCACCTCCAGATTGTCAGCTGCTGTAAGTTCCCGACTAAGGGAATATAGGGTGGAAACTTGCTGCTCACGTTGCCGGGAATTTATAATCTGATCCTTGAGCCGGGAAGAAAGCGTACCTGTTGAAAAACCAACCAGCATTAATATTGTAAAGCTGATTAAATAACGGAAATCATCAACTGTAAACGTAAAATAGGGTGGAACAAAAAAGTAGTCAAAAGTAATAACACCTATCCCTGCTGTAAAAACAGCTGGCCATCTGCCCCAACAGGCAGCACTTAAAAGAACTGGTAGAAGATAGAGCATGGATATATTAACCTGCCCTAGAAATTCTTTCATAGGAGAAAGGAGAATTGTTAAGGCCAATGTCAATAAAGTTGACATCAGATAGGGTACCGCTAAATTATTTTGTTCATTGATCTTTTTCAAGGAAATCCATCCCCGGATCCAAAAATAACTTTATTTCTTAATATTGCCTATTATATCCTTAAATCTCATAAATTAAGTCTTAAAAATTACTCTAAAAGTATAAATAATATATAAAGATCAATAAGATCTTGATCAAAATCAAGATTAGTTATCAAATCCCCATTAATATCTATTACTTTAGATACCTATAAATGGATACATAAAATCATTCCTTAGATAGGATTTACTTAAAATTTTTGTCTTTTTATTAATAATGTATTTCCCGGCAATAAACACATTTTAATTTTCGAAGTAACTCAGGAGAAGCCCCAGCAATTTAGCCTATGAATGATTCTTGCCATCATAAATATGGCTTTTTATTTGCTTAATTCTACCTAAAAATGGATAAACGCAAACCACTTATGACATAATCCGGCTGTCACTATCGGACAAACACCGGCATAAAATAAACCGACAAGCTGGACAAGCCGGCTTGTCATATAAACCGGAGAGGAGATGATGGAAATGGCGGTTACTGCTACACCATTAACTTCTACGCTGGTCATAACATGCGAGTCCGGGGTAACGCCTGCCGGTGACCCGGTGACCAGAAAGAAAAGTTTCAGCGGCGTAAGAGCCGATGCCACGATCCAAGATGCCTATGACGTGGCGACAGCCTTATTCAGCCTGGTGCAGGATCAGGTGTTGGAAGTGGTCTTGAGCAGCAATTCGGAGCTGGCGGATGAATAACCGGCAGCCAAAGCGGATAGACAAGGAGGTGAGACGCAATGGCGGTTACCACAAATAAAGTCGTGCGCTTAACGTTCTTAACCAGCGGGGGCAAGACATTCGCAATCACGCTGACCAATCCGAAAACAGGCTTGACGAAGGCTGAGGCTGAAGCCGTGATGGATACACTCATCACGAAGGACGTATTCATCACTGCGAGCGGCGCTTTGGCCGCTAAACGAGATATTAAAGTTATCAATACGGAAACGGATGATCTTTACGATCCTCCGGAAGCGTAAGCGATAACCGCAGCAACCTGGGGGCAGCCCCGTTGGAAGAACCTCCGCCGACTTAGCCGGCTGGGAGGTTCTTCCTTAAAATCATGGTGTTTCGGGAGCAGGAGCCTCGGGAACCGCCTGTTCTGTCAGTCCCGTTTGTGCATTTTTTTCGATACGTTTTAACTTGCGCGCCGTCTTCGCGATAAACTCACTTGTTTGATTAACAAACAGCTTGTAAGCCTTGGGATCTGCTCCAGCCATCTCCCTGATCGCGCTGAACAGGTCATCGAATCCTTTGACGATTAGATCGTAGCGGGCGTCGGCCTGCGCCATGGCGTGGTTGATCTTGGCTATATCGCGCTCCCGTTCGATCTCTTTCATACGCCGGGCGGCCACGCTGTCGTTCTGAAGCGCTGCCAGCTCCCGCTGCAGCTGCGTTACCCTGCTCTGCTCGCCCCATAATGCCTGTTCTTTAGCCTCCGCCTCTTTTTTCGCCTGATCGCACTCCTCAGCTAAGCCGGTAACTTTGTCTTGATGGATCTTCAGTTTTTTTGCCAGCGCTGTTTTCTCTTCAAGAGCCTCGTTCCTGTCCTTGATCACCTGCTGTAGTGCGCTCACCGACATATGCTCAATATCTAGCTGCGTGATAAACTCCGCCCGTTCCTCCGCGGAGATCCCCAAAAGGGCGAAGGCCTGGCTGTAACCAAGTCTGGCAAAAGGCGCAGTGCTCACATCGGCTTCGGATAGTACGGACAGCCCCGGTCCATACTCTTCGGCGATGCGCATCAGTTTATAAGCTACACGCTCTGAGTAATCAACGGCTTCCTCCAGCCATTTGCAAAATTCCCCATAAGGGATCATTTCCTTGGCTTCCATCAAGCGCCGTCCGACTTCAACCGCGCTGACAAGCAATATCTTTCTTGTTTGTGCTTTGATGGCAGCGATTTCCCCGGCGACGACAGCCGGCGTTCTTTCAGTTGGCGTGCTCTCCATTTTTACGTTCCTTTCGGTTGACTATATTCTGTATCATATGGTATCAAAACTTTTCCTGTGAAATTTCGTGATGCTTAATTTTTATAAGTCAAAACAATTGAATATGTATTCAATTGTTTTGACTTATGTATAATCGCCAATTAACTTGGAATTCTGTCGTAGATAGCCATCAGTTTGATCTCCTGGTCCAAGATCACTTTAGGCAAATGGTATTCCGGTATTTCATAACGCATCATACCGCCGGCCTGGGAATGGCGTTCAAAGACAGTTATATCATGACCATAAAACGTCGCTAAAAAAGCAGGAAAAATCCCTACTGAAAAGAGCAAGCCCGCATGAACAGCGGGCTTTTGAACAATTTTCGTATAATGCTCATTTAAAGAATGTACTTGTGAACCTTTAAATATAACGCCTTACTTTATTCATATAATTTATGTACTCTTTCCCAAATTTCTTTACACACCATCTTTCTTCAGATAGGATAATCCAATGCGCTGATATTTGAAAGACCATTAGTATTGCAAGCAATATCAACGACTGAGTAAGCAGCACACAACCTAAAAAATAAATAAAATATGCCACATACATCGGATTACGGGAAACTCTGTATAATCCTTTAAGATCGATACCATTCTCCGCAGGTTTTGCAAAGCTTGACAACATATCATGCGGTGTAAGCGTCTAACCGCAATCTTATTTATATTGATTCGCCAGTCTCTTCTTCAGATTTTCCGCCACTAAGGCAGGATCGACCGGATTTCTGGCAATACCGGACTCAATCGCAGCTTTGGCTGTTGCAGCAGCGACAGCAGCGGCAACTTCGGGATTGAAGGCACTTGGGATGATGTAGTCGGCACACAATTCTTCCAGTTTAACGCAGTCGGCAATTGCCTGGGCGGCAGCAATCTTCATTGCATCGTTGATATCGGTCGCGCGGACATCAATCGCACCGCGGAACATGCCCGGGAAAGCCAGAACGTTGTTGATCTGATTGATAACGTCGGAACGTCCGGTCGAAATGACAGCAGCGCCGGCATTGATGGCTCTTTCAATCGGCCAGATTTCTGGAATCGGATTGGCCTGAGCAAAGACGATCGGATCTTTGGCCATGGACTTAATCATCTCTTCGTCAATGGAATCTGGAGCTGATACGCCGATAAAGACGTCCGCACCCTTGATCGCATCTCTGAGGCTGCCTGTGCACATTTCATAATTTGTCTTTTCAGCGATTTCGTCCTTATATTTATTCATACCTTCAGGGCGTCCTTTATAAATCGCACCTTTGGTATCGCACATGATAACGTTCTTCAGTCCCATGCTCATCATCAGCTTGATAATTGCAATCCCGGCGGCTCCGGCGCCGTTCGTAACGACTTTGATTCCATCTATGCTCTTGCCAACGACTTTCAGCGCATTAAAAAGGCCCGCCAAGGTAACGACAGCCGTTCCATGCTGATCATCATGGAAGATCGGTCCTTTGAAAATATTACGGGCTTTTAACTTTCCTTCAATTTCAAAACATTCGGGAGCTTTGATGTCCTCAAGGTTAACACCGCCAAAGGTCGGGGCTATTAACTCGACAAGCTCAACAATTTTATCAATATCATTCGTATTTACACAAATCGGGAATGCGTCAACGTCGGCAAAGGCTTTAAACAGAAGGGCCTTTCCTTCCATGACAGGCATAGCCGCTGCTGGACCGAGGTTGCCAAGCCCGAGAATGGCTGTTCCATCGGAAACGATACAGACATAGTTGGCATGATTGGTGTAAACATCGAGATTCGCTAAATCTTTCGCAATTTCTTTCACAGGATCAGCCACTCCGGGGGAATAGGCGAGTGTCAAATCGTCCCTGTCATTGGCAGGAACCGTTACTTTTACTTCAAGTTTACCAGGCCTTACGGCGTGAAACGCCAAAGC
This sequence comes from Dehalobacter sp. CP, assembly GCA_009910795.1. The sequence continues at coordinate 38,412 of VMEE01000039.1, read as the reverse complement.
CTCTTCACGCAGGTTTTTAATCCGGGACATTCACATCTTCCTCTCACTTTATGGTTTTTTTCGTTTTATTTTTGGCTTAAGTCTTTTTTATTCAGTATGCTTTTTTTAAGTAATACATTGTCGTTATTTGACACATTGCTTATGTAAACAAATGATAAAAGCGTTTCGTTAAATTATCTCATGAATGAAAACAAAAAATCAACCATTTTGTTTTTGAAAGTAAGTATCAGAATCGGTGAAATTATCCTCTGATGTTAGGATCCATACGTTGTATTGATTTGAATAGATTAAATAGCGGATATTACAATGTCTGGCCGCCCCTACAGGGGCAGCCAGACATTGTGTCACTCGAGTCATATAAAACTTTAGAGCAACCTCAGCTTAAGCTTCTTTCGCTTCAATCTCAGCCTGAGCAGCCAGAATATCTTTGGCATTCAGGTATACGGGAGTATCCACCATTTTACCGTTGTAGGATACAGCTGCTTTTCCTTTGGCAATACCCTCTTCTTCAAATACTTTGACAACGCCGTTAGCCCATTCTACATCGGCCGGATCCGGAGCATACAGACGGTTGGACGGTTCAACCTGACCCGGATGAATAATCATACGACCTTCATAGCCCATCTGTTTGCCATCGGCAACGTTCTTTTCGAAAGCGGGAATATCCTGGTAAGCAACAAACGGTGCGTCAATTGCTACGATACCGGCTGCACGGCAGGCAACACCGACTTTGGCGCGTCCCCACAGCTGCTCATTCGCTTCAGAGGTTAGTTTGATCCGCATGTCGCGGCAATAATCTACAGCACCAAAAATAGCATTCACGTTACGTTTACTGGCCATACAGCACTCATAGGCATTCATGATTCCTTTTGCTGTTTCCAGCAGCATAGAAATTTTGATGGAACCCACTTCCAGACCACGTCGGCGCTCCAGCTCTTCGAGCTTCCAGTCCAGACGTTTGACATCATCAGGATGTCCAGTCTTGGCAAGCGTTACGCCATGAAGACCTTCCCAAACGACAGCCTCAAGGTCATCGTTGGTTAATTCTGTTTCCCAGTTGTTAATTCTGACATAAACCTGGGAACCATTGGAACCGGCGTATTTCAGATTCTCGGCAATAATTTTGCGTGCATTTTCCTTTTCTGCCGGCGGTACGGAATCTTCCAGATCCAGCGTGATGATATCAGCAGGAAAGCTTGGCGCTTTCTCAACCATCTTCGGGTTATTTCCCGGTACGTAGAGAATCGATCTCATAACAACCATTTTAAATATGCCTCCTATTTTTACCTTTAAGATTTTTTGGTAACAATGCTAAGTACTTTGTCAACTCTAAAATGCATGTAAATTACTGAGGGAAATTTTTGTCTGACCAGACGATACCAAGAATCAATCATTATTCCTTCATTTTATCCTTCAAAATAATCGGAATATCTATTGGCGTTTCAGCGACAAAACCGCCCGCTTTAAGGACAGCTTCAATTTTACTCTTCGCTGACCCGCGGCCGCGTTCGACAATATTGGAAGCATGGGAAAAACGTTGGCCTTCGGGAGCCCAGGCTCCGGCTACGTAGATCACGAAAGGTTTTGTGAATTTGCCTTCCGCAATAACATCGGCACATTCCTCTTCCTGGGAGCTGCCGATCTCGGCATAGACGGCTACACCTTTTGTTTCAGGATCTGCTTCGAATAAGGGCAGCAAATCAGCCATAGATGTTCCAAGTACAGGCTCGGTTCCGGTATGCACGACCGTACTTATGCCGAAACCACCTTCTCTTAATACCCAAGGGATGGTCCCTGATTGTCCGCCACTGCGCGAAAAGACACCGATATTACCTTTCTTAAAGAACTTGTTAGCCCACTCGACATTGCCGCCAAGCCAGCCGACAACTGCTTCTCCCGGTGTCAGAATGCCAATGGATCCGGGGCCGATTAAGCGGGTTCCTCTCAACTTGCAATAAGCGACCATTTCCATAATATCATGGATGGGTGTTCCTTCAACGCACGGAATAATATTTTTGACACCCGCGTCGGCAGCTTCAAAAACAGCGGTTTTCAGAACACTGCCCGGCACAAAGATGACGCTAAAGTCAATTTCATCCTGTTCTTTGGCAATCTCCTTAACCGTATTATAGACGGGGATGCCATGAACCTCATCCCCTTTTTTCCCTGGGCTGGTTCCGCCGATAACTTTGGTGCCATATTCTTTCATGTATTTGGTTCTTACAGATCCTTCACGGCCGGTAATTCCCTGGATAATGACTTTAGACTGGTCACTGATTAAAATACCCATTCTTATCCCTCATTTTAATTTTGTAAAGAAAATTGGCCAAATAAACTATTGTAAACCGCGTTTGGTTAGATAGACATCAATGCCCGCAATCGGAATATTGATGGTCAAAGCCTTATTCCCTTCGAACTTGCAGGCGATCTCACAAGCCAGACATTCTGTTCCAAGCCGGAGAACTTCCTCTGCGCTCAGATGCTCGACGGATGGTTTCCCGTCAACAATTTGAAGCAATCCTCTGGCATATTTTTTACAAGCTGCTGCGCACGCTTTGGTTTCACATGCGTCACACTTGTTGGTATCGATGCTTATGGTAATACTTTTTTCTTTGATTTCCAGCATGGCATTTTCCTACTTTCCTTGAGCATCTTTTTCCGCTCTGTATTCTTTGGCCAGAGCCAGAAGTCTTTGACCGATAAATTTAGTATCCGTGACATGCTCTTTTCCGTATATTTCAATTCTTTTGCCAATTCCGTCCGAAGTCATAAGCTCTGCCAGACCCTTGCGCAGAATCTCCATGGATTCATCCTCGCGGTTGCCGCAGAGTAACAGAACGCAAGGCAGGCCGGGCTTCTTCGGAAGCTCTTCCCACAGTACTTTGACAATCGCATTGGCATGGTGCCATTGCTCCTGATTCGCCATCATAAAGCCGCCAAGAAGATAACCGTCAATATTGGGCTGCGACAGTACGCTCTTGGCAACGCGATAGATTTTGGATCCAACAGGATTGCCGCTCGTGTCGGCATAGTTGGCAGGCTTGAGTCCTACCTGATTCAGCGCATCAAGTCCCATCATCGCCGAACCGCCGCCGATCGGGTGATAGCCGATATAGCCGGGGCTTACTTCGTCATAACCCATATTCATCAGGAAGCCGGTTCCACGGGCATCTGTTTCTTCAATGCTCCAGCCGATCATATCAAGTTCGGTGACTTCACCAGGCAAATCGCGGGCAATTTTAATGCCAAATTCCGGATGACGGCCCACAGAACTGTTATCAATCTCCATTTTGCAGTCTGCGCAGATCAGGCTTCCATCCTCCGTCATGACAAACGGATTGATCTCCAGGGTCTGGCAGTCATACTTTTTGTAGACTTGGGACAGTTTTGTCAAGAAAGAAGCAAACTTACTCAATTCTTTATTTGGAATGCCGGCTCGGACACAAAAATCGATCGCATCGTAAATTTGCAGACCAAAAATAGGGTCGATATTCATCTTGAAAATCAGTTCTTCAGGAACACTTTCAATATCCATGCCGCCTTCTGAGCTGAACATCAGCATCGGGCAGCGGGCGTCTCTCGCATTGTTAATGACAAATGAACAATAGTATTCTTTTTTGATCGCCAGTTTCTCCTCAATTAAAACCTGTCTGACAGGGAGCCCTTTGACTGTCTTTACCAGTATTTCAGCAGCTGCCGCCGATGCTTCGGACGGAGTCTCGACCAGTTTTACAATACCGGCTTTTCCTCGTCCTCCTGCCTGGACCTGACCTTTGACAGCCACGGACTTGCCAATCCATTCTGCCGCTTGCTGTGCTTCTTCCGGAGAAGATGCCGACCTGCCCTTCGGTACGGGTATTCCCGCCTTGGCAAGCCATTCCTTACCTTGATACTCTAGAAATTTTGCCATCCATAATCCCTTCCATATCGTCATATTGATTCTAGTACTTGTATATACTGAAAGAAAACTCAAAAAATTAAAGGAATATATGGTTATTCCTTTAATTGATTGTTCATTATTAAAGTAATCTTATGTATCGCTATTAACTTGTCTTATGAATTATTATAACGAAATTATTTGCAAAAACAAGACTAAATAAGCCGAATTGCATGATTTATTAGGGAAAAACCAATCTTGAAGAACTTGATTTAGGCCAAAGCTTCGGCAATCGCTTTGCGGGCTAGTTCGTCACATCGTTCGTTCTCGGGATGTCCGGAATGACCTTTGACTTTAACCCAGACAACGTCATGCTTTGCCGTAAGTTCCAGAAGCAATACCCAAAGATCACGGTTCTCAACCGGTCTCTTTTGCGAATTCTGCCAGCCATTCTTTTGCCAGCGGGAAAGCCAGTTTTGTTCAAATGCATTAATTAAATAGGCACTGTCACTGTGAACCTGGACACTGCAGCTTTCTTTCAGGGCGGCCAGTCCTTGGACTGCCGCTGTCAGCTCCATGCGCTGATTGGTTGTATTGCCTTCAAAGCCGCTGATCTCTCTTTCATGTTCACCATACTTCAGGACTGCCGCCCAACCTCCCGGCCCGGGATTGCCTGAACATGCTCCGTCCGTATAAATCTTTACACTTTTTACAGTCATTGAACCCCCTATTTTAAGTAAAGAATCAGGGCATTTTCATCACAATTAGGAAACTTAACACAATTGATGCATTCTTTCCAGACCTTATGGGGCATTGAATCCTTTTCGGTAATTTCGAATCCCATATGCTTGAAGAAATCTACCTGATACGTCAGGGTAAATACCTTGGGGCAATGAAGCTCCCTGGCCTCCTCCAAAAGAAGCTCAACAATCTTGCGGCCTAACCCTTTCCCCCTGTAGCTTTCCTCAACCGTCAGTGCCCTGATCTCAGCGAGATCGTCCCAGGTTATATGTAAAGCGCCGGTTCCGACGATCCGGTCATCCTCTACCGCTACAATGACCTCCCTGATTCCTTCATACAGCGCACTTCGGGTTCTGGGGAGCATGAGCCCCTGTTCTGCATAATAATTGATCAGGCAAATAATGTCTTCCACATCGCTTAGCTTTGCGTGTCTATAGGTTACCATCTTTTCTCCTTTATCTGTCCATGTTTCCCGACAAATGATGGAATGATCAGATCCGGTACCGGGCAACTGTCAGGTATTGCCGAATGCCTTTCTCCACTTTGCTTTGCATTAAAGCATAATGGACGGCATTCTCTTTAAGATCAAGCGTACTGCCCCAATTTAGGATATTTTGGTCGATACCCTTGATGCCGCCGCTCGCTAAAGTAAGATGAGGTTTAAAAGGCCTGGTATCAGGCGGTGCTCCAAATTGGCTCGTCGCCTGCTGGATCTGCTTTTGCAGCTGAATCAGCTTCGGTTCTTTTCTTATCCCGGCCCATAGTATCCGGGGCTGTATGATATTCGGGAATACACCAAGGGAATCAAAAGAAACCGCAAATTCACCGATACGTCCCGAAACACCCGCCAGGGTCTGTTTCAAAGCATCAAGATCCTTTTCTTCCACTTCTTCTAAAAAACGCAGCGTCAGGTGCAGGTTATCACGTCTGCGCCAATAGCCGCGGAGACCTTTAACCTTAAGTTCATCCTGCCATTTTTCGAATTGGTCAAGACTCTGTTCACTAAAATTCAGGCTGATAAATAATCGCATGCAGCATGACTCCATCGTATGTGGCATTTTCTCCTTACCACAATCTTACTATGCATCGATGCCGAATGCAATGAAGTTATCTTTTACTCCTTTAAAGCCCTCCGTCCGCCATTCTTTGGGCATGATGATCAATGGATATTTATCGGGATGCCTCAGCCAGGATTGGCACAGACGCAATTCTTCCATGTAATCGGCTTCGCAAAAAAGGAATATTTTGTGGTTCCACTCCAGTTGCGGATATCCCGGGAAACCTTGATGATGCTTCGCATAGTTTTCAAAAGCTGAAAACACCAGCAGCGTTTGTACAACTTTTAGCGATGGTTTCTCCAGAACAGGCTTAATAATCCTAATAGATTGATCCCGTTGGAAAAAATACAGTTGCCGGCTTTCAATCAAATCACTGAAGTCTCTTGGATACCAGGGAACTTCCAGGTACTTTCCAAAATATTGGGGGATGAATTCCCTGTCATAGATTATCTTAAGATCTAATAATTCCCTGGAATCAAGGCTACCATTGATCTCCATATTCTCCAGCAGTTCCAGTATCCCGTTAATGGCTCTGCAAAATTCATCATTAAGATTTCCGGAGAAATCGACCCACCCCAACTTTAGAAATTTGGAAGCAATATTTTTATTCCTGGTCCATTTTACTTTGGTAGACAGTTCAAACTTGTTCCCTTTCTTTTTAAACTCGGCAATTTGAATATTTCCCCAGCAATAGGTGATTTTGTTCTTTTCGGATACTGCCCGGACTCTTCTCTTGGCCAGGCTTTCAAAATAGTGGTTGATCACCGTCAGATGATTCCAGGCCACTGGATTTAATTCTCTTTGCCAGTGTTCCCAACCGGGGCGCAGTTCGCCTGTATCCAACCGAAAAAAACCTTTATCATAATCTTTTTCTGCCAGAACATACAAATTTGGGGTCAATTTTTCCCGCCAAAAAACCGTCCTGGCAAACAGCATACCTCCTATTTGAGAAACCGCACCTAAAAATACAGGAGAAAATTCTTTTGCCACATAATAAATCAAAGTCCTGCTGCCATTTCCTAGATGCCCTCCCCACAGAATCCCGCCCAAAAGAAAGTCTTCCTCCCTGTAGACTCCCTGCGCAGCGATGATTCCAACTCTGAAACTGATATCCCCGGCACTGAAATAATCAAACTGGGAAGGCAGATGCCAACCTTTCCTGACTTCTTCTGGACATTCTTCCCATCCGGATACACTGAAAATGTCCGGATTAGCATCCCATAATTCCTTCCATTTTATGTTCAAGTCAAATCCTCCCTTTACAAGCTGTTTTTTTATTATTACGCTTGATAAAGGCAGGAAATGACAAGGTATCTTTCCAATCATAAAATTATAAAAAAATTAACCCGGCAACGCCCGGGTTCTTTAGCTGATGGTCAAGATAGAATTAGAACTCTATGTATATTTTATCTATTTGTTTAAATTTTCCCTAACGCCTAATTGCATATAAATAACTTCTTCCCCGATATTCGTACAGTAATCGCCGATTCTTTCGATATAGCGGGTCGCTAGAAGCAGGTAGACCGCCTGACCCGATATTGCCGAGTCTTTCGCCATCATCTCATTCAATTCGTTAAAAATCAATTTATAGTAATGATCTACTTTGTGGTCAGTCTCAGCCAGAGACCGTGCAAGTTCAACATCTTCACAGATAAAAGCCTGGACGGCCGTACGCATCATTTGGACTGCTATCTCAGCCATTTTCGGCATGTCAATCAACGGCTTGATCAGTGGATCTGGTCCGATCCGCAAGGATACTTTGGCAATATCAACAGATAGATCGCCCATTCTTTCCAGAGAGGAAATGATTTTATAGCTTGCAACAATATTGCGGAGATCCGAGGCAAACGGCTGCTGGGTTGCAACAAGGTGGGTACAGAGCAGTTCGATATCCTGCTCAGAATCATTGATCTGGCCGTCATCGCTGATGACCTTTTCCGCCAGAGCCATATCCCTGTTCTTCAAGCTTTCCATGGCCTGTTCTAGCGCCTTCTCAACTAACACGCTCATCTCTACTATTTTTTTCTTCAGCTCCTGAAGCTGGGCTTCAAATTTATGGCGCATCGTATCCCCCCGGTGTGACTTCATCTGCAAAATGTGCGGTTACAAAATAGCATAACCTAATGTACAAATGATAACAATAGAATTTACTAAAAAGAGAGCTATCTAGTACCTTGTCAACCTTAAAACTGTAATATAATGGGGAGCAGATTTCTTTTAAGACAAGGCGGAGGATTGAGGCATACCGAGCGTATGGTGATTGACGACAACGCAGTATTAACAGAAATCTGCCGCCAGGATATATAGATTTAAGGTTGACATGGTACTAAGATGATCCATGATTATGCCTAAGCTTATTAAGGCACTAGAAATTATAAATCGTAAGGGTATAATAGAATAAGAATGAGATTAAAGTCAAAATAAAAAGGAACTGAATGATGTTCTATCGGATCAAACAATTACGCAATGCGCTGCACCCGGTTGTAAATGAGAATGAATACTCCTGGCTAAATACCGTACTGTCGGAGCGGGAAAGACAGCTGTTTCTGAAGCAGACCCTTACAGAGCAGAGGCATGCACTCGATGTCGCTCAGGATATTCAGGAACAGAGCAGTCTTATAAAAAATGGTTATGGAAAAGAAGTTTACCATAACTTATTAAGTGGTGCGCTTCTCCATGACTGCGGAAAATCAGTGATCCATCTGCTTCTGTGGCAGAGGATATTTATTGTTGTCTTTGATTATTTACCGGAACGGATCAAAAACATCATCCGCCAAAGCAAATCAGTTTTCGGCAAGACGCTGGTGATTTACACACAGCATCCTGCCTGGGGGAAACGGCTGGCTGCCCGGGCAGGACTCTCTTCTGAAATCCAGCGCTTAATCCAAAACCACCATACCCCGCAAAATTCTATGGAAGAAATCCTTCACTCGGCCGACAACCGGCACTAGTTTCCAAGTTATTCTTTCAAATAATCCTTAAATTCATATAATTCAAAATCCTGCGAATAAACCGATTTATGCTGGTTTATTTTTTTATATTTCTGAAGATGTCTGCTTTTTTGATCAAGCTTTTGCGTAAGAATCTTATTTTCCTTTTCAATCTGCTCAAGCAGGTCCATGAGGACTCTCCTACTTAAACGCAGATTATCAAGCTGTTTTTCTAGTTCCATAATTCTATGAGTCAACAGGACGGTTTCCTCATTCGTACTCAAACTTTCATCTCCCGGAACAGAATTATATTCTTATACAGCTATTCTATACGCTTCAGATTGTTTTTAATCCTTCCCGGCTAAAAAAGTTCCAACCCGCTGAACCGCTTCCTGAAGCTTCGTCTCATCCTGAACCAGGCCAACCCTGACATATCCCTCGCCATACCGGCCAAAGGCAATGCCCGGCACGACAAGAACGCCAGCCTCGCTGGCCAGTTCAAACGCAAAGGATAATGAATCCTGCTTCGTGGGCACCGGCGCCCAGACGAACATGGATCCTTTGGGCCTGTTCATCTTCCAGCCGGCTCTGGCACATCCGTCTACCCAGATATCCCTTCTGTTTTTATAAGTCTGCTGATTGGCGAGGATGGTCTGATCACCGCCGCTTAAGACAGCAGCTCCGGCCTTCAATACAGGCTGAAAACTCCCATAGTCAATATTGGATTTGATGGTTTCCAGTGCTCTGATGACTTCTTTATTGCCTACCACAAAGCCAAGTCTCACTCCGGCCATATTATACGACTTGGAAAGGGAATGAAACTCTACCCCTACGTCCTTTGCTCCTTTGGCCTGCAGAAAGCTTGACGGCCTGTAGCCGTCAAAAGCCAGTTCCGTATACGCAGCATCATGACAAACCACAATTCCATGTTTGGAGGCAAACCTAACGACTTCATTAAAGAAAGTCTCCGGTGCAACTGCAGCGGTTGGATTATTAGGATAGTTAAGAACCATCAGTTTGGCCCGGTCAGCAATCTGGGGGGTAATTCGATTAAGGTCCGGCAGAAAATCGTTCGTTTCCAATAACGGCAGTACAACCTTTTCACCTTCGACCAGCGCCAATCCGTCTGAATAAATCGGATAACCAGGCTCAGGGATGAAAGCAGCGTCGCCTTTATCAATAAACGCCCAGAAAATATGCGTTAGACCGTCCTGGGAGCCCATGACCGGAAGCACTTCCGTCGCAGGATCAATATCGACGTTAAATCTTCTTTTATACCATAATGAGCAAGCTTCCCGGAACTCCGGAATTCCTCTGGTCAGTGTATAACCATACGCCCTTTCATCAAGGCTCTGCTCACTGATTATTTTTCTGATCTCCAGGGACGGAGGTAAATCTGGGCTCCCTACACTTAGATCAATGAGCGTTTTGCCTTCACGTTTAAGCGTTTCTTTCAACGACGCCAATTGTGAAAAAATGGATGTTTGCAGACTTCCCATTCTTACTGCAAGCTTCATGTCTTCTTCCTCCTCAGCTGCTCAATTTGTTGAATGGTCTCCATCCCAACTCCCCAAGAGCCTAATTTTATGCCGGGCTTAATCGCATGACCATGAAAATCAGATCCGCCTGTAATCAGAAGGCTCTTTCTTTCTGCCAGTGCTTTAAAGTAATTTCGTTCCTCCGCACCGTGGTCGGGATGATAGACTTCAATCCCCTGCAGCCCGGAGTCGACCCAGGCGGCAATCTCGGGTTCTGTACATTGGCTGCCCGGATGCGCAAGCACGGCTACGCCTCCGGCTTCTCTTATAATTGTAATAGCTTCGACAGGATCAAGCTTATACCTGGGAACATAAGCTGGCCTTCCTATCTTTAAAAATCTCTCAAAAGCGTCTTTCAGATTGGCGGCATACCCGTGCCTGATCATGGCCTGAGCCACATGGGGTCGGCCGACAGAATCCCCTCTGACAAACTGACTTACTTCCTCAAATGTCAGGGTGATTCCAAGCTGTTCCAGCTTCTGAAGGATCTTTCGTATTCTTTGCACTCTTTTTTCCCGCAGTTCCTGCAACCTGGTATGAAGAACCCCATTGCCCTCCTGTAACGCATACCCGAGGATATGGACTTCCTTGCCCGCCCAGTCGGTGTTGATCTCTATGCCTTTAACCAGACAGAGCCCCGTCTCAGCTACAGCCTGTTCTGCCTCCGCCCAGCCATTAATGGTATCATGGTCCGTGATGGCCAAAGCTTTCAATCCGACCTCTGCCGCAGACTTAACGACTTCTTCCGGTGTAAGGACCCCGTCTGAAGCAGTCGTATGACAATGCAGGTCGGCCTCAAATCTTGTCTGGTATTTCATAATATGTTTACCTCTAAGAATTTTCACATTAAGACATCGCTTAAAAACCTGACATAATTCCCATAACATATTTTGGCTATTTCGTTCTGATTAAAACCGCACTGAGACAATTTTTCCACTAGATACGGGAATGTCCCGACATTTTCCAGACCTTTCGGCGTCGTCTCAATTCCGTCAAAATCCGATCCGAAACCAACGGTATCGACTCCCGCTACTTCTGCGATGTGGCAAATGTGCCGGACAACGTCATCCATAGTTGCTTTTCCGGTCTCACTCAGGAAATCTTCACAGAAATTGACCCCGACCAGACCTTTCTTGTCTCCTAGCGCACACAGCTGATGGTCAGTCAGGTTCCGGCGATGGCCACATAACGCTTTGGCACAGGAATGGGAAGCGATGACCGGACGTTCAGAATGCCGCAGCACATCCCAAAAACCGGCCTCATTCAGGTGGGAAACGTCGATCACCATCCCAAGCTGGTTCATTCTTTTGATTACCTGAAAGCCAAAACTAGATAAACCGCCGCTTCCTTCGCTTTCCCCCACGCCGTTGCCGATCGCATTCCTTTCATTCCAGGTAAGGCCAATGCTTCTAACTCCGAGCCTGAAAATCAGATCGAGCATAAAAACGTTTTCTCCAAGAATTTCTCCGCCCTCGATATTGATAAGCAGGCCCAGCTTATTGGTCCGGCCTAATTGGGCTGCGTCTTCTTGGGTTCTTACTAAAAATACATCACTAGAATTATTATCAATAAACCTAAGTGCGGCTTCGAGTAATTCCAGCCCTCTCCAGGCCGCCTGAAACGGTTTGTATTCACTTTCAATATAGGCAGCCAAAAACTGCAGACCGAGATTGGCCTGTTTTGCCCTGGTCAAATCCCAGTGCCCAAATTTTGCTGTTTCTTTCAAATTTCTTTTTCCGGCAGCGAAATCTCCAATGCTGTCACAATGACCGTCAGCAATCCATATGTTTTTCATGGTCAAATTTTGCTCCTTTATTTATATTCTAAAGGATAATCGGGCAGAAGGCTAATTATTTGGAAAGCTTGACTGATGCCAATCCTTTGGCGACTTCCTTTGTTGCACTTAGATAAATCAGAAAGTACGAATATTTTCTGATATATTAAAAAAACCCGCCCCCAAGCAGGCAGGTTTAGAATCATTGGGTTTATCTGGGTTCGACAATCAGTTTGATCGCAGTCCTCTCTTCTCCTTCAATTAGGATATCGGTGAAAGCCGGAATACAAACCAGGTCAAGACCACTCGGAGCAACGAAACCTCTGGCAATAGCAACTGCTTTTACTGCCTGGTTTAATGCGCCTGCGCCAATTGCCTGCAATTCAGCTCCGCCTTTTTCCCTGAGTACGCCTGCTAATGCTCCAGCTACTGAATTAGGACTTGATTTTGCTGAGACTTTTAACACATCCATTATCTAATACCTCCCAATCGATCCTTTTTACATGTATTTCCACTTTGATGCTATATACTATTCGCGTAATAGTAAAAAAATCCTCTTTTTAGAAATGTCTGATTTGGTATTTTCTGTGTAAAAAATCCTGCACCTTATTTGGCGCAGGATGTCTATTTTTGGATAGGAATAATACGCTGTGTTTTGCCGGTTTTTTCATCTATTTGAAGCACCACAGCATTCAGCTGGTTCACCCCGTTGGCCACTTCAAATCTCGCCGGCATCTGCGTCAGAAAATTATTGATAATGATCTCTTTTTTGACTCCCAAGACCGAATCTCGCGGGCCAGTCATTCCAACGTCTGTAATATATGCCGTTCCCTGGTCCAGTACCCTGGCATCCGCAGTCTGGATATGGGTATGTGTACCAAGAACTGCACTTACTTTGCCGTTAAGAAACCAGCCAAGCGCAACTTTTTCCGAGGTTGCCTCGGCATGAAAATCGACAATGATCACCGGGGTCTCCACAGCCATCATATTGATGATCTGACTGACCATCGTGAAAGGATTTTCCAGCGGCGGCAGAAAGATTCTTCCTGATAGATTGATAATTCCCGTCTTTATTCCGTTACGAATAACAAAACCATAGCCTTTTCCCGGTGCCCCTTTCGGGTAATTGGCAGGCCGGATCAGCTTGGTTTCATCATCGATAAACTTTATAATTTCCTTTTGGTCCCAGACATGGTTGCCCATCGTCAAAAAGTGGATTCCGTAATCATATAGCTCATAGGCGACTTCTTTGGTAAGTCCCCGCCCGCCTGAGGCATTTTCAGCATTGGCAATCACCAGATCAAGTTTATGCTCTTTCTGGAGTTCGGGAAGAAAAGCAGCCACCGCTTCTCTTCCCGGTCTGCCGACGATATCACCGATAAAAAGAATCTGCATAAGGTACTCCTTTACTTGCACTAACCCCTTCGTTCAACCATTGAAAACAAGTACTCTGCCGTCTTCCCGTACAGCTGTAATGTTTTTTTCTGTTCCGTTAGAACGTACAGCTGCCATCATATGAATAATGATTTCTTCCTGCAGTATGACCTCTTCTTCAGGCAGGCTGCATTCATCAGCAATCAGTTTAGCGCCAAGCTCGCTTTTCATGATTTCTACTATGAGGTTGATTTCGGTGTGGGTAATACTGCTTAAATCTCTGCTGATCACAATCAGGTCCAGTTCCTGTTCAAATTTTTCAATACTTAAAAGCTGAATTTTCCGACCTTCAATCTGATGAAACAATTCCAAGGCCTGCCGAAGTTTATTCTGAAGCGCTTCAAAGCCGCACTCCTTGACGACCAGGAATTTAAGTATCATGGTCTGCTGCTCCTGATTGCAGCTGATCGTTACAACTTCCGGATAGCACAGCAAAATAGAAACAAGTAATCCCGTACTGTAATTCAGATAATTTGATTCAGCAGTTATGACTTCTGAAGCGGCCATCTTGATAATCCTTTCCTGAACGTGAAATAATAGAGCTTTCTCCAAAACATATAGTAATTCTTCAAGGAGACGCAAAGTCCTTCCCAGAGTGCCCTAGCAATTATAACCTATTTTGTCCCAACATACCAATATAAAGTAAACCTGCTGCACTTAGATGGCTCAGAAAATACTAGAAAATACATATAATTCTATGATACACAAACAAAGCAGGCCTAACACCTGCTTTGCTCGTTATACGCATTTCAATATCTAAACATCGTACGCTTAATCTGTAAGGTATCTTTGTGTTAATGTCGTTTCATCGCAGATTACTTCGCGTAATCCACTGCGCGGGTCTCCCGCATTACGACAACCTTGATCTGTCCGGGGTATTCCAGTTCTTCTTCAATTCTCTTTGCAATATCATGCGCGAACCTTGGTGCAAGTGCATCATCAATCTTCTCCGGATTCACAATAATGCGAATCTCTCTGCCGGCCTGAATCGCGTAGGATTTTTCAACGCCTTCAAATGTCTCGGCAATTTCCTCAAGCTTCTGAAGCCTTTTAATGTAGGATTCCAAAGTTTCGCGTCTGGCACCAGGTCTGGCAGCCGATACCGCATCTGCAGCGGCAACAAGTACTGCGACAATTGTCTTGGGTTCAGTGTCGCCGTGATGGGCCTCAATCGCGTGAATGATATCCCATGATTCCTTGTACTTTTTGCAGAGATCAACGCCAATCTCGACATGCGTGCCTTCGGTATCATGGTCAACGGCTTTGCCGATGTCATGCAAAAGTCCGGCGCGTTTTGCGGTCTGGACATCAACACCAAGTTCGGAAGCCATTAACCCGGCCAGATGCGATACCTCGATAGAGTGTCTCAAAACATTTTGTCCGTAACTGGTTCTGAAACGCAGCCGGCCAAGCAGTCTAATCAGTTCTGGATGTATACCATGAACCCCGGTTTCGAAGGTGGCCTGTTCCCCTTCTTCCCTGATTTTCTGGTCAACTTCCTTCTGCGCCTTTTCAACCATTTCTTCAATTCTGGCCGGATGAATACGTCCGTCCAAAATCAGTTTTTCCAGAGCGACTCTGGCAACTTCTCTTCTGATCGGATCAAATCCTGACAGAATAACGGCCTCAGGCGTATCGTCAATAATCAAATCAATGCCCGTTAAAGTCTCAAGAGCTCTGATATTCCGGCCCTCTCGGCCAATGATACGGCCTTTCATTTCATCGTTCGGCAGGGCAACCACTGAAACTGTGCTTTCAACGACATGGTCTGCCGCACAACGATGTATAGCCAAAGAAATAATATCTTTAGCGCGTTTTTCAGCTTCTTCTTTTGTCCGGGTCTCATATTCCTTAATCATGATTGCCGATTCGTAACGTACTTCTTCCTCGACACTTTTTAGCAGCAATTGTTTGGCTTCTTCAGGAGTCAGACCGGAAAGCCTCTCCAGCTCAGCTACCTGTTTAGCCAGGAGTTCATTTAAATCAAGTTTTTGTTTTTCAACTTCTGATTCTCTGCGATGTAAATTTTCTTCCTTACGTTCCAGAGCTTCGGTTTTTCTTTCAAGGGTTTCTTCCTTCTGAAGATTGCGTCTTTCCATACGTTGGATTTCGCTACGTCTTTCTCTGGTCTCTTTTTCAATATCATTGCGAAGCTGCATAACCTCTTCTTTAGCTGCAACGATTTTTTCCCTTTTTTTGGCTTCAGCCTCTGCCTCAGCATTCTTTAAAAGCCTTTTTGCTTCTATTTCAGCAGATCCAATCATTTTTTCCGCAGATGATTTGCGGATAAACCAGCCGATCAGACTGCCAATCGCCAATCCGGCGAGTACAATAACAACTGCAATTAAGCCTGATATTTCCAAAGCTTCACCTCCTTCAATTATAGTATTAAATATTTCGTGAAAATAACAAAAAACTGGTCAGACCAGTTCCGTAAAATCTATAACCCTCGTTCGATTATTTTTCCCTTAAATATAGCTACACCGATACCCGGTGCAGCTGAGATGTTCAGTTTAATATAAGAGAAAACCTTGAAAGGTTAAAAATTTACTAGAAACAGATCCATTTAATATTAGTTTAATGAAATGTGCAAATAATGTCAAGTTGGTGGGATAACAAAGTATACTAAATACTTACAGATTATCGAAAATAATAATCTCTCCAAGTACCTTTTTGACTATATCCAATTGATAGCCCTTCGCTAAGAGCTTGTCCCCGACCTTTTTCCTTAAGTATAACTCTTTTGGGGGGATACTTCTGTTTTGATCGTTTAGGGATTTTTTCTGGTATTTCCTATACTCCTGCTCAAACATTTTGCGGCCAAGCAGCAGGCAGTTTTGAACCTCCTGCTGCTCGGGAAAGTATTCATCCATGACGCGAGAGATCATCCGATCGTCCAGACCGGCTTTTTGCAGTTCAATACATATTCTGGTCCGGGAAAACCTTGTTTCCTTACTTTTAATATAAGACAAGGCATATTGCCGGTCATCAATATATTTCCATTCTTCTAGCTTTCGGAGAGCTTCAGCACTTTCCTCTGCAGAATAGCCTTTAGCCTCCAGCTTACCGGCAAGCTGGCTGGCAGACAGCTGCCTGCGGCTTAAGAAATTCAGCGCAGCACCTATCACACTTTTCTTCGGTGAGTCCTGATTTCTATTCATCATTCATGCTGTCGTCCTGAGCGCCCTTGGTCTTGTCTTTCGAGATCAGAACCAGATCGCGCACTTTTCTCTCAATCTCTGCAGCAATATCGGGATGCTGACGCAGAAAATCCTTGACATTCTCTCTTCCCTGTCCAAGCCTTTCGCCATTGTAGGAATACCAGGCACCCGATTTCATAAGAATACCTGTTTCCGATCCCATATCGACAATACTGCCTTCCCTGGATATCCCTTCGCCATAAACCAAGTCAAAATCAGCAAAGTTAAACGGCGGTGCAACCTTGTTTTTGACGACCTTTACGCGGGTCCGATTGCCGATGATTTCCTGCCCCTGCTTGATGACATCCTGCTTTTTGACTTCCAGCCGGACTGAAGCATAAAATTTCAGTGCCCGTCCTCCGGTCGTCGTCTCCGGGTTGCCGAACATCACGCCGACTTTCTCCCTGATCTGATTAATAAAGATGACACAAGTATGGCTTTTACTGATGCACCCGGTAAGCTTGCGCAACGCCTGGGACATCAGACGGGCATGCAGCCCCATATGGGAATCGCCCATCTCCCCTTCGATTTCAGCCCGTGGCACGAGTGCCGCCACCGAGTCAATAACGACAACATCAACCGCGCCGCTGCGAACAAGGGCTTCACAGATTTCCAGCGCCTGCTCGCCGGTGTCGGGCTGGGAGACCAGCAGATCGTCGACATTCACACCCAGCGCACGGGCATATACCGGGTCAAGGGCATGCTCCGCATCAATAAAAGCTGCAACGCCACCTGTTTTCTGTGCCTCAGCAATAATATGCAGCGTTACGGTGGTTTTTCCCGAAGACTCCGGTCCATATACCTCTATTACCCGGCCTCTGGGAACTCCGCCAACGCCTAAAGCCAAATCCAGGGCCAATGAACCTGTTGAAATCGTCTCAACAGCCATTCTGTCCGAAGCTTCGCCGAGTTTCATAATCGCTCCCTTGCCAAACTGCTTTTCAATTTGGCTCAGCGCAATATCCAATGCTTTCAGTTTATCTGGAGTAGCCATCTTTTCGTGCCTCCTCATGATTATACAAAACATATGTTCGGTTTCTATTATACTTTTTCTGACTGTCTATTGTCAATCCGTTAAAAGTAAAATTTTTACATAGCGGTTGGTCTTGTCTCGTTTGGCAAGCATTTACTGCTTGCATTTCCTAAGTAAATACAGCCGCAGCATATTCAAAGCAGTTTCTACGATCATATTTCTGACGGATTCCCTGCTCCCGACAAACTGGTTTTTAGTGATCTCGATACCTTCCGGATGAGCCAGGGCGATATAGACCAGACCGACGGGTTTGTCCGCGGTTCCGCCTCCCGGCCCCGCGACTCCGGTCGTCGCAATCCCAAGATCTGCGCCGAGGGCCTTCCTCGTCCCTTCGGCCATTTCCCCGGCTACAAGTTCACTGACCGCGCCTTCCTGCAGCAGACTGCTGCTTTTCACCCCGAGCAAAGTTTCTTTGGCTGAATTCGCATAACTCACAACGCCGCCAAGATAATACGCCGAGCTTCCGGCTTCGGCGGTGATTTTTCCGCCCAGAAGACCGCCGGTACAGGATTCAGCTGTTGCCAGCGTCAGGGTGTTTTTCAGAAGCAGTTTTCCAACAATACCGGTCTGGGTATCCGTACCGGTTCCGAATACCCTGTCCCCAAGCCTGCTGCGGATCTCTGCTTCCGTCTGATCCAGGAGCCGGACAGCCTGACTGACATCCCCGCTTCGGACCGTAAGCCTGACATCCATGTAGGTATGCCTGTCCAGCAAAGTGAGAGACGGAGATCTACGCTGCATCAGAACGGCTAGCTCCCGTTCCAGTTCCGGTTCCCCGAGTCCAAATATTTTTAGAATACGCACCTGCATCCTTCCGGAATCCCGAAGGATGGTCTGCTCCAGTTTGGGCAGCAAATATTTTTGGAACATAACCTCCATTTCGGAAGGAGGTCCGGGAAGGACCGCGCAAAACTGGTCATTTTTGCAGATAAGTGCCCCCCGTGCAGTTCCTTTATCGTTCGGCAGCAGGATCGAACCTTCCGGAAAATAAGCCTGTTTTTCCGTACTTGGTGGCATCGGGTCATTGATATAAAACTGCGTTAGGGACTGCATGCTTTCCGGATCATAGCTCATTTTCAGGCCTAAGACTTCAGCGGCAATTTCTTTGGATAGGTCATCTGCCGTCGGTCCAAGCCCTCCGCTGACAAGCACAAGCCCAGAACGCTGCAGCGCATTCTTTAGTGTCTCGGTCAGCCGTTCTTTGTTGTCCCCTACCGTCGTATGGTAGAGGACTTCTATCCCGAGATCCGAAAGCTGTCCTGTGAGATAATGGGCACTCGTATTCAGCGTTTTTCCGAGCAGTAATTCTGTTCCCGTGGAAATAATTTCGGCCTTCATTATTTTTCACACTCCCTCAGTCATTATCTCACCGCGGGCAGATTTATATCCCAGTGCCTTGAAGTCGTTTTATTTAGAATGCACAAACAGCTGTTTTGATTTCATGATATAATCCACGCCGGAGATGATGGTTATGATCAGCGCAAGATAGATCATAGGCTGGGCAATATGTATGTTAAGGGTTGATAATGGCCAATCTCTCAGAATCAACAGTGCTATGGCAATGATCTGAGTGACCGTCTTCAGTTTTCCAAGCTTGCTGGCACTGATCACTACGCCTTCGGCGGCAGCAATCGCTCTTAACCCTGTGACCGCAAACTCTCGGGCCAAGATAATCCAGACAATCCAGGCCGAAACGAGATTTAACTCGACCAGGGCAATCAACGCGGCCGAAACCAGAAGCTTGTCAGCAAGCGGATCCAGAAATTTACCGAGATTGGTCACTTGCTTCAGCTTGCGTGCAAAATAACCGTCTAAACCGTCTGTCGCAGACGCCAGGATAAATATCCCCGCGGCTACAAAGTCCTGATAAGGAAAATAAGCAGTGCCGTCAGGCATTTTTACCAATAAAAAGGCCATAAACAAAGGTATCATGGCGATTCGAATCAGAGTCAGCGTGTTAGGCAGATTCACTCGAGCTCCTCCCCTCCCATATCATAGCTGTCCGCTTCTGTAATTCTGGTCTGTATGATTTCACCAGCCAAATGTTTCTTCTGAACCTTGAGGTAAATCTGACCGTCAATCTCCGGGGCATCCCCTTCGCTCCGTCCGACCCATTCATCAGGGGCAGTCTGTTCTTCGAGAATGACCCGAATGATTTGCCCGACCCTTTGCTGCTGGATCTGATCCGCGATTTCCGTTTGGGCTGCCATGACAGCATTTTTGCGAGCTTCCCGAACCTCAGGCGGCACCTGGTTCGCCATGTTCCCAGCAGGAGTATTTTCCTCCTGGGAATAAGCAAAAACCCCAATGCGGTCTAATTTCATTTTATTGACAAATGACAATAAATGCTGAAACTGTTCTTCGGTTTCCCCAGGGAACCCGGTAATGAACGTCGAACGGATAAAAATACCCGGTACAGCCTCGCGGAGCTTTCCGATCAGCGTTTCTGCTTCTTCGGCTGTATTTCTGCGGTTCATTTTCGAAAGTATGGCGTTATCGGCATGCTGAAGAGGCAAATCGATATAATTGCATATCTTGGGTTCCGTCGCAATCAGGTCAATCAGTTCATCAGATACTGCCTCAGGGTAACAATACATCAGCCGAATCCATTGTATGCCGTCTATTTCCACTAGTTCCCGCAGAAGACCCGGCAGCCGGTAATCGTGATACAGATCAATGCCGTAACGGGTTGTATCCTGGGCTACCAGCGCAATTTCCTTCACACCTTCGCCGACGAGCTTCCTTACTTCTTGTACGATTGACTCCATTGTCCTGCTACGGTAGCTGCCTTTGATCTGCGGAATGACACAATAGCTGCAGCGGTTATCACAGCCTTCGGCTATTTTGACATATGCAAAAAAAGAAGGGCTGAAACGGACCCTCGGCATCTCATTGTCATAAAGATAGTCCTGCTTTTCTTTTTTTCTGTATACTCTCTCGCTGCCGGAGCTTTCCAGGACCTCGCGGATTTTATCCAGATCCCCGTCCCCGAGCACACCATCAAGCTCAGGAAGTTCTTTAAACAGTTCTTCACCATAACGCTGAGCCAGACATCCTACAGCATAGACCTTCTTCTGAGCACCGTTGTTTTTCAAATTGATCATTTCACAAAGGGTGTCAATCGATTCTGCTTTGGCATCTTCAATAAAACCGCAGGTATTTACAACAATCATATCGGCTTCAGACGGTTCGGCTGTTATCTCGAAGCCTTTCGCCAGCATGCCGGTTATTACTTCACTGTCAACCTGGTTCTTCGGACACCCAAGGTTAATCACTGCAACTTTTTTCTTCAATTCTCAACCCTCTGAAATCGTTTTTTATCCCTTTAGTATATATCAGGTTCCGACCTGCTGTCAAAACGAATACTTTCCCTTTACCTTCCCTGATGCCTTCCCGGAGACATCCTTTTGACGTTCCCTGTCGCCTTGCCTGACGCCCCTGTGCGACTTCCTTGGTGCTTTCCTTTTTGATTTTCTTTGAGATTTTTTTTCTTATTCCCCAGGCTTCTTTGTTGTCTTTCTTTTTCCATCTTTTCGTTTTTTACGGTTCCCCGAGATTTTCCACTGTCCTCTGCAGTCTTTTTTTTATGTTCCTTATTTATTCGTGCCTTAGATAAAAGGTCTTTATTTACTTGCTCTTTATTGAGCTTGCCTTTAACAAAATTTTTCTGTTTATTTTGGTTATAACCGGAATCTTGTTCCTTTTTCTGATCGGAATAGGCAGTTTTGCCTTTGGGCCAGATCAGACATTTGGGGCCGAACCCTATCAAATCCGTCCTATCAGCTTCAACAAGGGCAGCGTGGACCAGGGCATATTTTTTAGGTTCTCTGAATTGCAGCAACGCTCTCTGCATTGCTTTTTCCGTTTTGCTTTTTGGAACATAAACCTTCTGCATAGTCAGCGGATCGAGCCCTGTATAAAACATTGCCGTAGACAGCGTTCCCGGAGTCGGATAAAAATCCTGGACCTGTTCCGGCTGATAATGAATGTCCCGCAAGTATTCGGCCAGTTCAACGGCTGCTTCCAGCGTACTCCCTGGGTGGCTGGACATAAAGTAAGGAACAATAAACTGCTTCTTGCCAAGACGCTCGTTCATTTTAAAGAACTTTTCCCTGAACTGTTCAAAGGTTTTTCCGGCCGGTTTACGCATATCGTGCAGGACCTTAGGTGAGATATGCTCCGGAGCTACCTTTAGTTGACCGCTGACATGGTGTTCGAGCAGTTCTTTAAGAAAATGCTCGCTTTTATCCGCCATGATATAGTCATAGCGAATCCCCGAGCGCACAAATACTTTCTTGACTTTGGGCAGTTTTCTGAGTTTCCGTAAAATCCCGAGGTATTCCTGATGGTCGATATGCAGGCTTTTGCATGGCGAGGGATGCAGGCATTGTTTTTCCTTACATGCGCCAGTTTTCAATTGCTTTGAACAGGCTGGCTGACGAAAGTTTGCTGTCGGTCCGCCAACGTCATGAATATATCCTTTAAAGTCTTCCAAATTCGTGATTTCCACAGCTTCGTGCAGGATCGATTCCTCGCTCCTGCTCTGAACGATTCTGCCCTGATGAAAGGTCAGCGAGCAGAAAGCACAGCTTCCAAAACATCCCCGGGAGCTGACAATACTGAATTTAACTTCCTCCAGCGCAGGTATTCCCCCGTCTCTATCATACATTGGATGCGCGTTTTTCAGATAGGAAAGACCATAGACTTTATCCAGCTCCGCCTGAGACAAAGGCATTTCCGGTTTATTCTGCACCAGATATTTTATGCCGTGCTGCTGGACAATGGTTTTTCCTCTGACCGGGTCCTGCTCCTGATATTGGATCTTGAAAGCCTCCGCATACTTTGTTTTGTCTTCTGACGTCTTTTTGAAGGAAGGTATCTCGATATAGCCGTTGCTTACCTCTTCCAGAGAATCCGCCATATAGCAGGTTCCGGGGATATGGCGGATATATTTCACTTCCAAACCGTCATTCAGATACGCGGCAATCTCCACAATCTGCTTTTCCGCCATGCCATAGACCAACAAGTCCGCACTGCTGTCAATCAGAATTGATTTTCTGACGGTATCGCTCCAATAGTCATAATGGGCAAATCTCCGCAAACTGGCTTCTACACCGCCAATGATAATTGGAACGTTTTTATAGGCTTCCCGAATTTTATTACAGTACACAATGGTTGCCCTGTCCGGGCGTAAACCCATTTTGCCGCCGGTTGAATAGGCATCTTTTTCGCGCAATTTTTTATTGACTGAATAATGGTTGACCATAGAATCCATATTGCCCGCCGTCACCAAAAATCCGAGCCGGGGATGCCCAAGTCTCTGAAAGTCTTCAGTCTTTTTCCAATCCGGCTGAGGAATAATTCCAACCTTGTATCCTGCGTCTTCAAGGACCCTGGAAATGATAGCCGGACCAAAGCTGGGATGATCGACATACGCATCCCCGCTGACCAGAACGAAGTCCACCTGGTCCCATCCCCGGCTTTCCATATCTTCTCTGTTCACTGGCAGATAATTTACAGACACTTGATTTTGCTCCTAACTATATCAGCCTTAGCTTACTGCCATGCAGTTATCTAATATCAAACTGATTATTCAAATATTCTTCTATCCTTCATTTAATCTATTGGATTCTAATCTTTGCAGCCGTATTTATTCTAAATCGATTTGACCTGATTCGCAAATATAGGAAGAGGGTATCCTGGTCTTCCGGTATACCCTCTTGATAATCTTATCTTATCAGCTTGGTGTAAACTAACTTCCCGCAAGCTCTTTCACTTTGTTCTCATCGATGATGTAGTTTCGAAGGACATCACCGGTCTTCCCAAGCGGCGGGACGGTATGTCCGTTCACTTTGAGTGACAGTCCACCGGCGTTTCCGATCGATACAAATTCAATTTGCTTGTCAGCCTGCAGCGTTTGCATTGTTCCTGAAGGGATTGTCCCACTCAAAGCCTGCTTGCCGTCTACATTAGCCACGACCCAGCAATCAGCAGTAAACGTAAGCTCAGCGACAATACCCTCATATTGTTCAGGCTGCTGAGACGGCTGCCCGGCATTTTGTTCCTGCCCGGCAGTATTCGTATTCTGCCCCGTACCGGAATCGGCAGTATTTTGATCGCTCGCCTTCGGTGCCGCCGGCAAAGGGGTGGGTGTATAATGAAAAGTACCGGATTTGTTGCCCAAGTTTGACACAAAGATAATCCCGACGACAATGATCACAGCCAGGATGGCCATTCCTGCAAGCACGACAGGTCTGAACCATACCTGATTGCTTGGAATCGGACTTAAGCGTGGCTGAATCTCGGACTCAGCTTCTTTGACCAAAGAAGCATTATAGCTATCTATAATCTCCTGCGGATTAATGCCCAGATGTTTGGCATACATCCTTAAAAAGCCTCTGGTATAGGTGGTCCCGGGCAGCACGCCGTAGTTCTCTTTCTCCAGAGCTTCCAGATACCTCACTCTAATCTTAATGCTGTCTTCAACTTCCTGATAACTTAAACCTTTTTCTTCCCTGGCCTTCCTAAGAACGGCCCCTTCACCAGCCATCTCTACACCACCCTATTAATATTTAATTTAATTTTATTTTAAATTAATTACTGTCAAGCAAACCGGTCATTCAAAAATTGTTTCAGTGTTTTCAGCGATAATAACATAGATTCCTGAGAAATACATAAGGCGTAGTCCTCAGATTCCTGATTGGGATAGCCATACAGCTGGTCATAGTATTCCATAATAAGATACCGGGCAAAGTCCTCGTAAGCCTGTTTCTGCAGAAAATCATAAAGCTGATCAATCTTCTTTCGTCCCAGTCTTTTCGTCAGTCTGTCCAGAGCCGTTTTAAGTTCTTCAGTTATTCCCGGGTTATCCGTATACTCGAGCATCAACCGTTTGGCTCTGTTGTCCAGCGAATCATAAACAAGAACGGAAATTCCCTGCTGCATGGCTTTAAAAACTGCGTCAGGGAGTGTGATTTTGCCGATCCGCCGGCTTTCGCATTCCATCACCAAATACAGATCGTGATTATAGCGATGAATTTCCTCGTAAAGCAAAGACTCAAACGTTTTTTGAGTAGGCTGAACGCCAAGACCAATGCAGCCAAAAACTGAACCGCGATTATTGGATAGCCCCTCAAGATCAATGACCGGATAACCCTCTTCCTTGAGTTTTTTCAGCAACTCTGTTTTTCCAGTTCCGGTATTCCCTTTCAGGACGATAACCTGATGGTGAAATCCAGTCTCAAAAAATGAAACAATCGAATGCCTGTAGGCCTTGTATCCGCCAATCAGCCGAAATACCGGCAACCCCATCAGGTCAAGTACTGCCGCCAAAGACTTGCTTCTCATTCCTCCGCGCCAGCAAAATAGCAGAATTGGTCTTTTTCCGGCAGCTTCTTCAACTTGTTTATATAAATCCGGCAATTTTCGGCTAACAATCTCTAACCCGATATCTCTGGCTTTTTGGGGAGACTCTTTCGTATATATCTTTCCAATGACGGCTCTCTCTTCATTATTGAAGATGGGTATGTTTACCGCTCCCGGAATCGTTCCTTCCTCAAATTCGTTTTCTGACCTCACATCTATATATAATGCATCTGATAGCTCAGAACATTCATCGATGGAAATTTCACGCAGCATAATCTTCCCCAATCTTTTTTATTCTACAGTATTTTAACTAATCCTTCCTGAAATTAACCAAAAAGCGCAAATATTTGGTAATTATGACTAAGAATTAAAGTTTTTCCCGAATTTTTGTTCAAATTGGCCCTTGGTCAACAAAACTTCCCTGGGTTTCGAGCCTTCATGCTGGCCGACAACCCCTTTTTCTTCAAGCATATCAACGATTCTGGCCGCCCTGGAATAGCCAATCTTTAGTCTTCGCTGAAGCAGGGACACGGATGCCGTATTGCTCTCCATAAAGATGTTCGCAGCCTTGTAGAAAAGCTCATCTTCCGGCTCCTCAGAATTCCTGGAACTCAAGCTTACCTCCGGAATTTCAAAATACTCCGGTTTGGCCTGTTCCAGCAGATAATCCACAATATTTTTGACTTCCTTGTCTGACAGGAAACAGCCCTGGACCCGAATCGGCTTGCTGATCCCAATTGGATGATAGAGCATGTCCCCGCGGCCGAGCAGTTTTTCTGCACCGCCCATATCCAGAATGGTTCTGGAATCGATCTGGGAAGAAACCGCAAAAGCGATCCTGGAAGGAATATTGGCTTTGATCAGACCGGTGATGACATCAACCGAGGGTCTCTGCGTTGCAACAATCAGATGAATACCTGCTGCCCTGGCCATCTGGGCCAGCCGGCAGATAGACTCTTCAACCTCTCCCGGAGCAACCATCATCAGATCGGCTAACTCGTCGATGATGACAACAACATACGGCAGCGGCTTCGATTCCGTATCCTTCTTTTCACTAACCAAGAAATTATATCTGACGATATCGCGAACTCCGGAAGCTGCAAAAAGTTCATATCTTGTCTCCATTTCGGTAACGATCCACTTCAAAGCTCCGGCAGCCCTCTGGGGCTCTGTTACCACAGGAGAGATCAGATGTGGAATTCCATTGTAATTGGCCAGTTCAACAACTTTGGGATCAATCAGCAGCAGTTTTACTTCATCCGGTTTTGCTTTATAAACGATACTTCCGATAATCGTATTGATGCAAACCGATTTTCCTGCTCCGGTCGCTCCGGCGATCAGCAAGTGCGGCATTCTCGTCAGATCACCGATAATCGGCGTACCGGTAATATCTTTGCCGAGCGCCAAACTAAGCTTGCTTGGTGAGTCCTGAAAATCTTCCGTTTCCAGCACTTCCCGGAAATGAACAATGGCAATCTCCTTATTCGGAACCTCTATCCCCACTGCGGACTTTCCCGGGATCGGCGCTTCCATCCGCACATCGGAGGCTGCCAGACTCAGTGCAATATCATCTGAGAGGCTGGTAATTTTACTAACTTTGACACCGGGTGCGGGCTGAACCTCATAGCGGGTAATCGTCGGCCCCTGTGTAACTCTTGTAACTTTCACCCTGACCCCAAAACTGGCCAGCGTATCTTCAAGCAGGCGGACATTATCAGCAATGTCCTTGCCGCTTTTTTGGCCTTTTTTCATTGATTTATGAACAAGATTTAAAGGCGGCAGCCTGTAATGTTCGTTCTTCTCGGTCTGTCTGGAAATAGGCGTCCCGGTAAGCTTGCCCGGCGGTGCCGCTGCAGTCTCCATGCTTCCTGCATAATCTCCTATATTTCCAGCCTTTCTTTCGGCTAAATCGTCCATCCTTGTGTTAATCAGGTAATGATCCGTCTCCGACTGCGGAACCTGCTTGTTTCTTTTATTCCGTTCTTCTCCATGATTCCGTTCTTCCCCGAAAATTTCGATCACCGGGTTACTCTGCTTTGAATCGAAATAATCATTCGGGGTTTGGGACTTTACAGGTTCACCTTTCTTTGCTGCGGCAAACATGCTGTTCCGATCATCCTCTTTGCGCTCCTGTCTTTCTTGGCGTCCGTCCGCCAGTACCTGCAGAAAATCCCTGATGTGGCGGTCGACCATCTGTGCAAAATTGGCTGTGAGAGACAACAGGTCTTTGACCGTCCCGACCAGAGATCGGTTCATTGCCAGGATAGCCCCGATTAAGGCTAATACTGCCAGAATCACATAGCCACCTGTCACGCCGACCAGCACGACCAGCATGATACTGATCACCGCGCCAAGGAGGCCACCTCCTAATCCTGCTTTGCCAAGCTCAAGCAGCCCTGCAGTATCATACGCAGCAGATGACCCGAGATGCAGGAATCCTTCCGCAACGAGCCATAATAAAATCACACCTGTTATCCGCCATTTCATACTTCTCCGGTTGTTGCTCATCAGGCTGATCCCAATGACTCCGAGAATGATAAAAATCCCGACACTGCCATCGCCTGCCGCAATCCTGAGTGCTTTAATAATCAGCGTGACAATAGCACCCTTGCTGTTGGAATAGAGCATGACAAATCCCAGGCAGGCCAAACCCATCACCAGGATTCCCATAATCTCATTTCGAATCGTATCATGAACGGACTGTCTTTTTTTACGTGACCCCCGTCGGTTCTTTTTTGTTGCCTTCGTCGCCAACGTTTCAAACCCCCAGCTTTTCATTCTGTCTTTTCTGTCTTTTCTGTCTTTACAATTTCCATGGTCTTTATAGCTTAATAACACATTACTACAGTAATATTTCCACAATTCTAAGCTAATTCCTTTAATTATTCAACATATAAGGCCTTTGAATGATTCCTTGTTGAGTCCTCGATAATAATTCTTACCTTTATATGACGGTTATATGATGGTAAATATAATGTAAAGCATTTATCACCTAAAAACAAGAAATTCTCAGGACAATCAACCCTTATTTGATAAGATTCTTAAAAAGCACAGGATATTAATAAGTCTTTAGTCCTATCACATCGTGACTTACGGTGAATTGTTTCGATTGTCAAACTGTTGTAAATTTGTAATACAAGCCAGATCAATAAAACAAAAAAAATATATGATTAAAAAAGGAGAGATTATCATGATGTTATACCTCGTTCAGTTCCTTCAAAGATTCCAGAAAGACGAAAAGGGTCAAGCACTTACAGAGTACGGTCTTATTATTGCTTTAATTGCAGTCTTTGTAATTGGCGCAGTCACTCTTATCGGCACAAACTTGGATGCTATCCTAAGAACAATTGCTGGCGCTCTCTAAAAAACAAAAGTCTTCGTTGGTTTTACCTCGAAAGCCCTACTGTCAGGGAACAGTAGGGCTTTTTTAAACTAAAGAAGGAATAACTTTTATTTGTGCTTTAACAGTTTTTGCATTGTTAATTGTCTCTTCACTGCTTAGTGATATCAGAATTGGTTTGACGAAAGTAAACCTGCATTGGGAGGGTGTATAAAATGCTTAAGAAATTAATAAAATCCTCCAATGGCCAGTCTCTTGTAGAATTTGCACTGGTCCTGCCTATCTTTTTGCTCCTAGTTTTTGGCGTGGTTGAGTTTGGGCGACTCGGCTATTCCTACGTGACCCTCAATAACGCTGTCAGAAGCGGTGCCAGGACAGCAAGCCTGAGCGGGCTGGACAGCGCTATCCAGGCTTCAGTAGCTGATTCCGCCCCCTTGTTAGACCGCAACCTACTGACCATTCAGATCACCCCCATTGAGTCCAGCAGACATTCCGGCTCAAATGTTACGGTATCAGTTTCTTATCCTGTGTCTCTTACGACTCCGGTATTAAATCATATTCTTCCGAATCCGGTTGTGATCCATGCGAACCTATCCATGCGCATTGAATAGGAGTGCATTTACTATGAAGAATCATCCACTCAAAAATGAAAAAGGCAGTATTGCCGTTCTTACGGCAGTACTTTTAGTCGTTCTTCTGGGCTTTGGCGCCCTATGTACAGATATGGCAGTTCTCTACGTGGGAAAAGCAAAGTTACAGAATGCGGTAGATGCAGCAGCGTTAGCAGGCGCTCAAGAATTACCGGACAGTCCGCAGGACGCTTATCTAACTGCTGCAGAATATGCGGCCAATAATCATATCTCCCTCCCCTCAATTTCGATATCCAATCATAACCGGGAAATTGAGGTATCTGCTTCTGAAGAACATTCCATGTTTTTGGCCAAAGCACTTGGCATTACCAAAGGAAAAGTCAGCGCACGTTCCAAGGCAGGTGTTTATCCTGTCCGCAGTATCGCCGGAGCCGCTCCTTTAAGTGTTACAATACAGAACTTTGTCTATGGCCAGGAATATACGTTGAAGAATGCGCCGCCGGAAGGTCAAACCGGCTGGTACGGGCCTGTAAGACTGGATGGATCAGGTGCTAGCACCTACGAAAATGCGCTCGCCTATGGGAATAACACCCCGCTAGCCGTCGGCCAGACCCTGCAGATAGAAACCGGTAATATGAGTGGGCCGACGCGAAAAGGTCTTGATACCCGGCTTGCTTCTGATACTCGTGTCCCTGGGAATACTTTTACTGATCATGACAGTAATGCTCCCGAGATTGTCTTTATTCCAATCGTACAAGTCCTCACTCGATCAGGTGAATCCATCCAGGAAGTTAAAATTTTGGGATTTGCGGCTTTTTTCATTGAAAATGTAACTCACAACGGCAATGACTGTTTTATCACCGGGCGTTTTTTAAAGACCTGTTCCACGCTCGGCAAAGAAACAAGTTCAATTATTGATGACGGAAATAACCCCGTACAGGATTACGGTTTATATTCTATAAAATTGCTGATGAATTGAGGGATGACTGGTGAAAAGAAAATTCTATGTTTTTATGGCGATTATCTCGGGACTGATTTTTAGCTTGGCTGTCTTTTTCTACCTGAACTATGGTTCGGGAGCATCAAGTCAGGAATTGAAACCGCTGGTTGTTGCAGCAGCGGATATTTCCTCCCGAAGTATCCTAAAGGCTGATCAGCTTCAGATCAAACAAGTTCCGCTTTCAGCCTATCCTCAGGGAGGCGCCTCTACCGTGAAAGAACTAACTGGCCGGGTGCTCCTAGTTGACGTCAGTCAGGGTGATGTACTGCTGAGTCCGATGCTTGGAGATCCGTACCAAACCGGCAACAGCTCAGGTGCCTCAGCCGACAGCTTTTCACTGACTGTTCCTTCGGGCAAAAGAGCCGTTGCTATCCCTGTCGATCTGGTGGGCAGTGTCAGCTATAAGGTAAAGCCCGGTGACCATGTGGATATCCTGATTACCATGGATATTAAGGACAGCCAAGGAAATCAAAGAACAATTACTTCTTTAGCTGCCCAGGATGTTTTGGTCTTAAACACGGGTGACACCATTCTCAAAGAAGGAGAAACTGCCGAAAATCCCGGCTCTTATGTCCTTGCTATGAGTGTTTCCCAGTCTATGGCCGTAACACTGGGCAGTGAAAAAGGTTCCATCCGCTTACTGCTGAGAAACCCCGCCAATAAAGAAACTTACACCGAAGCACCCATCGATCCCAATGTCTATACAAACGCCGATTACTTCGGTCATTATAAATAGAAAAGGAGGTATAGCGCATGCAAGGTATACGGATTCTCATCGTTGATGATATCAGGAATACCCGCGAAAACATTCGCCGAATCCTTGCTCTTGATTCCGGCTTTGAAGTCATCGGCGAAGCAGGCTGCGGTTCAGAAGCAATCCGTCTGGCAGAATTATTGAAACCGGAAATTATTTTAATGGATATCAGCATGCCCGACATTGACGGGATAAAAACAACAGAACTGCTTTCTTTCCGCGTTCCAAATACCTCCATTATTATGATGTCCGTTGAAAACGACCCCGACCATATGACCAAAGCCATGATGGCCGGAGCCAAAGCCTATATCGTCAAACCGTTTACCGGCAAAGAACTTACCAGTACAATCCTGAATGTGTATCACAAAGAAAGCCGCAAAAGAGAAATGATCAATTCCCCTCTGTCCCCCAATTCTGCTGTGGAAACATCCGGCACTGCAGCAAAAGTAATCAGTATTTTCAGCGCCAAGGGAGGGGTAGGCAAAACGACGACCGCTGTGAACCTCGGTGTTGAATTGGCGAAGTCATCCAAAGTCCTTTTATTGGACTTGAGCCTGCAATTTGGAGACATTGCCTCCTTCTTAAATCTTGTTCCGAAAAGGACAATTACCGATCTGGTTCAGGTCGGTTCGATTAAAGAAGAAGATATCCGGCTTCATACCCTTAGCCATTCTTCCGGACTGGAGATCCTGGCGGCTACGAATCGCCCCGAATATGCCGAAAAAGTAACCATCGAACATATTGAGCAAATCCTGGAAGAGGTTAAAATCCATTATGATTTTATTATTCTTGACAATACCAGCCGTTTTGATGATATCAGCCTTGCCGGCTTAGAGGCCGCAGACGAGATCTGGGTTGTGGCCGGCATGGATATTCCGTCAATCAAAAATACCAAGCTCGCGCTGGAAATCATGCACACGCTTGATTATTCCCCAAAAATCAAGTTGATTCTAAATAAATTTGAAAAGAAAATCGGTATCAGCATGAAGGATATTGAAAGCAGCCTCGGCCTCAATGTAACCTACTTAATTCCTTATGAAGAACAGCTTACATCCGTGCTTAATAAAGGTGTACCGTTTGTTGATGCTTTAGCCCGTTCGGCTCCCGCTCTGGAAATTAAAAAAATGGTGAGTACGCTAGGTGTTAATTCAGAAATTACTAAAAAAGGTCAGGACAGCAAAGAAACCGGCCGTCTTTCCTTTTTAAGATTTGGAGGTTGATCACATGTCACTGCTTAGCCGTTTAGAACAAGAAAGAGGAAAAGAACGTGAAAGAACCGGATCAGAGAAACAAAGCCTGATTGAAATCAGACAAGCCTTTACCTCTTCTCCTTCCTCTCAGCCCGTTGATCCCTGGAGGGAACTAAAAAGTATTATTCATAAGGAAACCATCAAAAATATTCAACTCAATGATGTTGATCCTCAAGAAGTCGAGCCGATCGTTCAAAAAGTCATAGACCAGTATGTTGAAACCAATGGTGCCCTTCTACCCCGTAATGAAAGACAAAGAATCGTTCAGGAAGTGGTTGATGAAATCCTCGGTTTTGGCCCCATTTCCCCGCTATTAAATGACGACAGCATTTCAGAGATTATGGTCAACGGGCCAAGTCAGGTCTACGTAGAGCGTCATGGGATTGTCGAACTATCCAATGTAACTTTTAATGATGACCAGCATGTTCAGCATATTATTGAAAAAATTGTCGCGCCGATTGGCCGAAGAATTGATGAAAGTCAGCCAATGGTAGATGCCCGTCTGCCGGATGGTTCCAGGGTAAATGCAATTATCCCGCCTTTGGCGCTTAAAGGGCCCACCATCACGATCCGGAAATTTTCGCGTGACCCCTATCGTGTCGAAGATCTGATTAATTTCGGCACAATGACCAGGGATATGGCACTTGTCTTGGAAGCCTGCGTCAAGGCCAGACTGAATATTGTCGTTTCCGGCGGTACCGGGTCAGGTAAGACCACAACCTTAAACGTCCTATCCTCCTTTATTCCGGACCATGAGAGGATCATTACTATTGAAGATGCCGCTGAACTACAGCTTGATCAAAGCCATTTGGTAACGCTTGAAACCCGACCGCCAAATATAGAAGGAAAAGGTGCCATTACCATTCGTGACCTGGTCAGAAACACGCTGCGTATGAGGCCTGACCGGATTATCGTCGGTGAAGTCCGAGGCGGAGAAGCCTTAGATATGCTGCAGGCCATGAATACCGGACACGATGGTTCCCTGACCACAGGTCATGCCAACACGCCGCGAGATATGCTCTCCCGTCTTGAAACCATGGTCCTGATGGCCGGCATGGATCTTCCAATCCGGGCTATTCGTGAGCAGATCTCGAGTGCAATCAATTTAATTGTTCAGCAAAGCCGTCTCAGGGACGGCACCCGAAAGATTACCCATATCACGGAGGTTCTTGGTATGGAAGGAGACACCATCGTCACCCAGGATATCTATAAATTTGAACAAAAGGGTGTTGATTCCAATGTCCATGTCCTCGGTGGCTTTAAGGCTACCGGTGTACGCCCCCGCTTTATGGATACGCTGGCTGCCACAGGCCAAATCCTGCCGGACAATATTTTTGTTAGTTGATTAGTCATTCGTGGCCGTTGGAGGTATTTTTATGACAAAGGTCATCATTGTGGCCTCAATTATGGGATTTATCCTGATATACTCGCTGATCATGGCCCTGAAACCAAAAAATGAAAGCGTCGAAGATAAAGTTAAGCGACTAGTTGCAGAAAAAGAAGATACCCCGGTTAAAGCCAAAAAGGCTGCTTCCTGGAAAGAGTATCTGACTTCCCTGTCCAAATATACACCTCGGAAATGGGGCGAACAACTTGATAAAGATCTTTACAGCGGTGACATTGGGTTAACTGGCAGGGAATTCATCGTGATGCAAATCTTCTTGTTCATTCTTACTTTTCTTATCGCCTTAATTCTTCTGCCTTTGAGTGGTGTTTTTATTATTCTGCCACTGTTAAGCTTGATCTTTCCCAGGCTGTATATCAGCAGTGCTAAAAATAAAAAAATAAAAAAATTCAATAACCAGCTGCCGGATATACTTCTGACCCTTGCCAATTCCTTAAAAGCCGGTTTTAGTTTATTTCAGGCCATGGAAATGGCAGCCCAGGAAATGCCAGATCCGCTCTCCTCCGAAATCAAAATTACCCTGAAAGAAATGGCCTATGGGGAGTCTACAGAAAATGCTTTGTTAAATTTTTCACAGCGGGTTGAAAGCAAAGACCTGGAATTAATGGTAACTGCCATCCTGATTCAACGGCAAATTGGTGGCAATCTAGCCGAAATTTTAATTAATATTCACGATACCATTCAGGAACGTTTACAGATTCAAGGCGAGATCAAAACACTTACTGCTCAAGGTAGATTATCCGGATATATTATTGGTGCTTTGCCTATCTTAATTGGCCTGGTTATCACGATGATGCAGCCTTCGTTTATGATGCCGCTGTTCCAGGATCCACTCGGAATTATGTTATTATGCTGTGGAGCTGTTCTGGAAATCATCGGTTTTATTGCCATCAGAAAGATTGTTAATATTAAATTCTAGGGGAGATTGTCATGGAACCAATCTTGGTTTTCAGCGGTTTTTGCCTTATTTTCTTCTTAGTTCTGGCGATTCTGTCCAGGAAACAGCCTTCTCTTTCCCAGAGCAGGATTATGCGTTCCCTCGGAAGATCTTCAGTGCCGGCAGAAAATGAAGAGAATCAAAAAGAAAAATCCAAAAAAGACAAAGGCAAGAAAGATAAAAACAAGCAAGAAAAATCTGAGAACAGTTTTTTTCGCAGATTGATCATCGCCTTCTCAAAAAACAGCAAAGAAACAGACCCGAAAGACACGGAATTAATTGCTGCCGGATTAAAGGGCTGGTCATCCGCTGAATGGAAAGCGCTTAGGTTCATCCTTGGCCTATGCTTTGCAATAGCAGCTGCTGCCTTAAGCTTTATTTTAAGCTTTCCAATCCTAACAAAAATTGAATTCCCATTATTTTGTTTTGTTATTGGAAATATCGCTCCCAATTTCTGGCTTAAATCAAAAATTAAACAACGTAAGGGTGAGATTCTTCGTACGCTTCCTGACATCCTCGATCTCGTTATGGTCAGTGTTGAAGCCGGACTTGGCTTTGATGCAGCCATGATGAAAGTCGTAGAAAAACAAAAAGGTATCCTTGCTGAAGAGTTCAACCTGGTTCTCCAGGAAATCAAAATCGGCAAACCGCGCCGGGAAGCTTTGAGAGACATGGCCAAAAAAAATGACGTAGAAGATTTAAGCAATGTAATTGCCTCATTGGTTCAAGCTGACCAGCTCGGTATCTCTATGGGAAATGTCCTTAGAAACCAGTCGGCGCAAATCCGTCTGAGAAGAAAACAACGCATACAAGAAGCTGCGCAAAAAGCCCCCGTTAAGATGATGGTTCCACTTGTTTTCTTTGTTTTTCCAAGCCTTTTCATCGTGATACTTGGTCCGGCAATCATTAATATCATGGATATTTTAGGTAAATAATTTTTTGTCTGTGAAGAAGAATATTCAAAGAATAATCTGAGATTCTCTCTAAGAAGAACGAGGAAATCAGCTCATGAAAGAGTTAACTGTTATCAACCAAAGAACACAAAAGAATATTGGGACGGTTCTACTGGCTGACACCTTTTTCACCAGACTGAGAGGTCTGCTGGGAACCAGGCAATTGGATGATTTTCATGGTATGTTGATTAATCCCTGCAACCAGGTTCACATGATTGGGATGCGCTATCCCCTCTCTGTCTGGTTTGTCAGCAAGGATCTGAAAATTGTCAAAATCATTGATGATCTCTCTCCGAAAAAGGTCTCCCCATGCATCAAGGATGCCGCTTTTGTGATAGAGTTCCCACGTAACTGGGCCGATTTCACTGGAAGCATGGAAGGCGACAAGCTTGAAATACAGTTTTAATTCTTTCATATTTCTCTCTTGTCTTATTGTCTTTAGGAATATCTCTTTATCAAAAGAAATAAGTTTCTGCAAAAGTGTGATTAATTAGCTCTGTTTTCAGAGCTTTTTTCAGTTTCACTTGCCTTGCCGCAAAAGAACAGAGCAGCGTAATGCGCTGTCCTAGCTATATGCGATTACAATTTATTCACTTGTTATTTCGCTCCGAAATGAATTTTATTATATAATAGAATTAATAAATAAAATTAATAAAAGCAATTCTTGGTACTAAAGGAGCCATCAATGAAAAATACGATAATCTTAACCTGCCTTTTCCTACTATTGCTATCTGGTTGTTCTAAAAATACGCCGGCAACAACTGCTCAACAGACTGATTCTTCAACAAAGGCCGGCAGTTCCAGCTTATCTTCAAAGACTCAGCCATCAGCGCTCAATAATCAAAACAACCAGCAGTTGATATTATCAGCAAATCTCAAAGATATCTCAGCATCTGCAGACTTCCAGTACTTAAATTCCAAAAATCAAAGAAAAGTGAACATATCCGTTTCCAACTCTTCAGAGTATGTATTCTCCGGAAAAGTGTATGTTACATACCGGGACAGCGACAACAAAAATCAAGGTACAGATACCCTTTTAATAAAAAACTTATTACCAAGATCCAGTACCCGTTTGACATCATTGGCCATGGCTAATGCAAATCATGCAGATTTTACGATTGACGGGGACTTTACACGAAACTCTTCTGCAAAGCTTACTTACACTATCCTGTATACGCAGTCTGAAACGAAATCTCAGGTCTTATATATCCAGCCACCTTCTATTGATGAGAATGTTCTAACCGGTATTATTAGAGAACAGCGGGATCAACTTTCAAACAGCAATCTTCGCAAGTTAAAAATTTTTTTCTACGATCCTTCGTATAAAGGACAGCAAGGTACTGAGCCTGCGGAAACCGACAGTGTCAAAGCTAAAGCGGATATCAGTTATATCGATGGTATTTCCGAACTTTACTTTATTGATTCTGGTAAAGTCGTACTTATACAATAGGGCTTCTCATTTTCTTCAAGCAACAAGCTCACGATAGCATTATAAAATCATAGGAGTACATGTACCTCCTATGATTATTTGGAACAGAGTATTTCTCTATAAATATAGTAAAGCCTACCCATTATTTACGAAAGCGGGTAATTGCAGTTGTCAGAATTTCTGACTGTATTCTTAAATTACCTACAAGGGTTTCAACCTGATCAACGATTTCCGCTTGTTGCTTTGTAGCAATAGCAAGTTCCATTGCACTTTCTGAAGTTTTTTCTGCAATCTGGGCTACTTCGCGAGACTGATGAGCACTTTTGTCTATACCCTCCATTTGATGATCGACAAGCTTTGATATTTGTTCAACGCTACGTGCTACTTCTAGAATTGTTCTCGTCATTTTTTCTATTACTTCATTCGTCCTGGATCCTTTATGCGCTTCCATATCTGCATTCTGAACTTGTATCGTAATTTGATTCACAACATTTATCACTTCAGACTGGATATTCTCAATAAGACTTGAAATTCCTTGAACGGCATTAGCGCTTTCATCGGCTAGTTTTCGTACCTCTTCGGCAACGACCGCAAATCCTCTGCCATGTTGTCCTGCTCGAGCAGCTTCAATGGAAGCATTCAATGCAAGTAAGTTTGTTTGCTCCCCAATATCACCTACTAACTGGATGATCTGACCAACTTTCTTGGCATTCTCTTCGAGACTCTTAACAATTTCAAGCGATTGCTGGTTCCCTTTTGCTAGATTATTGATTCCCTCAACTAAAGAATGAATTACTTCTTTACTTTCTGTTAGTTCCATTAGCATTTCTGCAGAGATTTTTTCAGAAGACTTGGCATAGTTTTGTACTTCTTTGGCAATGTGGGCTACCTTTTCAACTGATTCTGCTGTTGATTGAATCGCAATCGAGGAAGTTTCTGCACCTGCAGATATTTCTGTGATGGTATGTACAATAGAGTCGGCTTGGTGAGAAGCAGCCGATGATACTTTTGAAATTTCAAACATATTCTCATTGGTCTTCGCACAATTCGTTTCAATACTCTGAACAATTTCCCTAAGATTATAAAGCATATTATTAAAAGCTATTCCTAATGAACGAATCTCATCATCAGTTTTTGATAATTCAACATCACAACCGATATTCCCTTCAGATGCCTGATTTGCAGCCTTTTCTAACTTCTGTAAAGGTTTAATGATAAAACTTGCCATAAAAAAGGAAAGTAAACCCGACCAGAAAACCCCTAGTACTAAAGTAGCAATCGTAAATATAACCTCATTAATATTCGGAACAAAATTAGGTTGAACAAAATAGATAAAGAATGCACTTGTGGAATAAGTAACAATTGCCAAAATAATAACAAATAAGGAAATCTTCTTTCTAATGCTAAATCGATGGTTTTCTGATTTTCTCATTAATCCGCGCTCCTCTAAGCAAAAATCTTTTGTACCAGAACTAGGAAATCTTGCTGCGTTTATTGTTATTTCGCAACAACCTCAATGAGCAGGCAATAGTTTCACTTTTTTCTATCATTTACATTATAATGTAAATATTACTTTTTTTGAAGTATTATTTTGGATTAATGTAAAGAGACTACATCACTGGATGTAGTCTCTAATTACCTGGCAACGTCTTATCTTCCCTTGCAGTATTTTCAGCCCAGGAGGATACTCAACCGTAACCGTCTAATAAGTCGGTGTATGGAAACATCACTAAAGCAGTGAGATAATATCCTCTAAACTAGAGTTATTGGAGTTTTTCAAGTTTACTTTAAAAACTCCAAAAGG
>VMEE01000038.1 GCA_009910795.1 Dehalobacter sp. CP | reverse complement strand
TGCAATTGCAGTGTGTTACAATGCAGATCCCGTGGCAATTTTTTAACGGAAGCAAGCCCTTTGCAACGCCAACCAATCGCGGCTGGCAATCAGCATGCGGGATATCGATTCCGCATGAGTATCCGCAATTTTGAAGAGAGGACTTTTTTGATCTCCGCAAGACGGCTTTTAAATGTATACATAAATCAGAGCTATCAAAATATGAATATCTTGGCAAAATCGATAACATCAGACAGGATTTGATTATGTATACATTTTTCCCCACGCGGCATCGGTTAAGGATTTTCTGATACTATATTAATAACTCATTTTTCATTTTGCTATTGAGCTAAAGACTCGAATTAGTTGAAAACAGCTCTCTGTGGGCTCGAGCCTTTTCTGCAAAAATTGATCTCAAAAAGCTTAGAAGCCTAATTCTATGCATGCTGGTCTTAACCGATGACGTATGCATTTTTCCCAGGATTTTCGGTTTTTTTTGTTTTCTATTATAGGGCAGGGGGGAAATGAGACGGTAGGGGAGGAACAAGAGAAAAGATGGGTGAATGACGAGAATGAAAAAGGGAGAACAAGGAAGTGATAGAGACGAATATAAGAGAAAAGTCATGTTGATAGCAGGGTTGCCGTGCGAGTTTATCGATTCCCGTGATATATCCAGTCTGATTTGTTTATGGACCTTTTTTCCGGATGATCAGGAGTCCTGATTATGATTCCTAGCCAGCGGTTTCTGCAGGGGTGAATGACTACTAGAGTATTGTTTGGTGCCCCGGTGACTCAAAGCACCGAGGCGATCGAATCGCTGTTGAAATACCTTGGTAAGCCGATTGATCCGCTTCCCGATGTGGTTAAGCTCCTGGACATGGTGCTAGTTCTGAACAACAGGAAAGACGCATATTACATCACCACTGCCAAATCATGCAGTTGCCCTTCTGCCGCATACCGGCCTGGCCAGAAATGCAAGCACCAGCGGCGGTATTTTCCTGGAACTAATGCACCAGGGCGTGTTGCTGCCGAGACATCAGATAGCATCCGCCCCGGCGGGAAGTGGCCTGGAGGGTTCAACGGCCCTGTAGACATTGACACGATCAAGGCCAAGACCGCAATTGACCAGAAGGAGGCCTGAAGACAATGGCCTCCGACGTCTATTCTCAGGTGAATGACCGCATCCTTGCAGCCCTGGAACAGGGAATCATCCCCTGGAAGCGCCCCTGGACTGGCCAGCTACCCACAAATTACGACAGCGGCAAGCAATATCGGGGGGTGAACATCCTGACCCTTGATATCGCTGAGATGGTCAGGGGCTACTCATCTCAGTATTGGCTGACCTTTCGGCAGGCCCAAAAGCACGGAGGGCACATCAAGAGAGGCGAGAAGTCCACCTACATCGTATTTTCGGATAAGAAAGTCAGGGAGGTCGAGAAAGAAGATGGGACAAAAGAGCGGAAGATCTATCATTTTATCAAGTCCTTCCCTGTGTTCAATTGGGATCAGACCGAAGGTGTACCCAGGAAGGAGGCAGGTGCAGCCCTGGACCGAGATCGAGATCTGATTGATGTATGCGATACCATCCTCTCCAAGATGCCAAACCCGCCTGCTTACAGGGAGAGCGGGAGTTCGGCCTACTATATGCCCAAGGATGACCTTGTGAACCTTCCGCCAATGGATACATTCAGGACGACGGATGGATACATTGCTACGAAGTTCCACGAATATGGCCACAGCACCGGACACAAGTCAAGGCTGAACCGCTCGGGGGTCATGGGCGCGGCATCATTCGGCTGCGAAGAATACAGCTTCGAGGAGCTGGTTGCTGAGCTGACATCAGCTTATCTATGCGCCGGCAATGGGGTCGACAACACTCTGGAGAATTCTTCGGCGTATATACAGAACTGGCTGAGCGTTCTAAAAGACAACAAAACCATGTTTCTAAAGGCCAGCGGAAAGGCGGCGGCTGCGGTTGAATACATCTGTGGTAAAGGGGCAGGAACAACGCCTGCCTCCTAAATTTTCTATTTTATGATTATATTATCAAAAATAACCACATTCCTAGAATAATACTGCAAAATAGATAATAGTTGAGCCGTTTGAGGAGCGGCTTGATGGGGCGACGGACTCACTAAACGCATATGCCATTAGCCCGAGGCTATTTTGAGCGCTTCCTGGGATGGTTTTGTTTGCCCTTCCGGGAGGTCGGTACAGGCCGGGGCTCGGGATCTACTTCCGCATATGCTTCGCATGACGCGCTCCGCGATGCAGGAGTGCTGCTATGCTTTTTTGGTCAATTCGATCTGTGGTCCTTTCAGCAAAGGACAACAAAATCCGGAAGGCCGGCGAAGAGCGATAGAGGAGGACCTGGGCACATGTTGGATAGGTGCCTTCACCGAGGATCTGGTTAAAGGATTCTAGGGATACCAGAAAATATTCGTGTGGTCACGATGCTCGCCCTGGGCTATACAGCCGTGGCCCCCGCTGCCAGGCTGAGAAAAAAGCTGGTGGAGATAGCGGCCTATGATGGATGGCGGAGCTGGCCCCCTGGGGTTCCCGTTTCTTTCTTAGGCGGCTCGGTTTGATCTCAGTGAGGGATGGTGTCCAAAAATTTTTCGGAAAAAAAGACGAAAAAACGCCTATTATAGGAAGTGGCAAAAAAAGCGATTGGATGCCGATAATAGATATCACACAATGTATCAAATTATATTTTATAATTGTTTTATATATATTTAATACATAGGGAGCGCGGAGGGTCACGAATTCCCCATCCTTTAGGTTGGGGATGAAGTGAACCCTCGCCCATTTTTCATGTTTTCCTAAGGTTGATTAACAGGGTTTTCTGGCCATCTGATACAGGCTCACAATTATTCTGGTCGCTAGATCAAATGAACCTATGATGTGATTGTTTCTGGATCCCATCTAACCGAAGCGCGCGGCCCGAAGCATACCCCATCCCTTTAGGGTGGGGTGGCCGCGCGCAGTTTGATTTTTACATATGCTATTAATTTAACACACATACGCAGGAGGACCGCTCTAAATGCCACCATTTTCCTGCCATCGATTTGAAATTTTAAAATCCAATGTATTAATAATATCTGAAATTTTTATTAAAGATATTTTACATTTTCATGATTTAGCAGGCTATATGTTGGCGCACTGTACATGGCATGAACACGAATAAGATGGA
>VMEE01000037.1 GCA_009910795.1 Dehalobacter sp. CP | reverse complement strand
TTGTATCAGGCGGATGTTTCCATTGCGAACAACCGCATCGCCGGGGTGGGGGTATTGCCACAAGGGGCGATGGGACCAAACACCCGGGTCATTGAAGCCGAAGGCCGGTATCTGGCCCCGGGCTTCATCGACGCCCATATTCACTTTGAGAGCAGCATGCTCAGCTATACGGAGTTTGTAAACACCGTCTTGCCGCTGGGAACGACCTGCGTGGCAAGCGACCTGATGGAAGTGACCATCGTAAGCGGTCTAGAAGGATTGCATGCCATTCTCAAGGAGAGCCGGGACCTTCCGGTCACTCTCAAATATCCGGTGCCCTCCTTCATGGGAGATGAGTCGGCCTTCCAGACGACGGGGAGCATCCTCAATGCCGGGATGATCGAGCAGCTGCTGCAGCTGCCTGAGGCTGTAGGCCTTGCCGAGGTGCTGGTTCCCCCGATCCTCGCAGGCAGCGCAGAGTCCCGGCATGTCTTGAAACTCGCCCGGAGCCTGGGAAAAACTGCAGAAGGCCACGCCCCCGCAACCGGTGGTCCTGCATTGCATGCCTATGCATCGACGGGCATCCGCAGTGATCATGAAAGTACGACAAACGAAGAAGCCCTGGAGAAATTGCGCAACGGCCTGCGCGTTCTGATGCGCGAGGGAGCCGCCTCCACCGATCTGCGCGCCTGCCTCAGGGCGATCACCGAAGAGGGAATCGACACCCGTCATTGTGCCATGGTAAGCGACGATGTGGATGCCTTGCACCTGTATACGTACGGGCACATGGACCACAAGATCCGCCTCGCGATTGTAGCGGGCGTAGACCCTGTCACCGCCATCCAGATGGCGACGATCAATCCGGCTGAAAGCCTGAAGATCGACGACCTGCACGGAAGCGTCTCCCCGGGAAAGTATGCCGACATCGTCCTGCTTACCTCGCTTCAGTCCTGCACGATCGATGCCGTTGTGGCAAAGGGTTCCCTCCTGGTCCAGGACGGGAAGCTGATGAAGCCGTTTGCACAGGGCGAGTATGCAGAGGTGCTGCTGCATACCGTTCACTTCAAGCGGGAGCTGAAGCCCGGCGACCTTTTGATCAGAGCAGAGAACGGCGCTAACCGAGCTACCGTCAAAGTCATTGGCTCCTCTCCTGTCAGTTTGCTTACCGAGGCCCGGACAGCTGACGTAGAAGTTCAGCATGGATATCTCGCTTCAGATGTCGATCAGGATGTCCTGCATATTGCCTGTGTTGAACGGTACGGCAAGAAAGGAACCGTCGGCAAAGCATTCATCAGGGGCTTCGGCCTGAAGCGCGGCGCTGTTGCCACCTCGGTGGGGCACGACCACCATAACATCACCGTGGGGGGGACCAATGCTGAGGATATGCTGCTTGCAGTCAACCGGGTACGGGAGCTCGAAGGGGCGATCGTAGTTGTCGACAACGGCAAGGTTGTCGGAGAGCTGGCCCTGCCGATCGCAGGCCTGCTGTCCACATTGAGTGGAAGTGAAGTAGCCAAAATCCAGCACCAGCTTGTTGACGCTAT
The DNA here is from genome assembly GCA_009910795.1 of Dehalobacter sp. CP. Next base: position 10,039 of record VMEE01000037.1, on the reverse strand, counting down.
GAAGGCTTTGGGTTGTTCGATGCCTTCCCCCTTCATGACGCTCTCCTTCATCACCCTGATCTTCATCCCCGACTACGGCATTACCGACATCGGCCTCTTTGATGTAAAGGACTTTTCCATCGTCGATCCGGTGATCAGTTGGAGGCATGCATGAACCAGACGCTCTTGAAAAATGCCTATATCGTGACCATGGATGAGCATGAACAGGTGTACTCCAAGGGGAGTGTGCTCATTCAGGACGACAGGATAGCTGCAGTGGGGGACGTCGATCCCCAATCGGTACGGGCTGACGCCCAAACATTTGACTGCACCGGGAAAATCATTCTCCCCGGCTTGATCAACACCCATGTCCACACCTCTCAGCAACTCGGACGCGGCCTGGGGGACGATGTGAATCTGTTGACCTGGCTGCATGAACGAACCTTCCCTTATGAGAGCTCCCTTACACCCGAGGACTCCTATGTCTCGACGCTGCTGACTTGCATCGAGCAGATTCGAGCGGGAGTTACTTCGTTTGCAGAACCGGGCGGACAGTTTGTGAAGTCGATGGCTCGGGCTGTCTCGCAGGCAGGCCTGCGTGCCAAATTGGCCAAGTCGAGCATGGACTCTGGAGAGGGGCTGCCCAAGATTTGGCAGCGGACCACCGACGAGGAGCTGGACCAGCAGGTCCAGGACCTTGAGGCGCTGCACAACAGTGCCGATGGAAGGGTGCAGGTCTGGTTCGGATTGAGGACGATCTTCAACAACTCCGACGATCTTATCGTGCGAACGAAGGAGCTTGCAGATCACTACGACGTCGGGGTGCATATGCATGTGGCCGAGGTCAAGGAGGAAGTCGAGTACTGCAAGAGTCTTCACGGGGTGGGGACGGTCCGCCATTTGGAGGATCTGGGCGTGCTGGACAGCAATTTCCTTGCCGTTCACACGGTGTGGCTCGATGATGAGGAAGTTGCACTCTTTGCCAAGCGCAACGTGAAGGTTTCGCACAACCCAGCCGCCGCCATGCGGGTGCTTGGGTTTGCCAAGGTGCCGAAGATGCTCGATGCCGGCATCTGCGTCACCATCGGCACCGACGGGGCGCCCTCGAACAACAGGATGGACCTGATCGATGAAATGTGGCTGACCAGCCTGATCCATAAGGGTTGGAGGCTCGACCCCACGGTCATGAAGGCCCAGGATATTCTGCGCATGGTCACCACCAATGGTGCACGTGCCCTGCTTGATGAAGAGAACATCGGCTCGCTTGCCATCGGCAAGAAGGCGGATTTGATCGTCATCAACCCTGCAAGCGCCGGCATGTTCCCCCTGCACGATCCGATTGCGAACCTCGTGACGTCCATGCACTCCTCCAACGTGGAGAGCACCATGTGTGATGGCAAATGGCTCATGAAGGACCGGGTGGTGCTTACCATCGATGAGACGGCAATACTGTGTGAAGCCCAGCAAAGGGCCGATGCGATCAGAAAACGGGCGGGTATCCAGTTACGCGATAGATTTCCTGTACGATAAGAGTCCAAGGCTCCAGTGCACGGTGCTGGAGCCGCATTGTTTCAGTAGCCCTGCCATACCCCTTTGGTCTATCATAGGGTATTGTCTGCATGCTCTTTCGAGCGAAAGGGCAGCAGGATGAGACTGAGGAGGCGAGGCTGTCGCCGATGGCCGAGCCGACGAAACATGAAGAAAGGAAAGGTATGGCAGCAAACAATGTCCTGGTAGTCAGCGCCCATGCAGCAGACTACTGTACCCGAAGCGGGGGAACAATACTCAACTTAGTGCAACAAGGCTTTAGCGTACATGTCCTGGCCCTTACCTGCGGAGTCCGCGGTGAGTCGGGCGGATATTGGAAGGATAATCCAGAGGGGAGTTATGAAGCTTGTTCAGAGCTCCGAAAGAGAGAATCCACAGAAGCAGCAAAAACCTTAGGAGCCACCATTGAGTTTCTCGACTGGGACGACTACCCCTTGGTAATCGACGCCGAGCGTACGCGTTATCTCATAAAACGAGTGCTTCAGATCAAGCCCGAGATTATTCTCACCCATTGGACGGTCGACCCCACCAACCCCGACCATGCCAATACTGGCAACGCCGTGGTAATGGCCTGCAACAGTGCATCACAGCTCGGTGCTCTGCCGGGTACCCCGGCCCATTACTACCCGAACATCTACTTCTTCGAGCCTACGGTTCCCATGAGTGAGTTCAACAAGTTCGACCCTGACTTCTATGTCGACATCTCTGCCAACCAAGAGAAGAAAATGCAGGCCATAGCAAAGTTCGGCTGCCAGCCTCAGCTGGGAGACTTCTATGTGCATTTTGCCAAGCACCGTGCCTTCCAGGCACGCATCTGGACAAAGCTGAGCATTGAGTACGCAGAGGGCTTCAAGCGCTTTGTGCCGTATGTAGGGAAGGGATTACCCATCACTGTGCGGTCATGAACGCAATTTCTTCTGCTCATACAGGTCCTGGTCGGCTTCGTCGATCAAGTCCTGTAGAGTCTTTCCCTTCTCCCACATTGCCATCCCGATGCTCACCGACACCCGGTATCCATGCAGCTCATCGATGGTAAGCGCCTCGATCTCCTCATGAATCGCAGCTCTGGACAACTCAACAGCGAATGGTGATGCATTTGCAAGCAGGATTGCGAATTCGTCACCTCCATAGCGGAAGCAGCCTCTTGGCGACTCCATGGCTGCAGCCAAAGCCCCGGCAATGTGCTTCAGCACTGCATCGCCGGCAGGGTGGCCGAACGTGTCATTGATCTGCTTGAATCTGTTTACATCGATCATCAGCAGCGCAAAAGCTCTGTTGGAGTGCTGCGCATCGCGAAACAGAGCTTCCACGGTATGGCTGAACGAGCGTTTATTGCCCAGCTTGGTCAAATAATCGGTTGCTGACTTCTTATGAATCGCCACAATCACATAGTAGAGGATGACCGTCATACTGAGAATGAAGAATGTGAAGCAGATACCGAGAATCCACGAGACACGGGCCGACCTGATGGAGAAGAAGTCTGCATCGTAATCAACACCGACCCATCCGACCAGCATGTCGTCGCTTGGGTCGATGATGGGAGCATACCCGGTCAGGTAGGCTCCCCAGACGGGGTCCTCCACAATACCGCTCGCACTCACCTGTACTGTTAGGAGCACTTCCTTCTCTGCATCGTTCAAGCCATCTTGGCTGCCGAAGGGAGAGAAGAATTCGCTGTCAGGACACTCTCCGTCCAGTACATATGCCTTGGTTTGCTCATCGATGTACTTTGCCGTGAAAATGTAGGAGGTGTCGGTCTGTTTCTTGATCGCCCTCAATACCGAGTTGGTCTTGAGGTAATATGAATAGGAAGGGTCGTCGATGGTCAACGCCAATGTCTCTGAAAGGGTGCGGTAGGATTCAATGTCCTGGATTAAAAACGAGGCAATGCTGACTGCGATATCAGTCGCCTTGCTCTGTGTCTCTTCGATGAGCAGCTTTCTTACGTTCTCAAATACATAGTGTGCCGGGAGCACTACCGACAATGTTATGCAAACAAGCAGAATAAAAAACAATTTGCGTTTCCATAGCATCGCGTGTAGGACAAACCACATAAGCTGCTCCGTATTTGTATATGTGGGTAGACCTTATCATAATCCGAAGAAACTAGTAAACCCTGTGACCTTTCTCTGTAATGCAAGCGAAGGGCGGTCACTGCATCACCAATGACCGCCCTTCGGGAAGGAGTGGGAATCGTAATCAGGAGGTGGCGTGGGACTCCCAAAGACGGTCAGCCGAAACAGCCCAGTCCTTGCTCGCTTGGTCGCACCTGGCGGTCAGGTCATCCACCGACTCGACAGAGGCGAGGTCGGTGGAGACGGCACCGCTGGCATGAACCATTTGACACAGCCTTTCCGGGTTGTCCAGAAGCGGGCAGGGGCGGAGAGGGTTTTTATTGAACGGTTGCCGTTCTTTGTACTGTTGGAACAACGGGCGTTTGCAGGCATCCAGAAGACTGGTTGTATAGATGTTGCTGTCGCTGTAGTGAATGAACGCACACGGCTCGATGTCGCCCTGTGCGTTGATATGCACATAGCACCTGCCCCCGGCAATACAGCCATCGACATACTCGCCATCATTCCAGAAGTCCATCGTAAAGAGAGGTTTTGATTTCCGAAAAGAGCGTACTTGCTGGTACATGAAGGCACGTTGCCCGGCAGAAACCATAAGCGATGGTACCGCATCCCTGCCTATGGGGATGTAGGTGAAGAACCAGGCAAACTTTGCACCGAGTGCAATCATGGAGTCGATGAACGCCTCACTCCCGATCGTCTGTACATTCTGTGACGTGTAGCAGCAACTGATGCCGTAGAGCAGCTTGTAACGCTTGAGTATCGACATTGCCTTGATTGCCTTGGCGTAGGTTCCTTTCCCCCTGCGCTCATCGGTTGCCGCCTCATCCCCCTCGATGCTGATTGCAACAGAGAGATTCTTCACCCGCAGCATCGCCGAGGCGAACGCCTCATCGATCAAGGTGCCGTTAGTGAAAGCCAGGAAGCAACAGTCGGGGTGTGCTTCGCACAGGGCGATGATGTCGCTTTTGCGCATCAGCGGTTCGCCGCCGCTGAACAGGTACATAAACGTGCCAAGGTTCTTGCCTTCCTCCACCAATGCGTCAAGGATTTCATAGGAGAGATAGGTGCCCTTCTCATAGTCGGCCGCCCAGCACCCGGTGCAATGAAGGTTGCAACTTGTCGTTGGGTCCACCAAGATCGCCCAGGGAAGGTTGCACTGGTGTTCCTCCCTTAAAAGCCGTTGCTCCTCCCTTCCTTTGAGCAGGGAGTTGAGAAAAAAGGTTTGAAAGAAGGTGAAGCGGACCTCGCTGTCGACGTCCTCCCAGATTGCAAGCAAGTAGCGATACCACGGATTTGAAGGGTCGCCGAGTATTGTACGGATGAAATCCCTGCCGCTCTTATAGGAATCCTTGGTATCGAGGACATCGAAGAGCTTGAGCAGTTTGGGAAGCCCTGCCTCAGGATTCTCCTGCAGGGATTTGTATGCCATGACGGCCAGGTGCTGTGCTGCTTTCTGCTTTGCTTTGTTGACCATGTTCTGTACTCCTGTATTCACCATGCTGCCGTGGTATGGATTTTTCCATGGTCAAAAGAGGACAACTGTCCCAAAATGGGACAGCCTCACTGCATTGGGGGAGGATCGAGCAGTTGTTGGATGCGAACCGACAGTACTTCTGCAACGCTGATGAGCTCGGAGAGGAACGCCTGAGGCTTCTCCGGTGGCGTGCGTCTGAGCCACAAGTACACAGCAGAGAGAAATGACTGGCTGACCATGCTTGCAGCATCGTCGGTATTGAGGATGGATTTCTGCGATGTCGCCAGGGTCCGCTTGATCAGGGGTTGGATTTGTTGGCACAGGTAATCGTAGAACGTACCGCTGCCGCTTGCATGCAAGGCATTGAGGATGAACATGCGGTTCTCATACAGGTAGGTGCAGAAAGCAAGGCTGAGCTGGGTGTGTACGGTAGTCTGCTTTGTCTCAAGCAAGGTGTCGCCGATTTCCTGGGCAAAAATCCAATTGACCAGTTGGTACTTGTCCTGGAAATGGTAGTAGAAGCTCTTGCGGTTCAGGCCGCATCGCTGACAAATCTCGGCGATGGAGATTTTCTCTATCGTCATGGTTTGCAGCAGCTCCTTCAGCGCCGCTGCCAATGCTCGTTTGGTAATCACAGAATTAGACATGTGTCTAGTATACTCATAGAATCGAACATCGTGAAATATTCTGCATATCCCGGCTATGATTGGGTTTTTCGTGGCTGTCAAACATATGACATATCAAGAATATAATTCCTATAATTTTCGGTTGACATGCCTTACACAGTAGGGATAAAAAGATATTAGTCTAGAATTGTGATACTAAGATGACATAAGTTACGCATAAGATTTACCTTGTAATTCTTTGAAAAAACAAGATAATTGACCAGTTTGTCTTATTTTTGTGCAAGTAATACTATCCTATTTGGAAAAATATATTTTAGTGTTGACATAAGACTGTTGTGATACTACTATGCCATAAGTCGAACGCTACCAGCAGGGAGGGCCGGCACATGCAAACAATACATTCAGCACACTATCTTCAGCCTACTGCACTGCTGGATTTCGACAACATTGCCATACGGCACCTGCTCCACCAGAGAGGGTGGGCAAACCTGGAGTCGGTCTACGATCGTGTTGAAGCCGTTTACCAGTATGTAAAAGATGAGGTGCTCTACGGCTACTGCCCTGATTTTCAAATTCCTGCTTCCAAGGTCCTGAAACAGGGTATGGGAAGCAATCTGGACAAGACCATCCTCCTGATGGCGCTGTTGCGTGCATTAGGTATCCCTTGCCGGGTGCAAGCCGACGTAATCGACAAGGTCATTCATCGCGGCCTGCTTGGCTGGCTCGCTTACAAGCTGTGTCCCCCCGATATCTACCATACTGCAATTCAGATGTTCTACAATGGTCGCTGGTTGACCATCGAAGGGTATGCGGTCGACCGTTTCTACTTAGGCGAGTTGCAGGCGATGTTTCCCGACTACAGCGGGAGTTTCTACGGGTACGGCATAGCCGTGCTGAACTTCCGCAATCCTCCCACCAGGTGGGAAGGAGGACAAACCTCCATCCAGGCCAAGGCCTTTGTCTGTGAGCTTGGTCTCTTCGATGACCCTGACACATTCTTCCACGCTCATCCTGAAATCCACAAACGCTCCCGGACAAGGCTCTACCAGAGAGTCCTCAGACCCCGCTTGAACAAGCACATCGCTGGTATCCGGGGAAAACATATGCCTTATATGCAAAAAAGCTTTGAGCAGGGTTTCAGCGAGGAATCAGCATTGAAGCGAGGGAGACATTGCACTCCAAGTACATAAATATCTGTGTTTGAGGTCTGTATGGATTCGATTCGAAAGGGTTTGTTGCTTCTTGGTGTATGGTTGCTCCTGACGGGGGTGCCGGTGTTCTCCGATTCTCTCTCCTACGATATGGCCACCGGCACTCTCTCAGGTTTTGATGTCAACACATCCGATACCAGCAGTTCTCCCGGTTCTTTTGCCAACGGCACCGAAGTGTGGAATACCCCGGGCTTCGTGGGACGACTGGTCTACATCGGTCCCCCCACCGCTCTCACCTTCACCAACTCCGGTCCCAATGCCCAGAATGCCTCCAATAACCGCTTCTACTTCACCTATGTGAGAAGCAATGGGCAGTCCGAGCCCAATCGCTGGCGCGAGTTTTTCCTCGTTCTCAGGGCAAAAGGAATGCGTCACAACAACACTCAGCACGATTTCTCCCAGATCAATACCGTTGCAGAGCATCCCGGCGATTTGCTTGCCATCCCCTATGGGGCCGGCAGCGAGGAGGTGGCCGTCGGCCAGACGGGCTATAATGCAACCGGCGGCCAAGGTGTGTACAACGGCAGCAACGGCTACAAGTACCGCTATCCGTATCGGCATATCTGGGTCGACGTGACCCTGATGCGAACAAATAATAGAAACAGGCTCACTTGGGGCTTCTATGAATCGGAGATCACGGTCGTGACCCAGCAGGGAGCGAGCCATATTCTTCGGTTGAACGGCAAGTATGGGTATTCGACTGCAGATCCACCTCCCATCTATGCATTCAGTGTCAACAGGACGATTGACAACCAATTCCCGTTCTCCTGGTTGGAGGGCAGGAACACCTATACGCAGGCCCTTACGATCGGTCGGTGTGTGTATAACTCAGAGGATTGTTCGGCCACCATCCGTTTCGCCTCGGACAGCGGCGGTATTTCCGACCAGTTCTTTTTCAGAAGCAATGACGGGCAGACGTTCCCGTTTGCCTTGGCCTTCGATGCAACCAAGCCCGATAGGGCTGTGCTTCCGATCACGGCAACCAGCGAGTTTGCAACAGCAAGCCAGACAATCTACTCACCCATAGACTCCAGCAGTCACCAGCTCCATGTCCTGGAGGGTGACATCCAGATGTACCTGCCGTATGCTGTCGATCCTTGTGAAGGCATCTATACTTCCTACATCTACTGCTTTGTCACGACAAGTGATTGGTGAACAACACTGATGCCGGTCATGCTCTGAGGAAATCTATGCGGACCACTTCTCCAGTCTTAGGGTCCTGACGGTATACTGAAGGGCCTTCTTCGTCATAGCCGTACCATAGTAATCGGGTGAAGGACGCGATTGTGGGGTTGTCCGGGAGATGAAAAATCCGGCAATAGTCAAAAGGGGCTTCCAGCTTGACGCGAACATCGTAGTGTAACATTGCAATCCTAATCCTTGTGGTCAATCGACTGCACACTCTTCCTGCAAGGAGTGAAGGTAATGGAAATGAAGGGGGGTTGCTTCCCTGCTCTTCAAACTCCGAAACTCTTGCATCCATAGCCGTACCATGTCGACACGCTCACTCGTAGGGTAACGGAAAAAGAGGTTTTACACCTGTAGGAATTTCCTTACTTCATATGCCATGAGGGAATAGGCTGACAAGGACCAGAATGTTATAGAAGGGGCTTTAAAAACAGGAAAGAGAGAGTTGGGTTGTTTGGGTGGATGCAGGTGTCCGACGAACATGAATGAGCATGCCTGCTTTACGAATCTTTCCTGTTCTATGGATCTGTTGCTTTGTTGCGACATCTGGTTCCCACGTGTGTAGAAACAGGTCATGGGTAAAAATGAAGGCAAGTCATTTACTTGTAGTGACAAGTTGGAACTCTGGACGCACCCCTGTGTTTTTCCTCTGCCGAGAGCATTGAATAACCACGAGTTGTAAGAAAAAATTAGATATATAATATTATAATAGAAGAAAATAATAGTTTTATGGAAGTAATTGAAGACAAGCTGAAGGTAAAAACATCCGCTTGGGTATGTATATAATTCCTGTTGACTTCCTCTTGGTTGGATGATACATTGATACTACAAGTTAAAAGGAGATCTTATGAAAAAGGTACTTGGAATACTGGTATTGAGTCTTGTAGTTGTCGGGGGCCTGTTTGCCGGAGGGCAGACAGAGGCACCTGTCCCGGTGATCTGGGCGAAATCGGGTCCTGAGGGGGAGGCGCTGCAGGCAGCTGCACAGGCGTATAAGGATGCAACCGGCAAAACGGTTTCCATCGTGATTCAGGGAAGGGCGAACTATCGCAGCGCCTACAACACCGCCCTGCTTGCAGGCAGCAAGGACCTGGATGCAGTGCATGACGTGGCATTCGTAATTCCCAGCCTCGCAGCAGGCGGACACATCGTCCCCGTCGACTCCTACATCAACAAGAGTGCAGCGTACGACACAGCCGATTTTCAGGACGTCATCCAGCGGGAGATGAAGTTCAAGGACAAGTGGTACATGTTCCCCTCCGATATCTCCTCAGAGTCCTTGGTCTATCGCACCGACCTGATCGGTGAAGCCCCCAAGACATGGGATGAGTTGGTGGAGATTGCCAAGAAGTTCACCAGATCGATCAATCTCGACTCTCCGACCCAGTACGGCTATGCCTTTGCCGCCGCCCCGGGAGTTCTGGAAGGAACCTTCCAGGGGATCATGAAGGCCTATGGTGCATCGCTGGTCGATGACGACGGCACGTTGCGCATCGCCGACTCCAAGACCGTCCAGGCATTCCAGATGTTCGTCGATATGCGCAACAAGCACAAGGTGGTTCCCTCCGACGTCATCGCCTGGGACTATCCCGAGCTCTTGACCGCACTGCAGGAGGGCATTGTTCCCATGGCAGCCTTCTTCACTGCAGGCATGCCGGTGCTCGTCGATGCCAACCAGTCCCCCAAGGTAGCCGGCAATATCGCCTACAGCAAGCAGCCTGCAGGTCCGTTCGGTGCCTATACCAGAATCAACCCGTTGGGGTTCATGGTCAATGCAAAAGGCCAGAACACCGAAGGTGCCATTGAGTTCCTCATGTGGTTGACCGGCAAGGAAGGTTCCTACATCTATACCAAGGCTGGTGGATCGAGTCCCAGAAAGTCCATCCTTGAGCGAGAGGAGTTCTACTCTGCACGCCCTTGGTATCCTGAAATGCTGGA
>VMEE01000036.1 GCA_009910795.1 Dehalobacter sp. CP | reverse complement strand
TTTCAGGTTGAACGCCATTGCGTTTAAGAGAAACTCCATGTTCCCCTTCTTGAGCCCCTTATACCTCATCCGGAAAAACTGATAACCCCTTTTTAAAGTTCCTATGCTCTGTTCAACCTTATATCTTACCGAGCTTATGAGTCTGTTGATAATGATAAACTGAATTCCACCACCATCTCCAAGTAGAAATACACCAGGCACTCCAAACAGAAATACACCACCTGGATGGGATTGAAGTGGGCTATCCTTTAGAAAAAGTCACTTAAGTTGTTCCACCTTTGCAGCAATAAAAGCTTAAACATAGGTAATGGCGGATATGCCGGTCTACCATCAGCGCTTTCAACCTTTTTATATTTTTTGTTTAAAAGGCTTTCAATGTTTTTCCAGTCGATGAAAGTATCGATCTTTTCTAAAAATGTGTTTACATACCCTCTTTGTTCTATAAAGTAATCAGCAAAACCTTTTGTGGTGAATTTATCTATCATGGGGAGGACTCTTTAGGGTTTAATATTCACAATATTACCATATATATCATATAGTTACAAGATATTTAAGGTTAAATTACCGTTTTATAGTTTGCCATTTTACCCTCCTTTGTTTTCTGAGTAACTTAACCTAACCATTTTACCTGCTGTCATTATTTCGGAATAAACACTTATTTCTCGGGGCCATTTTTTAAGGAACGGTCCCTGCCGCCCCCGCCGCTGAGTAGTTGATCACATTTGCAACAGATCGGTATATGCACGAGGCAAATAGCAATATAAAAGCTAACGTGGCAACTAACATTGAATACATTAAATCAAAGCTATTAAAATATTTAGCTAATACCAAAACCACAATAAATAATACTGAAAGAAACAGCATGATATAAGGAATACAATACCGCTTTAAACACTTTTTAAGAAGACCGATAATCACTGCAATCACTGCGATAAGCAATAAACCAAGCCACCAGGAAGGAAAGCAAGTAAGTGCGAGCAAACATAACCAGGCTGCGCCTGCCAATAACCGAGATAGCGCAAAGTGCAATTCAGAAAAGTCACCAACGCCGCCTAATGCCGCGACAAGCATTTTATGTGAAATATATGTCTCTCCGCAAGGTTTTATTTTTTCAAAGTTATCATCTGGCTTTGTTTCTTTTTTATTCCAGAAAGCAGGGAATTCAAACAGCCAATTGATTAGCCATTCGCCAAGGGTCGATACAATTTCGCCAGCTAAGAGTAGTAAAGACAAATAGATCATCGCCAAAAACCAGGCAGGAAGAGTATCTGCATGTGCAGAATAAAAAATAGATTTCATATTTATTTGATTGAGGCACAAATGTGGATTCATACCTCCCAATATTTTCAAGAATAAAAATCCAAGAGGTAGGTTAAAAATTATCCTAAATAATACTGACTTAATCTCTTTCATTGTTACCTCAAATCACCTTCATTCGTTAATGAACTGACTCCAGAATTAATATATTATCCTAATCTTCAGTACATATTCTCTAATAATTGCGTAAATGTATTGCATATTAAAATGTATTGCTGATTTTCGTGATTCCAAAAAACCACTGATCCATTTTTGTTATTATTATAGTCAAAACAAAAGTAATTGCCAGCAGGATCAATTGCAAATGGAATAAGGCCTTTCTGTAACTGAGATCCTACCCAATCGTAAACAGCAAAAATGTTTTCCTTATCCTCTTTATTAAAAGATAACAATGTTTTGAATACTACTTCCCTTTTACTTTGTAACATGACGGCACTTTTATCTGGCCGCCCGCCATTATAATTGCCTACAATTTCTTTATAATCGCTTGGTAATACTTTATGAATTATTTCTTCAAACCTTTTGATATCTTTTTTATTATTCAGTGTTTTTACATATTTCCAGGCACTAACACTCATGATATCCTCCTTATTATCTATTTTCAGAGCCGCCGCCCCAGATTAATTTTCCACCAGTATGTCCAGTTCTGGAATGTATTTCTGAGTCCACAAGTTGCATTTTCCCAACTTCCGCATCATGGTGCCATGTATAACCGTCAGGAGTATCCTTGTTCTCGATTTGTTCTAATTGCTGTTCATTAAATTTAGCTTTGAATTCCAGATCAGAATCTACGGCCTCTATTAGTTGCCGATTGCATTCTGCAAACTGATCTTTATCTGAAGCCTCTTTTAAATTATCAGGTAACATTGCATCAAATTCGCTATCAAATTGTGGAACAACTACTTCTATGGTTTCACCATTTACCTTAATCGTCTTTTTCTCGAATTCAACACCAGTCTCTGGATGTTTACTACCTTCAAGCGATTCATTTCTCGTTGGAATTCTGATACTTTCATTCTGCGCTTTAAGGCACTCCAACGAAGTATTATCTATGGTATCAATCAAATTCAGAATTGGCGTTTCAGTGACTCTGTTTTCAATGGTTTCCTTTAAAGGGTTTATTGACGCTTCTTTGTTACTGGTTACAAGGGGCTTCATTTCCTGAACTACAGAAGACAATGTTTCAATCATTTTGTCCTCCGAGTTTTTCAACAACATTGGAGCTGATTTGCTTGGTTATAACCCGATCCAGTAATAAGAAAAACTTTTCAACCATTTTGTTTACTTTTTCTTGGCTTAAACCAGAAAGATCTGACGCAAGATATTTAATGCTTAAGTTTAGGACAATTTCTGATATATATTTTTGCGGCTCCTCTTCCCAAAATATTTTGAAGCTTTCCATTACTTTCTTATGAACCGATAAATTATCCTTCGTAATCAGGTCTACTAAATTTTCTTTAAGTCCTTCCGGAAAGTTTGCCCTTTTCGAGTAAATACCCTTAGACAGGATCTCCATAAGGGATTTAACTGTATAATCGATATAAATATTATTTTTTAATTCTTGACAATTTTTTAGCAATGATAACTTTTTCAATTTCGCTATTAATAGAGTAGCAAGCCCTTCTATCGTGTTACTGTTGAGTGAACACAATGAATTGAAAAACTGAAGAACTATTTCCCGACCTTCTTTGCCAAGAATGTTTGTTAATTCATATGCCTCTAAACAATGTAATGAGAAATTATTACTTTCCATTATTCTCTTTATTGTATCATCGCTGATAGCATAGGTTTTTACATCAGTGTGAATTTTGCACTCAACGGGCCTTTCCATTCCTTCTTTATGACAGAGCGCATGCCCTGTCTTTAATCTGTTGAGATACAAGGTATCCTCATCACTAATACTTAAAGAACCGGCTAAGATTGATTGGTCATCTTTAGAAACAATTCGATGTACAATTTTTGTATTTGAGTTCTTTATAACATCAGGCGAAATTTTGGTCGGTATTTGCTCTACCACAGCTACCCCCTGGCCTAAAGAACGCATTTCAGATATTACATTACAAAATACCTCCACCGCTTTCCCTTTAGGATTACCCATCATTTCACTGGTTCGTTCAGTGCTCACATTTTTCAGTAATCTGTGAGCTTCTTCGATTACCAAGAAATGTTGGAGGCCTTCGTTCTTAGAACCAGGATTTACCGCAGGATTATCTTTTTGACGATACTCACTTATTAACACCAATACCAAGCCAACAAAAAAGGCCTTATCATCATCGTCTGCAAGATTTTCCATTTCAAAAATCGTGCTTTTATTTAATAGTTCTTGCATTGGATAAAAATCATAGGTGTTGAACATGAGCCCTTTTGCTCCAACGCTCAAGCTATCAATTCGTGCAATTATAGCAGTCCGTATATTATCTTGTAATTCTCCTTTATATTCCAATTTGTTTTTTACATAATTATCAACTTCTTGTCTCAGATCGGAAAGTGTAGGAAAATAGTAATAATGTTCATGTTGCTTGTACGCTTCTTCTGTGTAATATCCGTTTTGATCAACAAAATGAGGGTGATAACCAGTCGTAAGATCCCAGTTTCGTTTTAGGTAAATGTTGTGTAAGCATTTTTCAACTATGTGAGGCATTGGTCCATAAAGAGAAAAGCTGGCATTGAAGATAGCTTTTAGATAATCAATATGAACCAGTGGGTGGACACCGTATTGCACATAAAAAGGATTGAAGCGGATTGGGCTTACTCTTGAATCTCCGATTGTAAATATATTCAGCTTTTCCATAAAAGCATTATCAGCAAGCAACTGGCGATAATCCCGCTTTGCTGACTCTAATACGAGGAAAGGAATAGGATTGTTATTTTTGGTTATACTTTTTAGAATATGTTTTACAGTTGTAGTTTTACCACTGCCCGTCAGCCCGCAAACAAATAAATGCTTATTCAAATCCTTCTTTGAGAGTGACATTAATGAGCTGTCTATTGGGCTTCCATAGTCGGCAATAGGTCCTAAAATAATCTCACCGGTAGGAGCACTATCAGTCAGCGCCAATGCAGGCATTCTTTTGATTTCATAACCTGGCAGGGATTCCGAAGGAGGCGCCGATAACTGTGCTAATTCCTGGCTCGTTATATATGAGCAAAGACTTTTAGGAAAGATAGGATTATTTGTATCTGTCTTTGGCAGAAAAAGTAGTTTATCTTTATCAATATTAGCAACATATAAACGGGCAGGATATAGTTTTTCACTCGGTTTAGATAATTCTCCGATAAAACTTCCACCCAATATATCGCAAGATATTTGATCCTGTGCGGCAAAGGTGACGGTTGTTTCCCAGAAACCAGTATTAAAACCCTGCATCATTCTTTCAATAAAGGATTGGGTAATTTCTTCCAACTCCATAGCCAATCCGTTCTGTATCTCTCTGGAAAATGATTTTGATTCATTTTTTAAAAGTGTTTCAGACGTACCTTTGTTAGAACTTTCTGAAGTTACTTTTGACCAGTTATAAGAATAAGTTCCACCACTACCGAATATTACTGGTCCAACAGGGATACCGAAGCCCGCGGTAGCACCAACGCTATGCCCCTTTGATATAGATGTCCCAAATATTTTATTTTCATTTACTGATATTGAAACCCCATCTCCTTCTTCTTTCCCTTCCGTGAACTTTGCCAGTTCGTGGCATTTATCTCGAAAACTTAGCAACGCCAATAGTCGATCTTGCATGACAGGACGACTGATTGGACTGGCTGCGATAATCAACACATACTCACGACCATACATACTTCTAATAACTGATGAAAAATTAAAATACTGATCTTTATCGCCGGTTCGCATGGACGGAATACCGGTTACGACACCGCCATTTGGTAGCTTGTCGATCAGTGAAGAAATATTGCAACTCTCATCAAACTTAATCTTCTCTCCCGGAAGAATTCCATTTAATAGAGCCTGAAAGTATTGAGGTTTTTGATTATCTTTATCGCCTGTCCAGAAACCCAGAAATACTTTTATTTTTCCCTTTTCACCTTTTATGATTGTAGCCACGTTGAGACCGGCAGAATAAGATGCAGCAAGAATAGTTTGATATCGTGAATTTAGGAATTCTTGAATATTTTCCGTTGAGCTGCCTATGGTTATCTCGGTGATAGGGAATAAGTATGCCTTCCCCAAGATGCGCTGAGCACTATCTTCCGTTCTTAATGCAATTGAAGAGTTTTCACGATTATCCCCCCACCAAGGCACAAGAATTGAATATGCTTGCTCTATTGAAAAACCTTTCTCTTTCACTTCATTCATGCAATTGTACCTTTATACTCTAATCCGTTTTTTTGACAAAACGACACAAAATCATCAGAAAATTCTTTAATAACACCTTCCAGCCATTTACTAACCTGAATTTCCGACGCGCCCATATAACTTTCTATATCTTTTTTTATGGTTTCACGGGTGCCCTTAGCGCTTTTGTTATGAGCTACTTTATATGCAATTGCAGAGACAACTAAAATCATGATGCCGGAGACAATTACAGCGATTGCTGATGTCGGCACAAACACCAAAGACGTAATTGCCGCGCCGGTTATAAAAGTAATCCCACCCGCTATTAGTCCATTTATTAATCTCGGGTCACGGTTAAACTCAACGATTGATGGGTCTAACCGGAGGTTGTTCTCGACTTGTGCGGCCCATAATCTGAAACGCGCTCTGAAGTCCTCTCTATAAAAAGAATTCTGAATATCGATATCTGCTCCTTGAAGAAAAGCCGCAGCTTCTTCCATTAAATAATTTAGAAGAGTGTCAGTGAGAATTTCTGCCTTATTGATTATCTCTTGCGGTACGTGATCTTTCAGAAACAGCCGATTTTGCTCAATTATGAAATCGTCCCTAAGATAAATCTGGAGTTCTTTCCGGAGTATTTCAAATTCTTCGGAAATGTCATTTTTTATTTTACCGTGTATCCTGTCTATCATTTTAGGTCCTCCAGCATTTCTTCGATTTTGCTCAAATAATCTGGGATCACATCTTTTTTTTTATTGATTTCTGAAATATCATTTATGATTTCTTGATTGCTTTTCTTCTTATTCTTTTCTTCGTCAAGAGCGCTTTTCCTGCCATTTATTTCTTCCAACATTTCTTTGTTAAAAATATTTAGGTAAAGATTTACATTTTCGTTATATTTTGCTGGTAATGCATTGATGATTTTGTAAAATTCTTTTTGAATGAGATCTTTCAAAGCCGCTAAGAATTTCTCTTCATCGTAAACATCTATATGGCCAGTTACATAGATATGTGTTCGGTGTATCTTAGCCCACTTCTTAATATGTAAAAAGTTTTTATTTTCCCAGAAACTTTCTGTTCTTGACTCATATATAGCTTCTTTCTTATAAGCCTTTTGTGATGCCTGCGCCTCAATTGCCCCCAGATCAACCGTAGGCAAAGTAATCTTATGATCACTTTTAAAGGCTCTACCTGTTGTTTCCAACTTGGAGCCTAATGTTAACGTAAGCGACTTTGAAAATTCTGTAGTAATTAAAGTAACTTCATTAATAAAATCTCCGAAGAGTTTCCGAAGAGTTTCTTCATCAGTATTGCTATGTGTCATAAGTCCCGGGTATTTATTCTTCAAAGAAGTAATCTTCTCTGATACCCATTCTGAATGTCTTCCAGAAGACTCCCTCGCCACTTCCTCTTTAGTAGTATGCACCAGGTGTTCATATTTCTTTAGCGCCCCCTGAATTCTATCTATCTCAACTTCAAACTCTTGGGGATTTCTTTTCTGGATATTCAGACGCTCTAACTTTGCACCATATTGTTCAAACTGTTGGCTATAACCACTCCTTATTTTATCCAATATTTCGGACAGTTGCCGATTCGGAGCTTCCATCGAAAAACGATCGATTGCCCTGATCAGTTCTTCAAAGCGCGAACACTTTAGGAACGTTGCAGATAGATCGGTGCTTTCCTTTGAAGCCTTTTTTTCAACAAAAGGAATTAATTGGCTTTTCGATGATGATCCCGCTTCTATTTGCTCAATGTCTTTCCCGCTTTCCAGGTTATCATGAATTAACTTTAATATACTATCAACCGCAAGAATACGTTCAGCAGGAATAATGTCTTTATAAAGCCGCCTCGCTTCAGCAAGCAATCTATCAACCTCTGCATAGTGATGCCCTGCATGCGTTAATATTAAAAACAAAGCGTCTCGACTTCTATCTGCGGTAATAACTGATTTGACAAAATCTCTAAGAGATTTGGATTCTACAGGTATTATTTGATGGACAAAGAGAATTGCATTAGCACTCTCGAAATAATCATAAGAAATGTCTTGAACGCCACCCGTCGCATTTACTCCAGGTGTATCCACAAGCCGTAATTCATCGAATTTCCATCTGAGCGGGTATCCAAATTGAATTTCAATTGGAATATTAGTTTTATCGTGATTGTCAATATAATGAGTGATTGTGTCTCTTTGCGGTTTTAGATCTATCCCCGATTTTTTTTCAAGATAATTAATAAGATCGTCATTTACAATCGGCTTTTCGTCTGCTGATGTGATAATAATTTCATTAAGTAAAGTAATAGGTATTTGCCTATATTGATCCGGTATTGAGCAAATATCCCGAAGTTTTTCTTTAACCTCATCAGCTTCCAGGGTCATGATATCGTCATAAATTGTTTCGTTTAAACCAGAAGCATATTTTATTTTTAAAGAAGATTTGGGATGTTTGAATATTTCCAAAATCGCGCTTGTTGACTGCAATACATCTACCGGAAGTATTTCCGTACCAAGCAAGGCGTTTAAGAAAGTTGATTTCCCTGCACTTACTTCACCAGCAACGACAAGGGTATATTTCCCCTTTTCTAACGAATTAATTCGGCTTTCCAAATATTTGAAATTAACACCATCACGGATTCCGTCACGGATACCCTCTTCTCTCTTTTCTTTATAGGCGCCAAATAAGTCAATAACATTAACCTTATGCCGTTTATACTTATCACCAATACCTATCATTAATTAGCTCCTTTTTGGACATATACGGGAAAACTATCCCCCCTGTGTCAATATAAGTGAGACACTTTCCTATAAAATTCTTTTTTAGCTTCCATCAGTTAGAATACCCCCTTATGTGTATTGTACAATCTTTAAATACATTCGTCAGCATTTCTTTTCCTATATTTACACTAGGTATTATTCCAGCGGGTAGAACCATCTTTCTGTATCCTGATGGTCATTTAATTCCTTTTTTCAGGTTGTACCTATGCCGCATTACAATCAGAATAGCCGTTAAAGTAAGAGAAATACCGTTTCCAAAAATGAACACTATATCCTTAACATGCAGGGCATAAAGAAGAATCAATGTCATTCCTATCATTAAAATAGTCAGATATGAACCACTCAGGTTATCGGCACATTTCATCCTGTACGTTTGGATAATCTGGGGAACAGAACTGGCACACATGATTAACGATCCGGTGGTTCCGAGTAATTGAAAAATGTTTGTAGTTTCCATAATTTTTAAACTTCTATCCTCCTTTCTGAATAATAAAAAAGCCTCCAGGAAATGATGAGTATCACTTCAAAGAGGCTTATCTTGATAATAAAAAAGTCTCCGTGAGCATGAGATTACTCAGGGAGACCAACTTTTTCAGATCTCGTAGGGCCTGTCCGTCTCTATCGGAAAGATAGGTTCACAAGCAAAATTGTATACTATTAGTATAGAGGCCTCAACTGTGTTTGTCAATGTGTTGCCAAATAAATTATTACGAAAAAAGCGTATCCTTCGGAGAGCACTCTTTTCTTTACCCACTGATGTCATAAACCCAATAAAGGAGTTATTGTCAAATTTTGTGTTTAACCATATTTTCAACGTATCCCATTTCATCTCTTTTAAGCAGCTATTTCCATTAATTCACCATCGACAAACTTAGCCCCTTCAATAACCTTGGGGATAAGTTTATATCCTTTTATTTTCTGCCATGTCTTCTGTGCCTCAAGAGCAAGCTTAAACACCATGGTAAGGGTGGCAAGTCTGGTTCCACATCCTTTTGTCTTTTTCGTTCTCAACCTTACCGTTGCAAAGGTTGATTCTATGGGATTGGTAGATCTGATGTGTATCCAGTGTTCCGCAGGGAAATCATAGAAAGTAAGGAGGGTATCTTTATCTTTTGTAAGACATTCACAGGCTTTTTCAAATTTTGTACCATAAACAGAATGGAAGTTATTGAAAGCAACAAGAGCCTGTTCTTTTGTCGGAGCCATATAGATATCATGAATCTTTTCTTTTGCTTTGGGTTGTACACTTTTCGGCATATTATCGAGAATATTTGCTGTTTTATGCACCCAGCATCTTTGTTCCTTTGTTTCAGGATATACTTCCCGTATGGCAGCCCAGAACCCAAGGCTTCCATCACCTATTGCAAGCCTTGGTCCTTCAGAAAGACCTCTTTGTTTAAGATCAAGAAGGAGTTCCTTCCAGGATAGTTTGCTTTCACGGTATCCATCAAGGACGGCAACCAGTTCCTTGGTTCCATCTTCTAATGCGCCTATAATAACAAGAAAGCACTGTTTTTTATTCTCAGGGTCTTCCAATCGTACATTGAAATAGATGCCGTCAGCCCAGAAATAAATATACCGTTTATCGGCAAGATTATGTTTTATCCATAGCTTGTATTCTTCTTCCCATTGCTTTTTTAGACGGACTATCGTATTTGCTGAAAGCCCTTTTGCATTTTCTCCCAGGATAGCGGATAGCGCTTCGGTAAAGTCACCGGTTGATATTCCTTTTAAATATAATGTCGGGATAAGGTTATCAAGAGAGGGAATACGACGAAGGTAACGGGGAAGGATAGCACTGGTAAAAGTTTCCTTGTTTTCCCTCTTATCTCTGATCCTGGGCTGTTTGACCGGTAATGGTCCAATACCGGTAAGGATAGAACGTTCCGGGAGAAATCCGTTACGGACAATCATGTGTCTGCCATTTTCATCTTTTGCTTCTGAGAATATGGAGATATATTCTGCAACTTCATGCTCTATGGCTGCCTGTAACAACTTTCTGGCGCCTTCTCTGAGAATTTGTTCCAGTACAGATTGAGGCTCTTCTTTTTCTTGATTTTTTTGTGCAACAGGTTCATTATTCTTCATAAGACGTATCCTCCGTTTCACCCCTTTGGCGAGGGGTTTTGATAAAATTATTGGTATAAAAGGATACGTCTTTTTTATTGTCATACACAAGATTTGATTATAACTCCCAATAAAGCGGCGAACCACTTAACCTGTTGGGGGTTGTCTGAAAGAACTTGACCATCTCTATGCTCCCCCTACTAAACCTTTCCCTTGGTATATGGTGTCCTTCCGGTAAGCCTCCGTGAAATATCATACCCCTTCTTGTCAAAGTTGATCTTTTGTGGATGGAAAGGGTTAGGTATTTTGGAAAGTCAGTTACACCTATACGGGGTCGTAATAGCAACGGAGAAAAAAACAACGCTAAGCTTTCTGTTCCACAGATTGTAGAATTCGTCTAATGGAACGTTTATCCACCCCTAATTGTCTTGCGATTTCCGACTTCGATAGATTCTGTTCGTACAGCATACGGATTTCATCTTCTCGAGACTTTACGGTAGGCGGTCTACCTAAAACCTTTCCTTTTTCCCGGGCCCGTTGAAGGCCTGCACGGATTCTTTCACGTATGAGATCTCGTTCAAATTCTGCAAAAACAGCAAAAAGACCTGCCATGGCCCGCCCGCTTGAGGTCGTCAAATCCAGAGCCTCTGTGATGGAGACAAATCCTACGCCAATGTAAATTACGCACTGTTTTTCCACCACCCGTCACAAATAGAAATGTACTACCTGTGAATCCGGCAGGCAGCTACTTAACCTCCTTTTTTAGATTTATTCTTCTGCAAGAATGACCATTCAGATTGAATATCTTTTAATGGTGTAACAGACTGTGGTCATCCCCGGCATTTCAGCCCATTCATTAAAGCTTATTATATAGACCAGCATTTACGGTTTAGCTGTATCTTCCCGTCCAGCCTCAATATATTTATAGAGTGTAGGCTTGGAAATCCCCATCATTTGGCAAATCTGATAAATTGAGTGATTTTTCTCGTTGTATAGCGTTACGACAAGTTTTCTTTTATCAATGCTCAAAGACTTGGGTCTGCCTCCTTTCCTGCCCCGCGCCCTTGCTGCCTGAAGCCCGGCCTGTGTCCGTTCCCGGATCAGGTTGCGTTCGAATTCGGCAAGAGCTCCAAAGATATGGAAGATCAGCTTTCCGGAACTTGACGATGTATCAATGGATTCCTGTAAACTTTTTAAGCCGATACCCTTTGCTTCGAATAAGGCAACCATCTCTATCAGGTCCTTGAGGGAACGGCTGAGACGATCCAGGCGCCATACCACAAGAAGATCTCCTCGCCGGGCATAATCAAGGGCTGCCTTTAACCCGGGACGTTCCGCTTTGACACCGCTCAGCCGGTCTTCCAGGATGCGCTCACATCCGGCACGGGTAAGTGCATCTTTCTGGAGATCCAGGTTCTGGTCATCAGTTGAAACGCGTGCATAGCCGATCAGCATATAGAATCTCCTTAAGTTAATATATCCGTTGATTGAAGACAAATGTTAACTTAGAATTGTTTACCAGATATATTTACCCTGTTCAAGAAGATTTTGTACTCATGAACAAGTTGTTGGGAACAGTAAAGAAAACCCACGTTTTATTTACTGTAATAATGGAGCAGTCTGTCAACTGAGCTTGTCGCCGTTGCTACTGACTAATACCGAACTGAAAAGCTGTTTGTATTACCCGATAATTTATTAATATATTCCCGGAGAGTGCAGTTGACTGCCTGTCAGTCGATATCCTGGCGTATATGGCTATATCCTTTTCAAGAAAGGTGTCCCCTTATGACCTGCAGGAACGTGTGCGGATTAACGATAGAAATACCCTGAAAGGATTTCAAATCAGTCAAATGATGGTCCCCGGACACAATATAGTCAACCCGGCCTTCCAGTGCACACGTCAATATTTTATTGTCGTCCGGGTCGTCTTTGATAAAATCTACTGATTTTTCCCCCGGCGTGACAGTTGCAACTTTACTAAAGGCCCTAATAAAAAGACCGATTTGGTTTGGCGTGTTCCTGTGAATTTTCTTTAACTTTGGGCTCAAAAGGGTTTGTTTAATTTCATCAACGATTTCCCGGGAAAGAAAAATATGGAGTTTACCCTTTCTGGCCAATGATAATATCTCAGCCGGTTTTCCTGCCGGCACCAAATAGGCGCTCACCACAACGTTTGTGTCTAAAACAACTTTGATCATTTCTTTTGGGCCCTGGAGGTTATCTTCTTCTTTCTTACCCCTCTAATGGCTTCCTCGATTAGTTTTTCAACCTTCTCCGGGTCTTCCCCTTTCATCTTGTTGTGCATTTCGTCGAACATTTTCCAAACATCGGCCTTCTCTTTATCAATCATAACCTTGGGTCGGATTGTTACTTCAGAGCCATTGATTCGGAAATCAATAATATCGCCCTCTTTGAGGTTCAACGATTCCCTTACCTCTTTCGGAAAGGTGACTTGACCGCTTCTTAATACTTTTGCCCATGGCATTGAGTGTTCTCCTCCTTTTTAAATCTTAAAGCTGTTTTGTATGGTTAATGTATTTATGTAATTTAGTATAGAAAACAATTGTTACAATGTCAATTCAGGGGAGGCATCCAAATCCATTGCCAGAAATTGGCCCAGGATTGCTTTTTTGGGGAAGGATGGCCTTAATTATTGCATTGGTGTCAAAAACAATCCTCAGGCCTTTTTCCTGCTCTTTCTGACCGCTTCTTTTACCATCTTCTCCAAGACGCAGGGAAACATTTTCAAAAAAATGGGTGAGCAAAAAGCCCCCTCAAAAATACCGTTTTGAGAATCAATAATATCAGCTGTTTACGCCGGTGCGAAACGGTGAGCAGAAAACAAATGATTTATACTCAGATCCTTCTAGGGATTTCTTAAAACATCATGTGTACCAATCTTGCGTAACATGTAAGTGTCACCCGTTATTTGAAGAGTTAAACGGTAAGACATGGTGACTCGGCATTCCCAAATGTTGCGCGGATCCTGCATCTTTTTCATATTAAGAGATGGATGTTTTGGATTGGATAATAAAAGCCCCAATTGTTTATCTACGAATTCTTTGATGTCTTGGGGCAATTTCCGGTAACCCCGGACAAAGGTTTTGGTGAAAATCAGCTTCATATTTCGGCAGTCTTCAAGGCTTTTAAGGCGTCTTTAATGTTGCCAAAAGGACCAATAACATTGCCTTCGGCAATGTCTTTGTCGGCCTGTTTTTCGCCCTGCTGCCATTCCTGACTGTGGAAATAGGCTTCGTCCGGATGAACCATTTTTACCGGTTTGAGCACAATCTCGCTGTTGTGCTCTTGGATCTCCAAATAATCGCCTTCGGCAATTCTAAATTTCCTACGGATGTCGTTCGGTATCGTTATTTGTGAATGCCTTTTTACTTTAACTAATAAAGACATGTTATTTACCTCCTTCATATATGACGTATTGAATGCTATTAAATTATGAATTTCTTACATTAAGAATATCATAAACAGAAAAATTGTCAATGGGCAAGCAATTTTTATTCTCTAAAAATATCTCTCTTGCAATTATGATTCTTTGTATCTGGTTGGCTCCTTCATAGATTTGTGTTGCACTTGCATCTCTCGTCATCCTCTCCATGGGATATTCTTTCGTGTAGCCATACCCAATCTATGGTAACTTTCATTGCAACATCTGACGAGTAAATCTTGGCCATAACAGATAGTTTAATCCAAACCAATGGCGCTCATTTTGTCCCTTTCGTATACTTTAGTATCAAGCAAAAAAGCAGCATCATATACAAGCGCCCTGGCCGCTTCGATCTTTATGGTCATATCTGCAATCATAATTTGTATTCCTTCAAAATCAGCAAGTTTTTGCCCGAATTGGATCCTTTTCCATGCATATTCGATCGAAAAATCAAGAGCACCCTGGGCGATGTTCACTGCTTGTGCTCCTACGGCAGGCCTTGAAAGGTTCAATCTGGACATTGCAATATCCCACCCATTGCCTTCTTTCCCAAGAATATTATTCTTGTTGAGGTGCACATTCTCAAAAAATTTCGGTTATGTCTGAACCAATCATCCCCATTTTATTTTCACTTTTTCCTATCGATACGCCTGGATAATCTTTTTCAAAAAAATGCTGTAATACCTTTTGTCCTCAATTGTGGATCAATTGTTGCAAAAACCGTATAAATTTGTGCACTATCCCAGTTTGTTATCATTGATTTTCTCCCGTTCAGATAATAATGATCACCATCTTTTATTGCCCGGGTTCCCAAGCAGGATGCATCGGAACCGGCTTCAGGTTCTGTCAATGCAATGCAAAAAGGCAAGGGTTATCGGTCTCTGTAATTTTTTATAAATATACTGATTAATACGCAGGGCAAGCATAGATATTAGTGTATATTATTCGCATGAATCATTGCTCACTCACAACAACAAAACCCTCTATTTTCATTGACTCGTTTGCAGTAAGCAGGTAATTTGATAAGAAAAACAAACACAATATACAATAGGGGGCAGTCCATGGCCATGAAAGTTGAAATAAGAGACGACAAACTTTGCATTGAAATTGATCTGGAAACACCAACGCCGTCATCATCAGGCAAAACACTCGTAGTTGCCAGCACCAGAGGGAATGTAGTGACCGATGTGGAAATAGACGGCAAGCCTGTTACTATCGGGTTAAACGCATATATCAAACGCTAACCGAACAAGGATACAATGAAGGAGTGGTTCCTATAGGAGAGCCTCTATGGCACGAAAAAAGACTGTTGAATCAAATTCAAATAAAAAGCCTCTTGAGCAGTACGAGCATAAAGACAAGCAGCGGCTTAACAACCCTCCTGTGGGACTTGTAGATGCCCATACCGATAACGGCGGACAAAGAAAGAAAACCTATCAGTACGATCCTCATCTTGACCCGCAGCTTCAATGGGCAGGAAAAGCAGAACATACGAGTTTTGATGTCCCCACCGTAAGCCTCCATGTCCATGAGCGCATTGACCCGCGCCGGATTATGGAAAGCGTGAGGAAGGAAAAGACCGGGCCGCAGCAAATGTCTTTGTTTGAAGAGGACAAGAAACCCCTTCGTGAAGCAATCGAGTTTTACAAACACAAAGAAAACTGGTCAAACCGGCTCATTGCAGGCGACAGCCTTTTAGTTATGAACTCTCTGCTTGAAAAAGAAGGCATGGGCGGCAAGGTTCAGATGATCTATATCGATCCTCCATACGGGATCAAATACGGGTCAAACTTCCAGCCTTTCGTAAATAAGCGGGACGTGAAAGACGGCAAAGATGAAGACTTAACCGCCGAACCGGAAATGATAAAGGCCTTCCGGGATACCTGGGAATTGGGGATTCACAGCTATCTAACCTATCTGCGGGATCGGTTGCTGCTGTCAAGGGAACTCTTGTCAGAAGAAGAAAGTATTTTTGTCCAAATAAACGATAACAACCTACATTTGATTAAAATAATTTTTGATGAGATATTTGGTTATAGTAACTGTATTAATATTATACCTTTTAAAAAAAGGGCATCTTTCCTCTCAAGATTCGGAAAAGGTCTTTTCGAACTTTTTGACTACATAATTTGGTATGCCAAAGATGTCGAAAAAGTCAAAGTTAATACTCTTTACATTCCAGCTAATAAATCAGAGCTATTGAGAGGAGAGTTTCGATACTTTGAGGATGAAAGTGGTGTACGAACCATAACTGAAGAAGATATTATTAATCCATCCCTTGATCTATCGAAAGTATTTAGGACACATTCTGGCTCTAAGAAAAGTGAGTCCCCAAAATACACTGATCAAATTGAAATAAATGGTTACATTCTTAAACTCCCATCAGGACATGAATGGAAGGCTGACCCAAAAGGCATGGAGAATCTGAAAAAATTGAACAGGTTAGTAGCCGGGAGTCCTACAAGGCCCTACAAAATATATTATACAGATTTTCCATATCAAATATTGAATAATCTCTGGGACGATACTCTTGCCGAACAATACCCTGTTTATGCCGTACAAACAGACGAATTACCAGTGCAAAGATGTATTTTATTGACAACCATGCCTGGTGATTTAGTGTTAGATATCACATGTGGTTCCGGCACTACCGCCTATGTCGCCGAAAATTGGGGCAGGCGCTGGATCACCTGCGACACATCCAGAGTGGCTATAGCACTTGCCAAACAAAGACTGATGACGGCTAACTTTGATTATTTTCAATTGGCCCATCCTGACGAAGGTGTCGGCAGTGGCTTCATGTATAAAACGGTGCCGCATATTACTCTTAAATCAATTGCCAACAACGAACCGGCCCCGCAGGAAACCCTTTATGACCAGCCATTCATTGACAACAAACGCTTGCGTGTTAACGGTCCTTTCACCGTGGAAGCCGTCCCTGCGCCGACGGCAAGATCATTTGAGGACATCGAAGGCAATATGGTGCAGGATGCCGACACATCCGTTGCCCGAAGCGGTGAGACCCTGCGGCAAGCGGAATGGCGGGATGAGTTGCTGCGTGCCGGTGTCCGTGCGAAGGGCGGCAAACTGATCGAGTTTACCCGCGTGGAACCCTTAAGCGGTACACGTTATCTACAGGCTGAAGCTGAAACAAAAGAAAACGATCCGAAACGGGTGCTTGTCTGTTTCGGCCCGGAACATGCCCCATTAGAACCTCGCATGGTTGATCTGGCAATGGAAGAAGCAGAACACTTGAAGCCTAAAGCACAGATTGTCTTGTTCTGTGCCTTCCAGTTTGACGAAGAAGCCTCAAAAGACATCGATGAAACCAACTGGCCTGGCGTAACCCTTATAAAAGCGCAGATGAACGCCGACCTTCTTACCGACGATCTGAAAAAGAAACGCGCCAGCAACGAAAGCTTCTGGCTCATCGGACAGCCGGATGTGTCCATGAAGAAAATCGAAGACGGCAGCGACAAGGGAAAATACCGGGTTGAAGTTCAGGGTTTTGACTACTACAACCCTAAGACCGGAACCGTTGAAAGCGGAGGGGAAGCAGACATTGCCATGTGGATGCTCGATACTGACTATGACGGACGGAGCCTTTTCCCCTCACAGGTGTTTTTTCCTATGGCAGGAGCTAAGGAAGGCTGGGCAACCTTGTCCAGAAACCTGAAAGCGGAAATTGATGAAGGAAAGATAGAAGCCTTCGGTGGAACAGTTTCTCTGCCCTTTACACCCGGCAAGGCAGTGGCAGTAAAGATCATTGACGCGCGAGGCATAGAGAGCCTCAAGATCATCAGGCTGTAAGGGACACCATGAATAAGATTGATAAGCTCATCGTTAATTCTCCTTATGAAGAACCTCAGAAGTATTGGGAGCATATACGGGATACCCGTGAATTCATACTTAAGGAAAACGCCAGGCGACCAGCCGGGTATGTGGTGGCCTCGGAAAGCTCAAAAGCCTTCGATGATCCCGGTATATTTATCGAGATTCAACTGGTCAACACCATACGCCCCCGGATTAAGAAATGGCGCGAACAAGGCTATCCGGGTGTCACCGGAATTACCAAACGGCTCCTTGCTCATTGGCAGGAACCCGAGGAACGCAAGGACCGCCGGTTTTTCTTCTGTCAACTGGAAGCCATTGAAACGCTTATATGGCTTACCGAAGCGCCGGAGGCAGAAAAAACCGGTATTGTAATTCCCGGAGACGGAGGGGATTTTGTCCGCTGGTGCTGCAAAATGGCCACAGGCACAGGAAAAACTATTGTGATGGCAATGCTCATAGCGTGGCAGATACTCAATAAGATTGCCAACAGTAAAGACACCCGTTTTTCCAAGAACGTGCTCGCTGTCGCGCCCGGATTAACGGTACGCAATCGCCTGTCTGTTCTGAATCCATTCGACAGGGAAAACTATTACGAAGAGTTTAATATAGTTCCATCCGGCTTAATGGAAACCCTGCGGCAAGGCAAGGTTAAAATCATCAACTGGCATATGCTCGCATGGGACAGTGATGAAAAACTAAAGAAAAAGAAGACTGTTGATAAGCGGGGGCCAAAGAGTGATGAAGCTTATGCGCGTGAAGTATTGGGCGACATGGCAGGCGCTTCGAATCTGATTGTAATAAATGACGAAGCACACCATGCCTGGCGCATCCCTGCGGAGAGCAAAATTAAGGGTGTAAAAAAAGAAGATATTGAAGAAAGCACTGTCTGGGTAGGCGGGTTAGACAGAATTCACCGGACCAGAGGGATTCTGCGCTGTTTTGATCTCTCGGCAACGCCTTTTGCCCCATCCGGTAAAAAGGCCAGCGAAGAGGCCCTGTATTCATGGATTGTGAGCGATTTCGGTCTCAATGACGCCATCGAATCAGGACTCGTCAAAACACCCCGTGTGGTTATCCGTGATGACGGCGCCGTTGATGACAATATTCGTTCCCGGCTCTATCACATCTACATGGACGATACAGTCAAAGACGACATCAACCGCAAGGCAGAAGAAAGCGATCCGCTCCCTGACCTAATAAAAAATGCCTATTTACTTCTGGGAAAAGATTGGAAGGCAACAAAGGACGACTGGGAAAAAGCAGGGTATAGAATACCGCCTGCAATGATTACCGTTGCCAATACAACGTACACTTCGGCGCGAATCAAATACTCCTTTGACCACGATGCCTTTTTGCTCTCTGTTGCCGGACTCGGCGATCTATGCCAACCGGAAAGAACATTGCAGATTGACAGCAGTGTTCTGGATAAGGCTGAAGCGGAAACGCAGCCAATAGCGTTTGAGGAAAATGATGAAGATGAAGACAAACCCCGGGAGAAGAAACTTACACAGAAACAGCAGGCTGAGCAACTACGCAGGATAGTTGATACGGTCGGAAAAGCCGGTCAGCCCGGCGAGCAGATTCAGAACATTATCTCTGTCGGTATGTTAAGCGAAGGATGGGATGCGAAGACCGTAACCCATATTATGGGTTTGAGGGCTTTCAGCAGTCAGCTTTTATGTGAACAGGTTGTAGGCCGAGGATTAAGAAGAACTTCATATGATGTGGCTAAGGATGGCCTTTTTGAAGCAGAATATGTAAATATTTTCGGTGTGCCCTTTACATTCCTGCCCCATGAGGGGGGAACCGACGGCCCGCCGCCTCCACCACCGCCTCCGAAGACAAGGGTTGAACCCGTTAAAGACAAAATGATGCATGAGATTTCCTTCCCGAATATCTTAAGAATTGATCATATATATAAGCCACTGCTATCGTTAGACATAGAAAATGTCAAAATCCTTGACCTTGACCCTTACGATTCAATCACCGAAGCGGAGTTAGCCGCTATTATCGCCGGGAAACCTAACCCGGCTGCATTGTCGGAAATTGACCTGAAGGAGATAGGAGAGAAATTCCGTTTACAATCCATTGTGTTCAGGATTGCTTCGACCATTTATAACTCGGAGAAAAAACCGGATTGGAAAGGAAGCAAGGAAACATTTCTCATACAACTCATTCGCATCATCGAGGAATTTGTTCACTCCGAAAAGATACGCATTAAAAACCCCCTCTTCAATCAGGATGAATCCCGCAAGCGGATACTTATCATGCTGAACATGAATAAGGTTATACAGCATATCTGGAATGAGATAAGGGCCGTCAATACAACAGAGCTTACCCCGATATTTGATAAAGAACACCCTATCAGGTCCACCGAGGATGTCAGGACGTGGTGGACAAGCAAGCCCTGTGAGAATCTTTCACGGTCTCACATTAACTTCACCGTCATTGACAGCGATTGGGAACTCCTGGAGGCCAGAAAAATCAACGAGAGCAGCGAAGTCGTATCATTCGTGAAGAACGACCACCTTGGATTTGTCATTCTCTATAACTATCAGGGAGTCATCAGGAAATATTACCCTGACTTTATTATCAGACTCACAAACGGAACACACCTTGTCCTTGAAACCAAAGGGCAGGATAACGAGCAAAACAGAACGAAAAGGGCCTTTCTCGATGAATGGTGCAGGGCTGTAAACCAACATGGCGGATTCGGGAAATGGCAATGGGCTGTATCGTTTGATCCGAACGATATTGATGTAATTATCAAGGATGTGTGCAGTAAATAAGCCTGTTTTAAAACTTCACGGCCTATGGGGGTTTTCGTACCCTTGTTGAAATAAGCCCATATATTATGAAATTGAATGATAATGTTTAAGTGATACCTTCAGACATCCTGACCTCTACCCCGCATGATCAAGATGACTTTTTACACTTGGGCGTTAAAAATATTTTTTATAACAATATGTTGAGATTCATATAGTCCTCAGACAGCAGATAGACCAGAAAATGGCCCTCAGATTTTAAAAAGATACCATTTCTGAGGAAAAAGCCGAACGGGTCTAATATAAATATAGAGCATATAACCGCAAGAAAGGAGCTCATTTCATGCCACAGATGCACCTTCCCATCTTCCCTGAAGGAGTGACCCACATTACCCCGGCATTGGCGTTTATAAAGAAAGACGGTCAGGATGACTGAATATAAATAATCGCATTTTTCGTAGTTAAAACACTTCAAAAAGAACAACAACGGTTTTTTTTAACGTTGTTGAGTTTGTATAGTTTGTATAGTTTTTAGGGGATATATCTCCTTGAAATCATAAAATAATTCTGATGAAAGGTCATAGTTTACGGGATGAAAGGTCATAGTTTACGGGATGAAAGGTCATAATAAATACTTTATAAATATGTCCAACCTGATATAATAAAATTATCAATTTTTTAAAAAGGAGCGTATTCTTGTCAACCAAAGAAGTTATAAAACATAGTGGTGCTATCTAGGTTTCAAGCAATCAAATATCTCTTTTACAAAGAAAGATATGGAATGTTCTGCTTGCAAATGCTTTTGACGATTTATTGAGTAAAGATGAATATTCAATCAAAATAAAGGATCTTGCAGAAATACTAAATTTTGATAGTAATGACATTAAAATAGTAAAAGAAGCTGTAACAAAAATGCAAACGATGTTGGTCCAATGGAATGTGCTGGAAAAGGATGATGAGATATGGATAAGCACGCAGTTCTTAGGAGAAGTAAAAATAACAAAAAAGGGTGGGGTAATTTGTTATACCTGGGGCAAATCTCTTAGAGAAAAACTGCACAACCCAACGATGTACGCCAAGATCAATTTAGCAATCCAAAGCCGGTTTAAAAGCAAATTGTAAATGATAAGCTGAATTCCACCACCATCTCCAAGTAGAAATACACCAGGCACTCCAAACAGAAATACACCACCTGGATGGGATTGAAGTGGGCTATCCTTTAGAAAAAGTCACTAAAGGAGATCCGGCAGGTGGTGAAAAAAGGCATGTATCACGAAATTAAACGATTACAGAAACAAGGATACGGAAAAAACCGTATATCAAGAAAGCTGGGTGTAGACAAAAGGACTGTCATCAAATACTGGGCCATGGATGAAGAAGGATATCGGCGCTATCTGGAACAATCACAAAACCGTGAAAAAGGGTTTGATTCTTTCAGAGCAATAATTCTCGATCTGTACCGGAACAATGACTGTATCAGGCTTCCAGTATCAGCGGTATATGATTATCTTGAAGAAATACATGGAGAACTGCCGGCGAATGAGAACAGTCTGAGGAATTACATACAATATCTTCAAAAGACCGGGCAACTGATATTATCAGATAAAAAACGATATTACACCAGGGTGGCAGATATGCCCTACGGTCTGCAATTACAGATTGACTTTGGTGAACAGACAGACCATAAGGGCGGTAAGTATTATATATTCGCAGCAGTACTGTCAGCAAGCCGCTTCAAATATGCAGCGCTGCAGGAAAGACCCTTTACCGCTTATGATCTGGTAGAGCATCTGCTTGACTGCTTCGACTATCTTGGGGGCATACCGGGAGAACTTGTAATAGATCAGGGCAGCATCATGGTTGTGGAGGAGAACTCCGGGGATATCATATACACAAAGGTGTTCGGTGATTTCATCGCTGAGATGGGACTCAAAATGAGGGTGTGCCGGAAGGCTGATCCCGAGAGCAAGGGGAAGATTGAGAATTTTATTAAATATATAAAGCACAATTTCTTTGCCTTCAGGGAATTCGAGAATATCCAAAAGGCAAGGGACAACCTGATGAAATGGCTTGAGCGCAGGGCAAACGGAAAGATATCACAGGCTACAGGGAAGATACCTCTCATAGAGATCGAGGAAGAGAGAAAGCATCTGAGGGCATTAAAAAATTCTATTTACAGAAAAACCCATGCAAGCGCCAGAGAAGCAAGGATCGTCAACAACAATTGTCGGATCGCAGTCGATTCATGCCAGTATGATCTTCCCGACCGATACAGAAATCAGGTAGTGGAAATATACAGGACAGAGAATAAGCCGTTTGTATTTGACCGTTATAGCAACAAGGAAATAGCAGACTATACACTATCCCTGATACCGGGCGTAATAGTAAAAAACAGGGCTGTTGTGCGGGAAATGAATGTAAAGACACAGGAACTGAAAGATGAGGTTAAGGGGTACTTCACATGTGATAACTGGAAACTGTTCCTCTCCGGTAATTTTAGCGCCTTTCCCCGTTATATCAGAGACCAGTGTCTGGAAGCCAGAAAGCATTTTCATGATCATACCCCTGATCCTGAAGCATTTGACATCTCATTGCAATACTGCATTGAGAATAAAATGTTTTCCATGGGGAATCTGAAAAGCAGCTACCGGTATTTTCTGGAAGCCGGAAAACAAGAAAACCCGGCGCCGATACTTGCAACCACTACCCGGGTGACTGCAAGCGCCGCAGGCCTTATGGTTTCAAAACCCGATCTTGCACCATACCGGGCATTGGTGAATACCCCCGGAGGCATATAATGAAAGCCTATGGACAGGTGATAGACCAATTGACAACATTGAAATTAAAAGGAGTTGTACGGAAAATCGATGAAGCGGTGAATGAAGCGGAAAGCAGACAACAATCGTATATCGCTTTCTTGAATAACCTTCTTGCCGCTGAACTGGATTACCGGATAGAAAAGAAATACAACCGGAACATGACAGGAGCCCACTTCCCGGTTGTGAAAGAAATCAATACCTT
>VMEE01000001.1 GCA_009910795.1 Dehalobacter sp. CP | reverse complement strand
TCCTGTAATGGCCTATGACCAACTCCTGCTTTCCAATCAACTGTGTTTTCGTTTTTATGCCTTGGAACGGGAGCTCATGGCTGCCTACCGACCGCTGCTTGACCATCTGGGTTTGACCTATGCCCAATACATCACGCTTCTCTATCTGTGGGAGCATGAAAAGGCAACGGTTGGGGAACTCTGCACTGCCCTGAGCCTGGACACCGGAACCATGTCCCCGCTGCTCAAGCGCCTTGAGTCGGCAAAGCTGATCGAGCGTCACCGCCTTCCCAGCGATGAGCGGACTGTGGAGGTGCTGCTGACCAAAACAGGGTGGGAGTTGGAACAGAAAGCTGTTTCCATCCCGGGTCACATCGCAACATGCCTGCTCAGCAGCGACCGTGATGAGCAAGGTAAAAAATATGCAGAACTCAGGGAGATGCTCGACCAGACGCTTGAGCGGCTCAAGCGAACACGCAAAGAACGAGAGGCAGGGAAATAATATGAAGAAGGTACCTAAGGCAGCTGTGATTTCTGTCATTTTGACAGCGTTGGTTTCGCTTGTCGGTTGTGCAACGGCAATTCCTGAATCAGAACGGCTTGAGACCGTCGATTCCTTGGATTTGAACCGGTATCTTGGTTCTTGGTATGAAGTGGCCCGATACCAGCACAGCTTCGAGAAAAACCTGGTTGGGGCGAAAGCCGAGTATTCGCTTCGCGACGACGGGCGCATCCAGGTGGTGAACAGCGGGCTGAAAAAGGATCTTGACGGAACGCTGACTTCGGTAAAGGCAGTAGCCTGGAGACCGGATGAGAGCGAACCCGGTCGACTCAAGGTGAAATTCTTCGGCCTGTTCACCTCCGACTATTTGGTCTTCGGCTTGGATGAGCAGAACTATCAATGGGCTTTGGTCGGCAATGACTCACGGGAATTTCTCTGGTTCCTTTCTCGAACTCCCACTGTCAGTGATGAGCTGCTTGAGTCGATGAAGAAGTTGGCCCAAGAGCAGGGCTACGACCTTGAGAAACTGTATTTGGTACCACAGAAGGAGCGATGATTGCACTTCGTTTTCGTTTTTCAAGCAAGGGCTTGCCGGTATGGCAAGCCCTTCTTGGGTCAACCGACTTTGCTTTCCTTCTCTTCACCAAGAGAGGTCATCAGGACCTTCAGCCCCTGCTCTTCAAACACCGATCGAGCCATTGCCAGTTGCTTGGCATCAGGTTCGGGTACATCCTTGAAGCTGTAATGCAGCTTCAGCTGTTCCCACTTGTACCGCCCCATCCGATGGTAGGGCAACAGCTCAACTTGCTCAATGCAACTGAAGGCCGTTAAAAAACTTGCCAAAGCCTGCAACAAGTGTTCATCAAGGGTCCATCCGGGCACCAGTACATGCCGTATCCATACCTTCTTGCCGATGCTCTGGCAGTAGGCCAGGGTGGACAGGGTGAGTGCGTTGCCCATACCGGTAAGGCTGAAGCACATCCGGTCATCCAGGCTCTTGATATCCAAGAGAATCAGGTCGGCGGCATCAAGGACCGGCTTGGACAGCTGAAGCGGAACGCTGCCTGCTGTATCGAGGGCGGTATGCAAGCCTTCACTTTTGAGGCGATTGATCAGGTCGAGGGTGAACTCCGGTTGCTTCAGCGGCTCCCCTCCGCTGATGGTAACCCCGCCTTTGGCAATGAAATTCCGGTATCCCAGAATCTCCTTGACCAAATCCTCGCTGGCAGTCGGCTTGCCTCCCTTCAAATTCCACGTATCAGGATTATGACAATAGCGGCATCTGAGAGAGCACCCTTGCAAAAAGACCACATAGCGCAGACCCGGGCCGTCCAAGGTACCCAGACTCTCCACCGAATGGACAGATCCAATTACTGACATACTTCCTCCTCCTTATAGGGATTCGTGGAAGGTGCGGTGAATGACGTCAAGTTGCTGTTCGCGGGAAAGCTTGATGAAGTTGACCGCGTACCCGCTGACCCTGATGGTCAACTGGGGATATTTTTCCGGGTGATCCATGGCATCGAGCAGTGTGCTCTTCTCCATGACGTTCACATTGATGTGATGCCCGCTCTGGGCAAAGTAGCCATCCATGAGGGTTGTCAGGTTGGCCACCTGCATCTCCTTGTTCTTTCCAAGGGTGGAAGGAACGATGGAGAAGGTATAGCTGATACCATCCTGGGCATAGGCATACGGCAATTTCGCCACGCTTTTCATACTGGCGACCGATCCCTTCTGGTCCCGTCCGTGCATTGGGTTTGCTCCCGGTGCGAACGGCTCGCCCGCCTTTCTTCCGTCAGGAGTCGAACCGGTCTTCTTTCCGTAGACCACATTGCTGGTGATGGTCAGCACCGAAAGGGTGGGAATGCTCTGTCGATAGGTGGTATGTTTCTTCATTTTCTGCATGAACGACTTCACCAACTCCCGGGCGATGGAATCGACGCGCTCATCGTCGTTGCCATAGGAGGGATAGCTTCCTTCAATCTCAAAATCGACGGCAAGGCCGCTCTCGTCCCTGATCGGCTTGACCTTTGCATACTTGATGGCCGACAAGCTGTCTGCAACAACGCTCAGGCCGGCGATTCCGCCTGCCATGGTCCTGACTATCTGCTCGTCGTGCAAGGCCATTTCCAATCGTTCATAGCTGTATTTATCGTGCATGTAATGAATGATGTTCAGCGTATCGATATACAGCTTGGCAAGCCAGCTGCTCATCGCTTCAAAGCGATCGGTCACGGTAGCATAGTCCAGGTATTCATCGGTGATGGGAGCCAACTTGGGACCGACCTGCTCCCCGCTCTTCTCATCGCGGCCGCCGTTGATTGCATAAAGCAAGGTCTTGGCCAGATTGACGCGTGCGCCGAAGAACTGCATCTGCTTGCCGATCCGCATCGCAGAGACACAGCAGGCAATACCGTAATCGTCACCGTAGTCGACTCTCATCAAATCGTCGTTCTCATACTGGATCGAGGAGGTTTCGATCGAGAGCTTTGCACAGTAGTTCTTGAAGGCCTGGGGAAGATTTTGGCTCCACAGTACCGTAAGATTCGGCTCGGGCGCCGGTCCGAGATTGGTCAAGCTGTGAAGGAACCGGTAGCTCATTTTGGTGACCATGTGCCTCCCATCGAGGCACATGCCTCCGAGTGATTCGGTAACCCAGGTCGGATCTCCGCTGAACAGCTGGTCGTAGGAGGGGGTTCTGAGGAAGCGGATGATCCTGAGCTTCATGATGAAGTGGTCGACCAGCTCCTGGATCTCCGCCTCGCTGAAGGTTCCGGCATTCAGGTCCTGCTGAGCATAGATATCCAGGAAGGTGGAGACTCGTCCCAGGCTCATGGCTGCACCGTTCTGTTCCTTCGTTGCTGCAAGGAAGGCGAAATACAGCCACTGAATGGCCTCTTTGGTGTTCTTGGCAGGGTTGGAGATGTCATAGCCGTAGGAGAGGGCCATTTCCTTGAGCTCGGCGAGGGAGCGGATTTGCTCGCTGAGTTCCTCACGACCCTGGATGACCGCTTCGGTCATTGCATCAAAGGTATAGTGGTCCTTTGCACGTTTCTTCTGTTCGAT
Organism: Dehalobacter sp. CP; assembly: GCA_009910795.1. The sequence goes on along the minus strand of VMEE01000001.1, from coordinate 502 downwards.
CAAAAAATTGACACCGTAGAGGGGAACCCGGCGGTAGTCGCCGATGATCCTTCCCCGGCCGTAGGCATCGGGAAGTCCGGTGATGATCCCGCTGTGGCGGACTTTCTTCATCTCGTCGGTGTAGACATCAAACACACCGTCATTGTGCGTCTTTCGGTAGGTGAAGATCTTGTCGATGTCCTCGCCCAGGGTTCTGCCGTATGCCTGCAGTTCGGTATGTACCAGCCTGATGCCTCCAAAAGGCATGATGGCACGCTTCAGCGGCTCGTCCGTCTGAAGTCCTACAATCTGTTCAAGTTCCTGGTCGATGTATCCATTCTTGTGGCTGGTGATGGTGGAAATGGTTTTTTCGTCGAGATCGTACATGCCGCCGCGCTGGCGTTCGACGGTGAGCAGGTCCTTGAGTTTGTCCCACAGGTGCAGGGTGCGCTCGGTAGGCCCCTGCAAGAAGGATGCGTCTCCATCATAGGGAGTGTAGTGATCTACAATGAAAGCTCTTGTG
>VMEE01000035.1 GCA_009910795.1 Dehalobacter sp. CP | reverse complement strand
GATCATCGATACCCTTCGCAGTGCTAACGGCAAACAAGAGAAAAAGCCGAGAACTTATCGCCAAACTGCCAGGAAAGCTTATCTGAGCGTCTCTAAGTAACGAAATCCCAGAAAAATTCAGCTTCGTCAAAGTATAAAGCGTCAGTTGCAGTACTGCAAACGGAATCTGCGTCATGTAGACCGGTTGTTAAGCGATGTCCCTTGAGGGATGAATGTTTTAAGTCAAAGACAGATTGGGCTGCTGAAAACCATACGAATACTGGTTGAGTAACAAGACAAAATGTATAAAAGATTGAAGGATACAGCTGAGAGCCATGATCGCTATGCACATTTTGGTGATGAGCTTGGAGCGCCAGCTCAGAGTTCTTTTTATCCAATTTTTTCAAATGCTCTTTGGAAAACGCAATGCTGTGACTTTGTCCAAAAAACGAAATTTGGCTAGCAAGCCCCAAATAGACATCGCAAGACAATGCGTTTGTCTATTTTTTGTATCATACAACACGTTGTATTTTACTTTATTTACAGAAAACTGAGCGATTATTAAAATGTACAAATAGATATTAATTTTATAAAAGGGGAGATGAATGACTTGGATGATCACAAAACAAGTAAAGAAAAGAATCATTCTTTAACACGAAGAAGTTTTTTGAAGGGGGGTGCTTTCTTAGGAAGCGCCATTGGTATCGCTTCATTATCAAGGGAAAAAGGTGATAAAATAGCAGAAGCAGCAATGAAAACTCAGTATGATGATTTTCCCGTAAAGATAGCAGAGAATTATAAAAGATTCTCACAGAAGAATACCGTGTTTTCCCGTGGCTGGTATGAACCCGAAATCCAGAAGTTATTCCAAAACTGGGTAAGGGATCAAGAAAATTTTCTAGATAAACCAGGATATACACAAATAGACAAAGCCCTTTGGAAAAGTGGATGGGCTGTAGAAGATACCTTTGCTACTCTTAGTAAACTTGGGTTACCTCAAAGCCAGTGCTATGCCTGGGATTTACCCACTCACCCCAATAAATATGCGTTCTCAAGCCCGCAAGAAGCAGCTGAAATTGTCAAGAAAGCGACTCGTTTTTTGGGTGCTGATTTAGTTGGTATTGCAAAATACGATCCGCGTTGGGTTTATGATCCTTTATTCAACGCTTTGGAAAATAAAGATATTCCTGCTGAATTCCCTTTTGAGCCTAAATCTGTGGTGGTTATTGCCATTGAAATGGATTATTCGGCATACACTACAGCCCCGTCATATATTGGAGCTGCGGCCACAGGGTTAGGTTATTCCAGAATGGCTGAAACAGCATATTCTGTAGCTGCCTTTATCCGTCATTTGGGGTATAAATCATTTGGATCAGGTAATGATGTCGCTCTGAGTATTCCCTATGCCATAGCAGCTGGGTTAGGGGAATGTGGCCGAAATGGTATCCTAGTAACCTATGAATATGGACCTAGGGTGCGGTTATGTAAAGTGTTCACTGAACTGGAAATAGCTCCAGATAAACCAATAAGTTTTGGTGTGCAAGAATTCTGCAAGGTATGTAAACGTTGTGCTGATGCATGTCCCAGTGCTGCTATTCCGAAAGATACTGAACCAAGCTTTGAAGGGGTTTGCATTTCTAACAACCCCGGCATAGAAAAATGGTATATTAACCAGGACCTCTGCTTTAAGTATTGGAGCGAAGGAGCGGTGGATGGATGCGGATGTTGTGTTGCCAGTTGCCCATATAATAAGCCTGAATTATGGCACCACCGCTTGACAGCAGCGATAACAAAAACGCCATTTAAACCTGTCTTAAGAACTTTAGATGAGGCCTTTGGATATGGAGATGTATTTAACGAAGATGCAATGAGAGAATGGTGGAAAAAATAGTTAATGAACAAATTATACTGAGGAGGAAATTTTTATGGGCTTAATGTGGTTTTTTCTGGGGACATTAGCTTTAGGCTCTTTTTGGCTACTGCAAAGTTGGAAAAGAAATACGAGTTATAAAATATCCTTAATTGCTCAAAGTAGTCTCATATTATCTGCTCTGTTAGCACTTTTTTCAATCTCATGGACAATAAGCAGCCTTGCAGAAGGAGAAACAAGAGCTGCAGGAATGGGGCTAGCTGTTTTTGGAGGGATTGCAATAATCCTGTTTGCAGTTACATGGCAAATAATTGTAAAAAAACGTCGTACTGTTCTGAAAGAAAATAATAGTAAAAGCCTCGGACAGAATTAAGAATACTAAAATATACTATCCTTTCTATTGCACTTATTATAAATCACCACCACCCGCTTAGCGGGTGGTTTGCTCTACCCTATACGGGATTTTACTTGGCAGAGCCTCAAGGCTCGCTGAATAGTCCTTCAGCTGCACATCTTTTCAAACTACCCCTAAAGGGTTCAGACTGCTGACAAACGTTTCTTTGTCAGCAGTCTGAGCCACCTGCTTAGCAGGTGATTTTCGTTAGACAAAAATACTGCCATCATACTTTTTGGATGATAGCAGTATTGGCTTAAGTGTATATCTTTTGTACGGAATTCGTTACGCTTTAACTTCTATTTTATTGTTTAATACTCTTACTTTACCTTCTTGAGTTAACGTAGATATCAATTTAGCCACTGTTACTCTAGTAGACCCGATTATATTAGCAAGCTCTTGTTGAGTATAACGGTATTTAAGTTTATACCATCCTTCATTTGAATCATAATTTAAATCCCTTGTTGCATACAAAACCTGATAGAGTCTATCTTTACAAGAGTTGAAAGACAGGTTAATTACATGACTATATGTTATATAAAGCTTTCTTGAAACCGATAAACCAATAGCTTTTCTGAAAATGTCTGAAGTCCCAAATAAATAATCAAAAGTATTTTTGTCAATTTTATATAAGGTACATTCATCATACGTAGTAATAGAAATTATTGCATTATGATATGCAATAACTTGATCCAATATGGCAGCTTCATTGAAAAAAGATCCTTCATTTAAAATCATCAAGGTTTTTTCTTCGCCTTCAGGATGATAATAGTAACATCTTGCTCTTCCTTTTTCAATATAATAAAGCGTATCAATTATCTCTCCTGGTACGGTAAAGTTTGTCCTTGTAGGGCAACTTATTCTGGTACCGTACATAAGAATGAGTTGTCTAACTTCAAATAGAATTTCCTTATCAAAAAAGGGATTAAATACAATTTCATTTGCCATAGTGGATTATCTCCTCTTCTAATAATTCTTTATCACACACAGTAGCAGCAGTATAATTTAGTAATAGTTAAAATTATAAAAAAATTAAAATTATTGATAATAATCCCACCTCATATTACTTATAATTATTTATAGTCTATCCTTATATTGATTATAAGATATTGAAAAAGTAGCATTTGCTACACATATTTGTAGCAAATGATTGTTAATTGTTAGATTCTTTGTTAGCTATTTACCAGTGTAACAAAGGCTACTATTTCTTTTACCATTAAACAGTATTTTCTAACTTAGAGGACTATATTTCCATGCCGATCTTTATAGCGTTCTACACTTTCGATGAGCGTACCCGATTCGTTAAATGCATCCCAGGACAGCTTTTTTATGCGGCAGATATACTGATGGCAACCTTCGCACCAAACTCGACGGCTACACTCGCTTTGCCTCATGCGATAGGCCGGACATGTGGCTGATAAAGGCTGACGATCCGTTCCTCGACCCGGTGGTTTTGCGTTTTATACATTTTGTCTTGTTGCTCAACCAGTATTCGTATGGTTTTCAGCAGCCCAATCTATCTTTGACTTAAAACATTCAATTCATCCCTGAAGGGACATCGCTTAATAACCGGTCTACATGACGCAGATTCCGTTTGTAGTACTGCAACTGGCGCTTTATACTTTGACGAAGCTGAATTTTTCTGGGATTTCGTTACTTAGAGACGCTCAGATAAGCTTTCCTGGCAGTTTGGCGATAAGTTCTCGGCTTTTTCTCTTGTTTGCCGTTAGCACTGCGAAGGGTATCGATGATC
>VMEE01000034.1 GCA_009910795.1 Dehalobacter sp. CP | reverse complement strand
TCGAAACCCCCGACCGATTCAAGCGAGAGGCGGAGTACGGCCTGTATATCGGGATCGTCCTCAATACACAATATACGGTTCACGCCTCCGCTTTCCATCGCTCCCTCCATGTATCGTATCCCGATTTTTCCGTAGATCAGCACGCTGCTCCGATGCATACGGTACACCGATAAACCGCTGTTTCATCGGCCGCGCGGGCCCAAACGACGGTTCAGTCCATGCTCACGTCGCCTTCTTTCCACAGTGGCAGATCCACGTAAAAAACCGTCCGGACCCCGGGAAGCGATTCAAAATCCACGCTCCCTCCCATCCTGTCCACAATCGCCTTGACTATGCTCAGCCCTAGTCCGGTGCCCCCTGCCTTGCGCGAATCTGACGAATCCAGCTGCATGAACTTTTTAAAAATTTTTGTACGCTGATCGTCCGGAATTCCAGGACCGTTGTCCTCGACCGAAACGCGCACCATCGAATCGCGAGGCTCCGTGCGTACCAGTACAACACCGCCGGCGGGTGAGAACTTTACCGCGTTCGAGAGCAGGTTCGCCATGACCTGAAACAGCCTGTTTTCGTCCGCCCAGACATGCGCCTCCATCGCATCACCTGCCATCTCCATTCGGACATCATACTTCGCGGCGTACTGACGGTTGTTCTCAACCGACTGCCGGACCACTTTCCCCATCTCCACCGGCGCGAAACTGAAGCTCATCCGCCCGGATTCGATCTTTTCCATGTCGAGGATGTCGTTTATAAGGGCCAGAAGCCGCTCGCTGTTCCGTCGGGCGATCTCCACCAGTTCCACGGCCCCGTCCGGTAGGGTTCCCGCCGCCCCGCCCGCCATCAGCCCCAGCGCGCCGACTATCGAGGTCATCGGTGTCCGCAGCTCGTGACTTACCACCGAAACGAACTCCCTTTTGAGACGGTCCGCCTCCCGGTGCTCGGTAACATCGTGGATATGCACCAGATAATTGCCGGGGACACCTTTTTCTTCCGCGACCATCGGAGTTATCATCAGCTCCAGGTCCTTCCGATTGGCGTTCCTGCGCGAGAAAACGCCTTCACTGCGCTTCTGATCGGCGTTGATGGAGATCTCCACGCTGACCGAGTCGCCGTTAAAAAGCCGTTCCCGCGCATCGTGAGGCAGTGAGAGATCATCGAACAGGTTGTATCCCTTCACGTCCTCCGGGCCGCGCACTCCGAACAAGACACAGGCGGCCGGGTTCATGCTGATTATTTTTCCGTCAGCGTCATACAGCTCCTTGCCGATCGGAGAATGCTCGAACATTTTCCTGAACCGCGCCTCGCTCCGGCGCAGGGCCTCCTCGGCGAGCTTGCGGTCGGTCACCTCACGCTGGATGCCGAAATGCCCCGTTATCCGCCCCTCCGCGTCATACAGACAGATGTAGTCGCCCTCGATCCACATCGGCGTGCCGTCGAATTTGCGCTCTTCGGTCTCTATGTGAAGCCGACCCTCGTCGAACATGTGCCGCCAGACTTTTCTGCCGGATTGAAGGTCGTGCTCGAAAAAATCCGCGGGCCTGAGCCCGAGAAATTGCTCCCGCCCCGCGCGGTACTGCCGCACCATGGCGTCATTCACCTTGGTCATGCGCTGGTGAGTGAAGACATAATCGAGGACCGCCTCACGGCCGTCCGTGTCCCGCCAGTCCACCGGTTCGTCGATCATCATGAAAAAAAAGCCGTCCAGTGACTGGTTGAAGAAAAGCTCCAGCCGTTCCTCGCTCGCACGCAGTTCCTCCTCGGCCCGCCTGCGCATGGTAATATCCCGGGACACTGTCACGATCTCCACGACCCCTCCGCTGGACGGTTCGCGCACGGTCTTGCTCGTGGTCTCCAGCCATACATCCCCGCCGTCTTTTCTTTTCATACGGTAGCTGACGGTCGAGATGTCCGGATTCCGGATCACCGAATCGTGTGATCCTTTAATCCGTTCAAGGTCCTCCGGATGGAAGAGCTCGTACGGCGATCGCCCCTCGAGCTCCGCGGGCCCGAAGCCGAGCAGGGCGTGGCTTGCGGGCGACACGTAGAGAAAGGTACCGTCGGGATCGTGTCGCGCGATCATGTCGGTCGAATTTTCCGCGATAAGCCTGTAGCGCTCCTCGCTTTCCTTCAGGATGACCTCGGAGCGCTTCCTCAGGCTGATGTCCCTGATCATCCCGGCGAAGTACCTCCTCCCTCCCGCCGTAAATTCGCTCACGGCAAGATCGACCGGAAACGCCTGTCCGCTTTTGCGCAGGCCGATTATTTCTCGTCCAACTCCTATGATCTTCCGCTCGCCGGTACGCAGGTAATTTCTCAGATAGTCGTCGTGCTCTTCACAGTATGGCGGCGGCATAAGCATCTTCACGTTTTTTCCGATGACCTCGGCGGCCCGGTAACCGAAGATCATCTCGGCCGCCGGATTGAAGGAATCGATTACGCCGGCCTCGTCGATGGTGATAATGGCGTCCACGGCGTTGTTGACGATGGCGCTCGTTCTCGCCTCACTCGCCCTTAGCGCGAGTTCGGCCTCCCTGCGCGCGGTGATGTTGCGGACCAGGCCGATCACACCGCCGTCCTCCACCGGAATGAAACGCGCTTCGTAGTGCTGGAGAGTCGAATCGATTGTCAGAGAATATTCGGCCGAACGCATTTCGCCCGAGGCGAGGGATTCTTTCACCGCCGCCATCAGGGGAGACGAGGCGTCGGACGGAAGCACCTCGGCGACTGTCCTGCCGATGAAATGCTCGGGAGGCATCATGAGCTCGGCAACCGGGCCCGCGCGATAGTCGATGATGGTGCCCTGCCCGTCGAGCCGGAAGAGGAGATCGGGAAACGCCCTGAAGATGGAGCCGAGGTCTTCGTGCCGTCGCCGCAGGAGCTCCTCCATGGCGACCCGGGCGGTAACGTCACGCGACACCCCGACGATTTCAGAAGCTTCCCCGCTTCTCCGGTCGAGCACGAGCCGCGCCGAGCTCTCGAGCCACACCGATGTACCATCTGACCGCTTGAGCCGGTACCGGGCCGCCACGACCTCTCCATCTCTCAGTATCGAATCGTGAATTGCCCGAACCGCGGACCGGTCATCGTCATGCACGAATTCATATATTGACTTTCCGGGCAGTTCCTCCACGGGCATGCCGAGTATAGCGCCGGACGCCGGAGAGGCGTAAATTAACACCCCTTCCGGGGTATAGCGCGCGATCATGTCGGCGGAGTACTCCGCGAGTATCCAGGGATCACCCGGACCCGGGGAATGCGCCGCGGGCGATCTGGCGGAACCCGCCTTTTTTTCCAGACGCAGGATTCTCCTTTCCAGTTTCTCGATGTGAGAGAGAAGCTCCTGTCTTGTTTTCCACTTTTCGTCTTTACCCATGGTATCATCCCATCGTATGTTAGCATTGTTTAAATCGTTTGACAAGTTCTTTAGCGCCGCTATGTATGGGGAAACCGGCGGACGGATCTCGCCGGGAAATGTACGGCATGAATCACTCCATGAACACCAGATCATTACGCATGGACGCGTTCTCGCTTTCCAAATCCTTCGGACGCGCGAGAATATTCGAAAATGTTTCCTTTACGGTCGCCACCGGCGAGTCGATCGCGTTCACCGGGCCGAACGGCTCCGGCAAGTCCACGCTGTGCGACATCGCCGCGGGATTACGGCGCCCGAGCGGAGGCAGGATCGAGTACGCGCTGGACGGCGAATCCCTCGGCGGCGGATCCCTGCCGCGCGTTACGGGGATGGCCGGCCCGCGCGTCAATCCGTACGACGAACTTACGGGCATGGAAAATGTCAGTTTCGTCGCGCGTGCCCGCGGCGTCGACGCGCTCGCTGCGGCCCCCCTTTTCGAATTCTTCGGCCTCGCCCGGCACCGCGACAAGCCCCTTCGCCATTACTCCTCCGGCATGCGCCAGCGCCTCAAACTCATCCTTGCCGTGCTGCACGATCCCGCACTGGTCATACTGGACGAGCCCGGCGCGAACCTTGACGCGGAAGGCAGGGCACAGCTCGCGGAATTTATCGAGCGTATCCGCGCACGCACCGCCCTTATCATCGCGACCAACGACCGCGATGAGGCGGCCCTCTGCGGCGGGGAGGTATGCCTTGCTTGAGGCCGTACGCGCGAACATCATCAAGGATTTCCGCATAGAGTTTCGCCGGCGCTTCGCCGTAAACGTCGCGCTTTCGTTCGCCGCGATCACCACGCTCGCGGTCAGCCTCACCGCCGGCGGCGCGCGCCTGGGGGCGCAGACCCACGCTCTGCTCTTCTGGATCATCATCTTCTTCAGCGCGATGAACGGCCTCTCCCACGTTTTCACGCGCGAGGAGGAGGAGGGCACAGCCCTGTTTCTGCGTATCACCTCTCCGGCGGAGGCCGTGTTCACGGCGAAGCTCGTTTTCAATATCGCCGTGATCGCCGTCATCGTCGCGGCCGTCACACCCCTGTACGTTTTTTTCCTCGATGTCGAAATCGCCTCCCCGGGCGCGTTCGCGCTCGTCGCCTGCGCGGGTTCGCTGGCCATCGCGTCCTCGACGACGGTACTCGGAGCGATTGTCGCGAAAGCGGGCGGGCGGGGATCGCTGTTCACCATTATTTCCTTTCCCGTGGTGCTGCCGCCTCTGTGGGTGGCCGTGAAGGCCTCCCGGTCCGCTATCGCAGGCGGGGCCGCGTCGGGAGACGCGGTTTTTTTACTTGCATTTTCGGGTGCGCTCGTCGCTGTATCGTATATGCTTTTCGGGCACATCTGGATCGAAGAATAACCTCCGGCGGCGCTATTAATATGGCCATCACACGACTGGTTCATGTATTCATGCCCGCCGCCGTCATCATGGCGTTCATGTACGCGCCCGCCGCCGCCGTACTCGGCGAGACGAGCAGGCTGCTCTATTTCCACGTGCCCCTGGCCTGGGTTTCGTCCATGGCCTTCGTGGTGTCGGGCGTCGCGGCGATAGTTTTTCTGACCGACGGCGGGCGACGGGCCCCGCGCGCCCAGGACACTTTCCACAACTCAGCGGTGCTGGGAACGTTCACGGCCCTGCTCGCAACCGCCACCGGCTCGGTCTGGGCTAAGCTGATGTGGGGCAGCTACTGGAACTGGGACCCGCGCCAGACATCCATCGTCATACTTCTTCTCATTTATTCCGCCTATTTCAGTCTGCGGTCGGCGCTCGCGGGCAGACCCGCTCGCGGCCGCCTTTCCGCCGTTTACCTGGTTATCGCGATGACCGTCATGCCGTTTTTCGTTTTCGTGGTACCGCGCGTTTTCGGATCTCTGCACCCCGATCCTGTCATAAATCCGGACATGAAGATACACCTCGAGCCCGAAATGAAGCTCACGCTCCTCGTCTCGGTCGTGGCCTTCAGCCTGCTGTATTTCCATATGCTCCTGTTGCTGAACCGCTTTTCGAAAATCCGTGCGACCGTGGAGGATTTGCGCGATGAATGAACGCCTTCATGCCGCCCTGGCGGCGATCCTCTCCGCCCTGCTTCTTGCTCCGCCCGCCGGCGCGGCTCTCGCGTCCGACACGGCGGCGGAAACGGCCGCTCCCCTCGCGCGCGTGATGTGGATCGTGCTAGCAATCTGGCTCGCGCTGGGGGCCTTTCTCTTTAAAATTGACCGGGGCCTCTCCCGGCTCGAGAAAAAGATCGATGAACGCTAAACGCGTCATCGGCTCGCTTATCGTCATCGCGTGCGTGGCCGTCGCCGCCTATTCAATGCGCGGGATGATCACCCCGTACGTCTCGCTCGCCGAGGCGAAAAGCTCGGGCGAATACGTCCAGATCATCGGCGTCCGGCCGAAATCCTCGCCGGTGGAAAATTCCGAGGGCTCCTTCGCGTTCACGCTCAGGGACGAGGACGGCACGTCGTTCAGAGTCGTTCATAACGGAACAAAGCCCCAGAACTTCGAACACGCCGACCAGATTGTCGCGCTCGGCTCCTGGGACGCCGGCCGCGGCGTGTTCGCCGCGGACAGAATCCTGGTCAAGTGTCCCTCAAAATACACCGGAGAAAAACCACGATGAACACAGGCACGGTCCTTATTCTCGTTTCCCTTCTGCTTTCTGTCGTATCGCTCTATTTCCTCGCGAAAGGGGCCGCCGGCAACGTTCTGGCCAAAATAACCGCGCGACGGATCTTCTACCTCGCCGGCATCTCCATAACGTTCTCCGTGCTGCTGCTCTTCTTCGCCTTTATCAGCCACGGATTTCAGTTCAACTATGTCTACAACTACTCCTCACGTGACCTCCCTCTCGCCTATCTCATAGCGGGGTTCTGGGCGGGACAGGAGGGCACCTTTCTGCTGTGGGTGTTCATCCTGTACGTTCTCGGCTTTTTTATCATTCGTTCGGACGACCGCGACGAATGCCTGGTGATGTCGATCATCACCATCAGCCAGGTGTTCCTGCTACTCGTGCTCGTGATCTACAGCCCCTTTCGTTATGTCTGGCAGGCGAATCCCGAACATTTCGCCGTCGGGACAATACCGCCTGACGGCGCCGGGCTCAATCCGCTCCTGCAGGATCCGTGGATGGTGGCGCATCCCCCGGTGCTCTTCATCGGCTACGCCGCCGCGACCGTTCCCTTCGCCTACGCGATTGCCGCGCTGCTCCGGAAGGATTTTTCGACCTGGATCGAACGGAGCCGCCGGTGGACGCTCTTCACGATGACGTCCCTGGGAATCGGCATTTTCCTCGGCGGGTACTGGGCCTACAAGGTACTGGGATGGGGAGGATACTGGGGATGGGACCCGGTCGAGAACTCGTCGCTTATTCCCTGGCTCGCGCTCGTGGCGCTCGTGCACGGCACGCTCGTCCAGCGGCGCAAGGGCGCGCTGGTCCGTACGAATATTGCGCTGGCGCTCGCCTCCTATGTTCTCGTGTTCTACAGCACCTTCCTCACGCGCAGCGGCGTGCTCTCGAATTTTTCCGTGCATTCCTTCTCGGACCTCGGCCTCTCGCGGCACCTCGTGTTCTTCATGCTGTTCTATGTGGTCATCTCGGTTTTCCTGTTCGTAAGGCGCTTCCGGGACATGAGCGCGAAAAAGCTCGGCGAATCGGCGGTCGCCTGGGACACGCTTGTAGCCTACGGTATCATCACTATCTGCATCTATGCCTTCCTCATCCTGGCCGGGACCTCGATGCCCATCGTCTCGTCGCTCTTCACCGCGCCCTTCTCGCTTCAAACGGGCTACTACAACGGCATCTCGGTACCCATGGGGCTGCTTATCCTCTGCACGATCGCACTCGCCGCCATATTCCAGTTCCCGAAAAAGCCTCCCGTTTGGAAGCTCGCGGCCGTCGGGGCGACGGCGGTAATCATGGCGCTGCTCTTCAACATAAACCACACGTCGAGTCCCGCCGCGTACGCCTTTTCGGCGGCGGCGCTGTTCGTGGCCGTCTGGGGCATTATCGACCTCCTGAAATACAAACCGGCCTTCGTGCTCCCGTCGCGGCTCGCGCACATCGGTGTCGCCGTAATGGTGCTCGGAATCGTCTCCTCGTCGCTTCATTCCACGACCGAGCACCGGGAGCTTCCTCTCGGGAAGCACACGGTGATCGGTGAAGCCGCTCTCACCTTCCGGGGCATCACCGACGCCGAGAAATCCGCCCTGGCGTTCACCTTCGCGCGGGGTCGCTCGGTGAGCGAGATCGAAACCCCGTATTATATCGACGCGCGGATGCACTCGCTCTACCGCGAGCCCTATATCAGCTACGGCCTCTCGCACGATATTTACATCTCCCCGGTGGAATACCGTTCGGGCATCGATTCCCTCACCAGGTTTGTGCTCGAAAAGGGATCGTCCGTGGAATCCGCGGGCACGCGGGTCACCTTCGAGGGGTTCGACATCGATCGCGAGCACATGATGGCGGGGGGCGACATGAAGCTCTTCGCGAAACTGGCGGTGCGGCGCGGAGCGGCCACGGCTGCGATCCGTCCGGGCCTCGTGATGGGCGGTGGTGACCGCAGGGAGGCGGTCGTCGCACGCATTCCCTTTACCGGACAGGAGGTGCGTCTCCTCGACTTCCATGTCGGCGACGGGACCGTCTACATTTTCATCGAGGCGCCGAAGGGAGCGGAAGTGCCTCCGGATACCGCGATTGTCGAGGTATCGTTCAAGCGGCTCATCTGGTTTGTCTGGCTGGGGACCGTATTCATAGCCCTTGGCGGCGCATTCGCGATGCGCCGGTCCGGGGCCGGAGGGAGTTAGAAGGCCGCGCGGTCCGCTACGACGGAATATGCCCGGGCGGCCGCGTCTCATACAGGGTGATCGCCCCCGACGGGCAGGACGCGGCGCACAGACCGCAGCCGATGCACCCGGCGCCGACCACCGCCGTGTCACCGTCCGGGGTAACAACTTTCACCGGGCACACCTCGAAGCATTCGCCGCACAGCGTACACGCACCGGCGTCCACCCGAGCGGCGTAACGGCTGGGGGCGAGCACACCCGCCGTCTTCGCGTCCGACGCGTAACGCAGCATCTCGCAACAGCACGGGCAGCAGTTGCAGATGGCGTTTCCCATCCCGGCCCTGTTTTCCACCATGTGGACGAGCCCCGCCTCCTCGGCCTTTTTCAAGAGATCGAGCGCTTCCGCTTTGTCGATCCTTCTTCCGGTCCCCCTTTTCAGCGTGTACTCGGCCCCCCTGTTGAGCTGTATGCAGATCTCAACGGGCCTGTCGCACAGTTTTTGCGATCTGCGGCACACGCACGGCACCACCGCTATCGAACTCGCCCGCTCGACAAGACGCGCCGCGTCCTCGTAAACCAGAACGCCGCTCTGTGTTTCCAGGGTCGCGTTGATGGGAATCACCCTCATGAATGAAGGCATGTTGACCTGTGTGACCAGCTCAAGAAGCGAGGCGTACTCCGTGCCCATAAAGCGGACCCACAGGTCGCTCATCTCCTCCGGCGCGCCGTCCCACAGGAGTGTGGCGTCGTGGAACTGGATGATGTGCCGCGGCATGCGGTACACGGTCTCGCCATCACGCGATGACTCGAAAACGGCCCCCTTCCTGAAAAGGGCCTCGAGCATCCGCTCGACTTCATCCTGCCCCATCCCCGATTTTCCGGCAAGCTCCGCCGCGCTTCCCGGGAGCATCGCCACCAGACGAGCCTCCTTCTCATCGCACACCGCGCGCCATATGCGCGGAAGAATCTCCGAATGTTCCATCATCAGCCTGCGCGAAAGTTCGCGGTAGATGTCGCCGGTCTCCACGGTTCCTCCAGTAGTCATTTCACTGTTTTTCTTCGACGATGACCGGCAGCAGAATCTCCGCGAGCACGCAGCTCTTAGGCTCCCTGCCGGTATGGTCCTTCACGTCATGTATGAGAAACACGCCGTTGTGTTTGCGGACGATATTGTCGACCACGGCGAGACCCAGTCCGAATCCGAATTTTTCAATAAGGGCCGCCGACTCGTCCGGGGGCAGCAACCTGAAAAAAGGTTCGACCACAAGCTTTTCGTATTCGGCCGGAATACCGCCGTACGGTTTTTCCGGCACGTCGTTCTTGACCGAGAGCCAGAAGTATCCCTCGCTGATGTGTCCGAACACGTTGATTGTGCCCCCCTTCGTCGAATACTTGTACGCGTTCACGATGAGCTCCTCCATCATGAGCCCGAGTTTTTCGAAGTTCAGATCGAGCGTACAGTTCACCTTGATCTCCGGATATGTTATACGCAGTTTTTTCCGTTCGAGGTAAGGGGCGACCGTTTGGACCATCCCCGGAAGCGCCGCGACGAGCTCCGACGCGCTCGAGCGGGTCAGGGGGAACTTCTCGTCCATAATCGCCGTCGTCGACTGCAGCCCGGCGAGCTGGTTGCGGCAGTAGGTGTTGTTCTCGACCAGCATGTCGATTATGTCCTTCCCGATCACGTAGTTATCGCCCTCGCTCGTCATGGTGGCGGACATGACGTCGATAAGCGAGACGAGGGTCCCGAATCCCGCCCCCTGGGACAGTGAGGTTTTCAGGTTGTACACCGATTTGGTCTCGGTGTAATCCTTGTCGGCCACACGCCGGCTCTCCTTGTAATTGAGCCACTCGATCTGACTGCGTATCTTGAGCCCCGCGCTCATGCTCATGTTCCGCTCGTGGTCGCGCAGGGCCTTGTACTCGAGTCCGCGGACCACGCTGGCCTGGAAGAGCTCCGGGTCGATCGGCTTGATGATGTAGTCGAACGCGCCCATTTTCATTATATCGATGATGGTACCGGGCGAATCCAGGGCCGTCTCGACGAGAACGACCGATTCCGGAAGGCGTTTTTTGAGGTGCGTGATGAAGGTCTTTCCGTCCATTACCGGCATCATGAGATCGACGATGAAGATCGAGTAATCCCTTTCGTCGAGCATTCTGAGCGCGGCCTCCCCGTTCGACGCGACGACCGCGGGCACACCCATGTTCTTGCAGATTCCCTGCAGAAGGGCCTGTGTCTCCCTGGTGTCTTCGACGATCAGGATGGGGTCCTTTGGCCGGTAGATCGCCGTCTTCCTCATGGTTTCGTTCATGGCAGTCCTCTTACCGTGTTGTATTCAGCATCATTCGTCCCGTTCGGAACAGGCGACGTCATCGCACAGTGGCAGGCTCACCGTGAAAGTGCTGCCCGTGCCGTACTCGCTCCGCACGCCTATGCGGCCATCGTGGGCCTCCACGATCATGCGCGAGATTGTAAGACCCAGACCGGTCCCCTGTGTGTCGCGGTCGAGGTCGGAATTCACCTGGTTGAATTTCTCGAAGATGAAGGACAGATGCTCCCTCTTGATTCCGATACCGGTGTCCGCAACATCGATGACCAGCATCCCGCCCTCAATCCGCGCGTCTATTCGCACGGAACCGCCGGGCCTGTTGAACTTTATCGCGTTCGAGATAAGGTTTATGAATACCTGCTGCACACGCTTCGCGTCGCCGAATATCGCCAGATCGCCGGGCAGGTTCCAGCGGTTATCCAGAGTGACTCCTCTTTCGTCGGCCTGCACCGCCATTATCGCCACGCAGGTCGCGATTATTTCCCCCGGATCGATGGGCGCCCGGTTGAAATCCATTCGGCCCGATTCTATCTTCGAGACGTCGAGTATATCGTTGATGATCTTGAGCAGATGCAGGCCGGAGGAGAGTATGTTGTCCAGATAATTCGCGAAGTCGCCGTCCTCGAACTGCATCTTCATGAGCTTCGAAAATCCTATGATCGAGTTGAGAGGGGTGCGCAGTTCGTGGCTCATGTTGGCCAAGAACTCGCTCTTCGCCCGATTGGCGGCCTCGGCCATCTCCATGGCCTTTTTAAGTTCCTTTTCGGCCCTCCGGCGTTCCGCTATCTCTCCCTGGAGCTTCTCGTTGGCGGCGCGTATTTCGGCGGTCCGCTCGAGGACCATCTCCTCGAGATGGTCGCGGTGACGGCGAAGCTCCTCTTCCGCCTTCCGCCGCCCGCTGATGTCACGGAAACTGAGCACACCGCCGGTAACCGCGTCTTTCTCGTCGCGGATTATCGAGGCGCTGAACTCCACATGTTTTCTCACTCCACCCCTGTCGACCAGGATGAAATCGTCATGCGTCGACGGGTCCGGCATGCCGGTGGTCATCAGCGTGACTTCGCCCGTGTTTTCCGCGCCGCCGCGGGCTGGCAGCACGTTGAAGACCTCCTCCACCGGCTTTCCCCGGGCCTCATCCGCCGGCCAGCCGGTGAGGACCTCCCCGTGCGGATTAAGGAACACCACCTTTCCGTCGGCGTCGACGGCGGCAACGCCCTCGCCGATATTTTTAAGCGTGGCGGAAAGCCAGCGCTCGCTCTCGCGAACCCGGTTCTCCATCCGATGGCGGTAAAGCGCTATCTCAATGGCGATGGAGAGGTCCCTTTCATCGAAGGGTTTGAGCAGATAACCGTACGGTTCGGTGATCTTCGCGCGCTGCAGGGTCATGTCGTCGGCGTACGCGGTGAGATAGATTAACGGGACCTCGAGCTCCGAGCGGACCCTTTCGGCCGCCTCTATGCCGTCCATCCGCCCTTTCAGCATGATGTCCATCAGGACAA
Source organism: Dehalobacter sp. CP (assembly GCA_009910795.1). The sequence continues at coordinate 7,003 of VMEE01000034.1, read as the reverse complement.
TGTCGGGGCGCAGTCCCGGAATCAGCCCGACCGCCTCTTCCCCGGAGGTGGCCACTCCGGCGACCTCATATCCCATCGACTCCAGCACGTTCTGGAGATCGCGCGAAACGATCTTTTCGTCCTCGACTATGAATATTCTCGCGCCCGGCATGATATTTTTCCCCGGAATGGGTGTGACGCGTTGAATAATAAACGAAAATCGGAACAAGTCAAGAGAATAAACCCGTCCCTTAACGCCGCCCGTGCATCCATTCGATGGCGAACTTGACCAGTTGTACGCTGTTCTTAAGATGGAGCTTTTCACGGATGCGCAGGCGGTGTGTCTCCACGGTCTTCACGCTGACGTTGAGCTTCGAGGCGATGTCGGAACTGGTGTTCCCGCTTCCCACAAGCCGCAGCACCTCGAGCTCGCGGTCAGAAAGGCGGTCCACCGGGTTGACGGTCTTCGCGGTGCGACGGCTCATGAGCTCGTCCAGCAGGCGGGACGACATGGCGCCGCTCAGGTAGACCTTGCCGGAAAGCACCGCCCGCGCCGCGTCCACCACCTTGGCGGTGAGTTCATTCTTCATTACATATCCGCGAGCCCCCGAGCGAATCACGCGCTCCGCGTACAGCGATTCCTCGTGCATGGAAAGGACGAGCACCGGCAGTTTCGGGTACCGGCGCTTCAGCACCTTGATGAGCTCCAGCCCGCTTACGCCCTCCGCCAGGGAGATGTCCACTATGACGAGCTCGGGTTTGATGCGCTCCACGGCCCGCATCGCCCCCTCCGAGTCCTCCGCGTAACCCGCTATCCTGAGGTCCTTTTCGCGGCTGAAAAGCTTCTCGAGTCCTTCGTAGACGATGGGATGGTCGTCTACGACCAGTATCTTAGCCGCTCCCGGCTCGTTCCTTTTTTCGGCCGTTTTTCCGCTCATGCCTCAACCGTCCCTTCAATCTGAATTTACACACGACTTCCGTACCGCCGTTCCTCGCGTTATGCACCGACAGGGTGCCGCCGATGACCCGCGCGCGGTGCCTCATCAGAGAGAGTCCGAGGCCTCCGGAATTCGCCGCGTCATCCCCGATTCCCACGCCGTCATCCCGGATCTTCGCGGTAAGAAGATCGCCGCTCAGGTGAAACGTTATCACCACGCGCCTGGCCCGGGCGTGTTTTGCCACATTGGCCAGCGCCTCGCTGATGATGTAATACAGCTGCGTTGAGGCCGCCGCGTCATCGATATCGAACGAGCGCGGGGCCTCGATAACGCACTCCACCCGGAACCTCTCCAGCATCTCGCGCTTCATCTCCTCGAGAAGCGCGTTGAAACTGTCCTTTTCCCCGACGAGCGGAAGCAGTCCACGCGCCAGCGAGCGCACGTCTTCTATGGCGCGGTTTACTCCCTTTTCCACCTCAAGCGCCTCCTCCGCCCCCCCGACGCCGTGCTCCTTCAGGCGCTCGTACAAAAGGCGGCAGCGGATGGCCACCCCGAGCAGGTGATGGCTAACTCCGTCGTGGAGCTCCATGCCTATGCGCTGACGCTCCCTCTGCGTCGCCGCCAGCACGTTGCCCTCCACTTTGAGCCGTTCCGTGATATCCCTGAGATTTATTATCACGCCCTCGACCTTACCGCCCCGCGCTCCTATGAACGGATACATCGAAATTTCCATATATCTCAGCCCCGATACCGGGTACTCGCACAGCTGTTCGAAAAACATCTCCCGTCCCGCAAGACATCCCTGAAACGACGGGCCGGCGATTTCATCCGACCACCACGACCCGAAAAGGTCCGCAAGGGTCCGTCCGCCGACCTCGTCCTTTCTCATGCCGAAGGCCCTCATGAATTCCTCGTTCGCGGCGCGCACTGTCATGAACGCGTCGACAAAGACCATCTGGTCTTTCGTATGCGCGACGATCCGGCGATAGAGCGAAAGCTCCTGGTCGGATTTCCTGCGCTCCAGGAGATTCACGAAAATCTCGGCGACGATCCGCAGAAGCGCGATGATATCGTCCGACCAGGATTTGTACGAACGCACCGAGTGGAACCCGAAGAAGCCGATCAATTCGCCGCCCAGGAGAAGAGGCACCGAGACCAGGGACTTAACATCTGCCCTGCCCGCCCGGAGCACGGGGCCCGTGACGCGGGGAAGGTGTACGGTTTCCAGCTTCGAGTGGCGCTCCACGAGCCAGTTTACATGGCGCGCCGAGCCCCCTCTCAGCGCGTCGATCCATGGTTCGATACCCCGCGCCTTCCATTCATACGCGTCGCCTATGAAACGCCGGTCAACCGAGAGGAGGACGATGAAGCAGCGATCGACGCGCGCGAACTCGCCGATCATCCTGAGGGCGTGACGGATACCTTCGTCGATCTCGTCGGACGGCGTATTGATGAAGCGCGTGGCGATTACGGCCACCAGGTTTTCGAAATCGTAGCGTTCGCGCAGCGCCTCCTCCATCCTCCTGCGCTCGGTTATATCGCGCGTGATCCCGAGGATGGCCACGGGTTTCCCGTGATCGTCCCTCACGAACGAGGCCTTCGTCTCGGTCCAGACCCTTCGCCCGCCCTTTTTCTCCACCTCGCTGCCGATATAGAGAAGCGACCGGGCGGGATCGCGTGCGTGGTCGTTCGCGATCTCGTCGGCGATAATGCGCCTCACCTCGGCGCGGTTCTTCCGATTCATGTTAATCCCCACCGGCGAGCCGATATACAGCTCCGGAGGAAGACCGAAAATCTCTTCGCAGTAGGAGTTCGCGTAGATATACCGGAGGGTCCCGATGTCGAGGACCCAGATGGCGTCGCGCACATTATCGGCGACCAGGCGAAGGAAATCCTCGCGCCCGCCGAGGGATCGCACCACGTCCTTTATCCGCGCGCCTCCGGATGACGTTCCGGCGGATACCGCGGTTTTACCCGCGTCAGGTCCTTTTATGGTGTCCCGTTTTTCGCTCATCGGGCCGCTGTCACCGTCACGAATACTTTTAGGCGGCCGGTCTCGAGGACCGCCGCGGGATAGTATGATAGGCCCCGTCCCCGGCCGAGTCAAATACTATTACCCCGCGGTAAAAAGATTTGACCGCGCGGCGCCCGGTATGGATAGAATACTCTGGTCAACGCGGAGATCGGAGAACTACGGTGGAAGATAAATTTACCGACATTGCGCAGAACAAAAAGGCCCGCTTCGAGTACGAGGTGCTTGAGACCTTCGAGGCGGGCATAGTCCTGGTCGGCACCGAGGTGAAATCAGTCCGACAGAAGAAGGTGAGCATCAACGAGTCGTTCGCCAGGGTGAAGAACGGCGAACCCTACATACTGGGGCTCAACATCGCGGTATACGAGATGGGAAACCGCTTCAATCACGAGCCCACGCGCGAGCGCAAACTCCTTCTGCACAGGCACGAGATACGACGTCTCATAGGAAAACTCAAGGAGAAGGGCCTGACCCTGGTTCCGCTGAAGATGTACTTCAAGAATGGAAAGGTCAAGGTGCTTCTCGGGCTGGCAAAGGGAAAGGCCCAGTACGACAAACGGAAGTCGATACAGAAACGCGAGGGCGACCGCGAGATACAGCGCGCGATGAAAAAATACCGCTGACTTTTTCATTGACTTTAATGCGCGGGCCGATAGTATAATTTGAATGACTTCCGGGCACTTCGGCCGAGCCCGGCGGTCCGCTTATCGATGGGCCTGGAAGGTCATGTGGAAACCATACTCTTTCTGATACTCTTCCCCGCGGGGATCTCGCTCCTCCTTCTCTCCATACCCGTAAAATCGGTGCGGAGGCTGATAGCGGTCATCGCCAATATCGCGCTTATCGCCGGAACGATTCACCTGCTGTACGAATCGTCGGGCGCGACCGTACGTTTCGAGCTTGAAAGCGTCTGGATCGAGCGCGCCATGCTGGTCCTGGAGGCGGCTCTTTCGGTATATATCCTGTACATGGGAGTACGCTTCAGGCGCTACCTGGTCGTGCTTTTCACGCTGCTCCAGCTCGGACTCCTGATACATTTCGAAACGGTCGCGGCGCCCGGCATCCACGTGGTCCACAGCCTCTTTGCCGATAACTTCTCAATCATCCTCGCCCTGATCATCGGGATCATCGGCAGTTTCATCTGTCTCTACGCGATAGGATATATCGAGGAATACCACGAGCGGCACAAGGAATCCGAGGACAACAGGAGGGTTTTCTTCTTCCTCATGTACCTGTTCCTTTCGGCCATGTTCGGCATAGTGTTCTCCAACAACCTCAAGTGGATTTATTTCTTCTGGGAAGTCACCACCGTCTGCTCGTTCCTTCTCATCAAATATCACGAGGACGAGGAATCGATAGACAGCGCCTTTTCCGCGCTCACCATGAACCTTCTGGGCGGCCTTGCCTTCGCGGCCGGGATCTCGTACGCGGGCATGTATGCCGGAACGCTCGAGCTCGACCGCCTCATCGCCGACGGCGGCGCGTACGCCGTCATTCCGGCGGCCCTCATCGCCTTCGCGGGACTGGCCAAATCGGCGCAGCTTCCCTTCTCGTCGTGGCTCACCAAGGCGATGGTCGCACCCACGCCCGTATCCGCCCTTCTGCATTCCAGCACCATGGTGAAGGCCGGCGTGTACATCATCATAAAGGTGGCTCCGGCGCTCAAGGGGACCCTTGCGGCGGCGATGCTCTCCTACCTGGGCGGGCTGACGTTCCTCGTCACCTCGCTCATCGCCATCTCGCAGAGCAACGCCAAGAAGGTGCTGGCCTACTCCACTATCGGGAACCTTGGCCTCGTCGTCGCCTGCGCGGGAATCGGCACCAACGAGGCCGTCTGGAGCGCGATTCTCCTCATCGTGTTCCACGCGGTGGCGAAGTCGCTCATGTTCCTGTGTGTGGGCATCACGGAGCACAAGCTGAGCAGCAAGGAAATCGAGAACATGGATTTCCTCATCATGGAAATGCCGAAGGTCTCGGCGGCCATGATCATCGGCATCTCGGGGATGTTTCTGGCCCCCTTCGGCATGCTCATCAGCAAGTGGGCCACGCTCAAGGCCTTCATCGATTTCAATCCCGTCATGGCGATAATACTGGCCTACGGCAGCGCCGCCACGCTCTTTTTCTGGACCAAGTGGATGGGCAAGATCATCACCATCAAATACGGCCTGAAAAACCTCGAAAAGGTGGTGAGCCCCTGGGAGTGGACGACGCTGGCCGTGCTCTCGTTCATGACCATCGGGGTCTGCATCGTCTTTCCGGTACTCTCCTCGGCGCTCATCGAGCCCTACATCACCGAGATCTTCGGAGCGAGCCCGTCGATGGACAGGTTCAACATCATCATTATAATGATCATCATGCTGGGGCTCCTCACCATGCTTCCCGTCGCGCTCATGTATTACGCCTGGCTCGACAAGGACTACAAGCGTGTCGGCACCTATCTGGGCGGCGCGAACGTCGACAACGCCCGCTTCCTCGGCTCGACCGGCGCGCAGAGGACCGCCGATATACGAAATTATTACCTTGAGAACTTTTTCAGCGAGAAGCGTCTCTTCGATTACGGCTGGGTCGCGGCCGTGTTCCTTGTCATACTCATGCTCGGGGTGGTGATCACATGACGCCGATCGATTATTACATCCACCTGGACAGCATCTACCTCAAGGCGGCCATCTACATCGTGCTCGCCCCGCTCCTCGGCGGCCTGCTGGCCGGAGTCGACCGGAAGCTCAGCGCGCGCATGCAGGGCAGGATCGGGCCGCCGGTCCTCCAGCCGTTCTACGACGTCCTCAAGCTTTTCCAGAAGGAAAAGATCATCGTCAACAAGTTCCAGAACTTCAACGTGATTCTCTTCTTCGTGTTCATGGTGTTCACCGGCTCGCTCTTCTTCCTCGGCGGCGACCTCCTGCTGGTTATCTTCGCGCTTACGCTCGCCGGGGTATTCTTCGCCCTGGCCGGCTTCTCGGTCAATTCCCCCTACTGCCACGTGGGAGCCGAGCGCGAGCTCATCCAGATGATGTCCTACGACCCCATGATCATACTGGTCGCGGTCGGCATGTACCAGGTGACGGGCACATTCAGGGTGGACGCCATCGCGCTGTACGAGGAGCCGCTCATTCTGTACCTCCCGGGGGTATTCCTTGGCTACCTGCACGTCCTCACCATCAAGCTGAGAAAGTCGCCCTTCGATCTGTCCATGTCCGCGCACGCGCACCAGGAGCTTGTGAGCGGCCTGAAAACCGAATTCTCCGGCACGACCCTCGCCCTGATCGAAATCGGCCACTGGTACGAGAACGTACTGCTTCTGGGAATCATCTACCTTTTCTTTTCATTCAACTCAATCGTAGGGGTGGCGGCGATGCTCCTGCTTTACTTCTTCGAAATCGTCATCGACAACACCTACGCCCGGTTCAAATGGGAGCTCACCTTCAAGAGCACCTGGGTGGTCACCGCGCTCTTCGGGGCGGCCAACATCATCATCCTGTATTTCGCCATGAGGCCGTAGGGCGGGGGAAGCGTCATGTTTTTCAGAAAATCTCCATGGATCATTCACTACGACGCCACCAGCTGCAACGGCTGCGACATCGAGGTTGTCGCCAGCCTCACCCCCCTGTACGACCTCGAGCGATTCGGCATAATCAATACCGGCAACCCCAAGCACGCCGATATCTTCGTGGTGACCGGATCGGTTAACGAGAGCAGCCGCGCGGTCGTCAAGAACATCTACGACCAGATGCCCAACCCGAAGGTGGTGGTGGCGGTCGGAATCTGCGCGACCTCCGGCGGCATATTCAGGGAGTGCTATAATGTACTGGGAGGGGTCGACAAGGTCATCCCGGTCGACGTGTACGTCCCCGGCTGCGCCGCGCGGCCCGAGTCGATCATCGACGGCATCATAAAGGCGCTCGACATACTCGAACGGCGCTCCAGGGAATTCAGGAAAACGAAAAGGGAAGCGCGCCGGCAGGAGAGGAAACTGAGGAGGTACCATCTGGATGATTGAGGAACAGACCACCATCGCGGTGGAAAAGGACACCCTCCTGGGCGCCGTGGCCGATTT
>VMEE01000033.1 GCA_009910795.1 Dehalobacter sp. CP | reverse complement strand
GCGACCTCGGATTTGATCTCTGCTAACCCAAAGGTTGCACCGATGATGCTCGTGTAGATACTCTCAATCAGAGTACCAATACTAAACACTTCGGTCTTAATCTCTGCCAATCCAAACGTCGGACTAAACACTGCTCCTTCGATCGCAGCGACTTCGGATTTGATTTCTGCTAATCCAAAGGTTGCTCCGATAATGCTCGTGTAGATACTCTCAATCAGAGTACCAATACTAAACACTTCGGTCTTAATCTCTGCCAATCCAAACGTCGGACTGAATACCGCTCCTTCGATCGCTGCCACTTCGGATTTGATCTCACCTAAACTGAATGTTGAGCCTACTAAGGTCGTGTAGATGCCTTCAACCAGGGTCCCAATACTGAAGACTTCGGTCTTGATCTCCGCCAAACCGAATGTCGGACTGAATACCGCTCCTTCAATCGCTGCTACTTCGGACTTGATCTCTGCTAACCCAAAGGTTGCTCCGATGATGCTCGTGTAGATACTCTCAATCAGAGTACCAATACTAAACACTTCGGTCTTGATCTCGGCCAATCCAAACGTCGGACTAAACACTGCTCCTTCGATCGCGGCGACCTCGGATTTGATCTCTGCTAATCCAAAGGTTGCTCCGATGATGCTCGTATAGATGCTCTCCAGCAGTGTGCCAATACTGAACACTTCTGTCTTAATTTCAGCAAGTCCGAATGTTGGGCTACCTAACTTTTCCTCAATATTCTGGACTTCAAACTCGATAAGCTGAACCTCGGATTTGATCTCCTGCAGGCCAAAAAATGGATGGTAAACAGCGTCTTCTATAGATTTTATTTCTGTTTTAATTTCTGCTAGTCCAAAAGTTGGGCTTTCAAGCAATTTTAATATTTTCTTGCAGTCAGAATGCTTATGACAGTGTTCCTTTTTTTTACAATGAAATTTAAATGCCTTATTGCAGAGAAATAGTACGCCTGCTGCAGTAACACATATTTTTTTATTATTAACAATCACGATCTTTTTTCTGCCTGGCAAATTCTTGGGACATGTTTCATTATCTGGCTTTCTTTCATGAACAATTTTTAACGTCTCACCACATAAGAAAAGTCCCCCCAGTACCTCAATACATATTAATAACTTCTCACATATTTGTTTGATCGTTGTTAAAGAATTCTCTTTTCGTAATACCGCTTCAACTCCAGGACTTTCTTTGATATTGTCCATCTGAGACCTTATTGATACAAAACCGTCTTCAATAACATTAATTATTGATTCCAGTATACCGGGTTTAGCACCGGTTTTATTAGAAATAAATTTTAAGGTATCCAATATAGATTTATAGCTATTAAATGCTCTCGCGCTGGAAGCCTTAATTTCTGAAAAATAAAGTCCTCTTTCAGAACTATCTGGACTTTGTATATCCCCAACATCTTTTATATTGCTTACTGACGATTGAATATCTCTTAATTCATCTTTTATGATCTGTAAGCAGTCAATAAAATTTTTGCGAGATATTCTTCCACTTGCTCTTTGTTTATTTTCGGGGTTATCAACCACCATTCTTCCTCCTTTTTATTATTAGAAATTCTTTTTTGTGTTAAATTTAACCAATATTTCAGTACATGCTTATAAATATGCTTTTTAGGACATGAGGTGTGCAGATAAATCTTAGACTTTAAAGAATTACAAGAAAATAACCGAAGATTTTTCTTCGGTATAGCTTTTACTTACTATAATTTTTAGAGGATAAAAATTTATTGAATGGTCAATTGCTTAAATCGCATGGGGAACATAAAATTTATAACCGAAACAATCAGACCCCGGAGCAATATTGTTACTCGCTCCGGGGTCTGCAAATTTTAAAAAACTGAAGTTCTGAGATATTCGTGTAACTCAATGGACCTGATACATCCCTTTGCTTTGCATATAATTATAAATAGATTCGCCATGCTGCTCTTCCGTTTGAATATGATTTATGCATACTTTTGATGATCTATGATCTTACTGAATTATCCTAAAGATACGAAAAGACAGAGGATACTGTAAAACTACTTTGTAGTGGTTGGCGATACCCTCTTTCATTTTTTAGTGAACCGTATACATTCCTTTATTTTGCATATACCTGAAGATTTCTTCCCCCTGCCTTTGCTTTTCACTCTGTATACTATTCAGGTCCTGACGGAGGGAGGTATCCTGGATTTCAAAAATTACTGTATTATAGGCCCCAGAGAGATATTTTTCTGTTGAGAGCATATCATGGCAAAGCATCGAATCTTTTTGACCCGTCATGCCCTGAAGCTGGCCTGATGTTCCGGAAGTTTGGCTCAAACTTTGATCAATTTTTTGGACATGCTGCTGTTCATGCTGCGCCATGTTCTGAAAGAGTTGTTTGAGTTGCGGATCTTGAGCTTGATTGGCAAATTCGCTGCATTTTTGAGCAAACATTTGCTCGTGGCTTTTCAGATCTTCCAAAAGCATTTTTTCTTTCTGGCTTAATTGCATTTTAGTTCCTCCTATTATCAATATTCATTATATTTTGTTAAAAACCTATGATTATTATGCAAAAAGTTAAAATTGAATTGTTCTTCTTTGTATAATCTATAAGTATATTGCAAGACTATAGAAGGTAACGAACGATTAAAATCTAAATGAAGGGAGAAATACATTTGTTCAAACATGATAAGCAGCTACTGAAAGATGTACGCGTCGACGGTCCTAATCCAAATTATGCATCTTTAATGTTAGATCAATTAGGCGGACCGCATGGTGAACTCAAAGCAGCTTTACAGTATCTGTCTCAAAGTTATCGCATTAAAGATGAAAAGATTAAGGATCTTTTCATGGATATTGCTTCAGAAGAATTGAGTCATATGGAAATGGTCGCCCAGACAGTCAATCTATTAAACGGCCACACGCTTGAAGCCATGAATACTTCTGTTGGCACCGTGGAATCACATGTCATCGGCGGACTTGCCCCCATGTTAACCAATGCTTCCGGTTATCCATGGACTGGAGCATATATCGAATGTACCGGCGATCTCGCTGCAGATTTGCTGTCAGATATATCGGCTGAAACAAGGGCAAAAGTAGTTTATGAATATCTCTACCGGCAGATTAACGATAAAGGGGTAAGAGAAACGATTGACTTCCTTTTGAATAGGGAAGAAGCACATAATACACTTTTCCGGGAAGCATTCAATATGCTCCAGAATACAGGCTCACTTCAGGACTGGGGAGTTACCCAGGATTCCAAGGTATACTTTGATCTCTCAACACCTGGAAAGTACTTCAATGAACTTAAAGACCCCCAAGCGCCAAGATTCAATACTCCTGATCAACGCCACTAGAATCGAGTAGGATGCTACTGCAAAGCCTGTAGCATACTTTCACACAAGTTATCGTCCATTCTAGACAAACTATAAAAAAACAACCCGGGAATCATCGGGTTGTTTGCGTTTTTCCTGTCATTATTCTATCGTATATTAGAACTCAGGGTTTTTCCATTTTTTATACCTGGTCAATTCCTTGTCTAACTGGTTGAATATTAGCGCAAGAACAGCAGCATCATCGACTAGTCCCAGTGCAGCAATCCAATCAGGAACAAGATCAACAGGGGATACGAAATAGATAAGTCCGGCAATTACAGAAATGATGGCCGTTTTGGAGATCGTTCTGTAATCACCGTTTAACCAGTCTTTTAATAAAGAAAAGAGCAACTGAATTTTATCCCAGATATTCTGGATTACATCGCGGTTTTTATTGTTATCCGCTTTTTTCAGAGCTTCAGTAAGCAAATTTTCCGTCTTTACAGGGTTGTCCACATAGTCTTTAGCCTTGTTCTGCCAGCGCTCCATCTCCTGTGGCTCAATTATGATCTCTGCATCTTCGTATTGTTCAATTTCCTTAATATCATCAGCCATTTTTCTATCCTCCTGAATGCACCTTTACGACGAAAACTTTTGGCGAAGAGCAAAAATGACACTTGGTAAAACAGTGATGAAAATAATCGCAAAAATGATTAATGAAAAGTTCTGTTCGACTGTCGGAATGTTCCCAAAATAATATCCGCCCATCGTAAAAAGTGAAATCCAGGCCAAAGCGCCACATATATTATAGAGCATGAACTTCCACAACCTCATGTTGCTGATCCCTCCGACAAATGGTGCAAATGTCCGAATAATTGGTAAAAACCGTGATATAAAAATCGTTTTCCCGCCATGTTTTTCATAAAAACCATGGGTTTGAATGAGATATTTCTTTTTAAAGAGTCTGTTGTCTTTCCAATTGAATGCTTTCTGTCCAAAAAATCTTCCAATGAAATAATTCTGCGTATTTCCTGCGATTGCCGCAATAAGCAGTAAGATAAAAGCAAATTTAATATCCATCGCCCCTGTTGCTCCCAGAGCCCCGATGACAAAAAGCAAAGAATCCCCCGGCAGAAACGGTGTTACAACAAGTCCGGTTTCACAAAAAATGATTAAAAAGATAATCAGATACGCCCAGACACCGTACGTTTGGACCAACATATCCAGGTATTTATCAATATGTAAGACAATATCAATCAAACTCGTAATAAATTCCATCAAATTCTCCTTCATTCAAACAAGCATTTTAAATAAACACGTTAGATTTTTGAATCATTTCCTTGCCTTTAATATAGTAATATAACCATGACAAAAGAACAAGAAACCGCTAATATTAAATCATGATAATCAGATTAGCAGCCTGCTCTTAAAATTGTCTTAGAATTCTATCAAAAATATGTAATAAATCTCAATATGATTAGCACAAATAAGCAGAACAAGCAATTTCGATATTATGAGTGCCCTTAAACTGCTCAATCTTTATCGCGTCTTGGAGTATTTCACTCTGATTAGAGATATACTGTCCGACGATCTCTTCAACCTCGGGAAGTGCATTCAAATCTTTTAAATAAACCATAAAAGAATAAATCTGATTTAAACTGCTCCCTGCCGACTCCAGCGTATTCTTCAGGTTCTCCAAGCACTGCCTGACAGCCTGCTTGAAGTCACCATCAATAAGCCTTTGGTCAAGTGGAGAAAAGGGCTGTATAGCAGAACCGTGATAATAATTTTCTATGATAACCCCTTGTGAGAAAGGCCCTTCAGACAGAAAAAGCTTTCCGTTATTGATATATTTTTTTTGGCCTCGGTAGGCTGAAAATTCCAGTTCAACATCGGCTGTGCTTTCTAAATCTGCAATTTGAATAAAAACCCGGATAGGGTAATTTCCTTCTTTAAAATATAAAGAAAAGACTTCATCAATCTGGGAACCAAGTCCGATATTTCTAACCATAATGAGTACTGAATAAATATCTTCCAGCTTAAAATCTTTTTTTCTCATAAAAACTCTGGCCATTTCAAGTATTCTTTTCGTTTGAGTTCTGATGTCTTTATCTGCTAAGTTATTAACAAAATAGTCAATGAGCTCCAGGCTGGAAAAAAATAGATAGTTATCGTCTTCACCATTATGCCCGGGCTGATTTTCTTTAGTCCGAAGTGTATCCATCATTTACTCTCCATTTACTGCTATTTCTCAATCAATTTACCCTATAGTATACTGAATTATTCATGGAAAGCAAATAAGAAACAGAGCATCTTATTAGATGCTCTGTTCTTATTTACCTGGCAACGTGCTATTTTCCCTTGCAGTATCGTCGCCCCAGGAGGTCTTAACTTCCGTGTTCGGGATGGGAACGGGTGGTACCCCTCCGGTATAGTCACCAGATCTTACGCGATGTCCGAGACTCGATGCACGAGGCTCGAAATCGGGTATTCCTATTTTGTTGAG
>VMEE01000032.1 GCA_009910795.1 Dehalobacter sp. CP | reverse complement strand
TTTCGAAGCTAAGCAAAGATCCTTATTTGTTCTATAAGAGCCTGAACAATCTCCTGTATATGGATCTGGATCTGAATACGGCGATCCTCCGTTCCATCAAAAGCTCCACGCTTAGCCTTCGGCTTAAGCAGATACTCAGGGATAAGCTGTTTGGCGGATTAAGCCTCTCTAATGATATTGAACCCATCGCCCTGAATGTAACCGTCGATTTTGTCACCGCAGGCATGATTTCGGTGTATCAGAGCTGGTTTCTTTCCGATAAATCATACAGCTTGGATGAAGCATCGAAGATCGTCAGCCGCCTGCTGGCCGCCTGTGTGGCGGATGTGATCGATAGAGAAGTGGAAGACTAAACTAACCTGAAGGATGTGCTTTTTCGCTCATGAGTCAATATGCAAAGCATGATTTATTATAATATCGGGATTTACGATTGGAATAACTTTTAAAACGTGATATGCATCGATCACTTTTTCCACATCTGCAAAGAAATATCTTCGTAAAAAGCAAAAATATGGCAATGTCATTTTTCATACCAGTAAGCATGGGCTCTCCACAAATTCAAACACCATTATAAAAACTCAAGTAGAAACAATGATAATTCCTGTTGATACTCCCCGTAATCGCATGGATGTCATCGCTCGAAACTATTTTTGTATGAATACATCCGAATCGCATATACTGCTTGACAGGAAACACATTTTCCACTCAAATGATTGTGTGCAATGCGACAAAACAATACGTAGTATACAGCTTCTTTTGATTATATGTACTAAGCAGATTAATTGTAAGGTATTCAGCAATGTTTGCTTTACCCCATCTGCTCACTATGGAATTATAATAATCGCTGTTTGGGGATAAGGGTTCCAAGCTCTCTAGGAAGAAAACCGGACAAACGTCAATTTTAAATCCTGGTGAAAAGCACCACACCAACATTTTAGCAAAGAGGACCATTTTATGGGTGTATCCACTGTTGGCCGAATGAGCAGACGGAGTATTTTGCAGGCTTGTTCATGCCTAGACATGGGTTTTCTTGTCAGTTCGTTTAAACAGTATCCCAAGAGTGTGAGGACCGCAATGGCTGGATACCGTACACCCTGCAGGCGTTTCAATAACCGAATCAAAACAGGCATATTGGCAAACTGCCGCTTTTACCTTTTCAATAGTTTTTGCGGAACACATCGGATGTGTGATAAACACCCTGCTGTAATCGATGTTCTGCTTGTTATACAGCTTATCCTTAACATACTGATCAAGACATCTATCAAAACTGCCTCTGTATTTTTTACCGACAATCATTTCTCCGTTGACGACTTCTATACACGGCTTAATCTGCAGCATTTTTGTCCCCAGTAATTCTATGCCGGAACAGCGCCCGCCTTTGTGCAGGTAATCCAACTGCTCGATAACAAAGCTTGCATCCACTCTGGAAATAAGATCTTCCAAACTGCGGCAGATCTCATGTGCACCGGCGCCATTGAGAGCCATGAGGGCAGCTTCGTAAACTGCGTGCCCGCTGCCAGACGACAGATTCTGCGAGTCGAGGACATAGACATTATCAAACTTCTCCGCAGCCATGGTTGCGTTCTGGTAACAGGAGGAAAAACCGGAGCCTAAACAAATATGTATAACTGCCTCGTATTCTGATGAAAACCTGCGGAAAAAGCTCTCATATTCATACGTGTTTACGGCGGCGGTCTTGCAGGTTTTCCCCTCCAAATCCACGTACCGAAATATATCTGCGGGCATAATATCTACACCATCATAAAACGTTTTGCCATCAATCAGAACAATCAGGGGCATTACGGTAATCCTCAGGTTCTCCAGCATATCCGCGGAAAGATCGCAAGTGCTGTCTGCGGTTATCTTGACCATACGCTCACCTTCATCCATTTAGGGTAAACCACAGAAGTTTATAACAAGAATTTCATCGTCAGTCTTACAGGATCATCATATAAAATGCATAAACGGCGGGGACTATGAACAGTACGCTGTCCAGCCGGTCCAATACGCCGCCGTGAGGGCCCATAATACGCCCGAAATCCTTGATGCCAAAAGAACGTTTGATTAATGAGGCCGCCAGGTCACCCACCTGTGCCAATACAGACAGCAGTAGCCCAAACGGCAGATACCACCAGATATATAAATGAAAACCAAACATGTTTTGCGCCAGTATTCCCACGACAGTTAACCCTATCGTACCCAAGACTGTGCCTGTGATCGCACCTTCAACTGTTTTCTTCGGGCTGATTGCTTCTATTAATTTGTGCCGTCCAAATAATATGCCACCGAAATATGCAAACGTATCAGTCAGGATGGCACTACTAAACACAACAATCAACAAAAACCGCGAAGCCTGTAAACTGGGCAGGCACACGATACCGAATATTGAGCCAAAGAACAGCCCAGGATATACCATTGCAAGTATTGTAAGCAATCCATCCATCAAGTTGCGCCCTGAGATCAGCAGCAATGTAAAAACTGCCATTACACAAAACGTCAGCAATATTGCCGCACCAGTAAGGCCGCCCAGACACACATAGGAGGGATAGAGCAGCCCTGCAAATAAATATCCTATAAAACGGATGGGGCATGCTTTTCGAGAGACCGCATTTAACATTTCATTGATGCACAGCAAGCCGACCACTACCGTAACAACTCTGATATATAGTCCGTGAATCCATATAACGGATATCAGTAGCGCTAACGCGGGAATCACAACAAGTATCCGGTTAAGAAGCGTATGACGTCCAGTGGTTGTATCGCTATCAACAGTCTCCAGACCAAGATGGCACAAATCAGATGATGTTGCTTTTGTCATTGATCTTTACCAAACCGCGGCTATCTCTGCGCTATCGTCTGCTGTATCACAGCCGACCCAGGGATGCAGCTCACTCCAGATATGATCCGCCGTCCGTGCCCAATTCTCGGCAGCATTCATGCACTTGGCGTTCAGTTTTCGAACGTCTTCCGGCTGAATGAGGTCTGTAGAATACACGCCGGATTTCTCCACCCTTTCGGCCAATTTTTCCGAGTTGTTCAGCAATGGGCAGGGCCGCAGGTGTTTTCTATTGAACGGTCGGTTTTTACGGTATTGTATAAATAACGGAAACTGCAGTGCCTCAAGAAGCGTTGTCTCGGAGATGTTTATGTTTGAATAGTGTGTAAATGCGCAGGGCTTAATATCCCTGTTTACGTTGATATGCAAGTACTTGTGCCCCCCGGCAATGCAGCCGCCTGCGTATTCACCATCGTTCCAGAAATCCATGGTAAACATCGGTTTTCAATTATAAAGTCGATAAACTCTTCACTTCCGATTTCCTCTGTGTTAGATTGGGTATGGTAAAGAGAAGCGTCGAAGATTATTTTTTTTTGCCTAAGTATATCCATGGCACGGATAACCGCTTGATGAGTGCCTGGGCCGCGGCGCGAATCCGTTGCCCTCTTAAAGCCCTCAATACTGATAGCTGGTACGAAGTTTTTAGCATGCAGCATTTCGTCGGCAAATTCCTCGTCAATCAAGGTATCATTGGTAAATGCGAGGAATTCACAATCTTTGTGCTTTTCGCACAGGCTGATGATATCCTTCTTGCGCACCAGAGGTTCTCCGCCTAAATAGATGAAGAAGTAGATGCACAGTTCTTTACCCTGTTGAATAATGCTATCCAACGTTTCGTAGCTCATGGACAGCGTATTTCCATATTCATCCGCCCAGCAGCCGGTACATTTTAGACTGCAGGCTGAAGTGGGATCCAGCAAGATCGCCCAGGGAATGTTACAGCCATACTTCTCGCGGGCTTTATCCCGCTTGGGATCACTCAAGAGATAGGCGTTTAAAATGAAGCTCAGAAAAAAGGCTTTCTGTACATCGGTGTCGATATCCGACCATATGCTGAGGATTGATCGATACCAGTTGTTGTCCTTACCCTCGACAACTTCGCGGATAGTTTCGATTTGGCTTGCAATATTGTCCTTTTGATCAAAGCAATCGATATAGTTCAATAGCTTCGGAATGTTTTTTTGAGGGTTAGATTCCAAATAGAAGTAAGCCAGTGTCAGCCTTGTCTTACTGACCGTCTTATTCATGTCATCTTACCCTCCTTATGTCACTTTTCTATTATGGAGTTTAGCATATCGTGTATTCGCAGTAATTAGACAAAAAACAAAATGTGTAAAAATATTTTACACATTGATGTTTTTGTCAATAGGAAGCCGCTTCTTTTCAGGATAAAATAAAGGCAATTGATGTGGAAAATCATGATGCAAGGGAAGGAGACAGGTTTTTGTGGATTTACAACATCGGCTTGTGAGGCAAGCCATTGATATCGCTGTCGGCAAAGCGTTGGATGACGCGAAAGGAAACATAAAACGCAGTTTAAGGAATTTGGTCGACTTGGGTCTTCTCTTTTCAAAAAACGACGCGCATAGACGTTTATTTTTGAGCGCCCGCAAAGCAATTGCCAATCCAAAGAACACATATATCCCTATAGTTAAAAGAATAATCTCCGAAGTGGATTACGACACGTTTAAAAAAGTGGGGGTCAATCTTGGTTATAACAGCTGGATCTATGGAGTTAGCAAGCTGATAAAAAAACAGCAGGAAAGCGGGGAGCGGCTTCCTTGGCTTCTGCTGTTTGATCTTACGGAATCCTCCCCCGCGTTTTATGACTGGTTGAAACGTTTGTTTACGGAAAGTCGGGGAATGGGTATTTTTACCTTTATCTGCCGCCTACACCAACAGGAGGATATAGTTGCCCTATGTGAAATGGCCAACTGCTTTGACGAATGCGTATTCATCGTTAAGACCCCTGCCGCGCTAATTTCGGAACAAACGGCTTCGATCTTCGGCCAAACGCATAATCTAATCATTTCTGTCCAAGCGGTGGATCACCATTTCAGCAGTGCAAGCGATATAAATGCATTCCAGTTGCTTAAGAGGAACCGCTGCTTATATGGGTATCACTTGTATTACAGCGAAAAAAACATGAACCGTGTGACTTCATCGGATTGCGTTCGCACGGCCATTGGTTTTGGCAACTTGTTCGGAGTTTATATCGCCCGGGACGGCGTTTCCAAACAGTGCAGGGATACGGTGTATGACTTTATATATCGGGAAAGAGATGAAAACGGCGAACTGTTGATTACGCTGGAATGGTTCAGGGACATACAGTACATCAGTGATAAGATCACGCATGGTTTGGATTATATGACCGTTGATTTGGTAAAAAGAGCATATTTCGAAACAAGATGCAGAGAATCGCTTCCGCACTCGCTTCTTGAAATTTTGTATGAAATGTATCTTTGTACCAGTTCCGGACTCTGGATTGTGCTACAGAGTTGGAATCCAGACATTAACTATGGGTAAGTCAAGGGGATTTCAGCGGTGTTTCCGGATGTGACGGAGAGACTTTCTTTTGCTTCTTTGCTATTTCGCGCTGTATACTACCGTCAAACAAGGAACGCATATCCTTCAAAAATACCGCGGGGTCTTCATTCATACCGTTGTTCGACCATCGTACGATAAAGGCAACGAAAGCTGTAGCGAAAAACGAAACAGTGAATTCCCAGTTTTTCCATTCTGCTTCTGTATTTAGTATACGCTCAATGGCAGAAATGGAAATATCCATTATATATTCGCGCAGATATTCTGGGAAGGAATTCTGGCCTGTGGTATTAAGTGCATTTTGATAGAATATTTTGTTTTGCTGCATATAATAGCATAGATCTTTTAGGTTGTCCGTCCAGAACTCGGACGCGTCGTTGCTAATCATAATGCGGGTGGTTTCCGTATAGTAAATCCAATTCATCAAATCATACTTGTCTTTGAAATGATAATAGAAGGATTGTCTGGTTAGACTACAACCATCGGCTATATTACTGACGCTGATTTCATCGAATGATTTCTGCACCATCAGACGCTTTAGTGAATTGGCCAGTGCCAGCTTTGTGATGTTTGAATCAGGCATCGCAATCCTCCTGATGTGCGTATGTGTATACCAAACAAAGTATATTCATAACCAGAGCACAACGCATCGTAATCGGCACCACATTTGAACTATTATTCCATGACCATACCATTTTGTGCCCAACCAGATGCCCGCTTGCGCTTAAGCAAAATATAGTCGGTGACCGCAGTGGCCATGTACCGCAAACATTAATGATAATATCCAGCTTTGTATCCATTAGCGCCATACGTCTAACTAGCGGAGTATGGTTTCCAGGTAGTTACTTATACATATTCAGCGTAAGAATACCGTCAATTGTATATTCATAGATTTCCCATAGGCTGCCGATGGATACCGTAAAGCAGAAAGTTAATATCGCAGAGAAAGAGGGGGAAGTGGATTTCCGAAACTGTCCCTTTTGAGGATATCCGCAGAATAAATCCCAGGTTTTCGGCCATAATTGAGCTGATGCTACGGAACTACTTGTCCCAATGAGGAACCAGAAAGTTTTCACAATGATGATTTTTCGTTTTAAGAATTGTGCGTCTTGGTTATCAGGTCAAATTTACTTACGGTAATGTCGAGACATGTTATGCAATAAGTTCTAACTCTATCCGTCTTTAACCAATATTTCCAGCATTGAATGCTTGCACAGATATTCAAACGCTTCCAACGTCTGTTCGACCGAGGTTTCTTCCCCTCGCTTTATCCACAACTTTAATACATTTGTTAGCATATCACCATAGAATAGTGCTAGATTATCAGCGGTGAGCAGTGGCAGATGGTTGTGATGGTCATGTGCTTTCATTAACATTTCGCGGAGCAAATCAACCAATGTGTTTTCCATGATGGAAGCAAAAGAATTCTGTCCTTCCAATTTCAATACGCATTCGTAAAACAAACGATGCTTTTCTATCCTTTTGAGTATCAATCCAAAAGCTTCTCTGTAATAT
>VMEE01000031.1 GCA_009910795.1 Dehalobacter sp. CP | reverse complement strand
TAAATACCAGTTCATCGTCTTGAATGCAGTTTAGTTATCGATTCTAGGTCGGCATGTTACACGCACTAATTTTATACAACCTTCAAGAGCACGATATGTGGTCAGCACAATTTTATAAATATGCTTTGGACCTCGAAAGGTATGATGTTGCGCTCTGGATTCTACAGCTTCTTTCTGATCTCACTGCTCTCGATAATTCGATAACGGGCAATTGTCGATAAATCATTCCATAGTCTATGGAATAGGGACTTTGCCAGAAGCGATTTAGGACCAGTTAGGTGATGGCTGGAAAAAGAGGGAAGAATCTTGCAGGTTATATGCACTCAAGACTTGCCCACGTGGAGAGAGGTAGCTAAGGCCACAATCTGATCTTTGAAGCCGCTCTCAGATGGGAAGGCAGCGAAAATGTTTATTGCATCCTCCCCTTCCAGCCAATAGCTGATTCTATAAGCAGCCATTTTACTTGTGCTGCTGATAACATCAAACCCAGGATGACCACTAATGACCAGACTGGAGTTGAAGCCGGTTATTAATGCTTCGAGGTTCCTCATTTTATGCAGTACCCCCAATGGATCTCTGGAGAAGGTATCTCTCCACATGCCGTCACGATCCAGTCCTCGAGGGACTTTTTCTATGGATATGGTAGCTTTTAGGTCAGGGTTATCTTTTGCTGTAACTGCGATAAAATTATCCTTTTGTTTGATATCAAATTTGCTTTTATCAATTCGTATTGTATATGCCCCTAAAGTTAACTGAATGAGATCTTCTGCCATAACATAGGGATATCTATCAGTGCTCATAATATCATCGGTTAGAAAAAGAGGAAGATCCCCGCCAGAACCTCAGCTATTAAGCTCTTCATTCTTCTTGCCATGCCCTCGAATCTTCATAAAATCGTATCTGTCCGCTCATAACATGAGATCTTGAAGATTTTCGAAGCCATCTTTTTTACCGAGCGCATTTTGGCCTTGTCAATTCCTTCTGCCCTTATGCGAGCCCTGCTTCTGCCATCGCTTTCTTCAACTTGTTCTTGGCCAAAGCCTCTATCTCAGTCTCGCGTCGATCGGTCTCAAGTAGATCAGGATCGTACCTGAAATCCAGCGTTTGATGTTGCTTACCATTCTTTGCTTCCCACTCCTGCCGGGCTTCACGTCGCAGTTTCGGGAGGAGCACTTCTTCGGGAGTCGTCGGACCCTTTATTGACAGGTCTGTATCGCCCAGGAGCCGTGTACCCTGTAGAACGTATTTGGCTGCGGCCAGGGCTGCCTTGGGATCGTCGCTGTTGAGCTGCTGCTCTACTACGTCTAGGGCACGATTGGCCAGGGATTTCAGCCGCTCACGGGCTTCAGACCATAGCTCAACCCGCTGCCGGTTCAGCTCAGCAATGAAAAGAGGATCATTGTCCCGCCAGTCCCATATTGTCTGTAGGCTTACACCCACGGCCTCGGCTGCGGCTCGATCGCTCTGGCCTTTCAGCAGGTAGTCAATGGCGTTCATCTGTTCCTGAGAAAGCTGTCGGATGTTGTCTGGATTTGTCAGCTCTGTCACTGCGTCTGTTTCTTCAGATAATGAAGAGTCATCTCCTGTGAACTCCCTATCATCTGAATTATCTTCCAGAATTTCTCCTTTAAGCTTCGATGCGGTGGGTTGTGAGATATTGATTCCGAGATCCTCTTTAATGAGTTCTTTAATTTTGACTCCGGTTAAATCCCACAGATCTTGCTGCCTTAAATAGTCCACGATTTTTGCCTTATCTTCTTTGGGGAGTGGTGCTGCCATAGTTGACCTCGCCGTCTATTTGAGAAATGGAATCATGTATAATGTTTAATTTCTGAGAGATCGCATGTAACGATTCGAGCTCTACCTCTTGTGCTTCCTCAACGAGCCTCTCATAAGTTCTCCAATGCATGCCTTTTGGTTTAGGGGTGCCAAAGAGATCATTACAATTATTGGCTCCAAGTCTCCGGCATATTTTTTGAGCCTTATCCAGTAACCTGAACGCCTTGGCTTGCCTCTGACTTGAATAAGTCAGGTTGTGACAATGCCTGCAGAGAAAATATTTGCCCGCCAGGTAGAGCTTTGCCACCCGCCTACCACAGCTCTTGCCTGGACAGATGAACCAGGGACGTTTTTGGCCATAATTACAGGATGACCAAGACAGAGGAACTGCGATGTGCACATCTTCAAGCGGCTTCTCATTACGGGATATGCTATAGAATAACTCAATGGCTCCTGGTTTGGTCTCAATAACAATGTTGCTTCCGTTGTTCCATTTCCAAGAATATCTTAACCCCTGCACCAGGTATCCTTTGCGACTTAGCTGGCGAACATCGATGGAACAGCAATGCTCTGCTACAGTCTTGCTATCAAACCTATACCAGTTTCCTGATCCAGATCCGCCCATATAATCACTGACCCTTCTCTTTTTATCGAAATCATTAGGCAAATTTCAGCTATTTTCACCATATTTCCGACAATAATGTGTCTATGCAATCATATTTTATCGAAGCTTTTAATTGGTATTTTTTCGAGCATATTTGGAGCTGATTAGGCAATTTATAGCTGAATCAAGCTTTTAATCAGCTTTAAATTGCATTTATTTAGTTTATAATTGGTATAATAAGCTTATAAACCTATTTCATACAGGGCGAAAGTATTCCTCAAAAAAGCTTAGCTTTAAAGTTATAAGCTCTCTCATGATCCATGGCTCGTATCTGCCCAAAAAGAGACCTCTTCCAGCTATAGCAGATAATTATTATAGTTGCTACGTCATCTACTGCTCCGAAGTTGATATAAATGGCAAAGGCCAAAAAATCCGCCCTCGACACCATCGAACAGTACCAGCATGATAAGCAGCAGCGTCTAAATAATCCACCAGTCGGGCTGGTCACACCCTCCACTGATATGGACGGTGAATTCAAGACCTATGAGTATGCTCCTAATCTCGATCCTCATCTCGATCCTCATCTCATCTGGGCCGGGAAAGCCGAGCACACCTCTTTTAAGGTCCCCACAGTCTCCCTTCACGTCCATGAGCGCATAGATCCCAAAGCCATCATAAAAGCGGCCAAGAAAGGCGGCGGCCAGATACAAACCTCTCTTTTTGAGCTTCCCGGTGAGAACCCGCCCATGAGAACGGCGGTGGAATTCTACAAGCATCCACACGGCTGGTCCAATCGCCTCGTTGCCGGGGATTCTCTTCTGGTCATGAACTCACTTCTGGATAAGGAAGGCATGGCCGGCCAAGTGCAGATGATCTACATCGATCCGCCCTATGGCGTGAAGTATGGCAGCAACTTCCAGCCCTTCGTGAACAAGAGAGACGTGAAGGACGGCAAAGACGAGGATCTCACTCAGGAGCCGGAGACCATCAAGGCCTTCCGGGACACCTGGGAGCTTGGAATTCACTCCTATCTGGCTTATCTGCGGGATCGGCTGCTGTTGGCCAGGGAGCTGCTGAGCGAAAGTGGGAGCGTGTTTGTGCAGATTAGCGATGAGAATCAACATCTTGTTAGATCCCTGATTGACGAAGTATTTGGCACAGATAACTTTGTCAGCGTTATATCCTATCGAACCAGAAACATGACGCTTGGAGGTGGACACCTCCCTAAAATAACAGATTTCTTAATCTGGTATGCTAAAAATAAAAGTTCATTGAAATTTAGACCGCTATATCTACCGATGAACGTAGAAGGAGACTCTCATTGGGATAGATATGCTTTGCCTGATGGAACCAGACATCAAATGTCCAAGGAGCAAGTAGATGACCATAAGCTACTTCCCAATAACGCATCAGTATACCAGTTATTTCCTTTATACCCAGTTGGTTACAGCAAAGACAGAGATTTCCCATTCAAATATAATGGAATAACGTATACTCCACCCAAAGGAAGATCATGGAAGGCATCCCTGGAAGGTATGATGAAGCTAGCCATGGCTGAAAGGCTTGAGCCCTATGAAAAAGGTAAGACGTTGAGGTATGTTCTTTATCTTAATGACTCTCCAGTTTCATCATTGCACAACATATGGTTAGACACTGCACCACAAGCTAATAAGGAATATGCAGTTCAAACAGCTTCAAGCGTCATTGAGCGCTGTCTTCTCATGACCACCGACCCTGGCGATCTGGTCCTCGATCCCACCTGTGGCTCCGGTACCACCGCCTACGTGGCCGAGCATTGGGGGCGCCGCTGGATCACCTGCGACACTTCTCGTGTAGCCATCGCTTTAGCCAAACAACGACTTATGACCGCGATATACGATTACTACGATCTTGCTCATCAAGAAGAAGGCATTAGCAGCGGTTTTCGTTACGGGACTGTTCCTTATATCACTCTCAAGTCTATCGCCAACAACCCCGAGATCAAAGATGGCATGAGCAAGAAGGAGATCGGCCGAGCCATAGCCAAGTACGCCGATCCGGAGACCCTTTACGACCAACCTTCCATCGATAAGTCCAAGGTCCGGGTCACGGGTCCTTTCACCGTCGAAGCTGTCCCATCTCCTGTAGTAAAGCCCCTTGTAGAGGTCGAGACCGGCCAGTCTGCAGATGCCTCCTTAGGCCGATCCGGCGAGACTCTGAGACAGCAGGAATGGAGAGAAGAGCTTTTCAGAACGGGCATAATCACCACCCAGGGCCAGAGGCTCAAGTTCTCCCGAGTCGAGCCGCTGCCAGGTACCAGATATCTTCATGCTGAGGCCGAGACCGCAGAGGATGAGCCCAAGAGAGCAGTGATAAGCTTCGGCCCGGAACATGCACCTCTTGAGCAACGCCAGGTTGCCCTGGCCCTTGAGGAAGCAAACCACCTCGTTCCTTCACCCAAGATCCTGATCTTTGCTGCCTTCCAGTTCGATCCCGAGGCCTCCAAGGATATAGATGAAACCATCTGGCCAGGCATAACCTTCCTCAAGGCCCAGATGAATGGAGACCTCTTCACAGATGACCTGAAGAAGAAGAGATCAAGCAACGAGAGCTTCTGGCTCATCGGTCAGCCGGACGTTAAGCTAGAGAAGATCAAAGAAGGCAATGACAAGGGCAAATGCCGGGTAAAGATCCTCGGCTTCGACTATTATAACCCTGTAAACGGTGCAGTCGAATCAGGTGGCTCTGATAAAGTCGTGATGTGGATGCTGGATACAGATTACGATGGATGCAGCCTGTTTCCCAGGCAGGTCTTCTTCCCCATGGCCGGCTCCAAGGATGGCTGGGCCAAGCTGGCCAAGACCCTCAAGGCCGAGATAGATGAGGACCGCATAGAAGCCTTCCGTGGCACCATATCCCTTCCCTTTGAGATGAAAGGCCGCGTGGCTGTAAAGATCATAGACAACCGAGGCATAGAGAGCCTGAGAATCCTGGACGAGAGATCATGCAAAAGATAGACCACCTCATCATTACCTCACCCTACGAGGAGCCGAAAAAGCACTGGTGGTACGACGAAGGCAAGAAGTCCTTTGATCAGGTCGAAGGCCGCCGGCCTGCTGGCTACATCATAGCCTCCCAGGCCTATGAATCATCTGACGATCCTGGCATATTCGTCGAACTGCCGCTGGTGAACAGGATAAGGCCCCGTGTTAAAGCCTGGCGAGAAGGCAATAACAGCTCGGGCATACCATACGCTGGCGCTACCAGCATCACCAAACGTCTCCTGGAGCATTGGCATGATCAATCAGACCGAGAGAATTTAAAATTCTTCTTCTGCCAGCTCGACGCCATGGAGACCCTGATATGGCTTGCCGAGGCCCCAGCAGCAGATAAAGTAGGCATCGATATTCCCTCTGATGGCGGTCCATTCAGGAGGTACTGTTCCAAGATGGCCACAGGCTCGGGCAAGACCATCGTCATGGCCATGCTCATCGCCTGGCAGGTCCTCAACAAGGCTACCAGCCCCCAGGACGCCAGATTCTCCAAGAACATCTTTGTGGTAGCCCCAGGGCTCACCGTACGGGACAGGCTGAGAGTCCTGATGCCATCCGAGCCCGGCAACTACTACGACAAGTTCAATATTGTTCCGTCCGGCCTCCAGGATCTCCTCAGACAGGCCAAGGTAATGGTCAGGAACAGGCATACCCTGAACTGGGAAACTGATGAGAAGATCGCCAAGAAGAAGGGAGTCGATAAACGAGGTGCCAGAAGCGATCAGGCTTATGTCCGGGATGTCCTGAGAGACCTGTCCAACGCCAAGAATGTCTTGGTCATAAACGATGAAGCTCATCATGCCTGGAGGATCCCAGCAGAATCCAAGATAAAGGGCCTGAAAAAGGAAGACATCGATGAGGCCACAAAATGGGTTGGAGGCCTCGACAGAATACACAGCGTCCGGGGTATCCTGGGCTGCTATGATTTCACGGCAACGCCTTTTGCTCCCTCAGGCAAGACGGCCAGCGAAGAAGCTCTCTTTCCCTGGATCGTCAGCGACTTCGGCCTTAGCGATGCCATAGAATCCGGCCTGGTGAAGACCCCCAGGGTGGTCATAAGAGACGATGGTATTCCTGATGCAAAGACCTACAAATCAAAGCTCTATCATATCTACAAGTGGGTTAAGGAGGACCTGAACAGAAAGGCCCAGCCCCATGAGACACTTCCCGATTTGATCATCAACGGCTACTATCTCCTGGGCAAGGACTGGCTGGAGACGGCTCAGCGTTGGGAGTCGGAAGGCTTTCCCACGCCTCCTGTCATGATCACCGTGGCCAATAGGACAGAGACGGCTTCCAGGATCAAATATGCCTTCGATCGCAAGAGGATAGACATAAAGGAACTCTGCGATCCAGGTCGGACCATCCACATAGACTCCAAGATCCTGGAGAAGGCCGAGGCCCAGGAAGAGGCCATGCAGTTCAAGGAGGCCTCTGAGGGTGAGGAAGGCAAGGAACTCTCCAAGAAGGATTCAGCCGAGTACCTGCGGGAGATCGTCAACACCATCGGAGTCGAGAAAAAGCCGGGTGAAGGCTTCCAGAACGTCATATCCGTTGGCATGCTCACCGAAGGCTGGGATGTCAAGACCGTGACTCATATAATGGGCCTCCGGGCCTTCTCCAGCCAGCTCCTATGCGAGCAGGTTGTAGGCCGGGGTCTCAGGCGCACCGATTACGATATAGACGAAGAGACCGGGCTCTTGACGCCGGATTACGTCAACATCTTCGGCGTGCCTTTCACTTTTATGCCCCATGAAACAACTGACGGGCGCAAGACAAAGGCTCAAGCTCCCAAGTACGTAATTGAGCCCAGACCAGAGAAGCAGCAGTATGAACTGCAATGGCCGAAGATCGCCCGCATAGAATACGAGATGAAGCCTACACTCAGCCTTGATATGAAAAAGGTCAGGCCACTGGAGCTGATCCTCCGGGATACCATCACCAGGGCAGATATGGCCAAGATCCTGGGCGGCAATGTCGATACCTCGGACACTACGCCCATAGATCTCACCACCAACGCCGATCAGTTCCGCATGCAGAAGATCATCTTCAACACGGCCATCGAGGTCTTCGACCGGCTTGGCTCCAAATGGCCAGGCAGCAAAGAGCAACTGCTGTCCCAGATAATCGCCATCATCGAGGAATTCCTGGTGTCGGATAAGATCCGCATAATACCTGAGATAGGCTATGACGATGTGCGCAGGCTCATTACACTGGTCCTGAACATGAGCAAGATAGTCGAACACATCTGGAACGCCATTGAGCCCAATAACGCCGAGTCCACTAAACTGGTATTTGAAGACGACCACCGGCCCATAGGGTCCACAGGTGATATGATCCCCTGGCATACAGGAAAGCCTCGGGTGGAGTCCAAGCAATGCCATATCAACTTCTGCGTATGTGATAGTAGCTGGGAGTCCACGGCAGCCTTCGAGCTTGACAGAAATCCAAAGGTAGCCTCCTGGGTCAAGAATGATCATCTGGGCTTTGGGGTCCATTACATCTTCCAGGGTGAGCGCCATAGGTATCGGCCTGATTTCATCATCTTGTTAACCAATGGAATTCACCTGGTGCTGGAGATCAAGGGCCAGGATACGGAACAAGCCAGGATCAAACGTGGGTTCCTGGAGGACTGGGTAAAAGCCGTGAATTACGATGGGCGATTTGGAAAATGGACCTGCGACGTATCCTTTGATCCAGCGGATATACCTGGAGCAATAGGGAAAGCGTTCAACTACAAGGGATGAACGTCAATTCACTGTCTGCTCAATGGTAGAAAATAGCGGGAAGAAATGAAGGGAGCTT
Source organism: Dehalobacter sp. CP (assembly GCA_009910795.1). The sequence goes on along the minus strand of VMEE01000031.1, from coordinate 10,701 downwards.
AGGCCTCTTAAACATTGCTTTCTTCCTGATGTTCTACTCTACGTTGTAAGGCATAAGCTCTCCGGTTTTCATGCTCTAAACATGCATGTTTTAGTAAAGCATGCTGTCTCTCTTCTAAATAGCAGATTTGTCTCCAGTCGGAGCTGCCTGTATGCTCATCGATTGTTTTTATCAAGTCCACAAAGGAGGGAAGATCTAAGCCCAGTTTGTCCTCCCAATACTCTATATCATCTCTAAAAAGATCGTCATCGTCAACTATCAGGAATAGCTCCTCAAAGAGATGAGCAAAAGCTTTCTCGTTTGTATCCATTGAAGAATAGTCTACAACTCCCTCCTTGTCGTAGTGAGTTAAGATTTTTTGAAGCATACTCTCATGAGCTAAAGCCGCCTCAGCATCAGCCTGGGCCTCAACACCTCTTTCTTTATCTTCTTTGGTTGTCCTGGCCCAGTCAAAGTTCTCTCCTGGGCCATACTGCCGCAAGAACATTTCAAACCTTAGACGTTCGCTATTTTCACGCCTCCAAGCCGCTCGCTCCTCTGCTTCCTTTTGCCGCCTGATACGGTCCATAGAGTCCTCCAGCTTGGAAGCCCTACGTTCTAGCCCAGTTATCGCCATTGTTTCATCAGCTCCTTAAGCTCCTTACGTGCTTTTTGCATTTCATCCAGGCTCTCATTTCTCTTTGATACATCATACCGCTTCAGCTCCTCCAGCTCTGCTATTCTGGCTTCAAGCTCCTTCATTTCAAGGAGTGACATCTCTGTTTGATATGCCCTGGTCCAAGCGTTAGCTAGCTGGGCAAAGGTTCCGGCATGGTCTAGGGGAGCCTTCCCCATCAGAATCTTGTTAAGCATCCTCTGAATAGCTGCTCTCAGGGCCCGAGGTGTCTGGATTTTAACCCAACCTGAGCCCATCTTTTTCTGTTTCTTAGTAGTCATTCCACTATCTCCAGATCAGTTTTCCTATTGTATAGGGGATATTTTTCTGAAAATCTTTGAAAATGGGAAGTAAAAGGGAAGTTTGCCCAATTGAGATACCAGGGCCACGGGCTCGCTCATGCCTTCGCCTCTCCCGCTCTTCGCTGCCTGTAGCCAGTGCCGCCTCCGGGCCGCTGGTAGGCCACATAGTGGGCCATCAGCCAGGCCTCAACCTCGATAAGAGGCAGCTTCAGGGCATGGGAGAGCTTTTTAGCGTCCACCCATCCAGCCATTCCATACTCGGAGATTGCCGCTGCTCTGATCAGCTCGGGGATGTCCACCTTTGCGGGCTCCTCTTCGATGGTTTTTGTGCTCTCCGAGCAGGCGGAAAAGGACGAATCGCCCTCACCACCATTGGCCCACCTGTACTTCTCAGCAACCTCCCGGAAATGCTCTTCTTTTTTGAGCCGCTCCTCTTCGGCCCGCCGGAGATCGGCCTCGATGGTACTGGACTCTTTTCTAACTACAGGATCGACCTCCAAACTACAGGGTAACGACGGCAAAACTACAGGAGATTTTTCCGGAATCGCGATCTCCCGCTCGGAAACTACAGTGACTACAGAAACTACACCATTTTTGAGATAACCTTCATAGGAGATATCCTGAGGATTTTGGCAACTTTGGATGTAGTCAAACATCCTTCCAATTTCCTCTATAACATCGTTAGGCCATTCTTCTGTAGTTGCTGTAGTTAAAAGTCTACTAATACCGCTTTTAACTTCTCCATTCTGTAGTTTATCTGTAGTTTTAGTGTAGTTGCTGTAGTTTAGAGATAGTTCGGCATAAGCCAGATTGGCAGATTTCGACAACCACAGACCGGGATAACACCGGGCACTGACTTTATCGACCGTGGTTACTATCGATGCTATGACGAACTTTTCTTTGATGTATCTGCCCACCTGGCCCTTTTCTGCAGGTACGGGCACGTTGAATAGTCTGCAATATTCGAGATACTCTGCGTACAATGCATCCGTTGTAAGTCTGGATGCCTTTCCATCAGGATAAGCCATACCAGTCTTCACGTCCACGGGCCTACCGTCCTCTGTTGTGGGCATTGACGTGCTGAGGCATTCCTCGCAGAAGAAATGCAAGCTAAATTGCTGCCTGCGATATTCTTCAGCCATCTCCTCGGGACGCTTCCTGGTGTAGATCCGCTTGGATTTGCACAAGTACGGAGCTCTGGCAGCCATGATCTGCATGAGGCCTGCCAGGGCGGCGGGGCTTGTGAGCTTCTCCTCCAGGTGCGGATCTTTTGACCGGGTGTCCGACGAGTAGTCGAAGGTGAAGGGGAAGTCGAGCTTGACTACTCGCCTTTTCCGGCCCCATGAATCGTCTCCGAAGTCAATTGCATTATTACAATCCAGGACAGGCAATACGTGCGGCCTGCCTTGGACTCTGTCGCCGTACTTCTGATCAGAGTCCACCATTTCGACGGTTGAGACCTTTTTGAGCAGATTTATGGTATATCTGACATCTTCAACCTCGGACAGAATCCATAGATCCTTTCCAAGTAATGCACCTGGCCCAAACCTGGAAGCTTTCGCCTCCACCAATGTTAACGCCGTTGTTCGGGCCGCCGTGCAAATAGCCGTCATGATTTTTTCAAATATGCCCTTACCATTTCCACCAGGCCCGATTAGCTGAATAATTGCTTCAAAGGCCCGTCTGATAATCGCAGCCGTGAATATGTCAATCCCAGTCAGTACATCCCTTGGATCGGGAAAGATCGAGCACAAGAACCACAGTACAGGGTGATAATCCGCTTCGGGATGTTTCAATGACACGCCGTATTGGAAGGTGAGATAGTCATCTAGTTGAAAGGCTCGCACCTGGCCGGTTCGCAGGTCCAGGACTCCATCCAGCGCCGGGAATATGCAGGGGTCGCTATCAAAAGTCACAGTATCAGAAAGTGCTCGGACCCGTCGCATTGTCTCTTTGAGACCACGCTCGTAACTCAGATCGCCGATAATTGCATCAATCAGATTTATGACTTGCTTCTCACCATCGTGCTGCCATATCCCACTATCATAACGCCAAAGCTTCGGGGTGTCCTTCTTGTCTATTGCTGACAGCCTGAGCGGCATAAACTCAGCAACCGCCGCGCTTGCCTTCGTTGGGCTGAGTGTGAGCTTTGGTACTTTCGTCTCGCCCGTTATAGGATCGGCCTCTTTCTCACCGGTCACAGGGTTGACTCTATCGATCCGCCCCGTTGCTTTGGTGAGGTCCTCCATCCGAGGGTAATTTCCCAGGGCCGGATCGGACTGAGCGCCCTCACCCTTCGGAGCACTCTTTGGGCCTTGCTTTGGGTCGCAATCTTTCGCGCCGGGCTCGATTATGGCCTTTGCATCCTTCCAGCGCTTTGCGAGACAAGAATTGTGCCGGCACCTGTAGGACCTAATCCCATTAGGCCAGCCGATGATAACCGCGCTCTTGTGATGATCCGGATTGAAGACACATTGTTCCAGCACGGCTACTGTGCACTTTATGCCCCTGGGGTCCGTCCAATTTTTGGTGTGGTGCACTTGCAGGTTATGCGCCTGGCAGTAGGCTACAGGATCGAATCCCTTGCCACCAGCTTTTTGCGCGTTTTGGGTGGCTCCCTCCTGCTCAGGCAGCATGCCCGCCAATGCCTCTAATAGCTCCCTGGGTACCACTTCGAAGCTCTCCGGTGCCTCCAATATGCGGGCCATTCGGTGTCTCATATCGCCCACTTCGTCGCCTTTGGCGTTTGTGGTGCCAGGTACTCTGAGGATACGGGCCGGGTTGGCACTGGTAGTATCAACTGTGAAGCCTGCATCACTGTAGAGGTAATCCAAGGCTTTCAGACACCGCTCTACAAGGCCGTGATTCTCTGTCGTGTTCTCCAGCTCAATCCTGGCCAGGAGGTAGCCGCCGTTGCCGCTGTCTACTCTTACGAAGGCACTTGCAGGCCAGCCATTGCTTACCAACCAGTCCCTTATCTCAGCGCATTTTCTGAGAGATAATTCGTGCTCCTCATCAGTAGATGGAATGCCAGCCGGCCTGGGAGGATCGCCGTCCATCGGCAGCCAATTCAGCCTTGTGATATCATTATCAGAGGTTGTGCTCTTTGCGTAAGTCTTCAATCGATTGTTTGCCCTGGCAATCAGCTTCGGATTGGTTGGATTTATGGTAACATAAACCGCTAATTCGTCAGCCCTCCCCAGGACTGCATCTGCTGCCGCGGTGAAGTCGGTAAAGTAGCCGGAGATGGTGCCAGCTTTTCCAGCTCCAGGGATACGGATTTCAAAGGTATCCCCTGGGCAGTGATAGACTTTCAGACCGCGTAAAATCTCTGATCGATCTGAGGCCATCTCAACGCCCTCCGGATGCGTGATGCAATGGCCTGATGCTCGTTATCGCCCTCCGAGCAACCATCCAGCGTTGGCCGGATTTGCTTTCAAACCAAAATTCGTTTTCATCACGAATCGATATCAAACGAGCAACAAAAGAGGTATTATTCGCAAATACAATGCAAATTTCCTTGATCAGATCCTTTGCAGGGTCCGAAAGATTCTTATCAGTTCCACTATTGTCAGTTGTGTCAGGTAACATGTCTACCTCTTCGAACCGCTCCTAGTCCGGGCAGGTTCGAATTATTTTAATTTTGGTTAAATTCTAAAACGTTAATCGAATTCGTTTACTGGTGAAATAGTCAGCCGATCACCGTCATATTGCATTAACAACAGATCGCCCAAACGCTCGCCTATCCATGCCGGAATTCTCAAATCAAATTCACCGCTCTCATCTCTTTGAATCAAAACTTTCATCCCAATTGGTTGCATAAGCACCTCGAAAAAAAGGTCTTTCTTCACTAATACTATATGCGTAATTTACACCTATTTTCTCAAAAATATTGCGATACATAGCGATTTCACGCAAGATAGACTTTGTATCCTTTCTTGCCCTTGCGAACCTTGACCTTGCCTTCCAGGTGATTCTTAATGAGGCGTTCGGCTGTTCCCTTCGACCATCCAAAAGCCTGGTCAATTCTGTAGTAACTGATCCCTGGGGTCGTGTTAACCAGTGTAAGGATAGCATCGGCCTCCACGGACCGGTCTTTGTTTTTATATTCTTTAGACGGGATTATACCAGCCTCCGACAATATAGCTCTCAGTTCTCTGGTTATCGAATGTCTAATAGGGCGACCGTCACCTCCGAACTTTTTGTTGTTGTTACGACTACATCGGGGGCATGTGTACTCTGCTTGACCTGTCTTCGGGTTGACGTAAATGAGGATGTCACCCTGGTGTGTTTTGGGCGGTGGCAATTCCATGTGTCCACTTCCATAATCGGTGTTATCCTCAAAATAACTGCATTCTTCTAACTCATCAGGCTGAGAACGATCAGGAACACCCTCCGCTCGGACCATTGCGGATATCTTCTCCAGCTCCTTCTTCATCACCGGGCATTTGAACGCCCACCTATATGGTGCACCCTCGGGAACACAATAATAATTTGGTAGGGTGTCTGCTATGAATTCAGCAAGCCCTTCTTTGGCCCTGGCTCTATAATAACCTTCATCAGACTGATCCCATTTATAGCAAAAATTGGGTGATCTAGGAGTATCGTCTAAATTCTGAGATAATAGCGAGCTGATTTGTGTGGGCTTAACACGTTCGCCTAAGACCGTTTGCCAGAGACGTGATGTGTCACGAGGAAATTCAACGCAGAGTTGACGATATTTGCTTGTTCCTTTGGTTTTGCCTTCAAGCCTGCCATTTTTATATAATTTTACGGATTCGCCAGATTCGTTAATCCACCATTGGACTGGCTGCTCGATGGTTATACGTTCGTTTAATTTTTGATCTTCATCGCTTGTAGATGTAAGTAATGAAGATAGATCGATAAGCTCTGGTTCGTCGTCTATTTCTGTGGGGAGAGGACGCTTGATTTGCTTTAGCATCAATCTTGTATTCTTGCGAGGGGGTTTTCCCAGGTCTACACCTCCGAAGTACCATAGTGAATTATTTTCATGGAACTTCTATAACATCACACATGAGTATTTAAACTAAATCTGTGCGGGGCGAAAGTAACCTATTCCATACCTTGCAGGATGGGGCTTAAATTGCTCAGTGAAGCGCCTCAGGGACAGAGCCACGCACATCCTCGACCGCGGCCAGATTCATTATTTAAAAAGAACTACACCACGGTAAAAGGGATGACTGGAGCCAGCCTAAAGGGAATATGAGATGGGCGGTCTCCAATCCTAACAAGTGATAGTAATAGTTGAAAAGGTTCATCCGTGCGCGGTGAAAGTGATTTATGTCCACCCTTCGCAATGCTCACATTTAGTTCTATGACATTATTAGAGAGATTGGATTAAATGCCATAGAACATTTCCGAGCACAAAAGAGAGATTATCAATATCGATAACAATCAGCCTTTGCTCTTCATGATTTCCTACATTAAAAGAAATTATTTATATGATTATGATATTTGTCAGAAGCGTAGGAGGAAGCATCATCAAAGACGTTACTATCAAGGTCGCAGACAAAAAGGACTTGGAGTTCATGCTGGGCCTGGAGACCCTGGGCATGAAAAGAACCGTGGCCTGCGTCATAACATTTCTCAAGGATCTGGAAGAAAGATCTTCCAGGGATATCGAGGTGGCCACCGGCCTGAGGCAGCCGGAGGTCAGCTTTGCCATGCAAACCCTACGGGAAAGGGGCTGGCTCACTGAGCATGAGATCAAGAGCGAGGGAAAAGGCAGACCTTTGAAAATCTATGCTTTGCGAGCGACCATCGATGAGATCATAAATTATTGCGAAGCGGAGAAAAGCAGGGAATCTGCCAGGTTCTCTGAGGCCATCCAGAAGCTGAAGGAGTTAAGCTCTGAATAGTCTCAGAAAGAGATCTCTCCTTCATACACTTTTGCGCCCAGACTCGTCGCCTCCTCGACTGCTGCCAGATCCTTCATCATGAATATCCTCTCGTTCGCGGTCTCCTTGAAGGCCACGGAGTTCTTCAGGATCTGCGCATACTTGGCGTGCTTGGGGAGCTGGACCACGTAACCCTTCAGGTCCTCCACCAGGTCGTAGTCAAAGCCATTTCGCTCCAGGAGCTTGAGGGCATTGTTCCTCGCGCCGATGGACTTGAACTCGAAGCGGTAGAGGTCTTTGTTGTAGTAATCCAGAAGCGCATTGAATAGCTCATGGTTATCAAAGAATTGCTTGAAGACCCAGTGCTTCCCGAGCTTGAAAAATGTGATGTGCTTGCGCCTCTCTATCACATCGAAGGTATTGGCCTGCATATATGCTTCCAGAGAAATACTGCCATCTCAGTTCTATCTGGCGTTTGCGCGCCGGATCTGGGGGGAAGAGAGGGTAGGGTGCGGGGAGGGGGAGGAACCTGCCAAGATCGGACCAAAAAAACACCCGCTGCGACGGCTGAGATTTCTTGGCAGGCGGCCCTGATGCATATTGTTTTACCCTGCCCAGAGGACTTGGCAGTTTTTGACTCTTGGCAGGGTCGATTTGGGCATGTTGGGCAGGGTGAATTTCGGCATGCTGTGCTTTAGATATTCCCGAAGGCTGGATCTTGGCAGGGGTTACTTTCTGGCAGGCACCATAAGCTCAAAATGAAAGGGATCAGGCCTCTACCGGGCCGTTTGCTTTCTGACCGTCCGGGCCTATCCACCCACCGGTAGGCCTGATGCTTCCCGGCTCTGTCACTGTCGCGGCGGGCTTCGCGGTCTCCGGGAAGTATTTCCTCATATGCTTGCAGTTATGTCTAAACTGATTACCAGGGCATGAACACTTCGCAGCGGTGCAAGTGTAATAAGCATCTTTCTTATTGCTCAGAATCAGCACTAAGCGACCATTATCAAGGCTCACGTTCGAGGGTAGCGGATCACTTGCCCTGCCCACAAAGGCTAACAAGTTCTTAACTGCCTCTAATGATTGCGTTACCGGGCCGGTTCGGACCTTTTCTAAGAGATTCTTAGACATCACATTTCACCAATAACTTAATAGTCATTATGACTATTTTAACTCTTCGGTATTAATACCGTTAGAGGAAAAGTATTTATTTAGAGATCGCGTAAGGGTGTCTTGGAGATTATAATGCCTAAAATTGAAGTAGAGGGAATCGGCAAGCGTGAACGCATCAGAGATCCTGTATATAAAAAAGTGGATCAGATTGGCCGCGTGCTGGTTGGTAAAGAACTCGCGGGCCGCGAGGTGCTTGTCTTGGTCCTTGAGCCTGAGAATCCAAATGATAAGGCAAACTACGTCAAAGTGTAAAAGGGATAGCCGAAGCCATCCCTTAGCATCCATTTTGGTGAAATGTGATGCTAATATACAACTTCCACTGACAGGATTTAGCTTTGCCGATAAATAACTTAATTAAGCCGGAAATAGAATCACGGTAATAATAGTTGTAATAAAAAACTGGTTTCCGGCCAGGGCACTCGCAATGCCCTGACAGGAGAAACTCCAAACCGCAGGAGTACGTACGTATGACTAACGTAGCTGATGCTAGCATAAATACCTTTGGGACATCGCCCAAAGCCGATATTGCACCGCCAGATGATCCTATTCTTGAAATTCCCCTTTCAGAACTGCAGGCCCTCTCTAATTCCACAGTGGCCTTGTTCAATGAAATCCTGGACTTTGCCAGAGAGGAGCGGCTAATAGACAAGAAGGATTCAGCCGAACTATTGATAAATGCCCAAAACACAATCAAGAATGAGAAAAGCCCTATCCAGAAGCTTATTTTACTCAATGCCTACATAAGAAAGGCATTCAAGCCCATCCGAGAAGCTATAAGCCGAAGGCCCGCCGCCAATGCGGCAGAAAGGATAATTCAAGCGTCGACAAAGATCAAACTCCGCGCCGTGATGCTCTATGAGCATGTAAAGACCATCGCGAAGAGTGAGAATAGAAAAAAGGATTTTGCTTTTGGCTCTCCAGACGTTCGCACCTTCTTAGCTGGCAAAGAAGGCCAGGCCCCTAGTCGGCGTGATGCAATCCGGGCAATGGAGAAGGCAGAAAGACTTTTTCCGGCTCTGAAGTGTGAGCACACGCCAAATGATGGCCGGGCAACAATGCGACTTGTGGCTAAAGTTGATGATTTAGATTATTGCACTATTATAAAAGAAGATCGCGAACGTGACAAATGGCAACGGTTCAGAATGACTGAAGTACTGCCCTTTATGAACTGAGGATATAAGATAATGCATTAAAATTTGTTCTTAAAATATAAATCCGAGAAGGATAACAACCATTTGCTGCCAGCTTTAGTTTACCTGCTAATACCGTTTCGGTATCGTTTCTATTAAAATAGCAGACGAATATTATATCGAAGGGAGGATAGATCACCTTCCCGAACCGTTGCCAAATGAAACGTTTTTTTGATCTTAGATCACTTTTCACCGTTGCATAGATCACAAAATTCTGAGAGAATGACTTTGGTTGATAAGAAGATCACTTGAGCTTAGTCACTTTAGCACGGAGTACATCGCCTCTAGTATCCATGTCCTTGAATATCATTACACCGTGTTGGAGATCGAAGCCCTTGAAAATAGATACCGTGTCTTCTACAATCGCATGAAGATACTTGATGGCCTCGATTGCGTCTTTCTCAGAATCTTTGCCACGAGAATGCGCATAAGCATTGCGAAGCGCTCCAAGTTCTCGCGCTGCTGTGGCTGCATCTTTACTTAGTAGTCCAGCCTCATTCAAGAAATTGACTATACCGAAAACTTCGACACGTTCCAACTGATCAAATGCAGCTTCACTTGGACGTTGATTTTTCTCATCCTTTTCAATCGAAACAGAATTCCGCAGCACGTCTTTAATGAGCCGTTCACCAACAATACCGCACATAGCAACGCAGGAATAGAAATAACCATTTACAAAGAGTTCACGTGCTTCAATCAGGAGATCTGGGTAGGGCTTGGAGACAGACGTAATATTGAGGCATGGAAGTTCCCAGATACGCTCAATCGTTGCTGGTAGATCCTTCATGAATCTTTGGGTTAGGTCTGCTCGAAATTTCGTGCGTTGTTCATCGGTATGCGGCGATCTGGGCCGATTGTCCATATATGCGTCATCATCGCTCATTTTGCAACATCTCCAATTTCCTGGCTCTAAACCCCAATTAGCAGAAATTTTGGTCTGGGGCGATTCTCATCGGTCATCCTTATCTCACTTCCAGAACCGCTACCTGCTCTTCGACCTAGCCTCTTCCTGGCTTGGTGGTAAGTCTATAGTCAAGAACCCAAAGAATGATACTTATTCGCCATGTTATGACGCCAATGCATGTGGATTATTAGCTTCAATCTTTGGGTGCTGCACTATAGTTGGCTTATGCTTTGGGTGAGCTGCGCCACATGGCCGCAAATGCACCAAAACGCCGCAAACCTTTTGCTCCATTCATCCCACAACCTTCATAACCATTTTTGTTCTATATCTCATCGGCCCGGAAAGATCGTTCATACTCCCAAGTGGTTCGGTTTTTCTTCCGGGCCATCTACTATCCAGGTTTGTCGTCTCATCCCCTGCCTACATAAGATCGCTCAGTAGGTGTGGGGGAAAACATTGAGGGAGGAGAAAGTCAATTCTAGGGCACTACAAAAATTAATCGCTTCATGATTATGAAAATAGCGGTCGGCTATTTCTTATGTAACGGACTTTGTCTCTCTTGATACATAAGAAAGCAGCATTGGGGCACCGGGAGATATCTATTCAATTTCATGTCTTCTTC
>VMEE01000030.1 GCA_009910795.1 Dehalobacter sp. CP | reverse complement strand
CTTGCATGAAGATCGATACCGCAGTAAAATTTGTGTTGACCTTTGTAAAAGTTCATAAGGCTTCCTCCTTACCCGGTTTATTTTGGTTCTTCGCAAAGCCGAGTTTACCATGTTTAGAGGAGGCCTTGAATAGTATCGAATCATTGAAGCGGACGGCGGAAAAAGCCCCGCCGCCGCTTAATTCAGCGTTCGGTGTTGTAAGGGAAGGTATGTCCATGAGCACAGATAGAAAACCCAAGACATTTTTTGTCCATCATGGGCTGACCGGACCTCAACGGGCTGAGGTAGATCGTTTATCGGTATCATTAAGACATCTGCCCGAGAATCTGTCGAGCCTCACGATGACTTGTCCGACCTGTAAAACCGTCTTTCAGCCTGACTGGTTCAAGAAACACGAAATATCAATGATACCTGTGAAGCCCAAATTCGAAACCGGGAGAGTTCCATACAGTGGTCCGAAAAGATGGATTTTGCAGAGCATTTCACAGGTATGCCCGAGGTGCAAAACCCATATCCAGATTTCCTTGCCGACGAATGAGATGAAAACAAGAGGGTCTCTTTTCGGCGATGACGCTAAAAGAGAGCATGAAGGTAGAAAGGTTTCCGTTTATTCTCTCATAGGTGCCGACCAGACTTTGCTGCCTGATTTCGAAAAGAAGGTTAGAAAACTAAAACAAGGGCTACTTCCCGCCATCTCACCAGAGAGTTGGAAAATCCATATGAAAGATATTTGGGCTGGCACTAACAGGGTAAAACATCCAGTATATCATTCCTTGAACTTAGAGGATGTTATCGGCTTCGTTGATCAAGTATTAGCTTTGATAAAGGAAAGCAATCTCTTTATCTACAATATCGCATTGACCACCGACAGAGGCAACCCGAGCGGTATATCTGATCCAAACGGGTTAAGAAATGAAGCGTATATTCTACTGGTCTTGAATGCGATAGACGAATGGACGGAAAAAAGTGCTCAACCGAGTATATTTTTCGATTCCGAGAAACATTCACAAGCTAATGAAGTCATTCACGGGTGGGCAAGAGACACTTTCAGGGGGAGCCAACACAGCCTTCTATATGGTTTTCTGTCGAAAGGAATTGAAATTCCTGAGCCCAAGTTTGTCTCCCCTGCCTCATTTCCGGGCTTAGAAATTGCTGATTTTGTGAGTTTCACTATTGCGAGATTTCACGATAGAATGTGGAAAGGAAAGGAAATCGAGATAGACCCATTCCGTATGGGACTTGTAACTTACCTTGGGTATGACTCCAATGGTGGTTTACTTTGCAGGCGGCAGGAAGGCTATCCGTGGGAGCAGTTTTATCACTGAATTCCACATAACCCGGCGTTCCACCGGATCGCTTACGCTCCCGGTGAACTTTTTGTTGGGCTTAAACAAAATTGGAGATAAAGTATTGGAAAGTCCACCCGAAGAACATTACGAAGACATTCTTAAGAAGATTCAAGATAATATTCAAGGGGCACTAGAAAATAAGAAGGCGTCCGACAGGGAACGGAGACGTCGATGTAGAGAAAACAGACGTCGCCTTACTGTGACATGGATAGGCGGCATTCTTACTTTTGTTGTTGTAAATGGCTCAACGGTCATTCTCTTGAATAAAACTGGGATTGCTGAACTTCTAAATGATGAATGGAGACTTGGGCATACTCTTTCCGCTTTGGTTATTGGGGCTCTTTGGATTGGTTTTGCCCTCTTGCTCTACTCAGCTTTCTTCTGGCTTTCAGAAAAAACTGGATTGCACTACATAATTGAAGACTGGGTTATATCGTGGGACACTAGGGACATCTTGCAAAGCAGTAATATTCAAAAATATAGGGAATTTTCTCGAAAGAAAAGAAAGGGGCTTATTGCAGACACAAAGAAAGAACTTGATGTAATCACCAACCAGCTTTACCATTTGGAACTGGAAGCTGATAACACCGACGACGAGAAGCTATCTGATAGCGTTGAAAACCTCAATGAGGTCATTGGTAACCTCGTTACCGAGGTTTATTTTTCTTGCCGCAGTCGCAGTCTTCCGCAGGATCGAGCGTCTTGGAAAGGTTTTGTGCTGGCACTCGAAGAAACATCCAATGAACTTGATTTAAAGTTGAAAGACATTGCAAAATACCACGAAAAAATACAGCCATTGCTAAAACATGCATCCAATATCACATCGAAGGTATTGGACAGGATCATTGTTTCTGGGAAAGACAAAAAAGGGCCAGCTCTTGGTATTTGAACTTTTGGCGGGGGATAATGAACACCATTGTCATAATAATAGTGAGTTGCCCAACAAATCATTGGAGCCAATCGGCCATAAAACGGCCTCTGGCTCAGCTTTTCGTTCGCATGAATAAGGAATAAAAAAAATGGCAATACCAGATTTTCAATCTATGATGCTTCCCCTCCTTCAATTTTGTGCAGATTCAAAGGAGCACACAAATCGAGATGCAATAGATCGTTTAGCAAAAGTATTTGATCTTTCAGAAGAAGAGCAAAAAGAACTTTTACCAAGTGGTCGGCAAGCAATATTCCACAATCGTGTAGCGTGGGCACGCGCATATATGAAAATGGCAAAACTTATTGAAAATACGCAACGGGGCGTGTTTCGTATTACCGGCAGGGGCAATGATGTTTTGCAGAAAAGGCCTCATAAAATTGACATCAGCTTTTTAATGCAATTTCCAGAATTCGCTGAACGTCGAAAAGCTGAACAGAATAAATTGAAAAAGAAAAAAGATGAATCAACAACATCAATTGAGGTACCAGATTCAAGCATTACACCTGAAGAACAAATTGAAGTTGCATATGAAAATCTAAAAGATAATCTGACTAGCGAAATTCTTTCCCAACTTAAAGATGCATCCCCTTCTTTCTTTGAAAAAGTAGTCGTAGAAGTGCTTGTGAAAATGGGCTATGGCGGTTCACGTAAAGACGCAGGTGAAGCTATCGGGAAAAGTGGAGATGAAGGCATTGATGGTATTATCAAAGAAGATCGTCTTGGCTTAGACATTATCTACATCCAAGCAAAAAAATGGGAAAACACGGTATCACGTCCAGAAATTCAAAAATTTGCAGGTGCTTTACAGGGCAAGAGAGCAAAGAAAGGCATTTTCATTACCACATCGGATTTTTCCCGTAGTTGTGAAGAATACGTGGCTGCAATAGATAGCAAGATTATTTTAATTGACGGTCAGCGCCTTGCCCAATTGATGATTGATTTTAATGTTGGAGTTACTACGGAAGCTATTTACGAACTTAAGCGTGTTGACGCGGATTACTTTGCTGAAGAATAAAAAATGCGAACACTTATAAGGGGTCTGTTCACGAAACGGAAAATATAGCACGCTAAGGTCGTAGCATTGCCTTAACTCTCATCACGAGTTCGCAGCGGTCGGAACCGTCCCTGCTCGACCAATCTGCTCTGTTGCCAAACGTAATCACCAGTCAAATTGTGGATTGCCGGTCTGTAGATACTCTGGCATATATGACAACTTGCTTTCCTGTCATTGCCCAATGATCCTCAGAAATGTTTCGGGGTTGACGATTCTTGTGTGCCGGTATGCTTCAAGATCTGTAAGATGGTGATCGCCCGAGATAATAAAATCTGCTTCGCCTTCAACCGCACAGGCAATAATGGCGTTGTCCGAGGGGTCGTTCTTCACCGCTTCCACGGTTATATTGCCCGGCACTGTTAAAGAAAGGTCTTCAAGGATTGAAAGGAATTCGTTGATGTCTTCCGGGGATATGTTTTTTTGCCTAAGCTCTTTTACAATCTTTGGATATTGGAACACCCGCTCGATCTCCTTCCAGATGTAAGGGGACACAACGAGGAGGAACTTACCCTGAATAGCCATCTCCAGGATTCGTCCAGGCTTGCTTTTCTTTGACAGGATAGCGCTTACTATTACATTGGTGTCAAAGACAATCCTCAAGCCTTTTTCCTGCCCTTCCTGACCGCTTCATTTACAAGCTGCTCTAAGGTGTCGGGGTCGGTATCGCCCATTTTGTCCCATATCTGGTTTAGGCGTCTTAGCGCTTCTTCTCTTTTTGCCTGGACGGACTGATACTTGTCGATGGAAATAATGACGGCAAGCGGTTTGCCTGCTCTCTCGATCATATAATCGTCGCCGAGCAGGGAGACTTCATTCATAATCTGCCCGAGGTTTTGTCTTGCCTTAACTGCTGTTATCTTTTTTACCATTTATATAACCTCAATAATCATTATAACCATAATGATTATTATAATCTATTCACGGAAATTGTCAAGAAAATAGGTGAGCAGAAAACCCCCTCGAAAATGCTGTTTGGAGAATCAATGATATCAGCTATTTACATCGGTGTAAAATGGTGAGCAATAAACAAATGTTTTATGCTCACTGTTTGAACAAATCCGCGTGTGATCCAGTACGGGTCAGCCACAATACGTTACCTTCAATGCGATATATCAGCAACCAGTCTGGTTTGATGTGACACTCTCTGTTGTGCTTCCATTTTCCAATAAGTTCATGGTCTCTATGTTTCTCGGGAAGTGGGTGATCTTCTGCCAATAACTCGATAATTGCCAGCAAATCAATTTTTTCATATTTCCCGGACTTTGCTACTTTTTTGAGGTCTGCCTTAAACTGAGATGATTGTTTTATTTCCCGCACGCAGCGTCCCATTCATCGGAAATCTGCTCAATGCTCGTTATCTCGCCTTCTCCTCTGTCAACGGCCTCCATCGCTTTTACAGTGATATTATTGGGTGCTGTTACCAAGAATGGTAATTTTTTCTGCGCTATTATCTGGTATAAAAATAAACGGATACCGTCACTCAAGGTCAATCCCATGGAATGCAATATTTGTGAAGCTTCGTTCTTTACCGTGGAATCTATGCGTGAACGAACTATTGTATTTGTCTCTGCCATACAACACCTCCTGTATTAATTATAGCCACGACGTGGCTACATATCAAGCATTCTTTTTCCTGTTTTTTCTCCACCTGGACCAGCAGGTGCGAACGCACAGGAATTTACGGTTTTGATGATAATTGACAAATGTGTCATGTCAGATTGTGCTTGGCAATTCTTAAAGACTTGACCCAATAGCCAAGCCCCCCCAAAGCGCATAACTATGATGTTGTATATCTCAGCAACAAGTCTTGTTGCTTGCGTCCTTGATAATCGCATCAATATCATTCGGGTCAAACGATACAGCCCACTGCCATTTTCCGAATCCGCCATGTTGATTCACAGCGCTGCACCATTCATCAAGAAACGCCCTTTTAGTTCTGTTTTGTTCGTTATCCTGTCCTTTGGTTTCAAGGACAAGGTGCGTTCCATTTGTGAGTTTGATAATAAAGTCCGGGTAATATTTTCTGATAACTCCCTGATAATTATAGAGAATGGCAAAACCAAGGTGGTCGTTCTTTACGAATGATACAACTTTACCGCTCTCATTGATTTTTCTGGCTTCCAGGAGTTCCCAATCACTGTCAATAACCGTGAAGTTAATGTGGGACCTTGAAAGATTCTCGCACGGTTTGCTTGTCCACCACGTCCTGACATCATCGGTGGACCGGATAGGGTGTTCTTTATCAAATACCGGGGTAAGCCCCGTTGTATTGACGGCTCTAACCTCGTTCCAGATATGCTGAATGACCTTATTCATGTTCAGCATGATAAGTATCCGCTTGCGGACTTCGTCCTGATTGAAGAGGGGGTTTTTGATGCGTATCTTTTCGGAGTGAACAAATTCCTCGATGATGCGAATGAGTTGTATGAGAAATGTTTCCTTGCTCCCTTTCCAGTCGGGCTTTTTCTCAGAATTATAAATGGTCGAAGCAACCCTGAACACAATGGACTGTAAACGGAATTTTTCTCCTATATCCTTCAGGTCAATTTCCGACAACGCAGCCGGGTTTGGTTTCCCAGCGATAATAGCAGCCAGCTCCGCTTCGGTGATTGAATCGTAAGGGTCAAGGTCAAGGATTTTGACATTTTCCATATCTAACAATAGTTGCGGCTTGTATATATGATCTATTCTCAGGATATTCGGGAAGGAAATCTCGTGCATCATTTTTTCTTTAACAGGTTCAATCCTTGTCTTTGGAGGCGGAGGAGGAGGCGGCGGGCCGTCGGTTCCTCCTTCATGGGGCAGAAACGTAAAGGGCACACCGAATATATTTACATACTCTGCTTCAAAAAGACCGTCTTTGCCTACATCATAAGAAGTTCTTCTTAATCCACGACCTACGACCTGTTCACACAAAAGCTGACTGCTGAAAGCCCTCAAACCCATGATATGCGTTACGGTCTTGGCATCCCATCCTTCGCTCAACATACCGACAGAGATAACATTCTGAATCTGCTCGCCGGGCTGACCGGCTTTGCCGACCGTATCAACTATCCTGCGCAGTTGCTCTGCCTGCTGTTTTTGAGTAAGTTTTTTCTCCTGCGGTTTATTCTCGTCTTCATCACTCTCTTCCGTAGCCTCAAACTCTACCGGCTGTGTTTCCGCTTCGGCCTTATCCAGAACACTGCTATCAATCTGCAACGTTTGTTCCGGGTGGCATAGATCGCCAAGCCCGGCTACAGAGAGCAAAAAGGCATCGTGGTCAAAGGAGTATTTGATTCGTGCCGAAGTGTACGTTGTATTGGCAACGGTAATCATTGCAGGCGGGACTTTATATCCCGCCTTTCCCCAATCGTCTTTCGTTGCCTGCCAGTCTTTACCGAGGAGCAAATAGGCATTCTTTATCAGGTCTGGCAGCGGATCGCTTTCTTCAGCCTTGCGGTTAATGTCGTCCCTTACTGTATCGTCCATATAGATATGATAGAGCCGGGAGCGCAGATTATCGTCAATAGTGCCGTCGTCGCGGATAACTACACGAGGCGTTTTGACAAGTCCTGATTCAATGGCGTCATTAAGACCAAAGTCGCTCACAATCCATGAATACAGGGCCTCTTCGCTGGCCTTTTTACCGGATGGGGCAAAAGGCGTCGCGGACAGATCAAAGCATCGCAGAATCCCTCTGGTCCGGTGAATTCTGTCGAGCCCACCTACCCAGACAGTGCTCTCTTCAATGTCTTCTTTCTTTACACCTTTAATTTTGCTCTCCGCAGGGATACGCCAGGCATGGTGCGCTTCGTCATTTATGACAAGCAGGTTCGAAGCGCTTGCCATGTCGCCCAATACTTCACGCGCATAGGCTTCATCGCTCTTTGACCCCCGCTTATCAACAGTCTTCTTTTTCTTCAGTTTTTCATCGCTGTCCCATGCGAGCATATGCCAGTTGATGATCTTCACCTTGCCCTGCCGCAGGGTTTCCATCAGGCCTGAAGGAACGATATTAAACTCTTCGTAGTAGTTTTCCCTGTCGAAGGGATTCAGAACAGACAGGCGGTTGCGTACCGTTAATCCGGGCGCGACAGCGAGCACATTCCTGGAAAAACGGGTGTCTTTGGTGTTGGCAACCTTGTTGAGCACCTGCCACGCTATGAGCATGCTCATCACAATGGTTTTCCCTGTCCCTGTGGCCATTTTGCAACACCAGCGGACAAAGTCCCCGCCGTCACCAGGTATCACAATCCCTGTTTTTTCTGCGTCGGGCGCTTCGGTAAGCCATATAAGCGTTTCAATGGCTTCCAGTTGACAGAAGAAAAACCGGCGGTCTTTGCGTTCTTCGGGTTCCTGCCAATGGGCAAGGAGCCGCTTGGTAATGCCGGTAACACCCGGATAGCCTTGTTCGCGCCATTTTTTAATACGGGGGCGGATGGTATTGACCAGTTGAATTTCGATGAATATGCCGGGGTCATCGAAGGCTTTCGAGCTTTCCAAGGCGACTACATACCCGGCTGGTCGTCTGGCGCCTTCCTTAAGAATGAATTCACGGGTATCCCGGATATACTCCCAATATTTTTGAGGTTCTTCGTAGGGTGAATTGACTATGAGCTTATCGATCTTATTCATGGTGCCCCTTACAGCCTGATGATTTTAAGGCTTTCTATGCCTCGTGCATCAATGATCTTTATTGCAACTGCATTGCCCGGCGTGAACGGCAGAGAGACCGTTCCGCCGAATGCCTCTATCTTGGCTTCATCGATTTCCGCTTTCAGGTTTCTGGACAATGTTGCCCAGCCTTCCTTAGCTCCTGCCATAGGAAAGAACACCTGTGAAGGGAACAAGCTCCGTCCGTCATAGTCAATATCGAGCATCCACATGGCAATGTCCCCTTTCCCCCCGCTTTCAACAGTTCCGGTCTTGGGGTTGTAGTAGTCGAAACCCTGAACTTCAACCTGGTATTCCCCCTTGTCACTACCGCTTTCGATCGTTTTTATTGACACATCCGGCTGTCCGATGAGCCAGAAGCTTTCGTTACTGGCGCGTTTCTTTTTTAGATCGTCAGTTAAAAGATCGGCGTTCATCTGTGCCTTGAGCAGGGTCATACCCGGCCAGTTGGTTTCGTCAATGTCTTTTGAGGCTTCTTCATCAAACTGGAAAGCGCAGAACAGGATAATCTGTGCCTTAGGCTTTAAGTGCTCAGCCTCTTCCATGGCCAGATCAACCATGCGAGGCTCCAATGGCGCATGTTCAGGGCCGAAACAGACAAGTACCCGTTTTGGTTCATCTTCTTTTGTTTCTGCCTCTGCCTGCAAATAACGAGTACCGCTTAAGGGTTCCACACGGGTGAACTCAATGAGCTTACCGCCTTTGGCGCGAACTCCGGCGCGTAGCAATTCATCCCGCCATTCGCTTTGCCGCAAGGTTTCACCGCTTCTGGCAACAGACGTGTCGGCATCCTGTACAGTCCCGTTTTCTATGTCCTCAAATGATCTTGCCACCGGCGCGGGAACTGCTTCCACGGTGAAGGGACCAGTGACGCGCAAGCGCTTACTGTCAATAAAAGGCTGGTCATAGAGGGTTTCCTGCGGTGCGGGTTCGTTGTTGGCAATAGATTTAAGAGTAATATGCGGCACCGTTTTGTAATTGAAGCCGCTGCCCACGCCTTCATCAGGATGGGCTAACTGGAAATAGTCAAAGTTCGCCGTCATAAGTCTCTGTTTGGCAAGGGCTATTGCCACCCTTGATGTGTCGCAGGTGATCCAGCGCCTGCCCCAATTTTCGGCAACATGGGCCGTAGTACCGCTGCCACAGGTTATGTCGAGAACAAGATCACCGGGGTCGGTGGTCATTAGAAGACAGCGCGCGATTAAGCCTTCAGATGTTTGAACTACATATGATTTATTTTGTTCAGATAATTGTTCACTCCATAAATTATTTATAGGGAAAATAGGAGTATCTTCAAAATATCTTTTGTATCTCAAAGTATTGCCAGTAATTGTCAATCTACCTGCTTTTGCCAAACGTTCCAATCCGCTTGGATAATTTGATTTCCAGTGCGAATTTGAATTGGGTTCAAAATTCTTTCCCAAATATTCGAATGGTTGAGGTCCAGAGGATGGCCCCTGAGATTGTATATCACCTTTAGCAAATATTTTACTGCCTTTGGGAAGAATAGACAAATCGTTCTTTTCCTCTTCCGATAGATTTCTTTCAGAACCATCAGGCAATTCAATATAGTCATATCCAGAGCTACCTTCTTTACCAAAAATCTTATTTTTAAATAGCTGATGATATTTTATTTTGAGATTATCTTTTGAATACCAAATTAAATAATCTCCAGCTCTAGATAAAGTACTTGCTAAAAAGCCACTTGTTGTAACAAAACTTATCAAACTTACAAAATTCTCTGCCCCGAACACCTCATCCATCAACTCCCTTACATGATGCACATTTTCATCGCTGATCTGCACAAATATACTACCGCTTTCGCTCAGCAGTTCCCTTGCCAGCAGCAACCGATCCCGCAGATAGGTAAGATAGCTATGTATTCCCAGTTCCCAGGTATCCCTGAATGCCTTTATCATTTCCGGTTCAGCGGTGAGGTCTTCGTCTTTGCCATCTTTCACATCCCGCTTGTTTACGAAGGGTTGGAAGTTTGAGCCGTATTTTATTCCGTATGGCGGGTCGAAATAGATCATCTGCACCTTGCCGCCCATGCCTTCTTTTTCAAGCAGAGAGTTCATTATCAAGAGGCTGTCACCTGCAATAAGCCGGTTAGACCAGTTTTCCTTGTGTTTGTAGAACTCTATTGCTTCACGGAGCGGTTTCTTGTCTTCCTCAAACAAAGACATCTGCTGCGGCCCAGTTTTTTCCTTTCTCACACTTTCCATAATCCGGCGCGGGTCAATGCGCTCATGGACATGGAGACTCACAGTGGGGACATCAAAACTCGTATGTTCTGCCTTGCCCGCCCATTGAAGCTGCGGGTCCAGGTGAGGATCATACTGATACGTCTTTTTTCTCTGGCCACCGTTATCGGTATGGGCATCTACAAGTCCCACAGGAGGGTTGTTGAGTCGCTGCTTGTCTTTGTGTTCGTACTGCTCAAGGGGTTTTTGATTTTGTTCAATGATTTTCTTCCGCGCCATATGATCTCCTATAAGAACCGCTTCTTCATTGTTTCTTTGTTCGGTTAGCGCTTGATGTATGCGTTTAACCCGATGGTGACGGGTTTGCCTTCTATTTCAACATCTGTGACGGTATTCCCTCTGGTGCTGGCAACTACGAGCGTTTTGCCTGATGATGACGGTGTTGGTGTTTCCAGATCAATTTCAATGCAAAGCTTGTTGTCCCTGATTTCAACTTTCATGGCCATTGACTGCCCCCTATAGTATTTGCTTTTCTTATCAAATTACCTGCTTACTGTAAACGAGTCAATGAAAATACAGGAGTATTCCTGTTCTATTCACTTGCTTAAGGCATTCTCCATGCGTCTTGCTCAGTTGTTGCCTATTGCTGAGCGAAAACTGTTTTTGCCGATAATGATGTGGTCTACGACCTCGATACCGATCAGTTTGCCTGCTTCGACAAGCCAGTGAGTAACTTCAAGGTCTCCGGTGCTCGGTTCCGGATATCCCGACGGGTGGTATGTACCACTACGATCGAGCCGGCTCCCCTGTGTATGGCACCGCCTGAATAATTTCTCTCGAGTGTACCAGGCTGGCGGTCAGGGTGCCTACGCTGACAAGCTCAACATTTTTGACCTTGTTCTTCGAGTTGAGAAGAAACACTCTGCTTTGCAGGCATTTATAGTAACCCCCCTATTGCACAAATCAGCTTAAGGTGTATATATTATTACCAGGTAATACCTTGGAGGTGCGCTATGAGTATTAACCCGATAGCAGTAAAACTGGACCCGGAGATAAGAGAACGTCTGAAAAAACTTGCAGAGATAAAAAGGCGTTCACCCCATTGGCTCATGAAAGAGGCGCTTAGGGAATATGTGGAAAAAGAAGAGGGTGCGGAGAAACTGCGCCAAGAAGCTATTGAACGCTGGGAGGCATACAAAGCCAGCGGAGAGTGTGTGAGCAATGAAGCAGTAATGGCCTGGCTTGACACTTGGGGCACTGGAAACGAGACGAAGAGGCCTCCGTGCGGAAAATAATCTGGCTTAACCAGGCTATTGATGATCTTGTAAGGCTGAGGGATTTTATTGGTGAGAAAAACAAAGAAGCTGCGAAAAGGGCAGTGACAACAATTAAAGGCACGGTCAACGTGCTGCAAAACTACCCGGATATTATCCATCCCGTTGAAGACCTCCCGGATTTCCATGATCTGTTTATTCCATTCGGTGCAGGAAGCTATATTACCCGATATAGAATTGAAGGCGATATCGTATATATTGTAGGGGTCCGACACAGCAAAGAAGAAACGTTCAGATAAAAGGTCTTTATACCGTTTACTATGCCGAAGAAGGCACCAGAATTATTTTACTTCTGCTCGGAGGAGACAAGTCAAGGCAGGCAGAAGACATTGAGCAGGCAAGAAAATATTTGACTGAATACAAACAGAGGTGAATATGGGTAAAATATCTTCTTACCAAGAAGATTTGATAGAATCATTAAAAGATCCCGAGGAAGCCGCTGCTTACCTGAATGCTGCCATTGAAGAAGGGGACCGCGCCGTTTTTCTCCTGGCGCTTCGCAACGTAGCAAAAGCGCGGGGCGGTATGACCTCGATTGCAGAAAAAACCGGGTTAAACAGAGAAAGTCTTTGTCGTATGCTCTCAAAAAAGGGCAACCCGGAAATCGAGAGCGTATATGCTTTGTTGCATGCGGTGGGGCTGCGTCTTGCCGTGGAGCCGGAAGCGCAAAGAACACAAACTGTATGAAAATATATTGCAAAATATTACTTAATATATTATAGATAAGTAAGTAACCTACTTAGTTACTTACTAACTAACTTATATGATAATCACCATCGGAAATACTAAAGGCGGCGTAGGCAAAACAACAATAGCCTGTAACCTCGCCGTGTGTGCTGCCCTGGACGGAAAAAAGGTTTTGCTGATCGATGCCGACACGCAGGGGTCTTCAATGGCTTTCAGGGCAAGCCGTGAGAGCACGGATATCAAAGCCATGTCCATAACCACGCCGACGCTACATAAAGACTTAAACGGTTTCGACAACATTGACCTTATCATCGTCGATGCCGGCGGGCGCGACAGCGCTGTTTTCCGGTCCGCCATACTTGCTTCCGATCTGCTTGTTATACCTTCAATGCCGTCCCAGGTTGACTTCTGGGCGGTCAACGATGTGCTGGAGCTCCTGAAAGAGGCCCGTGTTTATAAAGACATTCGGGCGTGTTTTCTCTTAAACCAGATGCAGCCTAACACCACGCTTTCAAAAGAGGCCAAGGAAGTGATCGACGGATTCGATGCCGACGTAAGGCCGCTTGAAACCATTATAAATGCCAGGATAGCCTATAAAAAGTCATTCGGTGAAGGGAAAAGCGTCCTGGAATGGTCAGACCCGAAAGCAAAGGAAGAAATCACAAGCCTTTATAACGAAATTTTATCTTTGAGGTAGAAATTATGACTTTAAAAACAACAAAGCCTGGCGTAGACCCGGATGAATTTATAAAAGGTGCAAAGGCGGATCGGCCCGGCGATGTTTCAATTCCTACCGATGATGAGTTGTTCACAAAAAGCTATAAGACCCTTCCAATTAAGTTACCTCTCACACTACGGACTGCTGCTGCTGAAAAGGCTAAGGCCTCCGGGCTTAGCCTTCATAATTATATACTTGTTGCCATTAAAGAAAAAATTCAGAGATAAAAAAGGAGCTGTTATGCCCCTTTAAATTCAAACACCGTTAACTTACTTAGTAAGTTACTTACTTAGTAACTGTTGAGTTTTGTTTTGTTTCTAATAAATCCTTGATGTTGACCATTCTCCAGCCGTTATCGTCCTTTTCCAAAATATAACCTTGTTCTTGGGCGAAAGAAGGGAAATCCAGCATTTCGTCTTTTAAATATTTTGTTGACAGAAATTTTATATAGGATGCGTTTACTATGGGGCTTTCTAAGCCGTTTTCCCGATATTTGCTTTTGAGAAAATCATCGAGGGATTCTTCAAATGTTTTCTTTATGGCCTCCCGATCCTCT
>VMEE01000029.1 GCA_009910795.1 Dehalobacter sp. CP | reverse complement strand
CCAGGATCAAAGAGATTTACCAAAAGCTCGATGCTGAATTCTGCTCTAAGGCGGTGGTCTGAGATGAGCGCCTTCTTCAAGCTCTTCGACCTCGGGGTAGCCGGAGCCGGCCTCTACCTCCTTTTTATATGGGGGTGGTGGTAATGGCCGCCCTTGATATGGAGATGGCCGCCCACGTGCATGAGCGCCTGGCAAAGATGGATGAGGCCATAGAGCTTATGCAAGACCTCCGCAAGGAGACGGTGGAGCTATTCACCGAACTCTTCCCCGGAGATTGCCAGAAGGACCTATTCGCCTTTGAGGAGGCGGTCTGAATGGCCTGCAGATTTTGGAAGGATCAGCCGGACGGGTTCCATGGCTATTGCCAGCACCCCGAGGCACAGACCGGAGACCCATGCGTCCTCAATACTGAGGATACGTGCCTTCTCAGAGAAGAGCCTGAAGAGCTGGAAGCCGTTCACACTTGCGCCGTCTGTGGCAATACCATGAGCAGTGAAGAGTATGCAGAGAAGGGCTGCATATTCTGTGGTGCCGATTCGGAGGCCTAGACCATGATCAAGCAGATTGTGGACTTCTCCAGGGAGGGGGATGGCCGGGCTGCTGTTATCGAGGTCTTCATGCTGGTGGAAGATCCACAGGTGCATATAGAGGCCATCAAAACCCTAGCCGAAGACGGCGCTATCATCCAATCCGCTGATGCTGACACCATCCGGGCCGTTTACCGTGGGACCAACCAGGATAAGCTCCTAAGCCTGCTGGCGGATGGCTGGAGCTTTTCCGGACAGGATGATCCTGATGCTCTCCAATGCCAGGATCAGGCCGATTGCGGTGAGTGCACCGAGCCGTGCGATTTCAGGGAGGAAGAATGAGCACCAGGTCTGTTATCGGGCTGGAGAGGCCCGACGGCTCGATCAAGTGCGTCTATTGCCACTTTGACGGCCACCCATCCCACCACGGCCCTATCCTGCTGTTGGCCTATCCAACAGCCGATAAGGTTGAAGCCCTCTTGGAGGGTGGAGACATTGGCATCCTCGGGAATGTTCCCGGCCTGGTCCAAGACTTCAGGCAGCCTCAGCCCGGTTGGACCCTCTATTATGGCCGCGATCGAGAAGAGGAAGGGACTGAGGCCCGAGTCTGCGATGGTCACAAGGCCATGCTCGATCTTGCCGCCCACAGTGGAGTAGATGGTGCCTTCCTGCTCGATAAAGAAGGCACGTGGCTTTACCAACCGGTCAACTGGGAGATCATCAACCTACCAAATTTCCGGCTCTTAAAAGACGACACAATAGCCGATTTAAAGACCTTGATTTGGCGGATACCATCATTCACCCATATCCCGGAAGAGTCGCGGCAAGAGTGGCTCAGGGAGGCCCGTGATGCTCTGGAGATGGTCCTCAATGCTTAATGGACCCTGGAGCCTCGATCCCCGTGGACAGCTCCGAGACAAGGACGGCAACTCCCTGGCATCCTTCCCCATCTATCCCGGGGGCCTCGGAGGGCCGGAGGATCGCAGGAATGGAGAGCTTTGTGCTCTCCTCCCTGAGCTGTTGGCCGCACTGGTTCAACTGGTGGGCAGGTGCGATAAAGCCCCCATCCTGCAGGGCAATGAGGGCATGAGGGGCCCTCTTCTGGCAGAAGCTAAAGCCGTGCTCCAGAAGGCTGAGGCGATCCAATGAGCACTCGATCCACGAGAAGGAGAGCCGAAGCCAATATGTGGAGACAAGCCCGGATATGGGCCTCTCTCTCTTTTTGAGGCCCATCCATGCCGCTCTTAGCGGAGCCCATCGAGGCAGCCCCTCAGAGCCTCCAGGATCGCATTTCTTATCTGGAGAGCATAATAGTCCAACTGAAGGAAGAAAATGCTGCTATGGCCGCCACACAAGCCCATCTCATTGACAACCAGGAGATCCAGCTCCGGCTCATCCATGAGCTAAAGGAGAAGGCGAAAAGGAGCCCTGGCAAGACTGAGCTATCTCGAGCTGAGAAGATCGAGAGGTATCTGGCAGCCAGGCCGGACCACAAAGCCACTTTTGAGACCTTAAGAGGTCATTTGGGGATTGACAAAGATAGGCTCAACGAAGCAATCAAAACGCTCATGGCCTCATCCCCAGGCAGATATGGCATAGCCAGGGCCACAGGAGACAAGCGGAAGCGAACCCTTGTGATGTTTCCAAAATAGGAGCATTGCGCCTATTCCTATTATCGGTATCGGCTAGATAACTGACAGAAAAAGCGTAAAATCTGAGGTGATTTCCTCAGATTGATTGATATTGATTACTTTTGAGAAGAGAAGAGATAATAAGAGATGTATATAAATGAATAGAAAAGAATCAGGTTGGTCTCGATTTTGCTAGATAGGAGAAGGAGCATTGCGCCTATTTTTGGAGTCCTGGTCTCCACCCTGTCAAAGAACATGTTCTTGGAGATGGTGCTCTCCTCTCCCCTTCCATCAAATACCCATCAAGTACCCATCAAGTAAATTCTCCTGCCCCAGGCCATCGCCTCTTTGCCTTCCATGCCACAGCGCCTTTGCTACGTCGCATTTCTGGATGGATCTCTCCCCAGGTCCGATAACACATCACGGAAGGAGAAAGTCGATTCTAGGGCATTACAGAAATTAATTTCT
>VMEE01000006.1 GCA_009910795.1 Dehalobacter sp. CP | reverse complement strand
TTATATATCCTTTTTGCGTTTTCTTTATAGTCTTCAGTATAGCTGTCAAAATAGTCATAAAAAGGCATCATACAGTCATTAAGGCCAGAAACCAGAGCTGGCCAGTAATTCATCTGTATATTTTCATCAAGATGATAATCAGAAGACCATGCCGGATTATATTCACCATTCCATAATCCTTGCAGGTTTGCTGGCAGGCCTCCTTTTTTTGATGAGGATATCAATAAATATCTGCCGTAATTAAACATGGTATGCACAATCTGTTTTGACGCTATACTGTTATATGACTTTGATAAAAGCATTTCGTTTGTGACCGGTCTGTTACTCTGGCCGATATCCAGTGTAAGCTTTCCATATAGTTCTTTCCATTTCTTTTTATGAGACCTGAATAATACACTGTAATCGCATTTTACTATATCCTTCTTAATGCGTTTTACTGCTTTACCATCATCTTCCCACATATACAGTTTTACAAATACATATACCTTATCTGCATCCTTCACCCTTATATTATCTTTATCATGATACCTGCTTCCGCCTATATTCCTCATATATGCAACTGCACCATGATTCAGACCGTTTGGATACTTAGCTTTATAGATTAAAAAATCATCATCAGTTTCCAAGGATGTTTCCAGCAATCCTTTAGCTCCACTACCGCCTTCTATGTTTACGCGAGCATTAATATATCCTTTTCGGTCTGCTTCCAGGCATATACAAATCACATCCTTGTCGTATGATATGAATGTGCTTCTTTTTAAAGAGACCTCCCCTTCCTTCCAGGAAATTTCTGTGAAAGCCTTATTAAAGTCCAGTTTAAATGAATAATCCGTAAATACCTTCTTTATACTCTGACCAATAAACATAAAGGCAAAAGGCTGATACGAGTCAATCTTAAGATGATCAGTACCAGCTTCTTTAATGCTTCTTGTATATATTTCCTCAGCTTCTTTATATGAACCTTCTAGTATAAGATTACGGATTCTGTCCATATTCATATAAACAGGTCCTGGTGTCTCAGCTTTTGAACAGTTAAACAGTTTTTCATGGTTGAGCACCATTTTTTCACGAAAAATACCGCCGAAAATCAAAGCTCCGATTTTCCCATTACCTAAAGGCACTGCTTCATTCCAGCATGATGCAGGCATTTCTTTTAACATAAAGTCAGGCATACCGTCCTCCTATCCTATTTTCAAACTGCCTTTTTTATCTTTTTTAAGAGTGATTGAGTAGTATGCATGTCCGTTATCTTCCTTCTGCATTATAACTTCACAGTTTTCTGGTTCTAGTTTTTTTGGAACATATGGCAGCTCCAATATTACAGTCTGATTCTCGTATGAGCATAATACGACATCAATCTTATTATCCTCCCAGATGATATCGCATTTTACTCCGCATCTGGTCGATACATTAAGCAGTTTTCCTTTTTTCCATGCTTTCGGCAACGCAGGTAGCACTCTTAAAAAACCATCTTTTGAGAAGACAAGCATCTCAATTATAGCTGCAGTAAATCCCAAATTAGCATCAATCTGGAAAGGAGGCATTTTACCGAACCAATAGAGTGTCAGTCCCTGGTCTCTCCAGTCATTATGGTATGTGAAAAGATTCGCTCCTGTACATGACCTTAAGATATAGTTCAGGCACTCAAGAGCATTCTGCCCATCTTCCAGTCTCGCGTAGATATTTGCCATATGCGCATATGACCAGCCTGTCTGTTGCACAAAGCCTATCATCAGCCTCTTATCAACAGCTGTTTTTAAAGCATCATATATAACATGGTCACTTTCCTTTGTTATCTCATTTCCTGGAAACAGAGGATATATATGTGACTGATGCCTGTGGTAATAGTTATCCTTAAGCCCGTCATACAACCACTCTTTCATAGCTTTGTCTTCGTTTATCTCATACTCTGGCATTTTTGAAAGCATTGTCTCCCATTTGGAGATATTTACATCTTCAATATCAAGGTAGCGGCATGCATTTATGAGGTTTGTTATGCATTCCTTTGCGATTGCTACATCCATTGTCGCATTTACACACATCATGGAAGCATGTTCATGCTGAGGTACGTTTTCTGGTGAAAGGGAAGGCACAAAAACATATTTTCCCTTTTCATCAGTAATAAGAAAATCCTCATAGAACAAAACTACCTCCTTCATGAACCTGACAGCTCTGTGTTTTAAGAACTCATCATCTTTTGTAAAAAGCCAGTAATCATAATAATGGGAGCTGATCCAACCTCCTGCAGATATCCATGACTGCCATCTGCCTGTAATACCGCTTATCTTGCCATGAGTACTCATGCATATTGGTACAAGAATGCCTCTGCAATTGTATATTTTCTTTGCGTTTTCCCTAAAATGGGGAATCATGGAGTCGAAATAGTCATACAGCGCTAATGATGATTCGAACTGTCCTAAAGGTAAAGAAGCCCAGTAACACATCTGAACATTCTCATCATTATGTATATCTGAATCCCATTTTGGTTCATAAGAGCCGTTCCATATACCCTGCAGGTTTATGGGAAG
The DNA here is from genome assembly GCA_009910795.1 of Dehalobacter sp. CP. The sequence goes on along the minus strand of VMEE01000006.1, from coordinate 3,584 downwards.
CCCGTTTTTCCTTGATGATGATATGAATAGGTATTTGCCATAATTAAACATTGTATGAAACAGGTTTATCGGCTTCTTATTTTGATATGCTTCAAGAAGAATTTCCTCATTGGATACCAGCTCTGGTTCATCTCCCAAAGTCAGGCTGACAGTATTATACAATTTGTTCCAAATAGAAATATGATTCTTTTTAAGCTGTTCATAATCATATTCCTTAAGAGTTTTAATTAAACGGTCTGCTGCTTTCTTTTCGTCTTCATATATGTACAGTCTGATAAATACATATATTTTCTTCGCCTGTTTGACTGATATAAATTCATTATCATATTCAATAATGCCTTCATCTGTCTTAACAAAGGCTACCGCTCCGTGTTTTCTGCCGTCTTTATACGAGGAATTGAATATGAAGCAGTTTTCACGAACGCAGCTGCTGCTGTCAAGATACTTTTCGCCTCCAGGAACTGAACCTATATAAACTTTCAGGTCTAGAGGCTTGTCATTTGAAGAAGTCATGCTTGTACATATACATCCAGTATCATATGACACGAAGCTTTCACGGGTTATCCTGGTGTTTTTCTCATTCCACTGAACTTTTGCGATAGCAGATGAAAAATCAAGTGTTGAACTATATTCAGTAAAAGCATCATCAGGCTTTCTCACCATATATGCTTCAGCAAAAGGCTGATAAGGATCTACGTTATACACCTCTTTACAGCATGCCTTGAATTTTTCATTAAAATATTCCTCTCCCTCATCATATCTTCCTTCCAGCATCAGTTTCCTGACTTCTTGCAGATACTCGTAAAAAGGATCGTAGACTGGTTCTTTCTGATATCTGAAAAGCCTTTCATGGTTAAGTAAGATTCTTTCCTTCTGTATGTTGCCATAAATCATTGCACCGATTTCGCCATTTCCCAAAGGCAATGCATCCTGCCACTCGGTCGCAGGCATTTTTTTCATCATCAGATCTGCCATAACGCACCCCCTTAGGATATGATAACACAGTTGTTATATTACTTCAGCATGCTGCTGTAAAATATTTAGAATTATGTTTAATACTGATGATTCCACCTGTCTTCTTTCCCCTTCCATATGCAAAGCTGCATATCTGTTGTGAACCCGAAATCCGGCATGCCATAGCTATATGCCTTAATCCTCTCTTTAATAAAAGATTCAAACCCTCTTTCATCAATCCTGTTCTCCATAAGCGCTATGAAAGCATCTGCTCTGGCGGCATTTTCGTTAATATTGAAAATTTTATCCGCTGCAATAAGAATTTCCTTCTCCTGTACGCTCATAGGTTTATCCTGTTTGGAAAGAATATCCCGGCATATGGCATCTGGATAAATCATATTTAGTGTTTTTAGTTCCTCTTCTGACACTTCATGATATAGCTCTTTTTCATACGCCAGTTCAGAATCAGTATAAGCTATGCAGAATACATAAACTGTTTCCGGATTTTCTACTTTTGTCACATAGCTTATATCCTCAAGGTCTGCACCATTAAAAGAAGGATAATTGGCATTTATGAAATCACATATGTTTGATATGTCAATTTCCTTCATCTCACATAATTCAAAAAAACCATAGAAATAGTCATTACTGAAATAGTCTTTTCTTACTATAAAATTATTTCTTTTTTTTAAAACCAGAGATATCTTGTACATTAGATGCTTCCTTTCCATCCGCATTAAGGATCAAATCCTTAATTATGTCATCACCAATTATAAAATCTACTTTTATGAGATCTTCTTTATCTAGCCACAACAATTCCAAAGGCGGATCAGCACTTAAAAGAGATGCAGAAAAATATGCATAACTTATAACATCAGAGCTTTCTTTGAAATCCTCCTGATAAATGCAGCTATTAATTTTTATAGAAATCCCATACTTCATTTTCAGACCGTATTTCAGAATTTCTTCTTTTTTTGCGATAGCATTAACAGTTTCCACTCTTGGAAACATTACATGCATTTTCTTATCCTTTTCTACAGGTTCGATTAGGTATTGTCCGTTCCGGATTATTACGGCTCCTATGAATTCAACTAACATAAATACTCCTTTTATGACATTTATTAGTATTTTTATGTTAGCATGAAGATATAGTATGTCAACAGACAAAATTGATATATCAGAACAATCCTGTTATCCTGCCATCATCGTCAATATCAATGGATTGAGCTGCAGGTATCTTGGGCAATCCCGGCATTGTCATTATTTCACCTGTAAGAGCTACAATAAATCCCGCTCCGGCTGATATCCTCAAATCACGTACAGTTACCAAGAAACCCGTCGGCCTGTTAATAAGCTTAATATTGTCTGAAAAGGAAAATTGGGTTTTTGCCACACATACAGGAAGGCTGTTGTAACCTTTATCATTTATTACCTTAAGTACTGCCTTTGCCTCGGCTGCAAATTCCACTCCGTCTGCTCCGTATATTTTAGTGGCAATCGTTTTAATTTTCTCTGTAATCGAAAGTCTGCTGTCATAACAGTATTCAAAATTGTTCTGTAAATCACATAGTCTTACAACTTCTTCTGCAAGCTCTGTACCGCCTTCTCCGCCTTTTTCCCATACAAGACATTCCACTGCAGTTACTCCTGCAGCAATGCATCCTTTCTTTATGATATCAATTTCTTCTTCTGTATCTTTGGAGAACTTGTTTATGGATACCACAGCAGGAACATTGAATACTTTAGTTATATTCTCAATATGTTTATACAGATTGGGCATACCCTTCTCAACTGCCTGAACATTGGCAGTCCCAAGATCCTTCTTGTTTACTCCTCCATGATACTTCAATGCTTTCACAGTAGCTACAATTACGACTGCATCAGGCTTTAAACCTGCAATCCTGCATTTAATGTCAAAGAACTTTTCCGCACCCAGATCTGCACCGAATCCTGCTTCAGTGACCACATAGTCACTTAATTTTAATGCATATTTTGTTGCCATGACGCTGTTGCAGCCATGAGCTATATTGGCAAAAGGCCCGCCATGAATAAATGCCGGTGTTCCTTCAAGTGTCTGCACAAGATTAGGTTTGATAGCATCTTTAAGAAGGACTGCAAGGGAACCCTGTGCTTTTAGCATTGATGCTGTTACAGGTTCTCCATCAAAATCATATCCGATTATAATCCTGCCTAATCTTTCTTTGAGATCGTTTATACTCTGACACAGGCAAAGTATCGCCATAATTTCACTTGCTACAGATATATCGAAACCATCTTCTCTGGGCATTCCATTGGATTTTCCTCCAAGACCGTCAATAGCATATCTTAACTGCCTGTCGTTCATATCCATACATCTTTTCCAGGTTATTCGTCTAGGATCAATCTTAAGTTCATTTCCCTGATATATGTGATTATCTACAAGAGCTGCCAAAAGATTATTTGCAGCTGTAACGGCATGAATATCGCCTGTAAAATGAAGGTTTATATCCTCCATTGGAATCACCTGGGCATACCCTCCTCCTGCAGCTCCTCCTTTTACTCCGAATACAGGACCTAATGAAGGCTCTCTGAGAGCAAGCATGGATTTTTTCCCTATTTTCCTCAATCCGTCCGCAAGCCCGATACTGGTG
>VMEE01000028.1 GCA_009910795.1 Dehalobacter sp. CP | reverse complement strand
CGGGGACCTCGCCGTAGACCGCGAGGCCGTATTTGGGTTCCGCGTCCTCGACGCTGTGCCCGCCCGCCAGAAATGCCCCGGCAGCCGCAACGCGCTCCTGCCCCCCCCTGAGGATCTGCGTGAGCACTTCCAGGGGCTCGCAGTTGACCGGGAATCCAACGATATTTAGCGCCACTAAGGGGCGCCCTCCCATGGCAAAGACATCGCTCAGCGCGTTGGCGGCGGCGATCTGGCCGAAGATGAAGGGATCGTCCACGACTGGTGTTATGAAATCAAGGGTGAAGATCCCCGCCCGTTTATCGTCCACCAGCCAGAGGGCGGCATCCTCCCCATGAGCCCAGCTGGTAAGAAGAAAACCCTCTTCCTGGCCGGGAAGGTCTTTGAGAATCTTCTCAAGGTCCGCCGGACCTATCTTGGCCGCTCAGCCGCTGCTGTGCGAGAGTTCCGTCAACCGCATGGGGAGACCCCCTTCCTAAAAAAACCGGTGAACGGTAAACAGTGAGTGATAAACAGTAGGGGCCATTTCCGGCCCTGCCTGTTTCGAGTTTTTGATCCACACCGTTTACTGTTGACCGTTTACTGTTTACGCCTTAGTAATCGTAAGCCTGAATCCTCCGTCGGGGAGCTCTTCCGAGTCGACTTTCCACCCCTGGTTGCGCCCCAGCCGGGATACATTCTCCCTTGAGGTCACGGTATCGACCAGGACCTCTATTTTACCCCCGCCCTTTGCGCTGATGGCCTTTTTCGTCTCGACAACCGGCTGCGGACAGGAGAGACCGCGCGCATCCACTGTTATTGTATCGCTCATTTCCGACACCTCCCTACACGCTTACTTTTTCCCGCATCAGGAAACCGATGGCGAGACAGAAGATGATGCCCACGACGGTCGCGCCGGGCCCGAACGCACCTGGGCCCGCCCCTGAACTGGCCAGGCTGAAGTTGTGGGCAATGCCTGCACCGACCAGCATCCCGAGGATGAAGATACCCGCGTCGCCGTCACCCTCTCCGCTCATGATGAACATCCTTCCCGGACATCCTCCTGCCAGCGTGAAAGCCAGGCCCGAGAGCACCATGCCCATGAAGTTCCACAGGATATTGGTGTGTGCGATGGGCTGACCCTCCATTCCCGGGTTGAACTGCCCGAGAATAAGGTTGGTGATGAAGGCTGCGGCTATGAAGGCCAGCACGCCGTTGAATAGATGAAAGTCCCTGAGCATCACAAGGTCGCGGATAGCCCCCACGGTGCAGAAACGGGTCCGCTGGGCGAGCCATCCGACAAGAAGGCCCACTCCCAGGGCGATCGCTATTGGCGCGTGCTGGGAACCGGGACCCTTTTCCGAAAAGAATATCGGGCCGGCACCCTCCGGGCCGAATGTGGGAGCCATGATGAGAAGCGCCAGAAGCACAACGGCGAAAGCCGGCATGATCATCCCCATCGGCTTTTTGGCCGGATAACTGCGTCCGAGGCTGAAGCCGTTCCACAGGAAGAATATTCCTATGACGACTCCAACGGAAAGGCCGATGATCCCGGGAATGGCGTTGAGATCTCCCGCGCTGAGACGTATGTAGGCCCTCCATGGGCAGCCGAGGAAAACGAGGGCCCCTATCATGGCGAACATTCCCAGGAAGAAGCGGATGATAGGCGAGGAACCTGTTCGGGGCCTGAATTCCCTGTACATCAGGGCGGCGAGGAGCGAACCGAGTATGAACCCCGAAAGCTCCGGCCTTATGTACTGCACCACCGCCGCCCTGTGCATCCCGAGAGCTCCGGCGATATCCCTGCCGAAGCAGGCGACGCAAATACCCATATTGGCGGGGTTACCGAGGAAGCTCAGAAGAGGAGCCAGTATCCCGACAACAGTACCTGTAATGGCAGGCCCTCCGCGGGACATAAGAAGTCTGTTAATACCTGAAAACATACCATTCATTCCACCCTTCGAAAATTATGATGGTTCCATTCTCCGATCGACAAGCACAAGAGTCTGCTGCCCGGCAGGTGATGAGCACGGCACATGGAATGGGCGCGCACGAAGATTTCAGACCACGCTGCCGGGGTCGATAAACGGGAAGGATCCTTTTTTGCGGCCGGAGAGGAGATGAAGGAAAAGACCTTGAATGAATTTCAGGAACGGTTCCGGCGGCCTTCCGGGACAAAAACCTGGCAGCAGTCATCACTCATAGGAGAAGAGATGCGCCTCTTCCATGCTGTGAAAGAGTGCGGGACCCGCACTCGCATAGCTGCTCATCGACTCCGGTTGGCCATGGCGGAACCTCCCTTCATAAATGGGGGTTTTTGCATTTCCGCGAGAAGGATATCAGAAAGGGATCAAAAAGGGAACAGAATGCAACAGGGACGCAAGGGTGACAGGTAAAGTGCCAACGGAAGAAGCAGATACCTGACTCCTCATTGGATGCATCTGACTCTATAATTCGATGGTGCTCCACCTGGATTTTCACTTATATGCCTGTTTTGAGCCAGGAACGGGGGGTAGTATCAGTGCTGGACCAGAGACTGCTCGATTCGATCAGAGCCGGCGGATTCGCCTTCGAACTTTTGAAGAACGAACGCCGTATCCGTTCCTCCGAAGAGGGGGCGGCCTATTGGAAGATCCATATCGGCCAGACCGCCCCTGCCCTGATACTGAGGGCCGGGAGCAGGTTCCTCCTCCTGGTGATTTCTGGGATCATCGCAAAGGTAGACCTGGAAACCCTCGCAGGCTGCATAGAAGTCGCGGCCCTGAGGATGGCCACATCCCAGGAAATAGAGGCGCGGTTTGGCCTGAGACCCGGAGATGTTCCCCTTGTCGGCCTGGATCTTCCGACCCTGATCGACCGCCGCCTGATGACCTACGATTTCATCTATGGAGGATCCGGCGATACGGGCTACACTCTGAAGATCTCCCCCAAGGCCCTGCCGTTTTTGAACAGAGACCACCGGCTTCTCGATATCCCCTCTCTTTCGGAAAGGGTCTGAACCCTGTGTCTGTCTGTCCCCTGCCCCCTGTCTCCTGTCTCCTTGCTGTTTTGTCATGTCTTTATCAGTTTACATAAGTGGGGGTGTTTTTGTTACAATACTGTTACATAGCCGAAGAAAAGGCGTTACCTGCGCTTTATATACTCTCTTGCATAAGGCCCGGCAAAGGCCGGGATCATTTTCAGGGAGGTATTTGATGATGAAGCGTTTAGGAGTGTTTTTTGCGGTTTCCGCTCTTCTTCTCGGCATGTTCGCAGGGTCGGCCCTGGCCGGCCAGATCAAGGTAAACGGATCCACCACGGTTCTTCCCATCGCGCAGGCCGCGGCAGAAGCCTTCATGGAGGGACACCCCAAGACCAGCATCTCAGTCTCCGGCGGCGGAAGCGGCAACGGCATCAAGGCGATCATCGACGGAACCACCAACATCGCAACCTCCTCCAGGTTCATCAAGCAGAGCGAAGTCGAAGCGGCCGTCAAGAAAGGCTCCTACCCGGTACCCTTCGCAGTGGCCGTCGACGCCATCATACCCGTCGTCCACCCCTCCAACCCGATAAAGAACCTCACCACGGAACAGCTTCGCGACATCTACATGGGCAAGATCACCAACTGGAAGGATCTCGGCGGAGCGGACAAGAAGATAGCCGCCGTGACCCGTGACACCAGCTCCGGCACCTTCGAGGTCTGGGAAGAGAAGGTCATGAACAAGGAAAAGATCGCTCCCCAGGCTCAGGTCGTGGCCTCCAACGGCGCCATGGTCCAGTCCGTGGCCGGCAACCCGGGAGCGGTAGGCTACATCGGGATCGGCTACCTTGACAAGAGCACGAAGGCAGTTACGGTCAACGGAATAGAGGGAACCGCAAAAACAGCCCTCAACGGCACATTCCCGGTCTCCAGGCACCTCTTCATGTTCACCCCCGGCTGGCCAACAGGCGAGACCCTTGAGTTCATGAACTTCATCCTCAGCGACGCGGGTCAGAAGATTGTCGCCGAGTCCGGTTTCGTTCCACTAAGGTAACCCGCAGAAGGACATGGAAATTCAGGCCCGGATCTGCAGTCAGATTGCAGCTCCGGGCCGTTCCGCATCTTTTTAAAAAGGAGGGTTGACCCGTGACAACATTTCTCAGGGAGGACAGGATCCCACGCATGGCTGTAATGGCAGTCGCCTCGCTCGGCGTGGCGATAATGCTTTTCATCCTCTATTCCCTCATCCGGGAGAGCGTCCCGATCCTTTCCCACGTGACCCTCTCCGACCTCCTGCTGGGCACCCACTGGTACCCCACCTACGACCCGCCGGAGTTCGGAATGCTCCCCCTTCTGGCAGGATCCCTTGCCGTCACTTTCACAGCCTCGCTGATATCCCTCCCCATAAGCCTGGCGCTGGCGGTCTTTCTCTCGGAGATCTGCCCGGCTACTCTAAGGGAGATACTCAAGCCCCTTATAGAGATTTTGGGGTTTTTCCCTTCGGTGGTGCTCGGCTTTATCGGAATGGTGGTGATCGCCCCATGGATGGTAACGAATTTCGACATAATCACCGGCCTTAACCTTCTCAACGCCTCCATCCTTATGGGGATAATGGTCATCCCCATCGTGACTTCCCTCGCCGAGGACAGCCTTAACTCCGTCCCCAGGGATATCCGTGACGCCTCGTTCGCTCTCGGGGCGACCCGCCTCGAAACCGTCGTCAGGAGCGTCATCCCGTCGGCTCTGCCAGGTCTCATGACCGCAAGCCTTCTGGGGGTGATGAGAGCCATTGGAGAGACGATGGTGGTGCTGATGGCCGCAGGCGGCTCGGCGCTGATCCCCCGCTCGGTAATGGACCCGGTGCGCCCCCTGACCTCGGCAATAGCGGCCGAGATGGGGGAGACGCCCTTCCGGTCGGATCACTACTTTGCCCTCTTCTTTGCGGGGCTTCTGCTTCTGTTTCTGACCCTGGCGCTCAACATGACCGCCATCTGGATAGAGAGCCGCGGAAAGAGGTGGCGCTCATGAAAAGCGGCCGCATACTGAAGGACAGGGCGGCAACTATTATTCTGTGGGGTGTGGTTCTTCTCGTCTGCACCCTCCTTTTCCTGATGCTCGCCTTCCTTGTATCGAAAGGCTGGAGCTCTCTGAGCTGGGAATTCCTGACGAAAAAACCCAGGAGCATGATGACCGCGGGGGGTATATCGACCCCCATCGTCGGGACGCTCCAGCTGGTGCTCGTATCCATGAGCTTCGCCTTCCCGGTAGGGGTCTTCACGGCAGTGTATCTTGTCGAGTACGCCAGGGACGACTGGTTCACAAGGTCCCTGAGGCTGGCGGTACGAAGCCTTGCGGGCGTCCCGTCGGTGGTCTTCGGGCTTTTCGGGCTTTCCTTTTTCGTCATCCTTCTCGGATTCGGCCCTTCGGTCCTCTCGGCAGGGCTTACCCTGGGCTGCCTTGCCCTCCCCGTCATAGTGGGGGCTTCCGAATCTGCACTGCTGGCCGTCCCGCGGGACTACCGCGATGCATCCTTCGCGCTTGGGGCAACCCAGTGGCAGACGATCAGGAAGGTAGTGCTCCCCGCAGCCTTCCCTTCGATAATCACCGGGGCTATCCTCAGCGTCGGCAGGGTCGCGGGGGAGACGGCGCCGATAATCTTCACCGGTGCGGCCTTTTTTGCCCCTCATTACGCAAGGAGCCTCTTCGACCAGGTGATGGCTCTCCCCTATCACATCCTGATCCTGGCGACAGCCGGGACGAACATCGAGAAGACAAGGCCGATCCAGTACGGCACCGTCCTGGTCCTTCTCATGCTCGTTTTCGGGATAACCATGACGGGCGTCATCTGGCGGGCAAGGCTCAGGATCCGCCAGAGAGCCCAGCGCTAGGAACGGAAGGTGGTTTTCATGGAAAAGGACAAATTCGTCGTCAGTGATCTCGATCTCTTCTACGGTTCGAACAACGCGCTGAAAAAGATTAACCTCAGGATACCGGAAAAGGCGGTCACCGCGCTGATAGGGCCTTCGGGCTGCGGGAAGAGCACCTTTCTCAGGTGCCTCAACCGGATGAACGACTTCATACCCGGGTGTGCGATCCAGGGGAGCGTGCTTCTCGACGGAAGCGACCTGTACGACCCGGAAACGGACCTTATCCTCCTCAGGAGAAGGGTCGGAATGGTCTTCCAGCGCCCGAACCCCTTCCCCATGTCGATATTCGACAACGTGGCCTACGGGCCCAGGCTTCACGGTGACAGAGACAGGGCCAGCCTCATGGATACCGTCGAGGAGAGCCTCAGGGTCTCGGCCCTCTGGGAGGAGGTCCGCAACATACTTCACTCCCCGGCACTCGCGCTCTCCGGCGGGCAGCAGCAGCGCCTCTGCATCGCCAGGGCAGTGGCGGTCCAGCCGGAGGTGCTTCTGATGGACGAACCCACCTCCGCTCTCGACCCTATGGCGACGGCGCGCATAGAGGAGCTGGTCCGCGAGCTGAGGACCCGCTACACCGTCGTCATCGTGACCCACAACATGCAGCAGGCGGCGAGAGTTTCGGACATGACGGACTTTTTCCTTATGGGCGAGATGATAGAGTCGGGTCCGACCCAGCATATGTTCACATCCCCGAAGGACAAGAGGACTGAAGATTACATTACGGGCCGGTTCGGCTAGACCCGGGAAGGAGAGGACAGGATGATGACAAATCTTACGGGACGCAAGGAATTCGACGCGGATCTGCTCAGTATCGAGCAGAACCTTCTGAAACTTGGTTCCCTCGCCGAGGACGCTATCGGCAATTCGATATGGGCGCTTCAGAAGCAGGACGACGCCCTTGCCCTCCAGGTTATCGAGGGGGATGATGTCCTCGACAGCCTGACGCAGGAGATAAACGAGCAGGCCCTGAGGATAATAGCCCGCTACCAGCCCGTGGCTCTGGACTTGAGGACCATTTCATCGATCATACACATGGCCACAGATATCGAGAGGATGGGGGACCTCGGGAGCGGAGTCGCCAAGGTAGCAAGGAAGATATGCTCCGAACCACTGATCAAGCCCCTTATCGACATCCCGAGGATGGGTGAGCTGATAAGGGAGATGACTGACATGGCGCTCAAGGCTTTCATGAACAGGGACGCCGAACTGGCAAGGAAGGTCTGCGCAATGGACGACGAGGTGGACGATCTCGACCGGCAGATATTCCGGGAGCTTCTCATGCTGATGATGCAGAACCCGAGGAATATCGAGCAGGCGACCCACCTGATACTGATCTCAAGGAATCTAGAGAGGGCCGGTGACCACGTGACGAATCTCTGCGAGCACATTGTCTATATGACCACCGGCTCCTTCATCAAGGCCGGAGATTTCAGGAGGCCTCACGAAGGGAAGGGCTGCTAGAAGATGCCCGGCAGGATCCTTGTCGTCGAAGATGAAAAGACCATATCAGACCTTGTCGCCGAGGCGCTGAAACGGCGCGGCTACCGTGTCGAGACCGTCGATGACGGGGACAGCGGGCTTTTCGCTGTCGAGACGACTCTCCCCGACCTCGTCATCCTTGACGTCATGCTCCCCGGGATGGACGGATGGGAGGTCTGCAGGCGCATCCGCGAAAACCCCTCCACCAGGGGCATCCCTGTCCTGATGCTGACAGCGAGGAGGGACGAACGGGACCTCCTCGCGGGTTTCGACGTCGGGGCGGACGACTACATGAAAAAGCCATTCTCGGTGAACGAACTCGCCGCAAGGGTCAGGTCGCTGCTGAAAAGAGGGGTCCCGAAAGAGGCGGAGGAAAAGGTCATCACAATAGGCCCTCTTTCGGTCGATACCGAAAAGGGGGAGGCCCTCCTGGAAGGATCGCTCCTTGACCTCACCGCCACGGAGTTCCGGCTTCTGGAAATGCTGGCATCGAACCGGGGCAGGGTGGTATCCAGGGAGACCCTTCTCGCGAGGGTCTGGGGTTACGCCGCCGCCGATACGCGAACCGTCGACATGCACGTCTTCAGGCTTCGAAGAAAAATAGAGAAGGATCCCGAGAACCCCGGGCTGCTTCATACGGTGAGAGGCCGCGGGTTCAGGCTTCAGGAGGAAGGTGCCGCTGATGAGGACTCTTAAGGGACGAATGACCGACCTTATCGCTACGGTTCTTGTCCTGGCACTGGTTTCCGGCTGGTTCCTGGTCGGGAACAGCGTCGAGGAGAGAATGATGGAACAGACCACGGAGGACCTCGTCTCGAGGGTGACGATCCTGGCGGGGGTTTTGCAGGACTCCGGAGTCGAAGGGGTCGTCTCCAACGCTTCCCGCTGGAGCAAGGATCTGGCGACCCGTGTGACCGTCGTCTCAATGGACGGAAACGTCCTCTACGACAGCGAGGCAGACCCTGCGACTCTCGACAATCACGCAGACAGGCCGGAGATACGGGAAGCTCTTCTTTCGGGGACGGGGGTCAACACCCGTTACAGCCGCTCCATCGAGAGCGACCAGATATACGTCGCCCGACTCGCAGCCGACCCCTTGGGCGAAGCCGTGGTGCTCAGGATATCCCTCTCCCTTGACGACGTCAGGGTAGCCGTCGCCTCATCCAGGAAGAGGATCCTCGTCTCCCTCATCTTCGCGGGAGTGGCTTCTCTTCTTGTGGGGCTTTACTTCATCCGCCAGGTCTCGGGACCCCTGGAGGACCTTACCCGTTCGGCACTTGAGAGCGGAAAAGGGGGAAAGCTCCGTTTTCCCGCCTCGGGCAGCGTCGAGGTCCAGCGCCTTGCCGCCGCCCTGGAGGGTATGTCCCGGCGGATCGACGAAGCAGCGGGGGAGCTCGAGCGTGAACAGGAGTATCTCCGCTCCCTTCTCGAATCCCTCCCCGACGGGATAATGGTCGTGGACCGCCAGAAGAGGATCCGCTACGCGAATGCCTCTCTGTCGAAACTCCTGAGGGATGTCCCCGAAAAGATGGACGGAGCCTTCTACACGGGAGCCATAAGAAAACCCGAACTTATAGAACTGATCGACAGGGCCTTCGAGGGTACGGAGAGCCGGGAGGCTTTCGTGGCAAGGGACAGGAGCGAGACCTTTCTCGAGGCCCAGTCCGTCGTCGTCGAGCACGGGATACTGGTGGTCCTTCACGATCTGACCGAAAGACACCTGCTTGAAGAGACGAGAAGGACCTTCGTCGCCGATGCGGGGCATGAGCTGCAGACGCCTCTTACATCCATAAGGGCCGCAGCGGAACTGATCCTCGATGAAGACTCAGGACCGGAAAAGAGCCGGGAGATGGCTGAGAAGATCATCCTGCAGCAGGAGCGGATGACGGCCCTCGTTGACGACCTTCTTCTGCTTTCGAGGCTCGAATCCGCAGTTCCCCAGGGACCCGGAGAGCTCGTCGACCTGGAAGTGATAATCTCGGAATCGATTTCATACCACAGGGAGAACCCCCAGGCCGCGGCGATAGGGTGGGAAATTTCCCTCTCCGGGGCCGCGCCTTTCATGGGGAGGCCCGAGGAACTGGCACGAGCCATCGGGAACCTTCTCGACAACGCAGTGAAGTACACCAGGAAGCGGTTTTCCGACAACCCCGGCGGGGTGATCAGCGTCTCGCTGGAAAAACCGGAAGGCTTCTGGCGCATCCTCATCGGGGATAACGGCACAGGAATAGACGAAAAGGTACGGGAGGCCGTCTTCGAGCGTTTCCAGCGGGGCGAAAGAAGCAGATTCCGGGAAGGCTCATCCCCGGGCGGTTACGGCCTCGGGCTGGCCATAGTCAGAAGGATCGTCGAGTCCCACGGAGGCTTTATAGAAGTGCTTCAGAGCCGGGAAGGGGCGCTGCTGGCAGTTTCTTTGCCGTGCAATGTTGAAAAGGCATAAGATTCTATACCAAGGTTGCTTTTTTTGCAATAGTCTGTATAATACCCGGGTTGGTATAGAACCTTTCCAAAAATTGTATAACGTACACAAAAACCCGAAGGGGGTTATCATTTGATCCGAAAACTCCTTAGGGACTCCGTTCTTTCGCTTTTGCTGGGGTGTCTGGTCTCAATGTTCGTATACACCACGCTTGGCGATGTTCTTGCGGAGTCTCCGGCGGAGGCCGTCTCCAACTGGAGCCGGGCACGTGTCGTTTCGAAGCGCATCGAAGCTCTTGACGACACCGTCGCCGCTACGCTTGCGGAAATGAAACTGGAACCGAAAGACCTCGTGGAATGGCACCTCGACCACCCTGAATCCAACCTCAGGAGAATCTGGCAGATGAAACCTGCCGACCAGAAGAACGTCGCTGCCATCGCCCTCTACATCCTCCACCAGAACCGCTCGATCAACCCCGGAACGGCATGGAGAGAAGCCGTTTCCTTCGTCCACTACAGCAACAAATACGAGGTTCCCCTGACGCTTTCGGTAGCCGTGGCCAATGCAGAGAGCCACTTCAACCCCGATGCCCGCAGCTCCTACGGGGCTATCGGCGTAATGCAGGTCGTATGGAGGATCCATACGAACCTTCTCAGGGCCCACAATATCCACAGCGAAAAGGAACTTCACGACCCGGAGAAGGGCATAGCCGCCGGGACAATGCTCCTTTCGAGATACCTGAAGGCATACGGGAGCACCCAGAGGGCTCTCGGGAGGTATTACGGAGGTCCGGTGGAAAATTACTGGCCGAAGATCGCAAGGAACATCGACCGGGTAGTCAGTTACGGTATCGCGCCAGAGCTTTAGAGGTTGTCCACAGCCCTGTCCACATTTTGTGGACAGGGCTTTTTTTTGCCGAAACTCCTACAGCCACCCCTTTTTCCTGAAAAACCTCAGCATCCCCCACGCCGTAGCTGCCATCACACCCAGCGCCCCCCCATACCCCCACTTCCACCCCAGTTCAGGCATGTAGCGGAAGTTCATTCCGTAGACCCCGGCGATGAATGTAAGGGGGATGAATATGGTGGCTATTATCGTGAGGACCTTCATTATCTCGTTCATCCTGTTGCTTACGCTTGAAAGGTATATGTCCAGCATTCCCGAGAGGACGTCCCTTATCGTTTCGACGGCGTCGATTATCTGAATGACGTGGTCGTAGAGATCGCGCATGTAGACGGCGGTCTCCCCACTGAAGAACCTCTCGCTCTTGTCAAGCATTGAGATGACTTCCCGAAGGGGCCAGACGGCTTTCCTGAGGAAGATCATCTCCCGTTTGAGTTCGTGGATCCTTCCGGCCGTCGCTGTTCGGGGGTTGGCGATCAGTTCGTTTTCTATCAGCTCCACCTGGTCCCCAATCTTCTCGGTCAGCAGAAAGTATCCGTCGACTATGGCGTCAAGGAGCGCGTAGGTCAGGTAATCGGCCCCCTGTCTCCTGATCCGCCCCTTTCCGAGACGGAGGCGCTCCCTGACCCCTCCGAAAAGATCGCCGGGGTGCTCCTGGAAAGAGATGAGGGTGTTTTCGAAGAGGACAAAGCTGACCTGCTCCACGTCTATGCCTTTTGAGGCCTCGTCCCAGGAGAGCATCTTGATGACGATGTACTGGAAATCATCGTAATCCTCGGTCTTAGCCCGCTGCCCTGTGTCGCAGATGTCCTCCAGGACAAGATGGTGGATCCCGTACTCTTTCCCTGCCCTTTCAAGAAGATCCCTGTCATGAAGTCCGGGTATGTCGACCCAGAGCACCCCGCCGCCTTTCGAAACGGGAGGCAGTCCGGAAACGGGCAGGACCTCTTCTTCAAAGGTCTCCCCGGAGTAGCGGATCACCGAGATCCCGGCCTCTCCGTTAACCTTTTTACCTGGGCAGAGCCCCGGTTTCAGATGTCTTGATATTCCCTTCCTGCTTTTATGGAACACCGGGCACCTCCCTGTCAGGCTCTTCGGGCCTGTTCATTCAAACTCCGCCACGACCACCGAGTGGTCCGACGGCTTTTCCCAGGAGCGGGGTCTCCTGTCGCAGAAACAGTCAAGAGAGCCTTCCGCCGCAGGCGGGGTTGCAAGGATATGGTCGATCCTCCAGCCGATGTTCCGCTCAAGGGCATCCTTCACCCGGTAGTCCCAGAAGGTGAACTCGCCGCTCCCCGGCCTGTGTCTCCTGAAAAGGTCCACAAGCCCTTTGGAGCAGAGCTTCTCGAAGGCCTTTCTTGCCCCGGTGTGGAAGCAGACATGGTCCCTCTTGTTCTCCGGATGGGTGACATCGATATCCGTCGGGGCTACGTTAAGGTCCCCAACCAGGACGACGGGGCTCTTCGGGGCCCCGAGGGAGAGGAGAAGGTCTCCGAGTCTTTCAAGAAATCTCAGCTTCATCGGGTAATCGGGGTGGTCTATCGACTTTCCCTGGGGAACGTATGAGTTGACGACTGTCCGCCCGCCGATCCTGCACCAGGCGACCCTGGTCTCGCCGGAGGGCTCCTCCCCGTCTCCAAGGCCGAATCCGAAATCATCGGGCGGTGTCAGTGAGGCAATCGCCACTCCGTTGTAGGACTTCTCCCCACGGAAGATGACGGAGTACCCCATCTCTTCGAAGAACGAAGCGGGGAATGACTGGTCTTCTACCTTGGTCTCCTGAAGACATAGACAGTCCGCTTTGTTATCATGGAGCCAGCGTTCCAGGACAGGAAGACGGCTCCTCACGGAATTGACGTTGAATGTTGCGATCCTGAAGACTCCCAGGGGGATCACCTCCCAGTATTTTTCACCTCTTATTGTACCGCAGCAACCCAGGGGAGAGATGCTTTCTCCAAAGGAGATGATGCCGTGGATCAGGGAAGAAAAGCATCGAGATGGCTCATTGTTCTTTTGGCGATCCTTGCATCGGGAACCATCGGGATACGCTATTTCACGAATTCACCCTGGGTCGATTCCCTTTTCTACACGGTAATTACCCTTTCGACAGTCGGATACGGTGCTCCTCCGGGACTTCCTGACGGGGGAAAGATCTTCGTGATCCTTCTGATACTGATCGGGATCGGGACCGCTGGTCTGGCCATCGGTGAGATAACCCGTTACTTCGTGATCGAAAGAATGCTTTCGGTTATGGGAAAAAGGAGGGACAGTCGGGTGAAGGATCTTGAAAACCACTGGATACTGGCGGGACTGGGAAGAGTCGGGACGGAGGTCGCCCGGCACCTGGGAAATGACGGGATCCCTTTCGTAGCCGTCGATGTTGCCGACAGAAAGGTGGCATCCTCCCGGGAGAGAGGCTGGATGGTCCAGCAGGGGGATATAAGACAGGAGGCCGTACTTGAAGAGGCAGGCATCAAAAAGGCCAAGGGGCTAATCCTTACGCTCTCCGATGATTCCGACAACGTTTATGCCACACTTACCGCCAAGGCACTGAACCCCGCCTTGAGGATCATCGCAAGGGCGAACGATCCGCAGTCTGCAAAGCTGCTTAAAAGGGCCGGAGCAGAGAGGGCCATGAATCTGGCCGACGCAGAGGCAGCAGCCATAGCAAGGGCCTCTATTAACCCCGCCGTAGCAGATTTTCTGGAGATGGTGAATATTTCAAGGGATCTGGGGCTGGATTTCAGCGCGGCCAGGGTCAACCGGGAAAGCAGCGTGGTCGGAATGACACTTGCCGAGGCTCCTCTGCGCTTCGAATACAACGCAATGGTCATCGCCATAAAGAAGGAACAGGGATCCATAATCTACAACCCCCCCGGGAGCGAGGTCCTGGAGGGGGGTGACGAACTGATCCTCTTCGCCGAGATGGACAAGATGGAGGAACTCCGGGCTTTACTGTGCAAACCGAATTAATGCTGAAAGAGAACGCGGCACTGGAAAAAGAAACGTACTTCCCCCCACAAAAGCAAAGGCCGAAGCTTTTCAGGCTTCGGCCTCATTCTTGTGATTAAAGACCCAGATAATCCTGCCAGGGGGTTCTCTGCTGCCTGACTCCTGCTGCCTGACTCCTTGTTCTTACTGCCCTGAGGTTTTCCTGCTGCCAGACTCCTGAAGCCTGACTCCTTGCTCTTACTGCCCTATCGAATACTGTATCGTCACGACGGCCTTGACGGCCTTGTCTATCGTGGTTGTGTCGTACCTGCCCCAGTCGTCGACATCGGTCGAATAAAGGGGCGTTATCTGGAATACCCCCTGGCTGGCCGCCCTCAGGGACCCGACCTTTCCCCCGCTGTTGACGGCAAGCTGTTCGGCCCTGAGCCTGGCGTTCTGCGTCGCCTCTCCAAGAAGCTGTATCTTCATGTCCTCTATCTTCGAGTAGTAATACTCCGGGGGATAGGAGAAAAACTCTATCCCGTCTCTTATAAGGATCGTGGAGTCGCGGGAGAGCCCCGATACGAGATCCACATTGACAGACCTTACGGATACGGTCTGTTCGAGCACGTACTGCTCTATCTCGTTGGTATCATACCC
The DNA here is from genome assembly GCA_009910795.1 of Dehalobacter sp. CP. The sequence continues at coordinate 11,649 of VMEE01000028.1, read as the reverse complement.
CTGGGAGGTCTTCCGGTACTGGATGTTCGTCGTTACCGCCGATACGTCTGTCTCTTCGCGCGGCACTCCGCTCTTGGAGAGATAATCCATGACCACTTTCAGGTCCCTCTCAAGCTTTGAATAGGCGGCGACAAGGTCGGTGTCCCTCGAAGTGAACCGCCCGCTCCATACAACGATATCGGACTTGACCTCCTTCTGGGCGAATCCCTTGACCATGATCGTCTGGTTCGAGAGCTTGACGGTCCTGACGGTGCTGGAAACAAGCCACGCGGAGATCACCATTCCCACCGCAAGAGCGGCACCCAGTGCAGCAAGTCCCAGATGGAAACTCCTCTTTTCCTCCGACATTCAGATCCCTCCTTCAGCTGGTCACTTTTTGCGCCCTTTATCGCCGAACCTCTTCCTGTACTGGGCCATCAGCCTGGCAAGCCCCTCGGCGATCTCTTCGCTCTGTACGATATCCCCGATCCTCTCGCGGCACGAGGCGATCTCCTTCGGGTCAGGCATGAGGGGTGAACCCCTCCTCCACCTCGCTGCGGGTTTTGCCGGGGAAGAGGTTTTTCCGACCCTCACCCTTACGGATGTGACCTCGAGGCTCCACCTGTCGCGGACGGCGGCGGCAATATCCCCGCCCCTCATCCCTATCTCCTGGGCAAAACCCGGGTTGGCGGCCACAACCGTCAGGACGCCATCGACAAGGGATTCCGGGGAACTTCTGGCGCCGATCTTCTCCCCCACGGCCTCGCTCCATCTTGAGCAGAGGTCGGCCATGAGCATCATCCTGGCCTGCTCCTTTGAAAGAGAGGATAGCAGCAGGGATGCTACGGGCGCAACCTCTCCCTGTCTACGCCTCCTGCTTCTTCCCGCCATTTTTCGACTCCCTCCGCCTTTGTTCCATGTGCACCTCAAGAAGCATTATATCCGCAGGGGTTACACCCGATATCCTTCCCGCCTGCCCGAGGGTCATCGGGCGAATGATCTTAAGCTTCTGCCTGCTCTCGTTGAGGAGGCCCCCGACGGAATCATAATCTATCCCCTCGGGTATCCTGGTCTGCTCCATCCTCCCCATTCTCTCGACCTGGGAGTTCTGCCTCGATATGTACCCCTCGTACTTTATCTCCACCGAAACGCGTTCACTTATCTCGGCGGGCAGCTCTTCGCGCGGGGGGGCGACCCTTGCCGCCATCTCCCAGGTAACGCCGGGTTTTTTCAGAAGATCGGCGGCGGTCATACCCTCCTTGAACGCCCCGGCCTCCGCGGAGTTGAGGATCTCCTCCACTCCTTCCCGGTCATGAAGGCGGGTCGTTTTCAGCCTCCCTATCTCCTCTTCCAGAAGTTTCCACCTTGCCTGAAGGAGGCTCCACCTGCCGTCACCGATAAGCCCAAGTTTCCTTCCAAGAGGGGAAAGGCGGCTGTCCGCGTTGTCATGCCTCATCAGAAGCCTGTACTCGCAGCGGCTCGTCAGCATCCTGTACGGTTCGGATGTACCCTTTGTCACCAGGTCGTCCACGAGGACACCCATATACCCGCGGTGCCTCTCTATCACCAGGGGCTCCTCCCCCCTGCAGAGGAGGACGGCGTTCACCCCCGCGATGATCCCCTGCGCCGCGGCCTCCTCGTAACCTGAAGTCCCGTTTATCTGCCCGGCAGAAAAGAGCCCCCCTATCCTCCGGGTCTCAAGAGAAGGCTTGAGCTGGGTTGGCGGGATGTAGTCGTACTCGATGGCGTAACCAGGGCGCATTATCCTCGCGCGGGAGCAGCCCGGCAGCGACCTGACCATCCTGACCTGGCTGTCCAGGGGAAGGCTCGTGGTGAAGTTCTGCATATAAATCTCGCTGCAATCCCTTGCGACAGGTTCGAGAAAGACCTGGTGGCTCTCCTTGTCGGGGAACCTTACCACCCTGTCCTCTATCGATGGACAGTACCTCGGCCCCTTTCCTTCTATCACCCCGGTGAAGAGGGGGGACCGGTCGAGTGAGCCGTTTATTATCTCGTGGGTAAGAGGAGTGGTCCGTGTAATATGGCAGGCGAAACCCCTGTGTACCTTCGGCGTCCCCCAGTGACTGAAGCACAGGGGTTCCTCCGCGCTCTCCTGCCTTTCGAGCTCCCCCCAGTCCACGCTTCCCCCATGGATCCTGGGGGTTGTCCCCGTCTTAAGCCTGCCGACCTCAAGCCCCGCCTCCCGCAGACTCCTTCCGAGCTGCGTGGAAGGCATCTGTCCCAGGGGGCCCGACGCGAAACTGTTGAGCCCTATATGCACTCTCCCGCCTAAATATGTTCCCCCGGCCAGGATAACGCTCCTGCCCTCATAGATAGAGCCGAGGGAGGTCCTTACACCCCTCACCCTGGATCCTTCGATCCACAGGTCGGAAACCTCCTCCTGCACTACCCGGAGCGAGGGTTGTCCGTCGCAGGCACGCCTGTACCAGAGGTGATAATCGCGGAGGTCGCACTGGGCCCTGAGGGTCCGTACCGCGGCGCCTTTCGATGTATTGAGGACCCTTATATGGATCGTCGCCGCATCTGCTGCCGAACCCTGCTCCCCCCCCAGGGCATCGGTCTCCCTGGTAAGGTGCCCCTTGGCGGGACCCCCTATCGAAGGGTTGCAGGGCATCATGGCGGCATTGTCCAGAAGCAGGTTCAGAAGGAGCGTCTCCGCCCCCATCCGCGAAGCCGCAAGGGCCGCCTCACACCCTGCGTGCCCCCCTCCCGCCACTATTACGTCAAATACTTGCTCCCTCTCCGGTCTTGCATACCCGGGGATCTTCATGATCCTGAAACCTCCCCGTCCCCGACCCTCCATATTGTTCCCGGCCACTCGGGAGAGCACTCCTCCGCGGTTGTGGCAAAGACCTGCCATCCGGTCCCGACGAGGGACTCTATAAGCCTCTCTCTTCCCTCGAGATCCAGCTCCGCCGTCACTTCGTCAAGGAGGAGAACGGGCTTCCTCCTCATCTTTCTCTCCACAGCCCTTCCCGACGCCAGCAGCAGAGATACGGCTATCCTCCTCCTGTACCCCCTGCTGAAGCAGCGTGCGGCGTCCCTCTCTTCGAAACGGATCTCAAGGTCGTCCCTGTGGGGGCCGACGGGACATGACCCGGTGCACTTCTCCTCTTTTTCCGCTTTCTTCAGCGACTCCCAGAAATCCTCATGAAGATCTTCCAGGCCGACGCTGCCCCTTTTGAGAACCACCGAAACCCCTTCGGGAAGTAGTCCCCCTGTCTCGGCAAGGCCGCTGCGGACAAGGTCGGAGGCGGCAAGCCTGCATGCCCATATCCATGCCGCAAGCGGTGCCATCACCCTCGCCGTCGCAGACATGTTTTTTCCGTACCTTATCGAGGCGTTCCTCTGCCTGAGGGCCCTGGCGTACTCGTGAAGCCTCTGGGCATAGACGGGAAAAAGGAGCGCGCAAAGCCTGTCCAGAAGCCTTCTCCTCACAGAAGGGGAGCCCTCAACGAGAGAAAGGTCCCCCGGGAGGAAGATGAGGGATGGGACTACAGGTCTAAGGTGGGAGGCCCTTATGGAACTGTTCCCGCTCTTCAGGACTATTCTTGCGCCGATCCCTACCCGCACGACAATATCTTCCTCGCCGGAGAAAACTCCGGTGAGAAAGGTTCCCCTCGCGGACCCTCTCCAATCCCTGAGATCGGGGATCTTCTCCCCTTTGAGGGAACCCCACCCTGTCATTACATGAAGGGCCTCAAGGATGTTGGTCTTCCCCGATCCGTTGGACCCCATAAGCAGATGAAGCCCCTCCGTCCATTCCAGGCGGCGGGGCTTCAGGTTTCTGAATCCTTCCCATTGTGTCATCGAAAGTCTCATGGGGTATCTTGCTCAGCATCCTCCTCGGGAAGCGTTATGGGCATAAGAACATACATGAAACTCTCCTCTCTGGGCCGGGAGAGGGTCATCTGACCCGTTGATCCGTTGAAGGAGAGATGAGCCACAGTTCCGTGAAGGGCCCTTAGCCCTTCAAGAAGGTATTTTACGTTGAATGCTATCTTCAGAGGTTCTCCTTCGCATTCTCCGGCTATCTCCTCGAAAGCCTCCCCCACCTCGGGAGCCCTTGCCTGTATCTTCAGGATCCCCCCGGGGGAGAGCATGAATACCACCATACGGCTGAAATCCCTTACTATGACCTCGGCCCTTTCCAGCGACTCGATGAAGAGTTCCCTGTCAATTGTCATCCATGATGTCCTGTCGGAGGAGAGTACCTTTTCGTAAGGAGGAAATCTGGATTCCACCCTTCTTACGGAGAACTCCATCTTTTCCGTAAGAAAATAGACCTGGGAATCGTCCTTCAGAACCCTGATGTTCTCTTCATGCTCTATGGGGGCTATGGCCCTCTGCAGTTCCCTCAGACCGGCAAGGGGCAGAAGCACCTGGTCCGGTTCCCCCTCCACCTGTACTGCTCCCTGCGAAAGAGAGAGTCTTCTTCCGTCCGTCGATACCACCCTCACCTTTTCAGTTTCTGTCTGTATAAGGCCGGCAGAAAGGTATTGGGGAAACTCCTCTCCCGGTGAACCGGAGAATGTCCCTTCATCGAGAAGCCTTCTCATGTCTCCCGCGGAAGCAGTAAAGAAAGGCAAGGCGTTCTCTGCCGTGGGAAGTTTGGGGAATTCGGAGACCGGGTAAGTGGAAAAACTATATACGCTCTTGCCGGAAGTTATAGTGGCCTTTCCCTTTTCCACATCGATCGTGAAGGATTCTCCTGGAGCCTTCTTGAAGAACTCTCCAATTATCTTGACTGGAAATATGACGCTCCCTGCAGAAAGGGTCTGTACTCCATCGGCAACGCATGTTATGGATGTCTTGAGGTCCGTCGCCTTTAAAGATACCCCTTCTTCCGATGCCTCGCACTTGACGCCGGAAAGAACAGAAATGGTACTCCTGTGCCCTGCACCTCTTTCTGCAAGGGCCCAACTCTTCAGAAACCTTCCTTTATCCACAAGGAGTTTCACGCTCTTATCACTCCTTTCTATTTATTTTATATAAGAAACAAGGTAATAGGTCTAGTAGTAGTAGTGTGTTTTATGTGGAAAAGTCAAAAAAGAAGAAATCTGAAGCCTTATTCATGTGCATAAGAAAAAAAAGAAGTCCCTTGTTTTTCCACAATCAGGTCATGAAAAGAGCTTTCCCTAAAAAGGGTGTTGAGAAGAGTTACCCCATCCACAATGGAATCACAGCTTTCCCCTTATGTTATCCACCATGGTTTTTATTTTATTGTCCTTCTTGCAAAGGTTGTCTATCTTTCTGCAGGCATGGATGACCGTGGTATGGTCCTTCCTGTTGAAGGAATATCCTATCTGCTGCAGACCCGTCCCGGTAAGCTCACGGCTGAGGAACATTGCCACCTGGCGAGCCATGGCTATATCGGATGTCCTCTTGTTGCCCGTCAGGGCTGAGACGGGGATACCGAAGGACTCGGCCGTTATCTGCTGGATAAGGTCTATGGTCACCTGGCCGCGGGACGACCTCCTTATAAGGTCCTTGAGCCATCGGGATGCGTTTTCAACGGTGACAGATTCATTGTTCAGGTCCGCGAAGAACATGACGCTGTTGAGAGAACCCTCGAGTTCCCTTATGTTGCTCGGAATGTTCTGTGCCAGAAAATCGATGACGTCGTCGGGAACATAGTAGTTCTTGATGGCCGCCTTTTTTTTAAGGATTGCCATTCTCGTCTCGAGATCCGGGGGCTGGATATCCGTCACCAGGCCCCATTCGAACCTGCTCACGAGCCGATCCTCGATATTGTGAATATCCTTTGGGGGTTTGTCGGAGGTCAGGACTATCTGTTTTTTTGCGTCGTGAAGGCTGTTGAAGGTGTGAAAGAATTCCTCCTGGGTACTTTCCTTGTTTGCGAGAAAGTGAATGTCGTCGATCAGAAGGACATCGACGCTCCGGTATTTGACCTTGAAATCATGGGTCTTGTTGTTCTGAATGGACATAATGAACTCGTTGATGAATTTCTCCGAACTGATATAGGATATCTTCACTCCCTCGGAATGCTTTGTAACGAAATTGCCGATGGCGTGCAGAAGGTGGGTCTTCCCGAGTCCCACCCCTCCCCAGAAGAAAAGGGGGTTGTAGGCTATGCCGGGGGATTCTGCCACGGCAAGGCTGGCGGCATGGGCCAGGCGGTTGGATTTTCCCACGACGAAGGAGTCGAACTGGTAATCGGGATTCAGACCGTTCTTCGGGCGTTCCGTTTCCCTGGATATGCGCTCCGCCCTTCTAGCCTCATCTTTCTTTGTTCCTCCTCCCACCTCGAGAACGATACTGTCGGCGATACCCTGCCGGGAGGTAAGATCCGAGAGTTTTTCTATGAACCGCGACTGGATCTGTTCCCTCACGAACACGTTCGGAACATCAAGGGTGAGCACACCATCCTTGAGCGAGACCGGAAGGCATGTCTTGAGCCAGATATCAGCTGCTCCCTTTGGAAGGCTTTCGTCTGCAATGGCCAGGACCTGGTGCCAGATCTGGGAAATACCGTCTTCCAACAGGTTTCACCTCTTGATATGCGTTTATTTCTTGCGAGGTCAATGTTACCATAGATGAATCCACAAATGTTATCCACATATCCACAAGATGTGTGAGGACATCTCAAAAAAAGGAAAACCCCTAACCTTTGGGCTGGTTCGTCAAAGCCGTATTATTAAGACAATTTGACCATTAATAACAAAACCGTGGCAGACTGGAGAAAATGTTATCCACACGCTTGTTCGCAAAACCCTTATGAAAGGATGGAATATAATATTACAGGATTTCTTGAATGGGGGTTTTTCCAGTGAGCAAAGCGGGGTTGCACATAATAAGCCACACGGACCTCGACGGGGTCGTTTCGGCCGCCGTCGCATGGAGGTTTTTCAGAGAGTCTTCAAGCCCATTGAGGGTAAGCCTCACAGGCTACGGGGAGGTGGACCTTCTGGTCATGGATTCCATATCCAGGGGGGAGGATTTTCTGACCCTGGACCTCTTCTGCCAGAGGGAACAGACCGTCGATGAGATTGACAGGATCTTCCGCCCCGGGAGCTCCCCCCTCTTCTTCGACCACCACCAGACAACAATCGACCGCTTCGGGAACAGACCCTGGATATTCGCAAGCACCGGGTTCTGCGCGGCCAAGGTCTACTTCAGGTGGCTTCAGAATAATTGCGCCAGTGAGGAGGAGCTCGGCAGGATCACACCCCTTGAAGGGATAGTGGAGGTCGCGAACGACCGGGACCTCTGGCTCAACCGGATACCGGACAGCCGGCTCTGGCAGGCCCTCGTCACTCTCTGCGGGCCCTGGGCGGTCCTGATGCGGCTTTCCTGGGATCCTTCACCGCTCCTTTCGGAGGCAGAAAGGTCATTCTCTTCTGCCTTCGTACTTGAGCAGGAGGAGCGGTTCAAAAAAGCACTCGAGACCTCCCTCCGTTCAGGTGAGGATCTGCTCTTCGTCGAACCGGGAGTCCTGGAGTTCGGGGACGTTTCTGATTTCTGCGGTCTTGTTCTCGACAGGATGGACGCTCCGCCGCTTGTCGCCGCCGTCCTCAGCAGAAGACCAGCGGGGGACTGGAACGTTTCGATGAGAAGCCGCCAAGGTTTCGCCGGGAGGGTGGTAGGGCTTCTCCGGGACGGCAAAAAGGTCCGCGGCGGGGGGCACGACGATGCGGCAGCCCTTTATTTCCCGCCCCACTTCAAGCCGGGCGACATTCGCGATTCTCTCGTCTCAGCCGTTAAGTCCGCCAGGGAATCGGATATTCCCACAGGGCTTTCTCTAGGCGATCTGCTGAAGGAAGCAATGAAGAACGGGGGGTGAAAGACAAATGCCCTTTCGAGCGGCGATACTATACGCCTCCGTGGGGACAGGACACAGGAGCGCAGCCCTTGCTCTCGAGAAGTGGTTCAGCATTGTGAACCCCGATTCCGAAACGATCTGCCTTGACACCCTCTCCTACTCGTCTCCGATCGTCCGGGGGGTCTACACCAGATCCTATCTTGAAATGGTCAGGCACACTCCGCACCTCTGGGGGTATTTCTACGACACCACCGACGAACCCGAGGCCCGAAGCGGGGTGATAGCCGCATTGGGTGAACTGACAGAAAAGATCAACATACTCAGGATCCGTAGGACCCTCGAGGACTTCTCCCCCGACGCGATAATATTCACCCACTTCTTCGGCGCCGGCGCCATCGCGGGAACCTTCGCCCCTTCGACCCCGGTCTATTACGTAAACACCGATTTCCTGAGCCACGTCTTTCACCGCAACCCCTCATTCTCCGGCTGGTTCGTATCCTCAGAAGAGACGGTATCCCAGCACCTTGCCGACGGTCTTCCGGAAGAGAGGGTTTTCCTGACAGGCATTCCGGTGGACCCGGTTTATGCTTCCCCGCCGACAAGGAGGGATTCCCGGAGAGCCCTGGGGGTTCCAGAGGATGAGACCGTCGCCCTGGTCATGGGCGGAGGCATTGGAGTAGGTCCGGTTAGCGAGGTTGTGGGTTCCCTTGTCGAAGGAGGGATTTCGGTGGACGCCGTATGCGGAAGCAATGAAAGGATCAGGGACTCCCTTCTGAAGGATCACTCCGGATCAAAGGGGGTGAGGGTCAGCGGTTTCGTCGGCGATATGCCGCTCCGGTTCGCGTCGGCCGACCTTATCTTCATGAAACCCGGGGGGCTCTCCTCCTCGGAGGCCCTTTGCGTCGGAACGCCGATGATCATCACCGACCCCATTCCTGGACAAGAGCAGAGGAACAGCGACTTCCTTCTTGACCGCGGCGCAGTGAGAGTGTTGTTCGACTATCGGCTGGCGGCCTCCAAGGGGAGATCCATCCTCTCCTCGAAAAAGGAGGCGGCGCGTTTGAGTCGCGCCGCCGCAAGACTGGCAAAGCCCTTTGCCGGGAGAGACATAGCCCGTAAAATAATGGAATTCAAATGTCAGTAAAGAACAACGCTTCCCCGCTCTTATTTTGAAATTTTTTTCACGGCTTCCCTGATCTCCGTTACGCTTTTTCCAAGCTCCTCCGCAAGGGTCTTTATCGGGACATCCTGTCTGGAATCTTCCGGCCATCCTGCCTCGCGCAGAACGTCCGTGCCCTCGATGCCCCATATCCGGGAGATATCAGCCAGGGTCAGGCTTCCCTTCATCTCGTCCGGGTTTGGAGGGGTCGGGGGCGCCGCCTGCTTCTCAGGTTTTTCGAGCCCCCTTGTTATCCTTTCGAGAAGCTCTTCATCGTCAACGCCCTCGATGTTCTTAAGAGGAACATCCCTCGGAAAATCAGCGGTGAGAGAACCGGCAGCCAGAACATCGTCGACGGATACCCCGAGTGCTTCCGAGATGTTTTCAACGGTCATCCATCCGTAAAGGTGTGCCTCACCGACGGTTTCGGCTGTCTTTGCCGGAGTGCCGGCGTAAGTCTGCCAGTACCCCATGCCCCTCGCTGCAGCGTAACCGCCGAGGTAGAGCGCGACGGACAGAAGTCCCAGGACAAGGACGGAGATCCTGCGTTTTGAAGTTCCGAAGAAAAGGGCCTTCTCTTTCGGACATGCTTCAACGCACCTCCCGCAGGCGATGCACTCGGCGCTGTTTTCGACCTCCTTCGATTCCGGGTCCAGACGTACCGGGCATGAGGGGGCGCACCTGTGGCAGTTGATGCAATCTTCTTCGCTCCTGCGGACCTTGAAAAGGCCCGCCTTCTGCAGCGGGGCCAGAAAGGCTCCGAGGGGGCAGAGATACCTGCACCAGAATCTTTCAATGAGGAGAGAAGCTCCTATTACCAGGACAAAGAGGGAGAAGTATGCCCACGGGGATTCAGCGAATTCTTCCCATCCGGCAGAGAGGTGCATCCAGGCCACCCAAGGGTCGTAACTTCTCCAGACGAGGGTCCCGACTTTCCAGGTCGCCGCGATGATCGCAACGAGCACCACGTACTTGAGCCATCGCAGGACCCGGTCCGCCTTCACCGGGAGTTCCCGCTTTCTGATGCCGAGCTTTTCTCCCAGCCGGGAGGTCCATTCCCCCAGCGTACCAAGGGGGCAGATCCATCCGCAGAAGACCCTCCCCAGGATAAGGGTCAGGGCTATAACGACGAAGAAAAGGACCATTGCGCTCGGGGCGAGCCTTCTCAGCCATGTTCCGGAAACAAGAATGCTGTAAAGGCTTTCGAGCCCCCCGAAGGGGCATAAAGCGTCAACAGTGGGGACCCCTGCGGGACCTCCTCCCAGGAGCTGGTGTCTGTATCCCAGCCATGTCATGAAACCGAGAAAGCCGAACTGCACAAATATGCGAAGCCGTGAAGACTTCATAAGGGGCACATCCTTTCAGGTATTGGTCTATATCGATGGAAAGCACTCCGACAATGATTATACCTTCATGGGTATGAAAGATATCCGCCGTTTTGACTATAATGCTGGCGTGCCTTATGATCGCGATAACGTATATCAAAAGGGAGGAATATCCTTTTGTCCATTTACCTGAATAACGGAGCCACCACATGGCCGAAACCCCCCGCTGTTCCGGAGGCCGTCAACCGCTTCATCCTGGGAAGGGGGGCGAACCTCGCAAGAGGTTCCTCTTCGGGGCGTGATATGGAGACCCTTGATCTTGTGACGACCACACGTCAGAAGCTTGCCGTTTTCTTCGGCGGTTACCGCGGCGGCGACCCGCGCTACGTGACCTTTACCGGCAACGTGACGGAATCCCTCAACGTGGTGCTCAAAGGATACCTCCGCCCGGGGCAGCACGCAGTGACGACGAGCATGGAACACAACTCCGTTATGCGCCCCCTGCGCCGGCTGGAGAGCGAGGGGGTAAGGCTTTCAATACTTGAATGCGGAAGCAGCGGTCTTCTCGACCCCTGCGAACTGGAAGCACATTTCAGGAAAGAAAGGGCGGATCTCTTCGTACTCTCCCACGCGAGCAACGTATGCGGGACCGTGCAGCCTCTTGAAGAGATAGCCGCCGTCTGCGCAAATGCAGGTGTTCCCTGCATCCTCGACTCGGCTCAGACCGCGGGTGTGCTTGGGATAGAGGTTGAAAAGCTGGGCCTTTCAGCCTGCTGTTTCACGGGCCACAAGGGGATGATGGGGCCCCAGGGGATAGGGGGTATCGTCTGGGAGCCGGAATTCGCCCAGAAGGTCCAGCCCATGATCGAAGGGGGGACCGGCAGCTTCTCCGACGACGAAAGGCATCCTGAGAAACTGCCCGACCGCTTCGAGGCCGGCACCCCAAACCTCCCGGGCATTGCAGGTCTTTACGCTGCCGTCGAATGGCTTGATCAGACCGGCATCGGGGAAGTATCCTCCCGCGAGAAGAGACTCGGCAAGCGCTTTCTGGAAGGCATCAGCGATTTAAAGGGGCTCAGGATGTACGGTCTTAATTCAATTGAGGGTAGGCTTCCGGTCTTCGCGATGAATTTCGCAGGCATTGACAACGGCACGGCCGCCATGGAGCTGACCGACAGGTGGGGTATAGAGACCCGCCCGGGTCTCCACTGCGCGCCGCGGGCCCACAGGACCCTTGGCAGCTTTCCATCCGGCGCCCTGAGGGTGAGCATAGGTTATTTCAACACCGAGGAGGAGATTGATACGGCTATCGGGGCAATCGCGGCGATTGCTGCGGAGAACCCCGCAAGTTAGACCGCTACATGGACCCCTGGTATACCTCG
>VMEE01000027.1 GCA_009910795.1 Dehalobacter sp. CP | reverse complement strand
TGCGTCCTCCGACGTTTACCACCTGGTTGTGAAGCGGCTCCTCTCCATATCACGCCTCAATCCAGGGTGCCCGGCACACCCACTCATACACTAAAAGGCCGACCTACGGCCTGCAAGAGCTTGCGGCGCACCGCATCTGAACCATTTCCGGACATGCCGTCGTCCACCGACGCCGGATCATATCAGCCCCCATGTAGCTGACATGATCCGGCAGTTCAAAGGCAGCCATATGGGCTGTGTTGCGAGGCGAGGCAAGGTTACCAACCATAGTATTGCCCCAATTCCTCGCGTCGTCATTGCCGCGAGAGGGGCGGCAATCCCATGCGGACGGGGCGCGATCCTATGCTGGATGGTGCGATCAGCCTCCGGGCGTCCCGACCCAGCATGTCTGTATCGTAAGACTGTCAATAACTCGAGCTGGATAAAAGGAATAGTACGTTTTCCAACTCAACGCGTGCTATTATAATCGTGCGTTTATGTTTTGGATTGCAGAAAACGCAGTGCTGGATCGACTGATGGAAACCAGATGGGATGGCTGGAGCAGAAACTCTGGTGGGATGAATAATGGACGATTATTCTGAGGAAGGGTTGGCTGATTTGACTGAGCAAAACGAAGAGAATAACGGTTTTGCCCTCGAAGCGCCGCAGTTGCGGAAGAACACCGTTGCGCAACCAGGGAGGCGAACAAGCAGGTCTGCGGCCCCCCGAGCCAGCAAGGATGAGGCGAAACAGGTTCTGAGTTATCGTTACGACGACAAGAGGAAGAATAATCCCCATGTGGGTATGGTAACGTCGGGTAACGATTGCGCGGAGGAGAAATCAACCTGGGCCTATGACCCGCATATTGATCCTACCCTCAATTTCGATAGCAGCAGGGCTGATATCGAAACCCTTATCGATGATGCCCTCGCCTCCGGCGATGAGGGTGAAATGCGCCAGGCCCTCGAACAACTCAAGCGGATGCAGACACCCTATCTTGCGTGGACAGGCAAGGCTGAGCGGACGAGCTTCGAGGTCGATTCCGTCTCCCTCTACGTCCACGAGCGGATCGATCCTGCAACCATCCTCTCGGAAGTGCAGAAGCGGATAAAAGCGGGCAAAGGCAAGGGTAGCGGCATGGTGCAGCCGGATCTTTGGTCCGCTCCTTTTGAAAACCTACCCCTTCGGGAGGCCATCGACTACTACAAACACGACAGGGATTGGGCTAACAGGCTCATTGCCGGGGACTCCCTTCTGGTCATGAACTCCCTTATTCAAAAGGAGAGCATGGCCGGAAAGGTGCAGATGATCTACATCGATCCTCCCTACGGCATCAAATACGGCTCCAATTTCCAGCCTTTCGTGAACAAGCGCGATGTAAAGGATCGGAAAGACGAGGACCTGACTCAGGAACCGGAGATGATCAAGGCCTTCCGGGATACCTGGGAACTGGGCATCCATTCCTATCTGACCTACCTACGAGACAGACTCCTCCTGGCAAAGGAATTACTAAGCGATACCGGCAGCGTGTTCGTCCAGATCAGCGATGAGAACCTCCATCATGTACGGGAGATCATGGATGAGGTGATGGGAGCGCAAAACTTTGTGTCCGTCATCCCTTTCAAGAAGACAGGAGGACAGAGTAGCGAAGAACTCGGCTCCATAGTCGATTTTATCGTTTGGTATGTGCGCGACAGGAACACGGTGAAGTATCGCCAGCTTTTCTTTCAAAAAAGGCCGGGAGATGTGGGGGCCACAAACTATACCTGGATCGAATTGGATAGTGGCCTACGCAGGGGACTGACCAGTAAAGACATTGGTTCGAACGGTGAGCCGACAGGTAGGGTTTTTCAAGCTTATCCTTTGTTTTCAGAAGGACCATCACCGTCTGATCAACCGTTCGAATGGCATGAAGAGACTTTTGTACCTTCGAAGAACTCCCATTGGAAAACAACGACTGAAGGGATGAACAGACTGGGCCTAACTAACCGGCTGATGGCCCAGGGAAGAACCTTGCGTCTGGTGAACTATCATTCCGATTATCCGGTGACTCCTTTAACAAACATCTGGATGGATACTCAGATTAGCGGATTTAACGAACAACGGATGTACGTAGTCCAGACTTTGCCGCTAGTCATCGAACGCTGTCTCCTCATGACCACTGACCCCGGTGATCTTGTCCTCGATATTACCTGTGGTTCCGGGACTACGGCCTTTGTGGCTGAGAAGTGGGGGCGACGGTGGATCACCTGCGATACCTCGCGGGTGGCAGTTACGCTCGCCAAACAGCGTCTTATGACTGCAAGCTATGACTACTATGATCTGAAGTATCCCCATGAGGGCCTGAAAGGCGGATTCATCTATAAGACCGTGCCTCACGTCACCTTAAAATCGATTGCCAATAACGTTGAGATCGACGAGATATATGCGGCTATGCACCCGGCCATCGAAACAGTTCTCGAAGAACTGAATGAAGCTCTGAAGGGACAGTCCGTCGAGTTCAAGGTTACCGAAGGGGGCCGGAGCGGAGAGATCCTCTCTTTCGGGAGAGGTGCCGAACTGTTAGAGTGGGAAGTGCCCTTCGATCTTCCGGACGGGTGGCCTGAAAAGGCACAAGCTGCTTTTGGGGCCTTTCACACGGCCCGGCAGCATATGCAAAAGAAGATGGACACCTCTATTGCAGCTCACGCTGATCGGGAGATTCTCTATGATCAGCCCCAGGTATCAAGAACGCGGCTTCGCATCGCCGGTCCGTTCACCGTTGAGGCAGTACCTTTCCCGACTGTGCTGGCTTTGGAGGAGGCACAGCAGGCATCGAGGGCCGATGTTGCCGTAGCCCGTTCCGGTGAGACATCACGACAGGCACTGTGGCGAGACGAGCTTATCAAGACAGGCATCCGAGGCAAGGGCGGGCAAAAACTGAAGCTTGCCGATCTTGAGCCTCTACCTGATCTGCGGTACATCCATGCTGTTGGGACAGTGGCGGAAACGGGCGAGCGGGTTGCTGTCAGCTTCGGTCCGGAACACGCAGCCCTGGAACAGCGACAGGTTGAAATTGCCATGCGGGACGCGGAAAAGCTGTTTCCATTGCCCAAGATGATTGTCTTCTGTGCCTTTACTTTTGATCCGGAAGCGGCGAAAGACATCGATGATCTCAGGGGAGTCACCGGCCTGAAGGTGCAGATGAATACGGACCTCCTGACCGATGATCTCAAAAAAGCCAGGGCCAACAACGAATCCTTCTGGCTTATGGGACAACCGGATGTTGAGGTTCGAAAGCTCAAGGATGGTAACTATCAGGTCGAGGTCCACGGCTTCGATTATTTCGATACGGCACGGGGAGAACTGCGATCGGGCGGCAAAAGCAATATTGCCATGTGGTCCCTCGATACTGATTATGACGACCGTTCCCTCTTTCCGCGGCAGGTCTTCTTCCCCATGGCAGGCAAAAAGGACGGATGGTACCGGCTGAAGAAGGATGTCAGGGCTGAGCTGAACGAAGGTCTGCTTGCCCAGTTTCACGGAACCGTATCCTTGCCATTCTCGGCAGGCGAGAACGGCCGCGTTGCCGTCAAAATCGTCGATGACCGAGGAATAGAATCACTCAAAGTAATGGACCTCAACTAGGGAGGAGGGATTGTGTACATCACTCGCCTTAAACTGAAGAACTGGCGCAACTTCCAGGAGGCTGAGGTCAATCTTGCCCTCACATCCTATATTGTGGGTCCCAATGCATCCGGTAAATCGAACCTTCTCGACGTGTTCCGTTTTCTCCGTGATGTCTGCAAACCTGCAGGCGGGGGGCTTCAGAAGGCGGTAAAAGACAGGGGCGGGATCACAAAACTCCGTTGTCTTCATGCCCGTCGCGATCCAGGGGTAAGGATAGAGGTCGATCTTTCCGAGCGTCCTGACGATCAGGGCTTTTTGTGGAGATACGTCCTGGAATTCAAGTCTGAGGGGAAAGGTGCGCACCGACTGCTCATTGAAAACGAAGAGGTGTGGCACCGGGACAGGACAGAGCCTGTAATCAGACGGCCCGATGAGCAGGACAAGAAAGATAGACTCTTGTTGACTGAAACACATCTGGAACAGACAAGGGCCAGCGCCGGCTTCAGGGAGATAGTAGATTTTCTCGGCGGCATCACCTACCTCCATATGGTGCCGCAACTTCTGAAATATTCCGATGCACTCGGCGGCAATCGTCTTGAAGATGACCCCTTCGGGCAGGGATTCCTTGAGCGCATAGCCAAGTGTCCGGAAAAGACAAGAAAGGCAAGGCTGGACAAGATCAGTAAGGCCCTCTCAATCGCTGTGCCACACTTCAAAGAGCTACGGTTCAATAAAGATGAGGTTACGGGTAAACCGCATCTTGAGGCCCTCTATGAGCATCACCGGCCCAATGCAGGGTGGCAGCGGGAAGACCAGTTCTCTGACGGCACGCTGCGGCTCCTCGGCATCCTTTGGTCTCTTGTTGAAAGCGGTCCGCTGCTACTCATTGAAGAACCCGAACTTTCTCTCCACGAGGCAGTAGTTGAGCAATTGCCCGCTCTCCTCGCGAATATTCAGCGAGCGGGCAAACAGCGAAGGGGTCAGATTATCATCAGCTCCCACAGTGAAGCCTTGCTCAGCAATAAAGGCATTGATGCTGAGAGCATGGTAGTGCTTGAACCGAGCCACGAAGGTACGTTGGTTCGGCCGGTCAATGAGGCGGAAAGGAAAGGCCTTGAAGCCGGGTTATCGGCGGCGGAGGTTGTGTTGCGTCAGACCCGCCCCAAAAGGATAGAAAAGCTTGGTCAGGGGCGGCTTTGGTAGGGGTCGATCTCTTTGTCGCCACCGAGGATGCCCTGAGCGAAGCCGTGGCAGAGCGGCTTATTGAAGAAGAAAATCAGGGCATGAGTATTGCGGTGAGATTAGGACGCCGCGGCAACACCTATCTTCGAGAGAAGTTGCCTTCCTTTGTGTCCATAGCGAAAACTTCCCCTTTGCTGCTTCTTACTGATCTGGACCGGGAGATCTGCCCTGCTACACTGTTGCACGGTTGGAGAGGCAAAAAGATATTTCCGAGCGGTTTGCTCTTTCGCGTCGTTGTCCGCGAGATCGAGGCATGGCTTCTGGCTGACAGGAAGGGCTTTTCGGAGTTTTCCGGAGTCCCTGTCCATAGAATACCGGAGCACCCGGAATCCCTTGACGACCCAAAAGCAACGCTCCTCAATCTTGTGCGTACCTACGGGAAAAGGGCTGTGCGTGAAGCGCTTTTGCCAGGGCGGAATTCTACAGCCAGGATAGGGCTTATGTATAATCAGGCTTTGTGCGGTTTTGTTCGGGAGTCGTGGTCACCAGCGAAGGCGTCTGAAGGTGCGGACAGTCTCAGACGGACAATCGGAAGGATTCACGAATTGCGGCTTGCTGGACAAAGCAGGTCGTCGGTGTAAGATGTCTGCCCCTCGATCACTTATCATCAACTCTCCTTACGAAATTCCTGTATGCCATTGGGAACAGGACTCTCGGGGCAGGGTGCTGCGGGTACGAGAGGGACGGCGCGGCGCCGGATATGAGATCTTCGACACTCGGACAAACACAAGGCGGACGGTAGAGCTGGAGATGGTCAACCGTATTCGTCCCAGGGTGGATGAATGGCGGCAGGCCGGATATCCGGGCACCACAAGCGTCACCCGTAGTCTCCTGGAATACTGGATTGATAAGGGCGAATTCCTTGACGGAAGGTGGGAGAACGGCCCTCGTCCCCTGCCCTTCTATTTCTGCCAAATTGAAGCCATTGAGACCCTGATCTGGTGGGTTGAGGGTCTGGCTGAATACAAACAGGGTGTATTTCTTCCCGGTGACGGCGGTTCCTGGGAGCGCATCTGCAATAAGATGGCAACAGGAACAGGGAAAACCACGCTCATGGGTATGATCATTATCTGGCAGGCGCTCAATGCCCTGACTTATCCCAAGAGAAAGGAGTTCTCGTCGGTAATATTCCTGGTCGCGCCGGGTCTCACCGTGAAGGAAAGGTTGCAGGTCCTCTACCCCGGCCACGAAAAGAACGTCTACGATGAGTTCAGGATGTGTCCCAATGAGGCCTTGAGACAGAAGCTCAACCAGGCTGCTATTCTTGTCGAGAACTGGCACACCTTGATGCCTCTTAAGGAACCTGAACGGTCCGTCATGAAAAAGGGTCCGGAAAGTGATGAGGCTTTTACCAGGCGGGTGCTTGGTAAATTGGCAGCTTTCAAGGACATCGTTGTCATCAATGACGAGGCCCATCACGCCTACCGGCAGCGCCCGGAACTGAAGGTGAGCAAGAAGGACGCCGAACAGCTCGGTATCGATCTTGAAGAAGCCACGCGATGGATAGAGGGGCTTGACCGGATTCATAAGACCCGTCGCATCAGGCGCTGCTTTGATCTTTCTGCCACACCGTTTGCTCCGACAGGGAAGAAATCAACGGAAAAGGGCCTGTTTGAATGGATCATCTCCGACTTCGGTCTCAACGACGCTATCGAAGCGGGTTTGGTG
>VMEE01000026.1 GCA_009910795.1 Dehalobacter sp. CP | reverse complement strand
TGCGTCCTCCGACGTTTACCACCTGGTTGTGAAGCGGCTCCTCTCCATATCACGCCTCAATCCAGGGTGCCCGGCACACCCACTCATACACTAAAAGGCCGACCTACGGCCTGCAAGAGCTTGCGGCGCACCGCATCTGAATCATTTCGGGACATGCCGTCGTCCACCGACGCCGGGTCGTATCAGCCTTCACGTAGCTGGCATGACTTGGCAGTTCAAACGGAGCCATTTGGGTTATGCTGGGAGGAGAGGTAGGTTTACCTTGTCGTGTCCCAATTCCTCCCGTCCTCATTGCGGCGAGGCGGGCGGTAATCCTATGAAGGCAGGGCATCCAATCCTTTTACTGGTGGGTGCGACCAGCACGCGGTGTATTCCGGTCGGGCATGGCGGAATTGTTCCGGGGCTGTCAATGACTCAAGACAGATAAAAGGAATAGTACGTTTTTCAACTCAACGCGTGCTATTATAATCGTGCGTTTATGTTTTGGATTGCAGAAAACGCAGTGCTGGATCGACTGATGGAAACCAGATGGGATGGCTATAGCAGAAACTCTGATGGGATGAATAATGGACGATTATCCTGAGGAAGGGCGGTCAGACCCGCTCGAATCGATTGAGCCAACGGAACAGAATAACGGTTTTGCCCTCGAAGCGCCGCAGTTTCGGAAGAATTCCGTTGCCCAGCCGGGGAGGCGAACAAGCAGGACTGCGGTCTCCCGAGTCAACAAGGATGAGGCGAGACAGGTTCTGAGCTATCGTTACGACGACAAGCGGAAGAATAATCCCCATGTGGGTATGGTAACGTCGGGCAATGATTGCGCGGAGGAGAAATCAACCTGGGTCTATGATTCGCACATTGATCCCACCCTCAATTTCGATAGCAGTAGGGCTGATATCGAAACCCTTATCGATGATGCCCTCGGCTCAGGCGATGAGGGTGAAATGCGCCAAGCCCTGGAACAACTCAAGCGGATGCAGACACCCTACCTTGCGTGGGCAGGCAAGGCCGAGCGGACGAGCTTCGAGGTCGATTCCGTCTCCCTCTATGTTCACGAGCGGATCGATCCAGCAACTATCCTTGCGGAAGTGCAGAAGCGGATGAAGGCGGGCAAAGGCAAGGGGAGCGGCATGGTGCAGCCTGATCTCTGGTCCGCTCCTTTTGAAAACCTGCCCCTTCGCGAAGCCATCGACTACTACAAACACGACAGGGACTGGGCTAACAGGCTCATAGCCGGGGACTCCCTTCTGGTCATGAACTCCCTTATCCAAAAGGAGAGCATGGCCGGAAAGGTGCAGATGATCTATATTGATCCTCCCTACGGCATCAAATACGGCTCCAATTTCCAGCCTTTCGTGAACAAGCGTGACGTAAAGGACCGGAAAGACGAGGACCTGACTCAGGAACCGGAGATGATCAAGGCCTTCCGGGATACCTGGGAACTGGGTATCCACTCCTACCTGACCTACCTGCGAGACAGGCTCCTCCTGGCAAAGGAATTACTGAGCGACACGGGCAGCATCTTCGTCCAGATCAGCGATGAGAATCTCCATCATGTGCGGGAGATCATGGACGAGGTGTTTGGGACAGGCAATTTTGTGAGCCAGATATCGTATTCGACTACTACGGGAACTGCTGACATGCTTCTAAGCAATGAACACGACAAAATCCTGTGGTACACAAAATCTAAGGAGGCGATCAAATACAGACAGCTGTGGCTCCAAAAAGGAATCGGAGACGTCAAGAGTTATAAATATGAAATTCTCGATGACCGTGTGACTTATCGGAGTCTGAGTAAAGCCGCACGCGAAGGAAACGGGGAAGGCCATGAATGGAAAGTGGCCCAATTTAGTTTTGCAGTTTCACAAGACCCTGGCCATCCCGATGAACGTGTATTCCGCTTCCATGGGACTGACTATGATTGCGGTCCTTTTCGACACTGGAAGACCAAGAATCCTACAGGCATAGAACGACTATCGGTGTCCGGACGCGTTATTGGTCTGGCTTCCCAGTTAAACTACATCCGGTTCTTGGATGATTATCCCCTTTCGACCCTTACAAACGTATGGGATGATACCGGAAGTGCAGGCTATTCCAACCAAGATCCTAAGCGTTATGTTGTTCAGACGGACAACCTGGTCATCGAACGTTGTCTCCTTATGACCACCGACCCCGGGGACCTTGTCCTTGATATTACCTGTGGTTCCGGGACTACGGCCTTTGTAGCGGAGAAGTGGGGGCGACGGTGGATTACCTGCGATACGTCACGGGTGGCAGTTACGCTCGCCAAACAGCGGCTTATGACGGCAAGCTATGACTACTACGATTTGAAGTATCCCAACGAGGGACTGAAAGGCGGATTCATCTACAAAACCGTGCCTCACGTCACCTTGAAATCGATTGCCAATAACGTTGAGATCGACGAAATATATGCGGCCATGCATCCGGCCATCGAGGCGGTCCTTATTGACCTGAACCAGGCACTGAAAGGACAGCCCATTGAATTCAGGGTTACGGAAGGGGGCCGGAGCGGAGAGATCCTCTATTTCGAGAAAGGGGCTGCACTGCTGGAGTGGGAGGTGCCCTTCGATCTTCCGGAGGAATGGCCTGCAGAAGCGCACGCTGCTTTTGCGGCCTTTCACACGGCCCGACAGCATATGCAAAAGAAGATGGACGCCTCTATTGCAGCCCACGCTGACCGGGAGATTCTCTATGACCAGCCCCAGGTATCAAAAACACGGCTTCGCATCACGGGTCCGTTCACCG
Organism: Dehalobacter sp. CP; assembly: GCA_009910795.1. The sequence goes on along the minus strand of VMEE01000026.1, from coordinate 3,758 downwards.
TTGAGGCAGTACCTTTTCCGACTGTGCTGGCTTTGGAGGAGGCGCAGCAGGCATCGAGGGCCGATGTTGCCGTAGCCCGTTCCGGCGAGACGTCGCGACAGGCGCTGTGGCGGGACGAGCTTATCAAGACAGGCATCAGAGGCAAGGGCGGGCAAAAACTGAAGCTTGCTGATCTTGAGCCTCTACCTGATCTGCGGTACATCCATGCTGTTGGAACAGTGGCAGAAACGGGCGAGCGGGTTGCTGTCAGCTTCGGTCCGGAACACGCAGCCCTGGAACAGCGACAGGTCGAGATTGCCATGCGGGACGCGGAAAAGCTATTTCCATTGCCCAAAATGATCGTCTTCTGTGCCTTCACCTTTGACCCGGAAGCAGCGAAGGACATCGATGATCTCAGGGGAATTACAGCCCTGAAGGTACAGATGAATACGGACCTCCTGACCGAGGATCTCAAAAAAGCCAGGGCCAACAATGAATCATTCTGGCTTATGGGACAACCGGATGTCGAGGTTCGAAAGCTCAAGGATGGTAAATATCAGGTTGAGGTCCACGGCTTCGATTACTTCGATACGGCACGGGGAGAACTGCGATCGGGCGGCAAAAGCAATATTGCCATGTGGTCCCTCGATACTGATTATGACGACCGTTCCCTCTTTCCCCGGCAGGTCTTCTTTCCCATGGCAGGCAAAAAGGATGGGTGGTACCGGCTCAAGAAGGATATCCGGGCTGAGCTGAACGAGAGTCTGCTTGCCCAGTTTCATGGAACCATATCCTTGCCCTTCGAGGCAGGCGAGAACGGCCGGGTTGCCGTCAAGATCGTCGACGACCGCGGCATAGAATCACTCAAGGTAATGGACCTCAACTAGGGAGGAGGGATTGTGTACATCACTCGCCTTAAACTGAAGAACTGGCGCAACTTCCAGGAGGCTGAGGTCAATCTCGCCCTCACATCCTATATTGTGGGTCCCAACGCATCGGGTAAATCGAATCTCCTCGACGTGTTCCGTTTTCTCCGTGATGTCTGCAAACCTGCAGGCGGGGGGCTTCAGAAGGCGGTAAAAGACAGGGGTGGGATCACAAAACTCCGTTGTCTTCATGCCCGTCGCGATCCTGGGGTAAGGATAGAGGTTGACTTCTGCGAACGCCCTGATGATGAGGGCTTCTTGTGGAGATACGTCCTGGAATTCAAGTCGGAGGGGAAAGGTGCGCAGAGGCTACTCGTTGAAAACGAAGAGGTGTGGCACCGGGACAGGACAGAACCTGTAATCAGACGGCCCGATGAGCAGGACAAGAAAGATAAGCTGTTGCTGACTGAAACACACCTGGAACAGACAAGGGCCAGCTCCGGCTTCAGGGAGATAGTCGATTTTCTCGGTGGCATCACCTACCTCCATATAGTGCCGCAGCTTCTGAAATATTCTGATGCAATCGGCGGCAATCGTCTTGAAGATGACCCCTTCGGGCAGGGATTCCTTGAGCGCATAGCCAAGTGCCCGGAAAAGACGAGAAAGGCAAGGTTGGATAAAATCAGTAAGGCCCTCTCAATAGCTGTGCCACACTTCAAAGAGCTACGGTTCAATAAGGATGAGGTTACGGGTAAGCCGCATCTTGAGGCCCTCTACGAGCATCACCGACCGAATGCAGGCTGGCAGCGGGAAGACCAGTTCTCTGACGGCACGCTGCGGCTTCTCGGCATCCTTTGGTCTCTTGTTGAAAGCGGTCCGCTGCTACTCATTGAAGAGCCCGAACTCTCGCTCCACGAGGCAGTAGTCGAGCAGTTGCCCGCCCTCCTCGCGAATATTCAGCGAGCGGGCAAACAGCGAAGGGGGCAGATTATTATCAGCTCTCACAGTGAAGCACTGCTCAGCAATAAGGGCATTGATGCTGAAAGCATGGTAGTGTTGGAACCAAGCCACGAAGGCACGTTGGTTCGACCGGTCAATGAGTTGGAAAGGAAAGGCCTTGAAGCCGGGTTATCTGCAGCCGAGGTTGTGTTGCGGCAAACCCGTCCTACGAAGATAGACAAACTTGGTCAGGGGCGGCTGTGGTAGGCATTGATCTTTTTGTCGCGACAGAGGATGCCCTGAGCGAAGCTGTGGCAGAGCGGCTTATTGAAGAAGAAAATCAGGGTTTGAGTATTGCGGTGAGATTAGGGGGCCGTGGCAACACGTATCTTCGAGAGAGGTTGCCTTCCTTTACGTCCATAGCGAAGACTTCTCCTTTACTGCTTCTTACTGATCTGGATCGGGAGGTCTGTCCCGCTACACTGTTGCATAGTTGGAGAGGCAAAAAGATATTTCCGAGCGGTTTGCTCTTTCGCGTCGTTGTCCGCGAGATCGAGGCATGGCTTCTGGCTGACAGGAAGGGCTTTTCGGAGTTTTCCGGAGTCCCTGTCCATAGAATAACGGAACACCCGGAATCACTTGACGACCCAAAAACAACACTCCTCAATCTTGTACGGACCTACGGGAAAAGGGCTGTACGTGAAGCGCTTTTGCCAAGGCGGAATTCTACAGCCAGGGTAGGGCTCATGTACAATCAGTCTTTGTGCGGTTTTGTTCGGGAGTCGTGGTCACCGGCGAAGGCGTCTGAAGCTGCGGACAGTCTCAAACGGACGATCGGGAGGATTCACGAATTGCGGCTTGCTGGACAAAACAGGTCGCCGGTGTAAGATGTCTGCCCCTCGATCACTTATCATCAACTCTCCTTACGAAATTCCGGTATGCCATTGGGAACAGGACCCTCGGGGCAGGGTGCTGCGGGTACGAGAGGGACGGCGCGGCGCCGGATATGAGATCTTTGACACTCGGACAAACACAAGGCGGACGGTAGAACTGGAGATGGTCAACCGTATTCGTCCCAGGGTGGATGAATGGCGGCAGGCCGGATATCCGGGCACCACAAGCGTCACCCGTAGTCTCCTGGAATACTGGAATGATAAGGGCGAATTCCTTGACGGAAGGTGGGAGAACGGCCCTCGTCCCCTGCCCTTCTATTTCTGCCAAATTGAAGCCATTGAGACGTTGATCTGGTGGGTTGAGGGTCTGGCCGAATACAAACAGGGTGTATTTCTCCCCGGTGACGGCGGTTCCTGGGAGCGCATCTGCAATAAGATGGCAACAGGAACAGGGAAAACCACGCTCATGGGTATGATTATTACCTGGCAGGCACTCAATGCCCTCACGTACCCCAAAAGGAAGGAGTTCTCGTCGGCGATATTCCTGGTGGCGCCGGGTCTCACCGTGAAAGAGAGATTGCAGGTCCTCTACCCCGGCCACGAAAAGAACGTCTACGATGAGTTCAAGATGTGTCCCAATGAGGCTCTGAGACAGAAGCTCAACCAGGCTGTTATTCTCGTCGAGAACTGGCACACCTTAATGCCTCTTAAAGAACCCGAACGGTCCGTCATGAAAAAGGGTCGGGAAAGCGACGAGGCCTTTACCAGGCGGGTGCTGGGTAAATTGGCAACTTTCAGGGACATCGTTGTCATCAATGACGAAGCCCATCACGCCTACCGGCAGCGCCCGGAATTAAAGGTGAGCAAGAGGGACGCCGAACAGCTCGGCATCGATCTTGAAGAAGCCACGCGATGGATAGAGGGGCTTGACCGGATTCACAAGACCCGTCGCATCAGGCGCTGCTTTGATCTTTCTGCCACACCGTTTGCTCCGACAGGGAAGAAATCAACGGAAAAGGGCCTGTTTGAATGGATCATCTCCGACTTCGGTCTCAACGACGCTATCGAAGCGGGTTTGGTG
>VMEE01000005.1 GCA_009910795.1 Dehalobacter sp. CP | reverse complement strand
GTCTGCCAGCTAATCTGCGATGTCAATGATCACGAGAGAATCGAACATATTATCGAACACCACAGACCTCAGGCTATCTTTCATGCTGCCGCACATAAACATGTCCCATTGATGGAGTGTAACCCTACCGAGGCCTTCAGGGTCAATTCTCTCGGGACGCTAAATATGGCTTTAGCTGCCAGCAAGTATTCAGTGGAGACCTTCATAATGATCTCGACCGACAAAGCCGTAAAGCCTTCATCGATAATGGGAGTCTCCAAGAGACTCGCTGAGGAGTTCGTGAGATCGATCGCGGCCGATGGCCCGACTCGTTTTGGAATCGTAAGGTTCGGTAATGTTCTCGGTAGTCGGGGTAGTGTTATACCGCTATTCAAAAGGCAGATACAATCGGGCGGTCCGGTAACGGTAACCGATCCGAGGATGACGCGGTATTTCATGACTATTCCCGAAGCGGTTTCGCTCGTCTTACAGGCCGGCGCATACGCTGGAAGAGGCGATGTCTTCGTTCTAGATATGGGAGAGCCGGTAAAGATATCTAAGCTGGCAAGAGAGATGATAACTCTTGCAGGTTATGTCCCGCAGCAGGAGATAGAGATCAAGTACACCGGTGTAAGACCGGGTGAGAAGCTGTTTGAAGAACTCGTCCTCTCAGATGAGGAGTTCATGGCCACAAAGCACCCAAAGATATTCAGACTCAAGGCGGCAAAGGCTTTGAGCAAGGAGGAGCTAGGCGCGATCGCTCTCAAGCTTGATAATGCTATCAGACACTCGGACTTTGAGGCCCTTAACGAACTGATAATGGAGAATGTGCCCGACGGGACTGCCAGGGTGGGAACTGGAGGAGATGTGGCTTGAATCGTTACGTTGAATTCGTCAGAAGCTATCCGTTCATCTCGGCCATGATCCAGTTTGCAATTCTCGGGACTCTCGGCGATTATGTCAGTTCAAGACTCGCAAGGTCAAAGACTGAGTATACGTTCAGGATTGTCTTTTCGAAAGCTATTACCTGGGCCGTTCTGGCCATATTTATAAAAGTCGCTTTCGTCGGATTTGAAGGTTTCCTTGCGGCCCTTGTACTGAACAGAGTCCTCCCTCAAATCTTCTTCGAAAATACTTTTCTGAATTCGCTCAGCCGTTCGGTCTCGATGAATCTTCAGTTCGGATTCTTTCTTGTGGTCTTCCACAGACTACTCGACAATCTGGTTTTCGGAGAGAGAAACTGGAAGAGTCTTGACAGAGCCTTCATCTCGCTTTTCTGGTTCTGGATTCCCGCTCATACGGTGACTTTTATGTTGCCCAAAGACTATCAAATAGGACTCGCCGCCCTTTGGTCATTCATGCTGGGGCTCTTGCTCTCTTTCTTTGCAAAGTCATCCGGGGAGGTGAAGTGATTGTTTGTTCCGCTTTCGAGACCGGATATTACCGGTCAGGAGATAGAGGCTGTTATCGATATTATGAAATCTGGAATTCTGTCGATCGGTCCGAAAGTCAATGAGTTCGAAGAAACGATTGCCGATTATGTCGGCCTGAAACACGCGGTAGCCGTCAATAGTGGGACCAGCGCATTACATCTTATAGTTAGGTCTCTGGGCTTGGAACAAGGTCAGACTATGTTGACAAGCTCTTTCACATTTGTCTCGTCGGCTAACGTGGCGATATACGAAGGCGCCATTCCGGTCTTTGCCGATATAGAAGAGAGTTCTCTGAACATATCTCCACAGACCCTGGAAGAGGCTCTGGAAAGGTATGCAAAGAAAGGGCTTGAGACCGACTGCATGAACCTGCCTCCTTTTCAGCCCGACCTGTTTATGGGCGTAGATATCTTTGGTCATCCCATGGACTGGGACGAGATAGAGAGAATATGCGAAAGAAACGGACTACCCGTGATTGAAGACTCTTGTGAAGCCCTCGGCACAGTCTATAAAGACAGAAAGGCCGGTAGTTTTGGCCTGGCGGGAGCCTTTGCCTTTTATCCGAACAAGCAGATTACTACGGGCGAAGGAGGCGTTATAGTTACGAACGACGCTTCAATAGCCCAGATGTGCCGGAGCATGAGAAATCAGGGAAGGGGAATATCCGAGAACTGGTTGGAACACGTAAGGCTGGGTTACAATTACCGTCTGGACGAACTCTCGTCTGCTATGGGACTTGAACAGATGAGAAGAATAGACGAAATCCTGTCAAAGCGTGATTCCGCAGCAAAACGCTACAGTGAGCTCCTGTCAAGAATAGACGGAGTTACCGTCCCGGCTATCGCAGACTACGTGACTTCACTGGGCTGGTTTGTATACGTTATAAGACTGGAAGATTCGATAGACAGAGATGGGTTCATGGATTATCTGCGCGATAACGGCGTACAGTGCCGCGACTACTTCAGGCCGGTTCATCTCCAGCCTTTCTACATCAAGCAGTATGGCTATAAGGAAGGAATGTTGCCAGTCACCGAAAGAGTCTCGCGACAGACAGTTGCAATACCCTTTTTCAGCAACCTCTCCCAAGAAGAGCAAGAATACGTGGCCGAGACGATAACCAGAGCCGTCGAGAGGTCCGGTTGATGGAGGAAGTACTGATAGCTTTCTGCATTTCGCTGCCCATGAACTTGCTGTTCCGCGTTATTGGAGTAAGATTCGGTTTCGTCGATAAGCCCGGAGGAGTACTGAAGCCTCATGAAAAACCGGTCCCTTATCTGGGAGGAACGGCCATTCTTCTGAGTGTCTTTCCGTGGTTTTTGAACTATCCCCACTTCTTCTTGCCTTTCGTCATAATGTGGGCGGTAGGGTTTGTTGACGATGTTCGCGGTTTAACACCCAGAATACGCCTCGCGATCGAGTTGCTCGGAGGCTTCGCGATAGCCTATATTATCTACGGATACTCATTCATAGACTCGGCTATTCTTGCCTTCATTTTCGGAGCAGCGGTCAACGCTTACAATATGGTTGACGGACTCGACGGAATATGTGCCGGAAATGCGATAGTCTTTGCCGTATTTGCTTCTCTCGCGGGCTTTGTTCCTTCGTTTTCACTGGTGTTTGCCGGAGCTTTTGCGGGATACCTTGTGCTGAACTACCCGCCGGCAAAGATCTTTATGGGAGATCAGGGCTCCTATCTCGCCGGTACCTTCATTGGATTACTTCTCATACAGAGCTGGGACAGCCAAAACTTTGTCAGAGTCGTGGCTTTGTCATGGCCAGTTATACTCGACCTCTTCATAGGATTCATAAGAAGATCGCTGGCGGGCAAATCCCCGTTCAAAGGGGACAGAGATCACTACTACGACAAGATCTTTGTACTCACCGGAAAAAAGAAGAGGGCTACGTTCTTTGTCTCAGTCTGTATAGCCCTCTTCTATGCATTTGTTGGCCTTTTGATCCCTGTAAAAGCGATACCGCCCGTCCTGCTTGCTTCATCTATCGTGCAGGTCACTCTGCTAAAGTCGCTTCGTTCTACTTGAACCACCTGATCTTGAAGAGTATGAACCCGACAACAATAGCTGCCAGTCCCGAAAGCCCCATCGACCAGTAGAAGACACTCTGACTGTGCATAAATGGAAGCTCGACATTCATGCCGTATATAGAAGCCACAAGAGTGGGAATCTGGAGAGTGAGCGTAACGATTGTCAGAATCTTCATGACCACATTAAGATTGTTCGAGATAACCGAAGCGAAGGCGTCCATCATCCCACTGAGTATATCGCTATAGATGTTTGCCATCTCAATAGCCTGCCTATTCTCGATAGAGATGTCGGCAAATAGCTCTTCGTCCTCTTCATAAAGAGTGAGGACATTCGCTCTCTTCAGCTTTTCGTACATAAGCTCGTTTGATCTCAAAGACGTCGTGAAGAAAACGAGAGACTTCTCCAGATTGAGCATGGCCACAAGCTCCTGATTCCTTGTTGACCTGTGCAATTCCGATTCTACTTCATTGGAGAGTCTTCGGATCTCCTTCAGATATCTCAGATAATAGATGGTTCCTCTGTCAAAGACTCTCAACAAGAACCTGTTTCGCTTCTTTGTAGAGATATCTCTGATGCGTCCCTGAACGATATCATCGATAATTGCGTTTCTGAAACTGCACACAGTGATAAAGTATCCAGGTTTCATAGCGATACCGAGAGTAGTGGTCCTGTATGGAACGTCTCTGTCCTGTTCGTTAAAGTATGGGAGTTTAGTTATTACATATATTACTTCTTCGTCCTGTTCAAACCTGGCTCTCTCCTCCTGGTCAAGAGAGTCATAGACGAAGTCTTCATCGATGCCGATGCTGTTCAAAAAAGCGATATCGTCGCTATCGGGTGCAGTGACATTTATCCAGCATCCATCGATCGGTGCTTCTAGTTCTTTGAGTTTACCTTCTTCAGATATGAATATCTCCCGCACGT
>VMEE01000025.1 GCA_009910795.1 Dehalobacter sp. CP | reverse complement strand
GTAAGCGTCAAAGACACCATCACATAGAATTGTAGCCTTGAAGATAGTACAATCACAATAAATATGGTTGAAAAAGTTGAAAAAGTTTGCACACTTTTTCAACCAAAGCGGAGTGGTTGTATGAATATACAAAAAGTCACAACAGAGTACCGACTATCACAGTGGATGCAGGTGATACAGGACCGGCAATGCAGCGGACAGAGCATTAAGGATTTCTGCCAGGAGAAAGGAATAAGTAAGCATGCATACTTTTATTGGCAGCGACAGTTACGAAAGGTTGCATGTATGGAACTTTCAAAACGGAAAGAAGAAACCATCGTAAGCTGTGTCCCGGAAGGGTGGATGCAACTTTCCCAAGGTCAAGAAATAAAATCAACGCTGGATATTGAAGTCGGTGGCTGTCACGTCACCGTGGATGCGGAGACGGATCCTGAACTTCTGAAAAAAGTCTGCCGCATATTGAGGGTGCTGTAATGAGATGGAGTGACAAACCCGTGTACCTATGCTGCGGGCATACCGATATGAGGAAATCAATCAACGGACTCATGGCGCTGGTTAAAGACAACTTTTCCATCGATCCGTTTTCAGAAGCATTGTTTGTATTCTGCAACCGGCATCGGAACAGAATAAAAATCCTGGAATGGGACGGCGACGGATTCTGGTTGTATTTCAAACGTCTGGAGCGCGGACATTTTCGCTGGCCGGCAAAGGGAGACACTGCCACCATGGTTCTTGAAACCAAAGAATTATCTTATCTTATTGAAGGTGCGAAACTGGAGAAAAAGCTGAAACGAGAAGAAGTTTTCGAGCGGCAAATCTCTTGAAATATTTATCTCGAAACAGCGTTTAGAACCGCATGAAATCTAGCTTTTTTGCGGTTTTTATGGTATAATTTTCTTATGAAAACGCAAGAAACTTCAGCAGAACAACTGCTTGGAATAATTGAAGAAAAGGACCGCAAAATTGCTGAATTAGAGCAACAAGTACAGTGGTTTATGTCACAGATCCGCCTTGCTAAGCATAAACAATTTGGCGCATCAAGTGAAAAGACAGACGGTATTCAGATGCTCATATTCAACGAGGCCGAATCAAGCGCCGATATAAGCAAGCCGGAACCGAAGCTTGCCGAGGTAAAAGCGCATTATCGTAAACGGACACGCCTTACAACTGACAAATTGCCGAAGGATTTACCTGTTGAGGTAATTGAACACGAGCTTCCGGCAGAAGAGTGTATTTGTCCGAATTGCAGCAGTCAGTTACATACAATGGGCAGGGAAACTCGCGAAGAACTCAAAGTCATTCCTGCCAAAGCAATCATTGTACGGCACGTACGGCATATTTACGCCTGCCGTAATTGTGAAGGAACTGCCGAGCATGTTCCTATCATAAAAGCAGATATGCCGGAACCTGTCATCAAAGGCGGATTTGCTTCCCCCGAGACAATTGCCCATATAGCGGTACAGAAATTCATGATGGCATCCCCACTATACCGACAGGAGCAGGAGTGGAAACAAAACGGCATCCTGCTTTCCCGGCAGACGATGTCAAACTGGATGATCAAAGCCAGTGAGGACTGGCTGGAACCGATATATGAAGAGATGAAGCTTAGATTATGTGAGCATGAAGTGCTCCACGCAGATGAAACCACGCTGCAGGTGTTGAAAGAACCGGGAAAGACGGCGCAGTCAAAGAGTTACATGTGGCTGTACCGCACCAGCGGAGATACAAAACACCAGATTGTAATTTATGACTATCAAGTTGACAGAAAACATACCCATCCTGGAAAATTCTTAAAAGATTTTACAGGTTACCTTCATACAGATGGATACGAAGGTTATCATAAGCTTCCTGAAAACATAATCGTTGTGGGCTGCCTGGCACATCTTAGGCGGAAGTTTTTCGATGCCTTTAAAACCCTGCCCAAGGAGAAACAACCGGAATCCAGTGCGGCAAAAGGGGTTACCTATTGTGACAAGCTGTTCCACCTTGAAAAACAGTTTGCTTCCCTTACCCCGTATAAACGCCTTCAAGAGCGCAAACGCTTGTCAAAGCCTGTATTTGATGACTTTTACAATTGGATCAATGGGCTTGCTGCTTTGCCTAACACACTTCTTGGTAAGGCGGTACATTATGCCAAGTCCCAACAAAAATATCTTAAGAGATACCTGCTGGACGGACGTCTTGAAATTTCAAACAACCGTGCGGAACGTAGTATTAAACCTTTTGTAATCGGTCGAAAGAACTGGATCTTTACTAACACACCAAACGGCGCCAGGGCCAGTGCGATTTATTACAGCCTAATTGTGAGTGCGAGAGAAAATGGCTTGAATCCATTTGAATATTTAACATGGATTTTTACAAATGCCCCTAACTTAGGAAGAGCGGGTTACATATCTGAAATTAAAGACTTTTTACCTGGTAGTGCAGCCTTGCCGGAGAAAGTATTCACCCCGCAGCCCGGTAACGGAAGTCCGGAAAAATATGCGTGGGAGGAAGACTGATGAAGGTTGGAAAACATACGGCGTTTATGATAGATTTTATCTCTGATTTTGCTGACGGAAAGATATCAAGATATCTCTTCGAAATGGATTATTCAGGCTATGTTATTGAGCATTTTCCGAAGATGAAAAGGGAGAATGCTCGTTTAGCACAAAAATTCGTCAGCACTGTCGATGATGTCTTCGAATATGCTCAAGCTAACAACATATCTGATGATGATTTTAGGATAATGGTTAACAATGCTCTTTGCGATCTTCTTGGAGTGGATGAGCCTGATTTAATGTAGCTCACGTCTGAATCTGTTTGACGCTTAC
>VMEE01000024.1 GCA_009910795.1 Dehalobacter sp. CP | reverse complement strand
ATAAAATTGATTTAATCCATCCTGTTAGATGGTCGATTCCTGCAGAAGTGGTTTTGATTTCGATATGGGGATCAATCGCTATCTATCGCCGTTGCTCTGGTGGAAAAGTGCTTTTGAAGATATTATTTCCTCACTCATCGTGGTGGTACGCTCTGAGGAGTACATATTCACGTAGTGTCTGGAACAATCGAGTTAGCAAAAGAGCTTTTGGACTGTCGCAAAACCTTTACCCAATGGGCCCTCTCAGTGATGCAAGTTTTGGCGATGAAGTGGGAAGCCGCGCCCTTCAGGACGCGGTAGTTCACTGCACGAAAAATTAGCATTGGCTCCTCATAACATTTCGTGCTCAAGCGCGCTGCCAATGAAGAGCTTATCATCTGCGGAAAGCGTTATGAGCGAATTGGCCTCCGCTTCGATCAGGGTGAGCGCCCTGAGGAGCGAATATGCTCTATGGCTCTCTATGAAGTCGTCGGTAAAGCTCATGCGTATTTCTCCAGGATCTCGCGTATCTTCTCCAGCCGGATCCTCATCTCCTCAATTTTCGGCGCGCTTTCGGCTTTGAGCAGATCGGCATCGGCATACAGCTCCACAAGCTCGGGGCGGGTTGCGATTTCCTCGGGCCGGGGCGGGGCTGCCTGCCTGCCTCTACCATTGATTGCCCTCCTCGTGGCTGCCCCCGCAGCTGCCTCCGCTAGCCGCACCTGATGGATTAGCTGTTCGTGCTCTCTCTGGAGTTCAAGCATGTAAGGCCCGCCTGCTAGCGTTTGGACCTCCTCGATGTCGTTGGATATCGATTTGATCTTAGCGGCGGTCTGCTCGATGTCACCGGAGAGGGCCGCCACATCATTGATTCTGCCTTCGTCGTAAACCGGCACCCAACGCCCTCGCGAGTCTTTGGCCGGCACCAGAAAGAGGATGCCTTTTGCCTTCAGATCGGCAAGCTCCTGCTCTGCCCACATATAAGCGTTGTATAGCGATTTTACGGGGTCAGTTTGGGCATGTGGAGGTGGGGCTCTCCAAAACTCCAAAAAGGAAGAGAGAGTCATTCTCAGCTCCTCCTCTTGAACATGGTCGCGTCAGCTCGGGCTCTTGCTGCCTCCACATCACCGGCCGCATTTGTGACCTTATCCGGCGCGGCATCCATCTTCTTCTTGCCCTGGCTGAAAGCGATCAGCGTCTCATCCGCCCGCTGTTTTGCCCGGAGCACATCGGCACGCTCTCCGTCCCGGCGGATCAGCTCCATTGTCTCCGGGTTGGCGGCATTCATGGCCTTCTCAGCCATCGGAGTATATCTCTCTTTGATGCTTGTGGGCTCTCTTTTGGCCTCACCGTTCGCGGCGATCTCCTTCGCCAAGGCAGCCAGCCGGCTGGTTGCCCGCAAAAAATCAGCCGTCTTCTTCTTATCCATCTCCAGATCGGGCTGTCCGATGCCGTCGCTTGTGGGCATAACCACAAGCAGGCGCAGCTCTCTCAACAGGTCTGTCAATTCGCTGTCTTGTGCAACAGTAGTTTTCATTTATATAACCTCATTTAAATTCTTTGCATAGGAGAAAGGCTCCGGCATCTCACTCACGCAAACCACATTTCTACATTCAGCCGGCGCAAAATCGCACGCAATACGCCGCCCGTCCATCATTGCCCGCTCCAGGTTAAATTAGGATAATCACAATTTCCGACATATCGAGACCCGCCGCCCACCGAAATTTGCGCCGGTTGGTTGAACTTTGGGATCGGTTTGGGCCTCGACCTCTCTCCAAACCAGGCCGCCATCGCCACAGATAGCACCAGGTCGTCATGATCGGCCTCCCTCCACGCGCTATAAGAATCGTGGGCGGTGACGGGATCGATCTTGCATTTGAAGTTTAGCATCTCCTGGCTGAGAACCTGTCCCAACGGCAACCGGCTAGCTACCTTGAGCCGGTCTGTCTGAAGAAGTACTTGGAGTACGCCCACCAGGGACCGCTTCGGCACACGCCATGTAGAGCCCTCGTTACTTGTTTTGTCTCCTCCGTGGATGAATATGCCTATCGGCTTCAATCCGGCTTTATGGAACATGTCCACCACCGGCGCACCTACACCGGTCTGATCAACCACCAGAGCGGCATTGCCTGCCAGCGCCGGTGAATGCATCGCCACAAAAACTTTATCCACAATGTCAGGATATGGCTCTCCTCGGGTCCGCTCCAGGTGCCGCACGTGGTACGTGTACTCCTTGCCAGGCAGTCTCTCCAGGATGGACAGCGCTGTATAGTCCTGAGCCTGTCCCAAATCCAGCCCTACAATAAATTTTACCATAATGGCTCCACCTCCTCCGACATCGCCGCTGCTACCTGCTCATAGGTGAACACGCTATCCACGGTCTCCAGGAATTTGCAATGATATTCCTGTTCAAACCAGGGATTTATCCGGCGCTCTTCTTCCAGAAATTCTTTAGTAATCCTCGGGCATTGTTCGGCAGGAATTTCATACCGTTCCCAGAGATCGGCCTGCTCTTCCCAAATGTGGAAGAAGTGGCCGCGCTTGCCGAAGGGAGTGCTCATGACGACGTGCCTGCCACGGGAGACCGCGAGCATTGGCCGGACGGAATTATACAAATCATCCAATACCCGGCTAGCCTCATCTTCCAGTAGCAAGGTCACAGCGCTGAAAGACCGTGCGCTCTTCTCGCTGCCAGGCCGGGCCACAAAGCGGTTGCCGTTCGCGAATTTGACCGCTAACTTAGTATCGGTGGTGAGGTAATCGCTAGGCAGCTCCACCGCAGAGCGAAATTCATCAAATTTTAGCATAAGTTCGCTGCTTTGATCCTGGGTCGGCGCGATCACCAGGCCGAAGGAAGGCCGGCGATAGATCGATTCATGCAGGCCCAACGCTGCACAGGTGGTGCTCTTCCCGCTCTGCCTTGAGCAGTTCAGAATGATCTTTCTTGACCGGCTCCTCAAAAGATCGGCCTGCCAGGGATCGGGATGATAGCCTAAGACCTCCCTGCACCACAATACCGGATCTAGGGAGTATGCCAGGTCGTCCCTGATCATCGGAGCACCTCACAAACCGCCTGCTTTGCGTCCGGGAAAGGATCCAGGGCCCCTATTATCAGGGTCCGAATCTCCACCCACTCGGGATTATTGATTATCGTTATCTGTGGAGCGTCGTTTAGCTGTCCCTCTGCTCTCATCCACAGTTCAAGGCAGCTCCGAGCCTCCCTGATTCCCATAAGCGCCGTCTTAAGGTCTCCTGCCTGTTGTGCCTGTGCCAGGATCTCAAGCGCCTTCTCCTTCAGGGATCGGACCTCCTCCAGAGTATTATTGCCTCGGAACTCTTCCACTTCGGCTTTAAATTCAGGTGATTTTGATACTAATACGGGCAATTTATTCTTAGAATAATAATCCAAGTCTTGATATCGAATCTCTGGAAAATCTTCGACTATCTTCGAAAATTCCTCACCGCTCGCTAGCCGGGTGATGATTTCTTTCGATTTCGGATGATCTTCGATCTTGGATCGCCTGCCCATCT
>VMEE01000023.1 GCA_009910795.1 Dehalobacter sp. CP | reverse complement strand
TCATATGGGGAATAACCCAATGCCTCTGAGTAATGTCCTTTATACGTCATCCTCTGTGCTCCGACGGCAATAAATCCTTTCCCATTAGGCGCAATCACCCACCATTTATCCCCTATTTTTTGGGTATGAAAAAATCCCGTTCCTTTACCGTTTATCGTCGTATCTGTTTCGATTTTTAGCTCAGGATATGCACGTATTACAATGGGTTCTTCGTCTCTGTATGCCAAAGCAACTTTATTAATCTCTATAGTTATTTCAGATTTAACCGAAACATCAGGCTCTGATTTTAATACAGAAGAGCAAAGAAGATCGTTTGGCGAATCGTATATTATTTTTGCTGACTTTTGTTCACTAAGCCCAAAGGCAGGGAAACCTGTAGAAAAAACAAGAAAAAACAGCAATAAATAAAATATTTTTTTTGTCAAAATCTTCAAAATATAATCCCCTTACTTTACAAAAAAATCTCAAATATAAGAAATATGATATAATATAAAAGAAATATTTTGTCATCGGAGGAAAATAATGAAAAGTGTGTATGAGCAGCTTCTTCATCTGCTAAGAATATTTATTAACGGTGAAATACCAGATAAGGAATTACTTGCCTCCGTTGATGGAGTTGAACTTTATAATCAAGCCAGACTACAAGGTGTTTCTTCATTTCTGTTTGAGACTGTTTATCAACATAATGATTTGTTAAAAATCGATCACAGTGTATTGACTCATTGGAAAGAGAAAACGGTTGTGACTGCCGCACGTCAGTTGATGATGCTCCCAACGATAGGAACAATCTTTAATCTTTTTGAGACCAATGGCATAACAGCTATATCACTTAAAGGACTTGTCTTTAAGGAACAATATCCTCGGCCTGAACTACGTTCGATGAATGATCTAGATGTATTAATCAACGAGAAACAGATGAATCAATGCATAGAAGCGATGACTTCTCTCGGTTATAAGCCGAATGAACTAAATTACAATGATCCTGATCATATGCATATCGATATGATAAAAGCGGGTACATTCGCCGTTGAGCTTCACCGAACACTTTGGCATCCCAAATATATGCAAAAAATCGACAACAGCGACTGGGTGGATCATATCTGGAAAGACAAGCGTCTTCAAACGGTAGCCGGATTCCAATTTTATTGCTTATCCCCGGAGGATGAATTGATCAATGCTGTTATTCACACAGCAAGGCATTTAAAACACTCTAATGCAAATCTTCGTCTTCTTTCAGATTTCGTACTGTTTTTTAATTCTTACCGCAATCAAATTGATATAAACTACATTGAACAAACCTTAGAGTCAATGGCAATCTTGAATTTCTACTATTATTTAATGGATACATGCCGATTATACTTAGGATTACATCTTCCTGATAACTATCAATTAAACTCGACCAAGAACTCAGTAATAATCATTCAGAATATCATGAACAAAGAGGAAATGATTATAAGCAGCGATAGAGATCAAGAAAAAAAAGTTAATGGTTATCAGTATTTGCTCCAAAAGATAAAACTTGTTATCTCCAACAGCGCCATATACAATAAACTCTTAAAAATCGTTCATCCTTTTCGATCAAAAGCGCGTTTTCTACGGAAAATTGGACTACATTTTCGGTATTAAACCTTTGCTGTATCCTTAGATATTCCCTTATTCAATGACCTAAAATGCTTTTTTGCCTTTTTCAAAAATCGATTGGAATTAAAGAAATAATTATAAGAGCTGTAGTATCTTTTATAATCACGCTTCTTGACTTTATTCAGAACAATCCCGATCAACTTGGCATTAACGCCATGCAATTGTTCTTTGGCCCGTTGCAGACTTTTTTTCGAAGTGAATCCCGCTTTTACAATCAGCATAGTTGCATCTGCTTTTGACGCGACTATTGCTCCGTCAAAAACGCTTTCTAGCGCCGGAGTATCGAAAATTATATAGTCATACTCAATTTTTACTTGCTCGAATAACTTCTGAAAGCGTACTGCACACAACTTTTCGATTGGATTCGAACAGTCTGTTCCACAGGATAAATAGGTTAGGTTTGGAATATTCGTGTTGCTGATTACCTCCTCTAGTCGACCTCTCCCCTCAAGATAATCTGACAAGCCTAACTGCGCTTCAGCATTCAACCTCTTTGCAGCCGTCGGTTTACGCATATCTGCATCAACAAAAAGCACCCTCCACCCAGAGCGTGCAATAGATATCGAAAGACTAATCGCAAGCGAAGTTTTTCCTTCTTCTGGCTTGCAGCTCAATAAAGCAAACGTTTTACTTCTTCCATTATTATTAATGAGAAGACCGGCTGTAAGCATTTCATAAGCATCCCTGACCGCATTATTATCATTATCATACACATTAAAAGTCTTTATCTGCATAATATTACTTCTCCTCTTTATCGTAGATCATGCTCGGGTATAATCCCAATGACACGAACCCCGATATTATTTTCAATATCTTCAACTGAACGGATGGTTGTATTAAAATATTCCAACAAATAAATAATTCCCAAGGAAAAAACTTCTCCTGCAACGATCCATAGAATCATTTTTATAATGCCGTTATCCGGGATTGGCGTATTAGAAACCTGAGCTTTATCCAATATCCCGATAAAATCACTATTTGTGATTTCTTTAACTTTTGACGAAAATACTTCTCCCATTACATTCGCGACTGATGCAGCCATTATCGCATCATATGCAGTCACTCTGATTTTTAATAAACCCGAGTCTTCGTTGATTGATAAATTCGCCATTGAAGAAATTGTGCCCGCAGATAGACTATATTGATCCAGCTTCCTAGCGGCTTCAGCAGCTACAGAGCGGCTATAAAAAATCCCGGAATATTGTTTAAGAAATTCCTTCCCCATCGTGATGTCAGAATAACTCAAAGACTCACCTGCCGTCACTCTATCACGATTGAGAACATATAGCGTTGTATCTGCGTTATACGTTGGAGATGATAAGAAAATATGAAAAAACCATCCCATTCCTCCAAATAAGACCGCAAAAACAACGCATAACCACCACTTGCGACTGATTGAATCGATGATTCTTCTAATTTCCACGTATATCTTCCTTTCAATAACATATTATTTTCCGACTCCGTCATATATAAACCCTATCGTTTCAAGCTCATTCCTGTCATAAATATTTCTGAAATCAAAGAAATAATTGCCGTTCATTTTACTTTTCATCTTAGCTAAATCCATACTCCGAAACTGGTTCCATTCCGTAAGCAGGACAACAGCCTGAGCATCTGCTACAGCTGCATATTCATTCTCGGCATAATCAATATCCAAATTCAGAAATGCAATTTTTTTGGCGTTCTCCATTGCAATCGGATCATAGACAGAAAGACGTGCCCCTCTTTTATGCAACTCATGAATTATCGTAATTGACGGAGCCTCCCGCATATCATCGGTCCCTGGCTTAAAGGCAAGTCCTAAAACGGCAATCCGCTTGCCTTGAATATCCCCCATTTTTGTGATGATTTTATCAACCATGCGTAACTTTTGAGATTGGTTCGCAATAATTACAGCATCTACAATTGAAATATCAACGTCAAACTCTCTTCCAATATGCACTAACGCCTTTGTATCTTTTGGAAAACAACTGCCCCCGTATCCCGGACCTGCATGCAAAAAAAACTTTCCGATCCGCTTATCCAATCCCATCGCCCTTGAAACATGCTGCACATTTCCCCCTGCAGCCTCACATAGACGAGATATCTCATTAATAAAAGTGATCTTTGTGGCAAGGAAGGCATTTGAAGCGTATTTAATAATTTCTGCTGTTTCGATATTGGTGAGAACAAAAGGGTGATTATTGAGATAAAGGACTCTATAAACATCACGCATGATCTCTTCAGCCTTTACATGATCTGATCCAATGACAATCCTTTCTGGATGCATGAAATCATTGACCGCTGCTCCCTCTCTAAGAAACTCAGGGTTAGAAACAACATCATAATCGATGTTGAGCTTACGTTTTTCTAAAACTCCTTTTATCGTCTGTTTTACTAATTTCCCAGTTCCTACTGGCACTGTGGACTTATTCACAATAACCTTGTAGCAATTCATATTTTCTGCGATTTCCCTTGCAGCTGCAAGAACATAATCTAAATCTGCGGATCCATCATCCTGAGGCGGTGTCCCGACTGCAATAAAAACAACATCCGACACATCCACAGCCATTGAATAATGGGTGGTAAAATCCAATCTGCCTGCATAATAATTCTTCGTCACAAGATCTTGAAGACCCGGTTCGTAGATTGGAATGATCCCCTGCTTTAATGTCTCTATTTTATTTTCATCAATATCCACACAGATCACACTATGTCCAAACTCAGATAAGCAGGCTCCTGTTACCAAGCCAACATACCCTGTGCCAATAACTGCTATTTTACTCATATTATTTAATTCTCCTCACTGAAGTAACAGATATTGTGATTATAGCTCATTTTAAATCTTTTTTCTATCTGATTATTTTTTTCAGATAAGCCAGATCAAACTAATGCCTATTATTTAGAATTAATACTTGATCATTCTACACTAATAACGATAATACCAACTAACGAATTTCTTAATACCTTCTGAAAACATCGTAGTTGGTTGATAACCAAGCAGTTGTTTTGACTTCATAATATCGGCATACGTATTTTTAACATCTCCCGGTTGATCCGGCAAGCTATCTAGCTGTGCTTTTTTTTGCAGGTTTTTTTCTAATTCTTGAACCATTTCACTTAATGAAATGGTTTTTGATTCGCCTAAATTAAAAATTCCATACCGTGTTTCTTTGTGATTAACCCAATCTAATGCCTTAAGAATGCCATCGATAATATCGTCTATATAGGTATAATCTCGCTGTGTTGTCCCATCTCCATAAAAGGGAACTGGTTTACCTGATGTGATTAGATTTGTAAACTTATGAATTGCTAAATCAGGTCGCTGACGCGGGCCGTATACCGTAAAGAATCTCAAACAAGCAATACTCAGATTATACAGATGGTGATATGCATAACACAATAGCTCACCGGCTTTTTTGGTGGCAGCATATGGCGATATCGGCTGGTCAACTGAGTCATCCTCTGAAAAGGGCACTTTCTGATTATTGCCGTAAACAGATGACGAAGAAGCAAAAATAAAGCGTTTAATGCGATACTCTCTGAGGCACTCCAGAATATTCATTGTCCCATTGATGTTAACATTCACATAGAGTTCAGGATTTTGTATTGAAGGCCGTACACCGGCATAAGCCGCTAAATGTATCACAGATTGAAACTGGTAATTCTGAAATACCTTCATAAGAAAATCCTGATCTCGAATATCTCCCTTTTCAACGATAAATCTTTCTTTAGGGATTAATTTCTCTTTACAACTTTTTCTTATTTCATAAATATTTCGCTCTTTAATTGTAGGATCATAAAAGTCATTAAAACTATCAATGGCAACAACTGTTTTCCCTTCTTCTAGCAACCTTTCACATAGATGTGATCCAATAAAACCGGCCCCCCCGGTTACAAGTATTATTTCCATAGCCTATCTCCTTCAGATTAATTCATGATTCCGCTGATTGATTACGTCCTAAAAATAGGTTTATTGTTTTTCTTATGAATGTTCTTTCGGGGATTAATCCAATGAAGTAAAAAACACAGCAAAATAAAGCCCCAACGATCTGTGCCATCATTGTATCATATGGAATCAGCCAAACATACACAAAATAACCCGCTGCCATTAAGCCGCTGGCGGCAAATATCCACCTTAAATTCTGAATAGTCTGAACAAATGAGATCGCAAGGTATTTTTTCCCATAATAAAAATTTACAGGGGCTTGAAGGAGCTTTACAACCGAACGGACAGCAACAAATGTCAGTAACCCATAAGGTGCCGAGATAATTATCGCTGGAAGCAGAATACACATATTTGTGCATATCACAATTACATTAAGCTGGGGTTTGCCCTTAGCCCTATAACCTATCCCGTTAACGCCATAAACCAGCGAGATCGCACTGACAAACCCCCATATACGAATGATATCTCCTGCTCCATTCCACTTGCTGCCAAATACAATGGCTGCTACCGTTTCGCCAAAAAATAAAAAACCTATCCCCAACGGAAAAGCAATCATACAAATAATCTTATTGGCATTTTGAAAAAAACTGCGAAAAGCCGCCTCATCGCTTTGCAACCTTGAAAGTGTACTGAACAGAACTGGCAATATTGCACTTAGCAGCAGGTTTACCAATACATTGACTAAGTTTGTTGATGTCCGATATAGTCCAAGCGCGGACGTAGTCATCACCGCGCCGACAACAATTTGATCCGCCCAAGCAGCGAGCCACAAAGCAAACGTCTCAGCCATATTGAACAGACTGAAACCTATCATTTCTTTAAATAGCTCAAGTTTCCAGAACAATCGTGGTTTCCAAGGTGATCTTATCCATACTACAACCGTATTGGCTAAGGAACCAAATAACGCTCCCGCAACCAACGCCCAGTAGCTTATCCCTGTATACGCCAACGGAATTGAAACCAGAGCCGGGATTAGCGTCGTTGTCAGCCGAATATAAAAAAGGATTTTAAAGTTTAATGCTCTCTGAATCAATCCAGTCTGTATTGAGTTCAAACTATTGAGAATAATTTGTATCGCCATTATCCGTATGACCATGACGGACTCCGGAATTCCGAATAACAGGGATAACGGTTCTGCCAGCACAAAAATAAGCACATATAGTATTATTGCGACAAACATATTTGCTAAAAAACCTACCGAAGCTGCTCTGGATAGTTTTTTTTCATCATAATCTTTCTGAATTAATGCATTCTGAAATCCTAAATCACTAATCATTTGCGTAAAACTGACAACAATCGTCGCTACAGAAACCACACCATAATCTTCAGGGGTCAATACTCTGGCAAGTAAGATTAATGAAACAGGGGTTATCGCCCTTGAAGATATTTCTGCTATGGTAGACCATTTCGATGCGGATGCGACCTGTTTATATAGATTTGCCATCTATGCTCCTTCATATAATTTAATAAAAGCAGCGGTTACCGCAAACAAGACATAGGTAACTGGAAACATGTAGGAAATGAAACTAATATCCGTAATCAAGGTTACCATAATTAAAATGATCAATAGGATGCTTAAGTTCTTTGATTCATCATCGCTTTTTTTATAAATCGCATATAACCCTTTCAGCAGCCAAATCGGTAAAGCATAATATACCACCAAACCTGTTACCCCCATGTCGGCTAACAGTTCAATATAATTATTATGCGCATACTTCCCGTATGCTACGGTATTGATATAAGGGAAAGTATAATAGCCATGCCCGGAGAAAGGCGCAGACAAAAATAGCTCCCATCCTTCAGAAATAAACATTTGCCTTTCAAACGTTGATGCATCTATGGAACCCTGACCTGTTAGCGAATTAATCATTCCTTCAAACCGGTATCCAACAACCGTATAAAACAACGGGATATCCATTAATGCATTGTAAAGAATCAATATCAAAATAGCGATGATGAAAGCTTTTAACAGTTTCGCTACAAAACTGCTTTTAAGATCTAAGATGAACAAAGAAGCTATTGACAGCAGCAAAAACAATAATGCTCTTTTTGATCCTGTAAAAAGTATGTAAATGAGAACTGGAATCAAAAAAGGAAAATACAGAAAATTCTTTCTTTTGTATAGCAAGAATGCTCCAAAAACAAAAGCGATCGCATACATTCCGCCAAGAACGTTTGGATTATCCCCTAACGTCTCCGGCATTCGGTTTACCCATGTGTATGATAAGCTTCCGGATAATGTCCATCCATAGGTGTTAACTAAGAAAACGGCAGCGCTCACTCCGGCTATTATTGCTGTGAGACCTAAAACCCTGTACAGATTTTGTTTTGATCGTATTGCTTCAAAGATAAGCAAACTGGTAATAATATTTTTTTGATCAGCAACCAACTGCCAGAAAGAACTTGAGAATAAAGTCCCGGCTCTCAATGTGAAAACAATTGAGACAAGAAGAAAGGCACCCCACCAGACATGGTATCCGCTTAATTTATAGTTCCAATTTCCTTTTCGTAATACAATATATAAGACTATACCGACAAAAAACAGTATTTTCACAAGTTTGGCAATTGTCGTCGAGTATAAGCTTAAGTGAGCATAAAGATTGATCAGATATAACGAAACGCTCGCCATGGCTAAATAGTTTAATAATAATTCTTTTTTCGTCTCAATACTTTGTTGCTCTATAAACAAAGATTCCATTCCCCTTTGTTTTCCTCGAAATTATCTTTCAACAAAACCTTCGATATATTGTTCCCACATCAAAGTAATTTTTTCTGGTGCTAACTGTTGAAGGATTTTTCGCGCTTCTTGTGCCATTTTTTCTGTAGCAACCGGATTCTCCAGTACATCACGCACGGATTTCGCCAACGCCTGAATATTATCGACCGGTACTAATGTGCCGTTTTCTCCATGTTTGATCAAAAAATTTGGCCCCCCGCATGGACAGTCAGTAGAAACAACAGGCATCCCAACGGCCATCGCCTCAATCAAAGCATTCGGCATTCCTTCAAAGTTTGAGGATAAGACAAACAAAGCGGCATCTCTTATTCTATGCGGCACATCCGCCTCCGCCCCCGGCATGAATATTCGGTTTGTCAAGTTAAGCTTTGTAATCTCAGCTTCCAGCTCAGGCCGGTCCGGCCCTTCTCCGTAAATAACCAAACGATACTCGGGGTAGTCTGAGGCAAGCAAAGCAAACGCCCGAAATAACAGTTTATAATTTTTTTGTTTATCATCCAGTCTCCCTACTGACACAATGTCTTTACGGCGTTCCCCAAAATAAGGAGTCGGAATATTTTCTGCTGCGACAGGATTGGGAATTACGGTAGCCCGGCTTTGTATCGAAGTTGAAAAGAACGCCTTTGCTTCCTCCGTCTGAAAGACATACCCCTTGGCTGACCAATACAATATTTTTCTTCGGATGCGGAGTGTTCTTTTGAAAGGATATATCTTTGGGTCGTTGCGCTCTGAGACAACGATAGGAAACCGACAACCAAACAGAGCCGGCAATAAAATGCAATTGCATTCAACACCAAAAGATACGACGACGTCAGGATGAACTTTATCGATGATTTTTCGGATATTTAACATCCTTTGTATTTTTGAAAAGCTGTTACTGGAAGCAAGACCTGCATCAATACAAATGATTCTGGGATCTAAGCCATCCTTATACGTTTCTTCCTGGCCTGTGAGTATCCCGTTTAAAAGTAAAATATATATTTGATTCCCTTTCTTCGTCATTTCATTGGCGATTGAGATCAGAACACGTTCTGCTCCACTAAATCGAAGTGAACCAATTACAAATGCAACCTTCATTTATTTTCTCCGATCAGACTAAGCTTTTCATTCAAAACACGTTCATGTTCCTTGATTTGTTCGATATTAAACCGCGGCCATTCCTTAATACCAGGCACACCGACATGATATGTATACGAAGGGACATCTTTTGTCACAACACTCCCTGCCCCTATAATACTGCCTTTTCCAATCGTAACACCTTTTAAAATTGTGACGTTGCATCCAATCCAAACATCATCTTCAATAATAACATTTTTATTGTTTTCAGGTAATTTTTGTTTAATATTGATCATATACTCACCAATTACATCAGCCCGATGATCTCCTGTACGGATTGTGACATGAGGCCCAAACATCACCTGGCTGCCAATCAATATCTTTGCATTCGCGCACATAAACGAAGCATGTGCCCCGATATATACGTTATTTCCAATGGAAATGTTATGATAGGTAAATTCACCCTTAGGCTCAATATATACATCCTCACCGCATTTTTCAAACATGCTTACAATAATGGGCATTGACAAGCGATAGTGAATAATATCTTTCATTTTTATCCCCAAACAGCCAAATAATTTCCGTATATTTTTATATCGTACCATGATTCAGTGATTATTTCCTTTCTTTCAGCATGTTTATGATCTTACCAGCTTGAATTATATTATTTTTATTTTTTAAAACAAATTGCTTCGCTTCCAGTCCTTTATAAAACAGTTCCTCTTTGGGATTTGACAAAAGAGTCCTAATATTGGCAGCTAATCCTTGAACTGTTTCATCTTCAAAAATATAGATATAGTGTCTATACTCTAAAGGCATACCCGGAAGATTCGTTGTCAGCATTGCTGTCCCGGATGCCATGTATTCCATATTCTTGGAGGGAAATGAGAATTTTGTATATTCTTCATTTGTCGGCCGGGGATTAATCAATAATGTGGCTTTTGTTTGTTCCTTAATAATTATATCATTAGAAACTACGCCAAAATACTTGATATTCCTATGTTGCCTACATATTTGTTGTAATTCGTGTTCAAAACTCCCACTTCCATATATGTGCAACTCTGAATTCTCAACTTGCGCTGCGATAAAGGCATCCGTTAACATTTTGATCCCATATTTTTTGTTCAATTCACCTGCATATAGACAGACATTAGTCTCATATTTACTAGATAATTCGTTTTCATAATCTACCATATTAGCATCAACTTGTCCTTCTATAATTACATATCGTTTATTCTTTTTATTAATCAATTGGTTCATATAGGGTGTTAAAAATACGTAAGCGTCAAATTTATTCATAATGTAAGTATTTATTTTACTAATTAGGCGATTCTTACTTCTGCTCGTATCCTCGGACATTGAAGCCAGGTAAAAAGGAACATCCGTCACTATTCCTACGCATGTAATTTGTGACAATCTGCTGACTAACACTGCTGCACCAGCTAATGAAATATTTAATACATCGCAAATGATGACGCTGTTCCTATTCTTATTTATTATTTTCCACAAACGAAAAAAACAAGAAAAAAATATGATTATTTGCTTTAATACTGGCAGATTAGCAAACGGCAGATATGTATAATGGATTCCTTCAACTTCTTCAATTTCTCTTTTAAACAATATTTTTTTCGACATTGATCGATTAATTGGTAATGATGATATTGCTTGAACAACTATTTCATCATTTCTAGCCAGCCCTTCCACTAATAAACGATGATATTTCTGAGCTTGTTGAGGTGGTTTGATTATTGCATTCTCAAATATGTCTTTAAACTTTCTAGACGAACATAGTCTAGAAACATATATTATATTCATTTCATCCCCTCAATTTTCCAATTCCTTAATACGCTCATTAGATTTGATTTCTCGATTCAATTTCTTATACTCTGCTACTGTTTTTCATATACCAAATTGCCTAATTTTTGATAAAACTTTTCATTATCAGCATATGCTTCTTCAATTATTGTCTGAGCGTCTACGTTGAATTTTTCCCAATCGATTGTATGATACCAATGAAAAATATTATCTGCACAATTTTCATCAAATCGTACAGGATAGCTCAATGACTTTGAGTAATTCAACATGTCGGTATTGTCAGAAACAAGTATAGGTATTCTATACCAAGCTGCATCATAAAACTTGTTAGATAATGCGTACCGAAGTAAATTGCTATCATTTCCATAAACATTAAAAATGATATCAGTATGGCCATAAATGCATTCTTTCTCTTGTGGTTTATATGCTCCGTGCATAAACACATTATGAATATTATGTTCGTTACAATAGTTTTCTATTGTTGAGTTATAATCGCCTACACCATAAAAGTGAAACTCAAATCTCTTATCATTGGCAATACATCCTATAAACCGTATACATTGTTGGTAGTACATAATACTGCCGACATAGGTTATTTTTATCGAACTTACATTTCTAGTACGAGAACTCCTAATGATTTTTTTACCATCAGCATTATAACTAAGATTATGACAAAGAATTGCCTGCTTATGGGGCAAAAAATTAATAAATCCCGGAGAAGAAATCACATTAAATGTAGATTTTGTTAAGACTTTTCTTAATAAAATTTTGTATATTAATAAATGCTCATAAGTGTAATCTCTAATATCAACAATAAATTTTTCAGAATAATGTTTTATTAAAACACGACTTAACAAAACAGCAGGTAATGATGTTAAAACAATAACTAAATCATAATTATTTGATTTTAATTTTTTTTTCACAAATTGAATATAATTAAAATAATCTTTAAGTTTAATCAGTTTGTGGGAAGAATCTTTTATTTTTGCTTGAAAAGAATACGCGCTAAAATTGTAATGCTCTTCAATATTTCTTCGATTCCAGTAAATAACATCATAATCAATAGCGTTCTCTTCAAAAAATTTGGCATATGTAAATAAATACGGCATTAAAAACAAGTTAGATATTCCAATCAAGCATACTTTCAAATTTTTCACCCATTCAAAGTTATTAACCAACCATAGCTAATTATGTGAGTCTATGAAACGTCCCCAAACAACTCTATTTACAATTTTTGTATAACTTTGAATTAACTTTACAACTTTTACCGAAACATTAACGTCTATATAGTCCGGCGCGAGGACAGTAGTCTCATTATTTTCCTGCATTGCTTTTGCGAGTTCAATCGACTGCTCAATATCTTTACTGTTGATTCCTCCAATAATGACCGTACCTTTATCCAATACTTCCGGCCTTTCAGTCGAAGTTCTTAGTAAGATACCTGCAAATCCTAAAATGGCACTTTCTTCCGAAAGTGTGCCACTGTCGGAAAGTACACAGAAAGAATTCTTTTGTAATTTATTATACGCGAGAAATCCAAATGGTTTGATGCTCCTGACCTGAGGATGGAATACAAAATTTCTTTGTTCAATAAACTTCTTACTCCGCGGATGTGTTGAGTAAATGACCGGCATTCCGTATCGCTCAGCGATATTATTTAGCGCTGTCATTAAAGATAAGAAGTTTTGTTCTTGATCAATATTTTCTTCTCTGTGAGCAGAAACTAAAATATACTTTCCTGCTTCGAGATTAAGTTCTTCGAGCACTCTACTCGCGTCAATTCTTGCCATATGTTCCTGCAACACTTCCTGCATTGGGGAACCTGTTACAAATATGTGGTCTTTCCTAAATCCTTCAGACAGGAGATATCGGCGAGAATGTTCCGTATACGTCAGATTAATATCTGATATATGATCGACAATTTTCCGGTTAATCTCTTCCGGTACGTTCTGATCGAAACACCGGTTGCCAGCCTCCATATGAAAAATCGGTACTTTCAGCCTCTTAGCGGAGATTGCCGACAGCGCTGAGTTCGTATCCCCTAGTATCAGGAGCGCGTCAGGTATTTCTTTCTGTAGTACCCCGTAAGACTTGGCAATGATATTTCCCATCGTCTCTCCAAGGTCTTTGCCGACACTATCTAGGTAATAATTCGGTTCTCTCAAACCAAGATCCTCAAAGAATACCCGGTTAAGCGTATAGTCCCAGTTTTGTCCGGTATGAACAAGAATGTGGTCGAAATAACGGTCACAGGCTTTAATTACTGCAGACAAACGGATTATTTCAGGACGAGTACCGAGAATTGTCATTACTTTAAGTTTTGACATTGATGTTAAACCTCCAAATAAAACGTATCTGGTTTTTCAGCATTAAAAATTTCATCCGCCCAAAAAAGGGTGATAACGTCAGTCTTTCCCACATTTTCGATAGAATGTGTATAGCCCGTTGGAATATCCAATACCTGAAGTTTATCCCCAGATACGCTGTACTCAATGACTTTGGGGACGTTTATTTCCCTAAACCTGATCAATGCATCTCCCTCGATCACAAGAAACTTTTCCACTTTTGAATGATGCCAGTGGTTCCCCCTGGTAATACCGGGTTTAGTACGAGAAATAAAGATCTGGCCCATAGCCGGCGATTTGATGAACTCAGCCAGCCATCCCCGTTGATCATGTTTCATCTCCAAATCATAACTGAACCCATTTTCAGGAAAATAAGAAAGATAGGTCGCATATAAAAAACGCTCAAACTCACCTTCAAAATTCGGCATGACCAGCGAACTCCGGCTTTCTTGAAAAGCCTCCAATGTATTGGCTATCTGATGCAGGGTTATGCTGAATGTTCTGGTCACAAAGCAGAAACCATTATCCATTCTTGATTCACTGCCGTTAAAAGCATGGATAAACTCTTGAACCACGTCGTCAATATAAACAAGGGATAGCACGGTTTCCGGGTTATTAATCTGTATCGGCAGTCCACGAGATATATTATAGCACCAAGTCGCTATCACAGAGTTATAATTGGGCCGGCACCATTTGCCGAAAACATTAGGCAGACGGTATATATACACTGGATTTCCTGTCTCTCTCGCATAATCTTCAAGCAAGCTCTCAGCGTTCTTCTTGCTTTGACCGTAAGGATTATCTATCTCGGCTTGAATCGATGATGTCATCAGCACTGGAACTTTTTTATTGTTTTCCCGCAACATCGTCAGTAGCAGTTCAGTGAAACCGCTATTACCTTTTTCGAATTCACCGACTTCCAAGGGTCTGTTTACCCCGGCCAAATGAAAAACAAAATCAGCCCTTCGGCAAAAGTCCTTCAGCTCATTCACCGAATTGTCGATGTCATACTTTAATATCTCCATATTTGTGTCAAGTGTGGCAATTAAATTTTTGCCGATAAAACCGTTAGCACCGGTAACCAAAACTGTTCTCTTCATTGCTTCCTACCGCTCCTTTAATTCACCTTGGATATAGTCGAGACTAAGTAACAGTTCCTTTACACCAGTGATATCCAGCCGCCGAGTATTGTGAGAGTTATACTCCTCAGTGGTGCTAAGTCTTTCATCTCCTGATTCAAAGTATTGATCATAATTTAAGGTTCGAGTATCTGCCGGGACTCTGTAGTATTCTCCCAAATCTTCAGTCTTCGCCATTTCTTCACGGGAGAGGAGCGTTTCATAAAGCTTTTCCCCATGCCTTGTTCCGATTATCTTAACCGCATTTTCCGCCTGAAAAATTTCCTTTATTCCCTGGACAAGGTCGGCAATCGTTGAAGCTGGGGCTTTCTGGATAAAAAGATCACCCTGCTTAGCATTTTTAAAAGCAAAAAGAACAAGTTCCACCGCATCATCAATTGACATCAAGTAACGGGTCATATAGGGATCGGTAACCGTCAATGTCTGCCCTGATTTTATCTGCTGTATAAAAAGAGGAATGACAGAGCCCCGCGAAGCCATGACATTTCCGTAACGTGTACCGCAAATAATCGTCTTGGTAGGATCAACAGTCCGTGATTTAGCTACCATGATTTTTTCCATCATTGCCTTAGAAATACCCATGGCATTGATCGGATAAACTGCTTTATCCGTTGACAAACAGATAACTTTTTTGACACCAAAGGCGACCGCGGCATTTAAAACATTTTCCGTTCCGACTACATTTGTCTTAACAGCTTCCATTGGAAAAAACTCACAGGAAGGTACCTGTTTGAGAGCCGCCGCATGAAAAATATAATCTACTCCATGCATTGCAGCCGTAACACTCTGATAATCCCTGACATCCCCAATAAAGAACTTGACTTTATCATTTTTAAGCTCTTTTCTCATGTCGTCCTGTTTCTTTTCATCACGGGAAAAAATTCGAATTTCTTCAATATCTGTGTTTAAAAATCTTTTTAATACGGCGTTTCCAAACGAACCTGTTCCGCCAGTAATTAATAATATTTTGCCTTTAAACATGATTGTTCTCTCCTATAAAATGTTCTAAAATTGTGTCTCTGACTTTGTCAACAGAAAAATGCTTCACCGCAAACTCATAACCTGCCATACCTACCCTGTCCCTTAACTCTTTATCCTCGCATAATAAACTAAAATTCTGGTTATAGGCTTCTAGCTCACCAGTAACAGAACAGAATCCTCCTCCTGCCTCTTCCATCATATTTATCAGGTCATTTCCAGAATTTACAGAGGCTAATACAGGCAATTTGGAACACCAATAGCCCATCAGTTTACCCGGAATATTTTGCACAGTTAAATTTCTGTTCAAATTAATTAATCCAATATCACATTGCCTTACAAGATCAGGATAATATTGGGGATCAATAAAGTCTTTGAATATTACATTTCCATAATTTTTATATGCTTCTTTCAGTCCCCGGCTTTCACTGCCTGAACCAACAATCAAAAACACAACATCTTTTCTCTCTCGATTTACTTTTATTAGTTCAAATAGAAAGCTCAGTTCCTGATATTTGCCAATATTCCCTGCATAAAGGCATATTATTTTATCACCCAAACCAAACTCACTGCGAAAATCTCTTGCAATCTGTTTCCGATATGGAGAAAAGTCTATCCAGTTGTATAATAATTCAACTTTTTCCTTGTCCAAGCCTTGCGTTTGGCACACAGACATTAAATCGCTCTGGGATTGAACTCCAATAAAGTCGGATACTTGATATAATTGTTTTTCCATTCTTTCAAAATAACTAAAAACAAGACCTTGTTTTATTGCCCCTACATCTTTGGCGCACTGTGGAAATACATCCCTCAAAACCAGATAGACTTTTGATCCATATCTCTTTTTCATCCTCTTAACTGTTCTCTCGAGTGTTATCGGTGGAGAATAAGAAATGATGATATCCGGCTTAACACTCCTTAAATACTTACAATAACCGAAATACAGTAAATAGGGCAATAATACTTCACTTAGCCCTCTACGAATCATTCCAACATTTTTCTTCTTAAAATTCTTAACTCTAAGTACTTTAACTCCATCTTCTTCCTTAATCGGTAAATCATTCTTCATTAAATGAACATTTGATTCTTTCAATGTTAAGACAAACACATCAATATCTTTTCTTTTGAAACTTTGAGCTAAATCTCTTAACAAAACTGCAGATGAATTTGCATTGGGTATATAAACATCGGTTATTATTAAGATGTTCATCAATGACTCCTTGATTATTGAATTTATACAATAGGTAAAATTTTCTTAATACGCAGACTCTCTCCGAATAACAAGCAATACTGTTTTAAAAAGTATCGATATATCCAGCCATATAGACCATTTATCAATATACTGGGTATCCAGCGCGACGATTTGTTCAAAATCCATGATACTACTTCGGCCATTTATCTGCCAATTCCCAGTAATTCCAGGCTTTATACTTATTCGGCGCCAGTGCTCTGTATCATATTGAGCGACCTCATCCAAAGTCGGAGGTCTAGTCCCTACGAGACTCATGTCCCCCTTAAGAACATTAAAGAACTGCGGTAATTCATCCAAGCTGGTCTTGCGCAAAAATGCACCAACCTTGGTAATCCTAGGATCTTCTTTAATCTTGAAAAACAGTCCGTTTTGATATTCATTTTTATCCCGAAGTTCTGCCTTCTTCTCCTCAGCATCCACACACATTGTTCTAAACTTATAACAATAAAATATCCGACCATAGCGTCCAACTCTTTTTTGTTTAAACAGAATTGGACCTGATGAATCCATTTTTATCGCAGGTACTATATAAATGGCAATTATCAGTGTCAGAATGATACCTACGATCGCACCCAAGATATCCATAATGCGCTTTATCGCTTTGGACACAGGATTTAAAGTCACCGTATGGAAAGTAAGCAATGGCATTGGACCCAGCATTGAGCTATGTACTCTGGCAAATTTTAAATTGTAATTAAGAATACTTTGAACCGTAATTCCCATGCTTAGACATGTAGCTATATAAGGTTCTACTTCTTGAGTGTATTCATTAGGCAACGCAAAAACGATTAAATCAACCATTTGCTTTTTGAGTATATCTTCAAAAGTATTTTTATCAATTTTCCCCAACGATTGAATACTATCATCAATGATGATATCATCTAATGATATGATACCGATAATATTATAACGTATATGGGTTTTATTGAGATACTTATTAAACAGTTCATAGGTTTCAGGTGAACAAACTAGAATCATTCTGTTTTGTTCATTATATTTACTTTTCCCAATTAGCGGACTTATAAAAAATCTATCCAAAAGCATAACTATCAGACACAGCAGAAGGAAACATCCAATAAATATTCTGCTTGTGCTTGTTTCTTTTATAAAGAAAAATATTGCGGCTAACATTATTCCCGAAAAGAGAGTCGCTAAAAAAACATTTCGCAGAACACGGTCTGGATAATAAAAGGTTGTTTTGTCATACATACCTCGAAAGTTCATAATAGCAATCCATAGAGGGATAAATACAATAATAATCCACAAATACTCAGTTATTACACGCAAATTCGTGACTCTTCCTGCAATAAAATAAGCCAAACCATACGTTAAGAATAAAAAAATTACATCAATAAGAATTTGAACGATATTTGCATATGCGAGTCTGTTAGTCCTATCCATTCTTCTCTCCAAATTTTTAATAACTATAAAATTGCAATAATCTCTACAATATCAATCTTACGGCTGATTCATTATTAAAGTTAACATATTTCCTGCTGTGAAATTCAATAATATCAAAAAAATCATTAAAGACTGATTATGTTACTTAAAAAAACTATAAGAACCATCTTATTAGGATTATTAGGATTATTAGTTTTTTTATTATTTTCATTTTCTCAGGCCTTAATATTCTTTTTTACATCTTAATTATCCTAAAAAAATATATGTTGAGTTATGCAACAATTTTTATTTTCGACAGTAAAAAAAAAAATCCTTCTTTTTTAAATTAAAGGACTTACAAGATAATGTAAATAGTCCTATATTTATCATTATTACTTCAAAGAATTACAAATATAATAGGAAGGATAATTCTACTAAGAATATAGCAATTTCCATGTTGGAGAACTGAATATCAGCATGGGTCTGGCTCTCCTGCATTATTCCCGAATCATTGCTCAACTCCGGTCTACCTGATGCAGTGCCGGCCTGACTCGGAAGCTGTAGAGATAATTCAGAATTGTCTTACGTTTTACCCTTGAAAAAAGTATTCATAATTTTTGCAAAGAACGGTTTATTGCAAACTATTTTCATGATCAGCGGTCTCAAAGGCCGCAAAAGCAGCCACAACTCTACAATGAATTGATAACCCTGATTTCTACATTCAATGGATTTCCCTTTTCGCATAATCGTCGTTACGACAGCCAGCACATTTTCTTTCTCTATGGGACCTTCAATCCAGGTCTGGGCATCTCCGAGCATATAGTATGCACCTTTTTTTACATGATAGATTCTGTGTAAGACATGTGCATCATTTTCTCTTCTGTAAAGAACAATGTCTCCTCGTTTTAGTTGTCTGAGCGAAACTGCCTCGATGATTTATCTTCGCGGCTCCTTCCGGTATCGGAAAAACGACGCATATACAGCTCTGGCAAGATCACTTCGATGTGCGGATCTTAGACGGAGATGTCAGTGCATACCGCATGATCAATGGATGTCCCACTGTCTTTGGCTTACCCTGGTGCGGAACCTCAAGAGAATACATGAACGACAGCGCGCCGCTTACAGCCATAGTATTTTTAGAGCAAGCAGCGGAAAACAACATCGTAAAACTAGAAAAGGCCGAAGCAATGATGCGGCTGATCTCAAACAGTTTTTTACCATTTTGGAGTGAAAACTTAATGAACGCTGGATACTGCACAAGAACTATCAAACATCGTGGATATTTACCTTTTAAAATGCCGCCCGAACATTGAGGCTGTCAAAATTGTGCAACAAACAATTTGAATACATCCTCTACCGATATCTGACGTTTGTACCTGAAGGTATTAATCATTATCAGCTTCAGCACGGTTAATATACTCTTTGTGCAACCTTCAGGATGTTTCCGGTATTAGGAGAAACATAGTCAGTATCGCATCCTAGGCCAAAATAAAAGTCCCCATTCAGTTCCTCAAATGATCTGGCAAAGGTATCGGTATTGAATCTAAATACCTCATTCCAATTTTCAAGATCACTCGATTTGTAAATGATATTGGTATAATTTTTGGATGCGGTCTTGATAAAAGTTAAGACGTAAATTGAAGAATCTCTATTCAGAATATCTGCCGGAACCGCCGAAATCTCAGGGAAAATAATTTTTCTTGATTTATCCAACGAAATGGCAGCATACATCGAATTCGGCTTCCAATTCGAAGCGATCCTGTTTTGACAAATAAATACGAGCTGATTATGAAATACAATGTTCTTTTTGAGGTAGTAACCATACCGAAGGTCTATTCCAGGTGCAAAATATTTTGAGTAAAGTTGTATTTGCGCATTATCACCATCTATCTCCACAAATCTGGCGTAGTTCCCAGTGTTTCCCGCAAGCTCCGTTGGAGATAAAAAAAGCATTCTTCCTGCAGCATAGAGCTTTCCACCCAATTCAAATAACGATATTCCCCAATTTCCTGTAAACAGCCAGTTTGATGCATTGCCAGGGACTTGGCTTTGCCATGAAACCCCCATATCTTCTGATACTAAGACCTCTCCCCAACATGTTCTTGTTGTACCTGTTACCGTATAAAGTTTACCGTGATAATAAGCGATATCAAAAACATGAGCTGCCTGAGGAACCGTTCTGTATTTTATCCAGCTATTATTACTTCCTATAGCATAAATATTTCCAAAATTCCAGTCGTCTCTGGCGTCTATCCCTGGAATGAATAGCTTACCGTTAAGCACTTTGAATACGTTTATTTCTTCTTCATCCACAGTAAAATGCGTCACAAATTTGCTTGTTGCAGGGTCAAAATAAATAACTGGAATTGGGCCTGAGCTTGTATTAAAATCTCCATGCCCAAGATATATATGCCCGTTAAAGACTTGCATATCCCAAACATTTTTTGCAAAGGTTGATTTTGTGAACGGACTGCCCAATATTTGGACATTACTCGTAACATCCATAGGATAACCTTCCTTTTATATATTTATTACATTATATGGTATAATTTCTAGCTTGTTCTACATTGAGATGACTAACAAGTTGATTCTGCCAGTTACTGCATTTTTTTAAATGACAACTGCAAAGCTATGGCTAAGGGGTAGATGAAAAATATTTTATGAAAGGTTTTTAATAGCCGTAAAGTAATGTAATATTTTAAAGAGCCTGACAGAATGCCAGGCTCTTGTGTTATCTATAGGATCGGAGATTTGCTTGATGCGCTATGATATCGCGGGATTGATTATCGACTTTCAAACTAATTTAAAAAACATGCCCGAAGAATTTACGTCTTACGTATCTGAGTCTGATGGAGCTGCGGACTGCGAGGTGAATTTCCTGCAATGTTCCGAGCTATCCCCTTCTCAGGGAAGGTTTTTATATGAAGACGGTTTAAAATGGTATACTCACAGTGAAAATGAAGATGGGTTTTCCGTTTATCTTTCCACCCCGCTCTACCCTTTCGGGCCTGTCTGCAAATTAACGGCTGCAAAGGACTGGCGGCAGGTATCTATCGAATACATCAAGGATCTCTCCGACCAACAGCTTGCAGTTTTTAAGTTTTTCAGCAATATAGTGATCCGCAACCTGATTCTACTCCATCAAGGGATTATTCTCCATGCTTCCGCGACCAAGTGGCGGGACAAAGGAATTGCCTTTACCGCACCGGCCGGAACAGGAAAATCGACCCAAGCTCAGCTGTGGGAAACCTATAGGGGGGCTACTGTCATCAATGATGACAGCAGCCCGATATTGAAACGATCTGCGGAAAAAATCACCATCCACGGAACTCCCTGGTGTGGTTCGAGTCATAAACACCTGAATACAAGCGCCCCGTTAAATGCCATCATAGTCCTGGAGCAAAATGATAATAATAGCCTGCATCGACTCCAGGAACCGGAATTATCATCCTGCCTGCTGCCCCGTTTTCTTTTGCCTTACCATGACCGGCGTTTAATGGATCTGGCGCTCAGCCACATCGCCCGCATCATTGCTTCCACCCCTATTTACCTTTTACAATGCCGGCCGGACCAAGAAGCCGTCGAACTTGTGCATAAAGTTATTTTGAATGAATTGGACGCAGGATAATATTCAATATTTTAACAATAATTGGTATACGATCAATGATTTTTAGGATCAAGGGTCTAGCAGGACGCATTGCCATCCATATCTGGGATATAAACCGATATCCAAACGAATTGCATTCAATTGCTTTTCCGTTTCTGATCACTGAAATAGCAACTCCCAGAACATTATCTTCATTTATTGGACCTTCAATCCAGGTCTGAGCATCACCAAACATATAGTAATTATTTAGGTCAATATGATGGATCCGATGCAAGACATGGGTCCCATTTTGTCGGACATATAGGACAATATCACCTCGTCGAAGTTTCTTACCTGTGACATCCGCCAGAAGCACTTCGTCCCTTCGCCCTACAAGCAAAGGATACATACTTAACCCTTCAATAGGTAATTTCAGCAGATGCCCTTCAGCTAAAATAGGCAGCAACGCATTTGACCATACAATAGCCGGAATAAAATTTTGGTTTATTGTTTTTTCAGGCATTCCTTCACCAACTCTACTGATTCTTGGTTTGGCAGACAATTCAATAGATAACAACTAACTTTTTCTACAATTTTTTGAATCGTATTTAAGTATTGATCCATCAATCTTTGGTTCCAAGGCAAAAGAAAACATCTTGCGGTAAGCCGCAGAAATGCTTCCTGAAAATCAAGCTTAATAATACTGTTCTCTTGACACTGCTGAAGAAATACGATTGCCCCAAGAGGAACGCTGGCATTGATAAATTGACCTGATGTACCGCACCATGGAAGTCCATAGACTACTGGAGTATCTTTATTAATCCTACAGGCAGTAACATCCCCATCCAAAACCGGTGTTTGATACATTTGCTGCCATAAGAGGGTATGTGTAGTTTTTCCGGTATCTGAAGGCGCAGAGAACACAATTCCCTTATCCTGCCAGATAATGGTGCTGGAATGAATAATTAAACCATTTTTTTGTGCCAATGCTCCAACTAGTAAATCGCGTAAAGATGCTAAAATTCCATTTTTAACTTTTTGAATAATCTCTTCATTATTTGGATTATTATACTCCGAATTAATATATATTTTATACGCTGACCAATCCTTAGATGTTATGCTGTAAGCTTTTCTATCTCCGCTAATATTTAAGATATTTCCGTTTATTTCATATATTTTATTCTTAGGTGTTTCCATGATTAATTGAGCCCCTTCAACAGAAATATCCTGATGCCCCTGAAAAATAACCCGGCATTCGATATCGGGTTCTCCTTCTTTAGTTGTAAATAATTTAAAGTTTTCATGTATTGCCCAATCAGGAGCCAATATGTTTATTATTAAATCTCCAATAGAGAACTTTGGCATCATTTATCCCCTTATAATTTAAAAAAGACACACAATGTGTGCCTTTTTTTGTTATTAATTTATTTTTTGGGTCCTTTTTGTTCACCAAATGCTGCATAAGATGAACCAGTTGGAGTCCAATCCGAAACATTGTCAATGCAGCCTACACCAGCATTTCCCTTGTTACAATCAGCAAATACACTTTCAAACTGAGCATACTCCCTAGCATCAAGCATTGGCTTAGTATATTCTTTTTTCATATGAAACACCTCACAAAAAACATATAACTAAATTCAAACTATCATATAATCCAAATTCTGTCTAGTCCTATTTTAATTTTTTACGTCGTTTCGACCGCTCTTGTGCAATTTCACAAATGTATGATGAAATTTTGTCAAAAGAACCTGACTCTGATTGAAGAATTGCTGGACAGTTGGAGCATTGTCCATTTGCATATTCACACTTCATACATTCCTGTGGGAGTTTTATCTTCTCAAATAAAGTTGGCAACCGGTCCCAAGCAGATTGAAACCCCTCTTTAAAAGGTAATGTGTAGGGACTGGTGAACGAACCACATGGAAGCATCTTCCCATCCCAGGTAATCCAGTACATTGATTTTGCTGCAAGACAAGTAAGAATTTGAGGAGGAAGATGAAAATACTCTAGTGCATGAATATAATTATCAGTATCCATATTTTTTTCCAAAGCAAATTCTGTTTCACTATTTAGAGATCGATAATATTCCCCGTTCTCTTCAGCTAAATCAAATAACTGAGCTGGTGTTAGTCTGCAGTTTTCTGCATCGGAACAGGCTCCGCGCACAGCCTTATTCACTTTTGTATTAATAGCAAAGCGTTTGGTGTATCGGTTAGCTATCTTACGAAGGGCATTTAATTCATGCCGATTGTCCTTAATAAAAGTTGTACGAACTTCGAGAACCGTTGGGATATCTGCTAACATTTCCAGACCGCTTATTGTATTGTAAAATGCTTCCCTGTTGCCGCAAATAGACTGATATGTTTCAGGAGTAGCCCCGTACAATGTTACATTTGTCGCAGTAGGTGGATATTTCTTAAAAAGTTTAAGTATTTCACTATTGATAAGTGTTGCATTGGTATTTAACGTAATAATAAATCCCATCATGGTCAACGCTGAATATATCTCTGCAAAATCAGGGCGCAATAGTGGTTCCCCACCGGTAATCAATAGGTTTAGTGTTCCAGCTTGAATGGCTTCTTTTCCAAGGGTAATCCACTCATCAGCGGTCTTTTCCCTGCCGATAAGATCTATCTGCGCTTTATCCAAGCGTATATAGCACATTTTACACTTCAGATTACATCGAGCCGTTAATTCAAAAGTACCACCCAAAGGTACATGTCTTTGGGCAGCATATCCTGCCAGGGTCATTTCCGAGCTTTCCCACTTCCGGGCAATCTCGTTATTATTATTCTCCATATTTATTCCTCCAGCACTCCGCTTTCACGGGCACTCTGAATAAAATCATCCAGGTCCGCTTTGGCTGTGACCTCATCGATTTCATATTCATCCAAAATAGAAGCCAACAATTGATTGTAAGATATATCTTCGGTCAGACCCCGCCAAATAAAATTCCCTGTATCGTTAAGCGTCATGATCCCCTTGAATTCAATAACACGTTCCCCGACTGGAACGACAATATAACAATCGGCAATTTTTCTGACCAGATACCCTTCTTTGATTTTCATAATGCTTATCCTCTTCTCTATCATTGAATAGTAAAATTTCTTTATTTATATTTTTATAATTTATTGTATTATAACATAAGAATTATATCTGGAAATAGTTATTTAAAACAATGTCATAATGGTTCATCAAGACCCATAAACGATATATTTGAAAGGTAAAAAAGGGGTGGAAAAAATGAAAAAACTGACAGGCCTCTTAATTAATGATCGGATTGTTTTTTATTGCCGGTTGTGCCAATATTCCCAGCCCGGAATCAACGGTAACCTCCTTTATTGAGGCCGGCAAGAAGTTTGACTTAGCCCAAATGGCTTCGATGGTGGATCCAACAGACTCAAATAGTAAAACAAAAATTTTAGATCTCATAGGGGATGGAGAAGACAGTAAAAGCCAGTCTCAAAAATATTTTTTGGACTATTTCCAAGAAAACGCGGCGAAAATAACATACACTGTAAAGGAGCCGAAAATAGAAAATGATAAGGCTACCCTCACTGTTGATATAAAGTATATGAACGGCGAACCCCTTCTTAAGGCAGTGCTTCAGGATGTATTTACTGAAGCTTTTACTTCAGCCACCACAGGTGTTGAGATAAAGGACGAAGAAATAGAACAAATGCTGATGTCTGCCATGCAAAAACACAAGGCGACTATTCAAGAATCTTATGCGGAAAAATCTATCAATGTTCAATTAATCAAAGTTAATCGCCACTGGTATATCTCCCAACCGAATGATGAACTCTTAGATGTTTTTCTGTCTAATTTCATTTCGGTTACCAAGGAATTAAACAAAAATATCAATTCATCTTCCGATGGTGCCGGTCAGGGAACAAACAGCTTCATGGAACAGGCTAAAAAAGAGAACTTAACTATTATCCCCAAAGCTGTTGGCGATGAAATCATCCTTACCTCGATTAAACTCAGAGTAAATCATGTAGAAGAAAAACAAACAATCTCCTCTAAATATAGTTATGACAAAACCGCCAAAGAAGGCGCGAAGTTCGTGATCGTTAATGCTGACGTGACCAACACGAGTAACAAAGCATTCACCTTCCCGCCTAACTTAATTGTTGTCGATAATAAAAACCGAGAGTTTAAGACCTATGCCGACAGCACGAATACCATTGACAATTATCTGGATTACCGGGAACTATCTCAGGGCATTACAGAAAATGGGAATTGGGTATACGAATTACCGACAGACGCTGAAAGTTATAAGCTTTACGTCAAAAAATCAGGAACCAGAGAGCTTTATGAGATTTTATTGAAATAAGGTTGAATCAAGCCAAATTCTGACTTTAGCAAAAAGTGATTGCTTTTCTCTGGTATATACGATTTCTTAAGTTTTTTAGAGGCCCTCAGAAGGGCCTCATTTTTTTAGCTATACTGCGTTTGCGCCATACATACAGGTTGCTGAACGAGTCAGTTATTTGTCAGCCCATTAAATTTGGTTCGTAAACTGGATCTTTTGCGAAGTTTTAATTAGACATAGATGTCAAGCTGATATCCGCAAAAACATAATTCCTTCCACCGGCGTTGGTCGCGACCACAGATAGCGCATCATAGGACAAATGTTTAAGGGACAAAACGAATTCCCCTACAGCAGAAGCGCTATAATTTGTCGCTTCTGCAACAACGTCGCAGGCTTTAGCGCCATTTATATAAAATTCTGTAGGTGTATGCTTAAGGACAGCCTCATAAGTTGATATGTTGCCTGATGTATCCAGTAATTTTAAGGCCAACCGTATGGTGACGTTGACTGTCGTTGCAATTTGCCCCATAGAAAAGGTAACGACACTAAATGACAGCGGAACCGTTTCCTTGATTTCATTATTAGGCTCAAGGAATTTTAAAGGGTATCTTATCGTAGAGATACCTGGACTTTTATAAATGTTGTTTCGGAAAATTGCTCGTCCAGTTAAGCTCTGCATTTCCCATTTAACAGGAAAAATATTGTCTATACAAATAAACTTCTCAAACTCCAGATAGTTGATAGCGTTGGCATTGTTTGTGCCATAATTAGCAGGATAGAAGTTTGGTACATCAATATCATTATCTTTAACGATAAAGCTAGATCCTATGACTGACTCATAGGGAACGTTACCGACTCCGTAGTAAATTCTAAAACTATCTAATAATTGTAGCTGAAAGTATCCACGAGCAGCGTTATATCTCAAAGTATAGCTACTACCACTCACTAAAGCACCTGACGTTAATACTATTCCATCTGTTTTACGAATACTCACATCACCCAAAGTATTGACGTTGATGGTTGATGCTCCTGTATTAGAGGTATTGATTTTTACAGTAATAGTTAATCCGTCTGTGTAGGATGTAATTCCGTCGATGGTTACTGTGTACGCATTCGCTGATCCTGCTGAATTACCAAAACTTGACTCCGTATATAGACTTTTTATTTTATTATTTATAATGCTTCGGTATGGATAAAAGTTTACCCCGGTATAAATGATATAACCCTTAAGATAATCGCAGTAAATGTCGTTATCCTCAAATTTATAAGAGTATCTAGTATTCTGCTCACTCTCAAACCGCAATCTTGGAACACGGACCATATTATTTTTGTATTCCCACCGCGTTTGTCCTAATGAAAACGCCTCATCATCAGATGAACAGTCCATTATTGCAATATATCTATTAGTTATATTTGTATCGGCACACAAACGAGTTAAGAAATCTTGCTCAAGTATGAATTTGTTTCCTTTAGCAAATACGTTATAACAACCCTTGCACTTAAGCATATAACTGTTGTTGTCGTCTCTAACGATAGGATCGATATCTTTAGTGACATAAAACGCCATGTTATTTTTCCAAACATTATTTTTGTAAATAAAGGTATCTGCTTTGGTGTAACAGTCGTATAGCGCAGCCCCATAACCGCCTGGTGTTTGGTCAGATATTTTCATACCTTCGACATGATTATCCTCGTATATCACAAGATCAGCTTCGGCAATTGCAAATACATAATACGTATAATTTTGATTAAACATTCCCCAACAAGCGTCCGAATTCACAAGTTTGTTACGGCATATTTTAATGGATTTCCTGGAATTGTAGGTGTTTCGGTTTTTCATTTGGAATACAGTATGACCACACTCTGATAAGATATTATCTTCAATTGTGATACTTTCTATTGAAATTTGATTAATGATAAACAGACCGCAAGTGGTGTAGTTTGTGGGTTCATTTGGTGCATATACGTAGTAATCTGCCGGAAGATCATGAATTGTATTGTCAATAATCTCAGTTTCCCGCACCCACACTTGATACGTGTCCTGTGTGCCTGATTCGTTGCCTTTGATGTAAAAACAACAAAACAGCCCATAACCTGAAATATCACAGTTTCGCACCTTGAAGGAATTAACGTTCAAGGATAATTTTCCATCGGTACCATCACCACTGACGAGATACCCCAAGAAATTCAGAACGAATTTAACGCCCTCAAACCGAATATTAAGCCCTTCCGCGCCAATTTTAAAAGCGTGTCTAGTGTTGTTGGATGTCGTGACGGTGATTGTTTTGCCGGTGCCAATAAATTTGACATCCTGAAGCAGTAAACAGGAGTCTGATATATCAATTGTAAAATCTGAATCTACATAAATAATCGGATATACCCTTACAAGGTTTTTTAATTTAATCCAATTGGTTGCAGCTACCGCATCCATATACCATGAAGTTTTAGGGAAAGCATTATTAGTAATTAAAGAAAGGCTATTAAACCGCGACATAGCTTATTCCCTCCCCGTTGACAGAAGAATCAATATAAATTTGATTAGCGTTTGCTACAGGAAACGTATAACTTTCAAGCGCGGCTAATTCCACGCCATAAACCGAAGACGAAACGTCCGAACCGCCAGCATATATATAACTCGTGTTTAAACGCTTGGCTATTATTGTTACTTCGTGGCAATCTATATCAGGTAATTGCACTCTTGTCCCTGCCGTAGTTACATTTTGAACTGCTCCCGTAATATTCGCTAAACTCCCAACTATCGAAACCCCATTATTTCCAGAGTCTATTCCGACTTTCCCAATTATATTTGACCCCGTTGGAAGTGAATCAGTTACCATAACTGGCATAGGATTAAGGTACCAAGATGAACCGTCAAAAATGAATACTTTCTTTGTATCAAGTTCGATAAATTTTGAGCCTGTTGCAACGTTAGTAGGTTTTGTGTCAGAAGATAACCCTAGAAATTCCCTGGTAATCTGTGTGATTGACATTTGAATTTACGCCTCTCTTTCTTTTTTAAAGT
This sequence comes from Dehalobacter sp. CP, assembly GCA_009910795.1. The sequence goes on along the minus strand of VMEE01000023.1, from coordinate 77,479 downwards.
TAGAAAATGGTACTTTTTTTATGTTTGAACTTCCAATAAGATAATCGCCTCCTTGTTTTTTTGTGACGACTATAGGTTAAGTATAATTTCTTCAGCCTTAAATAATCGGCAAAAATTCGGCAAAAATTCGGAAATATTTAAGCCCCCTAATGATAGAGGGCATTTGGTTCGCAAACTGGTCTTTGCTGGTTTTCTAATGATCATAGGAATTATGAAGCAAATAATACAGGTAATAGAATTTTTTCCCTTCATCAGACCGCAAAGGCTGCCTTTATTTATTTCCTTAAATAATCGTAGAATCCCCAAGCGCTTGGGGAATAAATTAGTAATTTTTATTCCACAACGTATCCCTCGTCCACTGAATCAGAGACTCATAGACATTATTCTTATAAGCGACAAAGGTATCCGGATCATCCGTACCGATCTGCTCCAGCTCCCACTTCAGTTCCTTGAAGGTTCTGTCCAGGTTCTCGTAGAGAAAAGCGATTTTATTGGACTTCGCTTTGACAGAAGCGCTGTCGAGGTCCTTTCTCAGCCGGTCGACGAAGTCGTAAGATGTGCTTTTTTTGAGCGAATCAAGCTCATTCTGTTGCTTACCGCTCTTCTTCTCGAGCTCGATATTGGCATTATACAACTCTTGCGCATTCTTGCTCAGATTGGTATTCTCCTTGGTCAGCCGTTCGTTCTTCTGCTTTTCGTCATCCAGGGCTTGCCAGAGTTCCACTTTCTCCTCGAGGGCCTTATTCTTTTCCTGCTCTGCCTGGGCCCGTTCATCAACCGCCTTTTGCAATTCACGGGTAGACATGTCTACAATATCAATTTCCGCAATGAACGCTTTCCGTTCCTCCTCCGGGACGCCTAAGAGGATGTATGCCTGCGTATAGCTCAGATTTGGAATTTCCTGCGGTTGTTCGCCGACGCTCTGGGCGAGGGGCTGCTTGTCGCCGTAAGCTTGGTAGAGACGCATCATTTTTTCGGCCGTGCTCTGGGAGTAGTTGACCGACTCCTTCAGCCATTTGCCCCATCCCCCATAGGGGATCAGCTTCTTGGCCTCCGTCAGCCGCCGCCCGATCTCGATGGTATTGGTAAGCACGATATGATTGGTCTGGTATTTAATCAGGTTAATCTCAGCCGCGATTAAATGCGGCGTACGTTCTATCATCACATCGTTCATGTCTATCAAATGGCTCATGACAGCTTCAGGTCCTCGCTTTCAGTTTTTCCTCACTTACAGAATATGAGGACAGGCTTACAAATGTGAAAAACCTCCTATAACGGGGTTGTCCAAGAATCTGAGGCGCCTCAGATTCTTGGACAACCCCGGCCGGCGGCTGATATTAAGGGTAGCGCAGAAGTGTCACTTTTATAATATATGCCTCCGGGGGTAACCGCCGGATAAACTTCACCATAAACTATATCAGACAAGCCGTACAAGCCCGGCCTGTCAATCCGGAGGAAAGGAGCTGAGGACAATGGCAGCGATAGCGGTTTCTTTAAATTCGATACTTGCTGCGCGCTACCAAACCGGGGGGACTACACCCGCCGGCGACCCGGAGATCAAGAAGAAAAGTATTAATTATGTGAAGCCTGATGCCGCGGCGCAGGACCTCTTCGATGTGATAACAGCCTTATACAGCCTGAGCCAGAATCCGGTAGCGAATGTGCTGCTGCAGAAGAATTACGAATTGATTAACGAAGAATAAACACGCAAAATCTGTGGGAAAGGTGGTGAAAGCATGGCTATTGTAAACAATAAATTCGTCAGATTAACTTTCCTGACCGCCGGCGGTAAAACATTTGCCATCACGGTGCCCAATCCAAGGGCAGATATGACTAAGGCTGAGGCTGAGGCCGTAATGGATATGATCATTGCCCGCAATATTTTTAATACGCTCAGCGGTGAGCTTAGCTTAAAGCGAGATATCAGGGTGTTTGACAACACCACCAACGATTTATACGATCCGCCGGTTTAAGCGCTAAAATAGGAGCTAGCAAAAATACTGAAGACCTGTGAGCCAAAACGGAGTGAATTATCACTGCGATAAGCGAAGGGCTGGGGATACCAGCCCCTCCTCATCAAACTTATCCCGCCTTTTGGTTTATTCAAGTTAATACTAATTGTAAAATTTTTTTATATACTGCATCACTTCCGGGTCAATCATTAATAGCATGGAGCTTTAAAATGATCCGCCAAAATAATTACTAAACATTTGGAAAAATATTACGATATATTAGTTACAGCTTGTTTTTTCGTTTCGAACAGTTTTTTATTAGGAGATTAGGAGCATGAAACCGGATCAGGAATGGTTAAAAACGACGTTAGAATCGATCAGTGACGCTGTCATCTTGACGGATATACAAGGCAATATACGATTATTAAGCCAAAAGGCCGAACTGCTCACCGGCTGGAAGAACGAAGAAGCGCTTCACAAACCGCTGACTGAAGTATTTCAGCTTTTGAACGCAGCTACTAATGAAGAGCTTGGTGGCAGCATGCTGAACGTGCTTGAGACTGGCAAGAAAGTTGAATTTACCAAAAATGCTGTTTTGCTCTCCAAAAGTGGCGAAAAGCGTCCGGTCAGGAGTAAGGCAAAACCGGTGAAAGACGAGGACAAGCACATCCAAGGCATTGTGCTTGTCTTTAAAGAACTCGTCAGAAAAAACAAAAAACTGGGTAAAGCCGAATTTCTAAGTTTCCACGATCCGCTTACCGGATTATACAACCGCAGGTTTTTTGAGGAAGAATTCAAGCGACTGAATACTGAAAGAAATCTGCCAATATCTCTGGCCCTCATTGACATCGATTACCTGGACGACATAAAAAAAGACCTCGGCCATGCTGAAGGAAATCTTATCATCAAAAAGATCGCTGAAATCATTAAACAAGAATGCCGTGTTGACGATATCATCGCCCGGATCAGCGAAAGCGAATTTATGATATTACTGCCGAAAACCAACTCCAAACAGGCCGATATTCTTGTGAACCGGATCAATGACTTGGTTGATAAGGAAAAATTAGACGCCCTGAGCCTTCCCTTATCTTCCGGCTGTGAACCAACAACGAAGAAAGAAAATGAAATTGCCTTCATCTATAAAGAAGCTGCAGAAAAAACTCCTCCGCTTAAAAGTACAGCTAAAAACAAACCGAGCAATGCTCTGATCGAAATCATTATGGAAACGTTATTCCATAAGAACGATATGGAAGAAAAAGAGTCCGCCCAAGTAAGTAAGTTTTGTGCCGAAATCGGTCAAACCCTGGAATTGAGTGAGAAAAACATTGAAAATCTTGAGATGATCGGACTCATCAGAAACATTGGCAAGGTCAGCCTTGACAGCAGGATTCTTCACAAACCGGACAAGCTGACTGATTCCGAGATGGCGGAAATGAAGCGTCATCCGGAACTCGGCCATGAAATCCTCAGCACAATGAATGAGTATGCGCATCTCTCGGATTACGTCCTTTCCCATCATGAACGATGGGACGGGAAGGGATACCCCAAGGGACTGAAAGGTGAGGAAATCCCATTGGAAGCCCGGATTGTGGCGATTGCTGATGCTTACAATGCGATGATCAGCAGCCGTCCATACCGAAAAGCCTTGGACGTGGAAACCGCTGCTGAAGAAATCCTAAAAAATGCTGGAACCCAATTTGATCCCCATCTGGCCAAAGTATTTGTCGAGAAGGTGCTTGGGAAAAAACATATTAAATAGGTATCTGAATATCTATTTGAAACAGGATGGGTTTGGGATCGATGAAAAAATTTTTAGAAGCCCACTGGACTTGGTAGCCAGTGATATCATTGACATGTAAATATATAATAGAAATATATTAAAAATCATTAAAGATTTCGATTAAAGGATAACGCTATGAAAAGAATAACGAACCGGATTAAAGCCCTTGATTTTGCGCGGGCTCTTTCCGTACTGCTTTTGTTCCTAACCTTTGTTCCGGAAGGTCCTCTCTATGGGGCCTATATTGTGCATGCTCCGTGGTTTGGTTATACCGTCATTGACTTTGCTTTTCCAGCCTTTGTGACACTTTCCGGAACCAGCATGGCGATTGCCTACCGCAAGCATGTGGCCTGGGTACGATTAATCAGAAGGTTTTTTGTGCTGATTATCATTGGCCTGATTTTTAATTCCCTGGTATCCTGGGAATTTCATCTTTCCGAGCTTCGCTTTACCGGAGTGCTTCAGGTTCTTGCTTTTACCGGAATTATGACAATCCTGATAACCAGAGTATCCGGGAAATGGTTCTGGCCGTTCACTGCCGGACTACTTATTCTGGCTGCCTATCTTGGCATTCTCTTATATACAAGCCAGTCTTTTCCGGGCAGTTTGCCCTCACCGGACCATAATTTATCCGGAATGATTGATCCGTTTATTTTCACAAAGAGCCATCTTTATGTTCACGGCGATGCCGGATATGATCCGGAAGGAATATGTACGCTTTTTTCCGCAATTGCCAGCACGCTTTTCGGTTATACGGCAGGTTTGTTTTTGAACAATAAAAACATTGGCCGAAATTTCTTGAAAATCCTGGCTCTGGCTGCTGTTCTTCTGCTGCTTACCCCGCTGCTGTCCAACTTTATCCCAATAGGTAAACGACTCTGGACGCCGTCCTTTGTGACGCTGTCATCCGGTGCCACCATTCTTGTTTTGGCCTTTGCCCACTTGATCTGGGACTCGCAGATCCCGGTTATTAGGAAGCTCATGGCACCTTTCTACTGGCTGTTTGAGGCGATCGGCCGCAATGCGATCCTGCTGTATTTTGGTTCTTCGATGGTATTCTCGGTTATGCATCATATGATCCTGAAAATGAATGGAAATACTCTCTCGGTTTTTGAATTTTCTTATAACTGGGTGAAATTCTGGAGTAGCAACCCTCAGCTTGGCTTTATTGCGATTTATACTGGGCTCTGGGTCCTGCTAGCTGTCTTGCTGCACTGGCGTAAGCTTTATCTTACGGTGTGACTAATCCCTGCTTAACCGGTTTTGTATTTAAGGAAGCTTAATCAGATCACCATTTAACAGGAATAATGACCTTATTCAGATCGCTTCCGTCCTTCATGCTGGACTCGAATACTTCGAGCTGACCGCTTCCTGCTGCCAACGGCTTAAATGTCAGCGAGGCTTCGAAATCGCCTCGGCCTGGCGCCCCTGCTGCAGCCATTGTGTTACCTTCTGCCAGAATATTACCTTGTGCATCCCTTAAGCGGTAGCTTACGACAGCTTCGAAGACCCGGGCATTGCCGGTGATCTTCAGTGGGCTCGTTATGGTTTGGCCGTCGACAGGAGCCGTAACCCAGATCGCCGGTTCATAGACCGAGCTGAGATCCCTGGCAAAGGGTTGCTCAGAAAGACCGACGTGGCCCCACCAGTCCATGCCGTTTTCAGCCTTGCCGTTCACGATGAACTGAACTTTTTTAATAGTCGGAAACTCCGTCAGTGTATTGACAATGCTGGCAATTCCAAGTGTTTCGCCGCTGGCACCAACGTTCGCATGCAGCACCTCTTCGGAAAAATCAATGGTTGCCAAACCGTTCTCGATATTAACTTCCAAAATTTTCGTGTTGGCGGGAAGTACCTTAAATGCGCCTGTCGTTACTGGGATACCGTTAATTAGCTCCTCGAGAGCTGCCCGGGCAACACCTGTGCTTTTCGGGATCTCATGCACCTCTCTGACCAGGTACATTTCATTATTACTATCCTTCAGATAATAGACCGCTACTTTCATCGTTTCAACAGCAGGGGGTTCAGGCTCAGGCGAAGGCTCCGGAGTTGGTTCTGTCTGGGACTGACACCCTGCCAGACTCACTAAAGCCAAAAACATGAATGAAACGAAAAGATTCCTGATCACTTTCATCGCGTATTTGCCTCCTTGTCGTTATTCTCGAGTAGCTTGCGGTTACTGGGGGTTAATATATGGCTTTAGTCATATATTAACACAAAATCCCAAAGCAATGAATATCTGAAAAATCAATCAATCCAAAGATGAGGTATAAGTAAACATTTTACATTTTCTATATATTTTATACCTATTTTTAGATATACTAAAAGCATAAAGGGGGTTGTTAAAGTTGAATGCAAGCGATGAAATGAAAAAAGTCTTTCTTGCGGGAATTGGAGCGATAGCGACAACGGCCGAAAAAGCTAAGGAAGTCATTGATTCGTTAATTGAAAAAGGTGAGCTTACCGTCGAACAAGGCAAAGTCATCAACGAGGAATTAAAACGCAACCTTTCTGAAAATCTGCATCATCATTCTTCCGCCCGTCACATGGAGGATCTTCTGCAAAAGGTTAATACGCTGAATAAAGAAGAGCTCTCTGTGCTCAAAGAAAAGCTCGCAGAGATGGAGAAAAAGAATGACCCAAACTGAGGTCAAACTATCATCCGCAGCCCGCTTAAAGGAAATGGTCACTGCGCTGAAACGCCATGGAGTCATCCACGGCGTTTCTCCCGCCAAGCTAAAATTCATCCTGGAAGACCTCGGCCCGACGTATGTCAAGCTCGGTCAGATTATGTCCATGCGCACAGATATGCTCCCGAAGAGTTACTGCGATGAACTTGCCGAACTGCGAACCGATGTGAAACCGATGATTTATGAAGAAGTGCTTCAGGTCATCGCCTCAGAATACGGCTTCGCCGCAGAGGAAGCTTTTCAGGAAATCGACCCTGTGTGCATCGGCTCAGCATCGATTGCGCAGGTGCATAAAGCTGTGCTGAAAAGCGGCAAAGTCGTCGTGCTGAAAGTACAGCGCCCCGGTATTTATCAGACGATGGAGCGCGATATCCAACTGCTCAAAAAAGCAATCTCGCTGATCAAAATCTTAAATATCAATGTCGGAAATATCGACTTTAAAATGTTTATCGATGAAATGTGGGCGACTGCCCAGCAGGAAATGAACTTTATTGCCGAAGCAAACTACATCAAAGAATTTACCGACCTGAATGCAGGGGTGAATTATATCTCCTTTCCGCAGATCGAACATCAGCTGTGCACCCCGAGAGTCCTTGTTATGGAATACATCGATGGGGTTCAAATCGATGATCTTGATAAGCTTCATGCACGCGGTTACGATCTGAATGAGATCGGGATCAAACTCGCCGAAAACTATGTCAAACAAATTGTCGATGACGGCCTGTTTCATGCCGATCCGCATCCGGGAAATATCTTTATCCGAGACGGGAAAATCGTCTGGCTCGATTTAGGGATGGTTGGAAAAATCAATAACCGTGACCGACTGATGTTGAAAAAAATCATCCTGGCCATCGTCCAGCATGATATTGAAGGGTTAAAAGAAGTATTTCTATTGCTTGATACGATCAAAGGCAGGGTAAACCACACCAGGCTCTATGAAGACATTGAAAGCCTGCTGGCACGCTATGGTGATTTGGATCTGTCTGAGCTGCATTTTGGCCAGATCATGGAAGAAGTCAAGGAAGTTCTTAATTTCCATCAGATATCCCTGCCGACAGGCTTCACGATACTCGGGCGCGGGGTCATTACGATCGAGGGCGTACTCGCCGTATGTTGTCCGAAAGTCAATTTCATTCAAATCATGGCCAATCACGTTTCTGGAAAATTCCTAAGTGAGTTGGATGCAAGACAGGAATTGGTTTCTGCGGGGCTTTCTTTGTACGGTTTCACCAAAAACAGTCTTGAATTGCCGGTTCAGTTCGCCAACATCCTCAAAATGGCAATGAGAGGACAGGCCAAGATCAATATTGATCTGTCCAGTGCCGATGAACCCGTACGTCAGGCCGACATGATCATGGACAAGCTTGTCTTAAGCATTCTCAGCGCGGCCTTTCTGATCGGGGCCAGTCTAGTCTGTATGACGAGCATCACGCCCCGCCTGTTCGGGATTCCGGTCATCAGCCTGATCGGCTATCTGATCGCACTTCTGATGGCAGGATGGCTAATGGCAAAAATTATTCTCAAAAGACTGAAGAGATAATAATTTTTCATCCATTATCCGTGCGAGTCTGAATTCAAAAAGTCAAAGGTCAGCAGCATCCCCCGCTGCTGCCTCCTGAGCAGTCGCAGCTTGGTTCTGTCCCTGTAAGCCACCCTGTGATAACGGCTGAAGCACAGCCCACGCCGGACTTGACATCGATCGCCTCAAACGGACAATTGCGGGCGCAGGCGCCGCATTCCATGCAGAGATCTATATCCAGTATCTCTGCTTTTTTACATTTTAAACCCAGGACCTGATGCGGACAGACTTCGAGACATCTTCCGCAGCCGGTGCATTTTTCCGTCTTAAGCGTAAGCGTAGAAACATTTTTTAAATAGCGGTGCTTCATATCGGCCTCCCCTTAAACTCTGAATAAGCTGTTCAGTAAAATGAGCGCAACTCCGACGCCGATAGTAACCACAATAGCCGGAACAGCGGTCTTCATCTCCTTCATAACGCCGGAAAACGAAGTATATGTCGAAGATCCAGTAAAGTTCATCGCATAAAATGCAGAGATCGACGGCAGAACCAGAAAGTACCCCAAAGCCCTGAGCCAACTGTAGGAAAGATCTCCCGGCCAGCCGTTCAGCACATTCACTGCTGCCGCCCAAAGCAGACCCAGGAGCCATCCCTTCCAGGCAAATGCCTTTCCGGGAATCCACGGCAACAAAACCGGGGTCAGAACACAACCCACAATTAGCGCCCCGGCATAGGCATAAAAGTCTGTGATCCCAAAAGCTCCTGGACGGATCAGATTAAAGATAAATAAAATGCCTAAAATCATCAGGGACGGCTTCATTGTACCGGTAAGTTCCATCGGTGTAAGTACCAACCGGTCATACGCCGTAAACTTCACGGTCCGCATTTCGGCTGTCGCTTTCCTTCCGGAAGCGATAAATTCACGGATATCCCGAGCTCTAACCGGACCATACACGACATTGAAACCAGTTTGTTTGTAGACTTGATGCGCACTTACCCCAGGAGCGCCGAGCTGCGGCAGAAGCAATATCCTGTGGGACACAATCTGGGCAAGCCTGGTCTTCCCGATCCGACTGCTGAGCTCCTCCGTGCCGAACGTCCCTTTGCCTGCCGCACACCAGACATTAATGCCTTTGGTGTCAAGCACCAGGATCCAGGCCTGAAGTCCGGCCAGCTCCTTACGAAGGGCATCAAAGGTCATTTTGTAATTGGCCGTTACCAGAACCTCGGAATGTTCATCCGGATTGCCGACAGCATAAAGGCCGGGATTGATTTTATAATTCATCCGGCCGATACCCCAGCGGGCTTTCCATCCTCCCAGGATATCCTGAGTCGTTAAGTTCGTCGAAATCTGAGGCACCAGCCCTACTGGTGTCTTTATTTCACCTGTAATCCAGCCGCATTCCGTGTCATAGATGGTTACAGCCCCGACTAAAGCGTCATTCCCGCAGCAGCACGGCTGCGGGTCAAACATTTTAAGCTCAACCTTCTTATTAGCCTTTTGATTATTCTGATTCGGATCAAAACTTATTTCTCCCAATATAACACCTCCAAAAGGTTTGGCAGGATAAAAGAAGCCAATTCCTAACAAGCATATGATTCGTATAATAGCGTTCTCAAATTCTCTGCTCAAATAATTCATGCAAAGTTGATTACCCAAATTAGGTCTGGGCGTCACAATTCCAGCGTTAAGCGGAGCATGGAGGCGGAGCGCGGCTGTTTGCACCACGGATGGCGCAACAGCCGAAAGCGGAATTGTGGCACACAGACCAACCAGGGAGTCTAAGGCACGCATATATTTGGGTATTTATTTCAAGAATGTTTTATTAGTCTGCGTGTCACAGTTCCGCGACAAGCGGAGCCTGGATGGCGAAGCGCGGCCTTTTGCGTCAAGGAGGACGCAACGGCCGAAAGCGGTACTGTGGCACGCAGACCGACCCGTAATTATTTATCCTCCGGTTTTCTCTAACATTACAAAACGCGGTACTATGAACCTAAGCGTTATAGCCTGCACACCTTTACTTTGGCAATCCTTTTTTCATCGACTTCCTCAACCTTAAACATCAAACTGTTGAATTCTAAGGAAGGCGTATCATCTTTTCCGGGAATCCTTCCGAGCTGTCCAACCAGAAAACCGCTTAGGGTCTCATATTCTTCAATCGGCAGTTCTACGTCGAGATAATCTTGGACCGCATCGAGGCTCGTCGCCCCGTTGATCATATAGGTATTTTCATCGATCTTTTCAAATTCCAGTTCGACTTCATCATCCTCGTCAAAAATGTTGCCGACAATTTCTTCAATAAGATCCTCCAGCGTCACAATACCGGCCGTCCCGCCGTATTCGTCAATGATCACGGCCAGATGTGTCTTGTTCTGCTGAAGTTCTTTGAATAATTCATCGGTGCGTTTCGAATCCGGTACATAATAGGGCTCCCGGACAACGTCCCGCAGATGAAATGTCTCCGGATTGCTGTTGTTCGTTAAATACTGGAAAAGGTATTTGGATTGCAGCACCCCGACAATATTGTCGATATTCTCCTCATAGACGGGTATCCTGGAATACTTCTCATGATTGATAAAGGCAATGACTTCACTTAAGCTTGCTTCAATCGGCAGCGCCGCAATATCCGTGCGATGTGTCATGACTTCGGAAACCGTTTTATTGTTAAATTCAAAAATATTGTTAATCATCAGTTTTTCTGTTTCATGGATAGCGCCTTTTTCCTCGCCAACATCAACCATCATGCGGATTTCTTCTTCCGTGACCTGCTCGTTCTCCGCATTCGGATCTACCCCGAAAAGCCTTACAAACACGTTCATTGACGCCGTAAGCATTTTTACGAATGGTGAGGTAATTTTAGACAGGATATACAGCGGATTTGCAGCAAACCAGGCGATCTTTTCAGCTTTATTCATCGCAATTCTTTTCGGCACGAGCTCTCCGAGCACCAGCGTGAAGTAAGATAAAATGATGGTAATTAGAATAACGGCTATCGTCTTCAGCAAGGATGCTGAAACGGGGGCCCCAAGCTTAATCAGCAGTGAAACCAGCGGATCGGAAAAATTTTCTGAAGCAAACGCACTGGCCAGAAAGCCTGCCAACGTTATCCCAATCTGGATCGTCGCAAGAAATTTGCTCGGCTCGCCGAGCAAATTGGTTAAAATTTTGGCCTTCTTGTCGCCATCTTCAGCCATCATTCTGATTTTATTGTCATTCAGGGAGATCAAAGCAATCTCCGAGGCAGCGAAAAAGGCATTGAGCGCAATCAGCACGACTAAAAACAAAATCCCGGTAATCAATGATTGTTCCTCCTGATAATAATAAAAAGGCAGAATCATTCCTTATACAGGATTGTCAAAGCCTTTTACCAAATCCTATTAATAAGTCATTTGAAATAATACTACTTCGTATATCTCCTGCATTTTCCTCCATATCTTACTACTCTCTCCCTTTCTTGATTCTACATCTATTTTAATTTACCCGATGATAAATTGCAATGTCCTGTGTTGTTCTGCAGAAAATCAGCGAATAAACCAGAAACGAATTGAGCAAGTAAAAAATGGATATGCTAGAAGTGGCTGTGCCAGTCAATAGAACAGGAAGGGCAAATCTATGAAAATTTTGCTTGTTTACCCGCAAATACCGCTAACCTATTGGAGTTTCCAGTACGCGTTAAAGTTCATATCCAAGAAAGCTGGATCTCCGCCCCTGGGGCTACTTTCCGTAGCTGCTATGCTGCCGGAGCATTATGATAAGCGTCTTGTGGATATGAATGTAACGAAACTCAAGGATCGGGATATTTTATGGGCCGATTATGTCTGGATCAGCGCGATGGTCGTCCAAAAAGAATCTGTCAGGGAAGTTATTAACCGCTGTCATGCCCTCGGAGTCAAAACGACTGCAGGCGGTCCCCTCTTTACTTCCGAACCTGAGGAGTATGATGATGTAGATTATCTCGTCCTGAATGAAGGGGAGAACACTGTACCTGCCTTTGTGCGTGACCTTGAGAACGGATCGGCAGCGCACATTTACACAACGGAAGAATGGGCGGATATCAGAAATACCCCTGTGCCTTTGTGGGACCTTATCGATATGAAACACTACGCAACAATGAATATTCAATATTCACGCGGATGCCCATTCCATTGCGATTTCTGCAACATTACATCTTTATACGGTCACGAGCCCCGTACCAAGACCTCTCCGCAGCTCCTGTCAGAATTGGATTCCCTTTATCGGGCCGGATGGCGCGGAGGCATCTTCCTGGTCGATGATAATTTTATCGGCAACAAAAAAAAATTAAAGGATGATATCCTACCTGCGTTGATCAGCTGGATGAAACAAAAAAATTATCCGTTTACGTTTATCACAGAGGCCTCGATCAATCTGGCTGATGATGACAGCCTTATGAATCTGATGGTTAAGGCGGGGTTTCTGACTGTATTTATCGGAATTGAAACCATGGATGAAGACAGCCTGGTTGAGTGCAATAAACTTCAGAATAAAAACCGCAATCTGATTGCGTGTATCAAAAAAATTCAAAAATTCGGCCTTCAGGTTCAGGGCGGCTTTATTGTCGGGTTCGACAACGACAATGCCTCTATTTTTGACAAACTGGTAACCTTTATTCAGGAAAGCGGGATCGTTACCGCGATGGTCGGGCTGCTGAATGCGCCGAAAGGAACTAAACTATATCAGCGTCTGGCAGCGGAAGGCCGCCTGTTAAAAAGCATCAGCGGCGACAACACCGACTTCTCGATGAACTTCATACCAAGAATGGAAAGCCACCTGTTGATCAAAGGCTATCAAAAAATTGTCGATACGATCTACTCGCCAAGAAAATATTATGAGCGGGTCCTGACATTCTTAGAGCAGTACGAACCTGCTGGATTTACGGCTCAGCGGATCGGCCGTTGTCAGGTGCTCGCGTTTATCAGATCGGTATTCCGTTTGGGAATTATCGGCCAAGAAAGACGATACTACTGGAAACTGATCATTTGGTCTCTGCGGAAACGCCGTAATGTATTTCCGCTGGCAGTAACCCTGTCCATATACGGTTTTCATTTCCGAAAAGTATTCCGCCGGACTGAGGAAATATTAAAATAATTTTAGAAAATTTGGGTGGAGGATTTTGATCTTTAAGCTTCTTTATGGAAAAGATCAACGCCGAAACGGCTGCCTGAGATGACCCTGTTCTTCCCTGCTGTTTTGGCAGCGTAAAGTGCTTTATCCGCAATCTCAATATTTTCGGTCAGCGAGCAGCCTTTTTGATAGAGACAGACACCGGCACTCACGGTCAGTGGCTTATCAAAATAACTGTTAAGTGCAAATTCTTCCCTGATTTTATCCGCTTTCAGGCAGGCGTCCTTCAGGCCGCAGCCATAAAGAATAATTAGAAACTCCTCACCGCCGTAACGGCAGATGAAATCAGTGGCCCTGGCATTCGTTTTTAAAACACGGGCTAAAACCAGCAAAACCTTGTCGCCAAAGACATGTCCCTTCTGATCATTTATCTTTTTAAAATTATCAATATCAAAAATGGCAATGCAAAAAGGCTGCCCTGTCCTCTGATAATTGGATACAGCCTTCTGAAAACTCTTTTCCAACAGCAGGCGGTTCGGAAGCCCTGTCAGCGGATCTCTGGCCGCCTGATTTTTGGCCTTTCTGAACTGATATTGGCTGATATTCAGCAAACTGTTGACTTCAAATACAATGATAAAACCGAAGGCTAGGAGCAGAAGGCTGAACAGATAGATATTCACGGATACAAACAGATCCGAAATTTTGAATGACGTAATGAATAAAGAGGCTACGCTTTCGGCAGCAGCAATGATCAAACCCGGAATCCCATAACGCATGCCGTGAAAAGAAACAAAGAAGAAATAGGAAAAAAAGAGCATATTCAGTAATTCAACATTCCCTGCCATCAACAGGGTATAAACAGGAATATCAAGCACTAAGCTGAGTCGCATCATTTTCTCGGCCCGGGTGTCCTTGCTGAAGACACAAACGGAAATAAATGCATTATATAGAAGGGCGATAAAGAAACCAACAAAAAACACGCCCGTGAAAGAGCCCTGAAAACGGATCAGCTCAGCCAGGGCGACAACAAGCAGTCCCCACCTAAAGAGCAGGAATTTTCGTTCCAGCGGTTTATATTTGATCAAATCAAACTTTCTGACCAACTGTTTCACCACATTTTGCGAATTACGCAAATATTATACCATAATTTTCTATTCATCCAAAGAAAATTTTTGCCATTTGATAAACACAATAAGGCTTCCTAGAAGTACCTTAGGCAGTTTCAATACTGTTGTCGGCCTGAAGGTTTAACTTTTCGACCGCGTTTTCGCGCATTTTATATTTCATAATTTTGCCTGCGGCATTCATCGGGAATTCTGCGACAAAGTCAATATAACGCGGTGTTTTGTGCTTGGCCATGTGGGTGCGGACAAAATCCTTCAGCTCATCAGCGGTCAGTTCGACGCCGTCCTTCAGTATGACACAGGCCATAATCTCTTCCCCATATTGTTTGTCAGGGACACCAATAACTTGAACGTCCTTGACCTTTGGATGGGTATAAATAAAATCTTCGATTTCTTTCGGATAGATGTTTTCCCCGCCGCGAATGATCATGTCCTTGATACGTCCGGTAATTTTATAGTATCCGTTCTCATCGCGTCTGGCCAGGTCGCCGGTGTGCAGCCAGCCGTTCTCATCAATCGCCGCAGCGGTGGCTTCGGGCATTTTATAATAGCCTTTCATGATATTGTAGCCCCTGGCAACAAATTCGCCGTCCTCATTATCCGGAAGATCTTCCCCGGTCTTCGGATCCACGATCTTGCACTCAACACCTGGCAAAGCACGGCCCACAGTGGCAACCCGCAGTTCGACGGAATCGTCGACACGGCTCTGGGTGCAGCCGGGTGAAGATTCGGTCTGTCCGAAGACAATGGTGATTTCATTCATATTCATCTTCTCGACGACATCCTGCATGACCTTCACAGGACACGGGCTTCCTGCCATGATTCCGGTCCGCATGTAGGAAAAGTCTGTTTTCGGAAAATCTTCATGCTCGAGCATCGCAATAAACATGGTCGGAACACCATGGAAGGCGGTGATTTTTTCCCTGTTGATGCAATCCAGCGATATCTTCGGCGAAAACGCCGGTATCGGGGACATGGTCACCCCATGGGTCATGGACGCAGTCATCGCCAGCACCATCCCGAAGCAATGGAACATCGGGACATGAATCATCATGCGGTCGGCTGTGGAAAGATCCATGCAGTCGCCAATATTTTTACCGTTATTCACAACATTATAGTGTGTCAGCATAACGCCTTTCGGGAAACCAGTGGTTCCTGAGGTATACTGCATGTTGCAGACATCATGACGGTTAAGAGAAAGGGCACGGCGGTATACTTCCTCAACGGGGACTTTGTCAGCCAGGGCAATCGCATCTTCCCAGGTGAGACAGCCGTTCTGCCTGGAATCAACCGTGACAATATTGCGTAAGAAAGGCAGCCGTTTGATATGCAGCGGCTTTCCGGCCTCGGTAGTCTCCAGCTCAGGGCAAAGCTCCTTGATAATGCCGACATAATCGGAGTCCTTATATCCGTCTATCATGACCAGCGTGTGTGTATCCGACTGGCGCAGCAGATATTCTGCCTCATAAATCTTATACGCGGTATTTACGGTTACCAGCACAGCGCCAATCTTGGTTGCCGCCCAAAAGGTAATGTACCACTGCGGAACGTTGGTGGCCCAGGTCGCAACATGGTCCCCGGGTCTGACACCCATCGCGATCAGGGCGCGTGCAAATGTGTCAACATCGTCCCGGAATTCTTTATACGTACGGGTATAATCCATGGTCGTATAACGGAAAGCATACTGATCCGGGAACTCATCCACCATCCGGTCAAGCACCTGGGGGAAGGTCAGATCAATCAGCGTATCCTTTTGCCAGATATATTTTCCGGTCTTGGCATTGTTATCGTACAAATGACCTTTCACCGATGTTTTTTCCGTGTAACGGCTCATATATTCTGCAAAATTCGGGAAAACGACGCCGGCATCATCCAGGTCCGCCGCCCAGCGTTTGACCCATTCCAGGGAAACATAGCCCTCATAGTTAATCGAATGCAGGGCCTGCATCATCTCATCGATGGGTAAATCTCCTTCTCCCATCATACGGTACCGGGTGGTGCCGTTCTCTAAAACGGAATCCTTGATATGTACATATTTAATGTAGGCACCAAGGTTCTGAACAGTCTTTCCAGGTGTCTCATCTGCAAAACGATAAGGGTGATGCATATCCCACAAGGCGCCAACATTGTCACTGGCTACATGGTTGAGCAGATGGCATAAACGGGAGGTATCGGAATAGACTCCGTTCGTTTCAACCAAAAGGGTAACGCCTTTTTCTTCGGCCAGAGGTACCAGACGGTTCAGCGCAGTAAGCACCACCTCGTCATCGACTTCACCAGTCGGCTGCGGTGCGATATCGGCGAGGATACGAATATACGGGGTTCCTAGCTTGGAGGCTAATTCAATATACTGAACGATCTCCTGATGATTCTGTTCCGCTTTCTCAGCATACTTTAGACAACAGCCGGAAGACAGACAAGGAATTTGAATACGGAGTTCGGATAACTTTTTTATGGTTTGCGGCAGCTGAGACTCAGTAAAAGGCTGGGCCTGCACTGCAAAGATCTCACTGCCCAGACCGCGGATTTCAATGCCGTCAAAGCCAAAGTCCTTGGCCATGGAATAGATATCGGTCCAGCTGAAATCCGGGCAACCCAGGGTTGAAAACGCAAGTTTCAACATACTCTCCTCCTAGCATTTTATATCTTATAAACTATTGAAAACTTTACTGGCGCCATGTCTCTAGTACCTTGTCAACCTTAAAACTGTAATATAATGGGGAGCAGATTTCTTTTAAGACAAGGCGAAGGATTGAGGCATACCGAGCGTATGGTGATTGACGACAACGCAGTATTAACAGAAATCTGCCGCCAGGATATATAGATTTAGGGTTGACATGGTACTAGCTGCGCCTAGAGATATCAGAAAGTGCTTAGACTTTTTCTGATATACCAAAAAAGCCTTCACCCCTTAGCATTTCTGTTAAAGACGAATGCTGCTTTATACTGTCATGGTACAGCCTTTAAATATAAAACTGTATGATATAATTTTAGGTAATGCTATCAAATTTCCGAATATTTGTCAAGTGTTGTGGATCAGTATGCACTCAGACAGAACTGTGCTAAGTCAGTTTTGCTGGTTTGATTTGGCGCTAAATAAAAAATGAAAACGGCTGGAGATCTACTCCGCCGTTTCCAACATCCATCAAAATCCGGGATAACATTTACGACTGATACTGCTTGTGAGAATGTTTCCTGCCCGTTAAGGCATTGACGATGGACAACAGGATCACCGCACCGAGGAGAGCAACCAAGAAACTCCAGACATTAAATCCATTGATCCCTATTCCTCCGAAAATGTTGACGATCCATCCGCCGATGAACGCCCCGACGATCCCGACAACAATATTCATTCCAACGCCCATTTTGGCATCACGGCCTGTAATCATGCTGGCAATCCACCCCGCAAGGCCGCCTAAAATAATCCAGCCGATAACACTCAAGACAATTCCTCCTTTGCATCAGATATTTTAAGGCAATTGTTTTCATAATTAATCTGCCCAAAATAAAAATATTTACCCGGACCTGTCTTCAATTCGAATGTTTTTATTAACCTTTTTAATAACGTTTGCATTGAAAATTTTTACATCTAAATTAAGAAGCCAAAACCGGTTTTATCCAGATAGCCTTCCTCTTGATTCTCTCTGGTAATGACTTTAAGTTTGGCGGGCTCAACAGTGACTCTTAACGGAAAATCAAACCCTTTTTCTCCGTCTAAATCCGTACCAATCGATTCCCGACAGTTGATTGTCAGCTCTGCCGTCTGGAAGTAGTCTACATATGGGCTCTCCGCATGTTCACCGTTCGCCACTTTGATAACCAGCGGGATCAGTTCGAGAACTGGACATGGTTTAAAAATATACACATCAAGCAGACCATCGCTAATAGAAGCCAACGGCGCTATCCTCTTAAAACCGCCTGCCGATTTACCATTCATAATCAAGATGAAATACACTTCATCGTCGCGGTTGGCTTCCCGGCTCCGAATACTAACTTTCACCGGCTTCATATTGGCGAATTCTTCAACACCCTTTAAATAATAGGCGAGAGCCCCAAAACTTTGTTTGATTCTTTTGGGAGTTTTTTGGCTGACATCGATCAGAAAACCCAGGCTGGCCACATTTAAAAAATAGCGGCCATTGGCGACCCCGATATCGCAAACTGTAAAATGATCCTGAAGCAGAATCTCCGTCATTTCATTGACCCGCTCCGGAAAATGAAAATAACGGGCAAAGTCATTGGCAGTTCCTACCGGATATATTCCAACCGGGATCTGGCAATCATAATAAAAAAGAACATTGATGACCTGGTGGATCGTCCCGTCGCCCCCGGCAATCCAGATCCTGTTGAAACTGTTGATATCCGCTGAGGAGACCATTTTTTCCAGGGCTTCCGTAGTGCTGACCCTGTAAGGGACCAAATAATAGCCTTTATCTTGGACAGCTTCAATAATGCTGTCCAAGTGATTATTAAAGCTGCCGTTTCCGGCAAGCGGATTATAGATTAATAATATTTGCATTGTCTACCCCCTGAAAACAATTCATAGCAAAGAATCATAGAATAACCTTAAACTTACCTGATAACACCACAATACTACGGTGTCGGTCTTTTCGCAAATATCCAGTAATGCTTCTACACGATTCCTGGGAAGACTTCAATCGGGCATTTTTTCTGGACAATTTCGGAAAGATAGTGTATTCATTAATACGGGAGTTGATTTTCTTGAACCCTATTGCATTTGAAATTGGTCCTTTTTCTATTCATTGGTACGGTATACTGATCGCTCTGGCGTTTTGCGCCGGACTCATTCTCGCGAACTATCATACGAACTATCGCAGGCTGGACCCGGACAAACTTTTTAATCTGCTGATTGTTATGATTCCCGCTGCTCTGATCGGTGCCAGACTATATTATGTCCTGTTCAATTTGCATTATTACATATCTTGTCCGGCGGAAATCGTGGCTGTCTGGCATGGCGGATTAGCCATTCACGGCGGAATTATCGGCGGTTTTCTGGCGGTCTTAGTGGTTACCCGCAGAGATCCGGATTTAAAATTTTGGTCTGTGGCCGATGTTATCGCGCCAAGTCTGGTTATCGGCCAGGCGATTGGCAGATGGGGCAACTTTCTTAATCAGGAAGCACATGGCGGCCCGGTTAGTGAATCCTTTATCAGTAAATTTCCGCATTTTATTCAGCAGGGCATGTATATTGACGGCCAATATTACCATCCGACTTTTTTATATGAGTCTTTATGGGACACTTTGATCTTTTTGTTCTTGTTCTGGCTGATCAGGAAGAAATCAACACCTGACGGCATCATTTTCTTGCTTTATTTATTGCTGTACTCGGCAGGCCGTTTTATTATTGAGAGTCTCAGAACCGACAGTCTGATGCTTGGTCCATTTAAAATAGCCCAAGTCATCAGTATTGCAGCAATTTTGCTTTCGGCCGTTCTTCTCTTTGTAAAACTTAGGAAAAAGAAACCAGTTTAGTCATTTCCAGCGTTCCGACGCTAATTGGCCTGATATGGTATAATAATCTGAGGACTGAACCGGTATCATTACTGCTGTGGGGGTGACTGATTTGGTATTTCTTACAATTTCCAGACAAACAGGAAGCCTGGGGAAAGAAATATCTGGGCTCCTCGCCAAGAAATTGGATCTGCCTCTGATTACACACGATTTTGTTGTGAACCAATGGCTGCCGGAGATTGCCGACAAGCATGAGCTACATATGCTGAAAGAAAGCCCTGGCTTTTATTTGAATCTGTCCTCTCAAGGCCTTACCTTTGCCGAGCATATTGAAAGCAGATTAAAAGGTTATATTTCTGAACAGCCTGCTATCATCTTCGGTCTCGGCGCTCAGGTTATTTTCTCCCGCCATCCTGAAGCGATCCATGTCAGAATCATAGCTTCAGATGAAGTTCGAACCGGCCGGGTCATGCATAATCTCCGTCTGGACCGCTCCAATGCCGAAAGATTCCTGGAGCTGACCGACCGCAAACACAAACGGTATATTTCCACCATTTATCATAGAGACTGGTCTGATCCTTCTCTTTACGGCATTACGCTGAACACAGATTTTATTGGCATCAAAGAAGGCGCTGCATTTCTGGAGTACTATGCCAGAAATAAGCAGCTTTACTCCCCTGCGGCTGAATGTCCTTCTCAGGACGGTAAAAAACCGATTATTTTCAAGCATCCATCCGAAGAGGAATTTGCCGGAATCCTGGATATGTACCACCTTGACTGGGAGTACGAGCCCCGTACGTTCCCGATTCAATGGGATGAAGAGGGTAATGTTACCATGGCGTTTTCACCTGATTTTTACCTACCCAGATTTAATACGTTCATTGAACTGACCACGATGAACCAAAAATATGCTTCAGAAAAAAAGAAAAAGGTTGAGCTGCTCAAACGGCTCTATCCCGGCACCAACATCAACATTGTCTTTAAAAATGATTTTTATTCCCTTTTGGAGAGATTCGGCATTAAGAAAGGACATGCACAATGAATGCTAATGCTGTTGGGAAGATCATTTTCACTGCAGAGGAGATTCAACGGAAAGTCGCCGAAACCGGGCGAATCATTGATACCGACTATCAGGGCAAAGAGCTGGTTGTGATCAGCGTCCTAAAAGGATCGTTTTACTTTTTGGCTGACCTGACCCGGCACCTGACGGTACCCTTAAGCATTGATTTTCTGTCGATCAGGGCCTTCCCTGATGAAACGAATAAAACTGGCATTGTAAGATTTGCGAAAGATCTTGACCTTTCGATCACCGGCAAACATGTTCTTTTAGTAGAAGATGTGGTCGGAACCGGACTTACGCTTGCTTATATCTGCCAGCACCTCGAAGCTGCAAAGCCGGCTAGTCTAAAAATATGCACCCTGCTGGATAATCCCTCGGAAAGGCTCCTCACCATTAACATCGATTATTGCTGTTTTCTTATGCCGGACCAATTTGTAGTTGGATATGGCCTCGATTACCAGGAAAAGTACCGAAACCTTCCGTATATCGCAGCCTACAAGCGCGAAAAATAAAAAAGAAGCTCCAACGAACCTTTATCAATGTATCCCCAGTATTACCCTCAATTTCGTTTCCTGCTATCCATCTTCCTTAAAAGACCTTCGTCTACAGATATTCCGTTTACTCATTACCCACTTCAGTCTGATTTCATTTCGGAATTTGCCTCTTAAAAATTCTTTTTACAGATTTTTTTGAACCAAACCTTCATTTCTATCAATCCCGTTGCAGACTCTTTTCTTCGAAACTCTCCAGATATAGTGAACCTTTTCGTTCACCGACCTAATCATCCAATGATAACATTTTGT
The DNA here is from genome assembly GCA_009910795.1 of Dehalobacter sp. CP. Next base: position 55,996 of record VMEE01000023.1, on the reverse strand, counting down.
TTCCATTTTCAGGCTTCACTGGTATTCCATCTTAGGAATTCCTTGAAGCTTGTTATTATCATACATAAAATACAAGCTTTCGGTCAACCTGCAAATATCGTGATTTAGGCTAAAATTAATAAAATGTTACGAATTTTCAGTCTATTATAACGGTTTTTCTTTAACTCATAAAGAATTACTTGTTAAAAGGAATCAAATCCCACGGATCATCGCAAATCCGCTTTTTTTATTCTTTTTTGGCTGTACATCAGATTGTCAACATGGTTCAGAAATTGCTCAATGCTGGCATATTTCATATCGAAGATGTCAGTCCCAAAACTTCCTTCCAGCCTGTAACGCTTTCCGGAAGTTTTATTATACGCTTCAAAAGACACATTGATTCTCTCAATTGTTTTCTCCAGAGCTTCTTTGCTGTCACATTCCATAATTACCGCGAATTCATCGCCACCCATCCTGGCAATAATGTCTGTTTTTCTTAGGACACTTCTTATTAGCCCAACAGCAGTCTGGATCGCTTTGTCCCCTTCGGAATGCCCATATTGGTCATTAATTTGTTTCAGTCCGTCAAGGTCGGCATAAATAAGCCCAAATTTGTCATCGGCCTTATGGTGGATCCTTCGGGAAATGTAATAGTCAAAAGATCCTCTCGTCCATACGCCGGTCAAGTTATCCAGATGAGCCATTCTTTGCTGCAGAAAATAATAAATAATCACGAGGGAAAATGCCGTACAACTCCACATCAGAAGCACACCATAAAATAACGACTGAAGGATCCCTCCGATAATCGGCAATATTCCAAATCCGATCATAGGAATCCATTCCTGCTTAATGATTTTTCCTTTTCTTTTGAGAATATGTATCAGGCTGACTATCAGATAGAAATAGGTAATAACGGCTGAGACAAGAAAAAGTGATCCCCGGTGGTAGACATTCGCACTGTCTATATTGAAGATAAAACCGTAAATGGGCGATAAGACGGTCAGTACCGTATTGATGACAATCGGAATAAAATACAGGATTTCCCTGGTTTTAAAAATCGTACTATCTGGTTCAGTCCAGCTATAATTAAATTTGTACCATGAATAGGTTAACAGCGGTGCCGTAATAAACAAACATATATGCATCAGCTCGGACACCGGGATCAACCATAACTCAGGGCGTCTGTTGATCATACAGGTCAGCGTTTCAAAAACAAGCTCCAGCATAATGACTAAAGACGTGGTCAGAAATTTTTTATTGATACGATCCTGCCGGTCAAGACTCTGGTAAGCAATTAAAAATACTACCCCCAACAACACCAGGGCAACAAGATTAATATCAATCCGTAAAAATACCTGCATACTTTTTACCAGCCTTTATGTCTAAGATCAGCGCATGAAAATATTATAGCATAATTTCGTGGAATAATTCGCGTAACGTAACGTGATCCAGCAGTCCAAGCGAACATGGATGTGAAACGCAGCTAGGTCATGCTAAATGTGCAAAAAGGGGCTATTAACACCCAAAATGAAATGCTGCCAACACAGTGTCAGCAGCATTCGGATTGAGGTGAGCCCTTTTATTTAGCCAGAATAGCTGTTAAATCATTCTCTGGTGTAGAGATTGGTGTGATATTGAATTTTTCGACCAAAACACTGAGTACATTGGAAGAGAAAAAAGCGGGAACGGATGGTCCGATATAGATATTTTTTATGCCCAGCGCCAGAAGTGTCAGTAAAATACAGACGGCTTTTTGCTCATACCAGGAAAGCACAAGCGTTAAGGGCAGATCGTTTACGCCGCATTCAAAAGCCTTGGCCAATGCAACAGCAACCTGAATAGCGGAATAGGCATCGTTGCATTGACCCATATCCATTAGCCGTGGCAGTCCCCCGATTTCTCCGATATTCAGGTCATTAAAGCGGTATTTCCCGCAGGCAAGTGTCAGTACGACCGTATCTTTCGGAGTTTGTCTGACAAACTCGGTATAGTAGTTTCTGCCGGGTTTCGCGCCATCACAGCCGCCAACCAGGAAGAAATGCTTGATTGCCCCTGCCTTGACGGCATCGATCACTTTATCCGCGACTCCGAGAACAGTATTCCGGGCAAAACCTGTCATCAGCTCGTTTCCGCCGTTGATCCCTGTCCTGTATTGATCTCCGCTGTAGCCGCCAAGTTCAAGCGCCTGCTTAATCAGGGGCGAAAAGTCCTTGACTTTGGCATCCGGGATATGCTTCATTTCGGGATAACCGACGACGGATGTCGTATAAACCCTGTCAGCGTAACTGGCTTTGGGTGGCATCAGACAGTTCGTCGTAAAAAAGATTGGAGCCGGAATATTGTCAAATTCCTTTTGCTGGTTCTGCCAGGCCGTTCCGAAATTGCCCTTCAGATGCACATATTTTTTAAATTCAGGATAGGCGTGAGCCGGGAGCATTTCACCATGGGTATAAATATTGATTCCTTTTCCTTCTGTCTGTTCCAGCAATTGTTTCAGATCGAGCAGGTCATGGCCGGTGATCACAATGAATGGGCCTTTTTCTATGGTTGTTGTAACTTTGGTTGGCACCGGATGACCGAAAGTCGAAGTATTCGCTTCATCGAGCAGCGCCATACAGGCAAGATTGGTTTTGCCGAATTCCATCAGCAACTCCAGCCATTCATCGACGGAATGATCTTCCCCGACAGCTTTCAATCCTTTATAAAAGCAGGCGGTGACTTGAGGATCCTGCTTGCCTAGAACATACGCATGCCAAGCATATGCCGCCATCCCGCGCATGCCTAACAAGAGAGTCGTACGCAGCGAAACGATGTCCGGATCACCATGGAACAAAGCTTCAGGTGCAAAATCTTTCGCCCCGCCAAGTTTGTTTTTCTCTTCAGTTACCTTTTGTATGAAGGCATCAAAATCTTGAGGATCAAAATTAACATTGGTCACTGTGGCAAACAGGCTCTGCATCACCAAAGCATCTGTTTCCGGTGCAGTTTTCCGACGGGATGCTGCTCTGGCCAATCCAATCAGGGCACAAGTGAGTTCATCATGCTTATTAGCTACTTCCGGTTTCTTTCCGCAGACCCCTGCGTTCGTGCATCCTTTTCCACCGGCAGTTTGTTCACATTGAAAACAGAACATCTGAGACATAAGAATTTACCTCCTCTATATTTTGTTTTTAATCGTGGTCTTATTTTTTTAATCATACGTAAAAAACTGCCGGAAATCGGTATCCAAGGTTACAAAAATCAGATGCCATTTTCTTAATATTCTGATAATATTTAATCGCCATATCCGCAGTTATATTCTCTCTTTGAATCATGGAATCATCGTTGAAATTGATAGCAAATTAATTGTGGATAATTGTGTGAATATTGTGAATTATATATATGCAATACGCTTGTTTAATTCATGGAATCAATGGCAATATGTTCGGAGGATCGTGGCTATTGCTAAGATGGTATGATGGAAGAAAGGGTGATGCGTATTACTCGATGTTTATGATGATTTCTCAATAATCTCTTTGAACAAGAGAACCAAATTCGGATCAAACTGCGTTCGGGAACATGATACGATTTCCTTGATTGCCTCAGCTTCAGACAGTGCTTCACGATACGGCCGGTCATTTGTCATCGCATCAAAGGTATCAACAATACTTAAAATTCTGCATTCGATCGGTATCTCCCCTGCTTTCAATCCTAAAGGATAACCTTTTCCGTCCCACCTTTCATGGTGCTTCAGAATCAGGTGTGCAATACTCTTTAATTCTGAGGATTCGGCCGCAATTCTTTCCCCGATCCCGCAATGCGTTTTCATGACCTTCCACTCCTCCTCGTTCAGCTTGGAAGGTTTACACAGGATCCTATCTGGAATTCCCACTTTACCGATATCGTGAAATTTGGTAAGCAACCTGATCCGGTCGAGTTTACTTTGAGGCAGCCGCAGCGCTACACCCATTTGGGTTGCAAGCTCACCCATCCGTTCCGCATGGCCCTCGGTAATATAGTCCTTCGCTTCCAGCCCTCTCATCAGGGTCTTGACCAAATGGTTGCTGGATTCCTTCAATAATTTATTTTGATACATGTTGTTATTTGCTTCCTGAAACATCCATTCTGTATTGACAATACCTGTCCTATGGAAAGAATAGCCCGAAGACAGCGAGATCTTTAATGCATCTGTTTGTTCATTATATTTATGCAGCATTTTATTCATCTGTTTAAGTTGCTGCTCAATCTCCTGGCTGGAGAGTCCCTCGACAATCACGCAAAATTCATCTCCGCCAATGCGGGCGATATACCCAATTAATCTGAAGTGGTCATGAATAATCCAGGCTACGGATACAATCACTTCATCCCCTTTCAGATGTCCAAAAGTACCATTAATGATTTTCAACCCATCAATATCAAAGAGCAGCATGGTGAGCTTTTCGAAGCTTTTTCCATGGAATTCAGCCAGTTTGTTGATTAAACAGTGCCGTTTATATAGCTTTGTCAGGCTTTCTCTTTCCGCCATCTCCCTTAACTGCATTTCCATTAGGGTTCTTTCAGTCATATCCCGAACCAGTATTAAGATTTCATTAATCTCTGAGATGTGAATTCGCGATTCAAAATAGTAATCCCGTCCCTGGTACTTTAACCTAAAATCACAGGTGACCATCTCCCGTTTCTGAACAACCTGATAAATTGCCTCCTGTAATCTCCGAACAATTTCGTTATTCCTTAAGATCTCTAGTGTTAAAGGATCGTCCTTTTTATTGGAGACGGCAAATGGCGAAATATGGCTATCTGAATCGCTGACCAGCATAATGTCCTGAATCGCGGCCATCAAAGCTTTGTTTCGAATATTAATATGCTCAAGATCCAATAACTTTTCCTGCAGCTCGGGATAGTAATTTTTGCGAATCGAATTTTCCCCGAGACCAATGATGGCTTGCCTTGTTATTTTTCCCTCATTGAAAGCATTGTAATATTCTTTCATAAATTGCTTTAACCTCTTGCTTCGTGAGTTTTTTTAGGTTAATGGCAAACTGAGATACATCTGCTGCCGTTCCAGCCGTACTCGGGATACAAATCAGCGGCGGTCGCGGCAAATTGACTTCATCGACACCTTCATAATCCAGAATATTTCCGCCGTTGGCTACCAGTATACTGATGCACTTCGCACAATCCATGACACTACCGCCGCCGATAGCAATAGTTACAATTCAACTATTTTTACCTTATCAGAATATTTCAATAATCTAAACATTCTGTCATTTCAAAGGATTTGTATACTATTTCTACATAAGTTAAGAAATTCCTACTATTCGACAAATTTTTTCAAAATATGCGGGGCATTAGATTTGGCTATCGGAGGTGTCAGCCAGCCTTTCTGGGCAGGCATAAACAGTACCTTTGCCTCCTCTGACATAGCCGAGAAGTGTAATGTTATGTTCCAGGGCAAGCCTGATGGTCGCTGTTGTGGGCGTCGATTTGGAAACTACCACGGGTGCTCCAAGCCTGATCATTTTCATGAGCATTTCCGAAGTAAGTCTGCCGCTGATAAAAACCATGCCATTTGCGGCTAGCTCCATCTTGTTTGCCTTCATCAGTATTCCTGTCATTTTATCGAAGCAGTTGTGCCGGCCAATGTCTTCATTTAGCACTTCAAATCCGTCAGCGTAAAATAAGACACTGTGGACGCCGCCAATCGTATGAAAGATCTCAGACTGCTCAATGAACTTATCCATGATTTTCAAGATATTTCCTGCGGAAAAAGTGGATTTGTTCGTGCTGACGGCGTACTGCGTCTTTTTCAGCGGATTAATGTAGGTATAACACTTGCCACAGCCGGAAGTGATGCTTCTCAGACTTTCGCGTCTGTCAATAACGATTCCTTCTCTAAGTTCAATCAGCACTGCCAGCATTTTCTCATTGTATTCGATGCTTTCAATATCTTCATAAGAACCAATAACACCCTCATTATATAGAAAACCCAGGGCCAACTCCTCGTGGTGCCGGTTCAGACAGAGAACGGAAACAAGCTCCTGTCCATTGACTATCATTTTAAGGGACACTTCGGCGATGACCTTTCTCACCGCTTCTTTCATCACAATGGCATCATTTTCTCTTTGGATTTCTACTACCTCAAATTCTTCGTAGACGATTCCTTCGTCAGCAGCATTCATTGTTTACCCTCCTAGCAGTAATATTGCCATTTTATTTTACCACTAAAATAAGATTTACTGAAATTAATGGGGCATGATTCATGATCAATCCGAATAGATTTCAGTATATTTGCAAGGCATTTTATCAATAATAGAATAGACTTATGAAAGACTTCTTTCAGTACAAGCATCAAGACATTGAGGCAGTCAGGTGGTGGAATAAAATCTGGATACTGACGGAATCATCGCAAAGCTCAACTGGTTTTACAGCCTGGAACTGAACCAGGTTGATCTTTATATGGCGCAAAGTAAATTGGTCGAAGATATCTATATCAGCAAAGTATTGGAACGGTCATCTTATATTGAACAGCAGCATGTCGATAACATTGCCGCCCAAATACGGAAATACGGTAGCGAACCGACCATTTTAGGGGATATTATTTCCCCGCTCCTGGGAAAGACCGCCGGGAATATCACTGCTGCGTTTGGAATAGTTTCCCTGCTAAAAGCCGATATTCTTCTGGAGAGAAAAGCAATGAGTGATTATAAAGACTTGATTTTAAAAATCGGAAAAGATCATACGTTGTTTTCTGTCCTGTGGGCCAATCTAGTTGACGAAGATCTGCACACGGCCTGGTTTTTAAATAAAGTTCAGGAACTAGAGGCCTGCCGCTAAATTCCTTATTTTTAGGCAGGAATCTTATTTCACTTAACACCTGCAGTCCGAATCTTCTTTATGATATTTACCAGCCCTTTACCGCCAAATACAAGCCATAACCCCAGAATAATCTGGATGGCCGAGTTCACCAGCTGGCTGATAATTTCATGCCAAGCACTGCTGGTAGGAAGGTCCGACAAAACTGCATAGACGGTTAAAGCTGAAATCAGCGAAGAAATGGCATTGACGAGCAAGATCAGACCGGCTGTCGTCAGTACAATGATTTGAGCACTGTCAAGATCAAAGGTAGGGGACATCATGTCCTCCTTTTTCTCCTTCACGGGCTCAACCATGAAGCTCACGAGCTTCTCGGAAAAAATCCAGATTAAGACTCCGATCATGACCGGGAAAGCCATACTCCCCACCCCACTCAGGATGGTCTGTATATTTATTGGTATATAATAAAGGGTCACGGCAGAACTGAAAAAAATCGAGAGGTATAACGATCCAATATATTGAAAGCAAATATGAGTATTACACGCTGGATCGAGAAATTCCTTTAGAAAGAATGTCATATCCTGCCAAACTATGACAATCCTTGCTTTGCTTTAGTGCTTTTGGGTCATAAAAAAGCCAATCTTGCGACTGGCTTACAAGTGTACACCCAATAAATCTAAGACTGGATCAATAGGATTTACAAAAGTGAAAGTATCCGACCCGGCAAATAATAAACCGACGGCCCAGTTAAACTCATTGAGGACCAATGAACCACTATCCCCGCCTTGATCAAAGGCAGTAACCATAATTTGATTCTTAAATTTAAGAATCCGTCCGTCATAATCCACATCAATAATGGCGTCTATTACTTGAACGATACCACTGGTCAAACCCGTCGTACGTCCGGATTTTTTCACCAGCATTCCTAATTGCGGCAGCGTTTTACCCTGGACAGTACCAATGCCAAGAATTTCCGGAACTACGAGGCCTTGTCTAAGTGGTTTCGCTACAGCAGCATCAACAACATTGAAACCGTTGTCTTTTAATGGAACATACCTGTAAAGTTTAGCAATTTTATCATTTCTCTTGGTCCCGCCATCCAGTGGTCCGGGCTGAAGGATTGGATCACCTTTTTTAGCTCGTTTGTCTTTACCATTCGTTGAATTGGCCAAGACATGATTGTTGGATAAAATCAGTTTTTTGCCTGTAAAATTATCATAAACCACAACTCCAAGAGTTCCGGCTGTAATCTTATAGTGGCCGATGCTTACCCCTCCTGGCCCGGGCCGCCAGCTGGATTTGCGGGATACATTATCTTCAGCTTCCCTAATTGGCCCTTCTTCCTGAATTCTATGAGCAGAGACCTTCCCGACCTCGATAACATCGGTAACAAATCCTTCAATAGATTTTAGAACAACATGTCGTCTGATTAACTCCGTTTGCGTTACTTTCCGACTTACCATTACGACAATCGCCTTTTGATCAGTCAGTTTTCCTTTGACCTCTTTTAGTCCGTAGCCGATTCCCACCACATTGTTTAGCGAAAGAAGATAATCAATTGCTTTTTGACTAAGATATTTATTCATCTTAAGCTCTTAACCTCCCCTAATCGGCGCTTACCAATTAGTTAACCATATTTTGCTATATAGTATGGGAGGCTAAATTATAGTGTGACAAGCTTAGGCAGAGGCTAAAATGCTTTCCATGGAAATCTCTTCACTATTCGCTAGCGCTGTAGCAGTTTTGGAATGCTCATTGTTTAAGGTAATTCGTCCTTTCTTGGCTGGCATTCTTGCTTTCTGTCTGCCTGAAAATCCACTTTTTCTATTAAATCTCTGGAGAATTCGACGGACAGTTTCGTTTTACAGGTATTATTGTTTAATCGTTTATTATTGGCTCTATTAGCGTTATTTGTTTGTAGTTTATTGATCCTAGTTAGAAACATATAGAGGACATAAAACACAGCAATCATGATTATCCCGGCAATAAGTCCTGTTCCCTGCCCGGAGATAAATGGCATACTGATGATAATCATGATCAGACTCAGAAAAACAATCCAGCTAGAATAAGGGTATAAAGGCATCTGACACTTCCCTGATGGCGGACACCCATATTTTTTTCGAAAGCGTAAGTGAGTCGCCATAATTACCGCATACGTAAATAACAAAGCAAACCCACCAGAGCTTATCAAAAATAAGTACACACTTGGGAGCATAAGACCAATGCCCAATCCCGCAAGCATGGCTAAACCAGAAATCAGTATTCCCCGATACGGGACGTTTCTCCGGTCCTTTAACCACCTGGGTGCCTGGCCTTCTTCGGCAAGAGAACGCATCATTCTGCCCAGACCAAACATCGCTGCCAACATGGTGGAAAGTATCGCTGTTATGAGTACAAAGTTAATGGCGTTGCCCGCCCAGCTGATTCCCCATCTATCAAGCGCAGCTACCATGGGACTGAATTTTTCACTCAGACTGGAGGTCGGGATTAACGGAAGCAGCACAGCAATAGAGACAATATAAAATCCTACTAGAATTAATACTGTATGGGAAATTGCTTTGGGAATCGTTTTTGTTGGATTGTCAGCTTCCGAAGCAGCCAGTCCGATGATTTCAAAACCCGCATAGGAAAATATGACGATAAGCATACTCCCTGCTATCCCTTTTATTCCCGCCGGCATCAAAGGTTCCCTGACTAATTCTCCGACACCAATTTGGGAAACAGTCGAAAATAATCCCATGATTAAAAGTAAGGCGATGATAATAAACGAAGCCAGGGCTAATAGCTTAACGGCAGCCAGACCACTCTCGAGCTTACTTAATTTATCAGCTCCCAATAAATTTAGCAGCGTGACGCTTACAATAATTAAGCTTCCCAATCCGGCTATGGATATATTGGGAACCCATTCGCGCATCAGGATCGATACAGCAGTAGCCTCACTGGACATAGCCAAAACCATCCCAGCCCAATATACCCAACCAACTACAAAACCGGTTCCTTTCCCAAAGGTTTGGGCTGCAAAAGTACGAAAGGAGCCGACATCAGGATTTGCAACCGTCATTTCCGACAATGCAAAAAGGATAAAATAAACGATGACTCCGCCAAGAATAAAGGAAACGATAATTGAAGGTCCTGCAGCATTAATCGCTACCGATGAGCCCAAAAAAAAGGAGCCTCCGATTACTGTTCCCAAAGCCATCATTGTAAGCTGCCAAACAGATAATCCCTTATGTTTTTTCTTCATTATTGTATTCTCCATATTCAGGTTTGTGATTTCCATTATTATTTCTCAAAATCACAAATACATTCTGTTTGGAGATAACAATTCAATCCAGCTAAAGAAACCTATCATTTATTCCAGAAGTAACAGTCCAAAGTATTTAACGAATTCCTGTTTATCTTTTAAGGTTCGCATTGTAAAGCCTTGCTTAGAAACAGTGGCAAAAACATCAATACCGGCGCTTTCCATAGAGGGACGGGTCACTGTACACTTCTTGGGCGATGCTGGCGGTTTGCACTCGCTGCAAATATGGCATGGTCCTGCCCAAAAAGAGAATGCTTTGTAGAATCCATGTTTAAAAGCTAATTTCTCTGCATTCAGCATTAGTTTTTGAAAATCACTTGTCGGCGGCTGGCCTTCAATCAGAAAAGCTTTGGTATAGCCGTCTAATTTCACCCTCGTTTCCTCATAGGAAGGGCTATTTGGCGGACAGCACTTTTCCCCATAGCTGGAGCATCCGTAACGGCAATGATCTTTTGCCCAGTGGGCCGTAACAACATCCTGAGGATTGATCATCGTGATGGACTGAATGGGCAGTCTTTTTAATCTTGCGTAGATTTGCGCTTCTTTTGTTATGGCCAGCTCCTCTAATTTGTGCTTATTCTTGGATGCAAAAATCACCGAAATATCACGGGTGAGGGGTAATAAAGGTGTCTGATGCATCTGCTTTTTCGTAAAAAATGCAGCCACATCTTTCTCTGAAAGGATGTTTACCGAAAACATAGAGCTGTCTTTTTGTTGAAGGTCATTCTCATTAAGGTAATTATGATATAAGTTCATCGCAGTGTTTAAAGAGTATTCCCCGGAAAACGCCCCCATGACACCAATAATTCCGTTATGGATAATGCTTTCCGCGTGTTTTTCGTAATTTTCGCCTGTGATAATCAGCTCATAAGGCGATTGATCATCAAAAGAAATTTCTTTACATTGCTCCAACATAAACTTTTGAATTAACGGAGAAAAAATATCAGCAGAAAATCCCTCAAAGAGGACATTCCCCCTAAAAGATGCTAACATGGGCAAAAGTTTTTCCGCGATAAAGATGCCGCTGATTTTACCGCTTTTTAAAGCGTCCAGGCTAAAAAAAGGACTTGTTGCCGTAAGATATTTTGCGCTGACGGGGGCATTGCACAGATAGCCTTCTTTCCTAATGATTAGACCCATTTTGTCTAAAACGTCGAGGAAAAGAAACGTTCCTTTCGCATCGAGATGAAGGCAATTGGTCAGATCACCGAAAGATTTACCTTCTTCAATCGCGGTAAAAATATCACATGCCATCGCCTTCTGAAGAATCGCTGCTGTTTGCTGTTCCGCTTTGACCTTCAATAAAAAGTCATAGTCATTGTTTTGATAATCAATTTTGTTCATGCCGGTATCATCCTTTAATTATTTTGCCATCGGTTCTCTTTGCATAGTTCTCTTTCAAATACGTAATCACTTTTTGGATTCCCTGCTGATGATTTAGCAACACAATCTCAATTTCTTCTTTGGTCATATTGTCTTGATGAAATCCTGCAGCTACCAAGCAAATGCAGTTAAAAAGCTTGGAAACATCCTGTGCCAGAGTTCCGGCCAGGACGTCATCACGGTGGCCTTCTACGGCATACTTTGTAACCGTGCCGCAGTTTCCGACCGCTGCACTGCCGATATGTTGTTTCCCTCCGGTAACGGTAATTAGAATGTCGTGTCCTATGATGGATATCTCGTAGGACAGGGCAAGCTTGTCTTGTCCGATGGTTATTTTCATTGGTCACTTCTCCATCTTTCATAGAGATTATGAGGAACTCTCAACAAATCCAACACCTTGCCGACACTTTGATTTACAATATCGTCAATGGTTTTGGGCCGGTGGTAAAAAGCCGGTACGGGCGGGATGAGTATGCCGCCCGCTTCTGTTACGGTCGTCATATTTTTTAGATGAATGGACGAAAGCGGTGTTTCTCTGACCATCAATAAGAGAGGACGCCGCTCTTTCAAGGCCACGTCGGAAGCGCGGACAATCAGATTATCGCTGTAGCCATTCGCAATCCCGGACAGAGTCTTCATACTGCAAGGTGCGACAATGGTCGCCTCGATCCCGTAAGAACCGCTGGCAACAGCGGCAGCTAAGTCGTTATGGTCGTATACTTTGTCTGCTAAAGATTGGACGTAGCCAACAGCATAATCCGTTTCCAGCGAGAGCGTTTCTTTGGCCCACCCGCTCATGATCAGGGAAACATGATGCTCTGTCTCTTTGAGGACTTCCAATAGACGTACGCCGTAGATCACCCCGGTGGCACCGGTCATTGCAACAAGAATTTTCATTACTTATCAGTCCTTACCTTATCCTTATCCTTGTTTTTGTCGCCTTATTTTTTCTTACACTCTTTTATTCCCATTTTTACTGTTTCTGAATTGGTTCGTTTGATCATAGTCGATGCCTGTTTTCGTGATGACAACACCATAAATTTCTTTAGCCGTTTTGATGGAGATGATCTCATCCAAAACATCCGCATATACCTTTTCTACCGGGCGGTCCAGCGGTTTGCCCCATCCGCCGCCGCCGCAGGAACTCAGCATGACCTGGTCACCTTTGGCAACACATCTTGGCGCTTCTTTACTTGCCATAACGACCGGTTCCCCCTGATGAATAAAAACCCCTTTATTTAAACTCCCTTGGTTTCCGCCATTTAAACCGTAAGGTGCAAATTTCATCCCATCCCCAAAATTTACGATATGGCTGCCTTCATCGTATAGCTCAAACGCATATTTCATCCCTGCTCCGCCGCGATATTCTCCGGCACCGGCCGTATCCGTTTCCATTTCATGATAAAGGGTGATGTGCGGATATTGAATTTCGTTGGATTCAATATCCGGCGTTTTGACACCACCGAAATTAGACATGGGCGACATATAGGATTTTCCGTCTCTTCCTTGCATGGCGCCGCCGCTTCCGGTCGAGCAAAACGAAAACCCAACGTAATAGCGGTTATTCCTCGGATCGGTACCATAATAAGAAGGGCCTGCATAGCGCGTATATCCCGCAGGAACCCTTCCGGGGACTGCTTGATTCAATGCCTGAAAAATGGCGCCGATTATTTCACTGGCCGGGGTTAAGGTGCAAAGCGTCATGGGTGCCGGTTCATATGGATTTACTAAAGATCCTTTAGGCAAATGGACATCGATGCAGCGGAAGGCACCATCATTTCTGGGAATATCGTCGCCTAAAAACCAAAGTACCGCAATACCCGAAGCAGTCGTCGCTGTGACCACTGAAGTATTGATAAAGCCTTTGACCTGCGGGTCTGTCCCTGCGAAATCAACCAAAAGACGTTCGCCTTCTACTTTCACTGCAATCTCAATTTTAACAGGTTCTTCTTGAAAACCGTCATCATCAATGTATTCGGTCGCCCGGTAAATACCGTCAGGAATCTCTCTTATCCGCTTCTTCGTGAGCATTTCGGTTTGTTCCAGGGTTTCGGCAATGGCTTTGTTCACGACAGCGGGCGTATAAGCTTCCACCATCTCCAGAATGCGCTTCGCAGCAACTTTGTTGGCGCCGATCTGGGCTAAGAGGTCGCTTTTGAGCATGTTGGGATTACGGGTATTGATTAAAATCAGATCTAAAATTTCACCCATGAATTCGTTGTTGCGCATTAGTTTTGTCGGGGGGATTCGAATTCCTTCCTGAAATATTTCGGTTGCCTTGGGATTATAGCTGCCCGCGGTGGAACCTCCGATATCCCCGTGATGGGCGCGGCTGACACAGAAAAACATTAAATTGTCCTCAAAAAAGACAGGGGTAATGATTCCGATATCAGGCAGGTGATTTCCACCGTCATAGGGATCATTGATGATAAAAACATCACCGTTTGTGATGCTATTCGGATATTTCCGCAAAACAGATTTGACGCTGAAGGAGCCTGCTGTCGCCAAAATCGGAATACCGCTTAACTGAGAGACCAATTGACCGTCTCGATCACAAATACAACAAGCAAAGTCACAGGCTTCGGCGAAGATCGGGGAATGGGCGGAATGCTCCAAGGCGAGTCCCATTTCTTTGGTGATACTATCGAGACGATTGGCGATAACGGTGCGGTTAATCATATCTTCCGTCGTTGTCCTTGTCATGCTTCTGCACCTTCTTTTGTTATCGATAAAACACCGTTCTTAACCGATTTGCCTGCAAAGCCAGCGGGAATCAAAACCGTAGTGTAGTCAAAATTGATCAGAGCCGGGCCGTTGATACTTTTTGTACCATTGCCGGTCAAATCACCGGCGTGGTAGACTGGGACGGAGATTTCGCCCGTTTGTCCGAAGGGATTCCCTGCCACTGTCCTATTCGCTAAGAGAATGTCATTCTCAGGGAACGGAAAGCGTGTGTTTTCCTTCTCTCGTTCCACACAAGCCAGATGGATATTCATGATTTCCCATTCTTTGTCTGTTTCAACATATTCATAGATGCTTTCGTGGGTACGATTGAAGGCGATTTCTAAAGCATCCCGGCTCTCTGAGGTAAACGTTCCCTGCCAGGGTATTGCTATTTCATGGTGCTGTCCGATGTAACGCATTTCCAGGGTAAGTCGGAAATTCTGCTCATTTTCCGGTACTCCCAAACGCCCGAGCTCCGCTTTTCCTTCTTCTTTCATGTCGGTAATAACCACGTTAATCTTCGATGGGTCCCATTGTCCCTTTTCCATAAAGAAACTTCGCGTGAAATCACAACGACGGGTTGCCCCTAACATACCCCATGCACAAAAGACAGGACCGGTGACCGGAAATAAGACTTCTTTCATATGCAGCGCATCCATCATGTTGGCTGCAAACAACGGAAAAGCTCCTCCCGCGCCGATCAAGGAGAATTTTCTGGGGTCATTGCCTTTTTGGATTGTGACAAGACGCACCGCATCAGCCATCATCTCAGTAGCAATCCGGTAAATGATATTGGCCCCTTCTGTCGCAGAGATATCCAGCGGCGCAGCAACTTTGTCGTGAATCACTTTTTCAGCCAGCTTCTTATTAAGGCCCATTTGACCACCGAGGAAACTATCTTCATCGATCAGTCCCAAAACAACCAAAGCATCCGTAACCGTAGGCTCGGTCCCGCCTAAACCGTAACAGGCAGGGCCTGGAACTGATCCGGCGGAGTCCGGTCCCACCAACAATCTTCCGCTTTCGTCCAGACGGGCAATGCTACCCCCGCCGGCTCCAATGGAAGTGATGTCAATGGTCGGGATCGATAACGGATAGCCAGCAATCTTCGATTGGGGGATCAGCTGATTTTTACTGTCTGCCACATGCACATCAAAACTGGTCCCCCCCATATCTGCCAACACCGTATAGGGCTTTTCTGTCATTTTCCCGATGGCTTCATTGCCGCAGGCACCGCCGGCAGGTCCAGAAAAAAGGGTTCTGACAGCGAAACTGGACATCGCATCCGTATCGCTTAAGCCACCGCTGTTCATCATCATGTGAATCGGTTTGCCCCAGCCATATTGGGCCAGTTCTTTTTTGACGGTGCGGAGATAATCTTGAAGAACCGGCGTCAGATAAGCATTGAGAACCGTCGTGGAAGTTCTTTCATACTCTCTGATTTTTGGCGCTACGTCCGAAGAGAGCGCCACGAAAACGCCGGGTAGTTCTTCTCGAATAATTTCTGCTGTTCTTTTTTCATGTTCCGGATTTAGAAAAGAAAAAAGGTAACAAACCGCAATGCTCTGTACGCCGTATGCCTTGCATTTCAGACAAGCATTTCGGACAGCTTGTTCATCCAGCACTTTAAGGATGTCCCCTTTGTAGTCCATACGCTGCGCAATACCCAAGCGCAGTCTGCGCGGAACCAGTACATCCGGCGTTTCCGCTCGCAGATCCCATTGATTTTCAAGCTGAGAACGGCGTATCTCCAGCGCATCACGGAACCCCTCCGTGGTAAAAAGTGCAGTAACCGCGCCTTTTTTTTCTAAAAGGGCGTTTAAAGCTAAGGTGGTGCCGTGAATGATTTGTTCCGTTTCTGAGAGGAGTGTCTCTAAATCCGTATGCCAGGCATCTGCTAATTTTTTTAAGCCAGCGATCATCCCCTGGGCAAGATGGTTATGATCCGTGAGATTTTTGACAAAGACCGTTTTGGGTTCACTGTTTTGAAACATCCCTACCGCAGTGTAGTCGGTAAATGTACCTCCTGTATCAATGGCAATTTTAATCATAGGCTCATCCTTTAACCGGTATATTTAAAATACGCATCCCTTATCTGGCATATTTAAGAAGCCGCTGCACTGCTTTTTTGACGTCATCGTTCATCTCGATTTTAGGAGCAAAGCCGCTTAACGGTTTTGTGGCATCAATCCCCATTTTAGAAGTACGGCTCAGTTCATCCGTCGAGGGGTCAAGGGTCACACCCATTCCCAGGTGCTGCGGCAAAATGGAAACGCCTTTATCCGCTTGTAACCGAGTGGCAAGTGCCCATAGGACTTCCTCTTCGTTAAAGACGTCAACATCTTCATCCACCACAATGACCATTTTAATATTGTGGTCGACCGCCAAAGCGGCGTAAATCGCTTGCATTGGCTGACCTTCGGCAATTTTTTTCATAGAAATATAGCAATGAAAAAGTCCGCAGGCGGAAAAAGGTGCATGAACTGCTTTAATATTCGGCAAGGTCTGATGTAAAGCGTTTAAAACATCGCCTTCTCTCTGAATGGCCACAACCGTGATATGCTCACTGCTCATCCCAGGCGTTAAATCATGATAAAAAGCGTTTTGCCGGTAGCGGATGGCTTTGACTTTAAAGACATTTTCCGTACTGCGATAGCAGGCGTAATTGGTAAATTCAGCGAAAGGACCTTCCTGTTCCCGTACGTCAGCCAATATTTCACCTTCCAGGACAATTTCCGCGTAGGCCGGAACCTGCAAATTGACCGTTGCGCAAGGTGCAACCTCTAATGGTTCACCGAAAAGTCCGGCAATCGCACCATATTTTCCCTGGTCATAGGGGACGAGGGCCATCGATCCCAAGGCAATATTGGGATGAACACCAATCACGATTGCGGCTTCCAGGCTCTGTCCTCTTTCTTCGCTTCTTCGGAAATATTCCCAGAGCCTTTGACGGGAATGGAGTGAAATCCCTAAGGTATTCTTGTTTTTTAACTGCATGCGGTGGAAACCTAAGGTTTCCACACCGCTTACAGGGTCTTTGGCAACACACAGTCCGGAGGTCACATAGGGTCCGGCGTCAATCGGAAAGTGGGTCGGAATCGGAAGCTTATAGAGATCAATCTCATCACCGGTGATACAATGCTCAGCAAAAGGAGGGTTCTCAATAACTTTGACCTCTTCAATCCGTTTTTTGATACGCTGGGCATAGGTCTCAGAAACTTTAGACGCTTCGACACCCAGGCCTTTGCCAAACCGTTCTCTGGTGCTTAAGATACTGGTCACCACAGGAAACGCACTGTTTTCTACTTTATCGAAAACCATGACGGGATAACGGTGCTCTTTTTCCAGTTCCATAATGAGAGTGCTGATTTCATACGCTCTTTTGACTTCTTCCGTGACATGCTTCACTTCACCATCCCGTTCCAGCTGCTTCAAAAAATCTCTTAAGTCTTGGCTCATATCCTAACCTCTTTTCTTACTGCATTGTCTCCCGCAAATGATTCTTTACTGGGCTAAACCTGATTTTTTAATGCTGTCATACACCAATTTTGTGATGACTGTGGAAAGAGGCCAGCAGACTGCAATGGTAATCAAGGCTTCAACAACGGCAACCTTAACAGGTAACTGGTAAATATAAATTAATCCGATACAAACAACAGCATTCCCCAAAACATTACAAAGGAATTGAGCGAAAATGTGGTGCCCCCATTTTTCCATAGAATATTTGGCCGCCACGAAGGATACGGCAAGTGACCCGATAGCATTCGCAAAGATAAAAGCAATCCACAGCGGACTGTACCAAATGGAAATGATAGCTTCAACTTCCCCGGCAATGATCCCTGCAGGCTGTTTATAAAGCAGAACAATGAGGGCTGTAAAGGAAGCCCAGACCGTACCGTTAATTAAGTACATGCCTGCTTTGCCTGTGGGAAGAAGGTTGTCAATAAACCCTGTCGCCTGACAGGCTATGACAAAGACAATCCCTAAGAGAATGGACCCTACGAGCGCTTTGGTGTCGGTTCTTAAAAATTTGTTTTTCATAATGTCCTCCTAAAATTATATTTTTTAATTTTAAATAAAATTAACGGTGATAAAGAATAGGGTACAAACCATCATACTGATCATTTCCCAGCTTTTTAAATGCAATTGTTTGCCAAACGTCCGCTGCTTGCTTCGGCCATAACCTTTTAACTCCATTGCAAGAGCGATATCTGAAGTATGCCGGACTGTGCGATAGAGCAATGGCATAAAGGTTAGCGGAAGATTTTTTATTCTATTTTTAATTCCTTCCGAGGGATAACCCCGAACCGATTGACTCTCTGAAATTGCCAGATATTCCTTTTGCATCAGAGGAAAAAAACGTTTTGTCATAACGACCAACATGGCATAACGATAAGGGACACCCCATGCTATAAGCATTAAAGCCGCATCTGTGGCAGAAGTCCAGGTCATAAACTGAACAGCGGCCAAGGTCACAGCAGCCGTCCGGGAAATACCCAAAGCAGCGGCCGGAATTGAGCCTGTATAAACAGACAGAATACCCCACTTCCAGAGAAGGTCCCCCTCCCGGCAGAACAATAACTGTATGACAAGAATCTGCGAGGCTACTAAAAGCATTACTGGCAACAGTATTTTATATTTTTTTAAATGGTTGGTAAAAATACAATCCGCAATGATTACCAAGGCAATAATTCCGATTTCCAGGCTCAGATTCTGTGAAAGCAAAGCTGTAAGAATGAGTGTTAAACACCATACCAACTTCGTACGCGGATCAATTTTTTCAATGAAAGCCATAAGCAACGCCTTCCTTCTGGAAATCTAACCCTATGTCTTTAAGGACCTCTTCAAAAGAACCAATCTCTTGGGCCGGAATATCCAATGCCAGACGGTGCATGTGCATTGCCACAATACGGTTGGCATATTGTTTGGCCAAACCCAGGTCATGGGTAACGAGAATAACCGTTTTACCTTGTTGCTGAAATGCAGAGAGCAGCTCCATGATCAGGGCGCTCTGTTCTTCATCTAAACCTGAGGTAGGTTCATCCGCCATGATAATCTCGGGGCCTCCTACCAAAACAGAGGCAATTGCCAGCTTCTGACGCTGGCAGCGGCTAAGCCTGTGCGGGTGGACATCGGCGAATGCCAATAGCCCGACTTTGTCTAAAATCCCATTTACTTTCTCTGCAATTTCCTCTTCCGGCAGTTTTCTTGTTCTTAAAACAAATGCCGCCTCATCTTTTACTGTGTTCGCAAAGATTTGAAGATCGGGGTTTTGAAACAGGAAACCTATTTGACTGCGTATCGTTGCTAAGTTCCTCTTGGTCAGGGGTTTGCCAAAGATTCGAATCGCACCCGTATCCGGGATAAGCAAACCTTCCATTAATTTCAACAACGTCGTTTTCCCTGAACCATTGAGTCCAATCACCCCAATAAAATCACCGTAATTAATATTTAAATTAATATTTTCACAGCCTTTGAAACCACCTTTATAGGTAAAGGCCAGATCCTTTACTTCCATCAATTTTTCATTCGATTTTTCATTCGATTTTTCATTCAATTTCTCATTTAACTTTTCATTTGCCGCCGTCATATTTTGGGTTGGTCTTGTTTGATTGAAGCGTTTCTGATAGTCACCAGGGCTGCATTCTTCTCTGATTGTTCCTTCAGCTATAATAAGAATACGGTTGGTATAGAGAAGAATATCGCAGGCCCGGTCCATCACCATAATCACGGTAATTCCCTTTTCTTTATTTAAATAGCTGATATAGGAATAAAGATCCCGTTTTCCTTTTCCGTCTAATTCTGCGGCGGGCTGATCTAAAACAAGAATGGGCGTTTCCATCGCGAGAACACTTGCCAATACCACTCTTTGGGCTTGGCCGCCGGACAGTCCATCCGTCTTTCTTTGTTCAAAACCCTCTAGTCCAACAAATTGTAAAGTTTTTTTGACTCTGTTCTTCATTTCATCCCAAGGAAGTTCCATATTGGCAATCCCGAAAGCCACTTCTTCCTCTACCGTGATACTGACCATTTGATTTTGCGGTTCCTGCATCATATAGCCGATATAATCACACATTTTTGCCAAGGGGATTGCATGGATGTCTTGCCCCATGACCCTAATGGTACCGTTTAGCTGCCCGTTAAAAAATTGAGACGCCGCCCCGGTGATACTATGGAGTAACATCGATTTTCCCGATGCGGCTTCCCCAGTAATGGCGATGAAATCTCCTTGATTGATGGTTAAGTCGATATCTTTTAACACTTTCTTTGTCTCAGGCGGAAATACAAGAGATTCTATTTTAAGCTGTACCGCAGGTTCCATCGGATGAAAGCCTCCATATAAAAATCTAAACTATGTAAACGACATGCATACAAAAAAAGTTCCAGTTTTGAGAGATACTAACTCTCAAACTGAAACTTTACCATTGCTTCATGTTGATATCTTCATTGGCAGGTCTTCTGACTCATAGCTTTAACCGATTTCTGTGCCTTCCCGATTTCTCAGTGGCATCGTACAGTCATCACAGCTATTTACAGCGGCGGGTCCGTCCAGGAATTGCACCTGATTCCCTATTCTTCTCGATAAGAGACACCAAAAAAGAATGTATGATTATTACGTCTTATTCTAAATGAAATTGAAGAAAAGTCAAGAGAAAAGATGGTGAGATTTTAACATTTGCAGCCAGGACTACATTTCCCAGATGAACAGGTTTTACCACCTTTAACTCCATAGGCATTAACCGTTGTAAACCGCTGAGTTATTTTATCATCAGCGCACTGCGGACATATTTGTTTGTCTCTTGAACTAACACTACAAAAAACAGAAAACTTGTGACCACACTTTTCGCAAATAAAGTCATAAGTTGGCATTTAATAACCTCCTAAAATATCTTTTCTTCATCAAATCAATAATAAATTCATTGAATCCCCAATATTATATCCGTATGACGCCAGGAGAAAATACTAGCTGGTCTTAATTACAGATCTTTAAATATGTTTCTGCCAGTTTTTTAGACGGCTATAATCCTGTATAATGATCCCTCCATATATTGGCCGTATAATGTTCTCAGATTTTAAGTCGCGAAATAAATTTGACACCGTTACTCTTGTTGTATCTGCAAGTTCAGCCAAATCTTGTTGATTGATAAACAGTTGCATCCCTTGTTGATCTGCAAGTGCACATAAAGTTTCGATAATTCTATGGTCTACCTTGTAAGTGTAATGTTTCTGCAGCCGGCTTATATGGTTATTACTTTTCATTGAAAGGTCGTAGAGCAGCTCTTCAGTAAGCGTAAAATCAGACTTCATCAAACTTTTCATTTCCTGAATTGAAATTGCAGCGGCTACTGTGTCTTCAACAGCCGTAAATGAACCGAGAGGGGGAATACCGGTAAACAATGGCGCAATCATAAATAAATTATTTGCACCCAAGACATCAATGAGAACCTCATTGCCTTCTTCGTCAACTTTCGAATATTCAACCGTCCCTGTAAAAATATATAATAGCTTCTCAATCGTAATGCCTTGTTTAATAATAATGCTTCCTTTGGGATATAACAATCTTTCTCTATCCGCAAAAACTTTCTTCCAACCATCTATTGGCGACCGGAATAATTTTGTGTATTTCAGCCATGGTAGATCATTATCACTCATGATTACACTCCCTTGTACTTAGCCTTATACTTAGACTAATTAATATGTGAAAATGTAATTATGTTGTTTCCTTGTCCTGCCTAAATCTCCTGATAATTAGAGATATGGGCAGACAGAACTACCCTTACCTTGATTATATATTATTTTTCTTCGTGGATATAGTATGCAGATAATGGACATCTAACGACGAGCGTCAATTTAATTAACGCTGGTGAATGGTTATAAAAGTTGTTTTATGTTGCTAAATACTAAGATTATAACTAAAAATAAGATGATCGCTGTCAAAGTACAGAAAAATATTTCCTTAGAGCCAAGGTGCCTCATAGTGACCTTCCTTTATTCGTTAGAATACCTTGTTCCTGTTTCTTTTGGAAAAGGGAATTTACAAATCGTCTTGCTTTAATGATGATTTCATTGATCACCCCGACCGGACAAAAATATAAACACCAAAATCTTCTAATAAACAGCGATACAACCAGGATAATACTGAGCAGTATCCATTGCACACTCACCCCCTGAAATCCGAACAGGACTCCAAAAGGCTCATAACTGCCTCCTATACTCGGTGATTTAAAGCAAAAGCTTAAAATCAGTACGATCCAAACTAACATGTATTTTATTTTTTGCAGCCATGTTGCTACATGATGATTACATTTTAGTTTTCCGCCTCCGATTTTTGCCAGTATTTCCTGAATCCCTCCAAAAGGACATAACCAATAACAGTATAGGTTCTTCCCGCTTAAGAAAATAATTAATGGAATCCCGACGATTAAAATATACCAAAAAAGATTTTGTTTAAAAGCCGTGAAGAATCCCATTAATCCGCTGGCAATGTTCGCAAGTGAAATTGAACAGTTAAACCAGAAACCAGTAAAAAATATACTGCATATAAGAACCAGCCATCGCAGCTTAGGAATCTTAAAACGCACTCCTATAATCGTTGCAAATATTAATAAAGCCAAGCCTATTTCTTTGATCCCCAAATTAATATTCTCGGAAGGCTCAGAAATATTCAAAGCAAGTTGGTTTTTACCCAACCCATGACTAGCCTGACGGACTGCATTGGTAATTCCTCTTGATGAAAGCGTAGCGCTGGTCACTTTGTCGATATCCTGACCAATTTCTAACGGTTCATCTACAGATTTACCTGTAAATTGTTTTAGAAAATCCCCACTCAAAACTGAATGAATATAGGATGGTGTTTCCGTAGCATACCCTACAACCCGAACTTTTAAAATGTTACCGTTGGGGTCTGTAGCCGTTAAAACAGATACGGGACCGCCATAGCCGTTCCCTTGACCAAAAACCACGTACCCCTGCAGCGTATCCTGACCGTTGATATTCTTATAGCCTGCATAGGTCAGTGGGTGAGTCTCAATCGCTTTAAACTCCTGAGTATTGCTCAGCATTGAGGGTAAGAATTGCTGGACATCCATCTGTCTGCCCTTAAAACTAAACAATAATGCGATTATTAAAGATCCAAAAAACATAAATAAGAACAGTCTTTTTAAATGAACTTTAGACAAAATTACACATCTCCCGGTATACCATCGTTTATTATATCCGCACTACGTGCCTTTCTCAGCACTTCCCGCCTCAATTGAAACATAGTGCATGTAGTTCCAAGTCTTGTTGGATCCGGCTACAAGAGTGTCCCTCAGATTTCCTCAAACTGCCAACCACGCTTTTACGACAAACGGTTTGACTGCCCAGCGATTATTTTTTTGTTTTCTCTCTGGGCAGCAAACCATTCAGCCTTACCTTAAAACTGAGAACAAAAGTAATTACATTTTAGATGCATTATCAGCTATTTTTGCTTTCGGTACAGTAAAAAACCAACGCCAGATCCCGACTCCTGAAATTACAGTGATTGCAGTCAAAAAGACTCCGCCCATTAAAGCAGCACGAGACTCATTTTCACCGAGACTAGTGAAAATAAATATATCCGTTAAAAAGAGTAATAAAACCCACGCACAAACGACTAACCATTTCCACCAATTTAAGCTTTGACCACGTTGCTTCGACCATGAATACAACCAATACACAGCCACCGCTGTTCCCATTCCTGCAATGAACGAATAAAGGCTCATCCGCTATTCCCTCCTATTTCTTAAAGATGCCTTCCGGTATCCCGTCAAAGAACATATCCGTTCTCATCCACCAAGGCACGTCTTTATAAGTCGCCCACGTCGGAGCATTATAATCGTCTTTTGACGGACTTGGATAAAAGCTCTTTTGCCCCCATAACATGATTTGATGTGCTATTCCGGTTCGATCTCTTACAGCCAATTCACGGCTATACTTATGCAACGCATTGTCAAATCTGCGCCACGGACACACAGAATAACAAACACCGCACATATGTCTGATGGGAACAGAAGCATAATAGTTCTGACATTTTTCTCTGTCTGACATCCAACGTACCACGCCATCGTCCTGCAGTTCGGGTTGTCCGCTTGGAATAGAGCCACCAGGACATTTTTCCGCGCAAATACCACACTTGTCGCAGAAATCCTTTAAGCCCATGTTGATTGGCCGATCCGGCTCCATAGGAAGATTTGTCAGTACAACAGCCAATTTTACCGAGGGTCCAAATTCGGGTGTAACCAATATGCCAGGCCTTCCCATCTCACCCAATCCTGCATCAATTGCTAACGGCGTGGCTAAAAGTTCATCCCACCCTATAATTGGGTTTCCGTTATATCTGGCAGGATACCCCAAAGCTTTGATAAAGCCCGTAAGTCTTGCAGCAGCAAGGCCTGACCGCGTATATGCCTCAAATGGACTGTAAAAAAGCGGTGTTGCTTCTATTAAATTAGGTTCATGGGGTACAGCAATGACAATTGCATATTGCCACCAATCGGGGATGTCTATGGGACCGCCTCTTACCCCCCTTGGCGTTATTGGATCAATTCCTACCGCAGCTAAAATTGGAAGCATCCTGGGGTCCACGCCACCACCCCAGCCTAAGATCCACCTCGGATTGACTTTCGTAATACCCACTAAAGTCCCACCAAAGAGGCCTGCCATTTTTTTAATGAGTTTGCTTGTTTCTTTTGGATCCTTAACTTTTAATGGTTCTTTGATTACACCCTTAAAGTCCCACTCTTTTGGGTCCCCTACTAAGGGAGCAAGCATGCTGGTCCAAGCCTTGTTCCATGCAGTTGCAATTCCCCACATATCCTTATTCATTTTTTTCTCTTCTTCAGCGAGGTTTGGAAGAAGTTTGGTGAACCACGCTCTGTCGCCTTCCAGTTTATCAGGATGCTTTGCGTAATATTCCTTCAATCTGGGCATTAAATTTTCTTCGCCTTTTTTGCTTAATAAAGCATCTTCTTGATAGTACAGACGACGAAAGGTTGGTGAATCTACGTCTTGATCCACACGATTGACCGGTCCTTTAATCTCATAACCAGGCTTATCTACTCTAAACGGCTCACGATTAAAATATACTTCCCCTTGTTCTGATTCCCATCCCATCATCGTATCAATGGACTTTGCATCACCAAAGCTACTGGCAGCAATTCCCCCGAGTGCCGCTACACCCCCAGCAAGCCCGGCAAATTTAAATAAAGAACGTCTGCTGATTTGAACAGATTTAATCTTATCTACTACGGAGCCATTTCCCTGGCCATTTTCTAACGGGCTATTTTCCATCCTGTTCACTCCATTCCAATTTGTGAAAATTAAAAAAGATAATGTTAAAAGTCCCTTAGATGCTAAACATTTGCGCTATGAAGTCTGGTTTTTTTAGACTTAGTCTTTGCCTTTCCTCCTTTACTTAAAATCTGGATCCTTATTATAAACATGAGCGCTCGTATTCAGTTTATAGCAGCCAACTTTTTGTGTATGTTAAACGAATACTTTTTTGAATATTCAGAAAAATCTAACGCAAACAAAGGAGCATCAGACTATTTTTTGACTAATGCTCCTATAAAATATATTTCCTTTAATTCCCCAGGGCAAATTCAACTCGTTTTTTTACTTCTTCAAGTGGGCCGAATTACCTGAAACGAATATGATATAGACCTGTTCCAAAAGCATATCGGCCGAATAACCGCGTACTTCTCTCTGGAACAAGTAAAAATCACTTGCGAAAGTTGTGAGCAACATGTCAGCTCTAAATATACTGTTAGTTACCGGGAATTCTTTTTCATTTATCTCTTCAAAAAGATCGACAAATATTTGGTGTAATTGGTTATACAGCGGACTCCCGTCTATAGATTTTCGTTTTGGCGCAATGTCCCCAACACCTTTAAGTAATTTTGCTTTGTTTTCTTTGAATTGGATAAATAGCCTGAGTACCCCCTTCAATCGCTTGCTCGGCGGCTCTTTCCGTTTTTCTTCCAAGTAAGCTTCTGTCTCCTCAAAAAAAAGAACAATGTTGTCAGTGCTTTTATGCTTACACATCTTCATTTGGAGACATCATTTACTTATCTGGCAGTCGTCAATTCAGTCACGATGATTGGCTTTGCTATGGTGATGATGCCCCTTACCACTGCGGCACTAAACCAGTTACCGGCAGAATTAATCCCGCACGGGACCGCAATGAATAATACCCTGCGGCAAGTGGCAAGTGCCATTGGAACGGCGGTTCTTGTCTCGGTGATGACGAACAGCGCGTTAAATCCTGAAACGTATGGCATGGAGGGGGCTATCCACGGCGTCAACGTGGCCTTTATGGTGGTGACTTGCATCAGCATAGTTGGAGTACTTCTGTCGTTCTTTATCAAAGGAACCCGCTCGGAAGAAAAAAGTGCCTAATAGCACCATAAAAATTGGTTTGTTTACAAAATTCCGTTGCTAAACATTCATTTGAGCAGATACATTTCTTTGTATCTGCTCAATATTATTCGGGCTCCTGAACCTGAATCCCCCAATGTGCAAGTTGTTTTAGAATCGGCATCAGGTCACTGCAAAGGTCCGTCAATGCATATTCAACCCTCACCGGCATCTCCATATATTGTTTACGGTAGATAAGACCGTCTTCTTCCAATTCCTTCAATGAGCTCGCCAACATCGTATTTGTTATGCCTCTAATCTTGCGTTTCAGTTCATTATACCTTGTTACCCCGTCTTGATTAAGCGCGCATAAAATGGGTACTTTCCATTTTCCGCCTATTAACCTTAATGCACTTCCTAATGGACAATCCTCCATACATGGGCAGTTATTTCTGCATGCGCTGTTGTTTTGATCGTTTTTCATAGTCAGTTTTTCCTTACCTACTCATCATTTTCTGCGTACTTGAAAAATAAAATTCAGGTAGTAATATTGTACTAGGTAGCAAAACTAAAGTAAAGACTATCAAAAAAATACTAAGGAGATGGCGAGATGGTTATTAATGAAGGGGTCAAAGCAGTCATTGAGGGTTCGGCCTTCCTCTCCCTTGTCACGCTGAGTACAGATGGCATTCCTCACCCAATCATTGCGGGCAAAGGCGAAGTTGTAGGCGATACAGTAGTTTTCGGGATTTACAAAATGGAAGTAACACAGCAGAATTTAGCAGCTAATAAAAATACATGGGTTGTTGCAGCAACAATGAACGGTGGACCTAAAGGCTATCGTCTCGCTGGGACAGCTGAGGTCAAGGATAAACAGCTCATTTTCACCCCAGCAGAAGTTGATGCTCTGATATAGACCTTCTTTCTAGCGCCAGTTGACACGAATGTAAAACACGAATCCATGAAAAAGCCAGGATTTTCTCCTGGCTTTAGGCTGTGTAAGTAATCTGCAATTTGTGAAATTATCTTTTGGTATTCTTTCATTATTCATGGTTAAGGTTATACCATCACAGCACAGTTATACGCTTGCACCCATGCTTTCTTTATCGTCTTTGTTTTAAAAGAGTGCCAGGAAAGTTACATAAGCAAAAATCATTTCCTGTCCAATATCCCAGCTCATAGCCATTGCAGGATCTTTATCTGCGAGCTCCGGATGCTCTTTTACGATATCACTCCAAGAGATCAACAATTGTTCTTCCACTGTGAAGCACCTCCTATTTATAAACACCATACTCCATGACAAACTTGTTTACGGCGATGATGTTTTCCGCTTTACCTGTAATCAGTTCCTTATCCGTACCAAATACATATCCGCCGCCAGGGGCCAGAATGTCTACTAATTTTTTGGCCTTGGCGATACATTCTTCCTTGGTGCCAAATTGCAGTAAGGTTGCCGGGTAAAGTCCCGAAATACACATGGTATCTCCGAGTTTATCTTTAATTTCTTTAGGATCCCCGTATTCAAACCAACCCATGGATTTCTTGGCAGGCAGCTCTTGCAAGTGATCGTAATAACGCGACCAATCGCCTTCATAAATTGGAACGACATTGATATTCTGGGAAGCAAAAAACTCCATGATTGTTTTGAAAGCCGGCCAGAAAAATTTATCAAAATCAGATACTTTTAACATTGTAGGCAAATGAATAGGAATCAAGATAACTTTGGGGTATTGTGTCGGCGGAACCATGAGTGCCTGACCCATACCGAACCTGATGACCAACGGCGTGAATGCCTCTATCGCTGCTAAGAAGTCTTCAGGACAACGGCGGATATCCATGAAGGCGTTTTTAATGCCCCGGAAGAAATCAGCAATCCAATCCATTGGGTGAATAATAACGCCATCAAGAAGTTTGGGCATCCCGCATTGCGCGGCAAGTGCACCCGCAATACCTCCGGATTGTGCCCCAAACATGCCGAATTTCATAGCGCCTTTGGCAAAAGCTAAATCCTTTACCGGTGAAGGCTTGGCCAGTTCAGCGTATTTACGCGGCAAGATCTTTTCTACCATAAATCTAAACGGATCTTTGGCAAACTCCGGATATTCATCGGCTGTCATGATCTGGGCATGCTCATCCGAATACTGTGCGACCGTACTGTCACTTAAATAATGAAATGCTTTGCTCCCCAACGCCTGATAAACACCGCCAGGTCTGCCAAAATAGTTATGAACCATGTCCAGCGGGATTTCGCTGGCTACTTTCATCATAGCTTTGCCGCCTTTGTCCGTATCCCAATTGGTTTCTGCATCGGTATACCCTGCAAACTCGGCGCACCAAGATCCATAAGTCCCAAGCACAGGTACGCGGTCCGGCTGTTCCAGATTAAAGGCTTTGAATACCCGATCTAAACGTTCTTGATATAGATTCATCATATCACTCATCGATCACCCCACCCATCTTTGGCATATTTTGACGCCTTCAGCAGCGTTTGTCGAGAAACTATCCGCTCCTATGCTTTTACATACGACCTCATTAACCGGTACGCCGCCGATAATCACCTTGACTGAGCTTCTAAGACCTGCTTCAGCAAGACCGTCAACCGTTTCTTTCATACTATCCAGCGCCAAAGTCAGTACGCCGCTTAATCCGACAATATCAGGGTTAACCTCTTTTACCCTGTCCACAATCTGGTTAACCGGAACATTGATCCCCAGGTCGATCACCTCGAAGCCTGCAGCTTCTACCATGGATCTGAAAATATTTTTGCCAATATCATGAAGGTCTCCGAAAACGGTAGCCAGGACAATCTTTCCGCCTTTTGCTGAGGAATCTGCGCTTAAAGCCGGTTTGAGCTTGTCCATGACGTTTTGCAGCACTTCCCCGGCGAAGACCAAGTCCCCGATAAAGTACTCACCCGAATCATAACGCTCACCTACGAGCGTCATACCTTGCTGACAGGCTTTAACAATTTCTTGGACTTCTGCCGCGTTGTCGTCTTTGCTTAGCACTTCATCAATGGCCTTGTTTAACACGTCTTCGTCCAAATCGGACATCGCTTGAATCAGGGCTTTCAAATCCACCACTTCAAACATCCTCCTTCAATTTTTTACAGCCATTTTATTAGTCTATGATAATAAAGTTTGCTGTCTATACAAGTTAATATATCATAGAAAAAATTTAAAAAATCTTAGCGCTTACTAAGGGTATAATTTATATATTTTAAATTTTCAAAATTATTTACCGTATTATTTATCTCAACAGTTTTCTGCCCAATTCCATTGTGTATTATTTTTATTTTTATTGGCATAACAAATAATCTTTATATTATTTGGAGATGCTTTAATTACCCTTATTTTCTGACGATTCTTTTGTTTTACTTTTCTGGTCATCAAAGACAGAGTGTATCTTGATTCACATATCTCCAGAAACAGAAATGATATGATAGGGTATAGGGGAATCTGTATGGGAGGTGATTGCAGTGTTTGACTATTCACATTTCCCGTGGGAACCTTCATCTAAAGAATTATTTGATTTTATGAAGACGAATGGTCAACGTTTTACTGTAAGCAAAGGAGAAAGAGTCGTAAATACCGGTGAAGAAATAAAATACATCCAGTGTGTCGAAAAAGGATCATTAAAAACCATGATGTTAAGTAAAGATGGAAGACAAAGAACAGTGAGTATTATTCAAGCCGGAGGACTTTACGGTTTAGTTCCCGTGCTTTTGGAAGTAAAATCGTCTCCCCTTGAGATAAGAGCTTATGAAGACAGCACAATTTGTTATATCACCAAAAATCAATTTTTTGAAAAAATTAATGCTAACCCTATCTTGGCCTTTATTTTTATGAACTACTTGAGTAATTACGCCATTGCACTTGTAGAAAATTTCGAATCTCTTTGGTTTTTTAATCCAAGGCATCGCTTTTTACTATTCTTACGTAATCTTTATTCACTCAATCACTTGGAATATGATCATTGGTATAAAGCCCCTTATATCCTTACTCATCAGGAAATTGCCGAATCTATTGGTGCTACACGAGAATTTGTTACGAAACAATTCTCTGATTTGAAAAACAAAGGTATGATCAAAGTAATTGATCGGAATATCTATTTCCCCAAAGACTTCAAATCATGGGTTGAATCCCAATTATAAACTGGCCTCATTTATTCTACTGCAAAGTTATGCATATCCATATTCTCTGGAATTTCAGGCTCCTGAGGAGTTTGGGATTCCATATTAACTTTTTGAGCACTTAAGTCTGCAACAGAATTAGAATCTATGTTCTGCCAAAAGATCAGACTGATTATTACAAGGGTAATAACACATAAAGTATGATTTAGGATATCACCAATATTGTATTTATTATTCATTTTCTCCCTCCTGTTGATTTAATTGCACCTACTCGTTCTTTTTAATCGGCATTTGGTGCTGTGTGACTTTCTCAGGTGAGTGCATTAACTTTCCGAGTTTACGTCTGATTTTAGCGCAAATATCCAAAAAAGCCCCCACTGGACAGAAGCAATCACACCAAAAGCGATAAATAAAGATAGACACTGTCATAATCATAAGTAATAACAGCCAATTAAGAACAGTCCCTGTAAGCCCAAACAACGTACCAAATGGTTCATAACTGCCAATAGCAGGATTCCGGTACAGAAAAGTTAAAAGTAAACCTGACCACAACAGTATCTTAGCCAATAATTTCAGGAGCTGATTAGACACCCTTCGGCACTTGCTACGGCCTCTTACCATACTTGTTAATTCTTGTACCCCCCCGAAAGGACACAGCCAGTAACAGTATAGGTTGCGTCCAGAAAAAAGAGCAATCCCTAAACCACCTAGTACGATTACATACCAAATCATATTACTGTGTATAGGAGGCCAATACCCCATCAATAATGCCGAGATAGAGGATAAGGAGATCTGGATTTTAAGCCAGAACCCAAAGATAATGACTGCAAAAAGTAAAGTAATATACCGTACTTTGGACTTTTTCCACACCAAGCTTAAGACCAATACAGCTAGAAACAGAATGATCGCGCTTGCTTCCGCTAACCCAAACTTCCAGGATTCCGGCTTTTCCGATATACTTAGACCAAGTTGATTGACTGCTACTTCATGACTTCCCTGGCGTACAGCATTGGCGATAGCCCTAGCGCTTACCGTAGCCCCGGTGACGGAATCAATGTCAGCACCTAGTTCAATCGGATCATTTGCTTTTATGTTCTTGAACTGATCCAGAAGTTTTGCCTTTAAGACTTTGTTCAAAAAACTAGGCGACTCTCTGTTCTCCACAACCACAACTTGTTGAATCTCCCCCTGCGGATCGATTATTGCAGCTACCTTCATTGGCCCGCCATAACCATTGGCCTCACCAAATACGACATAATCATGTTCCTTGCCGTTACTTTGATCCGTCTTAAAAGTTGGAGGGTCGTTACTTATCTTTTCGAAGTTTGTTTGCGGCAAAATCTGTTTCATGTAGAGGAGTTCATCCTTCTCTGCTGCCATATTGGAATACGCCAAAGCCCCGATCAACATGGCAACCGCAACAACTATCATTATGCGTTTCAACATTATTGCTTCCTCCAGAAGTATGACTAATAACTAGGCTGACAAATGAAGCAAATAAGAAACCTAATAATGATATGCCGGCTCTCAAGCGGGAGCCGGCATATCTTTTATAGTTCTACTTACTTCCTTGGAAAGAATTTATTAGGATCCTGCGCCCACCAGCTTGCCACATCTTTGGGTTCTGAATAGCCTAACATTTTTTCCATCTTGACAAGGGTGGACCCTAGCGTCGGTGCCAAATGCGCTGCTAACTTATGCATTTCGGTTTTGGGTTTATTGTACGGACAATAATGAACACAGTTGCCACAAGCACTTATGTTGTGATCATCCCAATACGCTTTGCATTTACAAGCATCGATCGGCCACTTTTTGACACCAGAATTTGTAGTGCCATATACGGCTTCGGCAGTACGATGATTATCCTTGGGAATAGACCCGGAAGGACAGTTATCGGCGCAAACCGCACAGGTCTCACAGAACTTGGTCACTCCCATATCTATAGGTTTATCCGGCTGGAGAGGCATGTCGGTGATAACACCGCAAATACGCAGACGAGGCCCAAAGTCCGGGTTGATGAGCAGACCATTCCGTCCCATTTCCCCTAGTCCTGCATCGACAGCCATCGGGATTCCCAATCCTGGTCCATAACTGCCAAACGGCCAAGCACGGTAACCCATATAATTGATAAAGAGAGCCAAGTGCATAATCAAGAATTTATCAAAGCTGTAGGCCCGATACGTTTCAGCTACTTCAACACAAGAAAGAGTACGCTGGTAAGCCTCGTAGTCCATTTCAATACCGCAGACGATAACGTTATTCATCTCTTGAGGCAATTCATCATCTACATTCGGCAATTGCAATTTCTTTCTTTCTTCGGGTGTCATCACCGGCCCCAACAGACCGTTTTGAAGACCAAATACTTTTTCAAAAAGACGTTTAGCATCCGTCTTCCAATTCTCGGCGTGATACCGGTGACTATAAAGCCAATCTCTATTAAGCTTACATGTCCCCACAACACTTGTGCCGAAATGCTTAGCGGCCATTTTCACCGTCTGGGCTGCTTCTTCCGGACTACACTTGTATGGTTGTGTTAATCCCGGAGGCAGCTCCGGCTCCCACAGATGCGAAGCAGCAAAGCTACCAACCTTAAACATCAGCGCGGAACTCATAAATAATGACAGATCGCGGTGATCAAACCCGGGTTTTGGTGTTCCGGCAGCGATATTTTTTACGGTATCATGAAGTGCGGTCATCCCTTGCGGGCCAAACAAATAAAACGACTGGCTTTCGTCCCAATACCCGCGGGAATGGGCGTTATTTCTATTATCAAATCGCCCGACTTCACCCTCAATCTCATAAGGCGGTTTATCTACTCTGGGGTATTCCAGCGCACTCGCAGCACCGTCTCCGAGTAATTTCTCTCTTGCTCCGGGCGTAAGTGTCAATATACTGGTCAGGGCTCCAGTCAGTGCAGTACTTTTTAGAAAGGACCTTCTGCTAAGTTTCTTAGACATTTTATGCTTTTTCTCCTTTCATTAATTTGGCAATCGTTTTTTTTCCAAAAGATTTGCTGACCAATAATTGAGCAACAGCAACGATAACGACCCCAATAATACCCATCAGGAATAATCCGACTATTCCGGCTTTGGGCTGCCCCTCCCATACTCCCATGTAGAGCCAATATATTAAAAAATCTACATAGAGTGTAACAAATATTGATAATACCCAGTTCCAGATGCCGAACTTGCGGTTCTTCTTCTCCACAGACTTTTTGTATAATTGAATAAGCAATACAGTAGCAAGACCCAAAATATATGCGATAATTCCACCCATACTATCTACCACATCTCCCTTCTTCTCTACTTTTCCTTTTCTTTGTAATTTTTGCTTTTTTACCAATTTTTTGTGACCCGAACCTAATAAACACAATCATCAATGGGAACTTTTCATGTATTTTTCACGCTATATCCCCTCCTTGTAAATACTTTCTTCAACTTCATACGTCATCCGCTTAATAATATAAAGCATGATGTTAGAATTTTCTGTGTTACGATACACATAACAAGAAGCCCACTCAAGGTATAATTTTGAGTGGGCCCTAGTTTGTATTTTTTTGTCATTAACAATCCAAAGTCAGTACTTTAAAACTTCATCAATCATAGAAGCTAATTTTGAAAGATTGTAAATGTAAATTCTATCTTTGGTTTTTTTGAGTATTCTCTGCTCTTCTAGCATTTTAAACAGTTTACTCACTGAAACATAATGAGTTCCAGTAATGTCTCCGATCGTTTTTTGCGTTAGTTTGGTGTTGATAATATAATAATTGTCCACAAGTTTCCCTTTAGAGATACAGAGATTATAGATAAACCGTAATATTCTGCTTGACGGCCGGCAATAACTTAAATCCCTTGTTTTAGCCATAAGGCAATAAGACTTGTCAAGAATATTTTGAATAACTTCTAGAAATAGTTGTTTATCCTCATTAAATATTTCCAGAATATCTTCAAGCGAGAAAAAATAAACCGTACTTTTTCTGATTGCATAAACCTGAACTTCGCTATTGTCTTCATTTGTATTGATTGTTGCCCCGATCGTTTTTTCATCAATATGAAAAAGAAATTTGGTATAGCCTTCATCTGAGCCAATGCTTACACCCAGGCATCCGGACTTGACATAAAGAATAGAATTAGCATTTGTACCCTGAGCTTGAACGATTGCTCCTTTAGGAAATATACGTTTATGTGCCAGATGCAGGTACTTCTCTAGTCTTTCTGTTTGCACAAAATTTTCAAGCATATAAGGCCGGGGAATTTGCTTCTTATCAATATCAGCCATTATCTAATTCCTCCTTTTGCATATACTAATATCCTTTATCGATTCTTATGCTAAGATTAGATTTAGCAGGAGATTAATAAAAGTGTATAACATTAGTCTTGGATAATACAAAAGATTAGATAATTATATTTTTTTACCTGCTTAAACAAATAAAGAATTGGATCAAAACATAGTTTATCTTGTGTATCCGTAACATAAATTATGAGTCTAATAATACCTTACACTCTTTCCAAGGGTTATAAATTTTTTTACATAGCAATTTGTCTCTGACAACATTCGAGGTTGCCAGAGACATATGCATTTTCATATTAAATATTTCTTTGAATTTTAAACACCTAATGATTTAGTAACGTTCAGGCCACTCTAACCACCATTTGAACTTCTCAACCTGTTCAGTACCATAGCCAAACATATCGTCAATCGATTTGAGCAAACTTGAAGCAGTTTCCCCTTGACTACCGATAAATGTGCCGGCCTGATGGAACCAGGAGTCTTCTTTGGAATTCCATGGACATACCTTCATGCAGCGTCCGCACATGGATCCTTCTTTATTGGTTACACGGAATTCAACGCATTTCTTAATGTCACTCTGCCAACGCAAAATACCATTCTTTTCAATATAATCCTCGTCTTGGGTAATCGCTCCCGAAGGACAATTATCGGCACATTTTTTGCACACCCTGCAGAAATCCTGAGCGCCGAAATCAATTGGCCTATCTGGAGCTAGCGGCAAGTCTGTGGTCACAGCGGCAGCTTTGTTGCGGAATCCAAGTGTCGGGTGAGCTATACAGTCACCTGTCCTTGTCATCTCTCCCAGTCCTGCGGATACCAAACATGGAGCCAGGATCAAGGCATAATTGGAAAAATGATGCGCCCTGGCATTGTAACCAAGATTACGGATATAGTTTGCCAAGATTACCGAAATAACGGCGGTTGCATGGTAAGAACGGAATGATTGGGAACCGCTGATGCCGTCATAGCCGGTAGATGCCATCAAGGTCTCCAGGTGCTGATCCGTCATGACAACGATGACATAAGGCAGGCTCTCTGTGACAGGAACTGATTTGGACAAGTCATCTTTCATCATATCTGCAAGAGGAGGCGCCTTGAACTCATAGTATGCAAATGAAGGCATTTTGCCGATGCCAACCTCGTCAGCTCTTAAGAAATAGGCGCAGTCTTTGATATGCTGGGACATCTGTTCAGGGTCGGGAATAGCCAATTTTTCAGGGGCGGGTTTTCCAGAAACCATCGGAGCTAAGCTTAAAGTAAACTTAGCTAAAGCATCTCCCAAAGGATATTTTGCAGCAGCATGGTAAAACATGTTCGCCTTAAAAGCCGCCTCGGAAACCTTATGGCGGAAAACCAAGTTGAATCCCTGATTTGCCTCATGGAATTTTTTTATAGGGCCAACGATCTTGGTTGTGCCCAGCCATTGGTCGTTAAAATCAGCCATTTTAACTGAGGCTAAGCCGTAATTCGTCGGATGAAGCTTCGACTGTCCTGCGGAGCTTGTCACCGTCTCAGCGGCTTGCACCGGCAAAGCATTTGCCATACCAAGAACACCCATGGAAATAGCTGAGGCTGCTCCTGCCTTTAGGAAATTACGTCGGTTTATCCTTAGCTCCTGCTCCTGTTTCTGTTTCCCTTCTTGTTTTTCAATAGACATCCTTTTTCACCTCTTTAAGCTTCTAAGCTTGTATTTGCTTTTTTCTGTTGTTTACCGAAAAATCCTAAGAGTCTTGCTAAGACTACTGCTAGTACAACTGAAATACCTAAAAACAAAAAGATTGCTGTACTCGTTGCTTTGACATGCCCTACGCTCGCATTAATATAAATGAAAGAAATCCCCATCCAAGTAATTGCATACCATGCAACGTATAAAACCCAATTAAGAATAGTTTTCCATTTTTTGTCCGTATTTGCTCTAGGTTTAATAAATAGTAGGCCGGCTAAAAAAAGAACACCCGCTAGAAACACCAAAAATGTACCCATATTTCTCCTCCTTTATTTTTTATTAGCGGCTCCCGCAATTGCGCTGATTCCGGAAACCACAATTTCCAATTAAATATAGCATTTATTCCAAAAAAAACGCTTAGTATTTCTTAAGCGTTTTTTGATTAAAATTTCGGAATCCCCAGGGGGATGACCGCTTGGGAAAAACTAAAATTCGGATCCGGATCCGAATTCGGCAAGCCACTTTCCCCACTAGTTGCACACCCCCAAAAGAAAAGACGCCATTTTTATTGACGTCCTTCATTGGGGCTAAGTAGTGATACAGCCCCCAGGGATATAACATTTTTACTTCTTGGTAACGTCAGACCTATGAATAGAGCATGAGCAGCGTTAAAGCCAATTCAACCCCATCTTTTTCCTGATCTGAATTAAGAAACTGTGATAAAATTCTTTCCCTTGCCATTTTAAAGATCATTTCCATGTCACTCATCTTAAGAACACCCTCCTATTCTTTAGGGTTACATATATATTTTCAGATAACAGATGGAAGTTTCTATTACTTAGAGCTATATTCCACAATAAATTCGGTAACAGCCTTTAAATTTTCTGCCTTGGCATCATTTTTAGTTGCTAAAACTTTATCCGGTGCAAAGACAAATCCACCGCCCGGAGCTAAATCATCAATTAAGCCCTTGGCAACTTCGATGCATTTTTCCTTTGATCCGTAGTACAGATCGTTTGTTTTTAAACCACCGCCAATACACATCGTTTTTCCTAAGGCTTTCTTCGCTTTTCTGAGATCGTCTTCTTCAAATAATCCAAGAACCGATCCCTTTGGAAGCTCCTGTATATACTCGTACAAATGCTCCCAGTTCTTTTCAAATAGAATAAGAAGTTTAATGCCTCTTGCTGCTACCGTATCAACATATTTTTTGAAGCACGGCCAGTAAACCTTCTCGAATTCTTTAGCCCTAATAAATTGTGGCAAATGCAGATACAAATGAACATACTTGTCATCAGAAACAGTACGCATTTTTCCAAATGTGTCTTTTATCTGAAGGTCGCAGATAGCCATACAGGCTTCAGCCACTTTATCAGGACATTTTTTGATATCTCTCATGATCCCTTTGAAATCCCTTAAATAGTCCATGATGACATCACCGGGCATAAAATGATTTACACCAGCGTTGGTTATCGGAAGTCCATGTTCAGTTTTAAACCTCTCCGCCAACATCTTTGTTGTTTGGCCAAACTTAAAGAAGATGGAAAGCGAATTAGCATATTTAGCGAACTTTTCTTCCACGGTTCCCTCTTGGAAAATCTTATGTTTTATAGGAAGAATTTTATCGCGGAAAAATTTCATCGGATCAGCAATCAGCTCATCATACTCTTCGACAGCCATCAGTTCTGAGTGTCCCGTGGCGATTTGAATGGTTTCCGTCGCATTGTTAAAAATTCCGCCGCCTAAGGAATACACAAAATTAAGGGGAAATGATATGCGTGAGGTAAGCGCGGCATCGAAGGGAAAATCAGTTAAAGCCTTAGAATAAGCTTTATATTCAAGTTCAACGTCTTTTAATGCCTCTTCTAAGGTTGTCCCATAATAAGGAAGAGCCCAATTGTCTAATAGACCGTAAATGGGAACCCGGTCAGGCTCTCTTAATTCAACTGCATCTTTGAGCCTTTTGACACGCTCATCATATAATTTCATTTTATCGCTCATACTAGATCCTCCTGTGCTATTTATTCACAAGTTTTCTTCGTTGCGGGTTTTCCTCTGATACTGATTTGGCGGTTATCGCATAACCCTTACGATTAACCCACCCACTTCTGGCATATTTTTACACCCTCTGCTGCATTCGTGGTAAATGCATCAGCACCAATTGTTTCACAAGCTTCCTTCGTTACAGGGTTTCCACCGATAATAACTTTAACCTTGTTGCGTAATCCCGCTTCTTTTAAAGCCTCAACAGTATTTTTCATTGATTCCAATGCCAAAGTCAAAACACCGCTTAAACCAACAATTGTAGGATTTACCTCTTTTACTGTTTTTACAAATTCACCTGCAGATTGATCGATACCTAGGTCGTATACTTTAAAACCTGCTGCTTCAGCCATGCTCTTAAAAATGTTTTTTCCAATGTCATGCAAGTCACCCGCAACAGTTCCAAGCACCATTGAACCGACAGTTCCAGCATTTTGGGTGTCCATAATCGGCTTTAAAATATCAATTGCACTGGTTAACAACTCCCCGGCAAAGATCAAATCACCGACAAAGTATTCCCCCTTTTCAAAAAAATCTCCAACTACTGACATCCCGCTCTGACAAGCAGCTACCACCTTTTTTGTTTCATCTGGACTTGGATTTGTGTTAACAA
Organism: Dehalobacter sp. CP; assembly: GCA_009910795.1. Next base: position 16,695 of record VMEE01000023.1, on the reverse strand, counting down.
AGTCATTCAGCATTTCAAATACTTTTTCTTCATCAAGTTCTCCAATTTTCTGTGTTAATAGTGACAAATCCATCTTATTTTACCTCCAATATTTAAAAATTATTAATATAATGTTAACCTATTAATTTGAAAAAATTATTGCCGAAAAATTGAGATAACATTATTTTCTTTCAAGTTATATTGTATATACATTTATATATATTTCCATTAGTAAATACTACGCATATTTTAAATATTTATTTTTTTGTTGTGCAGCTGCAACAACCCAAGAAAAAGTTAAAGACGCAAAAAATATAGCGGTGCCCTCCAAAGGCGCCGCTATATTTTTTTCCGGTACATTTCCGGCCATTTTTTTATAACGCTTGCAAACCAAAATCTCCTGATCAAACAAAAAAGCGAATATTTTCATATATTACTCATTTTCTTCCCTTAAAAACAAAAAAAATACATAGTCATTTTACTAGGTACGCTTAATCGAAATTGACCATGGATATATACTCTTTTTAAATAGAGCTATATATTTGATACATATTCAAAAGGATCAAGATGCTGACCAAACCAATCAGGGTAATAAATATTAAGTCTTTAGCGGTGGATTTGTTTTTCATATTTGCCTCATCATTTCAATACTTTTGTTTCATCTTTCAACTAATGTCCCTTTAAAATCACCTTTTTCCCGATGTATCTTTCTAATACTTCTTCTAATGAGTAAGATAACCTCATTCATCACCATGACCGGGCAAAAAAATCTACACCAAAATCTGCTGATAAATAGAGATGAAAACAATACTACAGGTAGCATAAACCATTGTAAGCCAACCCCCTGCCTCCCGAATAAAGTGGCGAAAGGTTCATAACCGGCGAAACTTGGAGACTTCAAGATGAACGCCCCTAATAACGCAAGATAAGCCAATCCATATTTAATTTGAGTGGCTTTTGCTTCTATTGATTTGTTAGGGCACTTGAATTTGCCTCCGCCGATCTTTGCTGTTATTTCCTGAAGTGCGCCAAAAGGACAAAGCCAGAAACAGTAGACATTTTTACCTATTATAAATGTAATTATCGGAATTCCGATGATCAGTATATACCAGACTAAATTCGCTTTTACTGAAGGGAAGTTTCCCATCAGTAATGAACACACATTAGCCAGCGAAATCGGTGTATTATACTGAAATCCAATAATTACTAAACTGACTGACAGGGTAACCCATCTGAGCTTTGAATACTTGAAGCAAACTCCGATCAGCATCAAAATGACTAAGGAAACAACAAAAATCTCTTTCAAACCGAATCTGAAAGGCTCAGCCTCCTCGGTAACATTTAATCCGAATTGCGTTCTCGCAACGGCGTGACACCCGAGAGAAATGGCTTTAGCTATTCCACCTGAAGAATAAGTGGCGCCTGTTATTCGGTCAATATCCTGGTTGATGCTTAAAGGTTCAGTGATGCTCTTCCCGATAAATATCTCCAGATATTTCTTGCTGATAATTCCATAAATAAAAGAAGGAGTGTCTTTATGATTGGCAATTACAGTTCCCTCGATCTTTCCCTGAAGGTTGATTCCGATTACCATTTTTATTGGTCCCCCGTACCCCATTGCCTGATCGATTACTACATAGCCAACCTTTTCTTCTACTCCGTTTTGATCTTTTGTCTTTCCTTCATAAATCAAGGGCGAAAGCGCAATCTTTTCAAAAGATTGCGCTTCAGGAAGAACTTTTCCCTCCAACTTAAGTAAATCGCTATCCGCCACAAACCAATTTGTACCTAAGGTGAACAATAAAGCCATTAGTGCAAGAAAAAGAAATATTCTTTCAATTTTGTTTTTTCCTTTAATGTCTGTCATTGGTTTTTCCTTACTTAGCTTTTTACTGGATTGGTCTTATCCGAGTTAGATTTAAAACCCTTGAATTTTATTCCATCAATTCTAATGGTCAGAAAAATTAAGCCAAATAGTATCGCACCGAACATTAACAACCCCATACCTGCAGCTTGGGCTTCCCCTTCAGCAAGGCTGCTTACAATCCACGCGATCGTAAAGCTTCCCCATAAAACAGAAATCGCAGCCCCAACCCACCTGGCTGTAGACATTTTACCGGCTGCATCGAATTTAAAATATAAAAACCAAACCGAAGATGCTATTAATGCCCCAAGTAAGATCCAAAATATTATCATAGTACCTCTCTCCTAACTTTTTTTACTCCAAAATTCCTTCGTTTTTTGTGCGATATCAATTTTCCCATACCCATACAGATCGTCGAAATACCTAAGCAGTGATCTCGCAGGCGTATTTGCTCCTGCCCTTAACAAATCATGCTGCCACTCTTTACGTTTGTTAAAGGGACACGATGCAATGCATGCTGCACAGCTGCTGCCAAACTGACCCCAACTGCTTATACATTTCTCGCAATCCATAGCCCATCTTTTCACGCCCGCGCTGGTCGAGATTGTAGCCTTGTCAAAACTTGGTTCTTTCTGTCTGGATATCGCTTGTTTCGGACAAGTGTCCGCACACTTCATACAGGTTGTGCAAAATTCTTGGACGCCAAAAGTTATCGGTTTATCCGGCGTCATAGGCATATCGGTGATTACTTTACATAAGCGCACTCTCGGCCCATAATCCGGAGTAATAAGAAGCCCCATCCTGCTTAATTCTCCCAGTCCGGCATGAATGGCCATAGGAACGCTTAAGCCGGTATCATTGCCGCAAGGGATCGCATTATAGCCGCACAATCTTATGAAAGTAGCTACTTTATGCGTCATATTACCCATTTTAGAATATCCATCGCCCACTGCAGCATTTTCGAGTACTCCCGGAGCTGCGCTAATCGCGTCAAAATCCATTTCAAGTGCAAAAACAACGACATTTGTAGGAGTAAACGAGAATTTTGTCTCCTGGTAATTCAACTTAGTATGGACCGACTCTATATGATTCTCACTCCCGCTCTCAGTCGGTGCGATAATACTGTAAGAATAAATCCACCGCTCATCATACGGTGCAATTCCGACTTTATCAGCGCCTAAAAATAAAGATGCTCTTTTCATAATCATGCTGGCCTCGTCAGGACTGGAAAACTTGTACTTGTTCGGGCTGACAGGACCGTCCCAATTATACATTCCGAGACCCGCGAAACCGGGAGCATGATAATCGTTAATATCATCTTCTACAGACCAGCCCGCTCCTCTTAACGCACATTCGAGTTGTCCGAAGCCTTCTCCGCCCGTAGTGGGTATAACCCCCATTTTCTTCCCCAGATAAGCGTCTAAATCAGGCATTAATTTTTTTTCTCCACCGTAAGCACGAAAGAATAAATTGTTTCTTTGATCATAGCGTTTATACTCGCTGTTCATTTCTACCGGAAAAGTATCGTGTTCTGTAACCCCATAAGCTTTTCCGGAATCCCCTGGCATTTCAGAGCCCAGCAAAGCAGCACCCGCTGCGACAATCCCCACTCCCATCGATTTTTTCAAGAACCCGCGCCTGCTTACCCCTTTGGAACCGATTTTTGACGTCTCATTGTTTTGCTCTTTTTCATAATTTTCATTTTCCAGCGCCATAACCTAGTTCTCCTTTCAAATTAAATTTGAATTATCTTTACGATATTAGATTAACACAGGGGAAAAAAAACACCTTATAGTGTAAACTACAAGATGTTAATAAATTCAAGAGCTTTAAGATAATTCCAATAACGCCACTAACTTTTCCATTTCATCTATATTTATTGAGTACATTCCTTCTACTCTTTCAATTAAACCGTCTTCTTTAAAATTTGCTAGGATTTTTGCGACCGTTACCCTATTGATACCTGCTAAATCACTAATAGATTGTTGACTGATAGGAAAGCAAATTAACCGAAGTCCATTATGGTTGTTATTTCCGCCAAAATAGTAAGCGAACTGGAGCAGTAATTTGCTAACCTTGGTTTCAGCATCACTAAAACAAGATTGACCTAATTGTCCAGCCAACATCCTGACTTTGCTGCAGAGGGAGCTTAAAACATAGTCTTTGATACACGGATAATTGTCTAACACCGTTTTAAGGTCAGATTTACTTATAAAACGGGTTTCAATCTGTGTAAGAGCCTTATAATAAACCGGTTGAAATTCTCCGTCAAAGGCTCCGACATCCCCTAGAATGCACCCTGGCATCTCTATTCCTACAGACTTTTTTCGTCCATCGGAAGACATGAGATAAGCATCGACATTTCCTCTAACGATATAATTAATACCATCAATGGGTGCTTCGGGATGTGAGAGTATGTCGCCTTTTTTAAAAATACGCAAATCGCCCATTTCTTCGAAATACTCTTTTATATTTATTTTATCATTCGATAAGATAGGAAAGTATTTGTCTTTCATTTTTACTTCCTTTCTAAACACTGCTGAATTCTGTTTTATAACTCAGTGCCGTCAAATGATATTATTGTCATAAGCTAAGATTAAATTTTTAATAGATAGAAATCATTCTACATTGTAACATAAGTTACTAAGATGTCCTTGTAGCTTATGTTACAAAATGGAAATTCGTTGAATTCCATTTTGTTTTGAACAAAAAGTTTCAGCGATGCCTCTTAAAACGTCGCTGAAACTTTTTCGTACATTCAGATTAATAATTAAATTTATACATTTCCGGCCATTCTAACCACCATTTGTATTTTTCAACAGTTTCAGTTCCGTAGCCAAACATATCGTCGACAGCCTTTAAAAGACTTGCTGAAGTCTTTCCTCTGCTCCCGACCCAAATTCCGGCCTCATGGAACCACGAACTTTCTTTGGAATTCCATGGACATACTTTAATACAACGGCCACAACAGTTTCCTTCGTCGTTACCTGTTCTAAACTGTGCACATTTCTTGAAATCACTGTTCCACCGTAAGTATCCGTTATATTCGACAGGATCAGTGTCAAAAGAAATTGCTTGGGCGGGACAGTTTTCCGCACATTTCCTGCACACTCGGCAGAAGTCCAGCATACCAAAGTCGATGGGTTTGTCAGGAACAAGCGGCAAATCCGTCGTAATAGCAGCGACCTTGTTCCGGAAACCCATCCTGGGGTGAGCTACACAGTCTCCGGTACGGGTTAGTTCTCCCATCCCTGCAGCAATCAGGCAAGGTGCCATAACTGCCCCATAATTACCGAAGTGATGTGCCCTGGCGTGATAACCCAGCGCCCTGATATATCCGGCAATAATCACTGCAATATTGGCTGTTGCGTGATAACACCGGAAGGATTGCGTGTTGGCAATGCCATCATACCCGGTTGAAGCCATATAGGTTTCCAGGTGTTGTTCTACCGCAACCGTAATTACATAAGGCATCCGTTCGGTAAAAGGCGTTTCTGAAATTGGCACCCCTTTGGGAACCGCACCTGCAACTATCGCGATAAGCGGAGGATTCATTTTATGCGAATAATAAGCTAACTCCGGCATCTTGCCGATTCCTACCTCATCCGCCCTAAGGTAATAAGCCAAATCTTTAATATGCACGGACATCTGCTCAGGATCAGGAATTGGAAGTTTTTCCGGACTCGGAGGACCGTCTACAATTTCTTCTCCTGAAATTTGGGCCATTGCCGGTCCAATACCCGCATTAATCGGATATCTTGGCCCGAGTGTAAATAACCCTGCTTGGGCCTTGGGACCTAAAAGTCCCTGTGCCGCCATCGAGAATCCCATATTTTTTTCACTGGTATTTTTGACGGTTCCAACAATTTTACTGGTCCCAAGCCATTGATCATTATGCCCGACATAACTGACTGAAGCACCTCCGTAATTAGGTTCAGGCCTCAGCTTGGACCATAGACCTTTTTTCCCGGGAATATACCCATAGTTGCTTACGGCTGCTTCAGCTACCTTAGAGGGAGCTTGGATTGCCCCAAGAACACCCATGGCAGCCGCTGCTGCTCCTGTCTTCAAAAAACCTCGACGAGTAACTTGAATTTTTTTTTCTGGTTCACTATTCTGTATACCAGAACCAATCATACTATTTCACCTCTCAAGCTTGAACTGATTCATCTGTCTTATTCAGTTTCTTTAAACCGATAAATCCTAATAAACGAGCTAAGATGATAGCGATAACTATCGCTATTCCGCCAAATAAGAAGATGGCTGTACTTGTTGCCTTGGAGTGACCAACGCTGGCATTAATGTAGATAAAGGATACTCCCATCCAAAGTACAGCGTTCCCAACTACGTATAGCGCCCAAATTAATACTTTTTTCCACATAACCCCCTTGATAAGTGGATTGATAAATAAAATTCCAGCTAAAAATAGAATTCCAGCCAAGAAAATTAGAAAAATACTCATTATATTTCACCTCCTTTCTACCTAAAATTGTATACAACTCCAATTCTTATTTTTTTAGTTTCAACTACTATTTTAAAATTTAGTTTTAATAGCACATGAACTCTTCATTTTTTAAATTTAAAAAACAATTAATATCTTCTGATTTCAATTTAATCCGTTAAAAGCAAAAAAACTGCTTTAACTCAGTCCACTGAGCAAGCAGTTTTTATATACTATATCAGTACGTTATTCCCTCATCAATTAAACTTTTTAGCCTTTCCACATCATAGATAATAATTTTAGTTTTTGTTTTCTTAAATATTTTTTGTCTCTTCAAATATCCGAATATTTTACTAACCGTCACATAGTGAAGCCCGGTTATCTCAGATATACTTTTATTAGGCAAATAGGCATTTATTTCCCAAGTGTTATTTTTGTATTTTCCCTTACTTTTATATAGTTCGTAAATCAATCGTAAAATTCTTACTGATGGACTATATAAATTTAATTCATTGGTTTGATTTAAGAAATAATAGACTTTTGAGGCAAAATTTCTTAGGACATCAATAATTAGCTCTTCATCCTGTTTAAAAGCCATTAGTAACTGCTCTTTTGTAAAAAAGCATACCTTGCTGTCCTCAACCGCCATGATTAGGATATGATCTTCTTCAAAACTAAATAATCTATCCATAAGGCAATACTGCCCGGCAGAATAAATAAATTTTTCCCTGCCATCTGGGGTTATGGTTGAAACTTTTAATCTTCCTGATAGAACGAATATCATTTTACCTAAGACTTCATCGGGCAATAATACTGCTTCTCCCTTTCGATAACTGCGCTGTGAGCCAAAATCAAGGTAAGCACGTAAATTTTCGACCGGATAAAAAGTATCTGGTAGAACACAACCTCTAAGAACTTCTCCCATAACTTCATCCTCCAAGGTATTAAATTATTTTTGAACGCAAAATTATAAATTAGTTCCAGTTAATTTATATTTTAAGTTAGCAGTCAAGCAAAAGGTTTAGTTTCGGCTATTTTTTTGCTTTTTTATTTAAATATTCTATTAAGTTTCACAAATTTTATACGTTGCATACCCCTAATCTATATCCCAAACGCTGATTCTCCCTGAACTTCCGGAGAGGAACGGAAGGAATGCCGCAATAGCATAGTGATTCAATCAGAGCTCAACCTTAAATTGTATTTAAAATGCCAATAAGCCCTGGTTTAAACAATTGATGGATACACCAAGGCTCTTTGCGTTCTTAATATAAATAGATTTCTGGCTAAAAAAGATGCATCTATCCAGAATTTATCTTTTGAACTTGATTCATTACACCCTCTATTGCAAAATCCGGTTGTTTTGAAATTGATTACACTAGTGTAGTCAAATCTCAAAAACGGCAATTTTTAATCATCTCCTCCGACACGGCCTCTACGATGTCTTTCCACCGTGATTGTGCCAATAGGAATATCCTGGCCTGAGTGGAGATGGTACAGCGTCCCCCCGTTTATCCGCTGCGATAACGTATGAGCGGTGTATTTTGTGCAAGTCTGCAACAGCCTGTGAAAAAGTTGAAGACGCAAAAAATTTCCAGCGACCCTTACAAAGGCGACGCTGGAAATTCTTAACCTATACTCGTTGGATTAATATTCGAACTTATAAAGTTCCGGCCATTCCAACCACCATTTATACTTATCGACAATCTCTGTGCCATAACCAAACATATCATCGATACCTTTTAAGAGGCTTGAGGCAGTTTCTCCTTTGCTTCCAATCCAAATTCCGGCCTCATGAAACCATGAACTTTCCTTGGAGCTCCATGGACATACCTTAATACAAACGCCACAGCTAACTCCTTGATCATTACTTGCTCTAAATTGTGCACATTTTTTGAAATCGCTGTTCCAACGCAAATAGCCGTTATATTCAACCATGTCCCTGTCACGCGTAATAGCTTGGGAAGGACAATTATCGGAGCACTTATTGCACACACGGCAGAAATCAGCCATTCCAAAATCAATCGGTTTATCCGGAACCAAAGGCAAGTCCGTGGTGATGGCTGCCACTTTATTACGGAATCCCATGCGCGGGTGGGCAACACAGTCTCCAGTCCGGGTAAGTTCCCCCATTCCTGCAGCGATTAAACAGGGTGCCATTACGGCTCCATAGTTGCCAAAATGATGTGCTCTGGCGTGGTATCCAAGCTCTCTGATGTATTTAGCCATAATGATAGAAATGTTGGCGGTCGCATGATAACACCGGAAAGATTGGGAATCTGAAATTCCGTCATATCCGGTTGAGGCCAAGTAAGTCTCTAAATGCTGCTCAACCGCAACAACGATGACATAAGGCATCTTTTCCGTAAAGGGTACATCTTGAAGAGGAGTTCCCCTTGGAACCATGCCCCCGATAATTCCCATCATCGGTGGATTCATTTTATCAGAGTAATAACCGTATTCAGGCATTTTCCCGATCCCAACTTCATCAGCTCTCAGATAATAAGCAACATCTTTAATATGCATGGACATTTGCTCGGGATCAGGTATCGGAAGTTTTTCTTTTTTGGGCTGACCATCAACGATATTTTCCCCGAATATGGGTGAAATAGCCCAGCCAAGCGCATCACTCAGCGGGTGTCTAATACCGATCGTATAGAACCCCGCCTGTGCCTTAGGTCCTAAAAGACCTTGGGCAACTAAAGCAAATCCCATTTCTTTTTCTTTAAACTTCTTTACTGTCCCGACAATTTTAGACGTGCCAAGCCATTGGTCATTGTGCTCTGCATAACTGACAGAAGCGCCTCCATAATTAGGTTCGGGTTTCAACTTAGACCATTGTCCTTTTTTAGGGGTAATGTATTCGTAGTTGCTTACCGCAGCTTCAGCTATTTTTGAGGGCGCTTTGATCGCGCCAAAAACGCCCATTGCTGCTGCAGCCGCTCCAGTTTTCAAGAAACCTCGGCGGCTTACCTGAAATTTTTCTTCTGGAGCATTCTTACTTTTTAAAGAATCTGCCATCTTTCTTCCTCCTTTCATGCTGATACTGATTCACTGTCTTTTACTTTTTTTGTACCGATGAATCCTAGCAGGCGCGCTAGAATCACGGCAATTACAACTGCTATTCCTCCAAATAAGAAGATGGCTGTACTTGTTGCCTTGGCGTGACCAACAGCGGCGTTAATGTAAACAAAGGAGATTCCCATCCATAAGACAATGCTCCCAATAACGTATAAAGCCCAAACAAGCACGGTCTTCCACACGACATCCTTTTTTGCACGTGGTTTAATAAACAAAATTCCAGCTAAAAACAATATCCCAGCCAAAAAAATTAATACAGTACCCATAGCTTTTTCACCTCCCTTATAAAAGAACTGTTTTCGTCCCATGCGCCATCCGCTAATAATATAAAACATAATTTTGAAATGTTCTGTGTTACTATGCACATACATTACATAGCCGGTTTCTGGTTATATGTAGCAGGATTTATTTTCTGGTACAAAAAAGAAGCTATTGCCTACGACTAATTTCTCTCGTTGTGCAATAGCCCCTTTGCTTAGTTTGGTTCCCAAGGATAAACAACATGTAACTGCATGATTATATAGAGAGTTTTATTTGATTAGTTCAAGTACCTCTTCAACTACAATGTCGGAGAAAATATCATATACCTTGTCACCGGTTTCTTTCGTAGCGATTTGTGGATCGCCTAAATATGCCAAAGGGGCGCCTACATCTTTCCAGTCGTTTTTGCCGGCAGAAATTCTCTCAAAGAGATGTTCTGCCTCATAATTAGCTTTTAGCTTAATTAATTCTTCCTGATCCACTAATTCGGGATGTCTAAGCAAGATTAAACCTGTTTCCCATTCTCCGGCATGAAAATCCCATTCCGGATGTTCCCCCTTGCATACTGAACTCATTCTAGGCAGTCCATGATGAAACCACGCGGATACCTTAACCTTTAATCCATCTTTTTTCAGTGAAGCTCTTTTGATTCCTTCTTTGATCGCTTCGTTATTTTTGGGTTCGCCATGGGCGCATATAATGACTATTTTATTAAAGCCCCATTTCGCTAAACCTAAACAAACGTCTTCTACAATATTCGCAACAGTTTCAAATTTCAGAGTGATATTGCCATCAAATGAGTTCGCAATATCAGCTAACGTATAATGAAGTGTAGGAGCTATTAATGTTTCAATACCTTTGTCTTTCAATTTCTGGGCAGCTCGTTCAGTCATTTCGTTAGCACTCGTTACATCGACCATCATTGGCAGATGTGTCCCATGAACTTCGCATGGACCCATTGGAAATAGGGCAATGTTTGTTTTTCCTTCTAAATTCCTAACTTGCTTTGTTGTCATATTAAATAGATAGTTAAGTTTCATTCTACAGATCGCCCTTTATTTTTATTTGGCATATCTTTTTTTATCTCATACGCCATTCGTTAACAATATAAATAATAATATTAAAATTTTCTGTGTCATTATTCACATAAATTACACCGTGGAAGCTCCCAATAACGCAAGATAATGCCAACATATATTTGATTTTAAGGCAAATATAGCATGAAGAAACGCTAGATTCCTGGCGTTTCTTCATGCTATAGTAATGTAATTGTCATTTCTTTATCAATACTCAAATATATAATTTTTTAAGATAAATATACCGCCCATCTTTAGAATAAAATTTTCAGCGATGCCTTCTGCAGGCACCGCTGAAACCATCTCTTAAACTTATTTGGTTTAATAAATTTTATACAAATCCGGCCATTCCAGCCACCATTTATATTTTTCGACAATTTCAGTGCCATAGCCAAACATATCGTCGATGCCTTTTAAAAAGCGTGCAGAAGACTCTCCGTGGCTGCCGATCCAAACGCCGGCCTCATGGAACCACGAATCTTCCTTGGAACTCCATGGGCATACTTTAATACAGCGCCCGCAGCTGAATCCGTCTTCTTGAGATGTTCTAAACACTGTACATTTTTTGAAATCGCTGTTCCAACGTAAATAGCCGTTATGCTCGACCGGGTCACGGTCATGTGTAATCGCTCCGGCTGGGCAATTCTCCGCACACTTATTGCATATTTTGCAAAAATCCAGCATTCCGAAGTCAATCGGTTTATCCGGTACCAAAGGCAAATCTGTAGTAATAGCCGCTACTTTGTTGCGGAATCCCATGCGAGGATGGGCTGCACAGTCTCCTGTTCGGGTCAGTTCCCCCATTCCTGCAGCAATTATACAAGCCGTCATAACTGCTCCATAGTTGCCAAAATGGTGTGCTCTGGCATGATAGCCCATCTCTCTGATGTATTTAGCCATTATTATGGCAATGTTGGCAGTTGCGTGATAACACCGATAAGATTGACTAACAGCGATTCCCTCATATCCGTTTGTGGCCAAATAAGTTTCCAAATGCTGTTCAACCGCCACAACAATCACATAAGGCATCTTTTCGTTAAACGGTTTTTCTTTTATTTCTATGTTTTTTTCTCCGCGACGAGCGACAATGCCCATAAGTGAGGGGTCCATTTGATGAGAATAATAAGCGAATTCAGGCATTTTCCCGATTCCTACTTCATCAGCTCTCAGATAATAAGCTAAGTCTTTAATATGCATGCTCATCTGCTCAGGATCAGGTATAGGAAGTTTGTTTTGACTGGGTACACCACTAACTACACTGTCATCGGAAATCCTTCCTACAGCTAAACCAAAGGCTGTAGCTAGCGGGTGTCTTCCAGCTTTCAAAAAACCGTCTTTTGGCTTTTGTCCTAAAAGCCCTCGAACAGCCTGCGAAAATCCCATATCTATTTCACTGGTTTTTTTTACAGTACCAACAATTTTAGATGTCCCAAGCCACTGGTCATTATTTTCTACATACTTGACACTAGCACCGCCGTAATTGGGTTCGGGCCTCAGTTTGGACCATTGACCTTTATTCCCCGGGATATAGTTGTAGTTGCTTGAAACTGCAGCTTCAGCAATTTTTGAAGGAGCTTTTATCGCGCCAAATACACCAATGGCAGCTGCAGCCGCACCCGTTTTCAGGAAACCTCGACGGCTCACCTGGAATTTTTTTTCAAGATCTTTTTTATTTTCAGTAAAGTCGACCATCTCTTTTACCCCTTTCATGCCTGTACAGACTTGTTGTCAGTCACTTTTTTGTTGCCGATGAATCCTAACATACGGGCTAGGATGACGGCAACTACTACCGCAATTCCTCCAAATAAGAAGATGGCTGTACTGGTTGCCTTGGCGTGGCCGACATTGGCATTGATGTAAACAAAAGAGACTCCCATCCATAGGACTGCGATACCAACACCATATAAAGCCCAGACAAGCACGGTCTTCCACATGACATCCTTTTTGACACGTGGTTTAATAAACAAAATTCCGGCTAAAAATAAAATCCCAAACAAAAAAATTAATAAAATACTCATGACTTCTTTCACCTCTCTTTTGATTTTGATAGTAGATTCTCGGAAACCCCTAACCCAGTCGTACTAACTGGTTCCCAGTGGATATACTTCGTTAGCTAAAAAATCAACTTATGGGGATCTCGGCTTAGGGGGCTGTAACATAAAAAAGGCTGCCAATCCGCTTTAATACGCAGATATGCTGACAAGGTTTTATTCGTTATGACATAGGCCTCATCTCCATCTCAAAAGAACCTATATTAAAACTTGCTACATTCTTCAGTTTTTTAGTTCTTTTGGGTTTTGTAATTACTAAAAACCGTTTTTTCTTAGTACCAGATTCAGTTATCCGTGTCTCCGAGTTACTACACTGATATTGTACATAACCCTGCTTTTCGGTGAATTTGCCACGACTACTTTGCAAAAAATGTTTTTGCTTTTTTCTCTAATCCTATATCAACCTGTCTACAGAAACATTTTTATAGCAGATTATCCTTGAAAAAATAAGCGATTTTTGCAGATACTTCAATAGGAGTACTTGCAAAGCCACCTTAAGATAAAAAAACTGCTTTCATCATATTACTGAGAAAGCAGTCAAAATAAACAAATTAGTAAGATATTCCTTTATCAACCAGATCTTTTAATTTTTCTAAATTATATATTATAATTGCATTTTTTTTCTTGCTTAAAATTTTTTCTTTTTTTAAACTTCCAAGTATTTTACTAACTGTAACATGATGAAGCCCAGTTATCTCAGCAATAACTTTGTTTGGCAATGCAATTTGTATTTCCCAATAAAGATTCTTTGATTGTCCGTTCAAATTATAAAGTCCATAAAACAATCGTAAAACCCTTACAGAAGGGGTATATAGCTTTAGTTCACAGCTAAGCTTAATAAAATAATTTAATTTAATAGATTCATTGTAAAGGAAATCAAAAATAGTTTTTTCGTCATGTTTGAATATCGTAAGCATTTGGTTTTCAGAGAAAAAACATACCTTGCTAGCCTCAATCGCGACAACTTGAACATTGTCTCCTTCAAATTCAAACAATCTGTTTATAACGCTATGCTGTCCTCCTGAACAGACAAATATTTCCCTGCCGTCATCCGTTATCCTAGAAATATTGAATCTCCCTGATAGTACAAATATTACTTTACCGATTACTTCACCAGGCTGTGATATCGTTTCCCCCTTACAATAATTACGTAGAGATCCTAAATGGATATAATTTAAAAGTTTAGGGACACGAGAAAATGTGTCCGGCAGAATATAGCTTTTAGCAATTCTCTCCATTTTTTATCCCCCACATTTTTCCAAATAATTTATGCCAAATATTTAATTTATTATATTAATTTTATATTAAGATAAAGCTTTGAAGTTTAGCGGAGACTACTTAATTCTTTTATATAGGTATTTTGTGGATACCAGCTAGCATAATAAAGCCAAAGAGGTGTCAAGTAATGAGTAATAGAAAGAATTTTGATCCAGAATTCAAGAGAGAAATTGCTCAGGTCTATCTTGAAGTTCGGTATAAATCACCTCACCTAGATACGGAGTACTTCAATACTAATTTCTCTATTACCTGTTCCATAAGTTAATAATCTTTCTAAGAAATAATTCCTATGTAAAAAAGAGAAAGCAGCTATTTAAAATCATACTGCGTTCTCTTAATAACAAATTAAAGTTCTGAAACGGAATGCATGTGAGTTCTATTGCGTTCAACTATCACGACATTATTTCATTTTCATCCAATCATTCATTAAGTTTTTAAGTCCTTGCAAGTCAAAGACTGTGATCTTATTTGTCGTTTTATATAAAATATTTTCTTTTCTTAGATATCCGAATAGTTTGCAGACAGTCACATAGTGAATACCTGTCATTTCTGAGATAGACTTTTGAGATAATTTAACGTCAATTTGATAGACACCATCAACCAACTTCCCTTGAGTAAGACAAAGATCATAAAGTAAGCGCAAGACCCGGACTGATGGGCTATAAAGGGCCATCTCATGGGTTTCCCGCATAAAATAACTACATTTCGACGAATAGGATGTAATGAATTCAAAAATCATTTCTTTATCCATCTGGAAAATTTCTGAAAGTTGTTCTTTGGAGAAAAAACATACTGTGCTGTCCTCTACGGAAACAACATGAACAAAACAGGGATCAACTGGGAATAATCTGTCGGAAAAGGTATAAGGGCCCGCATAGAACATTATTTTTTTTCGTCCATCTTCATTAAGAAAACTTATACTTAGTTTTCCGGAAAGCACATAGACGATTCTATCTATTAACTCTCCGGGCAAAACAATGGAATCCCCTTTACGATATTCACGGACAACACCCATGTGAATATAATTTTGCAGCTTTTTCATCGGATAAAAATGATTCGGTAAGGCCCCATAATTATTTGCTATTTTTTCCATACTTTCATTCTCCCGCAAATATGACATCATTAAATTTAGACAATAAATTTAAATTATTATACTCCTTTATAAATGATTAAACTATAAACTGCTATACAATTGGACAAAGATCTTATCTTTTGAATCAATATTAACATAGAATAAGAATTCTGTATGTTACCCAGCATACAAATGTAGAAAATGTTGAATACGATCAAAAAGGCAAGAAGCAGCTTTAAGCTGCTTCTCCTAATTCTATACATAGTAAGATGGAAGAACACCTCATTGACACTATCCTCTTGCCAAATTCTCCTCCAGCAAGAAATCCATAGCAGTTCTTCTCAAAAGCTGGGTTTCCAACCTCTTTAGCTCTCCGGACAGACCGGCTTCCTGATCATCTTGCCGGCTGTTCTTCAACTGTTCCTTTGCCTGCTTCATTTCTTCGCCGGTAAGCTGAATCCCTTCTGCTTGAATCACTGCATCCAAGATTTTCTCGCCAAGTATTATTTTGGCAGCCTCTTCTTTACACTCAGCCAGCAACTCATCGGGCCGTTATCTTCCTTTGCATTAAGTAATGAATGAGTTCCATGTCGTGGACGTCTTTAAGCTCCTTGGCAAATTTCCGGTATAAATTCTCTGCTGCTTGTTTTAAGGTCTCTTCATCGAATTCATACTTGCTTCCATCGGCCAGAGCTTGAAACACTTTTTCGATGTTGGCTGCGCGTGCTATTGCCTTTTTCTCTTGGTTGATCTCCGTTGCCAATAATTCTTTTAATTCCTGCAAGGTTTTTACTCTTGGGTCAATTTTCCGGATCATATCGTCCGTCAATTCCGGCTCTTTCATACGATATACTTTTACAATCTCAACGGAAAAGGTGATACGCTGCCCCCATAAGGCTTGGTATTCCAGTAAGACAGGTTGTATCGTGGTTTCAAATATCACTGTTTCACCCATCTTCTTGCCAAGCAGGTTGGCGGAGAAATCCTGTAAGACGTTCTCGTCACCTAATCTGAACTTAAAGCCTCTCTCCCTAAATTTGGGGACTGTCATACCATTTTCTGTTCCCTCAAAGTTTACGATGACGTAATCTCCGGTTTCGACTGGTTCATTACTTTTCTCGACCTGGATTTCGTCCATTGATTTCCAAACATAATTGATGGCTTCATTAATTTCTTCTTCTTTGACGGATACATCAAAACGATTGACATTTAATCCTTTGTACTGTCCAAGTTCAAATTGTTTTATCTCGTCTCTAACCTCCATGTTGACTGTCACTTAGGACATCCTCCCCTTCTGAAAATATTCAGCGATCGGCCCGGATAATGCCAATTGATTGAAGCATTACAATCACGTGAGCTGCTCCAAGTATCAGTATTAAAGCTATAAATAACAGATCTTTTATTTTCAGGCTTTGTCGCTTTTCCATTGGTTCCATCTTTGGTTCCATATTCGGTTCCACATTTGTTTCCATACTTTCACCCCGTTATTCCGCCAACGATTGAGTAAGTTGAGTATAAAGCCGACTGGACAGAAGAATTGACAATAAAACCGGCTGATAAACAGACTGATGAAAATAAATACCGGCAGCATTAAC
>VMEE01000004.1 GCA_009910795.1 Dehalobacter sp. CP | reverse complement strand
TCTGTTACTCCAATAGCGACCACGGCACTATCAAAAATTCTTGTATAAAGATCTTCAATCTTAAGAGGTATCATTGCATCTCCTTGTATTGGTGGCCTTCATTTTAATGATACGGGTCAGCCATCATTGAGGGCTGACCCGTTTTTTGTCAAGCATTATGCTGCATCCGCAGGATACTGCTACGATTACTTGCTACAAATGATGTCTATTCAGCGGCTACGGGCGGGGTATATACTCTTTGCCCCAATTCCCGATCGATCATCATGATGCCGTGACCGTTGTCACCTACCATTTTGAGCTGGGCGACAATTTTATCCGCCGAGGCTTCTTCTTCCACCTGTTCATCCACAAACCATTGCAGAAAGCTTTTGGCGGCGTGGTCGTTTTCCTTGATGGCGAGATCCATCAGGTCGTTGATGCTCTTGGTTACCAGTTGCTCATGCTTGTAGGCCTGGCTGAAAGCTTTGAGGGGATTGTCAAAATCCACCTGCGGACCATCGATGGGCTTGAGGGCTACTTTACCGCCTCTCTCAATCAGGTAGTTGAAGAATTTCATGGCATGAAAGCGTTCTTCCTTGCCCTGAGCATCCATCCAGGTGGCCATGCCATCCAGGTTTTGATTGGCAAACCACGCTTGCATCGAGATATACAGATACTCTGAATAGAGTTCTTTATTGATCTGTTCGTTTATGGCTTTTTCGAGTTTCTTGCTGATCATTTTTCCTCCAGTTTGGTTTTTATTTGTTGTTCAAGATTGGCTTTCATATTATTCAAATCTTCCTGAGAGGGGATATACTGCATTTTGAGGGGTTCCAGCATGTCAAAGCCGCATTCTTTGGGGTCACCCAGGAGATTTTGCAGGATGGGGATGCTCTGTCCACCCCAACCGTAGGAACCGAAGGCCAGGCCGATCCTATCCTTGGGAGAAAGCCCCTTCAGATAGTAGATAAAGGCCGCCACGGTGGGCAGGATCGAGGAATTCAGCGTGGGTGAGCCCACGGCAATGAACTTGGCATCGATGATATCGGTCATGATATCCGAAATGTGATTGTGCTGCAGATTTAGCAGCTTAGCGCGGATGCCCAGTTTTTCAAAGGTCTCGTGAATGGCTTCCGCCATCATTTGGGTGGATTTCCACATCGTGTCGTAGATCACCAAAGCCCGGTGCGTATCAGATACATTGTAAGCCCAATCCTTGTATCCAGCGATAATCTGCGGGATATTATCCTCAGTCCAGATCAGTCCATGACTGGGGCATATCATCTGGAAAGACAGGCCGGATGCAGCATTCAGGACGTTTTGCACCTGTTTGGAATAGGGCAATACGATATTAGCATAGTATTTCTTGGCCTCTTCCATCACAATGCCACTGGGAAGCTCATTGGCAAAGCGTTCTGAGGAGGCGATATGCTGTCCGAATCCATCATTGGAAAAGAGGATTTGTTCTTCAGGGCAATAGGTAAACTGGTTGTCCGGCCAGTGCACCATCGGAGTAGTGAGAAAAGTGAGGTTGCGTTTACCGATATTCAGGATATCGCCGCTTTTGATCTCATGAAACTTCCAATCCTCTTTGTAATGCATCTTCAGCCCTTTGATGCCTTGCGCATTGGTATAGATCTCCACATTGGGCAGCAGCTTCATCAGCTTTGGAAGTCCTCCGGAATGATCCATCTCCACATGATTCTGGATCAGTATATCAATTGTGGCGGGATCGATCACATCGCTGATGCGGGCGATCATTTCATCAAAGAGGTAGTGCTTTACATTGTCGATCAGGGTGATCTTTTCATCGATGATCAGGTAGGCATTGTATGTAGAACCACGTTGAGTGAGGTAGCCGTGGAAATTGCGCAAATCCCAATCGATGCCTCCCACCCAATAAATTCCTTCCCGAAGCTTGGTGGCTTTCATAAATCTATCTCCTGTTGCTTTTTTACTGATTGCTTGCTGTGGCTGAGAACTCTTTGGATCAGGACTGCTCTGTGCTCGGCATGCAGGAATCCCGCACCCAGATATCATACCACAAAGACAGTATATCCGTCATTTACAGGTAGTCAAACGGAATGTTTTTAGGTCAATATTCAGGTTTTGAGATTTACCAGGGTGTACCGATGCTTCCATAACCTCTCGACCCCTCGACTTCTCGACTCCCAGACTTCACTTCTGGCACACCGGACAGTAGAAACTGGAGCGGCCTCCGAGGCGGATATTGCTGATGCTGTGTCCCAGGGGGCAGGTGTCCTTCTGATAGACCCTCAGGAAGTTTTGAAACTCCCCGCTTTTGTCGTCTATCCGCCGGTAATCCGAGACGCTGGTTCCACCTGCGGCAAGGGATTCATTCAGGACTTCCCGGGTATGCCGGACTATTAGTTTCAGCCGGGTCAGCGAGATTTTGCCCGCTGGCAGATCAGGCCTAATGCCACTCCGGTAAAGGATTTCGCACACATAGATATTACCCAGCCCCGCCACAATGCGCTGATCCAGTAAGGCATTCTTGATGGGCATGCTTTTACGCTGAAGTGCCTTGTGCAGATACTGCGAAGTAAACTCAGTTCCCAGGGGCTCTGGCCCCAAATCCGGCAGATACTGCGCCAGGCTATTACTTGGAGTCAGGATGATCTTGCCAAAGGTGCGGGGATCGATGAAGCGCACTGCATCGCCGCCTTGCAGAGTGATCCGGGCGCGTTCGTGTTTATGAGGTTCTTCGGGATTGGGCTCATATACCAGTTTACCCGTCATGCGCAGATGTATGATCAGGCTACTTGAGCTCTCCAGATGCAGCAGCAGGTATTTTCCCCGGCGCTGAAATTCCCCGATCCGGGCTGGAAAGGGGCATCCCGAGATGGCGGCAGATTCGATCACAGTACCCGGATAATAGCACTCCACTCCTGTGAGAATCCGGTCTTTCAGTACACTTTGCAGGCCTTCAAGAACAGTCTGAACTTCTGGCAATTCCGGCATTGGGCACTCCTTTTTCTGGCTTCAAATCCGATATTTTTCC
>VMEE01000022.1 GCA_009910795.1 Dehalobacter sp. CP | reverse complement strand
TTCGGTGCCAATGACTAAAGCTTCTTTTGAGCCATCCATCAGTAGAATCGTTTTTCCGGACAAACAGCCATCTACGACTTCATCGATCGTCGAAACTTTTTGAACCATTCCCACCGTAAGCAGCGTTGTCTGAATAATACTTATGTTATTCAGTAATGATGTCTCTTGTTTGGAGCTTAAACGGATGTCGTACATCAATGGTTTTATAATACTATCGTTAATTGTGACTGTATCCGTCATCCCGGATAAGAAAATGATCGCACCACGTGTAAGTCCCTGATCACCAAAGTTAAATTCACGTATATTAACATCATAGCTATTTCCGAACACACCTTTTAAAGCAGTAAGGTTTTTGTTCAGATTGTCGAAAAGGTCAGATTGAGAATTCCCTGAATGATTGGCGTCAGCGCCGTTATGATTTGCTAACTGCCAAAAACGCAGTTTAGAATGAACGTAGCTGAACATACTGCTTTCATCCTTCCACTTTGAACCTAACCTTACGTAGTATTTCCCGTCAGGAATGAAGTTATTTATGAATACTGTTTTGGATTTAAAGATTGGCTGAGCACGTAAAATTTGTGAACTGGAATATGGAATGGGATGAAACGGCGATATGTGTTATCTTTACTTGTAACTGATATTACAATGTGTTAGCATTGACGTAACGGATATGACAAAGGGAGCTAGGGCGATGGAGATCGCTCTTTTTAATGAGAAAAGAAAATGAGCAATAACAATAAGATCCGGGAAAAGAAGATCTTGGGCATAGAGAAGAACATCTTTTTCGTAGGCCTGACAAGCTTTTTAACGGATACGACGACGAAAATGATTTATTCTGTGATGCCGTTATTTTTAATGTCCTTGGGAGCAACTAAAACGGAGC
This sequence comes from Dehalobacter sp. CP, assembly GCA_009910795.1. The sequence goes on along the minus strand of VMEE01000022.1, from coordinate 99,752 downwards.
TCTCTTTGATTGAAGGGATTGCAGAGAGTACGGCATCCGTGCTTAAAGCGTTATCCGGCTGGTGGAGTGACAAGATCAGAAAGAATAAGCCGTTCATGGTCATCGGGTATGCTTTCACGGCAGTTCTTTCACCCATGTTTTCGATGGTAACCTCGCCGCTGCAGGTTCTGCTTATCAGATCTATCGAGCGGGTTGGTAAGGGTGTTCGGACAGCACCAAGAGACAGCCTGATTGCCGCGTCCTCTGAAGACGGCAGTAAAGGCAAAAACTTTGGCTTTCACAAAGCGATGGATAACAGCGGGGCGATCGTTGGGCCGCTTCTGGCAGCAGGAATCCTGCTGTTGTTTCCAAATGATTACCGGCTGGTATTTCTTATAGCAGCCATCCCAGGTTTGCTGGGACTGATAAACATTATATGTTTCGTGAAGGAAGCGAAATCGGAGAAGATGGAACCGCTTGGGAAAATTACAGTGAAGGACTTCCCAAAAAAGTACTATGCCTTTCTTGGAATCATCTTCATTTTTACGATGGGAAATTCTACCGATGCGCTTCTTTTGGTCAAAGCCAGTGATATTGGGATCAAAAATTCCTTGATTCCGATGATCTATCTGATCTTTTACGCAGTGTCGGCGCTCTTCTCCGTACCGGCAGGCATGCTGTCAGATAAAATCGGCAGAGAAAGACTGATCATTTTCGGCTATCTGCTGTATTCAGTCCTGTATTTCGGATTTGGCAGAACAAACAGCGGAACCGTACTGGTATTGCTCTTTGCACTGTACGGACTCTACAGCGCAGCCACTGACGGTGTACAGAAGGCTTTAGTGTCTGATTTGGTTCCTAAGGACAAACGGGGGACAGGGCTGGGCATATACAACAGCCTTGTGGGTATTACGCTTCTTCCGGCCAGTGTCATTGCAGGGTTGCTTTATGACCATGTCAATTACAGCGTGCCATTTTACTATGGCTCTGTGATGGCACTAATTGCGTCATTGTTCATGATGATCTTTTATCGGAAAGGTTTAACGAATCTTGAACCTGATGTTAAGTCCTAGGTGGTTAAGCGGAAAAAGTTAAATATAACAGGACAACGTTCAGCGAGATAATAAGACTTATGATCACAACACCGGCAGCATTAGTGATTTTGCGGTTTGTCATTTCACCCATAATGTCCCGGCGTTTGGTGATCAGAAGCAGCGGAATGACCGCTGCCGGTAGAGCAAAGCTTAAGGTAACCTGGCTCATAATCAGCATCTTCATCGGGTTAAAGCCGAGCCACAGGAGAATGATGGCCGGAACCATGGTGATTGCCCGCCGGATATTGACCGGAATATCCAGACCGATGAACCCCTTCAGCATGCATTCCCCGGCCATAGCGCCAACGGTGGATGAGGAAAGGCCTGAAGCAAGCAGCGCCAGGCCAAAAGCACCGCTGGATAAACTGCCAAGCAGCGGCGCCAGGGACTTGTGCGCCTGTTCAATGGAGTCGACGGGTCCCTGGTTAAAAAAAACGGCTGCAGCGATAATAACCATTGCAGCATTGACCAGAAACGCGATATTCATGGCAAAGGCGATATCAAAGCATTCCATTCGGAAATGCTTTTTTGCTTCGGCCAAATCATCGGAGGTACGTCTTGCTTTCATCAAGTCCGAATGGAGATAAATGACGTGAGGCATAACGGTTGCACCCAACATGCCGACGGCCACCAGAATGCTTTCGGGACCTAGGCTTGGAACCAAGGTGTGCAAAGCGACCGCGGACCAATCCGGTTTAGCCAGGAACAGCTCGAGACAATACGAGGCCCCGATGACGGCCACCAGGCTGATGATAATTCTCTCAACCATGTGCTGGCCAAAACGCTGCAAATAAACAATAACGAAGGTCAGACATACGGTTATCAGACCCGCTGCCACGAGCGGTATGCCGAAAAGTAGGTACAGGCCAAGTGTCGAGCCCAGGAACTCTGCCATGTACGTTGCGATGACGGCAAACAGCATGATGATCCAAAGTAAAAAATTTACCGGCCTGGAGAAAACACGCCCGCACTGCGTAGCCAGATCAACACCGGTGACAATGCCGAGCTTCGCCGACAGTGTTTGCAGGAAAATCGCCATTAGGTTGCTCCATAAGACAACCCAAACAAGATTGTAATTGAAATTGGAACCTGCGCTGATGTTGGTGGCAAAGTTGCCGGGGTCAATATAGGCGACACTCACGATGAAGGCCGGACCCAGATATTTCAGCGTGTCTTTGATCTTTTCCAGCCAGGTATTTTTAGGCAAAGGTAATGTTAATGAAGTTTGAACAAGGTTGATTTCTTTGCTCATTGTTATAACCCTCCGCTTATTTCTAATGAACTGTCATATGAGGCAAGAAAATGATATAGGTATAGAACGAAGCAATACACATAGATGTGAATCTACTGTGATACGGCTGAATCATTCTTTCTTAAATAGCGATAAGCATTTAGGTGGAAGCTAACAAATATCAGTAATTTCAGGTGAAACGAAAGGAGTGGGGAAGATGCTTTCACCGAGCCTGGAAGATTACTTGGAGGAAATTTATCGCTTTTCGCTGTCACTTGATACAGTTCGTGTTACGGACATAAGTCATAGGCTTCAAGTCGCTTTACCATCTGTGACGAAAGCTCTCTATAAATTGCGGGACTATGAATATATTAAGTACGAACCGTATGGCGAGATCAAGCTCACGGATAAAGGAAAAGAGTACGGGTTTTATCTGGTAACCAGGAATCAATTGCTTCAGGAATTTCTTGCTCTGATATGTAGCGAGTGCAATTTTGCTGCTGAGGCCGAGGCGATGGAACACTACCTCTCAGCTGCAACCATTGATGCGATTAAAACGCTGGTGGAATTTATCAAGAGCCATCCGTCCTGGAAAGAAGAGTTTGATGATTTTGTTCAGATTCGTTCGAAGGAGAACTTACTGTAGGCACTATAGTTTGGGAGTTACTGTAGATTATTTAGATAGGTTAGCCTTAGCTAACTCTAAGGAGTGATTCTAAAATCAGGATATGTTAGATTGGAAAAAGTGTTACAGTGCCTGAACTTTATCGAACTTGATCGCATTAATTGCACTAAGAATAAAGGTAAGCCTGCCACAACATTTATTGGGCAGGCTTTTTTACGGTACTTATCAACATCTAATTGCCGAAAAAGGTAATTCCTTAACTTACAATCCTGTAATACACCCGGGCCGTCAACGCATAGACAACCCCGTAAATCAAGCCGAAGATCAGGATAGTACCGATTGTACATCCGATGAACAGCGGGATATTTGTAAGATTTAACACTGCGAGCAGCTTGGTGATCATTTTAAAAGCGGCGAGGATGTGGATACCAGCCATCAGGATCGGCAGAAAAAAGACTATCACAATCTGGCTGCTGATCGCGCGTTTGACCTCACTGCGGCTTAAACCCACTTTCTGCATGATTTCAAAACGTTCTTTATCGTCATATCCTTCCGAAATCTGTTTGTAATAGATGATCAATACCGTCGCCATCAGGAAAAGCGTGCCGAGGAACAGGCCCAGGAAAAGAAACCCGCCATACAGGGCATAAAAGTCACTGGCAGCTGCCTGCTTGCACTCCATTGTACTGAGGTGGTCGATGTACTCCCCAGTGTACGCTGCGGCGGATTCAGAGGACAGCGGTTTATTCAGTACAGCTTTGATCGCATCATAGCAGACTAGTTTTTCTTCGTCGGTACCGTCCAGATTAAAGGAGATCTCCCCCCTGATCGAGCTTGCCCGGTCGCCATAGGCGGTTTTTTGCTGGGTATAAAGCTGGTTTAACACTGTATCGTCACTGACTACCATAAAATAACCGTCGACAAGCCTGGCGTTGAACTGACCGGTGATCGGGATGCTGTCTAGATGTTCTCTGACTCGGAAACTCTGATTAAACAGGCTGAAAGATTCACCGATTTGCCCGCCATTGCTGTAGACTAGCACCTCATCGGCAGCAGGCGTGACCGTTTTGCCGGTCAGATGTTCATATTCAGTAGCAGTGATAAAGCACAGTTCCGAGGCGTCGGAGCTACTGACATAGTTGTTGGTATCCGTGGCAAAGGTATTCCCGTCCCTACTCACGGCGAAGGACAGTGCGGTATAATCGGTTAATTTGCTGAGCGAGCGGCCCTGCTCACTAACGGTGTCCTGAAGCTGGCGGAGTCTGTCTTCCATTTCTCCGTCAGTAGGATTCTTGAAGCCGACGGATATATCGGTTGGGAAGCGGTTGTCGAGCAGATTTTCCATGCCGCTGTACAGGGAGACGGTGGTGGAAACCATGATTAGGACCATGGTTGAAAGAATGCAAATATTGGCCAACCCTACGGCGTTTTGTTTCATGCGGTAAATCATCCCGGATACAGCAATGAAATGTTTCGTTTGATAGTAAAAGTGTTTATTACTGCGCAGAAGCTTTAAGAGCGCGATGCTGCCTGCAGTAAACAGGCAGTAGGTGCCGACAATGACCAACACGACGGCGATAAAAAATAGCGAGACAGCAGACAACGGAGACTCTGTCACGATTGCAATCGTATAGCCTGCTCCAAGAGTCAGGATCCCGAGGATCGCGAGCATCCACTTGGTTTTGGGTTCCCGTTCGCCCGTCTGGCCGCCGTGAAGCAGCTCGATCGGTTTGGCCAGTCTGATCTCCATCAGGTTAAAAAGCAGGGTGGCCAGAAAGATGCCGAAAAACAGTAAGACAGACACCAGTAGGGAAGCACTGCTTACGGAAAATCCCCACGGTATGGTAAATTTAAGCATCTCAAACAAGATCAGTATGATGAGCTTGCTCAGCAGGATGCCGAGGAACAGACCGAGGACAAGGCTGACCGCAGCGACGATAAACGTCTCAAATAACAGGACCCAGGCAATATGCCGCTTTTCCATGCCGAGAATATTATACAGGCCAAGTTCCTTTTTACGGCGTTTCATCAAAAAGCTGTTTGTATAGAACAGGAAGATTGCAGCAAAGATTCCGACGACGATACTGCCAAAAAATAAGATTTCCTTCAGCGATCCAGCCCCAAGCATATCGTTAAGGCTGCTGTTGGTAGCGATATAACGCATAATATAAAACATGGCGACAGTGATAATGCAGGTTAGCAGATAGGGCAGATAAAACTTGCCATTTTTCTGAATGTTGAGGAAAGCCAACTTTGGATAAAAAGTGCGTTTACGCATGGCGTTCACCACCCGTGGCGATTACGATGAGCGTGTCCGAGATTTTCTGGTACATCTCGTCATAGGTCTGGGATGCCTTGTAGAGCTGGTGGAATACTTCACCGTCCTTGATGAACAGCACCCGTTTAGCATGGCTGGCTGCCTTGACGCTGTGCGTGACCAGCAGGATCGTCTGGCCGTCATCGTTAATCTCATTAAAAAGCTGGAGCAGACCGTCGGTGGCGTGAGAATCGAGTGCGCCGGTCGGCTCATCGGCAAGGATCAACTGGGGGTTTGTGATCAGTGCCCGGGCCACGGCAGCGCGCTGTTTCTGTCCGCCGGATACCTCATACGGGAATTTGCGGAGGATGTCGATGATGTGCAGTTTTCGGGCAATCGGCTCCAGACGGAAGCTCATCTCTTCAAAGGATTTACCCGAAAGCACCAGTGGGAGAAAAATATTGTCCTGCAGGGAAAACGTATCGAGCAGGTTAAAATCCTGGAACACAAAACCGAGGTTGTCCCGGCGGAAAGCCGAGATCTCACTTTCCCTGATTGTTACAGTATTCCTGCCATTCAGCAGCACCTCGCCGCTTGTCGGTTTATCCAGCGCGGCAATGATATTCAAAAGCGTGGTTTTGCCGGAACCGGATTCACCCATAATAGCGACATATTCGCCTTGTTCCACCGAGAACGATACATTGGCAAGGGCCTGGACCTGGGTGCTGCCAAAGCGCGTCGTGTATATCTTCTTCAGGTTGCTGACACTTAAAAGAGACATGAGAATTCCTCCTGTATAGTTAATATTAACCTTCCGGTACCTTGTTGTTACAAGAAATCTGGCGACAGGATATATAAGATTTAGGGTCGACATGGTACTAGTACTACGATAACAAAAAGAGGAAATGCCAGCCATCGATTTGGCTTTCATTTCCCCGGTTTATCTTACCGTTTTGTAAGGTTTGAGCGATCAAAACATCTATTTCTCTGCTACTCAGCTAAAAAATTAATACTATCCAGTTTGATTTTGACGCAAGTGCCTTTGCCCACCTCAGATTCAATCCCAATCCCATGCCCAAGCTTGGTCAGAATGCGCTGGCAGAGATACAGCCCGATACCGGTAGACTTTTTGTCTTCCCTGCCGTTGTAGCCGGTAAAGCCTTTTTCAAACACCCGCGGCAGATCTTCTGGCTGGATGCCGATGCCCGTGTCCGCGATAAGCAGCGTCCGGTCCTCGATATAAATGGAGATTTTCCCTTCCTTTGTATATTTCAGACTGTTGGAGAGCAATTGTTCAAGCACAAATACGAGCCACTTTTCGTCTGTCAGTACAGTCAGGCCGCTCTGCGTAAAATCAAGCGGTATTTTCTTCAGGATGAACAGCTTTGCGTACCGGCGCGCTGCCTGGCGGATAATTTCATCTAAGTCATATTTTTTCAGCACAAAGTCAGAGGAGTCACTATCCAGTCGTAGATAGTACAAGACCATTTCAACATACTGCTCAATTTTGAACAGCTCCATGGAGAGCTCCGTTTTCTGGGGAGGGTCTCCGGACTGAAGCAGCAGCTGCATCGCGGCAATCGGCGTCTTGATCTGGTGGGCCCATAGTGTGTAATAATCGGTCAGATCGCTTTTGATGCTGTCGGCCTGGGAGATCCGCAGCATGCGGTCGGTATGGACTACTTGGAGAAGAGCCTGGTAATCCTGCTCGAGCAAATCGCGCGGGGCAGGCAGGCCGTCTACGCTCAGGGTGATGCGGCTTAGCATATCATTCAGGGTTTTATGGCGTCGGAAGTACCGGAAGAAGCCGGCCACAGTAAAAATCAGACCGGCAAAGACACAGAGCAGGGCAGCATAGGCAACAGCCTCTGCAGGCAAAGCATAAAGAGAAAAAACAGTGGCAAATATGGCTGCAAACAGACCAAACAGAGCAATGGTTCCGAGGTGGCGTTGCAGATAATTTAACAAAATATTTGGTTTCGTGCGATTCCTATTTGATTCACGCATACGTACTCCATGAGACCTAATTTCATAATTATAAAACTTATGAAACTTATGAAACCAAATGATCGATTCTTTACTGATTATGGCACCAGATAGCCAAGCCCTTTTTTTGTTGTAATAAAGTCGGAAAGACCGGCCGTTTCGAGTTTTTTGCGCAGACGCGTCATATTCACGGTCAGCGTATTCTCGTCGACAAAGCTGTTGGTCTCCCAGAGCCGCAGCATAATCGTGTCACGGCTGACGGTCTTTCCCTTGTTCTCCATCAGCAGCTGCAGAATCTTATAGTCATTTTTGGTTAAGTCAATTTTTTCGCCGTTATACGTCAGGGTGGCATCGTTCATATTCAGGATGGCACCATGATGCACCAGAAGATGGCTTTGTCCGGAAAAATCATAGGTGCGGCGGAGCAGGGCCTGCACCTTCGCGGTCAGGACATCAAGGTCAAATGGCTTCGCAATAAAGTCATCGCCACCCATGTTCATGGCCATCACGATATTCATGTTGTCCGAGGTGGATGAGATAAAGATGATTGGGACTTTGGAAATCTTTCTGATCTCATTGCACCAATGGTAGCCATTGTAAAACGGCAAAGAGATATCTAACAGCACGAGCTGCGGATCATAATGGACAAACAGCGGCAGGACGTCCTTAAAGTCTTCAGCGCATGCTGCTTCGCAGCCCCATGTTTCAATATGGTTTCTGATAGCCTTCGCAATAATGCTGTCATCCTCGACAATCAGGATTTTGTGCAACGTCGTCACCCACACTTTACTAATAAGAGATTGATTGCATAATTTTCCTCAGTATACCATGTGTTCAAATGAAGCGGCAAGGTGAGTTGAACGCTTCTTGCTAAATCACCCTATCGGGGGTATGATAATGTTCTATAGAGCGCTATAATAGCTAAACAATGAAGAGTTAAACGAATGAAGAGTCAGGGTGGTGGCGGCGTGCAGGATATTCGCGCCAGGGCTGCAAAGAAAACCGGAAAACTAAAAATCTTCTTTGGCTATGCCCCGGGTGTAGGGAAAACCTATGCGATGCTTGATGATGCCCGCAGCCAGCTGAAAAGCCGGGTAGATGTTGTCGTAGGTTATCTGGAGCCGCATACAGGTTCTGAAACCATTCAGCTGCTGGATGGACTGCCGGCTTTGCCGCCGAAGACTGTTAACCACAAAAACCGATACCGCAAAGAATTTGATCTGGACGCCGCTTTGCAAAGAAAACCTGAGCTCCTGCTGGTTGATGTGCTGGCCCATAATAATGCAGATGGCATGCGGAACAAAAAACGCTACCAGGATATTGAAGAGCTGCTGAATGCCGGAATTAACGTCTACACCACAGTCAATGTGCAGCACATTGAAAGCCTGAGAGATCTTGTGCAGGATATCACGAAGGTTAATGAGCAGGACACGATTCCGGACTATATGTTTGACAGCGCCGATAAAGTCGAGCTGATCGATATTGAGCCGGACGAACTGATGAAACGCTATGCGGAAAAGAAATGTCCCTTAAGTCTTGAAAGCCTGCGCCTCCTGCGGGAGACCGCTATGCGCAAGGTTACGGATCGGATCGTCAATGAGAATCAAAATGAACAGCTCTTATCCGCAAAAACAGCCGGTATTAAGCTATTAGTCTGTATCAGTTCTTCTCCGTCGGCCGCTAAATGCATCCGCTGGACGGCCAGATCGGCAGAGGCCTTTCATGCCCCATGGACTGCTTTGTATATCGAAGATATGGAAAGCAGATATTTTACGGAAGAAGAAAAGAAAAACGTCCAGGAGAATCTGGATCTGGCCGAGCTCTTAGGCGCAAAGATTGTGACGCTGAACGGACATGGTCTGGCTTCCATCATCGCGGAATACGCCAGGCTTATCGGCATTACGAATATTGTCATTGGCAAAAGCAGAAATAAAAGGACGCTGAAAACATTATTTGATCCGGCACTTGAGGACAAGCTCATCGGGCTGTTGCCAAATATTGAAATTCATATCATCCCAAGCAGCGGGCCTCGAAGATCCTATCGCGAACCGCGAAGGAAGCGGATCAGTAAGGACCTGTTCTTATCTTGGCCGGATATCTGGAAAACGATAGGGGGTCTGACTGGGGCGACCCTGCTTTCCTTTGGCCTTCGGGCGCTGGAATTTGGCAATCAAAACATTATCATGGTCTACATCTTGTCTGTGTTTTTTATTTCCAGACTCACCATGGGGTATGTATACGGCATTACTGCCTCGGTCTTAAGTGTACTTGTTTTTAACTTCTTTTTTGTTTCGCCGCTTTTCACGTTTTATGCCATCCAAACAGGCTATCCGGTCACCTTTGTGATTATGCTGGTTGTGGCTTTGATCACAAGTACGACGACTGTCCGCATTCAGACCCAGGCACGGCTTGCCGCGGAAAGAGAAGGGCGTACCGAGTTATTGTATGAGATTAATAAAAGGCTTTTAACGACCAGAGGACTTCAACATATTGTTACGCTGACGAACGAATATATTGTGAAGCTTTTTAAATGCTCGGCGGTTTTTTACACCCGGGATCAGTATGGGTCTGCAAACCTGCATCGTTCATCAAGTCATCATGGTTCATCAGGTATCCTGACGCAATCCCCCGCAGAACCTGATGCTTCATTTCTGCTGTCGGAGCGCGAAAGCAAGGTTGCTCAATGGGTATTTACCAATCAAAAACAGGCCGGCGCAGGAACAGATACACATATAGAAGCAGGCGCTTATTATATGCCGATCATTTCCCAAGGCGATGTGCTTGGCGTGGTTGGAATTTCATGTCTCAAAGGCAGATTAAGCCGTAATAACCGTCTGCTGCTAAAAATGATTATTTCCCAAGTCGCCATGGCTTTGGAACGGCAGTACCTGTCTGATGAACAACGGCAAATATTAATCGAATCAGAAAAAGAAAAAATGCGAAGCAATCTGCTGCGCGCAATTTCACACGATCTGAGGACCCCGCTGACCGGCATTCTCGGGGCGAGCTCAGCAATCCTTGAAAATGGTGATCATCTGGATAAAGAGACGCATATCCAACTGGTCTCGAACATCAAAGAAGATTCGCAATGGCTGATACGCATGGTCGAAAACTTATTGTCCGTGACCCGGATCAAGGAAGGAACCATGAATGTCGCCAAAACATTTGAGGCCGCTGAGGAGATCGTGGCTGAAGCGATCAGCAGAACCCGTCATCGATACCCGGACCGTAAAATAGCGGTGCAGGTGCCTGAAGACCTTTTGCTGGTGCCGATGGATGGAAAGCTGATTGAGCAGGTTTTGATTAATCTGTTCGAAAATGCGGTCAAGCATTCGCCGGATGACGCCGTGACCGCGGTGCGGGTGACAAAAGCCGGAGCTCAGGCTGTCTTTGAGGTTAGTGACAACGGACCAGGAGTTGCCGAAGAGGATTTCCCGTATTTATTTGAAAGTTATGTGCCCTGCGGCAAACGCAGCTCGGATTCAGCCCGCGGAATGGGAATCGGTCTGTCAATATGCATGTCAATTATCAAGGCTCACAATGGAAAAATGGAGGCTGCCAACAAAGAGCAGGGCGGTGCCGTATTCCGGTTCACACTGCCTCTGGAGGAGGAGAACATTTATGAGTAACAAATCTTTGCTCCTGATTGTCGAAGATGATGAAAAAATCTGCAACTTTATTTCGGCGATCCTGACTTCCAATGATTATCAGATTATCCGGACAGCCCGGGGGAAAGAAGCTGTCTCAATGGCGGCATCCTATTCGCCCGATTTGATTCTGCTCGATCTCGGTTTGCCGGATATGGACGGCGTGGAAGTGCTGCGTACAATCAGGCAGTGGAGCGGAATTCCAATCATCGTTGTGTCGGCCCGCGGACAGGAGCGGGAAAAAGTCGAAGCCCTGGATCTTGGTGCGGACGATTATCTGACCAAACCGTTTGGTACTTCCGAGCTGCTGGCCAGGATAAGAACCGGGATCCGTCATAGTCAAAAGAACGTCAGTGTCAGTTTCCCCGAATCAGAGAAGATGACAGTCGGCGATCTCGAGATAAACTATCAGAAAAGACTTGTAGCCATGGCCGGTAAAGAAATCCACCTTACACCGATTGAATACAAGATCATCGTGCTGCTTTCCAAAAACACAGGGAAAGTACTGACCCACGATTTCATCATGAAGGAAATATGGGGACCTTACACCAATGAGATCCAAGCGCTCAGGGTCAATATGGCCAATATCCGCAGAAAGCTGGAAATCAACCCTGCAGAACCCAGGTATATTCTAACCGAGGTTGGGGTAGGATACCGGATGGTTGAGGAGATTTAGCCCGTACAAACGGGCTTTTTTATTTAGCGTAATCTTTATACATTCTTTATATGAAGGGCATATATCTGAATTCTTTCTTTATGCCATCGGTGTTATAAATAGGTGTGCGAACGAAATTAACCTTTTTTGGTATATCATGAAGTATAAGTACTTCATAATATATCTAAGTGCAGCGAAGGCTGCCAACGGCCATGGATGGCAAGGAACACAACTATTTTAATTGGATGGTGAAACATTTCATGGCATCAGCCCTTAAACGCTTCTTAATCGGGCGTCCCTTAAAATCAACGGAGCTCGGCGAACAGAAGCTGAACAAGAAGAAAGCCCTTGCGATTCTTTCTTCCGACGCTTTATCCTCGGTAGCGTACGGCCCGGAACAAATCCTGATCGTTCTCTTTACGGTCGGAGCGGCAGCATTCTGGTATTCTGTTCCGATCGCGATCGGCGTTTTGGTTCTCTTAATCGCTTTAATCCTGTCGTACCGGCAAATCATTTTTGCTTATCCGCAAGGCGGCGGAGCATATGTCGTATCGAAGAACAACCTCGGCATGAATTCAGGCTTAATCGCCGGAGGCTCCCTGCTGGTCGACTACATTCTGACTGTAGCGGTTAGTGTGTCTGCAGGAACCGATGCGCTTACCTCAGCTTTCCCTGCCTTGCATGCCCATACAGTAGCGATCGCTGTGTTTTTTGTTCTCTTAATTACGGTCCTTAATCTGCGTGGGATAAGAGAATCCGCTTCTATCCTGGCCTATCCTGTCTATTTGTTTGTGGCGGCCCTGTTTATTTTAATTGGTGCCGGTCTGTACAATGTCTTTACCGGTCAGGTGCCGGTCGAACTGCATGCGGCTGTCGGCACACCTGTCGCAGGGATAAGCTTGTTTATTCTGCTCAAGGCCTTTGCCTCCGGCTGTTCGGCTTTAACTGGCGTTGAAGCTATTTCTAACGCGATCCCTAATTTTAAAGAGCCCGCTCCGAATAATGCGGCCAAGACATTAATGGCGATGGGTAGTTTGCTAGCGATATTGTTTTTTGGGATTGTGTTCCTGGCCTTTTATAATGGAATAGCTCCGAACCCACAGGAAACGGTTATTTCCCAAATGGCTGAGGGAATATTCGGACGTAATTTTATCTATTACTTTATTCAGGGGACAACCGCGTTGATTTTGATTCTGGCCGCAAATACCGGATACTCGGCTTTCCCTTTGCTGGCTGTGAATCTTGCCAAAGACAAATTTATTCCAAGGATGTTCACGATCCGCGGAGACCGTCTTGGATTCTCCAATGGAATCCTTATCCTTGGCTTTTTATCGATCGTTTTAATTGTGGCTTTTAAAGGACGAACAGAGCGCCTGATTCCGCTTTATGCGATTGGTGTGTTTATTCCGTTCACCCTGGCCCAGACCGGAATGATCGTGAAATGGTTCCGCGAAAAGCCGAAAGGCTGGATGCCAAAGCTAATTATTAATTCGCTCGGGGCGCTGATCAGCTTCGTCGTTGTCATGATGTTCCTGTTAACCAAGTTCACGCAGATTTGGCCGATTTTAATCTTCCTGCCGTTGATTATTCTGCTTTTCCACAGAATCCATAAGCATTATATGGACGTCGCAGAGCAGCTTCGGGTATCGGCGGCTGAGCCAACAGTACCGATTAAAGGAAACATTATCATTATTCCTGTCGCAAGCATCACGCGCGTGGTGGAAAATGCATTAAACTATGCGAAATCGCTGTCGGCAAACCAGATCATTGCGGTAAGTGTTTGCTTTGATAAGGAAGAAGAGAAAAAGCTCGAGGAAAAGTGGGAGAAATGGAATCCCGACGTCCGTTTAGTAACGTTGAATTCTCTACACCGGAGTATTATCCACCCGCTGACCAAATTTATCGATATGATCGAACACAAAGCAACCGATCAGAATTATCAGATCATGGTTCTGATCCCGGAATTTATTCCGAAAAAAGGATGGCACCATATTCTGCATAACCAGTCGAGCTTACTAATCCGTACACATTTGTTATATCGGAGAAATGTGTGCGTGGCTACCATACCGTACCATTTACAAAAATGAAGCTAAATGACCGATCAGACAGAATCACATAGCCTTAGATCTTACTTGTTTCGATTCTTTGTAAGTCAGGAAAATCATGAGCACATCGAAGATCGTAAGCAGAATCAGAAATGCGGAATGTGTGAACGTATAGCGGTAAAGCTGGTAAACGATAAACAAGATTAAGGAAAAAATGGCCAAAGGGTAAGCCCAAAGTTTTTGGCGCCATAACAGAAGTACCAAAATGCATTTAATGATCCCGTGTGACAGCAGGTAGAATACCACAAAATGCTGCATGCCGAAGGAAAAGCTAGGGCTGGAATTAATCAGGTAATTAGCAAACAAGTCTTGCGGGTCTTCAGATAATTCATGCTGCGTCAAGAGGCTTATCAGCCAGTTGTACCGGTCCGGCGTCAGAAACAGCAGCAAGATACTGCCGATTATTTCTAGTAGACCGTCAACACCTTTCATCAGCAAACCGATTTCAAAGCCGATATGGAAAATATCTTTCTGTTTATTTGTCTTAGGTGTTGTCATCCATATATCCTTTGCGTAATACTAAAAAATTGGTCCCTTTCAATCGTATACGATATTTATTAAATGTCCACTAAAATTCAATTAATTATTCATTAAAAAAAGCGGATGCCTTAAAATGTCTAAATCAAATCTTCTAAATAAAATTTGCATAAAATATTGCTTTAAAAAAAACAATATGGTAAAATTCAACTATCTCTTTGCACTGCATATCAATCTACAGTACAAACTGAGCAGGCGATGAACTTGGAAACAAGTTCATGGGGCTGGGCCCGATGGGCAGCAGGTGATGATATACGATACCTGTGGGACAGTAAAATGTTCTACAGGTATTTTTATATCCTTCAAGACAATAATGGAGGCATCTGTATGACAGAACAACAAATCAGGGAACTGCAGGGACTTTCAAGTTTCGAAGCCAAACAGCTTCAGGAAAAGTTCGGGAAGAATGAGCTGGTACCTGAAAAAAAAGAAAGCTTTCTGCACAAGATCCTGCAGGTGATCAGTGAACCAATGTTTTTGCTGCTGCTCATTGCGGCTGTGATCTATTTTATCCTCGGAGAACCTCGGGACGGCGCCATCATGCTTGTTTTTGTTGTCGGGATTATCAGCATAGAAGTCATCCAGGAATGGAAAACCGATCAAACACTTAGGGCTTTGAAGGATTTATCCACGCCGAAGATTTCCGTGCTGCGCGATGGAATGACACAAATCATCAACAGTTCGGACCTGGTGCCCGGCGATATCATGTTTATTGCTGAAGGCGTCAAAGTGCCGGCGGATGGCACGGTTTTAAAAGCGAGTACACTATGTGTCGATGAATCCTCGCTGACCGGCGAATCGGCAGGTGTCTGGAAAGCTGTCTATGGAGATAAGGCTGCCGATGGGGAATCGTCCCTCGACAGCAAAGAATACTGGCGACGGGACTATTGCTATGCCGGGACGCTGGTTACCCAGGGCACCGGAGCGATCAGGGTCGATCAAATCGGCCCGGCTACCGAATACGGAAAAATCGGGCAGGAAATAGCCGCCGCGCCTGACCGTCCGACCCCGCTGGAAAAACAAACCGGAAAACTGGTCAAGCTGTGCGCAGGAATTGCCGCAGTCTTATTCGCACTGGTTGGAGTCGTGACCTATTTCAATCTGCCGGACCATGTTGGCAGTGAACGGGTCATTGAAAGCATTTTGTCTGGGATCACCCTGGCCATGGCCATGATCCCGGAGGAGTTTCCTGTTATTTTGACCGTGTTTCTATCGATGGGTGCCTGGCGGCTGGCTAAAAAGCAGTCACTGGTCAGAAGATTGTCGTCCGTAGAAACGCTTGGGGCTGTATCCGTTCTTTGCGTCGATAAAACAGGTACCATTACCATGAACCAAATGACAGTCCGGGATACCTGGAGTCTGAACGACGATGGCGAAGGGTTGATCCGGATTATGGGCATGGGCTGCGAGCCGGATGCCTATGACCCGATGGAGAAGGCTATGATTGCTTACTGTGAAGTGCAAGGGATAGGCAGAGAGCTCCTTTTTGGCGGAGAGCTGATCAAAGAATATGCGTTCACGGACCAGACCAAGATGATGGGACACGTCTGGCAAAATGAAAATGAGCTTGTGGTTGCAGCCAAAGGCTCGCCTGAACGTATTCTGGACGTATGCAGTCTGACGGATCAGGAGAGAAAAGTTGCCGAGCACAAAATCAGAGAAATGTCGCAGCAGGGTCTGCGGGTGATTGCCGTTGGCCAAATGGTACTGGCCGGTAAAGAGGAAGTCCCGGACACCCTGCCGGAATGCCGGCTGCAGCTTTGTGGCATGGTGGGTCTTGCCGACCCGCCGCGGGAATCTGTTAAGCAGGATATTCAAATCTGCAACAAAGCCGGGGTCCGGGTCGTTATGATCACCGGAGATAACGGGATTACCGCAAGCACGATTGCCAGGCAGATCAACATGCCGAACTGCGATAAGATTATCACCGGCGATGAGCTGAATCAAATGAGCGAGGAAGAACTGCGTGAGAAAGTCAAGGATGTCAGTATCTTTTCCAGGGTAATTCCGGAACATAAAATGAGAATCGTCAAAGCTTTTAAAGATAACGGCGAGATTGTCGCGATGACCGGAGACGGCGTCAATGATGCGCCAGCCTTGAAATATGCCGATATTGGGATTGCGATGGGCAAGCGCGGTTCTGAGGTTTCTCGTGAGGCTGCCGATTTGGTCCTGCTGGATGACAACTTTTCAACCATTGTTGATACCATTAAGGATGGCCGAAGAATCTATGATAACATCAGAAAAGCCGTGGGCTATGTTTTCACGATTCATATCCCGATCGCATTTGCCTCTTTACTTGCACCCTTCCTGGGAATCAGTCCGGCGAGTCTTTTGCTGTTGCCGCTGCACGTGGTACTGCTTGAAGTTGTTATTGACCCCACCTGTTCAATTGTGCTGGAGCGGCAGCCGGCCGAACGGGATATCATGAATCAGCCTCCGCGCAGTCCCGGCGAAAAGCTGCTCACTGCGAAAATACTAACCAAAAGTGTCATACAGGGTCTCGTGATCTTTGGGGCATCATTCGGCGCCTATTTCACGATTTTAAATAACCATCCTGATCAGGCTTCTCTGGCCAGGACCATGGCGCTTGCGATTATTTTGCTGGCAAATCTAGTGCTGGTTCAGGTGAACAGCTCCAATACGGATTCTGCTTTTCGGTCTTTTGCGAAACTGATCAGAGATAAGGTCATGTGGACAGTAAATATTGGTACCATAGCAGGATTGTTTCTTATTATCTATACACCGCTGAATCACTTATTGAAGCTCGCGCCGTTGTCCTGGAAACAGCTTAGCCTGGCCACTGCTTTGGCCGTCGTATCTGTCGGCTGGTATGAGGTTGTCAAAGGGTTTAAGCGCTGGAAAAGAACATAATATTCAATGAATGCTCATCAATCATTCATCAAACTGTCACATGGGTCATTTAATATAAAACAGAAATTGATGACAGAAGACAGGAGTGTTCATTGGCAACATGAAAAAATTCTTAGCCAAACCCTACCGTTGGGCGGCCGTCTTAGCTTTTTTACTGACATTTTCTTTTGTTTTTGTTCTGCTGGACACCTTTGTAATTCCAAAGAACGTGACTGAAGTCAAGCAGCGTGAGGCTGCCGAAGCTGCCGAACAACAAAATACAGCCTCTGAGCAGCAAAGTGCAGCAGAGGATCCGACCGAGTCCGGGTCGGAGACTAAAGCTGCGGTTACCGATCATTCTTATCAGGATAAAAATATCAAAATAACAATTGATGCGGTGCAGGCGTATGACACAACCATTTATGTCGCCGATATCCAGCTCAGCGATGCGTCTTACCTGAAAACGGCGTTGGCTGAAAACAGCTTTGGGCGCAATCTCAAGGAAACAACCTCGGATATGGCCGAAGAACATCAGGCAGTTTTCGCGATCAATGGCGACTACTATGGATTCAGAAATAACGGTTATGTTTTACGCAATGGCGTCTTGTACAGGGATACGGCCCGGGAGGCCGGAAAAGATGAAGCCTTGGTGATTGACGACGTCGGGAACTTCTCAATTATTAATGAAAATGCGGTTTGTGCTGATTCCCTGACAAATACCTGGCAGGTGCTTTCATTTGGACCGGCCCTGATCGAAAATGGGAAAATTGTGGTGGACAGTACCAGTGAGGTATCCCAGTCCAAAAATAGCAATCCGAGGACCGCGATCGGTCAGGTCTCCGGTCTGCATTATATCGTAATTGTCTCTGACGGCCGGACGGAAGAGAGCGCAGGACTTTCTTTGCTGGAGCTTGCGCAGGAGTTTGCCGAGAGAGGATGTACGGTTGCGTATAATTTGGATGGAGGAGGCTCTTCGACCATGTACTTTAACGGAGAAATCGTCAATCATCCGACCGATGGCAGGAGTTCTCAGCAGAGAGAGGTGAGCGACATTGTCTATATCGGTAATGAATAGTAGGGAAGGATCACGGCAGATCCGTAAAACAGTGATTGTCTATCTGATACTCACAGCGGTATCTATTGCTGTCAATAATATCTATGCACAGTTCGGTCATGGGGTTCGTTCGGCGGCAATGACCCTGATGTTTCTGTATCCGCTTCTGGGCGGCGCATTGTTCTATTTTACTCTGGGGCTGATCGTTCCCCGGATCAGCGATCGCAGAAACTATCGTTTGTTTTACAATATCTATAATTCCGGCATTGCGGTATTAACCGTAGGCAGTTTGCTGAAGGGGATACTCGATATTGCCGGGACTGCATCCGGCTACGTTCAGCTGTTCCAAGTGGCCGGCTGGGCCGGGGCGGCAGCAGGATTGGTGTGCTTGATTGCAATGGTATTTAAACGCAGGGAGCTATCCTAAATTTAAGGTAGAGCTACTCAAGTTTTAGGCAAAACGATATTGACAGTAGAGGTTGTTTTCAAATATACTAGTTTTTGATTTATCAAAAAATATTGCGCATCGATCAGGCCGATACACTTAACATTTGATTTGGGTGTATAAGGCTGGGCCGGTATACGGCAGCAGGAGACAAACCCTGTGGGACTATATTTCCAACAACTATAGTTCCGCAGTTTTTTTATATAAGAAGGGGTTTCTCAATCATTTGCCTTGTCTTTTAAGAAATCTGCTCGCCATTATATGATCATTTCAGAGTCGACAAGGTACTAGGTTGAATTTTAAGAAATTGATATTTTTGGTGATTTTGGGAGGAAGAAAAGCTGTGGCTGACAGAAGAGTCAAGTTTGCATTGTTATCCATTATTTCGAATACTGCGCTGATCATATTTAAGATCATAGCGGGCATTTTGAGTGGTTCCGTCAGTATAATTTCCGAGGCGATCCACTCAAGCATGGACCTTGCCGCATCGATTGTCGCCTTTTTCTCGGTGAGACAGTCAACGAAGCCGGCGGATAAGGATCATCCCTACGGACATGGAAAGATCGAAAATATTTCGGGCCTTGTCGAAGGCCTTCTAATTTTTGTTGCAGCGGCACTGATTATTATTGAAGCTATTAAGAAAATATTTGAGCCTTCTGAGATTGAACAGGCAGCTGTTGCCATCGGAGTGATGCTGGTATCGGCGCTTGTCAATCTGGTTGTATCAAAAAAATTATATCAGGTGGGCAAAGAAGAGGAATCGATGGCCCTGGAAGCAGATGCACTTCACCTGAAAACCGATGTTTATACGTCGTTAGGCGTCGGCGTTGGAATCCTGCTGATTAAACTTACCGGACTTGCTGTACTGGACTCCGTTGTCGCGGTTATCGTGGCGTTGCTGATCATCAAAGAAGCGTTTCACTTATGCAAAACAGCCTTTAACTTTCTTCTCGACTCGAAGCTCTCTGATGAAGAAGAAGCTGAGATCGAAAAGATCATTTCTGAGCACAGTCATCAATTCAGAGATTATCACAAGCTTAAAACAAGAAAATCAGGAAATATGAAACACATCGATTTTCATATTACGATTGATCACAACGTTACCGTCAAGGAAGCGCATGATATTATCGGAACCCTGAAAAAGGACATGAGTGACAAGTTGAAAAATACCCGCGTGAATATCCATCTTGACCCTTATCAAGATCAGAAAGATAAAGAGATAGACAAATAAAACTATACGTAAAAACTGCCACAAGACAGCATGACAAATCCGTTATGAGAATTTTTTGTGACAATGGACAGATGAGAGAGAATTACAATAGTACAGGATACCTAGTATAAGGCCGGTTCGATCATCAGAAAATAAGAAACCTTCCGATTGCAGGGAGGTTTCTTGCATAAGTATCCCTTTGTCAAATCGGTCGGAATTATGTATTATTAGGATTATAGGATTTTATCCCCTTGATGTGGCGGCCTCTCAAAAGTTAAGAGAACAAAGTATGTTACCCGAAAGGAAGTAAAGCATGAATTTTGATATTGTTCAAACCCTTTATATGTTGCCCGGAATCATTATTGGTCTTACCTTTCATGAATTTGCCCACGCCCAGACCGCAGTTTGGTTTGGTGATGATACGCCCAGACTGCAGGGCAGGACGTCGCTTAACCCGTTGGTTCATCTCGATATTATTGGATTTCTGATGTTGGTTATCGCTCATTTTGGCTGGGCGAAGCCTGTTCAAGTTGACCCCCGTAATTTTAAAAACAAAAAAAGAGATGATATCCTTGTATCCCTGGCCGGACCGGTGATGAACTTGTTGCTTGCGGTATGTTTCGTGATCCTGATATGGGCCGCCGGTTATATTCCGGAAGGCGTCCTCGATAACAATACTTTAAATATTCTGCAAACGATCTTTGTTAATGCAGTCTGGATGAATGTCGTCTTGTTTGTTTTTAACCTTCTGCCAATCCCGCCGCTCGACGGTTCCCATGTTGTCTTTGGTTTGCTCGGTTTGAAAGACAGCAGTCTGTACAGCCAGATTTATCAGATGAGTACGTTTATCTTACTGATTCTGATTATTACAAATGTGATCAATATCGTAATAGGGCCGCCGATTGAGTATATCTACAAGTTTCTAATCAGTCCTTTGCTCTGATATAGATCGAGCAAGTCTCTGAGCAGACTGATCGAATGGGTCGGGGAAAGATGGGAGCAACCATTGCGGCCTAGGCCGGCAAAAAGGAATGATTGTTGCTTTTTTAGAGCTTTTAGGGTAGCATTTCCCAGATAATAGCGCTATAATAAACCATGTGCATGCCATTGTGGGTTTGTAGCTCAGCCGGTTAGAGCACCGTGTTCACATCGCGGGGGTCGTAGGTTCGAATCCTATCAAACCCACCAAAAATAATTATTCTAAATAAGACAAATTTTTTTGAGAGCATTGATACAAGCCATTTTTTGGGATTTAAACCTAGTCTATTTCCTAGTCGGAAATCCAGTCAAAACAATGAATTAGAACAAACTAAGAGAGCTATTTCCGCTCTCTTTTTATATATAAATTTCGTATTCCAGATCGCCAAATCATTATTTTTATTTACACTAAACGTGATTCATTTTATACTTAGTACAAAGGGGTGTAGGTTATGGATGAAGAATTAAAAAGTTTTTTAACAGAAATGAAAGCAGATATTAAAGAGTTAAAAACAGATATCAAAGAAATTAAAACAGAACAAAAAACCATTAAAAAAGATATATCAAGCATAGTCAAATTTTTTGATGAGGACATAACAAAAGTCAAAAACAGGATATCAGTACTAGAGAAGAAAGTAATGTGATTAAATACTTTCTTTTTTTAGATAATTTAGCTAAATGATATTGGCAGATAACCGTATAACATTATTAATCTATTGGTATCTATAAACGCTAAAATTCGGATTCGAATCCGAATGTATTCCATATGTAGGGTTCCAAGCTTCCTGCGTGCCAGAAATGAAGAAAAAAGGGGCCAAAGAAAATGGATCTAAGAGAGCGGTTGATCGAAATCTTCACAAAATTGGGATTTGACGAATACAGAGAAATCAAAGTTGATAACATTGTTTTTTCACAGGATGTATTCGATCAGTGCGCCAGAAATACCTGCGGAAATTTTGGAAAGAACCATGCCTGTCCGCCCGGAGCAGGGACGGAGGAGGAAAGAAAAGCCAGGGTCCAGAAATACGGTCAGGCTTTCATTCTCTGCAAAATTATCTCAATCCGTTCCAGAAAAGAAATGAAGGAGTCGATTGAGATTCTGGATAATCTGAACAAAGCGCTGCGGAAAGAATTCACTGCGGATGATGTTCTGATCATGGGCGCAGGTCCTTGCACATTGTGTGAGAAATGCTCGGCCCTTGAGGAAGAGCCCTGCCGCTTCCCGGATAAAAAGCAATATTCGATGGAAGGCAGCGGAATCGATGTCGTCCGGATGTCCATGGACCAGAAGATGACGTATAACGCAGGAATGGGAAAAGTCGGTTTTTTTACACTTGTGCTTTATAACCGTTAAAGAAAGCATTTGCCCTTCATGATTTTATTTGATTTTTGACGTTAATAAGTCATTAAGCACTTAAAGGATACTGGGATTTCCTTTATTTAATTTGGGATGCTATAATATCCGAAGAAATATCTATCAAGAGATAATGATGGAAGATGTTGCAAAAATTTTTAAATCGGAAAATGCTTAAAAGGTGGTATTGAGATGTTGGAATTGATAAATGTCGGCCTGACGTTAGACGATGACCAGGGAACAGATGTGGAAATCCTTGAGAACGTCAGTCTCACCCTGGATAAGAAAAAGATTTACGTCATGACAGGTCCGAACGGAGGAGGAAAATCCTCAATCGCCAAAGTGATTATGGGTATTTACCAGCCTACGGCAGGGAAAATATTATTGGACGGAACGGATATTACCCAGATGGGAATTACGGAAAGAGCACGGCTGGGTATCGGCTATGCGTTTCAGTCACCGCCCCGTTTTAAAGGAATGAAAGTCCGCGATATTTTAAAGCTGGCTGCCGGTCCGGATAAAGAGGTGAATTCCTGTGATTTGCTTTATGATGTGGGTTTATGCGCGCAGGATTATTTGGACAGGGAAATCAATGCGAGCTTTTCGGGCGGGGAATTAAAGAGAGTTGAAATTGCCAGTATTTTAGCGCGCAACCTGAAAGTGGCTGTCTTTGATGAACCGGAAGCAGGGATTGACCTGTGGAGCTTCCAGAAGCTGACCGAGACGTTCCAAAATTTAAATAAAAAGTATGACACGACGATTGTGATTATCTCTCACCAGGAGAGGATTCTCCGTCTGGCCGACCAGGTTGTTTTAGTGTCCGACGGAAAAATCAGCGAAGTGACCACCAAGGCTAAAATTCTGGGTGAAATTGAGCTGCTGGATTCCAACTGCGAATGCAGAAATAACTGTACCATTGTAGGAGGAAAAGCCCAATGTTGAATGCGATCGATAAAAAAATTCTGGCTGAAGTCGCTGATTTGCATGAAATACCTCATGGAGCCTATAATATCCGTAAAAATGGCGAGAAAGCAGGACGAAATACGACTGCAAATATTGATATTATCACCAAGCAGGACAAGCCTGGCATTGATATCATTGTGAAACCCGGAACCAAAGGAGAAAGCGTGCATATTCCGGTTATTCTGTCTGAAGGGATGGATGACCTCGTTTACAATACATTTGAAATCGGCGTCGACTCGGACGTTCTGATTGTGGCCGGCTGCGGGATTCATAACCCGGGAAGCAAGAAAGCCCAGCATGATGGCGTTCACGAATTTTTTGTCCGTAAGGGCGCCAAGATGAAGTATGTGGAAAAACACTACGGTGAAGGCGATGGCAGCGGGGAAAGGATTTTGAATCCGAAGACGATTATTGAAGTCGAAGAGGGCGGTGTGGCTGAGCTGGAAATGGTTCAGATCAGAGGTGTCGACCAGACCAAAAGGGATACGGAAGTGCGCCTGCACAAGAACGCGCGTCTGATTGTCATGGAAAGACTGCTGACTACCACCAGCCAGAATGCCGAATCCGATATTACAGTTGAGCTGATAGGAGAAGATGCTGCCGCCCAGATCATTTCCCGTTCCGTGGCGCAGGATAATTCCACTCAAGTTTTTCATTTGAATATGCGCGGCTATGCCCAATGCCGCGGACATATTCAATGTGATTCCATTATTATGGATCAAGCGAAAGTTTCTTCTATTCCGGAAATTTCGGCCTTCCATTCGGATGCTCAGCTGATCCATGAGGCGGCGATCGGCAGGATTGCAAACGATCAGCTGATCAAGCTGATGACGCTTGGTCTCACGGAAAAAGAGGCTGAAGATATGATTCTGCAGGGTTTTCTAGCCTAGTATCGAATGATAGGGTTATCTGATATAATACTAAGGTTAAGTAATGTATTAATAGGTTGATTTGGAATTTTTGTTAATAGATAAATTTGATCGGAGATGGGAAGATGCGCAAACTTTCTTGCTAAATGTGAAGTGAAAAGAGCGTTACGGAGTAAGCAGCAAGTGCTGCTGGCCTTGTGACGCCCACGGATGGGCTCATGCCGCGGTGCCAAGGATGGCAAGGAGCAGTAAGCCCACGGAGCAAGAAAGTTACAATCTTTTAAAGTAATCAAAGATCACATTGGACCGACAGCGTTTTGGAATGTGCATCATGTTAACATTTTTTCTGCACATCAACTGTGTTCAAGGATATTTTGAAGCTGCAAGAATAAACTTTCTTGCAGCCTTATTATTTTTACACTGTGAGGTGATCGCGATGGCGTTGATTAACATCGACCATTTAACGTTTTGCTATGACGGCAGTTATGACAATATTTTTGAAAATGTATCTTTTCAGATCGATACGGACTGGAAACTTGGGTTCACTGGCCGGAACGGGCGCGGTAAAACAACCTTTTTGCAGCTGCTGTGCGGGAAATACGAGTACCGTGGAACAATTGAATCCCCCGTGTCTTTTGATTATTTTCCTTTTCAGGTTACCGATCCCAGTCAAAATGTCATTGAGGTAGTGGCAAGTATCTGCCCTGCTTTTGAACATTGGGAACTTCAGAAAGAATTGTCATTGCTCGAAGTTGCAGAGGATGTCCTGGAGCTGCCTTTTGCAGCCTTAAGCCAAGGGGAGCAGACCAAGGTTTTGCTTGCGGCACTGTTTATTAAACCCCACAACTTTCTTTTGATCGATGAACCGACCAATCATCTGGACATAGAGGGCAGGCGCGTTGTCGGGAAATATCTGAACAGGAAAACCGGCTTTATCCTGGTTTCGCATGACAGGTTTTTTCTGGACCGTTGTATCGACCATATCCTGACCATCAATAAAACCAATATTGAACTTCAAAAAGGCAATTTTTCAACGTGGTGGGTCAATAAAGAGAGAACGGATTCGTTTGAAACAGCAGAGAATGACAGGCTGCAGAAAGAGATCAAACAATTATCGGCAGCAGCCAGGCGGACGGCCGGCTGGTCGGATAAAATTGAGAAGACCAAGAAGGGAACGCTGAACTCCGGCATCAAGCCGGATAAAGGCTATATCGGCCACCAGGCGGCAAAAATGATGAAACGATCCAAAGTGATCGAAGCTCGGCAGCAAAAGAACATCCAGACGAAAGAAAAACTTTTAAAAAATATCGAGCTGGCCGACAGCCTGAGTATGAGACCTCTTTCACACCCGAAAAATACACTTGTGGAATTACGTGACCTGGCAATCTATTATGCGGACAGGAAGGTCTGCGAGAATGTTCATTTTACTGTAGAGAGAGGAGAGCGGGTGGCCTTAAGTGGCAGGAATGGCAGCGGCAAATCCAGTGTTTTAAAGCTGCTGATTGGAGAAGATCTTGCCTCCAGCGGCAAGGTCAATATTGGAAGTAATCTAAGAATCTCCTATATTTCGCAGGATACCGCTTACTTGCAGGGCAGTCTGCGCAGTTTTGCGGAGCAGTACCAGATTGAGGAAAGCCGTTTTCTGACCATTCTGCACAAGCTCGATTTCTCAGGCGTTCAGTTCGAAAAAGATATGCGTATGTTCAGCGCAGGGCAGAAGAAAAAGGTGCTCCTGGCCAAAAGTCTCTGCGAGCAGGCCCATCTGTATATCTGGGATGAGCCGCTGAACTATATTGACGTTCTGTCCCGGATGCAGATTGAGGACCTCATTGTAAGATGCCGGCCAACCCTGCTGTTTGTGGAGCATGACAGTGCGTTTGTGCAATCAGTGGCAACAAAATATATCAGGCTTTGATCGGTTGCCCTCGAAAAAATTTTTACCGCAGATTTTCTGTTGACAAATAAGGTCTATTAGAATAGACTTACAAGTAGGTCTATTAAGATAAACCTTGGGGGTATCATGGAAAACTATAAATTATTTGATGCGGAGTATAGATTTGTCAGTATCGTCTGGGAAAAAGAACCGGTGAATTCGACTGAGCTTGCACGGCTTTCTTTGGAAAGACTGGGCTGGAAGAAGTCAACCACTTACACGGTTTTGCGAAAACTATGTGAACGGGGCATTTTAAACAATGCTGATGCAGTGGTCACTTCACTTGTTAAAAAGGAAGAAGTGCAGAAATATGAAAGCCAATCTTTGATCGAAAAAAACTTTGACGGTTCTCTGCCGCAATTTTTAACAGCATTCCTCGATCGGAAGACGCTCACAGCCAAGGAAGCTGAAGAACTGAAACGAATTATTGAGGAGGCGATACAATGAACAGCTTGATGACAGTTTTCAGCACTGTTGTCGATATGAGCATGACAGCTTCCTATGTGGCTCTCGGTGTGATCCTGATTCGACTGCTTCTGAAAAGGGCACCGAAAGTCTTTTCTTATCTGTTGTGGCTGGCGGTTTTTTTCAGACTGACCTGTCCTGGTTCATTTACCTCGGTTTTTAGTTTCCTAAACGTTGTCAAACCCGCCATGCAGCCTGATGCTTTGCCTGAGACGCTGGTGATGACAGGCCTTGAGAACATAAATTATGCAATAAACGGTACAGTAAACAGCTCAGTTGGCAGTACGCTGCCTCTGGTCGCAGCAATGGGTGTAAGTCCGCTTTCTATGCTGATGTTGCTTGGCAGTATGGTCTGGATGGCCGGAGTTATGGTGCTGCTGATTTGGAATATTCTTTCCTATTTTAAAATTGCAGGAAAGATAAAAACGGCTACGCTGCTGGATGCTTCTTTATCGCATATTTATGAGACAGATCAAATCAGCACACCGTTTGTTTTTGGCTTTAGGAGACCGAGAATTTATTTGCCTGCAGGCATTTCGTCCCGGGAATTACCCTATGTACTGGCGCATGAAACGGTACATATTCAGAGAAGTGATTATCTGATCAAACCGGCGGCATTTTTGGTTCTGATCATCCATTGGTTTAATCCGTTGATGTGGCTCTGCTTTACGCTGATGGTTAAGGACATGGAAATGTCCTGCGATGAAACGGTTATCAGAAACAAGGGGCAAGGGATCAAAGCGGATTATGCCAATTCCCTGCTGGCGTTGGCAGTTCAGAAGAACAACTTCTGGCAGGCTACCCCTTTAGCTTTCGGTGAAAACAATATTAAAGAGAGAATAAAAAATGTGATCCATTACAGAAAGCCTCGTTTTTGGGTTGGCACGGCTATAATGATCGTGATCGCGGCGTTGATGATTGGATTCATAGCAAACCCGATAAATGGGGCGGCTACAGGGCAGAAAACGTACTCAGGCTACGCGGTCGATAAATTACTGGCCAACAAAACACCGTATGTAGGCAATGCGAGCAAGGTTATCGCGCTGATTGACGCGATGCCTTTGCCAGAAGGGGTTGTCCGGGATAAAGTCGAGTTGCAGACGTCCGCTGAGCCATATGGCATAACCATTAATTATCGGATTAATAACGCTTCGGCGATTACGGCAGAAGACGGAATCATCGGAAATGTGTTTGATCGCAATGCCATTTTGCTCTTTGCTTTGGTGGATAACGTCCAAATCATTAACATTCGATTTGCCGACAGTACTGGGCAATTGGAAGGGTATAGCTGGTCAAAGTCAAGGAGCCGGATTGAGCAGATCATGCAAGGAGATGTACGTCTTTATTCCGACAATATCGGAAAGCTGAAGGTACTGATTGACCGCTTGAACAGTATCTATGCCAGTTATGGATATACAGATGGGAATATAGTAGCCAATAATGCGGATCAGGTTAAAAATTGTCTGGAGAAGATCATGACATCACCAATGGATTCCTCAAATCCCTATGATTATTTGAATGCGCATCCGGCAGAGGTTGAAACAATTATTGCCATGGATGAAAAAACGCTGCCTTACCTATTCTCCGAATTTGCAAAAGGCGGGCAGACAGGCTTAAAGGGAAACTTGATGGAGATCCTATGCCGAAAGATCCTCGGCAGTGAGGATATCAAATATCTCAGTACAAATCATCAGGACTGGTATGATACCTATAAGAAACATATCCAGGAGATAACAGACAAAAATAGTTTGGTCTGGGTGCATGATCATTATCCGAAAGGTGTACTTATTTTGGGGGGAGAACAGAATTAACTAATTTTGGTCTTGTTCCAAACAACCTTTTCTTTAGAAAAGGGATGATGCTCATTTATATATTCAGAATGGGACAACCTACATTGAAAATTTGCCGTTTTTGAAATCTACTATACTAGTGTAGTAAACTTCAAAAACGGCAAATTTTCAAGATATCCATCCAAACGAATACCACAAAAAAACCACCGGATCGAAGTGCTCGAACGCAGTGGTTTTTTTGTGTTTAGCTTTGCGGTTGTAAGGGTTCAGATCTTTAGCACCGGCACCTTTCTTGGGTCGGATGACTTGCGTGCCCATTTTAACCTTGAAGAAAGCACGCGGGAATTTGGTTTTTGGTTTTTTCTTCACAGAAGCACCTCCAGAAAATAATTACTGCAACGATATCAACGATATGAAGAATTGTAACAAAAATCCTGAAATTAATAAAGGAAATGACTTTTTTCCGGCGAACTCTAATACATAAAATCAGCCATAGATTCTGCTCTATGGTTATTTTTCTATAATCCCGACGGATGGGAGATATTCGATATGATTGCGAAAGCAAAAGAAGCCCTGCTCAAGTATTTCGGTTATCGGGAATTCAGAGGAGGGCAGGAACAAGTCATTGAAAGCCTGCTTCAGAGGCAGGATACGTTAGCCATTATGCCTACAGGGGCAGGCAAATCGATTGCGTACCAAATTCCGGCGGTTTTGTTTGAAGGGGTTACGCTGGTTATTTCTCCTTTGATCTCTCTAATGAAAGATCAGGTGGACAGTCTCGGCCAAACCGGCATTCCGGCTACGTTTATCAACAGCTCTATTTCTCCGAAAGAGACCTGGTCGCGCATTGACAGGATGCAGCGGGGAGAGTATAAACTGGTCTATCTAGCTCCGGAGCGTCTGGAATCGGAAGAGTTCCTTGCCAGGCTGAAGGGACTGCCAATCCATTTTGTGGCTGTAGACGAAGCGCACTGTGTTTCCCAGTGGGGCCATGACTTTCGCCCGAGCTATTTGCGGATCAGCAAGTTTCTTCAATCCCTGCCCGCAAGGCCTTTGGTCGGGGCTTTTACGGCTACGGCCACCGAGGAAGTCAGGCAGGATATTATCCGCATGCTGGGCCTTAGGAAACCCAATTGCTTTATCACGGGATTTGACAGGCCGAACCTGAAGTTTTCAGTTCTTCGCGGTGAAAACAAGAAGATATTTGTTCAGAATCGTCTGAAAAATAACCGCGATGATTCAGGAATTATCTATGCCGCAACGCGCAAAGATGTCGACAGACTCTATAAATTGCTGAAAGGACAGGGATTCTCAGTCGGCTGTTACCATGCCGGTTTGCCCGATCAGGAACGAAAGCGCAATCAGGAAAAGTTTATCTATGACGAGATTGCTGTGATGGTGGCAACAAACGCTTTCGGCATGGGAATCGATAAATCCAATGTCCGGTTTGTGATCCATTACAACATGCCCAAAAACATTGAATCCTATTATCAGGAAGCTGGTAGGGCGGGCCGTGACGGTGAGCCGGCAGAGTGTTTTTTGCTTTTTGGTCCCCAGGACGTGCAGATTCAGAAAATGATGATTGAAGAAACCATATTTCAGGAACAGCGTGTGGCCAATGAGTATAAAAAACTGCAGGCCATGGTCGATTACTGCCATACATCGAGATGTTTAAGGCAGACCATTCTGGAGTATTTCGGAGAAACAGAAAGTCCGGATAAATGCCGGAACTGCAGCAACTGTGACGATGACCGGAAAAAGGTTGATGTAACTCTGGATGCCCAAAAAATCCTGTCCTGTGTTTACCGGATGAAGGAACGTTTTGGTTCGGCGTTGGTAGCCGAGGTACTCAAAGGCTCCCAGAACAAAAAAGTTCTGCAGTTTGGGCTGGACAGACTATCTACCCATGGGATCATGAAGGACACACCACTGCAGGAGATTAAGGACAGGATCAGTTTCCTGGCAGCCGAAGGTTATCTTATGGTTGCAGGCGGTCAGTATCCGGTAGTGAAGCTTGCGCCGAAAGCGACGGCTGTGCTTAAGAGTGAGGAAAAAGTGTATCAGATTCAGGTGCAGCGGGAAGAAGTATCGCTCACCGCCGCTGAACAAATATTTGAAAGACTGCGGGCCTTGCGCAAACAGATTGCCCAGCAGGAGGGATTACCTCCGTACATGATTTTTCCGGACAGCACGCTCAGGGAAATGGCCAAAAACTGTCCGCAGGACAGAAATGCGCTGATCCGGGTAAATGGCGTTGGCGAAAGGAAACTGCAGAAATACGGGGATTTATTTTTAACCGAGATCAAGGAGGCCCTGCAAGGACATGAAAATATTGGTTGACGCGGATGCCTGTCCGGTGAAGGAGCTCATTGTGAGCTGCGCGAAACAATTTGAACTTCCGGTCATCATGATCATCGATACTTCCCATGAACTGAAGGACGACTACAGTACGGTGATCACCGTGGACCAGGACCGGGACAGTGTGGATTTTGCACTGATGAAGCGGTTGGACAGGGAGGATATTGTTGTCACGCAGGATTACGGACTAGCGGCGCTTGTTCTGGGGAAAGGCGCCAGGGCCATTAATCAAAATGGTCTTATTTATACCGACAACAATATTGAACGCCTCCTTTTTGAACGTCACGTCGGACAAAAGGTACGGCGCGGGGGAGGAAGAACCACCCATGTTAAGAAAAGAACCAAAGAAGACAATGAACGGTTTCAAGCGGCTTTTATTAGGCTAATTGAAGAAACCAAAGACCGTACGTCTGAATAATAAATACACTGTTTTAGTTGGATAATTCTCAGAGGAACGGAGAACAGGATGAGTCTTAGGTTTATTTACGGACGGTCCGGCAGCGGCAAGTCCACCTATTGCCTGAATGAAATAAAGGAACGCGTCAAAAACGGAGCGGATCATCCTTTGGTGCTGCTTGTGCCGGAACAGTATACGCTGCAGGCGGAGAGGGACTTGATTAATGTGCTGAAGACCGGCGGGATTCTAAAGACGGAAGTATTAAGTTTCCGCCGCCTGGCATTCAGGGTATTTAACGAGGCGGGCGGAATCACGTACCCGCATATCCACCCGGCAGGCAAGAGCATGTTGATCTACCGTGTCCTTACGCAGATTAAAGACGAACTGAAGGTCTATACGAGATCAGCCGACCGCAAAGGGTTTGTCAGTTCGCTTTCAGGGCTAATCACAGAGCTGAAACGGTATAATGTTACGCCGGAAGATCTGCAGAACGTCATTGCCGATATGGCGGACCAGCCGCTCAGGGACAAACTGGCTGAACTGAATGCCGTCTATTCCGGGTTCGAGGAACTGATCCGGCAAAGATATCGGGATAGTGACGATGATCTTACCCTGGCGGCAGCCAAGCTGGAATCCACAAACATTTTTGACGGCGCAGAAATCTGGGTTGATGGTTTTGCCGGATTTACACGACAGGAATACAAAGTCATCACAAGGCTGCTGCTTAAGGTGAACAGGGTGAACATTTGTCTGTGTACGGACTGTCTTGATGAAGAAGGTCTGATGGAAACCGATGTATTCTCTGAAGTCAAAGGCGTGTACCGTAAGTTCAAGAAAATCTGCCAGGAGGCGGGCTTGGAGATTGAGCCGTCGGTTCATTTGGCGGAAGTTCCTCTGCCCAGGTTTCGCTGCAGTACGGAGTTGTCCCACCTCGAACGGTATTATGATGCCTATCCGTACCGGGTATATCCAGAAGCAACCAGGGATATCTCCCTGCATGCTTCGGTGAATATCTATGCGGAGATTGAAGCTGCAGCGGCAGACATCGTCAGGCTTTGCCGGGATCGAGGGCTCAGATACAGAGATATCGCCGTAGTCACCGGAAATCTGGACGGCTACCGGAGTTTCCTGGAAACTGTTTTTGCTGAGTATGAAATTCCATATTTTTTGGACAGTAAGACCGAGATCACAGATCAGCCGCTGGTCAGAATGATTCTGGCGATGCTCGATATTTTTAACGACCACTGGTCTTATGAAGCGGTATTTGCGTATCTGAAAACCGGATTGACCGGTCTGGACAGGGAGCGTATGGACCGCATCGAAAATTATGTACTGGCCTGCGGAGTCCGCGGAAGCCGCTGGACGAAAAATGAAGACTGGTCGATGCGTCCAGGCTTACTGCCGGAAGAAAATGACCGGTCTCAAGATGTGGAAAAGGCCGAAACGGAGCTGAAGGAGATCAATCAGACCAGACGCGAGATTGTAGCCCCGCTTCTTCAATTCCGCGCCAAAACCAAGAACAGAAAAAAGGCTTCGGAAATTTGCGAAGCCCTGTATGATTTTCTTGGCGGGATAGGCGTCCCGGCCAGGTTGGAAAGGATCATGGAAGAATTCAGGCGGCAGGGTATGCTGAGTCTGGCCAATGAATACGGCCAGGTCTGGAATATCCTGATGAACGTCCTGGATCAGACCGTGGAGACTATGGGCGAGGAGCCTTTGAGTTTGGAAAGCTTTACGGACACCCTGAAAATCGGCTTTGCCGAATACCGGATCGGGTTGATACCGGCTTCGCTGGATCAAGTTCTGATCGGCAGCATCGAGAGGTTCCGAAGCCATCAGATCAAAGCACTTTTTATTTTAGGGGTCAATGACGGGGTGTTCCCTTCCACTGCGCAGACGGAAGGTATCCTGGCCGATGCGGACCGTGCCGCGCTGAATACGGTTGGGATTGAACTGGCTAATGATACCCGCACGCAGGCCTTTCAGGCCCAGTATCTGATTTACCGGTCTTTAACGACCGCATCTGCTTATCTTCGCCTGAGCTGGCCGATCGCCGACCAGGAAGGCCGAAGCTTGCGGCCTTCGTTGGTGATTTACCGGCTGAGGAAGCTGTTCCCGGAAATTTTGGAAAACAGCACGCTGATTCCAGCGCTATCCAGGTTTGCTGCTGGTAAAGAAAATGCTGAGACGGAGAATATAGGGACAGAGAATACAGAGACGAAGAATACAGAAGTGGTGAATGCCGGCACAGAAAATACCTGGCTAGAAAGTGCTGAATTGGAACAGCTGACCGGAAAATCTCCTTCTTTCAAACAAATGGTTGCAGCTTTCCGCCGCAAGGCAGAAGGGCTGGAAATCAACGGCTGGTGGCGGGATGTCTATCGCTGGTACAATGGGCTGGAAGAATGGAAACCGCGCTGTGAGGCACTTCAGACAGCATTCTCAGCCAGAAATATTGCCGAGCCGGTCAGCTCAGCAAAAATAACGGCATTGTATGGCGCATCGGCTCATGCCAGTGCATCGAGGCTCGAAAAATATGCGTCCTGTCAGTTTGCATTTTATCTTCAATATGGACTTGAAGCCAAAGAGAGAAAGATTTATCAGTTCAGTCCGCCGGATGTCGGGACGTTTATGCATGCCGTTCTCGAAAGATTTTCGCTGGAGGCGGCGCAGCAGCAAATCTCTTGGCGAGAGATGGAAAGACCGTGGTGCCGGGAGAAAGTCTCGGAGATTGTGGATGAAATGCTTCGAAAAATGCAGGGGTCCGGCCTCACGTCCTCCCAACGGTATACTTCACTTGCCTTGAGACTGAAAAGGGTCATCACGCGTGCGGTCTGGATGATTGCGGAGCACCTCAAGCGCAGTGGCTTTGAGCCGTTGGGTTATGAGCTTGGATTTGGCGAGCGGGAAAAGTTCCCGCCGATTGTGATTGAACTTGATTCAGGCCGGAAGGTGTCTTTAAGCGGAAGGATTGACAGGGTCGATGCGTTGGAAGCTGAAGAAGGGACCTACCTCAGAATCGTGGATTATAAATCTGGGAGCAAGGATTTCAAACTGGCCGACGTTTATTACGGACTGCAGATCCAGTTATTCACGTATCTCGATGCCCTCTGGCAGAACAGTGGGCTGGAGACGGAAAAACCAGTCCTGCCGGGAGGCATCCTGTATTTCCGGATCGATGATCCTATCGTCAGAGCTGATGGCAGGCTTACGGAGGAAGAGATCGAGCTGGACATTATGAAACAACTGAAAATGAAGGGCCTGCTGCTCGCGGATGTCAAATTGATTAAGGAAATGGACCGGACCATCGACGGCACTTCGCTAATTATTCCGGCTAGGATCAATAAGGGAGACCTTCTGGGCAAATCCTCGGCAGCTACCCTGGAACAATTTGAAATCCTCAGAAAATATGTCCGAAACCTTCTGAAAGACTTATGTGAGGAAATGATGGGCGGCAGTGTTTCGATCACGCCGTACAAGAAAAAGCGGATAACCTCGTGTACCTACTGCTGCTACGCAGCAGTCTGCCAATTTGATCCGGCCAGAAAGGAAAATAGCTTCCGGTTGCTGACCGCCCACGGAGATGAGGAAATCTGGAACCATATCATGAAGGCGGAACAAAATCATGACTGATCAGACGAAATGGACGAATGAACAATGGGAAGCAATTACAGCCAAGGACTGCAACCTGCTGGTTGCAGCGGCTGCCGGGGCCGGTAAGACGGCCGTACTCGTGGAGCGGATCATCCAAAGAATTACGGATAACGATGACCCTGTGGACATTGACCGGCTGCTCGTGGTGACGTTTACCAATGCAGCTGCGGCAGAGATGAGGGAAAGGATTGCCGAAGCTCTCGCTGTAGTATTGGAAAGCAACCCGGGGTCTTCCAATATGCAAAAACAGCTGACGCTGTTGAGCAAAGCCAGTATTACAACCATTCACTCGTTTTGTCTTGAGGTCATCCGTAGTAACTTCCAGGCCATAAATATTGATCCGTCTTTCCGGATTGCCGATGAGACGGAAACGATGCTGATGAAAATGGAAGTACTCAATGACCTGTTTGATGAAATGTATGAAGAGAATGCCGAGAATCACGATTTTCTTGAACTATTAGAGTGTTATGGCGGTAACAGGGACGATCAGGCCTTACAGGACATGGTGCTGAATCTGCATACGTTTATACAAAGCAGTCCCTGGCCGGAAAAATGGCTTGCGGAGATGACCGGACGTTTCGGCATGTCCGAAGGGACGGATTTCAGTCAGACCAGCTGGGGAAAAATCCTGCTTAAAAGTATCGGACTTGAAATTGAGGGACTGATACAGAATATGCAGGCCGCAGTTGCGCTTCTGCAGCCTGGTACAGGACTGGATAAAT
The DNA here is from genome assembly GCA_009910795.1 of Dehalobacter sp. CP. The sequence goes on along the minus strand of VMEE01000022.1, from coordinate 64,591 downwards.
ACCGTCCTATCTTCGAGGAAGAATACTGCTTTCTGCAGCATATCCGGGAGCTTTGTCTGGAAGAGCGTAATGCCAGGTGGGATGACCTTGCCCAAACAGTCCGGAACTACCCGTTTCAAAGACTGCCGTCAGCCGGCAAAGATGCGGATAAAGCTGTTCAAGAGCAGGTCAAAGAAATCCGGGATCAGGTCAAAAAGAAGATTGGTAAACTGAAAGAACGGGCCCTGGCAGCTGATTCGGCAGATATCAGAGCAGATTTGCAGACCCTCCGGCCGCTGATGCAGTGTCTAAGCAGACTGGTTGTTGAATTTGAACGCAGATATGCGCTGAAAAAGAATGGCAAGTCTCTGGTGGATTTTAATGACCTGGAACATTTTTGCCTCGAAATTCTGACGGTGCAGGATGAAACGGGAGCGTATGTGCCGTCTGAAGCAGCCAAACGCTATCAGGAACGTTTCGCGGAAGTTCTGGTCGATGAGTACCAGGACAGCAATCTGGTCCAGGAGATTTTGCTTCAGATGATTTCCCGCACAGGATCAGCCAGACCGAATGTCTTTATGGTCGGAGATGTCAAACAGAGTATTTACAGATTCAGACAGGCTAAACCGGAACTGTTTCTGGAGAAGTATCACAGTTACTCTCCGGAACAAGGCGCCAGCCATCGAAAAATTTGCCTGTATAAGAATTTCCGCAGCCGCCGGGAAGTGGTTGATGCTGTTAACTACATTTTCAGGCAGATCATGTCGGTGCAGGTCGGGGAACTGGACTACAATCTCAACGAGGCTTTGAATTCAGGGGCCGTCTTTGCCGAAAATGACCAGGAACAGCTGACGGTTGGCGGATCCGTAGAATTTCATCTTATTCAAACAGGCGATCCGGAACGGCTGGACCAGGGAAACGGATTCTCTGACAGTTCAGGTCTGGAAGAACAGGAATTGACGGAGTCTGCGGACACCTCAAATAGCCTCTCTGATGAAACGGAACAGATTGACCCGGATATGCTGGATGCGATCCAGTGTGAAGCCCGCTTTACGGTCAGAAGGATACAGGAACTGTTTCATCCGAATGAAAAGGGCAGGAGGACGGCCGTTTATGATAAAGAAAGCAAAACATACCGGGAGCTGCGCTGCAGCGACATTGTCATTCTTCTCCGGACCACCCGGAATTGGTCCGAGGTATTCACAGAGGAACTGACGGCGGCGGGCATCCCTGCCTTTGCTGATACCGGTACAGGATTTTTCAAGTCTTCCGAGGTACAGGTGATCCTGTCACTGCTCCAGATCATTGATAATCCGTTGCAGGATATTCCGTTATTGGCCGTTCTGAGATCGCCGCTGGCCGCTTTCTCATCTGATGAACTCGCCGGGCTGCGGCTTAGCAGACGGCATGTGCCGATCTATGAGGCGCTTAAACAGTTGGTGGAAGAGACGGCAGAAGAGGATACTCCTGAACCGGAGAACGGAAAGCCTGATAACGAATTACAGAGCAGTAAGCCGGAAATCAAATTTCAGGACCAACTCGCGGACGGAAAATCTGAGATAGAAAAAATGAATAACGAAATACCTGAAAAAGAAACGCTGAGAAAGAAAGCAGCAATGTTCCTGAGCAAACTTCACAGATGGCGGGACACCGCTCAATATCTGTCTGCAGACAGGCTGCTCTGGCGGCTTTATACCGAGACCGGATATTATGGGATTGTCGGAGCGATGCCTGGGGGCGTGCAGCGTCAGGCCAATCTCCGAATTCTATTTGAACGGGCCAGACAATATGAGGAAACGAGCTTTAAAGGGTTGTTCAATTTTATTAATTTCATTGACAAGCTAAAAAGCAACCAGGGTGATTTTGGCAGTGCCAAAATTCTTGGGGAAAATGATAATGTCGTTCGGATCATGAGTATTCATAAAAGCAAAGGGCTGGAATTCCCCGTCGTCATTTTGGCCGGATGCGGCAAGAAATTTAACTTTCAGGATTTGAACAGGAGTATTTTATTTCACCAGGAGCTTGGGCTCGGTCCTGACGTTGCGGATCCAAGGCTCAGGATAGCGTATCCGTCGGTTCCTAAATATGCAATTCGGGAACAAATCAGGATGGAGACCTTATCGGAAGAAATGCGGATTCTCTATGTGGCCTTGACCAGAGCCAGGGAAAAGCTGATTATCTCCGGAGCAGTTTCCAATGCTCGGAAGGCGTTGAATAAATGGTCTAAAGCTACTGCAGGTGATCCGGAAAAGCTGCCTGCATACGAAGTATTCAAAGGAGAAAAATATCTGGACTGGATCGGGCCGGCACTCATAAAGTACCGGGGCTGCAGCACTGCCACTCGGGCCGGCTGGCTCGGGTATCCTACCGATGTAACAGAGGGAGCATCGGGAAACGGTCTGCTTGACGATCCGTCCGAATGGCAGATCCGCATGTGGACAAAAAATGAGCTTCTTGGCAGATCAGCCGTTCAGGAAAAGGAAGAAGAAACATTCATCCGATGGCTGGCTAGTTTACATCAGGAGACCGAAGATCACGGTGATACCGAAGTTAATGATGATAATAACGATAATAACGATAGTAGAGATAATCGTGATAATAACGACAGCGACAGTGATCGACTCCACCGCAGAGATGTAAAGAAAGAGATTGCGCGAAGGCTTGGCTGGGAGTATACTTTCACTGCCAGTACCCGAATTCCGCCCAAAGTCTCTGTCACCGAACTGAAGAGACGGCTGGAAGCGGAGCTTTCGGAAGAGACAGGGCTGGGGCTTGCAAACGGATCGGCTTCCCTGCCGCAGCTGATCAAAAAGCCGTTGTTTCTCGAAGAAAAGAAAGGGCTAAATGCGGCAGAAGTGGGAACGATTCTGCATTTTGTCATGCAGCACCTGGATGTTCAGCGCAATGACATTCCGAATCAGATTCAGGAAATGGTCAAAAAAGAACTGCTCACAGAGCAGCAGGCTGAAAGCGTCGATCCGGAAAAGATAATGTTTTTTCTCGAGTCCCCGCTCGGATGCAGAATGAAGGCTTCAGGCAGTGTAAACCGTGAAGTCCGCTTTAATATAGAAATACCATGCAGGGAAGTATTCTCCGACATGGCGGCAGGTGTCTGCGGGCAGGAGGTCGTCCTGTTGCAGGGCATTATTGACTGTTATTTTGAGGAAGAGGATGGGATTGTCCTGGTTGACTATAAGACGGACCAGATTCCGGAAGGCGGATCCCGCATTATTCTAGAAAGGTACCGCCAGCAGATTCTCTATTACGCCAGGGCGCTGGAAATGCTGACAGGGAAAAAAGTCAAAGAAAAGTACTTTTATCTTTTTAGCTGCGGCGAGGTCTTGCAGTCCTGACAGTAACCGTAGATTTCCAATTTGTGCTGGATCACATCGAAATCGGCCTGGTCTTTCAGGGCCTTTTCGAATTCTTTCATTGGGCAGTCCGCAATCGAGATCCGTTTGTTGCACTTCATACAAATCAGATAGTGTTTATGCTGGTCATGATTCAGTTCATATCTGGCTTTGCCATCATCAGAGATATTCGTTTTGAGAAGCAGATTGCACGACATCAGCTTTTCCAGCGTACGATAGACGGTAGAAAGGCAAATTGACGAGCTTTTATCTTTTAGAGAAATAAAAATCTCCTCAGCCGTCAGAGGTTTTTCCGCATTCTGAAGCAGGTCAAATATCAAGTTCCTATGCTTGGTATTCTTGATCCCTGCTTTTTTCATGATTTCTTTTAATGGGTCTTGCTGGTTTTCAGGCAAAGAATTCAGTCCTTTTAGTCAAGTTTTTGCTCACAACGGAACAATGCCCTCCGAATTGATCATGAGGTTGTTTTTGTCAGTCGCTCCAGAAGGTTTTTAATGATTTCAACCTTATATATCTGACTCTGACTCTATTGTAATACTTTTACACAGCTTCACAAAGCATTAATGACTTTGCAAAAAAAATATTTGGAATAATTTCTAATCAAGGGGAATAAAATGTATACTTTTGTAGTATAATCAATTTATATATTAATGCAAATGCGAATCATTTGCAAATTAGGGGAAATTAATTGATGACCGCAAAGACGGCTATGATTGATAAAACGGCAATGAATAGGACAAATAGGACCAATAGGACAAAAATGTTTTTTAAGTGGGCGAAACCTTTTTGCGCGGCTTTGCTGGCAATCATGGTAACCTTAAGCGGGTGCGGCGCGAAGGAGAGCACCGCGGTGAATACGGATGACAGTCGAGGATCGCTGAAAATTGCGACTTCGTTTTATCCGATCTATCTATTTACTTTAAACATCACGAAGGGTATCTCGAACGTGACCGTCGTCAATATGACCAAACCGACAACCGGCTGTCTCCACGATTATGCACTGACGACTGAAGATCTGAAAAGCCTGGAAGATGCCAAGGTTTTGGTGATCAACGGCGCGGGAATGGAATCATTCCTCGCTAAGGTTACAGGGCAGATGCCGGATTTGGAGATCATCGACGCCAGTGAAGGGATTACCCTGATTCAGGATGAGACAGGGAAAAATCCGCATGTGTGGCTGAGTATATCTAAAGCGATCAGACAGGTTCAAAACATTGGCGATAAGCTGGCGGCCCTTGATCCCGAAAATGCTGAAAAATATCAGGAAAATACTGCAGAATATATTGCGAAGCTCGAACAGGAAAAAAATAAAATGCACCAGGCCCTGGATGGGGTAAAGAACCGGGATATCGTGACTTTTCATGAGGCATTCCCGTACTTTGCCGAAGAATTTCATTTGAACGTGGCAGCTGTGATCGAGCGGGAGCCCGGATCAGAACCCAGCCCGAGAGAACTGACTGAAACAATCGAAAAAATCAAAGCATTAAAAGTTAAGGCTTTGTTTGCCGAGCCTCAGTATTCTGCGGATACGGCAGAGACAATCGCGAACGAAACAGGTGCCCGGGTCTATTACCTTGACCCGATCGTCACAGGCCCACTGAAAATGGATGCTTATATTGATTTGATGGATAAAAATCTGCAGACACTGCAGGAGGCCCTCCAATGAAAAATAAATGCTGCAATCATGAATTAAATGAAGAATGCGGATGCGGCTTGTGCCGCACGCGGATCAGCCACCTTGGGGTGACGCTGAATAACAAAGAAATACTGCGGGATATCAATCTTGAAATATACTGCGGTGATTTGACTGCGGTGATCGGACCAAACGGAGCTGGTAAGACAACCTTGTTTAAAGCCATCCTCGGTGAAATTCCACACATGGGAATGATTGAATTTCTTGATCCTAAAGACAATAAAAAGGGCTGTCCGGTCATCGGCTATGTCCCGCAGAAACTTGATTTTGACAACAGTTCACCGGTCACTGTGCTGGATTTGTTTACGGCGACTTACAACCGTTTTCCCGTCTGGCTCGGTTCTTCTCAAAAAACGAAAAAACGCGTTCAAAAGAATTTGACGCTTGTGCAGGCTGAACATCTCCTTAACAGAAAACTAGGTGCGCTATCCGGAGGGGAGTTGCAAAGAGTATTACTCGCGCTGGCGCTTGACCCCGTCCCAAATCTCTTGTTTCTTGATGAACCGGTGTCGGGTATCGACCAGAAAGGGTTGGAACTGTTCTATGATATTGTCTCCAGGCTGCGTCAGGACTATGACTTATCGATTATTCTTGTTTCGCACGATTTGAATCTCGTGGCCAAATATGCGGACCGCGTGATACTGCTGAATCATGCAACCATCGAATGCTGTGGAACCGCTGCTGAAGTCTTCGATAACGAGAAAGTGATTGAAACATTTGGTATGGGGTGGGCCAAAGGAAACGTTGAATCCAAAAGAAAAGAGGAAGAACAAACCAATGATCGAACAATGGTATAGACTGCTGGATGCCTTGCTTCCTCTGGCCTGGCTGGAATATGATTTTATGAAGAACGCCCTGCTGGCTGTTCTTCTGGTGACGCCCATTCTAGGTATCCTAGGCACAATGATCGTGAATAACCGGATGGCCTTTTTCTCAGATGCGTTGGGACATTCGGCGTTGACAGGCGTTGCGGCGGGAGTTGTACTCGGGATTCAAAGCCCTTTTTGGGCTTTGCTGGTTTTTTCGGTGTTGTTTGCGGTTGCGGTGATTAGTGTTAAAAATGCCAATACGGCATCGACGGATACGATCATCGGCGTATTTTCCTCAACGGCAGTTGCATTGGGTATCGTGCTCCTGTCACGCAACGGCGGCTTTAGCAAGTACTCCGTGTATTTGATCGGTGATCTGTTAAGCATAACCCCTTCAGAGCTGGGAATTTTAGCCCTGATTTTTGTGCTGGTGCTGGTGTTTTGGGCAGGCTGGTTCAACAAGCTGCTTCTGGTAAGTGTCAATCAATCCCTGGCCAAAAGCCGGGGAATTCATGTCCGCTTTTATGAATTTGTATTTGCCATCGTGATCGCCGTTGTGGTAACGTTCGCGATCCGCTGGGTAGGCATTCTGATTATCAGTTCCCTGCTTGTCCTGCCTGCAGCCGCTTCCCGGAATATCGCGGCAAATACAAGGCAGTATCATGTCTTTGCCGTGATCATCGCCTTGATTTCAGGTCTGGCAGGACTCATCCTGTCGTACTTTTGGGGAACAGCAACAGGCGCCACCATTGTTTTGGTGCTTGCGCTATTCTTTGCCGGGACATTTATCTGGAAAGTTTCAACAAGATAGGATCTACGATGACCATTCTAGTAAAAAAGTTCTTAAAGTAACCACATAGATAATGAGCTGTCTATGGCATGCAGACTTACAAACTTATAGACTTACAGACTTACATAAGTAACCTTATGATCAGTCTGGGGGACACAGTTCTGCTGTAAGCGGAGCATGGAGTGCGCAGCGCGGCCTTTTGTGCCATGGATGGCACAATGGCCGGAAAGCAGTATTGTGGCCCACGACTATCCCCAAAAAATAAATTATTATCTCAATTTACACTGCCTCAATAAGACGATTGAATGAGCTTACCGCGTTATTTAAGAAAGGACTGACCAATCATGTGCAGAGAAAAAACACCCTGGGAAAAATGTGTTGAATTTCATGGACATCAATGCATGGGACTTGCAATTGGCTTCAGACAGGCGTTTATCGGACTCGATACGCTTGGTGTAATGAGAGCCGCAGATGAAGAACTGTTTGCGGTCGTCGAAAACGATGCCTGCGGTGTCGATGCGATTCAGGTACTTACCGGTTGTACGCTTGGAAAGGGCAATCTGATTTATAAGGATTCCGGCAAACAGGCGGTTACGTTAGCCAACCGCAAATCCGGCAAAGCGGTCAGGATATTAAGAAAACTCGGCAACAAACCGGATGATGAACAATATACTGAATTGAAGGCAAAAATATCAGCCGGGTCGGCCAGTGATCAGGAAAAGGCAGTCTGGGGGACGCTGCAGAAGGACAGAATTGAAAAATTTCTGTCCGCGCCTGCTGATGGATTATTTACGGTTACCGAAGTCACTATGCCCCGGATTGAATCGGCCAGAATTTTTCAGACAGTTGTATGTTCCCAATGCAGGGAGCCATTTGCAGAAGTCAAAGCACATCTTGTCGAAGGGAAAATTATCTGTTCCGACTGCAATGAGACTTATACCAGGGGATGGCGTTAACGGGGACGGTTCTGATTATGAAAAACAGCTGGAGTCCTTATTAACATGAGGCCACTGAAAAAGCCTTTTTAAAAGGGAAGATTTAAGAAGTCGTAATAAAGACATCTTTCTTTTATGTACTTAAATCATACTTGAAAAATTGCTTTTAGTGTTGTCCCTTTATTTATTTGTGAAGTGATTTTCAATTGTCCGCCAACACTTTCAATACGTTCCTTCATGACAGCCAAACCCGAATGAGCACCGGAAATAAGCCAGGTTTCCAGTTCATTTACATCAAATCCTTTACCATTATCGCAGATTATGATTTCTAAAATATTCTTTATGAGAATAATATCAACTTTAAATACATGGGACTCTGAATACCGCAGGGCGTTAATGATTCCTTTTTCGATAAAGCGAAAGGCTACGGTTTCAATTTGCTTATCAAAACGATTGCTATTGTCTATTCCAAAAGTATTGAGAATGATTAAAGCCAATTCCTCACGCATGAAATCCTGAATCCACAATTCAATAGTTGGTAATAGCCCTGACTTATCTAACAATGGCGGGTTCCGCTTATCAATTTTTGCTAAAATTTCAAACTTAATATCTCGGTCGATTTCCCCAATTTTCAGCATCGTTTGCTGTTTTACACTTTCCGGTAAATTCTTTCTTTGCAAGTAGTCCAGCCAACTGTATTGATCGAGAATATAGTGGTACGGACCGGTTAATAATTTAGGAATCAGACGATCTTGATTATTCATATTTGCAAAAAGTGAATATACAAAATTTGGGGGAATAGTATTTTCTATTTCTGTTTCGCTTATTGTTTTCGTATCGTTTATACGTTCATTTAACACAATTAATTCTTTATTAAGGCCATTGATCACAATTAATATCAGTAATTGATAAACCAGCTGACCCGCAAGAAGCGTCAGAAAAGATAATTCTGACTGGATAAACTTAATTCTTGAAAAGCGGTGGCCGAAAAAAACGCCGCATGCTGAATTATGAGACGAAAAAGGAACAAAAACTTCAGCGGGAAAATCATCCGCAAGTACTTTCGTTTCCATATCAAGTTTGTTATGGTTGTTAAAATATTCTTCCAATATTTCACGTTCAACAAGATTCTCTTGGAAACGGCCAACAGCTTTATTGAGACCACGAAAATGGACATTATCAGTAACAAGGAAAATCCCGTCAATTTCAAGATTTTGGGCCATTTCTATGAGTATTTGATCATCGGCAATCAGGGATGTCAGATTCTCGTTTAATTCCTCAATCCTTTGTTTGAAGCTCTGCTTTTCCTGAAGAAAACCTGATTTTTTAAATAGTTTACTTAAAATAATCTGGAGATAATATGAACAAACAATCAGGATAAAAATTAAGAAAAACATTTCTATATAGACTTCAAACGTGATAGAAGGCACAATTTTTAAAATATAAAAGATTAACAACGAGATAAAGCTAAGAGAAACCGACGAGATAATACAAATAATGAATCTTTCGTAAATCCGGCGGTAATCCGGGAGATATTTATTAACAACTACAAAGTAGAGAGAGAAGGGTACAGCTGAAATCAATAAATGGGCAAAAAATGAATCTACATAACTATAAACCAATTGCTTAAAATCAAAAAGAGCAGGCAGCGCTGTAAAAAGAAAAAAAGGCAAGAAGCCAATCAGTAACCCTAAGAGAATAATATTTGCTTCATTTTTCGCTGCTTGATCTTTTGACGATTTTAATAGAATCAGGTTAACCACAACAAATAAAATACTGATAATCATCGTAAATAATGCCAGTTTAACCAAATAACTTGAAAGACTGAAAAAGCATATGGCATGTATACCGAGTAGTATAAAAAATACTACGGCAAGAACTGTTACAAGTTTGCAGCCTAATTGATTAACCTTCGTGTTATTTCCTTCCGAAAAAATTGAGAAAAAATAAACTAAGGCTACTGCGGTCAGTAAAAAAGCGATGTACTGCAATTCTTTACCTAGAAACAACGCGCGGCTGGAAGCTTGAGATAGAAGAATGGCTAAACCAATGAAATAATTTAACCAAAATAAAGCACGGGCCTGTACTAAAAAAGGACGTTTCAACCAGGCTATAAATCCCAGGAACCAGAAAATAAACCCAAGTATGAAATATGGAAGTATAAATATCGTTTGGTAAGCAGGCAGAATTTCTATAGTAAAAGTCTGTACTGTTGTATTATTGTTAGCAGAAAAACTGATACTATGAGCGCCTTCGGCCAGCCCCCATTTCTTTAACAGGTGATAGTCTCCCGCATCCTGCGAATTGATTTTAAGGATCTGATCACCAACCCGGATACCCAATTGATACCCTTCTCCATTTTGATTGGCACTAACCACATACCACTGACCGCTGGAGTTCTTCATATCTAAACCGACAAAAGGGCGCTGAAAGCAGGAAAAGAAGTAAACGAGCCCGATTAAAATAAATATTAGGCTGGCAAGATAATAAATTTGTTTTTTTTGAATTTTTTCCCGTAAAATATTCATTTCTCAAACTACTTCCCTAATGATGTATACTGCCAGGCATTTCTTTACGATCGTGCCTGGCAGTATTGTTTATGTTCCATTTGAAACACAATTTGAATCAAGCCGAAAGTTATAAGTGATTAATTTATTGCCAACTGTCCAGTGGAGATACGGTCATACTAATAGTGCCGCCAGAAACTCTGTAGTCGGATAAAACGTTCTGAATTGTAGTGAACTCAGTGGGCTTAACCATGTTACCGTGTTTGCTGTTTTGTGCCAACAACATCTTGGGATTTCTAACACAATCATGAACCAAATTAGCAATACTGTCGTAGTTCATCGAGAAAACCCCCCTTTTTAAACACAAGTCATCTGCGGTGTTCTTTGCTAAGATATTTTGACATGGGAAACTTTCAGCTTAACCAATTTTATGTAAAATTCGCCACAAAATGTATATTTCCTCCTGAAACATGTTATATATTTGAAAACGTATTCAAAAAAATGGATGAATTACGAATGCCTATAGAGAGGCGCTATTTTCTGGCTCCGCTAAATAAAAAAGCAAGTTTGGCGGGCTTATTTTCAATGTTCTTATTTAACAAATACTTCCAAATTTGCAGATTTGTTCATGCTTGTGCGGATGATAAGAAAAGAAAGCCAATAATTATCCTCCAAATACCAGTAAAGCTAATGCAGAAAAAGAAAGGCATACAATAATTTTCGTTTGACAGCCAAAGAATCTATACGGTATAATGGACAGAACTCGAAAGTAACTTTTTGGAGAATGTAAAATGCTTAGCGGTAAGAGAATGCTAGAACAAATCAATACTTTTGTGTTTAGAAGCTTTAGCCAGTGCTATTATTACTTTTATTTTAGCACCGGTTATTTTTGGTTGTTCTACAATAGAATACTTTCTCTCTTCACTAATGAGCATCCGGCGGGAAATTGCCTTGCGGCCTGACCCCGGTCGAGAGAAACCGAAGTTGAAATACGATACTGTTAAAGAAGGCTCATTAGAAATAATGAGCCTTCTGTTTTTATTCAAGCTTGAGTAGTATCATGTAAGTAAGTAGGACAGTTTAAGGAGGTAGGAAAAATGATTATTGTAATGAGGCCGAAGACGCCACCAGAGGAGATCGCGAAGATGAAACAGAAGATATTGGACCTGGGATGTGAGGTTCATGAGTCTTTAGGCGTGAACTACCATATTCTTGGATTGATCGGGAATACCAGCAGCATTGACCCGGACACGCTGCATGCAAATGATTATGTTGAAAAAGTCATTCATGTTCAGGAGCCTTTTAAAAAGGTTAACCGTTTATTCCACCCGGAAGATACGGTCATCAGTGTCGGGGACAGAAAAATCGGCGGCGATACCTTTGCTGTGATTGCCGGTCCGTGTTCGGTAGAAAGTGAAACGCAAATTGTCGGCATTGCCGAAGCGGTTAAGGAATCCGGAGCTGCTTTTTTAAGAGGCGGCGCTTTTAAGCCGCGTTCCTCACCGTACAGCTTTCAGGGTTTAAGAGAGGATGGCCTGGAACTTTTGAAAATAGCCAGGGCAAAGACAGGACTGCCAATCGTGTCGGAATTAATGTCGACCGAATATCTGGAGAGATTCGTTGAAGATGTGGATATTATTCAGATCGGCGCCCGCAATATGCAGAACTTTGAACTCTTAAAAGAAGTCGGAAAAATTCAAAAACCGGTGATTCTAAAAAGAGGGTTATCCTCGACCATTGAGGAATTATTACTCGCTGCGGAATATATTCTGGCGCATGGCAACGAGAATGTTATTTTCTGTGAAAGAGGCATCCGGACTTTCGAAAATTACACCCGAAATACGCTTGACCTGACTGCTGTGCCGGTGATCAAGAAACTGAGTCACCTTCCGGTTATTGTTGATCCAAGCCACGCGGCAGGGCTGTGGTGGCTTGTCGAACCGATGGCTAAAGCAGCAATGGTCGTAGGTGCCGACGGTGTCATGATCGAAGTGCACAACGACCCGGCCAATGCTAAATGTGACGGGCAGCAGTCTATCAAACCGGAGAAATTTCAGGCTTTAATGGACTCACTGAGACAGCTGGCGGTTATACAGAACAAGATTATTTAATCAATGAGATGATCCCTGGAGGTGGATTTCTTGGAAGAACCGGACTTTGGTAGTATGGAAATTACGGTGGTGGGTCTGGGACTTATTGGCGGATCATTCGCCATGGCTTTGAATAAACTAAAACCAAAGAGAATCTGGGCAGTCGATGTTAACAGCAGCGTGCTGGAACAAGCAGAAAAAATGGGTGTGATCAGCAAAGGATTCACGGAGGCAAGCATCCCGCTGCAAAGCTCGGATATTGTTGTGATCTGCATCTATCCGGAGCTTGCCGTTCAGTTTGTGAAAGACAACCTGGCCTATTTTAAACACGGTGCCCTGATTACAGATACGGCAGGACTCAAAGAACAAGTCGTTCAGGAGATTAGTTCAGTCTTAAGGGAAGATTTGAGCTTCGTCGGGGGACATCCGCTGGCTGGCAAAGAATCCAGCGGATTTGCCTATGCTTCTGAAGAGATTTTCCGGGGGGCCAACTATCTGATTACCCCAATCGACGGCACGAAGAATGAAAGCTTGAGACTGGTGGAAAGGTTGATTCTTGGTCTCGGCTGCAGACAGCCGATCCGAATGGAACCGCATAAACATGACGAAATAATTGCGCTGACAAGTCAACTTCCGCATGTCATTGCGGCCGCCCTGATGAACAGTTCCTGTGCTGAGGATACCGGCAGCTTTGTCGGAGGCAGCTTCCGCGATGCAACACGGGTCGCGAGAATGAATGCCGAGCTCTGGAGTGAACTTCTACTCGAGAATAAAGACAATATTTTAGAACAAATTGACGTGTTCATCGAAAACGTCCGGATGATCCGAACGGCGGTCGCAGAAAAGGATCGGGATTCGCTGAAACAAATGCTTGAGAATGCCGGTCGGGGCAGAGAAAAGTTTTAAGGAGAGATTTTCTTGACGTGCTTACGCTTGCAACCTTCAACTTTAACCGGGGAGATCAGGATACCTCCTTCTAAAAGCATCAGTCACCGGGCAGTCATCTGCGCCGCGCTGGCTGAAGGGACCAGCAGCATTGACAATCTTGTTTTTTCTGAAGATATTTCTGCAACCTTGGACGGGCTGGTGTCTCTGGGTACAACCGTCGGGGAAGTCTCGGCGAACCCTGGTGAACCAGGCGCGCTTTGGCTGGAAGGGAACCCGAAGCTTCAAATCGCGCAGGAAACAATCAACTGCCGGGAATCCGGATCTACGCTGAGATTTCTGATACCGCTGGCCACACTGACAGGAGGCCCGGTGACCTTTACCGGTGCCGGCAAGCTGGTGGAGCGCCCCCTGGACGCATATTATGAGCTGTTTCAACTGCACGGAATTGAATATCAGACCCGGGACGGATATTTGCCCTTGACGATCAAAGGGAGATTTTCACCGGGTGAGTATAAACTGAAAGGCAATGTCAGCTCTCAATTTATTACAGGACTTATGTTTTTGCTGCCGCTCTTGGACGGAGATTCCAGAATTGTCGTTACAACGGAACTAGAATCCCGCGGTTATGTTGACCTGACTATTAATGCGCTGGAAAAGTCGGGAATAACCGTACAAAACAACGCCTACCGGGAATTTCTTATTCCAGGAAAGCAGCGGTATAAGGCAATTAATTGCCGCATTGAAGGAGACTACTCCCAGGCTGCGTTCTGGCTGGTGGCAGGTACACTGGGGTCCGGTCTGAAATGTCTGGATCTAAATGCTCGGTCCCTGCAGGGGGACAGGGCGATTCTTGATATGATGCTGGGGATGGGTGCCCGAATTTATTGGATAGATGACAATCTAGAAGTGCTGGGTGGTCCGACTGAGGGAATGGTAATTGATGCCGGACAGTGTCCGGATCTGGTACCTGTGCTTGCAGTCCTGGCTTCTTTAAGCAAAGGCACAACCAGAATCATTAATGCTGGAAGACTCCGGATCAAAGAATCGGACAGACTCAAAGCAACGGCATCAGAGCTGAACAAGCTTGGGGCCAGGATTCAGGAACTGCAGGAAGGGCTCCTCATCGAAGGGGTAGAAACCCTGCATGGCGGAACCGTCGACAGCTGGAACGATCACCGGATCGCGATGGCTATGGCTGTGGCCTCCATCAGGTGTACAGAGCCTGTGTTTCTGACCGGAGCCGAAGCCGTCAAAAAATCATATCCGCATTTCTGGCAGGATTTTTGCAAATTGGGAGGTAGAGCTGATGAGTGGAACATGGGGTGAAACCCTTAAACTATCGCTGTTTGGGGAATCACACGGAAAATGCATCGGGATCGTGCTCGATGGTCTGCCGGCGGGATTAAAGCTCGATTTGCCCTTCATCAGCCGGGAACTGGCCAGAAGGGCACCGGGGAAGAACGCGCTTTCAACCCCGCGGCAAGAAAAAGACGAATTTGAAATCCTGAGTGGTTTCTTTCATGGATTTACGACCGGAGCCCCGCTCTGCTGTGTGATCTGGAATAAGGATCAGCACTCCGGGGATTATTGCGAATTGAAAGACACGGTGCGGCCCGGCCATGCGGATTATACCGCGATGGTAAAACACAGGGGCTTCAACGATTACCGGGGTGGAGGCCATTTTTCCGGCAGACTAACTGCACCATTGGTGCTGGCTGGAGCCATTGCCAAACAAATCCTGGAAAAGAAGGGCATTGTGATTGGCAGCCATATTTTAAATATCGGTGGTATTGGAGAGGATCGTTTTGATGACCTTCGAATTGATTCAGGTCTACTCCGTGAACTGACAGAACAAGAATTCCCAGTTTTGTCCGAAGAAGCGGGTACCCGGATGAAACAGAAAATTCTTCAGGCCAAAGCCGAGGAGGACTCTGTCGGCGGCGTGATTGAAACAGCGGTAGCAGGTTTGCCTGTCGGCTTGGGGTCGCCATTCTTTGATTCAGCTGAAAGCAAAATTGCCCATCTGCTGTTTGCTGTTCCGGCGGTGAAGGGAGTCGAATTCGGCGCTGGGTTTGCAATTGTGCAGATGAAAGGGTCTGAAGCTAATGATCCATTCGCTTTCACAGATAAAGTGGTGACGCTTTCCAATCACAATGGCGGAATCCTTGGAGGGATCACGAATGGCATGCCTTTGATATTCCGGGCTGCCGTGAAACCGACGCCTTCGATCGGCAAAGTGCAGCAGACGGTGAATATGGCCGCCAGGGAAGAGACGCAAATCACAGTTCAGGGAAGACACGACCCTTGCATCGTCCCCCGGGCGGTTCCTGTCGTAGAAAGCGCCGCTGCACTGGCCTTATTGGACTTGATGATAGAAAAGGATGGGGTAACGTGGATGAACTAAAAAATCGGAGACTACAGGACCTCAGGTCTAAGATAGATGAAATTGATACCGAGCTGCTTCGTCTTTTTGAAGCAAGAATGGAGACCGTCATTGAGGTAGCTGAATATAAGATTTTGAACAGCATTAATATCTTGGATGAATCCAGGGAGAATAAAGTCCTGCAAAAAATTGAGCAGGTCAAAAACAAGGATCTAGTTAAAACTGCAGAAGAATTCCTCAAAGCCGTCATGAGTATTAGTAAAGGTGTTCAGGCTGAACGCTTTTTTAGGCCAGAAACCGGTTCCTGGCAGGAAATTTCGGAAATTGAAGAGGAGTCGGAAACCGGAGAACTGGGGAAATGTGTTTCCGGAAATGTGATCGGGTTCCAGGGAATTCCGGGTTCCTATAGTGAACAGGCGCTTAAGGAATATTTCGGGGAAGGCAAGAATGCCAAGAATTATGTGAACTTTGAAGATGTGTTTCAGGCGTTGGCTGCAGAAGAGATTGATTACGGGGTTCTTCCGCTGGAAAATTCGTTTACCGGCGGTATTGCCGACGTCTATGACCTGCTTTGTCAGTTTGGGTTTTATATCGTCGGTGAAAAATGTATCCAGATCGATCATAACCTGCTGGCGGTTAAAGGAACAAAGCTCGAAGATATCAGGGAAGTATGCTCCCATCCCCAGGGTTTTCAGCAGTCCAGTATTTTTTTAAGAAAACATCCCGAATGGAACCAGGTAACCTGCAGCAATACCGCGGTAAGTGCCAAGAAAGTTGCCGATGCAGGCTCGAAAGCCCTGGTATCCATTGCGAGCAGGCGAGCGGCGGAGCTCTATGGCCTGGACATTCTGGCCGAAAAGATCAACAATAATCCGGCGAACTTCACCCGGTTTATCATCATCGGCAGAAAACCTGAGCTTAGAGGTGCGTGTAACAAGATCAGTCTCGTTGTCGCCATTTCCCATGAACCCGGTTCATTGTACAGGGTCCTCAGTCACTTTGCCCGCAACGGGCTGAATATGATGAAGATCGAATCCCGGCCGATGACGGATAAGACCTGGGAATATCTCTTCTATATTGATTTCGAGGGTAATCTGAATAATCGTGTGGTCAAGAAAGCCGTTGAGGGGATCGAGAAAGAGAGCGCTTACTTCCAGATGCTCGGAAATTATCCGTCAGATAAACAAAATAGGTAAAAATTATAAAATAGAGAAATAACAAAATAGAGAAATGAGATCGGAGGCGAAACGATGATCGTCGGACATGTGAACGAATTGGCAGGGATCCCTATGCAGGGAGCAGGAATACAGGGTGCCACCAAAAAAGTACTGGTATCTCCCAAAGAAGGCTGGAATGGCTGGACGATGCGGCTCTTTACGCTTGAACCGGGTGGCTTTACACCCAGACACACGCACGATTGGCCCCATATTAATTATATTGCTTCAGGCGAAGGTACGCTGCATTTAGACGGTCAGGATTATGCCCTGAAGGAAGGCGCTTATGCCTATGTTCCCGGAGGTGCTCTTCATCAGTTTCAGAATCATTCCGGGAAAGAATTTTCATTCCTATGCATTGTACCTGAAGAAGGAGATAAGTAACCTTTATCTTTATCCTTGGATACTATCAATTGAGAACTGTCAAGACCACTTCATTTTTCAATTTGTTCGAATAAAGATTTAGGGGCTGCCAGAATAAGTGGCAGCCTCTTTCGATACTGTATAGTAATTCATAACGTTTTGAACAAAATTTCTTGTTTCGGCAGGCATTTTCACAAGGTCCTCCGGTCCCTGGACGCCTCTGGCCCGGATTGTTCCTGATCCGGCATTATAGGCAGCCAGAGCCATTTCCGTGGATCCGTAACGGTCGATCAGCTGCCGTAAATAACGTGTTCCACCGTCAACATTCTGTTCAATATTAAAGGGGTCGGTTACGCCCAGTCCTGAGGCTGTTGCCGGCATCAGCTGCATCAGGCCGATTGCGCCTGCTGAAGAGACCGCGTTCGGGTTAAAGGATGATTCCTGACGAATGACGGCTGATATCAAAGACTTTTCCACACCGTATTTTTCCGAAGCTCCCGTAATCGCAGCTTTAATTGAAGCATCAATCGAAGACGCGTTGAAAGAGCTGTCTGTATTATTCGTGTTATTCATGTTGTAAGCACTGTAAGCACTGCTGTATGTCTGCCCGGATGAGGTCATGTTATTTGTTCCTAGGAAGTCCCTGGTTCTAATCAGGCTTTCGGTTCCGTCTCCTGTGTTTAGCAGTGAATTCTGCAGATTGATAAGGTTATAGAGATAGAGCATCTGCATCTGGTCAGACGAATCGGACTGCTCCGTTTGATTTGTCTGACTTGACAGATCCGACGTAATATTGCTGTCTTCCTGTATGGTCTCCAACAGCATTTTATAAACCATCTGAAAAGCTTCGGAGTTTTCAGAAGTGCCTTCCAGGGCCTGGACCATATTTTGAATTTGCAGCTGCAGCAGTTCGTTTTGAGCATTGATTTTCATACGATCACCCCGGTAATCATTGTTTTTAGAAAAATGGAAACGTACTGCTTGTCTTGACTATTATTATGCGATGAACAGACGCTGAAAGCAAGCATGGGATTGTCTTTATTAAGCATGGATTGTCTTTATTTACCTGGACAATTTACTGCGGACTTGTTTTATAATAGATGAGTACGTATACAATACAACTGCAGCAGGTGGGATAATAAAGGTGAAACCTCTTTTTGAAAGATCGACGACCCTATTCGAGAAAATTTTCTTAACCTTGGTTATATTGAGCTTGATAGCATTCTTAGTTGGCTGCAATGTGGATCTGGACATCCTTGTCTATGCGGGATTCGGCGCGTATGTCATCCTTGGTCTTTTTGCTTTTATACAGCCAAAAAAAATGATGGAAGTACTGAAGAAAGAGAATGAAGACTTTTTAGTCAGAAATCAAAAAAGAATCCCGCTAATTAAAACAGGATTCAAATTTGGTGGATTCACACTGGCCGTCCTTGGGATAGCGCTCGGCTACATTTTTACTGTCTATTATTAGTCTTGCCTGTGGGCTTCGTAGGGATTTCCTTACTAATTTTGTACTGAATTAAGATTTAAACCCGGTTTCAAACGCTCTGATCAGGGCGTAAGCCGTATCAGCGCGGGTCATAGGCTGAAGCGGATAAAATTTGCTGTTGTCCGCTTTCAGAATGCCGAGACCTGTGGCGAGTGAAGCGTATCCGCACTCTTCAAACGGGACATCATCGAAGGAAGTCTGGAACAATGGGTTCAGCGCGGCAATCTTTTCGAGTCCGAGGAAGCGGACGATGATTTGGCTGCACAGTTCTTTGGTAACGATTTGGGACGAGGCCAGGTTATCCTGAATCCATCCTTCTTCTTTAGCTTTTTTCATGACATCGGTATCGGAAAGATTGTTCTCCGAGCCGTTTTTTATTGTGTAAAGAGCCCGCAGGAAGGCACTGGCAGTGATATTTTCGGTCGGACGGAACTGGCTTCCGTATTCACCGAATAATCCAGCCATTCCCAGCACGGTGATTTCTTTTTCCGCAGTGTTTCCGGCAATATCCGTGAAGATATGAGCCTGAGGCTGATCTTTTAAGGAATTTCCCTGGAAATCTAAAAATGATCCGGTTCTGGCATCCATCAGGTCGGAGGTCTGACTGCTTTCTGAGGAAGGCTGATAGATAAGCCGGACTTCCTTGGCTTCTCCTTGGTCGTACAATAGAACATAGGTCAATTGCATAGGTCTAGCCTGGAAGAGTATTTCCCGGACTTTGGCTGGAGACATTGCTTCCGACAATTGCGGGAAATCGAGATTCCACCAATTCAGATAATAAGAAGTGATTTTCTTCGTCTGTAAATCAACAGTAATGCTGATGTTATTGGAAGGAAACAGAATGCCGTTGACGATCCGTTCATAATTGAACGTGATGCTGGTGAGTTCTGCTGATTTGACGGAATCGGCTGTGTTGTCCGCATTGAGTTTAACCTGCTGAGATTTAGTTGGCTGGATTTTTCTGATAAAATCCTGCGCAATGGTCTGGGCCTGTTCACTAGTAATCGCATTCAGGCTTCCGTCGGCGTTTGCGGAAGAGGAGTAAACAGAGAAAGAGATTAATTCGCCGCTGGCTGCATTGACCCTGGCATTAATCGTTTGGGCCCGGGGACCGCTTGGGGTTCCCCATTCAAAGGACCATACCTTTCCGCCGCGTAGACTGTAGTCCTGGTAAAGATTGATGCTTTTCAACGTAACGTTCGAAGGGATTTCTACCCACTGCTTGACGGCCTCAATCGCTTTTTCCCTGGTCAAAAGTTTTGCATTTTCGGCGATTTCCTTTTGTTCCTGCGGTGTTAAAAGAATAGATTTGGCTGCGCTTTCAGCCGAGCTAAGTCCACCCAGCGCCCGGTCATTCGTAAACAGCCATTGACCGGAGTTCAGGACCAAGGGTTTTCCGGTGAATGCATCGATTGTTCCACCGTTTTTCAGGGTATAAACCAGCTGGACTTTCTCACTGTTTTGTGCTGTGATCAATGGCTTATAAGCCGGTGCCAAAAAGTATTGCAGTTCCAGAAGTTTAGTGGTATTAAAGTATTCAGTTGCTCGCCCGGCATTGATGATATTATTCACTTCAGGGATCTTAAGATCATTCCAGATGATGTTATAAGCAGTGACCTTGCCGCTCGAAGCACTCACCTGTACACTGACCAGGTTGCCCTGGAACGGGATGCCGTTTTCAAACCGCTGCCAATTGTAGCTGTAAACGGTCTCGCCATAGAGATTGATCGGAACAATCGCCTTATTCTCGAGGAATTTCAATTTGGCATATTTCGGCCCGGTTAATTTTTGGACAGTAGTTTCCGCGACTTGCCTGGCCTGTTCCGGGGTTATCCGCGGAAGTGTATAGGCCTGATTGCCCTGGACAGACTGCCAGGAATATATGGACAGAATTTCTCCGCTGACAGCGTCGACCTGGGCTGAAAAATTACCACCGGAGCTGCCGGAAGTGTTCCAGTCCAGCGACCAAACCTGACGGGACTGATAATTGCTGAAGCTTGAAGTAAACTCGATCAGTTCTTTGGAAATTTCAAAATTTTGTTTGACAATCTGCAAGGCTTGTTCCAGGGAGATTTTTGTTTCCGCCGAACCTGTCTGAGGCGTTCCCATATCAGCGCCCAAAAGCGGTACCGGCAGCTGGAAGATCAAAACAAAAACCAGAGGAAGTATAAACCAGTGATGACGTTTCATTTTTCCAACCATCCTTTCACAACATTTTGATCTGTATGCGTTTTCTTGCTAAAATAGACTGTAATAAGGCGACGATTATGACGCAGCCGGAAGAAAATATTTCCTGATTTCCAGCGAACGGATCTCCATGAAACTTTGAACCGGGGTGAACAGATGAAACAGAAGTTTATTACGGAAATCAAAAAACGTGAAGGCCTTGACGGGGCATATGTCGAAATCCCCTTTGACGTTGAGGCGGTATTTGGCGCTAGACGGGTGAAAGTAAAAGCTACCTTTGATGGGGTGGAATATCAGGGGTCAATAGTCAGAATGAATGGAGTTTTTTTGCTTGGCTTGACGCAGGCTATACGCAGTAAGATTGGGAAGCAACCCGGAGATTTGGTAAATGTCGAAGTTGAAAAAGACGAGCATGAACGTACGGTCGAGGTACCGGAAGACTTACTGGCACAGATGCAGGATGCTCCGAATGCTTTGGCATTCTTTGAAACCCTCTCGTATACGCACAAGAAAGACTATGTCCTGTGGATCACCAGTGCCAAAAAATTGGAAACCAGAATGGATCGGATTCAAAAGGTGGTTGAAATGCTGGAGGCTAAAAAGAAAAGTAAATAACAGATACCTGATGCTTAGCTGTCAAATATCAAAAGTTGAGAATAGGAGAAAGAAATGGAACTATATTTGATTTCGACAAAAGAAATCCAGGTAAGTTATGCCGATACCGATATGATGGGCGTAATCTACCACGCCAACTATCTGAAATGGTTTGAACTCGGAAGATGCCAGTTGGTCGAAGATGCCGGGTATCATTATCTGGATATGGAAGAAGCCGGGTATTATGCTCCGGTCTATCAAGTCGAAGTAACCTATAAAAAAGCGGTACACTACGGTGAGCGTGTGTTTGTGAAAACCTGGGTCGAAGAAAATCAGGGTTTGTGGACGGTATACGGCTACAAGGTTGTTAATGGCAGCAGTGAAGTCTGCGCTGAAGGAACCACAAAACATATTCTGGTCCGGAAAGACAATTTTAAGCCTGTCCAATTCAAAAAAGCATTTCCTGAATGGTTTCGCCGCTACGAAGAAATCAAGAAGAAGTTATAACTATCATTTTTTGATGCCAGGTCCTTTTTGAATTGACTTTCTTGTCTTTATTTGGTGTTTAGTATCGGAGTTGTTGTAACGCAGGTTACCGATTTTTAATCATTATTGCTCTAGAGTAAAGATACGCCAAATAACAGAAAATCAAGGAAAAAGGTGATAAAAATGATTAGAAAAATCATCGAAATCGATCAGGAAAAATGCAATGGCTGCGGATTGTGTGTAAACGCCTGTCATGAAGGCGCGCTGCAGCTTGTTCATGGTAAAGCCGTTCTGGTCAGTGACGCATATTGTGACGGGCTTGGCGACTGCCTGCCGGAATGTCCGACAGGTGCAATTCAGATTATCGAAAGAGAAGCCGCAGACTATAATGAAGAGCTAGTTAAAGCGAAACTCGCCCGAAAGGAAGAAAAATCCGGCTGTTCCTGCCCAGGCACCATGGCCACAATGATCGAAAAAATACCGGCTGACCAGAAAGAACAGGATTCCGGAGACATCGGGGCTGAACGCCCTTCGGAACTCAGGCAATGGCCGGTTCAGCTGAATCTGATTAACCCGCAGGCATCTTACCTGCAAAATGCTGATCTGCTGATTGCGGCGGATTGTACCGCCTATGCCTATGCTTCTTTCCATGAGAAGTTCATGAAGGACAGAATCACGCTGATCGGCTGTCCCAAACTGGATGACAATGATTATTACACGGAAAAGATCACGGAGATCATCAGAATCAATCATCCGCAGAGTGTCAAGGTGGTCCGGATGGATGTACCATGTTGTTCCGGGATTGTACGGGCTGTAAAGACAGCCATGGTCCAGGCCGGCATTTCGGTGCCGTATGACGAAGTCATTATCGATTCACAGGGAAATATCCTGTAATCCGCTTTTTTTAGATGTAAACGAAAAAAGGATTCGGGCATGCCAATCAGGGGAGCATTCACCTGCAGGGAAGCTGAGATACATGGGTTCACCGGGTTAGTTCGACGATCGCCCGGGCATAAATCTCCGTGCAGCTAATCAGATGATCCGTTCCCATATATTCATTCGGCTGGTGCTCGATTTTGGGCATTCCGGGGAAGGAAGGACCAAACGCAACCGCCCGCTGAAATGCTTTGGCAAAGGTAGTACCGCCCATCCCAAGGGGATGGGCTTCTTTGTCTCCGGTGTGATCCTGGTATACCTGAATCAGTTTACGGATATGTGGGTCATCCTCCGGGAAATTCAAAGACTCGAGTGCATCCAAAACCGCAAGATCTGCCTGAAAAACAGCGAATGCTGATTCCACTAGAGACCGGACTTCCTTCAGGTGATGGCTGGACGGAAAGCGCAGATCCATTTTCAGGTCGACGGAAGCCGGATCCATCTGGATATAACCGGGGCTTAACGTAAGCTTTCCGGTCAGCTTATCCTCGAGATCAAGGCCCAGGGCTTCGCCAAAGCATTGCATACCAATTTTCTCAGCATAGATCCTGATAAAGTTTTTTTGATCTTCATCAATATGGAGCCTGCTGAGAAATACGATGAGCTGGGAGATTGCATTGCTACCTTCCTGACAGTTAAAGGCATGGACGGACTTGCCGCGGGAAATAAGCTTGAGCCCTTCCTCTTGCTCCTCAGCTTGAAGATCATACTTGGTCTCAGCAAGAAAAGTTTTTAACGCCTGGCGGACACTTTGGACCTGACTCAGATCAGCAGTCAGGACTGCCTCGCAAAAGTCAGGGACAATATTCAGGGAATCTGCTCCGCCGGAAAGCTGTTTGACTGTCATGGAAGACTGCCCGTTTTGTCGGTTCTGGTAATTCTGCCGGCTTTGCCGGTCCTTATGGCCCTGCCGGCCGTCCAGCTGATTCGTATCTTTCCGGAATTCTTTTTTCAGCTCCAGCCAGAGTAGTCCTTTTTCGGCACAGACAACCGGAAATACAGAATCAGGCACAAAAGAAAAATCCGGTTCTTCAATTTTTTCGAGCAGTTTAGGCGTCGTATTCCAGACATTTTCCTCGTCCAGACCGATAATGATCTGTACTTTGCAGCAGGGATGGATCCCGGCCATTTTGACTGCTTTCAGCGCATAGAGGACGGCGATCGCTGGTCCTTTATCATCAATCGCTCCCCGCCCAAAGATTTTTCCGTCCTGAAGCTCTCCTTCGAAAGGAGGATGATTCCAGCCGGTTCCCTCGGGTACCGTGTCCAGATGGACGATCATGCCAATGGTCTTATCTCCCTGCCCGAATTCGATGATCCCGCCCAGATTATCCAAATTAGAGGCCTTAAAGCCCATTTTCTGAGCGAGACCGAGATAAAATTCCAAAACCTCGATGACCCCATCCTGCTGGCCTGTAATGCTTTTGATTCTGAGACATTCCTGGAGGGATTTGATCATATCTTCTTGCTGTGACGTGATAATTTGCTTAAGGTTATCCATAATTCTCCTATCAATAGCTCTGCTATCATTTCAATTATTATATTTTTAGACTTGGCTTTCATGTTTTTAGAATACGGGTCTGTTTTCTGAAAAGAGCTGATTTCGTATATCTTAATCTGACATGCAAAATTCCCGGATAATTTGTATTAATTATTTATTTATAGTTACTTTATAGAATGGAAGGAGATTTGACACTTATAAAGAATTATCACCTTTATACACGTTGTTTAAACACAAAAAGAGTGGAAAAAAATGTTAGAGTGGAAAGAAGAATATTCAATTGGTGTAGAAACCATTGATCAGCAGCACCGGCAGCTTTTTACGATTGGCAACAAGATCTATGATCTGTTGGAAAACTATATGTTAGACGATAAATACGACAAAATTGCCTCAATCATCTTACAACTAAAAGAATATACAATATATCACTTTAAATGTGAAGAAGAATATATGCTGGAAATCAAATACCCAAGATATTTTAGCCAAAAAGTTGAGCATGATGATTTTATCGATAAAATCGAAAGTATTGAACTCGATAAAATGGATGAAAACCAAAATCAGTTTATTCGAGAGTTGATGATATTTATCTTCGACTGGGTTCTAAACCACATCTTGCAAAGTGATAAACAACTGCAAGCTAAATAGGTCCATAAGCTACATCTTAATTATATTTTATCTGCAAAGACCGATCTTCAGCAATGTTAATCGGTCTTTTTGACGGCCAATCAATCATTCGTAGAGAATTGCTTGACACGTTCACTTCACTAGTTTACTATATAAATAGTAAACTAGTGAATAGAGGTGAGCATGTGAATTTTGAAAACAATGTACCCATCTATGTTCAGATCATGAACCATATTAAAAAGGATATTATCCATGGCAAACTAGACTTAGGGGAGAAGCTGCTTTCTGCGAGGGAATATGCCCAGAACTTGAATGTGAATCCCAATACCATGGTACGGGTTTTTGGGGAGCTGGAACGGGAAGGTATCACATTTACGAAGCGGGGAGTCGGGACATTTATCACAGAATCCAAAGAAAAGGTGGAAAATATGAAGAGAGAAATGGCCGAAGAGATGATTAGGAATTTTGTCAAAGGGATGCAGGAGCTCGGATTCTCATCCAATGAAATGATCGAGCTGATAAAAAGCAGGCTGGATAAGGGGGCTGTTCAATGACATCTGTATTAGTTGCTGAAAATGTCAGTAAAGGATTTTTTCGGAACAAGGCACTGCGTGACCTGGATCTGCAGATTGAAGAGGGCAAAGTATACGGGCTGCTCGGTCCTAACGGCAGCGGGAAAACCACTTTTTTCAAGATTGCCGCAGGGCTTTTTAAACCAACCTCCGGTAGAATGACGGTTATGGATTACCCCATCGGGGCAGAAACCAAAAAACTCACGGCTTTTATGCCAACGGATGATTTTTTGTTTGGCTGGATGAAAATTAATAGGATCCTTGATTTTTACGCCGACATGTATGAAGACTTTGACCGGAATAAAGCATTGGAATATTTAACGTTTATGGAATTGCAGGAAGAGATGAAGGTCAGCAGCCTGTCTACAGGTATGAAAGCCAGACTCAAGCTGGCTGTGACGATGGCCCGGAAGGCCAGACTATATCTGCTGGACGAACCGCTGAATGGAATCGACCCTATTTCCAGGGAAAAAATTATAAAGATGATCATGGGTGCGTTCCGGGATGATTGTGCAGTGATTATTTCCAGCCATTTGGTTAGTGAGTTGGAAACGGTTCTGGATGAAGTAATTTTCCTGGACCGCGGAACGGTTGTACTAGCCGGTGATGCGGAAAAATTCAGACTGGAGAAATCCTGTTCAATTGAGGCACTGTATAAGGAGGTTTACCATGGTTAATCTGATTAAATATGAATTTATCCGAAAATGGAGGGTGTTGGGCATTTTTATGGCCATTGTCCTGATCCTGAATGCATTTGTTTTGGTGAAGCTACAAATCGGTACGCATACACCCGAAGAACAGATGATTGTGCTGGGGGCATTTTTTTCAGGAATACTTGGCATCTTTTTTGTGCTGTATATTATTGATGTGATTATGATGTACAGCCGCGATCTTGATCATAAGACAGGATATATGTTTATGCTGACACCGAACAGTGGCTACAAAATCCTTGGGAGCAAGGTTGTTACTGCAATATTGGAAGGATTACTGTTTCTACTGGTCTATATTCTGCTGCTTGCGGGCAGCTTTATGGGGTTTTACGGAGGGCCTCTTCGGGCTTTGGTCGGAAGTGATTTCTTTTCTAAGGTTATCAGTCAAGTCCATCTGGAAGGGATTAATCTGACTTCTTATTTTGCAGTGAGTCTGTTGATGATGTTTGTATCGATTGTAGGCTTGTTTTTAATGATCTATGCTGCCATATCCATTCGTAAGAGCATTCTTGCCGAGAGGAAATTCGGCGGTTTGATCAGCTTCATCATCTTTATGCTGTTAGCTTGGGCTGACAGTGCCATAACAAACACGTTGACAGTGGATATCTTTAATGCCAATTCGATGATCGGTCCAGGAGTGCCAAGTTATACATTTCTTTCGATTCAAATTTTGATTCAGGTGGTGCTGGGTGCCGTTTTCTTTTGTGTCTCCGCTTATTTGCTTGAGAATAAAATGGATATGTGATAGAAAAAATATCTCGAATAATGAATAACAAAAAAAGCTGCTACAGACAAAGATTGATATGCTCCCTACTAGGTAGACAAGTTAAATAATAAAAACTGGCGTCTTTCCTTTTTGGGGTAGTGCAGACTCGCACAGTCCACCGCTCCCCCGTTCTCGCAGCTAAAAACAGAAACCCTCGCTAATATCCAAAACCCCGCTGCTTACTGCAAGTTAACCGTTGGCATGCTTTAATGCTGAGGATTTCTGTTTTTTAACGCTGCTGCCACTAACGTCCGCTTGTGAATCTGTGCAAGTCTGCAATATTTGAAGAAATCAGCAGATATAGGGAGATATTTTGACGTTAATGTGGTATAATGTCTATAGATATAAATAATGCCATATTTGGAGGTATTTGAATGTCTAAGAAAGGGCAGAAAGTACATACCAAGAAAGTATTTAAACCTTATGTGCAGGAACAACAAACACTGCCTTTAAGCATCGGCAGCCTGATTTCTCAAAATCATGTCGCCCGAGTTGTAAGTAGTGCCATCGACCAAATGAATATTGAACCCTTGTTTGCCAAATATCCTGGAGGCGGACGTTCCAGTTTTCACCCTGTCATGATGACCAAGTTATTGGTTTATGCGTATACGTAAACTTAATGCCTATAAAGAACAGCCCCGTAGGAATCTGTGCTCAGAAGAAGGTTTGCGTATGAGAAGCTTAAGACCGGTCGAGGTTGAGAGTGTCTTTGGGGACATTAAAGGGAACCACGGCATGCGAAGATTCCTGCTAAAAGGACTAGAAAAGGTTAAGATCGAGTGGGGATTCGAGACCGTTTCAGATTTTGTGTAAACCTCCAGAGTGGTGTAAGATAAGAGCATCACATGGAGGTTTTTATTTATGGCCAAGAGGAGAATCACCCCTGAGAGAAGAGAACAACGTAAAAAGTTACTGGAGATGCTGCAGGCAGCAGGAATCAACGATGTTTCAGGAGTACAGGATCTATTCAAAGAAATGGTCAGTACCGTCCTGGAAAACGGCCTGGAAGCAGAGATGGAAGACGAACTGGGCTATAGCAGATACGACTACCGGAATAAAGAAACAGACAACAGCCGGAACGGTTATAGCGAAAAGACCGTAAAGACTAGCCTGGGAGATATGGATATTTCCATCCCCCGTGACCGCAAAGGCGAATTCGAGCCGCAGATCATCAAAAAGCAGCAGACAACACTCTCAGGAGACATTGAAGAAAAGATTCTATCCATGTATGCCAAAGGAATGACCACCGGAGATATCGAAAGTCATATACGTGAAATTTATGGTATTGAAGTATCCGACAGTACCGTAAGCCGTGTCACCGATAAAATCCTGCCGGTAGTAAAAGAATGGCAAAGCCGCCCGCTGGAAAGTATTTATACAGTCGTATTTATGGACGCCATCCACTTCCATGTGCGCAGTGAGGGTCAGATCGTCAAGAAAGCTGTGTATATCGCCATCGGTATCCAGATGGACGGTGTCAAAGATGTACTGGGCATGTGGGTCGGCGAGAATGAAAGCGCAAAATTCTGGCTCTCCGTGATGAACGGGATCAAAAACCGTGGCGTAGAAGATATCCTCATTGCCTGCGTAGACGGTCTCACAGGTTTCACCAGCGCCATTGAAGCCGTATTTCCCAAGACAGAAATTCAGCAGTGCATCATCCATCAGATCCGGAACACAACGAAGTTCGTTTCCTACAAAGACATCAAGGCTCTCATTGCCGATCTGAAGAATATTTACGCAGCTATTGATGAACAAACCGCCCTTTATGAGCTTGATGCCTTTGATGAGAAATGGGGAAGCAAATATCCCAAAATCGCGGTATCCTGGCGAACGCACTGGGCCAATTTAGCCACCTACTTCAAATATCCCCAGGAAGTTCGAAAGCTGATTTACACCACAAACGCTATTGAAGGCTTTAATCGTCAGCTCCGCAAAGTCACTAAAAGCAAATCCGTCTTTCCAACCGACGACAGCTTACTGAAAATGCTTTATCTGGCCATGATGGATATAACGAAAAAATGGACTGGCCGGAGGCAGGATTGGGGGCTAATTCATTCCCAACTGCAAATCTATTTTGAAGACCGATTGGAGCAATTCAGCTAAAACCCGCTCTGGGGCAGAGACTTGACATGGGACCCTGCGGCGGCTGCTTCAATGGGTCGTGGGATGCGGCTCAAAGGATGTATTCCTTTGGGGTAAGCCCCATCCCGTTCTTAAGGGTAGCATCCGCCGCCCCCATATCAAGTCTTATCTGGGGTCGATTGACAACCCGTAGTATTCTTGTATAATGCAAGACAAAAGGAGCGATAGACTTATTCAAGCTATTGCTCCCATAAAATATTCGCCTTATTTTACATCAATTTTGGAGTTTACACAGAGTTCGGGATACACCCGGGGATTACACTGCATCTCGCGTCGGACATATCATACATGCGCTTTAAAAACATAATTTTGAACATCATCTCCGGCTCTTTCGCCAGCCTGCCAAAAGCTTCACAGTATTGTTTCTTTAATATAGGATTTACAAAGCTGAAATCTATGTTTTCTTTGATTTTTCTGAGCAGATTGTCCTTTGGACCACTACATCGTATAGATTCCCATATTCTGATAATTTCATCTGATTGTCTGTCCGCAACATTCTCCAAGCCCTCTTTTTAGTCATTTTTTACTCTTCAATTATCCCATTTTTCGTAATAAGAAGCCACTGCTTCTTAGGCAATTGCTTCTTTGACTTTTTCAGTGGCCTCGTAAATACTGAATTTTCTGACATTTTTATGTTATGCTTAATACAATGAAAAGCGTAAAGGATTTACGATTTATGAGTAAGCCGAGCAGATCCAAACTCTCGAAAATCGTATATCCGAACTGAGAAGGAAGACAAACTTCTCCTGGAATCTGTTCACCATTTTAACACGTAAACTTTATGGAAGAAGCTCTGAGAAGACATCCGTCCTTATATCGGGACAGCTGTCTTTTTTTAATGAGGCGGAAACTGAGGCCGATTCGAAAGCGAAAGAACCAGACTTAAAACAGGTCGAAAGTTACCAAAGAAAGAGATTTGATGGTCAGCGTATGGAATTCTTAAAAGACTTGCCTGCGACCTGTATCAAGCGATATAGGTACTTGCCTGACAATGAAATATAATGAACTTAGTAATATTAATATTCTTAATCAATGGAGGTATGTTTATGGCACAAAATATGGACAGGAGAGGATTCTTGAAGGCTTCGCTGCTGGGGGCAGCCGCGGCAGCCGTTGCTTCGACCGCTGTAGTCAAGGATGCCGTGCATCCCATGGTCGCGGAAGCAGCAGACATCGTGGCGCCTGTCACGACGACTACGGACTTTCCGTATCAGGTCGACAGCCGGTATCAACGCATGTCGAGCCTCAATGTCGGCTGGATGAGGTTGTTCGATCCGAATCAGCCCCCCATTAAGTTCGTCAACGACGACGTTTCCAAGATTAGCGGCAAAAAGGACACCGGCAAAGACCTTCCTCTTCTGAACGCGGAGCAGCTCGGTATTAAAGGCCGACCGCTGACACTGAACGAAACCGGTGTCCGTTATTTCACCATGTCGAATGGGCTGGCGTCCCCACCCCGGGAAGAAGAGGTCGGTTATCGGCGACTGGAATCAGCCTTGGTTGAAGCAGCTTTTTCGGTAGAGCGAAATTATAATGGGTTCACGGCCCCGGCTTGCGGACCCGGTGGCCTGATCTCGCGTTACCCCATCAATCCGGAAACGAATGAAAGGTCGAAGGAACCTGTTTTCGTGGACGGAATGTATAATTGGGACAGCTCGGCAGCGCTGTCTATGCAGAAAAACGGGAAACAATGGAAATTCACTTCCCCGGAAGAAGCCAACAAAGCCATCAAGAAAGCAGCTATTTTCCTCGGGGCGGATCTTGCCGGGGTAGCGCCCTACGACGAGCGCTGGGTCTATGCTGACTGGGCCAGGATCAAATACAAATCGTTTCCACAGCCCAACGGCGTAATCATCAATCAGCCCTTCGACGCCCGAGCCTTTCTGACAAACCATGAAGCCAAGGTATTCGGGCATTACCGTTTCGAGGCGGACTGGGAAAAATACGCCGGTTTCACACCAAAGAGTGTCATCGTCATTGCCATCGAAGAAGACTATGCCGCCATGCGCTGCTCTCCCGGGGTGCTGGTGGAAGCGACCACCGGCAAAGCCTATTCGGCAATGGGAGAAATATCTTACAAGTTGGCGGTATTTCTCCGGCAGCTCGGTTACAGTGCTGTTCCCTGCGGAAACGATACCGGACTGAGCGTCCCGACAGCCGTACAGGCGGGCTTAGGGGAAGCAGGACGCAATGGATTGCTTGTCACTCAGAAGTACGGGCCTAGGGTGCGCCTGGCCAAAGTCTACACCGATCTGGAAATCACCCCGGATAAGCCGCGGCAGTTCGGCGTGCGGGAGTTCTGCCGCCTCTGCAAGAAATGCTGCGACTCATGTCCAGGACAGGCCATTTCCCACGAAGACGCGCCCAAAATATTGCAGCCGGAGGACTGTGGAACCTCCGAGAACCCCTATACCGAGAAGTGGGAAGTTAATTTCGAGCGCTGTATCTCCTGGTTTGCCCATAACGCTGGATGCTCCAACTGCATCGCCGTCTGTTCCTGGAATAAAATCAAACAATGGAACCATGACATCGCCCGAATCTCCACTCAGGTACCGCTGCTTAAAGACGCAGCCCGCAAATTTGACGAATGGTTCGGTTACAACGGTCCGGTGGACAGCGCTGAAAGGATTGAGAGCGGATATATCGCTAATATGACGCTGGACTTCTGGAATACCCTTGAACCAATCAAATAATGAGGAGGGAAAACACATTATGGCAATTTCTAGCGTAGCAGTCTGGTTAATGCTCGGGATTCTCTTAGTCATCTTCCAGTACGGTATTTGGCGCTTTCTCCAGAGCAAGGACCGCAATACCTTACCTCTGGAGATCTGCGGATTCATCGCGAATTTTTTGGTCATTTTCACTTTAGCCTGGGCCTATGCCAGTCTGGCCGAACGCGAATTTCAGGCTGCGGGGATGGGCTTTGTCTTCTTCGGCGGCGCCGCACTCATCCCGATCATCATCACCTACCGCCTGGCCACCCGGAAAAAACGTGTGTCCCAAGACAAGGCGGCAGAAAATACTTCGCTATAAAATAAAAATCACTCAGAAAAAACATGTGTCCCAGGACAAGGCTTGAGGCTGGCTTGACCGGCAAAGGTTCCCGCAATCTCTTGTACTTCATTGCCAGCCGATAAGCCGAAGTACAGTCAGGAAGTGATGGGCTACGAAAAAACATGCGAAAAGTAAATACATCAAGTGGGAACCGATGTATTTGCTCTTTCTTCTTTTAACAGGCCTTGCGGCGCTCCTCTATAACTCGTTGATCCGGGAGCAGTCGATCGATTATGAAGCCTTGATCCAGCAAAATTTGGTAGATGTACAGAAAATCGAGAGAATTTTAGGGATAAAGCCGCTGTATGTGATCGATACGTCCAACGGACGTTACTACGCGGCGGTGGACAAGGCTTCGGGCTATCAGTCCCAGGTGGAGACCCTGTCGATCGCCGATAAGGAAGGTCGCTTGGCATCCGTGCTGATTACCAAACAAAATGAGACGCCTATTTTTTTCCGGCGGCTCTACGAGCGCGGCTTTTTCGACGGATTCAAGGGGTTATCGGTCAAAGAGCCAATTTATTTCGCAGGTGCGCCGGGGTATTCCGGTTACTTGGGGAATACCCCTACAGATAATTACATCGACGCCGTCAGCGGCTCCACAATTTCTACTCACGCGGTGACCGAAGCAGTCAATAAAGGAAGTTTCACTATCTCCAGGATGTATTTCTCCGCCGCCTGGATCAATCCTTACGATCAGCCTGAGATAAACGGCAATACTATGGCGGTGATTCTCGTGTTTTTACTGGCTTTGCTGGGAGCTTTCGTTAAAAGACTGAGCCGTCTGAGACTGGGGTTTCTGGTCGTCAGTATCGCCCTCTTAGGTTTTACCGCCAACCAGTTTGTCACCCTTCCCATGCTGTACTCCGTAAGCCAATTGCAGATCCCTTGGGTCACCAATATCAAATGGTATGTGCTCCTGGTCGGTTCACTGGCCTTGATCCTCTTCACCGGAAAGAACATTTACTGTGGATGGATCTGCCCATTCGGCGCGCTGCAAGAAGTGCTGAACAAGTTAGCTGGGTTTGGGCCTCTCACTGTGAGTCCTCCGCTGCTCGCGACATTGCGGCTGGCCGGACCGACTCTCCTCTGGCTGGCCATCATGCTCGGTACAGGCTTGAATAATTATGGGACCTTGGATTATCAACCGTTCGGCGCCATGTTCCTTTTCCGTGGGTCCTGGGTTCTGTGGCTGATATTGCCCGTCTTATTGATGATGTCTCTATTTTACAAGAGATTCTACTGCCAGTTTTTCTGCCCGGTAGGCTTCCTGTACAATCTTCTGACCCGTTGGCGCAATAAAGGGGTGAAAGCGTGCCAAAAAATGAAACTGATCTGGAGAAAAGGGATTACAAGGGTAAATTGAAGGAGCTGTTCTTCGGTGTGCTCATTTTGCTGCTTGCCGCTGCTCAGATTGCAGTGATGCTCCAATCGGCGGGAGTACTCCGTGCCGACCGGTGAAAAGAGATGACCGTATCTGGGTTTTAGGAGTTATGGAGAAACGGGGATGATGACTATGAAAAATTTTCAGTTGGGACGCTATACCGGATTGAATATTAAGAGTTTTTCTACAAATACTAAAGACGAAGAGATCGACGAAGCGCTTGCTTATCTGCGAAACGCCGCAGCGGAACAGGAAGCAGAGTGCTTGGGCGTGCCGGCTTTCCATGTGCAAGAGCAAAGTGCGGAGCGCCCGTTATCCCCCGGCGAGATTCAGGAGATCGCGCCGGGGCTTCATACGCTGGATGAACTGAAAGAGAAACTCAGAGAAGTGATCCATTGGCATAAAGTGAATCGGCAGAAACAAGCTGATACCCTTATCTTATTTCAGCGGTTGATTGCGGAATGCACCTATGAATACGACGCTGAAGAATTGGATAAAGGCGCGCAGGTGGTGTACAAAGAGTTTGCCGCTGAACTCCGGGCTAATGACGGAATGGAAATGATCGTTTATTTAATCGGCAAAAAACTGACCGCTGAGGAGTTTCTCCTAGAGTGCAGGGAGGAAGCTGCCCGGAGAATTGCCAGGAATGCTATTTTAGATTTGGTCATTACCCGCGAAGGAATTCAGCTTACCGAGCAGGAAAAACAGCATCTGAGCGAGAAACTAGAAAAAAACATCGGCCAACCTCAACCAGAAGGCCAAGAAGCCATGCTTTCTGAAGCGGAGACATTTCTCCTGCGCCATAAAGCGACGGAATACCTGCTTCAGGCCAACATGATAAATTAGAAAGTGACGGATTCCATTCCCGTAAGTTAGCCAGCGAGAATGCCGACGACAGCTGAGGTGGACGAAGGAGGAAAAGGTTTAGTGGGGGATAAAGCCGGACTCACGCAATGGATCGACAAACCGGTCAACTTTTCGCTCCGTAATTTTTTTTACGAAGCAGGGACTATGCAACCGGTCCGAAAGAAGACCACCCTTATTCGAGAAAGAGATAGCTTGTCTTGCTTTTATTACCTGGAGCAAGGCTTGGTCGCTTTTTATCTGAACAACAAAAACGGCGAATCGCGAATTGTCAGCTTAAGCATCCCGGGCCGGGCTTTTGCCATTGGGCCTGCTCTGGACCAATTGCCCGTCGCATTCAGCGTCGTGGCTCTGGAAAACTGCGAAATCTATCGCATTCATCGTGAGCAATTGATCGAGAAGCTGCACGCCGAACCCTCTCTTTGCGTCGAAGTGGTTGCCAATGCAACGGCCAGAACCCGCAGCCTGTGCGAAGCGGCCAATATTTTCTCCAACCTTTACACATCTCGTGAAAAAGTATTAAACCTATTTAATTCTTTAGAGGAAATTGTGGAAGAGGTTGATGATGGATGGTATGCCCTGCCCTTCTCTCTGTCTCACACGCAGATCGGGCAGATCATCGGCGCATCAAGGATAACGGTGTGCAGGCTCTTTCAGCGATTGAAGCAGGAAGGCTACATCCGCTCGACGGGGCAAAGACAATTCATTCACGGTGATTTGCTGAACTGAGATCACAACCATTCAACTACCTAGGTATCCTCTTGCAAAGCTTGATAGTCTGGTACCGGCATCCGCATCCGACGTCAAATTTGGCCAAAAAAGCTTGCAACAGGATAAGGTAGGAATATACTCGGCCTCCAAGGGGATACCAGGTTCCAAAGTCATCATTATTGTATCCTCAAGTCACGTTGAGTGCGTGGTATTGATGTCAAGGGTAAATTGACAAGTGTGCAAAAATCCCAGTAAATAAGGAGTTTTCGGGGATTTCGGGTAAAAATCCAATGCGCGAAAATCGTCAAAATATTGCATCGCGGGAACAAGTCCAAGGGGCGAAATTCGGGTGCGAGTGGTCGATTTTGATGTCGGCGCTCGGTGTGTGGTCAGGATAGATGTCAGCGGTTTGCGTGTGGTCAATTTAGATGTTTTTCGATTTTGGTTGTGTGGTCGGTTAGTTGTTGATGTGAAGAAGCGCAAATAGGCTAATGAGAATGGGATTGAGCACACTGACGAAAATGCCGGCTTCGTGCAATGCAGCGACTACAGGTTCATGATAACGGCCTGTCGCCTCCATGATGACCCGCGTATCCTCGCTGAGAGCAACAACGAGGTCTGCCAGATGTTCCAAACCGATTTTGTCATGGCGAATCTCGCATGGAGTAATGGCTACTTCCCCCATCGGGCGTAAAGCCGCCACCATGCTTTTGCCTTTGGAAACATCGATACCGACTGCGTTCATACGATTCCTCCTGATGATGAAGTTTGCATGACGACCGTTCTTTACTCGATGCCTATTCAATCTCCTGAGTTACACGAACGCACCGGTATCCGGCGGAACAAGCTGCGTAAATCGAACGCTGCAAATGATAGAGCCGGCTGACTGACTCCCTTACGGACGCGACGGCCCTTGGTCAATATAGTCAGGCCACATGCTCTCTCATTCTACAGCTTCGGCTTGAGATGGAAAAAGACACGGCTGGCTGCCGTGCCTTTCACCGTAATTATTATTGCAGGAGGAAAATTACAATGTTACAAGTAATTGGAATCAGCGGACTTGTTAAGAAATTCGGCAAGTTCACCGCGCTTGACGGCGTGAACCTAAATGTAAAGCAAGGTAAAGTTCATGCCTTTCTCGGTCCCAATGGGGCGGGGAAAAGCACCACTATCCGCTGTCTGCTCGGCATACTTAAGGCGACAAGCGGGAATGTCGCGCTGTTCGGGCAGGACGCTTAGAAAAACGCAGTTGAACTGCATAAGCGTCTTGCTTATGTTCCCGGCGACGTAAACGATATGGGTGCTTTGCCAAATGTCTATTCCGGATACCAGAGCGTTACATCGGATGAAGTCAGAGCAAAACATGAACAAGCTTGGGTTGTTCCATTGTCTGACACATTAGGGCTGAAGATCCCCGAGATGTTTGAAGTTGCCCATGAAGGCAGGAGCAAAGCCATGTACATTCTGGGAGAAAACCCGGCCTTAACCGATCCGAATGCCAATCATATCAAGGAAGCACTGGCCAAACTCGATTTCCTGGTAGTTCAGGAGCTGTTTATGACGGAAACTGCAGAATTTGCCGATGTTGTTCTTCCGGGGGCAAGTTATGCAGAGACCGATGGAACTTTCACCAATACGGAACGCCGTGTCCAGAGAGTTAGAAAAGCAATTGAACCGTTAGCCGGGCAGGCAGATTGGAAGACAATCTGCGGTATGGTAAGCCGTATGGGTTATTTGCCGGAATTAACTACGACCGCATGGAAATTGAATCTTTGCAGTGGCCGTTTCTGCATCCGGAGCATCCGGGGACGCCTTACTTGCATGCCGGGCAGTTTACGAGAGGGAAGGGACTATTCCAGCCTTCCGAGCATATCCCACCCGGTGAACTGCCTGACGCGGAATACCCAGTACTGCTGTGTACCGGCAGGGTTCTTCAGCACTACAATGTCACTACGCAAAATACGCTTGGGATCAAAAGTGTTTGGGGCAAGGAAATGACAGAGGTACATCCGCAGGAAGCTAAAGCGTTGGGACTCACTACCGGTGACAAGATGAAAGTAACTTCCCGCCGCGGCGAGGTGACCACTAATGTGAAAGTTACCGACCGTGTTCAGCCCGGTGTGATCAGGATGTCATTCCATTATTCCGAGACGCCGACGAACGATCTTACAAGTCCATATGTATGTTCCATTGCAGGAACGGGTGAGTATAAAGTGTGTGCTGTGAAATTGGCAAAGGCCTAAAGGCAAGATAAATATAAATTTTAAATTAGTATTATGAGGAGTGTAATATTATGGTAGGAATAACTGAACTTGCAGCTTAAAAAGTTTTAAAAACGAAGGATTTGAATATGTATTCAATTTCTTCGTATCAACAAAATTCTGCTTAACCAAATTTCATGGAAATCCAGTTTGCAACTATATCCTGGAAGCCCGTAAATGGGGACGACCGACTAAGCCGTACATTTATTTTACGGACAAACAAAAGCAGCGGGCCAATTCAGTGGATCTGGTTAATTTTCTTCAGCGACAGGGAGAGCAGTTGGTGCGTTCCGGGCGGGAATGGCGATGGAAACGGTACGACAGTGTGACTGTTCGCGGCAGCCGGTGGTTTCGGCACAGCCGAAAGGAAGGCGGCCATGCTATCAATTTTGTTCAACAGTTTTGTACTCTTGCTACATACCTGAAAAAGGATACACTCGCGAGTGGATTAATCAAAGATTGCAGGCAATTCAAGTGCGCAAGGAACTTACAGACGAGTGGGATGATCGGGGAATAAAGAAAGGTCAAGAAACGCTATTTTGAAAGAGGCAAGGTCGTTTGGAGATGTGCGAAACGAATCAAAAAAGGT
The DNA here is from genome assembly GCA_009910795.1 of Dehalobacter sp. CP. The sequence continues at coordinate 26,696 of VMEE01000022.1, read as the reverse complement.
AAAGATGTATGCCCACACTCTCCTACTGTAGATGAAGGATGGATACAAGGGTTAAACCTAGGCAGAAAGGGCCATTTCGCTGCCCTGCACCTTGAAGGAGTGGTTGATGTCCGCAAGCGCCTGCTTGAATTTTCTTTTCGTCCTCCAACCCTATTTTCAGGCTGAAATTGTCCGCCATCTGTTCTTCGCCTCCGCAAAAAGGCCATAGAAAAGGACACTCCGAAGAGTGTCTTACATCTAAGCTTCTCTTTTAGATTGTCATAGGTAATTAATTGATATTTTATCTGTCTTTAGATCCCGCGCGCTAAGTTCCTGCTCCGGATGGCCGATGGCAATACCTAAAAGGGGTTCAAAGTCATCGGGGAGGTTCAGAACCGCTGTTTTGTCAAGTTCAGGGATTTCGCGCATTGCTTCAAGGGAACCCCACATAAACACGCTGCCCAAGCCAAGACTTGTGGCGGCCAGGTGCATAGAGTAGGTAATGCATGCAACATTTGAAAACTCAATGCCAGGCTGTAAATCCTGTTTCCTGTGGGATACAAAAATCACTGTCGGAGTGCCATAAAATGGGTCGAAAGCTTTCTGGCTTAGTTCAACATTAGGAGTATTGCTCATCTTGGCTTTATCCTCCCAGCGTTTAGCGGCGGCCTCTGAGAGCTTATCCAGTACATCCCTGCTCTGCACAACGGTCAAATGTATATCTTTGTACAGATTACTGCCTACCGGGGCGCTGTTTGCGGCGACCAGTATATCGGCTAAATTGTCCTGAGATATTTGTTCCTGCGTAAACTTTCTGGTAGATTTCCTATAGCGCAGTAATTCAAAGTAATCCATAAATACATCCATCCTTTCATCCGTTAACTTTGTTTGTAGCAACTTGCACTACAATAGTAACACGAATGGTTTGTAGTGTCAATGACTACAATTGATTATTGTAAAAATATTTGTTACAATATGTTCGAGGTGAGCACAGATGCGAGTAAGTACACAGTTTCCTATTGCGTTTCATGCGCTGGTGATGATCGCGAATTTCAAAGATATAAGGGTAACAAGCGACATAGTAGCCAGAAGCGCTGGATGCAACGCTGTTACCATAAGGAATATTTTCAGTAAGCTGAAGAAAGCTGGCCTGCTGTCTGTAAAGGCGGGAACTGGAGGAACGGCTCTTGGCAAGCCCGTTGAAGATATTACGCTATGGGACATTTACGCTGCGGTGGAATCAGATGACGCTGATGAAATATTTAAGATACACTCAAATACATCAGGAACCTGTCCTATCGGAAGTAAAGTCCGTGGCTTATTGTCGCCGCATCTTGACAACGCTGTAGCTGCTATGAAGGCAGAGCTTTCAAAAGTAACTTTGAGTCAATTAACAGATGAACTTAACCGCTCATAGAATGGCTTTGCGATTCATATGAAGAAACCCGCAAATATGCAAGAAGACTAATAAGGCAGAGGGGTATAACATCTCTTTTATACCCTCAAGGCACGTTGAGACAGTCGTATTGATAGAGTTAAAATAGCTTTATTTCAAGCAGTTCCGGAGATTTTAATAGAATATTTCACTATGCTGTATGTTCCCGTGGACGAGAGTTTCACGGGAATTCTTACGTAGGGGGGAAACAAAAACTCAAAATTAAATAATTACGCGTAGTTCAAGGGTATTTTTAGTATTTGTTTAATGAAAACGGAGAAAAAGACCCCTGTAGCCTTCAAAATATCATCAGGAGTAAGATTGATAAAAAAACAGACCAAAAGAATTATCACTAGCAACATGACGAGTTAACAGAGTAACCTAATCAAACCAAAAGAGCGCTCAAGTATTTAAGTCCTTTGCGCAAAAAAACTTGATCGATAAACAAATTAATTCATTGGACGATAGGACGAAATTTTCGGATATATTCACTTAGCATAGATTTAAGACGCTTTACGCTTAACGGAATGAAATAATCAAGGAATTCTCTGTGGAGGATGCCAATAACCCGTCACAAATATCATTTTGCTAAGGACAATAGTAACCTGTCTTCTTGTATTTGATATTTTTGAAAAAATTAGATTCGGTTATTTCTGCCTTTTATAATGCAGTTGATCAAGATTATATTTTGAGTCACTAAAAAGCGATAAAAATATGTATGCCATCATGTGAGCAACCTTTAGATTGACGCATTTAATAGATAATCATATCCTTTTGTTTGAATAGCGCTTTTTTACAAGCAAAGTTAGTTTATCGAGTTTTGTCCATAAGCATTTTTGTGCATGAAATGGATTTTCCGAAGAATTCTCTGATTCCATGAGATTTCTGGGATTATTATAGTGCCTAAAAGATCAAAGAGTTAGTGAATTAAATAATAAAATTAATTGATCTAACAGTATCATACTTCCATCTTATTCCATAAGATATTAACAAAAATAGGTGATTACTAAATGATTTCTACTCTGAGATTAATTCAAAATCAAATATTGGGTGGCGTACTCTTTGCCATTGCTTCAGTTATGATAATTATAGCCAGTATCTTAGAAGAAAACATCGAAATTCAAAAAGAAAATGGAGGGGAAATTGCTTATACTCCTTCTCCAATTCAAATAACCTTATTTGCATTTGGAATCATAACCTTAGCCACTCTTATCTTTGCTTATAACGTAACAGTAAGATTGAACCAGACAAACTTACAAATGTTAACAGGTAAAGCCAAAGGATATCTTCGACCGCTTTTATGGAATTTTGCCGGCTCTTGGCTTTTCGTTTTTGGCGCATTTTCATTGCTAATAGGAACTAAGATTATATTGGAAGAAAAATCAGCAATTGAAATTTTTTAGGTTTTCAGCAGCATATTACTTTATTGCATTCAATCCCTTGATTTTACTGGTATTACTATCGGTTTCAAAATTATATCAAATTCGAGTTTTTAAAGCTTTTACCAGAAATCTCTTTCTGCTAAAATCAGAGAGAAACTTATAGTACAGGTCAGGTAATTTTACTTGTGCTTCTTAGTTCCTTGCTGAGGATAAAAAGCTTTAATGAACTGAATGGAATCATTTTGCAACACAACGAGAAGCGGTAAGGCTTCTATTAAAATGACTATATGATGTGGTTGGCGTTTCAACGGTTATTTGCGAAAATGTTTATAACAAAGCCTCCCGATCCCCTTGTTAAAATGCAATGATTTCGCACATTAGTATCATCTTATTGCCATAACACACGTTGAGACGATAATAATGATGACGTATTGTGGTTCTAAGGACAAATAAGGAATGTCAACACTATATGTAGTGGTTCTGGTGTAAAAAAGGAGCAAGAATCGGGCTGAAAAGTGCGTTTTTCGGCTGGTTTTTTTTAGGCTGTTTTATAGATGACATTGGGTATTTTGATAATGTTACCCCAAAAATATAATTTTAAAAGAAATCCAAAGGAATTAAGATGATAATTTAATAGCATTTTTTTATAATCAATACATATCAACAAATTAATTATGTTATTAAACCTTGAATATAAAAGATGTAACTCAGCTGGGGGAGCGCTTGCTTTACATGTAAAAGGTCGTGGGTTCGAATCTCATTATCTCAACCAAAACTAATCTGAAACCCTGCTATATCGAATAATCAAACATAACAATAAACGGTATTTAACGTGACAAGTAGATGTTAAATGATTACGTGATGCTTAAGTGTTACTCCAAATATTGGCATATTTAATTGACAGGCGATTAGGCTTATGTTATATTAATAAATAAGTTAATCATCTTTGATTTACTTAACTGAATGTAAGAGACATTGTTAAATTTAATAAGGTTAGTTTCGGTTGGAATGGTTATTACCATTTTCAAGAGAAGCGGGCTCTGGGGTGGGAGGCTACCAAATATTGGTATAGCTATCCGCCTCTATTTATTCTTTTTAAGACAACAAATAACTGAATAGATTTAAACGCTGAATCCATATGGAACGGGAGACCCAAACAATAGGGGTGAATCCAAAGCGGGTGCTTTGGTAGGGTTAGCTCTTTCGACCCGAATCCGTCAGCTAATCTCGTAAGCGTTGGAAGAGAAGGTGATTGATATGCTTAATTACACCTTTAGTTTAGGTTTATATTTTTGGCATATGCTGCAGATACTTCTCTGCAGCTTTTTGTTTTATATACCTTAAATATTGAGGAGGCAATCCTCAATTAAGAATCTGAAGGGGGAATTAAATAATATGCAAAGAAATTATAGGGATATACCCTTATATAAAAATGTAACAGAAGAACAGTGGCAGGACTGGAAGTGGCAGATTTCCAACAGAATCACAAGAATTGATCAATTGGAACAAGTAGTCAACCTTACCCAGGATGAGCGTCAGGGAGTGGCGGTAAGTCTAAAAAAATTACGTATGGCAATAACGCCCTACTATTCTACACTTATGGATCCAAATGACGAACATTGCCCGGCAAGACGGCAAGCAATTCCAACGATTCATGAAACCAAAATATCCAAGTTTGATAGTAGTGACCCGCTGCATGAAACAGCTGACTCGCCAATTCCCGGTCTTACGCACAGATATCCTGATAGGGTGCTTTTGCTTATTACTGATCAGTGTTCAATGTACTGCCGTCACTGTACCAGAAGACGATTTGCCGGTTATGAGGATAAGGCACTTTCCCTTGATAATATCAATCGGGCAATCAATTATATTAAAGTGCATAAAGAAGTCAGGGATGTGCTTTTGTCGGGTGGAGATGCCTTATGCCTCTCTGATGAAAGGCTGGAAGCAATTATAAGATCAATACGAGAAATCAAACATGTGGAAATAATACGGATAGGCACAAGAACACCGGTTGTCATGCCTCAGAGAATTACCGATACGCTCTGCAAAATGCTGAAAAAATATCATCCAATTTGGCTGAATACTCACTTTAACCACCCCAGGGAACTGACAGTTGAATCCAAGGTAGCATGCGAAAAATTGGCTGATGCCGGAATACCTATTGGTAACCAGTCTGTACTTTTAAAAGACATTAACGATTGCCCCTATATAATGCGTGATTTGGTTCAGAAACTGGTAAGCTCGAGAATCAGACCATATTACCTTTATCAGTGTGACCTTTCAGAAGGAATTGAACATTTTAGAACTCCGGTTTCTGTGGGGATTGAAATCATAGAAATGATGCGTGGACATACATCAGGGTTAGCTATTCCACAGTTTGTAGTAGATGCGCCTGGAGGCGGGGGGAAGATCCCGGTCAATCCACAATACTTGATTTCATATTCCCCTGAAAAGGTCATTCTTAGAAATTATGAAGGTGTAATTTGCACGTATAGCGAGCCTCGGGATAAAACGCACCAGTGCCGAAAATGCGGCACGTGCGGTAAATTCAAGAATAAAGAATACCGGGGATTAGAAAAGTTATACAGAGATGAACAAGTGTGCTTGATTCCAAGTACAAACGTAAGACTTAACAAGAGGGAGGACTTCCATGAATATAGATCAAGACGAATGTAAAAATTTCTATACAAACTTTTCGGGTGTGGACATGTACGTGGATTATCGCAATAAAAGGCTTAAAATATTGAGTCATTCTCTTTTGTCTGAGTTGATAATCAAAGAGATTATTGATTATTCCAAAAAAGAAAATTTGGGTAAGATTATTGCGAATTGTTATAAACAAGATCTTAGTATCTTTGAGGAATGCGGGTTTGTAGCAGAGGGGGTTATCGACGGTTTTTTTCAGGGAGAGGATGCAACTTGTATGTCCCTTTTTCTTGATACGAAGCGCAAAAATTCACTCTATGAGGAGAAAGAAAACAGAATTATCGATTATTGCGTTAAGAATACCAATAAATTCGAGCTGACTAAGAATAAAAACTTTACGATGAGGCAGGCCGTGCCGGACGATATTCCCCAGATAATTCAGCTTTTTCAAACGGCATTTGAAACCTATCCAACACCTATTTTCAGCAGAGAGTATCTTCAAAAAGTCATGCAGGATCATATTTTGTATATGGTAGCGGAAGAAGAAGGGAAAATTATCAGTATTGCTTCGGCGGATCTTGACAAACAACACATGAACGCTGAAATAACTGATTGCGCCACTTATCCAAAGTATAGAGGCAGAAACATATTAAGCGAATTGATATTCCAACTGGAAACACACTTGAAACGCAATGGATTTGCTACAGCATATAGCCTTTCAAGAGCTAACAATCTTGGAATCAACAGGTCTTTAAGCAAGCTGGGATATATGTATCGGGGTAGACTAATCAACAACTGCCATATTTGCGGCGGTTTTGAAGATATGAATATTTGGGTAAAAATATTACTGGAGGAAGTATGCTAAGTGACTCGAGAGAAGATCGTCGTAACAGACTTAATTAAGATATTTGATCCCCATCCCCAAAAGGCTTTAAATTTATTGGCGGAGGGAAAAAGTAAAGACGAAATACTTAAAGAAACAGGACAGACAGTAGGAATTAACAAGGTTAGTTTCACAGTTACGCAGGGTGAAATATTTGTAGTGATGGGACTTTCCGGGAGCGGGAAATCGACGATTCTGCGTTGTCTGAATCGGCTGATTGAACCAAGTTCCGGTTCAATCGTTATTGATGGAGTAAATATAACCAAGTTGAAAGAAAGAGAGCTGCGTAAGATTCGCCAGGAAAAAACAGCCATGGTTTTTCAGCAGTTTGCGTTACTTCCTCATCGTACGGTTCTCCAAAATACGGTGTATGGGCTGGAAGTTCAGGGAGTTGCGAAAAAGGACAGAGAAGCTAAAGCCATAATAACATTGGAACTCGTCGGTCTTAAAGGCTGGGAAGAGAAATATCCTGCTCAGTTGAGCGGGGGGATGAAACAACGGGTTGGATTAGCCAGGGCTTTAACCAATGATGCCGATATTCTTCTCATGGATGAGGCTTTTAGTGCACTTGATCCTTTGATTAGGGAAGAGATGCAGGATGAGCTTTTAAGTCTTCAGCAAAAGATGAACAAGACTATTGTTTTCATTACCCACGATTTAAACGAAGCACTTAAGCTGGGAGATAGAATTGCCTTTCTAAGGGATGGTGCTTTAGTTCAGGTAGGAACCCCTGAAGAGATTACCACGAATCCGGCTGATGATTATGTCGCCAAATTTGTCAGAGGGGTGGATCGGAGTAAGATCCTTACTGCCAGGGACGTGATGAAGAAACCGCAACCGCTCATAACGATGCGTGACGGCCCTGGTGTTGCGCTGAGGATTATGAAGGAACATGGGATATCCAGTGTATTTGTTGTGGACAAGGAGAAAAATTATAAAGGTATTATTACAGTAGATATAGCTGTTGAAGCTAGGAATGCCGGGATTTCCAGTTTGCATGAAATAGAACTCGCCCAGGGTCCTGTTGTTAATGAGAATACACCTGTCCAGGAGACTTTGGGTGTGATTGCGGAGAGCAAACTCCCTATGGCAGTGGTCAATGAGGAAAACAAATTGATTGGAATCATCGTTCGGGGGTCTGTCCTCGCGGCGCTTGCTTCCCATAAACGAGGTGAAGACAATGACTAAGTTCCCTTTAGCCGCGCTCGTTGATCAGGGAGTTAAATGGCTGCAAACGAACTTTGGTGACAACCTGGATGTTTTTTCCGATGCTTTTAATAAAGGGATATTTGCTTTTGGGCACTTGTTGGCGGTTATTCCCTGGTGGGTTATTATTCTCATCTTTGCTGTTTTAGCATGGAAAGCCAACGGTTGGAAGCTTGCACTCGGGACAGTTATCGGTCTGTTTTTAATCTATAATTTGAAGCTATGGCCATCTTTCCTGGATACGCTTATTCTGGTTATCATATCGGCTGTTGTTTCCATTATTATCGGTTTACCGTTGGGGATTTTTGCGGGAAGAAACAATAGGGCCCATTATGTGATTTCACCAATTTTAGACATTATGCAAACGATGCCTTCTTTTGTCTATCTTATTCCGGCTTTGCTGTTCTTCGGCATTGGGAAAGTGCCGGCGGTGTTTGCTACCGTAATCTTTGCTATGCCGCCAGCAATCAGGCTCACTGACCTCGGCATCCGCCAGGTTCCGCTGGAACTGGTGGAGGTAGGAGCGGCTTTTGGTTCTACCCCGAGACAACTTTTATGGAAAATTCAATTTCCAGTGGCTTTACCTACAATCATGGCCGGTATCAACCAGACGATGATGCTTTCTTTATCCATGGTGGTTATTGCAGCCATGATCGGCGCCGGCGGACTAGGTGCAGGCGTCTTAGAAGCTATTGGGCAGCTCAAGATAGGGATGGGATTTGAATATGGCGTCGCCGTGGTGATTATGGCCATTATTTTGGACAGACTTTCTCAAGGGATCGGACGTTCGATAAGAACGAATGATAATAATAAAGAATAAGGAGGAAAATAAAAAAATGAATCAAAATTACAAAGGGTGGCAGAAATTACTCATTCTAGCATTAGTTACAGTACTGGTCTTAAGCTTTACCGCCGGATGTTCAAGTACCCAGCAGCAGTCAAACGGCGATACCAGTAAAGATAAAGGGACTGTCAAGATAGGTTATGTCAATTGGGCTGAGTGTATCGCAATAAGCAATCTCTGGAAGGTGATTCTGGAGGATGAAGGCTATAGGGTAGAACTCACCCAACTTGATGTTGCTCCTCTCTTTGTGGGCTTAAGTAAAGGAGATATTAATGTCTTTATGGATGCATGGCTGCCAATTACCCACGAAACCTATTGGAAGGAATACAAGGATAATTTGGAAGACTACGGCATCTGGTATCAGGAACCGGCTAAGATCGGTATTGTCGTACCCAAATATGTCACCATTGATTCTATCGACCAAATGAAAGATGAAGCAGCAAAATTCAATAATAGAATTATTGGAATCGATCCCGGCGCCGGAATCATGAAAGCATCATCAAGGGCGAATGAGACCTACGGATTGGGTTTTGAAGTTGTGCAAGGCAGCGAGCCGGCTATGATGGCGGCCATGGACAAAGCGTATAGCAAGAATGAATGGATTGCGATCACTGGCTGGAGTCCGCATTGGATGTTTGCTAAATATGATCTGAAATATCTGAATGACCCAAAGAAAGAATTTGGAGAAGCAGAAGAGATTCACATCCTGGCCAATAAAGACTTCAGCGGGAAACAAGCCGAAGCTGCTGCCATGCTGAAAAAATTTAAGATGTCGGATGCTCAGATCGGCAGTCTTGAAGGCTTAATCAATGAAGGAATGAAACCAGAGGATGCAGCTAGAAAGTGGATAAATGAGAATAAGGATATTGTTGACGGTTGGCTTAAGTAAATCTAAGGTTATTATTTAGTTCGCCAATTATAAAAAATATTTTTACAGAAAAAAGCAGATTGGCGAAGTAGGCTCATCTATGCAAATGAGGCTATATTAAAACTTAAAGTAAAAAATCGAAAGTGTATAATATAACCATATAAGAGCACCCTCGATTTACCATAATAGTGGAATGAGGGTGTTCATTTTAGGCTATTTTCATAATGAATGTAGGGCGACAAATAAACGGGCAACAAGTTTTGTTACACACCTCATTATAGACAGGAGAATGAAATTCTTTTTGTAATTGGATTGATGAAGAACGAGAGGTAATCTGTATTGTTTTGATTTATATCAGATTTAAGAAGGTGGAGAAGAAAAAATGGAATAGTAAATCTATTGAAAGTTTGCCGCATTATACGTTGATTAATATCAGCAAGATATGGACACTGCGGGAAGGTGCCTAGTTGATATATTTCTTGTATTGATATTTTTATTGGGAAAATGAAGAAATGTATGGTACAGGATTAATAATTGGTCAATGTAAAGCTTATGAAAATCAGTTCCATGTTCCAAAGGATAAGAGATAGCCTGATTTGCTAAAGGATTATATTAAAAAGCAAAATACTTAAGATAAATACCTGGACACTTCAGCATAAAGTGGATACTACTGGGTATTCAAAAGAATAATTTTTTGTTATAATATAAAAGCTTAAGCAAAAATAACAATATATAGTTGTACAGGTTGGTGCAAACTTCATGAAAGTGAAGGACGCTAAAGCTATGGGTCTAAGGCTGCTTGTAAGTTGCTATGACTGCCAGGCTGCAAGTAATTTGAACTTCTGGGGGGGAGTAGTTCCATTTTGGATTGCTCTCTTTTTATATCTTATTTTCACTTAGGAGGATAGTACATATGAAACAAATGGGCATCGGACAAGCATTCAGAGCAAATTTTCTGGGTCACGCTCCGGACTGGTACAAAAGAACAATTCTTGCTTTTTTGGTGTTAAACCCAATTTTGATGGTTACCGCCGGTATGTACGTTACCGGGTGGGTGTTGATTGTCGAATTTATTTTTACCTTGGCAATGGCGTTAAAATGTTATCCGCTTCCTGCCGGTGGGCTTCTGGCGATTGAAGCCGTTGTGCTCGGACTTACTAACCCTCATATGGTCTATCACGAGGTTGAAATGAACCTGCCGGTTATTCTTCTTCTGATGTTCATGGTTGCCGGGATCTATTTTATGAAAGAAGGTCTTGTGTACCTGTTTTCCAAGCTCCTTACTAAAGTACACTCTAAAGTCGCGCTTTCATTCCTGTTCGCTGTTCTAGGTGCGGTTCTTTCCGCGTTTTTGGACGCGCTGACCGTAACCGCAGTGATTATCGCCGTGGCCTATGGTTTCTATTGCATCTTCCACAAGTTTGCTTCCAGCGAAAAAGTATACGAAACGTATGACATTAATCACGACCATAGTGTTGATGAAAAACATCATGAGGACCTGAACGAGTTCCGTGGTTTTCTGCGTAATCTTCTGATGCATGGCGCTGTGGGCACTGCGCTGGGCGGAGCAATAACACTGGTTGGTGAACCGCAGAACCTCTTAATTGGCTCCATTATGCAATGGGACTTCGTAGATTTCTTTATACAATGTGCCCCTGTGTCTATCCCGGTATTGATCGTTGGTCTTCTGACTACCATTATCCTTGAAGTTACTAAGTTCTGGGGGTACGGCTACCAGCTTCCTGAGTCTGTGCGAAAGGTTATGGAAGATGATGTAAAAGTCAAAGATACTGCCAGGAATATGCGCGGACGTGTGCGCCTGATTGTTATGGCTTTGTGCGGTGTTGTGCTGATCTTCTCCCTGGCACTGCACCTGGCGGAAGTAGGTATTATTGGTCTGATGATTATTATCCTGCTTACAGCCTTCAACGGGGTTACTGAAGAAAAGCGCATCGGTCATGCGTTTGAAGAAGCGCTGCCGTTTACTGCGCTGCTGGTCGTATTTTTCGCCGTCGTTGCGGTTATTCATGATCAGCATTTGTTTACGCCGATTATTCAATGGGTATTGAACATCGAAGGACAGAATCAGCTTGCCGCTTTTTTTACGGCCAACGGCGTCCTTTCGGCAATCAGTGACAACGTTTTTGTTGCCACGGTATATATGACTGAAACACAGCAGGCATTTAAAGCCGGAGGTATTGCGCTGGAGCAGTATAACAAGCTGGCAGTTGCCATTAATATGGGTACAAATATCCCTTCAGTTGCCACACCAAACGGTCAGGCGGCGTTTCTGTTCATCTTGACTTCTGCACTTGCACCGCTGATTCGCCTGTCTTACCTGGAAATGGTAAAGCTGGCTCTGCCATACGCTATCGTTATGACTCTTACGGGCCTGCTGGCAACAATGTACCTGTTGTAACACCTTGTAGCCTTCAAAAAAATGATCCAGTTGAACCAATACAATTTGTTGTACGATAAATCAAGCTGCCTGCTTCTTGAAGTTGTGATACAACCCTCCGAGAACCGGATCAAAAATCAAAACCGATAACGGAAGAAATAGGCCATTCCATTGACCGAACAGGGGTCTGGCACTCAATGCCCTGATGTGTATTAGCGGGATTGTAATATTTGCCGATATATTCACTAAGCAGAGTTTTGAGATGCTTTGCGCTTAGGCAGTACCATGAAAAAGAATTGACAGTAGAAGAAGATGCCTTAACTTTTTTGACAGATACCGATTTGGTGGTCCGTCTGACAATGTCTCAACAGGGGCGTTGGCCGACAAATGGGGAGACTGTATCCGAACTGGAACATAAACTTGGCGAATGCATATGGTGGCTGATTATTTTGACTGAACGCATGAATATTGATATTAGTGAAGCATTGGAGGAATTTCTATCCAAAACTGAAAACATTTAAGGGATTGAGTTAATTAGCTTGTGGAAGAGGGAATCTAATACAAATAGTCCAAGTCATCACTTACTGATACAGACTATTCTGCTGATATGTGTAATAATTATGATGAATTGTATTTCAGAATTAGACGAATTAGCGGAATTGCTTGTCAGTGGGCCAAAAGATAAAGTGAATGATGAGGTATTAACACATGGCTAAATTTAAGAATCAAATTGCCCTGATCAAAGCATTGTTGTCAAACCCGCAGATCATTAGGGTAAAACCTTCGATTAATTGGTTCCTGACTAGATATATGGGAAAGTTCAATTTGTTGAATATAGGCGGGCAGCTGATCATTCATTCGCATCTGCCTTCGGTAAACAGCAAAGCCTTTACCCGCTTCATCAATGAGCATCTGCTGGCAAGGACAGAGGGACCCTCCCACGCTCAAATCGGCTTGACTAATGTCTGCCCACAGAATTGCCGATATTGTTACAACAAGAATAGAAGCGGGGAGCTTCTAAGTACGGCTGAAATCAAGCAGCTCATCCAGGAACTGAAGAAGATGGGCGTTTTTTGGCTGGGCTTTACCGGTGGGGAACCGCTTTTGAACAAAGATATCGTTGAGATTGTAAAAAGTGTCGGAAATGATTGTGCCATAAAGCTGTTTACCACAGGCATGGGTATTACGGAACAGCTGGCAGCGGAGCTTAAGCAAGCAGGCCTTATGTATGTCTCAATCAGCCTGGACCATTGGGAAAAAGAAGAACATGACCGGATCCGGGGTTGCGTTGGGGCTTATCAGAAGGCACTCAAGGCGATAGATATATTTAAAAATATAGGTGTCCATGTCAGTGTATCAGCGGTTATATCCAGAGAGATGCTTCAGAAAAATCAGGTGAAGGAATTTCTTGAGTTCCTGATCAGCCTTGATATCCATGAAGCCTGGCTAAGTGAAACCAAGCCGACGTCAGAGACATTCTGGAACAAAGCTGCAGTCATTACCGAAGAGGAACGCTTAAGCCTGGTCAGCTTGCAGGACAAATACAATAAAGAGGGAAAAATCACGGTTAATTATCTTGGACATTTTGAGGGGGGAGAGCACTTCGGCTGTAATGCAGGCCATAAAATGGTCTATATTGATGCGTTTGGGGAGGTAAGCCCCTGTGTGTTTACGCCCATGACCTTTGGTAATGTACGGAATAAGCCGGTGCAAGCCATTTTTTCAGAGATGAAAGCGCATTTTCCGTCAGAGAGCTGCTGTTTTATGAACAAAAACTATGAATTGCTGAAAAAATATTATCAGGGAAAGTATCCTTTAAGCAAAGAGGATACCTTGGAGATGATGAAGGAAGCCCGGTTTAGCCCGCTGTCCAAGTTCTCACGATTGTACCAGATACGATAAAGTGATAGGAACAGTTGCTTAGATGCAATGAATAGCGAGCAATAAATAGTGAACAACAAATAGCGAGCAATATAAGATGGGGGTATAGGTGTGAGATTGTATAAACTGTTCAGTCTTACCGCAGCAGTAATATTTGCCGTTATAGGGTTCATTTTTCTATTTTTCCCCGACTCGGCCTTGATTTTTTTCAACAGGTTTTCATTTTATTTCGGATTGCCCCAGTCTCCGGTACAAGGTAGCGGCTTTTATCTAACGCTGGCTTCGGCTTACATGTATCTTGTAACGGTGCTTGCAATTCTGATGTACCGCTATCCGCAGCAGAAGATTTATCCGTTCTTATTGGCTCATGGCAAACTGGCATCTTCGGTTCTTTCAATTTATCTATTCCTGATGCACCAGCATTACCTAATATATCTTACCAACTTTGTGATTGACGGATGCATAGGTATTGCAGCCGTAATCCTTATGAAAATGAAAAAAACAGGGGTCTAATGATGCTACAGAAAATGATGCAGCTCCGTATGCCTGAATTTATCAAAAAGAAAAAGCTGAATGAATTATTCCGCTTGACGGCTGATGCCTTCCAATGTGAGCTGTCGGAGCATAAGGGGCTTTCTTTTACCGAGTGCTTGTCGGAATATGCTATATTTACCAAGGAACAAGCCGAGAGCTATTTACAGAGTGGACGCCCTCTTGAAGAACTGAAACAGCGGTTGTATCAAAATTCTTATATTTTTGGACAAGGCTTAAGAAAAAGCCTTCATATTATAACCTGGAAAGAAGCTGTCACGGTACTTACGGTTATTTATAAGCTTATCGGCATCGATTTTCAATATGACAGGCAGGGCGAATTTAGCATTAAGCAGTGCTTTTTCAGTAAATATTATTCAGCAGAAGTCTGCAAGCTTATTTCTTCACTGGATGAAGGACTGGCGGCAGGACTTTCAGGCGGTGACAGGCTGTACTTTAAGCAAAGAATCACTGAGGGCGGCAGCTGCTGTAAAGGATATTTCAGCAGGGAGAGTTGAAATGAAAAAAGCGATTGTAGTCGGCAGCGGTGCGGGCGGAGCAGCCGCCGCCAAGAAGCTGCAGGAGAAATTTCAGGTAACTGTCTTGGAGACAGGCAGAGAATTTAAGCCTTTCTCTTCTAGTTGGCCTGCCTTGGAAAAGCTTAAGAAAACCGGACTGTTCTTTGATGAAAGGGAAATACAGCTGCTGTTTCCGTCCATGAAAGTCCATAAAACCGAAGATGGCATGGTTATGGTCAGCGGGACCGGCCTGGGTGGGACTACCACGCTTTCTGCCGGAAATGCGCTTCGTATGGACAAAGGGCTTAAGGAGCTTGGAATTGATCTGGATGATGAATTCGAGGAGCTTTATCGGGAGATTCCCGTTACAAATAATCATCAGAATAAATGGCGGGATACCACTAAGGAATTGTTTGAAATATGCAAAGAAATGGATCTGAATCCCCAACCTTTACCAAAGCTTGGAGATTATGAGCGCTGTACCAACTGCGGAAGATGTGTCTTGGGCTGCCGGTACGGCGTGAAGTGGGACAGCCGTCAATTTCTGAAGGCCGCACAGGATTCAGGAACGGAACTGGTTATAGGCTGTAAGGTCTCCAAGGTAGTTACAGAAAAGGGTTCCGTCAAGGGAGTGCAGGCGCAAAAAGGCATGAATTCCGTATTCTATCCGGCTGATATTGTCATCCTAGCGGCAGGCGGTTTTTCTACCCCTGTAATCCTTCAGAATTCGGGAATTGAATGCGAAAGTAGATTGTTTGTTGATCCGATCCTCTGCGTAGCTGCCGAGTATAAGGGAAGCCTTCAGAACAAGGAGCTTTCCATGCCCTTTGCTGTACAGCGGGAACATTATATCTTGTCCCCGTATTTTGATTATCTAAGTTTTTTCTTTAATAAAAGCTGGCGGTATCCTGCCTCGGATACCTTGGCCCTGATGATCAAGCTGGCGGATTCAAATGCCGGAAGTGTTGATAACAAAAAAATCAATAAAACACTTACTGGTATTGATAAAGAAAGACTGCAGGAGGGAGTCGGGATCTGCAAGGAGATACTGAACAGGTATGATATAAGAAAGGACAATATTTTCCTTGGAACGATCAATGCCGGGCATCCCGGCGGCATGCTGCCGCTCACAAGACAGGAAGCGGAAACCTTTCACAATCCCAAGCTTCCTAAAAACCTGTACGTTGCCGATGCAACGCTATTTCCTAAGTCTTTGGGCAACCCGCCCATACTTACGATAATGGCTATGGCGAAGAGAGTCGGTAAAATTATCATGGAGCAAATATAACTGAAAATTTAAAAAATATGAACAAAGATTTAGCCCTGACTATGATACATATTATTAGCATATGATATATTTACTTGTATAGACAAAAGAATGGAATGAGGATATTGTTCCAGGCTAAGAACCGCAAGCACAATCGGTATGAAAGAAAAATTTAAAGGAGGATGATTTGAAGTGGTGGATTTGAAAGTCCTGACTCAAGCCATGTCCGATTTGGACGAAGACGTGTTAAACAAGGCTATTGATGAAGTACTAAGCAAAGACGACAATGCCGCTGAAGCCCAAGAAGTTGTTAAAGCCTGTCAGCAAGGTATGACGCTTGTAGGTGAACGCTATGATTCGGGTGAGTACTTTATCGGAGACTTGGTCTTCGCCGGGGAAGTGTTGCAAAGTGTCATGGACAAGCTCAAACCAGCTTTAATTGCAGGATCCTCAGCAAAAGGCGGAAAAATTGTTCTGGCCACAGTTTTCGGAGATCTTCATGACATAGGCAAAAATATTTTCAGATCCATGGTTGAAGCCGCAGGTTTCGAGGTAATCGACCTCGGAATCAATGTTTCGGCTAACCAGATCGTGGACAAGGTAAAAGAGGTTAACCCTGATATTGTAGGATTAAGCGGCGTACTCACCTTGGCGTTGGATAGTATGAAAGAAACAGTTAATGCGCTTAATGAAGCAGGCCTTAGAAATTCAGTCAAGGTTATTATCGGCGGAGTACCCGTTAATGAAAATGTCTGTAAAAGCATAGGGGCCGATGCTTTTTCGACAAATGCCGCTGAAGGCGTAAAAATATGCCAGAGATGGGTGGGTTGATCAATGAGTGAAGCTATGAACCTCTATCAAGAGCGTTTGGACCGTGTTTTTAAAACCTTAAGATTGGAACAAGCAGACCGCGTTCCGGTGCTGGCTACTTACGGGACTTGGAGTTCTTACTTTGCAGGGTATACCGATGCAGAAACCAATTGGGATACGGATAAATGCGGTAAAGCCCTAATGAAAGTGGCAGATGAGCTTTCAGTAGATATGATTCATATGATCTATAACAGGCCCGGTGGTGTTTATCAGGCGTTGGGGAGCAATGCGTTTCACTATTTAAGTGACAGTAATATTGTCCAGTATTCTGACGAGTCTGCCAAAATAATGAATGAGGATGAATACCCGGAATTTATCAAAGATCCGTTCAGGTTTTTGGTAGAGAAGGTCTTGCCGCGAAAATACGCCGAACTGGCCAAGGATTCTCCGATGAAGGATTTAGCATTTGCCAAAGGCGCCATGAAGTTTGGAATGTATGGCGGCCAAAAGGGGGCCATTGAGGGTTCACTTGCCGCGCAGCACGGAATGCCCTTGTTATTTGACGGCATTATCTTACACCCAATGGATTGGATTGCTGATTTCTTCCGGGGCATTAAAGGCGTATTCATGGATATTCGCCGTCGTCCGGCGGAATTGGCCGAGGCTATCCAGGCGTTTACCCCGTTGGTGATCAGGCTTGGCATGGGCCAGGTGCACATGGGGCCACCGAAACCAAACCCCAAAGTTCTTCTTTTTCCGCTGCATTTACCTACGATGCTGAAAGTAGCGGACTTCGACAAGTATTACTGGCCGTCGTTTAAAATGATCATGGAATTTTTCGCTGCCCATAATGTCTATGTCATACCGTTCTACGAAGGCGATTGGTCACGTTATTACAATCATCTTCAAGAATTGCCGGCCAAGAAAACAGGGGGCTGGTTCGAACATGGCGATCCTAAAGAGATAAAAGATAAACTCAAAGACACCATGTGCGTCATCGGACTTTTCCCAGCAACTCTGCTGCAATATGGGACCAAGGAAGAATGTATTGCCAAAACAAAAGAATTAATCGATGGTATGGCAGGCGGAGGATACATTTTTGGTACCGATAAGGAACTTCTTGCACCAGCGGATGGTAAGGCGGAAAACATTATCGCCGTAAATAAATTTGTCATGGAGTATGGGATTTATAAATAGGAGGTGCTTCACAGTGGAAGAACAATTGTTGATCTCTTGGAGTGATATCGTTAAAGAGCATCCGGAACTCGCAGACAAAGATCCCGCAATGGGAATGAATTGGGATATCGGGCAGGAAATGATTTTTGCCTATGTAACTTTCCTGGCGCTCTTTTAAAACAAAGAGAATAAGGAAGACTAAACAAAACGGGGCCGTTGCTAGCGAATTATCTTAATTCGTTTGCAACGGCCCCGTTTTGTTTAATCATAAAGGGGAGACTTAACGATTATCATTGGAAAAAATCAAAAGACCTATGAATAAATTATCGCCCACTAATTCATATGTTTTTTGCAAATGATATCTTTACTTGTATAGACGAGTTAATGGAATAATAAAATTATTTCAGAATTACAGAACTAAACAAAAAAATTTAAGGAGGATGATTTGAAGTGGTGGATTTGAAAGTCCTGACTCAAGCGATGTCCGATTTGGACGAAGACGTGTTAAACAAGGCTATTGATGAAGTACTAAGCAAAGACGACAATGCCGCAGCTCAAGAAGTTGTTAAAGCCTGTCAGCAAGGTATGACGCTGGTAGGTGAACGTTATGATTCGGGCGAGTACTTTATCGGAGACCTGGTCTTCGCCGGGGAAGTGTTGCAAAGTGTAATGGACAAGCTCAAACCGGCTTTAAGTGCAGGTTCCTCAGCAAAAGGCGGAAAAATTGTCCTGGCTACAGTTTTTGGAGATCTTCATGACATAGGCAAAAATATATTCAGATCAATGGTTGAAGCCGCAAATTTTGAGGTAATCGACCTGGGGATTAATGTTCCGGTCAGCCAGATCGTGGACAAGGTTAAAGAGGTTAACCCTGATATTGTGGGATTAAGCGGCGTATTGACTTTGGCGCTGGATAGTATGAAGGAAACGGTTGATGCGCTTAATGAAGCAGGCTTCAGAAGTTCAGTCAAGGTGATTATCGGCGGAGTACCGGTTAATGAGGTTGTTTGTAAAAGCATAGGAGCCGACGCCTTCTCGACAAACGCTGCTGAAGGTGTAAAAATATGCCAAGGATGGGTGGGTTGATCAATGAGTGAAGTAATGAATACCTATCAAGAACGTTTGGACCGTGTCTTCAAAACTTTAAGGTTGGAACAAGCGGATCGCGTCCCAGTGCTAGGTACTTATGGGACTTGGGGTGCTTACTATGGAGGATATACTGATTCTGAGACGAATTGGGACATGGATAAATGCGGTAAAGCAATGCTGAAGATGGCGAATGATATTCCGATGGATATGCTTCATCAGCCTTTTGCCAGACCCGGCGGCGTTTATCAGGCGTTGGGAAGTAAGGCATTTCACTACTTAAGTGACAGCAATATCGTCCAGTATTCCGACGAATCTGCCCAGATAATGAAAGATGATGAATATCCGGAATTCAGCAAAGATCCGTTCAGGTTCTTGGTAGAGAAGGTGTTGCCGCGAAAATACGCCGAGCTGGCTAAGGATTCACCGATGAGGGATTTAGCATTTGCCAAAGGCGCCATGAAGTTTGGGATGTTTGGCGCCCAAAAGGGAGCCATTAAGGGTTCGCTTGCCGCGCAAGGAATGCCCGTGCTATTTGACGGCATTATTTTACACCCAATGGATTGGATTGCGGATTTCTTCAGGGGCATTAAAGGAGCATTCGGGGACATTCACCGTCGTCCGGCAGAATTTGCCGAGGCTATCCAAGCGTTCACACCGTTGGTCATCAGGCTTGGCATGGGTCAGGTGCACATGGCACCGCCGAGCCCAAACCCGAAAGTCCTTCTTTTACCGCTGCATTTACCTACTATGCTGAAAGTAGCGGACTTCGACAAGTATTACTGGCCGTCGTTTAAAATGATCATGGAATTTTTTGCTGCCCATAATGTCTATGTAATACCGTTCTACGAAGGCGATTGGTCACGTTTTTACAATCATCTTCAAGAACTTCCGGCTAAGAAAACAATGGGCTGGTTCGAACACGGAGATCCCAAAGAAATGAAACAAAAGCTCCAAGATACCATGTGTCTTATCGGACTTTTCCCGGCGACTTTACTGCAATATGGCACCAAGGAAGAATGTATTGCCAAAGCAAAAGAATTATTGGATAATCTGGCACCTGGCGGAGGATACATTTTTGGTACCGATAAAGAACTTATCGCGCCGCAGGATGCTAAAGCAGAAAACATTATTGCCGTAAACAAATTTGTCATGGAGTATGGTATTTATTAATAGGAGGTGCTTCACGGTGGAAGAACAATTGTTGATCTCTTGGAGTGATATCGTTAAAGAGCATCCGGAACTCGCAGACAAAGATCCTGCAATGGCTATGAGCTGGGATATCGGACAGGAAATGATCTTTGCCTATGTAACTTTCCTAGCGCTCTTTTAAAACAAAGAAAATAAGGGAAAATTAAAAAGACAATCGGGTTTGATCCCGGTTGTCTTTTGTTCACCCTGCATAATTGAGAATAGGTGCAGTAATGGAATTGTTAAGTAACGTAAACCATGTCAAAAAAATTGAACGGCAGCATTATGGATTGCATAGAAACTTTAACGCGAATTAAACAATAAAAAAAGTTAATATTGTATAATATATGCGCTATAGTACATTCTTAAAATAGGAAAAGACTTAACTTTATTCTTTTACTCATTCAGTCTATCATGAAATATTCAGAAAAATATTTAATGTATGCAAACATTTTAAACATTTCATACAAAATAAAGTGAGCAAAGGGGAGATGAAATTTAAACAGCATATTGCGACCAACATATTGCCCGGCGGTTGAAAAAATGACGGGGGGAAGAAGGGTATGAAAGAAGACCTTGAAAAATTAAATGTAGTGGTTCCCGATACATTCTTTCCAATTGAGAAACTGGCAAAGTATACGCATTTGGGGTCTGTAAAAACTTATCCGAAAGGAAGTACAGTTGTTTTTCCGGGAGATAAAATGCTGACTCTAGGTTATGTAATTTATGGAAGACTTAGAATCAGTACATTTTTTGAGGATGAACGGGAAAAATTATTGTATTTTGCTGGGCAGCACTGTATACTGGCTCTTTTATTCACAGAGTTAAGTGAAATCTATGCTGTTGCCACAGAAGACAGCCGAGTTTGTTTTTTCTCCGAGCGGCAAATCAGACAAATTTTTCGGGCAGATGACGATGTAGCTATTGATGTTCTTAAGAGCTATCAATCCAAAATAAACTACTATATTAAACAAGTGACAGAGATGGATTATTTTAATCCTACTGTCAGAGTTGTAAGGTTGCTTTATAAACTTTGCCTCACCAGTGGTATCGAAGTAGACGATTGTATAGAGATTAATATTGATCTATCCATGAAAGATATATCGGAAATTACGGGGACGCACTATGTAACAGTGTCTAAAGTATTGGGATGGTTAAGAAGGCAGAATATCTTGGAAAAAAAGAAAAACAAAATAATTATCCGTAATTTGGCAAAGCTTAATATATTGACACATGAAACACATATTTTAGAAGCGACAAATGAAAAAATTATAAAATAATTGCGATAATTTTTAATTATTTAAACAACAAGCAAATGAAGTTTTAAACCGGTTTAAAGCTTCATTTGCTTGTTGTTTTGTATAATGTACTTGTATGAACAAAGTCTACTTCATTAACTGGAAGGAGGTGAAAAATATGAGCACATTTTTAATTTTTATTGCCGGCGTGTTATTTTTAGGCGGAATTATTTTCATTAAACCCCGTGCCAAGCGTGAATTAATGTGGAAAACGGTTCTCAACTGGAGCTTATTTGTACTATGGTATGCCATTACTTGGACTGGTATTTCCTTTGTTTACATTAATGCCAGCGTTGGCCACGTCAAAGCAACAAGTACGGCAATATTTTTATTCCTAGGGATTTCTGTAGTACTTGCGGTTGTTTTGGCTCGTCTGTTAGGTTTTATCGGCGTAAAAAAAGCAAGCAATGCTGCACAAGCTTAGAAAGGAGGTTATAACAATGGTAGAAAAAACCGATCAAAAACAAAGATTAGAAATGAACCGCCGCAATTTTCTGAAAGCTGGAATGGCCGCAACAGCAATGGGGGTCATAGGAGCGATCAAGGCTCCGGCAAAATTGGCGAATGCTGCTGTTCCAAGTAGTGTTAACTACTTAGCCCCGGCCAAAGGGCAATGGTCGAAACTTCATCCCGAGCATAACTATGGCGGAGCTAGCGTTACGTTTGCGGAAAATAATGATCAATGGTTAGGGACATCTAAGCTTGTTGGGACTGTAAAAAATACCAATGAGGCTGATATGGGGTTTAATTTGGCCCGGAGGGGGCTAATTAGTGATAGAGCCCATAGAGGAGTTTATAATTTCGTTCCTAAACATCCTCAGGGAGGAGCAATAAGTGCGACTCTCGGTTTTGTTGGCACAGAAGATGCAGTGGACGGCAAACCGGCGCCTGAAAAATTACCGATTCCAGACCCGGAGCAAATGTCCCAGCATATTAGAGACCTTGCCTATTTTCTGAGAGCTGATGAGGTGGGCATTGGAGAAATGCCTCCTTATGCTTACTATTCTCATAAAGTTTATCCCACAAAGGACTTAGCTTACCTACCGGTAGAAGAATGTGTTTATCCAGTAACACAACGTTATCCCTATGTAATCGTCGTAATGGTTGACCAACACCTGGAGACCATGTTGGGATCGACTGGCTATGATGGAGTCAGTGCGTCTCAATCTATGCGCAGCTATCATGCTACGGGCAATATTGCGGTTATAATAGCAAAATATATCAGAAGCCTCGGCTATAATGCCAGAGCTCACCACGCAAGAAACTATATGGCCGTTATGCCACCTCTAATATTGGCGGCAGGGCTGGGGGAATTAACCAGAACAGGAGACTGTGCAGCCCATCCCCGGCTCGGATTCCGCCTTAAAGTAGCGGCTGTTACCACAGATTTGCCACTGCTTCCCAATAAACCAATCGATTTTGGTATGTTGGATTTCTGCAGAGTATGTGGAAAATGCGCGGATGAATGTCCATCCAAAGCCATCACGCATGACAAAGACCCAATTGAATATAACGGTTACTTACGTTGGAACAGCGACATGAAAAAATGCACGGAATTCCGTGTATCCAATGAAGAAGGTTCTTCCTGCGGACGCTGCATGAAAGTCTGTCCCTGGAACTCCAAGGAAGATTCTTGGTTCCATGAAGCTGGGATGTGGATTGGAAGCAGAGGGCAAGCCAATTCAAAGCTCCTCAAGTCAATTGACGATATGTTCGGCTATGGCACTGAACAAATCGAGAAGTACAAGTGGTGGTTGGAGTGGCCGGAACTTTATAAGATACCTGCCAGTATCCCTCCGGCTCCGGCTCCGGCCCCAGCAGCTCCTCCTGCTCATTAAAAATATTTCTTCGTAATAGAACAAGGCGCTCTAGGCGACGGGTTTTTAACCCGTCGCTTAAATTTTTATTCCATTACGGGAGGAGACCTTCTTCCATGGCTTGTTCACGTAATATTTTAACATGAAATGTTTTAGAGAAATTTAGTATGTGTAAAAAATAAAGCAAAAATCTTCTTTAAGGTTTGCCATTATTAATAAGAAAATATTAATGGAAAATATTTTTATAATTGTATCTCCAGATATAGTCAATCATTGTAGCTGAAGTAAAATACAACTGAAATATTAATACCATTTAGGAGGAGATACTTACATGGGAAACAACTTAGACAGACGAAGTTTCTTAAAAGCTTCACTCATGGGCACCGTCGCTGCCGCTGTCGCAACGGCTGCGGTGGCAAAGGAAACATTTAATCCTTTAGTTGCTGAGGCGGCAGACATCGTGGCGCCTATTAAAGAAACATCAGATTTTCCTTATACAGTGGATGAAAAGTATCAACGGTTGCCGGGTGACAAGATCTACTATATCAAGGCGTTTGATCCCGAAGAAAACAAGACGCCGATCAAATTTGTGAACGAAGATGTTTCTACAATCACGGGAAAAAAAGACACGGGGAAAGACCTTCCAAAGCTTAACGCTGAAGCACTTGGAATAAAAGACCGGCGGGCAACCGTTTCTGAGACAGAGGTTAGGGTTATTGCCCAGCATGATGGCACTGTTCCACCATTGCGCGATGGAGAAGAAGGGTGGCGTCAAATAGATGTGGCTTTGGCTTTCGCTGCCTGGGCCGTGGAACTGTCGTACAGCGGATTTACGGCGATAGGCAGTGGCCCGTCTGGAATATCTTATCAGTACCCCATTAACCCCGAAACGAATGAAGTGGCGAAAGAACCGGTAGCTGTCCAGGGAATTTATAACTGGGATAATAGCTTAGCAGAGGCAAGACGGAATGAGGGAAGACAATGGAAATTCAGCTCTGCCGAGGAAGCCACAAAATATATTAAAAGAGCAGCAATCCATCTGGGGGCGGATCTTGTAGGCATTGCACCCTATGATGACCGCTGGACCTACGCCAACTGGTGCAGACCAAAACACAAGCCGTTCAAACTACCTAATGGCAGGACTGTGTACGTTCCGTATAACCTTGATAAAGTACTTAATAATGAGGGAGCGGAAGTCTTCGGACTGAATAAGTTTGATGCGGATTGGGAAAGATATGCCGGCTTTAAGCCAAAATACGTGATTGCTGTAGCGTTTGAAATGAATTACGAGGCTTTTCGTACTGCACCATCGATCCTTCAGAGTGCTGGACCGGGTATGGCCTACTCAAAGATGGGAGAGATGACCATCAAGCTTGCAACTTTTTTAAGGGATCTGGGGTACAACGCGATCCCATCAGGAAACGACACAGGGATGAGCATTCCGATTGCAGTCCAAGCCGGTCTCGGAGAGGCCGGAAGAAACGGGTTGCTTATTACTCAGAAATTCGGTCCTCGGGCGCGTATCGCCAAAGTCTATACAGATTTGGAACTAATTCCTGACAAGCCAAAAAGTTTCGGGGTGCGTGAGTTCTGCCGCTTATGTAAGAAATGCGCGGACGGTTGCCCGGCTCAAGCCATTTCTCACGAGAAAGAAGCAAAGGTCTTGCAACCGGAGGATTGTGGCCCGTCTGAGGTTCCTTACACATTAAAATGGGAAGTTGACGCTCACCGTTGTAATTCATTCTGGGCTTATAACGGCAATGATTGCGGAGTATGTATAGCAGTATGTTCTTGGAATAAGATCGGGCAATGGAATCATGATATTGCCAGAATCGCTACCCAAGTTCCCTTGGTTCAAGATGCGGCGCGTAAGTTTGATGAATGGTTTGGCTACAACGGCCCGGTAGACCCCGAAGAACGGATCGAGTCCGGGTATGTTAAGAACAAGGTTAATGATTTCTGGAATAACATGGAGCCGATAAAATAATTGGAGGTGTAATTCATCATGATGACGATTGTAGATGTCCTGACTTGGATGAGTTTCGGCATATTATTGCTTTTAATTCAATACGGCATTTGGCGGTATTTGAAGAGCAAAGAAAAGAATACGATTGGTTTTCAACTTGGCGGTTTTTGTGCAAACTTTTTCTTGGTATTTTCTTTGGCTTGGGGTTACGCCAGTTTTGTTGAAGGGGAATATCAAGCAGTTGCTATGGGCTTTCTTTTCTTTGGCGGTGTAGCGTTGATTCCGGCCATTATTACCTATAGGCTGGTAAATCGTTCCTCTAAGACGACCATAAAAAAAGGTGAAGCTAACACAATTTAGGAAAAAATTAAAATAACGTGATTGGTTTTAGACACGCAGCCACTTATGTTGTATTAGGTGGCTTGCGTGTCCGTACCTATCAAACATATGGTCCAAAAAACACATAAGATGAGGATGAAGATGTGGAAGGGAAAAGGCAGAATCCGGAAACCTACTATTTGGCTGTACTATTTATAACTGCGATAGCGGCGATCTTTTACGGTATTCTTTGGACGAGTAAAACCATTGATTACGAGGCGGTTATTCAGCAGAATATTCCTGGTGTCACATCTATCGAGAAAATGATCGGGGCCCAACGTGCTTATCAAGTTGATGCTGCAGGGAAGAAATATTATGCCGTCTGTGACTCCGCAGTAGGATATCAATCCCGCATCGAAGCCATGACCATCGTCAACCAAGAAGGTTTGGTGGAAAAAGTGATTATCACCCAGCAGGGAGAGACTCCCATCTTTTTTGAGAGACTTTATACCAGAAAACTGTTTGATCAATTTAAGAATCTCTCCGTCAAAGAGCCTGTTTATCTGGGAGGGGCCTCAGGATATTCCGGTTATCTGAATGAAAGACAAACCAATAACTACATTGACCGGGTAACCGGTTCCACCGTATCGTCTCATGCTGTAGCCGAGGCTGTCAACAAAGGAACTGCGTATATCGCATCCAAATGCTTCAATACGCGCTGGAGCAATCCCTATGACGGTTATCAATTTAATCGGCAGGATTTGGCGATGATGATGATCTATATCATCGCGCTCGCTACAGCTTTCATCAAGAAACTCGTGCGGCTGAGGATTTGGATACTCTTAGCAAGCTTTGGTATCATGGGATTTTTCGTAAAAAAATTCGTAGCAGCCAGCAATTTGTTCTCCTTAATAACGCTGCAAATACCCGGGTTGACCAATTTGGGATGGTACGTGCTTATTGGTGGAACTTTGGGCTTCATTGTCCTCTTAGGAAAGAACATTTACTGTGCATGGATTTGCCCTTTCGGAGCAGCCCAGGAAGTTATTAACAAAGCAGCAGGTTTTAAATCCCTGGGGATTTCCCCGCAAGTCACCAAGAAATTGAAGCTGGCTGCGCCGACCATCCTATGGGTGGCCATCATGCTTGGAACCTTCCTAGGAGACTATGGGACATTGGATTACCAGCCGTTT
>VMEE01000003.1 GCA_009910795.1 Dehalobacter sp. CP | reverse complement strand
GAGAACCTCGAACACGCCTTCCCCTACGTCGAGGATGGACACGTCGAAGGTGCCGCCTCCGAGGTCGAACACCAGGATCTTGTGCTCTCCCTGCTTGTTCTCCCCGTAAGCGAGGCAGGCGGCCGTTGGCTCGTTGATGATCCGGAGAACCTCAAGGCCGGCGATGGACCCGGCGTCTTTGGTAGCCTGCCGCTGGGCGTCGGTGAAATAGGCTGGAACGGTGATCACGGCCTTGGTCACCGGCTCGCCGAGGTAGTCCTCGGCGTCCCTCTTCATCTTCTGCAGAATCATGGAGGAAATCTCCTGGGGGGTGTACTTCTTCCCGTCGATCTCCACCTTGCGGTCCGTTCCCATGTCCCTCTTGATGGACAGGACGGTGCGGTCGCCGTTCACGATGGCCTGCCGCTTGGCGAGCTGCCCGACGAGCCGCTCCCCTTCCTTTGTGAAGGCCACCACCGACGGGGTGGTGCGGCTCCCCTCGGAATTGGGGATAATGGTGGTCACATCACCCTCCTGGACGGCGATGCAGCTGTTGGTTGTTCCAAGGTCAATTCCTACTACTTTCGACATTCATCTCACCTCATGAAGTGTAAAAAATCAAATACGGGCCCGAAGGCTCATTCGGTCATTCGGTCACTTGCTGCGCGCAGGATGCCACTTTGACCTTCGCCGGACGGAGCACCCGTTCCCGGGTCCGGTACCCCGACAGTATCTCCTCCGTGACAATGCCGTTCTTCTCGGGATCATCCGTCACCTCGGCGGCCACGGCTTCGTGCAGTTCCGGAGAGAAAAGGGCACCCACGGTGGGAATCTGCTCCACACCCATGCTTTCCAGCACGTACAGAAACTGGCGCCGCACCATGGTCACTCCCTGGAGGATTCCCGCACTGTCGGAAGTACCCCCGGCTGAGAGAGCACGGTCGAGATTGTCAAGCACCGGAAGGAACTCCATGGCCTTCTCTTCTCCGGCCATTATCCTTTCCCGCTGCCGGTCCCGCTCAATCCTCTTCCTGTAGTTGAAAAAATCAGCCCGTGCCGCGGCAAGGGCAGACGTCAGATCCCTGTTCCGCTCCTCGAGGCCGGCGATTATCTGCAGAAAATCCTCCGGCGAGGGCCCGGCCGCCGCGCTCTCTTCAGGCGCGGTTTCCTCACGGATTTCCCCGGCCTGCCCTGCTTCCGTCTCCGGCACGTCCTTCGCCGGGTCTTCCGGCCGTTCCGCGGCCGGGTTGTTTTCTTTCCTGCTCATGGTTCCTTCTCCTTTCGGCGGTTCAGTTGACAAGGGAATCGTCGAGATCTTCCGCTATGGTCTCAAGTATGGAGATGGACTTTTCGTAGTCCATCCTCAGGGGGCCGATCAGGCCGAGAATGGTCCTCCGCCCGTACCCGGAGGCGGGGACGAGGACCAGGGAACATTCCTTCATCTCTTCGGAAATCTCCTCGCCTATGGTCACGGAGACACCCTGCTTTATGCTGTATCGCTCCACCATGTCCGCCAGGGCCTGCTCCTGTTCCAGGAGGGAGAGCACCGTCTGGAACTTCCCGATGTCCTGGAAGTCCGGAAGGTTCAGAATGTGCTGGGCGCCTCCGACGAACAGCCGGGAGCTTCTGCGGTTCAGAATGGCGTCCATCTGGACAAGGGCCTCCCTGCAGGTGTCCCACACCCGCTCCAGCCCTTCGAGGACATAGGTGAAGAGGGCGTCCCGGACCTGTCCCCATGGATGACCGCACGCAACGGCGGAAATCTTCCGGGCGAGCTCGTCAAGCATGTCCTGGGACAGCTCGCAGGGCAGCTGGATGTTGGCATGGTGCCCAAGCCCTCCCTCGAGGACGATGAGCACCAGGACGGTGCTGCCCCCGAGACGGACAAAATTCACACGCTGGATCTGCACTTCCTCCAGGGCGGACAGGGCGGCCACCCCGACGCAGTTGGTGGCCTTTCCCAGCAGTTGGGAGACGTAGGCTAGAATGGTATCCACTCCCTGCCTCCGATCCCGGATTTCCTTCTTCCATCGTTCCGTCTCGGCAGGAGCCGAACGGCGGCGCTGCATGATGGAATCCACGTAGAGCCGGTAGGCCTTCGACGTGGGGAGCCTCCCCGCTGAGGTGTGGGGCTGATAAAAGAAGCCCATCTCCTCCAGGTCGGCCATCTCGTTCCGGATGGTGGCCGGGCTGCTTCCCCGGAGGTACTTTTTCGATATGGTTCTCGAGCCGGCCGGCTCGCCGGTCTGGATATATTCATAGACAACAGAGAGCACGATTTCGAGCTGCCGCTCCGTCAGCATGGTT
This sequence comes from Dehalobacter sp. CP, assembly GCA_009910795.1. The sequence continues at coordinate 534 of VMEE01000003.1, read as the reverse complement.
TCACCTCCCTGGAATGCGTTAGCACTCTTTAAGAGAGAGTGCCAACACGTTTCCACCGAGAGGTAGAGTAACAATCCGTGATATTATTGTCAAGACTGGTCAGACGTATTTTTCATTTTCCGGCTCTGTCGGGGCCGGAAAGAGGGAGGCCACAAAATGAAGGGACATGAACGGACAACCATACTTCTTGCCCGGCACGGCGAATGCCGGGGAAATGTCGAAGGCCTTTTTCGCGGCAGGGTGGATTTTCCCCTGAACGAGCGGGGCCTCCGGCAGGCCGCCGAACTTGGGTCTGCCCTTCGCCCCTATAGCCCTGAAGCGGTGATGACGAGCCCCCTGCTTCGGGCGAAAGACACCGCCCGGGCCATTGCCGGCGCCTGTTCCATCCGGGTGGAAGAGGACGAAGGATTCAACAATATCTCCCTCGGCATCTGGGAAGGGCAGCCGAAAACCGAAATAGCGGAGCGGTACCCCGGGCAGTGGAAAATCTGGCTGGAAAACCCCGAGCGCCTCGCCGTGGAAGGGGCGGAATCT
>VMEE01000021.1 GCA_009910795.1 Dehalobacter sp. CP | reverse complement strand
TTGGCAACCGTTGATTTTTCCGCCGAGGTTTTAAGGGCCAATGTGGGGTCCAGCGGGGAAGCCCTGGGCATAGCCAGCATAGTAAATACCCTGACGGAATTCCCTACTATCCAGAAGGTGGCGTTTACCGTGGACGGTTCGGCCGATAAGGGCATGGATTGGTGGGGGCACGTGGGGCTCTATGAGCAGCCTTTCCAGCGAGATCTATCCAGCGTCTTCGAACCCGCCATCTGGGTTACATCTCCGCAACGGGACCAGGTAATCAGCAGTCCAGTCAAGATTTCCGGCAATGCCAGGGTGTTCGAAGCCAGTGTTAGTTACCGGCTGCGGGACAACAGCGGGACGATAATAGCACAGGGACATACCATGGCCGCCGAAGGAGCACCGGGCCGGGGTGATTTCAACGCTGATTTGGTTTTCACCGCCCATGGTCCGGGCCAGGGACAGATAGAGGTTTTCGAGGTCAGTGCCAAGGACGGCAGCGATACCAACAAGGTAGTCATCCCGGTACAATGGCCCTAGACCTATACAAAGGATGATAGCTGCGTTGAGCTGGGACTCCGGTTCGGTCTATGTACCTTGTTATGCTTAATACCAGGATCCCCATCGCCTGGTGCCGAATCTTCTTATAATGTCTGCCTAAATGCAGACTTTCCTCAGTCGAGGCGCAGACAGCTCAGACCCCAGAAGCAAACGGCCTCATACCGCCTGAGGCGTTGAGCCGCGGCAGGTCAGAGCAATCAATGTACGTAAAAAGCCGGGACCAGGTTCTAACCCTGGCCCCGGCTGCTTTGTATTTCTGCGTCTTATTCCAGTTGCATCAGGAGTTCGCCGTTCTTGACCTGCTGGTCCTGGCTGACAACCACATTGATTACCGTCCCTGCGATCGGAGCGGTGATTTGGGTCTCCATCTTCATGGCTTCAATCGTGACCAGGCTTTGGCCAGGCTGTACCGTATCCCCCGGTTTGACCAGGATCTTGGTCACCGGGCCGGGGATACTGGCCCCCACCTGCCTCTTGTCATGGGGGTCGGCCATGGCGGTGGTACCGATTTCCACCTCGAATTTCTTTTGGAACTGGGTATCCAGAACCGTAAATTCCCGGGGATTGCCATTAACCTCGAAATAGACCTTGCGCTCCCCTTCCTTATTGATCTTGCCGATGTTGACCAGCTTGATGATGAAGGTTTTGCCCTCCCCTACCTCGACCTCGCAGATCTCGCCCTCGTTGATACCGTCGAAGAAGACCGGACTGTTCATCCGGCTGAGGTCGCCGAAATCCTTGCGGAACAGCAGGTATTCCTCGAAAACCCGTGAATAAAGAGCGTAGCTCAGGATGTCTTGCATGGAGGCTTCCAGACAGAAATTTTCCTTGAGGTGCTTCTCCACGGCGATGAAATCAATCGGCGCCAGGAGTTCACCTGGGCGGGCGGTTATGGGCTGCCGGTCTTTCAAAATCAACTTTTGTAATTCCTGTGGGAATCCCCCGAAGGGTTGGCCCATCATACCTTCGAAGTAGGAGACCGCTGAATCCGGGAAACTCATGGTTTTGCCCTTCTCCAGGATGTTCTCCGGGGTCAGGTCATTTTTGACCATAAAGATGGCCAGATCCCCTACCAATTTGGAGGATGGAGTGACTTTGACAATGTCCCCCAGCATATCGTTGACCGCCTTGTACATCTCTTTGACTTCTTTGAATTTGTGACCCAGCCCGAAACTCTCCACCTGCGGTTTCAGGTTGGAATACTGCCCGCCAGGGATCTCATACTTATAAACTTCGGCGGTGCCGGATTTCAGGTCGGATTCAAATTGGCTGTAGATGGGCCGGACATCATCCCAATAATCGGCAATCACCTGGATGTTATCCAGGTTGATGCCGGTACTGCGGTGGGTGTTCTCCAAAGCTGCCACCACCGAATTCAAGGCTGGTTGGCTGGTAGTGCCGGCCATGCTGTTGAAAGCGGTATCGGCTATATCCACTCCCGCTTCGGCGGCCATCAGCACCGTGGCTACCCCATTGCCGCTGGTGTCATGGGTATGCAGGTGAATAGGAATCGATATCTCCTGTTTCAGAGCTCGTATCAACTTGACCGCCGCGTAAGGCTTGAGCAAGCCGGCCATATCCTTGATGCCCAGGATGTGGGCACCCATCTTTTCCAGGTCTTTGGCAGTGCGGACGTAATAGTCCAAGGAGTATTTGTCCCGGCGGTCATCCAGGATGTCGCCGGTGTAGCAGACGCAAGCCTCAGCCAGTCGCCCGGTCTTCAAAGTTTCGTCGATAGCTACCTCCATGCCCTTCAACCAATTCAAGGAGTCGAAGATCCTGAAAACGTCAATTCCGGCGGCCGCCGCTTCACGGATGAATGCCCGCACCACGTTATCGGGATAATTGGTATAACCGACTGCATTGGCTCCCCGCAGCAGCATTTGCAGCATGATGTTGGGGATCTTTTGCCGCAGTTGTTCCAGTCTCTCCCAGGGTGACTCATGGAGGAAGCGATAGGCCACGTCAAAGGTGGCGCCTCCCCACATTTCCAGCGAAAACAGTTCCTGTCCATAATAGGCAGTGGCTTCAGCGATGCGGAGCATATCCACTGTCCTGATCCGGGTGGCGGTCAGTGACTGGTGGGCATCCCGCATGGTAGTATCCGACAACAGGAGTTTGTTCTGGGCCTTGACCCAGTCCACCACTCCCTGGGGACCCTTGCGGTCCAGAATCAGCTTGGTACCGCTCAACTTTGGATGTTCAGGGATCTTGGGCACCCGCGGCACGTCGTAGTCCCTCTTTACCCCCTTGCTCTCATTGACCACTTTGTTGCCGATGTACTGCAGCACCTTTACCTCATGGTCTTCACGAGGGGTGATGTCGAACAATTCCGGGGTATGGTCTATGAAGCCGGTATCACATTGGCCGTTCAAGAATTTGGGGTGGGAGAGCACGTTGAGCAAAAACGCGTCATTGGTTTTGACCCCGCTGATGACCTGCTCACGCAGAGCCCGCTGGGCCTTCTGGATGGCGTCCTCGAAGGTGCGCGACCAAGCGGTCACCTTGACCAACAAGCTATCATAATAGGGACTGATCACCGAACCGGTATAGCCGTTGCCGCCGTCCAATCTGATGCCGAAGCCGGCTGCAGTGCGGTAGACATCGATCTTGCCGGTATCGGGGGCGAAGCTGTTGGCGGGGTCCTCGGTGGTCACCCGGCACTGGATGGCATAGCCCCGGGTCTTTACCGCACTCTGGCGGGGAATGCCAACTTCCTTGGAACCCAGACGGTAACCCTGGGCTATCAGGATCTGGCTCTGTACAATATCTATGCCGGTGACTATTTCCGAAACAGTATGCTCGACCTGGATGCGGGGATTCATCTCGATGAAATAGTGCTGTCCCTGTTTGTCAAGCAGGAATTCAACCGTCCCGGCATTGCGATATTTGACAGAGCGGGCGATCTTGAGGGCATCCTCACAGATGACCTTCCTCTGCCGCTCGTCAATGGCCAGGGCGGGAGTGAACTCTATAACCTTCTGGTGTCTCCTTTGGATGGAGCAGTCGCGTTCGTAAAGGTGAACTATGTTGCCGTAATTGTCCCCTAGTACCTGGACCTCGATGTGCTTGGGGCTTTCCAGATATTTCTCGATAAATATGTCATCGATGCCAAACGCCTTGCGGGCCTCGCTCCGAGCGCTGTGGAACTCCTGCAGCAGGTCGGCCTCGCTGCGGACGATGCGCATGCCCCGTCCGCCGCCGCCGGCGGAGGCTTTCAACATAATGGGATAACCGCATTCCCGGGCGAA
>VMEE01000020.1 GCA_009910795.1 Dehalobacter sp. CP | reverse complement strand
GATCCTGTTGCGTTTCATGATTTACGCCTCATAGCTTTCAGGTGTCCAAAACCCTGTCCGGATCATCAACTGACCTCCTATCCTTTTCGCAATCAAGGGTATTGGTTTTTAACAGACTATTAGTCGCTATACCATTCATTTCCGCTTAGTTGGACAAATAAATGGAGTTACTTCTCTTTGATGAACTTTTTCAAGAACAGATCCTGTATCACTTGATATATGTTGCCAGCAATCCAGTATAGTCCGATGCCTGCCGGCATCGTAATGGTGATGATCCCACTGAAAATCGGCGAGATCATCACCATATACTTTGATAGGTTGGGTGAGGATGTTTGCTCCGGTATGTTGGGCATGGAATATCGCGCTGTTTTTGTTGCAATCCACGATGTGGCAAAAGCGAGCAAAGGTATCAACAGCAGGCTGAACTGCAGCATGTTTTCAAAGGAAAGAGTATGCATGGAAAAAACCTGGGAAGGAATAATCCCAAGGTTGATCCCGAACAAATTCATATTCGGCAGGCTGAAACCATTAAGAATATCTGATACCTGAGTAAGCAGTTCGGGATGGCTGCTGTAGTATCCTAAAATACTCATGTCCTTCATATGCTCCGCTCCCTGATACGCAGAGGGTATGGTTTGAAATAACTGGTCAATGATTTCCGCCGAAAATCCATACATGTAGGTTAACGGACGTGAAAAGACCTGGTACATACCAAACAGGAGCGGAAGCTGTATCAGCTGTGGAAGGCATCCACTCAGAGGACTATAGTGATTTTCCTTATAAAACTGCGCCAGTTTTGCCTGTAATTTCTCAGAGTCGGTTTTGTACTTATCCTGAAGTTCCTTAAGTTGCGGTTGTAACCTGTTCATCACCAGCGTAGATCTGCGCTGCCGTATCGCAAGGGGCAAAAGCATTGTTTTCACGCCTATTGTGAACATCACAAGCGCTATACCATAATTTTGAAAAGCAATCGTATCATACAAAAACTTAAGAATGTGTCCCATGGGCACAGCAATAAAGTCGAACATAAACTGGTTTTTCCTTTCGATGCTCAGCTAGATTATTCCGGATTTTGTTTAGAGAATATATCTACACGTTTTTCTTTCCCATGTAGCAGTCGTCTGATATTGGAGCGATGCGCAAACAGAACCAATCCGAAGACATAAACCACAAATCCCAAAGACATCCACTCTCTTTGCGCTACACTCATCGTGCTGTTCACGACAATTAAACATAACGCACCGCAAATGTTACCCAGAGAAATCATACGCGTTTTCAAAGCAATAGGGATAAGTACGAAGAGATAAATACAGCTATAGACAGGATTCACAAACGACAAGACTCCCAGTGATGTTGCGACGCCTTTTCCTCCTTTGAATTGAAAGAAAACCGGCCAAATATGTCCTGTGACAGCTGCCATGCCGCCAGCCATCGCACCGATATTCCCCGCAAGCAGGCTTCCAAGCCATGCCGCGAGAACTCCCTTGCAGCAGTCAACAATAAAGACAAAAATGGCTGGTTTTTTCCCCAGCATCCGATAAACATTGGTAGTACCTGTTGAATGACTGCCTTTTTCACGAATATCACCCTTGCCCATGCATTGGCTTAGGATAATCCCTGGCTGAATGCTGCCAATCAGATACCCAAGAATAACGCACAGCGGTATCGAAACATATAGCTCCATTCGCTTCCTCTGCTTCAGCTCATAGGAGTAACTTGAAACGTGCTATAGAGCTGTCCGGCAATCAGGGCTATCAGGATAATTCCACCCGCGGCATAGGCGATTTTCGTATGTTTATATCCCTGCCAATAGCCGTAAACAAGCCCTACAAGAGACATGACAAAAGAACCCGCAAAGATCAGCGAAACGTTTACAATACTCATATGGATGCTGTACCCAAATACCATGCCCGCAATCAATACCGGAATGAACCAGCGAACCGCCAGCCATGCATATTTGATGATTGTGATGGTATTTTGCATCGTTTCACGAAAATCCTCGGGATAAAACACCTTAAATCCCATATAAGCCGTCATCGAGGTAAGGAGAATAAGCAATGTATAAACCTTTATGTGTTCGATATTCAACGCTGAGATTAAGGGCTCAAGCCAAATGGATAATCCCCACCCTAAGAGTGTCAATACCGTCTGGAATGCCGCAAAGACAGCGCTCAACAGAATGCTCCGTTTTAGCGGCAAGCTGCCCTGCGTAGCGCCGATGGCCATGGTCGGCGCCACGTATACCAGCAGGCAGCATAGAAAAAACAGTCCGCTTTCAGCCGCTTTCATTCGCGTGCACTCTCTTTGGTTACATCACATTGAATTCCACTGTTTTGGCAAGAGCAATGCCACAGTGCATCGGCTACAGGCGACCATGCAAGCGCAGCGTCTGTACATTTGCTGCATAGATCCTCCACATTCTCAGGGCTCATCAGATCGGTGGATTTGGCATCGGCTGCCTGTACCATGCTGGTCAGCGCACCGGGATTGTCCAAAAGCGGGCATGGACGCAGATGATTTTCATTAAAAGGTTGATTGTTGTGGTAGGCCATAAACAGCGGAGCTTGATAAGCTTCCAACAGCGTTTTTTGATGAATGTTTGTATCCGAATAATGGATGAACGCACAGGGTTCAATATCACCAGCGGCATTGATATGCAGATAGCTTCGTCCGCCTGCGATACATCCGTTTACATATTCGCCGTCGTTCCAGAAATCAATCGTGAAAATCGATTTGGTTTTTCTAAACTTCCGAAGCTGGTGATACATGTATTCCCGCTGTTCTGCCGAAGCCATCAATTCCGGGACGGCGTCTACGCCTACAGGTATATACGTAAAGAACCAGGCCATTTTGCAACCCATCTCAATCAGGTAGTCGAAATAGGCCTCGCTCCCGATGATTTCCGTATTCTGGCTTGTGTAGCAGCAGCTTGCCGCAAACGGCAATTTGTGCGCTTTCAAGAGCGCCATTGCTTTTTCAACCTTTTGATGCGTACCCTTGCCGCGTCTCGCATCGGTATGCTCCTCATATCCTTCTATGGAAAGCGCGGGGATGAAATTCTGAACGCGGAGCATCTCGTTACAGAAGGCCTCGTCAATCAACGTACCGTTGGTGAACGCAAGGAAAGCACAATCGGGATGCATTTCGCAGAGCTTGATAATATCGGCTTTACGTACCAGCGGTTCGCCGCCGGAGTAAAGGTACGCGTAAGTTCCCATTTCTTTGCCTTGCCGGATGATGCTGTCGAGCGTTTCCAAAGAAAGATTCATTCCATGACCATATTCCGCCGCCCAGCAGCCGATACATTTTAAGTTACACGCGCTGGTGGGATCCATCAGGATAGCCCACGGAACGTTGCACCCATACTTGTTCTGCCACTTCAACTGTTTACGATAACCAATCATCGTTGCGTTTACCGCGACATTCTCAAATAACCTTTTCCGAACCCCTGGGTCAATGTCAGTCCATAGGCTAGTGGCCAGCTTAAACCAATTCCCATCCTTATCGCTCAGTCCATTCCGGATTTTTTCAAAAGACTTTTTATTATCGCCCCTTTTCTTGGGCAGCAGCGAATCGGCCCTGACCATCCATTTGAGTAATTTGGGAATGTTTTCATCCGGATTTCGATCCAGGTATTTCATAGCGGTTTTAAATCCGATTCTCTTGGCGTATCCTGCCGCAGTTCCTTTTGCCATGACGATAGCCTCCATCCTTTCGATTGATTATGGTTAGTATAGAAGGAAACGTCATCGGCAGGTAGCTTCAACATAGGCGATATGTTGATGAATGGCTACAAAATCGTCTATTTGTAGCATAATTGGAAACGCAATCGTAAGACTGTTTCATTTCTTCCGCTCTCAGTGAATTCTAATCCGAAATGCGATGCACCCTGTGGTATTTTGCCAAATAAGAGGCATATTGCCGTTATATGCCCATTGAATAAATGCGCATAACTCTTATAATGGACATGTATCCCGTTAAACACATTGTTTCATGGAACTCGCAACACAGCAAGAGGGAGGAAATTTCATGTTTTCATTTGGGGAAGATCTAAGGAAAGTGATACTGGCGGGAGTCGGCGCTGTTGCACAGACCAGCGAGAATGCGAAATGGCTGCTGGAAGACCTTGTGCACAAAGGCGAACTCACAGTCGAACAGGGCAAGGTACTCAATGAAGAGCTCAAGCATACCGTCAAAGAGAAGATGAAAGGCGGTATTGACGTTATTCTTGACGGGAAAAACAAGAAATCTCTTATTGATCAATTGGATACCATGACTCCTGACGAACTGAAACAACTGCGGGAAAAGCTGTCCGCAATGGAGGAAACGCAAAATGCTGCCGACACAGCAAAACCTGAGTGACTACGAAAGCAAGCGCAAAGCACGGTTTCGTGAGATTCTCGGGATCCTGGTCAAGCATAACCTTGCATCCGGCATCACTCCGGAAAAGTTAGTCAACATTTTAGAGGATTTAGGTCCGACGTATATCAAGCTTGGGCAGATTATGTCCATGCGCAATGACATTTTACCCAAGGTTTACTGTGTAGAACTCGCAAAGCTCCGCTCAGAAGTGGCACCTATGTCGTATGAGGATGTTCGGGCCATCATTGAGGACTCCTGCGGGAGTCCTCTCCTTGAATTGTTTAAAGATTTTGAAGAGACACCACTCGGTTCAGCTTCCATCGCGCAAGCACATCGCGCGCATCTGATGAATGGCACACCGGTGGTTGTAAAGGTGCAAAGACGTGGAATCTTCGATACCATGTCGCGCGATATTACTATGCTGAAACGGGTATCAAAAGCGTTTAAATATGTCGGGGGCTTCGGAGAAATGATAGATTTCGATATCATTTTGGACGAACTGTGGCATGTTGCACAGGAAGAAACGGATTTCCTTCACGAGGCAGGCAATGCAGAGGAATTCTATCAGCTTAACACGAACGTGTTGTATATTACCTGTCCGAGAATCATCAAAGGATTGACCACATCCAAAGTGCTGGTCATGGAACACATTGGAGGTTGTGCAATCAACGACCATACCACGCTCAAAGCCGATGGTTATGATTTTCATGAAATAGGTGAAAAGCTGGCCGATAACTATGTGAAACAAGTGATTGATGACGGCTTTTTTCATGCGGATCCACATCCCGGCAATATTCGCATTCAAGATGGTAAGATCGTTTGGATTGATTTTGGCATGATGGGGCGGCTTTCCATGAGTGATCAAAGGGCGCTGTCTGCTGCCGTGAAAGCAATTGCCCGTCGTGATGTTGGAACGCTTAAGGACGTTCTCATTTCCATGGGAGTCTGTCGCGCTAGAATCAATCACGCCAAACTCTATGCAGATATCGATGATTTACTATCCCGTCTGGGCACGATTGATATGGGCAGTATGGATATCGTGATGATTATTGATACGGTGCTTGAAGTCGCACAAACGCACAAGATCGCAATGCCGCCGGGAATGTCCATGCTGGGGCGCGGCATGGCTACATTGCAAGGAGTGCTGGCGGAATTGAGTCCGGACGTCAACTTCATCGAAATTATGGCTAAGCATATGCGATCGGACATGTTCGGACGATTCGATTGGGAGAAAGCAATATCCGAGAGTGGACAGTCCATTATGGATTCCGGAAAAAAAGCATTGGATATCCCCGCGCTGCTTGCTGACTCTTTACGAATGGCAATGAAAGGGCAAACCAAGCTGGGGATGGAATTACAGGCGACGGACGAATTCAGAATCATGGTCAGCAATTGGGTAAACACACTCGTCAAAGCCATCCTGGTCGCTTCACTTTTACTTGGTTCGAGTTTACTGTCCACAACGGACATGCAGCCACAGTTGTTTCAGGTCCCGTCAATCGGTGTGATTGGTTATAGCGTCACATTTGTAATGAGCATCTGGCTGCTTGTGGATATCAGGCGAAGCAGAAAAAAATAACGCATCCTTGCAAACAGCTCATGTAAAGGAGCAACATGATGGGCAATACAATCGACTATGTAGGCAAAAACAATGAAAAACGCTTCTCAGAAGAAGCATTCAATGAGATCGACAACCTTGTCTTATCGCAAGCCTCATACCTTCAGTTGGAGTACATTCCTGGGTTCAACCGTGAATTGACTTTCCGGGATATCGCGGCATGTGAAGACACACGCGTTACGGGACTGGGGATATTGGAAAAGGATAATCGAAAGCTGCTGGCAAAGCTGGTGGAATCTAAACGCTTTGCGCATGTGCGCTTAACAAATTACGTGACGGATACTGACCCGGAACTGGAAAAGCAGTTTTCCGCGACCACATATCTGTTGGATGACGGAACAGCCTATATTGCCTTTCGCGGCACAGACAGCACGCTGGTTGGGTGGAAAGAGGATTTCAACCTCTGTTATGCCGCGCCGGTTCATGCGCAGACCGCGGCCCTGGAGTACCTGCAGCATGCCGCCAACCGCCTTGATTGTCCGCTCCGTGTCGGGGGACACTCCAAAGGCGGGAACCTTGCGGTATATGCAAGCGCTCATAGCCCAATGGATATTCAATCCCGCATTATGGCTGTGTATTGCAATGATGGACCAGGGATGGATGAGGATACCTTTGCAAGCGAAGGCTATCAAAGAATCCAACAAAATATACATTCGTTTGTCCCACAGTCATCCATTATCGGAATGCTTTTACTGCATCCAGAAAACTACACGGTGGTGAACTCAACGGGCTTCAGTATTATGCAGCATAATCCTTTTTATTGGCAGGTAGAAGACAATCACTTTATCGTTATCGATCAATTACGCCGAGGAAGCCAGTATATGGATACACTCATTAAGAACTGGCTTCGCAGTGTGGATGAGCAAGAACGCATGGTTTTCATCAACACATTCTATTCCCTATTAGCAGCCACCAAAGCCGAGACACTGGGACAACTTGCGGAAGGCGCGCTGAAAAATGGGCCGGCAGTCCTTGCGGCCGTGAGCAGCATTGATGATAAAACCCGTAAGATCATTCTGCAGGTTTTTTCCGCATTGCTAAACGCAGCCATCAAGAGCTATTCCAAATAACAAACCGGGAGATTAGCATGGCGGACGAGAAAAGCATGGCACGAAACGCGCTGGCTGATAGTGCAGTCCGCTTAGTGTTGAGCGGCATTCCATTCGAGAAGCTGACAATTAAACAGATCACCGACGGCGCCAAGCTTATCCGCCCGACGTTTTACCACCATTTTATTGATAAATATGAGATGCTGGAATGGATTTTCAAAAGCGATGTGATTGATCCTGCCCGCGCACTGATAGAAGTTCAATATTACAGAGAAGCTTTTGGATTGATACTCAAAAGGATAGAAAAGCATCGTTTGTTTTACGAATGCGTATTGAAATTG
>VMEE01000019.1 GCA_009910795.1 Dehalobacter sp. CP | reverse complement strand
GTTCTTCTTCCTTCAAGATAGACCTGGGTAATTTCTCTCTTGAATTCCGGATCAAAATTCTTTCTTGTACTCATTTTCTGACACCTCTCTGGCTTTATTATACTAGCCATTTGCGGTGTCCACAAAATCCATTACGGGGCATTTGGAACGTATAATTTTTTTCAACCTTTTACCATTTTATAAAAATGTTTATGGATATTAATTATAGCTTTATTTTACAAATGAAGCTTATTAGAAGCTTATTAATTTATTAACCATTAATTCATTGACATTAATCATTGACATACATTTTTATAAATGATAAAATAATTGATTTGCTATATATCACTTTCTATGATATGCTTAATTAGCTACTGACTCAGGGAGGTGAATATATGTTCCAAGTTGGTGATCAGATTGTCTATCCTATGCATGGAGTGGGAACTATTGAAGCTATTGAAGAAAAAGAAATCTTGGGGAAAAAAAGAATTTACTATATTGTCAACGTACCCCAAACCAGGATGCAAATGATGATTCCCCAGGATAAAGCTGAAAGCTTTGGCATCCGGAAGCTGGTTGAATCCTCTATCTTTGAGGAGATTCTGGAAAATTTTAATGAGGGAATTACTGATCCCCTGCTTTATAAAAACCAGAAATACTGCACTGATTTAAATACGAAAAAGATGAGAAGCGGCGATATTTTCAAAGGGACAGAAATAATCCGTGATTTAACGCGAAAAAACCTCCTTGGTAAATTGGGAAAAGAAGATTCCAAAATGTTGGAGGGCGCCCGTAATATATTTATCAGTGAACTGATGCAAGTAAGATGTATGACTAAAGAGAAAGCAACAGATTTATTAGATTCAGTGTTAGCAGCCAACGTATTAGATGTAGAATTTCAGGAGGTAAAATAATTTGAAACCATATACTTGGTATGATTTTAGTTATTTATCGAAAAAACAAAAACTTCAGTTTCTGATCGACATAAAACCATCAGCAGAAAAAAATGGCAGATTTGATCTAATCTTATACAACAAATACGCAGAGCAGTTTGGTTTAGACAAAACCAAAGAAGCTTAAATTATACCACACCACCAGCGATTTTAAGTATATTCATAGCTCTTTTCCCAAGACCCTGGGTTTAAAATCCAGGATCTTTTTTAATAGGGGCTGATAGAGGGTGTCTTAGCCCTAAGTCTGGACCATATTAACCCCTGAAAACAATAACCTAAAAGAAAAATAAACCCCTTAGAAGGCCGTTGAAAAGCTTAAGAAACTGTATTTTTCGGCAAAAAGAGTTAAGGAGCTTTATAATGCAGCTTGGTAGATATTAATGATATCTTCAACCGATCCCTGCCTGGGGTTTGTTAACGTGCAAATATCTTTTATCGCATTATTGGCCAGTTTTTCAATATCACCTTCCTTAAGACCCATCATAGATAGTTTTTCGGAAATACCAATTACAGAAGACAAATGTTTAATCGATTCGATAATAATATTTATTGCTTGCTCCTTACGATGTGTAACCGTCCCCATAGCTTCGCATAATTTCAGAATCCGATGCTCCGGTATCGCCGTAGAATTGAATCTAAAAACATGAGGCAGTAGAGCAGCATTATTGAATCCATGAGCCCCATTATAAAAACCGCCCAGCTGATGCGCCATTGCATGCACATAGCCCAGACCGGCGCTATTAAAGGCAAGTCCTGCCATAATATTTGCATACATCATTTTTTCTCTGGCTTCCAAATCATTGCCGTTCTCATAGGCTCTCGGTAAGTACTCAAATGACAACCTCAGTGCATCCAAAGCCAAAACATCTGTAATCGGAAATGCTTCTGTCGAAACAAACGCTTCTATCGCATGCGAGACAACATCAATTCCAGAACTAGATGTTACTTCCTTCGGCATCGTGGTCATAAAAATTGGATCGTTTACGGATATAAACGGTGTCAATAAAGCTGAAGTGATTACCATTTTCACCTTTCTTGTATTGTCCGTGACGATTGCGGTATGTGTTACTTCTGCTGCGGAACCAGCCGTTGTGTTGATTGTAATAAGAGGGATCATCGGTTTGGTTATTTTGTTATATCCTTCATAGTCTGTAATGGAGCCACCGTTTACAGCGACTGCAGCAATCGCTTTTGCACAATCATGATTTGTGCCGCCGCCGATAGAAATGATTAATTTATAGTCTCGTTTAAAGACATTCCAGCCGTGCTTAAAATATCTTAATCCGTCCTCAACAAAAGGTACTGTCGGATTGGGATGTAAAATCCCGTCAAAAATATCGTAGGAAATAAATAGACTCTTCAGTATCTTTTCAATATTTTCAACATACCCAAGTTTGATCATATTCTTATCAGTCACAATCAACGCTTTACTTAATTTCCAGGACAATAATTGATTAGGAAGATCCTTAATTGCCCCAACGCCGATTAAATTGGTTTTAGGGATAAAAAAATTATGGGTATTTTCCAAGGCCAACCACCTTATACTTTGCAAAATAAATTATTAGGGAACCATTTTCTCTCTGCTTTTACCATCGACGAAATGGTTCCATTTTAAAAATGCCCAGGTAGCAACCGAAAACCAGACCGTAAAACCAATCAGCGGCAGAATTAATCTGCTGAAAGCTTCGAAAATCCCTATATCAAGCAATAGATTATAGTATAAGATCGAAGCAAACACTCCTGCTGCGATAGAAATATAATAAAACGGCTTTTGTCTTGGTAAATAATAAAAATAGATGATGAAAAACGCCGTCCAGGCAATGTTGGCAAAAAGATGAACACCGATGAAGCCAAAAGGACCAAAATTCGTCCAATAAAATAATCCAGTAAAATACCCGAAAGCGTGGACAATAGAATCCATCATTCCACCTAAAACGACACCAAACAAAGATAATCGTCGAATATCTTTTTTAGGTACAATGACGATTAAGAGCAAAGTAAAAGTCACAGCATAAAACGGATGCAACAAAAAAATTGGCATTACTGCAATCCCCTTTATATTATATGCAAGCTTAGGATATCCATTAAGGCATTTAATTATTCGGATATTAGAAGAGCTCCGTTTAACGTTTTCATTTTTTAATAGCCCGGAACAGTTCCGGCAGTTCTTCCAAACAATACTCCAGCAGCTTGGCAAGTCTTCCTTCTCCGAGTTCCTGAACCTCGGCTAGCCGGTATGACAGTCCCAGTAGCTTATATTTTTCAATACCCATCTTGTGATAAGGTAGCAGTTCCATTCGTTCCACAGCTACTCCGCTATCATAAATAAGACTGCACAGGCTGACGATATCATCTTTCTTGTCGTTGATGCCCGGTACTACCACATGCCGTATCCATATCCGGCAGCCTGCCGCCGAAGCCGCATGCAGAAAATTCATTGTCGTACTTAGACTGCCTCCGATATATTGATCATACCGCTCTTGATCCGGCATTTTGATATCCAGCAGAACCGTGTCGGTATTTGCCAGCACCTTGGCTACATCCTCCGACGGTATTGTGCCGGCAGTATCCAGAGCCGTGTTGATATCAGCCTTTTTAAGCTGTTTGAACAGTTCTGCCGCAAAAAGGGGCTGCATAAGCGGCTCTCCGCCGGAAAGCGTGACACCGCCTTCCCGGCCAAAGTAAGTGCGGTAATGCATCGCTTTTTGCACCAAAGCTTCCGCAGTGAACTCCCTCCCCCCATTCCTATCCCAAGTATCGGGATTATGGCAATAGATACAGCGCAATGGACATCCCTGCATGAAAATAACCATTCTCAATCCAGGTCCATCCGCTCCTCCAAGGGTCTCAATGGAGTGTATCCTTCCCGTCTTTTCTATTTCTTCCGTCTTGCCGCTCATCTGCTTACTGCCTCATAGCCTTTCATGGTAGGTCCTGTTGATGACCTCCTGCTGCTGCTGGCGGCTTAGCTTGTTGAAGTTGACTGCATAACCCGATACGCGTATCGTCAGGTTAGGATAACGTTCCGGATGCTCCATAGCGTCAATCAGTTGTTCACGGTTCAAAACGTTAACATTGATGTGATGGGCCTTCATATCAAAATAACCGTCTAAGACCGCTACCAGGTTGCTCTTCTGTTCCTCACAGTTCTTGCCGATGGTGGAAGGAGTTATGGAAAAAGTACAGGATATCCCGTCCCGGCAGGCTTCATACGGAAGCTTTGAAACAGAATTCAACGATGCAAGCGCCCCGTTTGCCTCTCTGTTATGCATCGGATTAGCACCGGGAGCAAACGCTTCGCCCTTTTTCCTTCCGTCCGGGGTTGCACCTGTCTTTTTACCGTAGACCACATTGGAGGTAATTGTCAACACCGAAAGGGTGTGCACGGCGTTCCTGTAAGCAGACGTCTTTCTCAGCTCCCCGATAAAATCCTCTGTCAGCTCTGCAGCAATCAAGTCCACACGGTCGTCATCATTGCCGAACCGTGGGTATTCTCCATCTATTTCAAAGTCCTGGATCAGGCCTTTTTCGTTTCTGACTGCCCGGACCTTGGCATATCTAATCGCACTCAAAGAATCCGCAACCACGGAAAGTCCGGCGATTCCGAAAGCCATGAAGCGTTCGACATCCGTGTCATGCAATGCCATCTGCAGCTTTTCGTAGGCATACTGGTCATGCATATAATGGATGACATTCATGGTATTAACATACAGCCTGGTGAGCCATCCCTGATAAAAAGCGAACCGCTTCATGACATCCCCGTATTCCAGTAAACCGGCCTTAACCCCTTCGGATACAGGCCCGACCTGTTTGCCGGTGATTTCATCCCTTCCGCCGTTTAAAGCCATAAGCAACATCTTTGGCAGGTTGCAGCGTGCTCCGAAATACTGCATTTGCTTGCCTATCTTCATCGCCGATACGCAACAGGCGATCCCATAGTCATCCCTATATAAAGTGCGCATTACATCGTCGTTCTCATACTGTATAGAGTCGGTATCGATAGACACCTTGGCGCAATAACGTTTAAAAGCCTCCGGCAGCGCCGCGGACCACAGCACAGTTAGGTTAGGCTCGGGTGCCAGTCCTAGATTATATAGCGTATGCAAGAAACGGTAGGACATTTTAGTAACCAGCGTCCTTCCGTCCTCGCCCATACCTCCGATAGCCTCCGTGATCCACATGGGATCCCCGGCAAAAAGCTCATTGTATTCTGGTGTCCGAAGATGCCGGGCCATTCTCAGTTTAATGATGAAATCGTCTATGATCTCCTGGACCTGCCGTTCAGTCAATCTTTGCTGATCAATATCCCGCTGAGCATAGATATCCAGAAATGTGCTAACCCTTCCCAGGGACATGGCGGCACCGTTCTGCTCCTTAATCGCGCCAAGATAGCCAAAATATAACCACTGAACCGCCTCTTTAAAATCTACGGCCGGTTGGGATATATCGAAACCGTAAAGCTCCGCCATCTTTTTAAGCTTTTCTAAAAAATCGATCTGCTTGTACAATTCCTCGCTTACTTTGATATTCTCCATGTCCATCAGCAACTGACCCTTTTTACGCTTATCTTCTTTTTTCCCTGCAATCAGCCTGTCAACGCCATATAGTGCTACACGCCTGTAGTCGCCGATGATCCTTCCGCGTCCATAGGCATCCGGCAGTCCAGTAATTATTCCGCTCCTGCGGGCTTCCTTCATTTCATCGGTGTAGACACGGAAAACACCGTCATTGTGCGTCGTCTTGTAAAAGAACTCTCTTTCGATTTTCTCATCCATGGTATAACCATAGGCCTTGCAGGCCTTCCTGGCCATATTGATCCCGCCAAAAGGATTGACTCCTCTTTTTAACGGCCTGTTGGTCTGAATGCCAACGATGAGTTCCTTTTCCTTGTCCAGATAGCCCGGGGCATAGCTTAGCAATGAAGAAACCGTTGAGGTATCGATATCCAGCACGCCGCCGAATTCCTTCTCAAGCTTTTGCAGCCTTGAAAGTTTCTCTAGAATATGCTGAGTCCGGTTCGTTACCTCCGTTAAAAAAGTTTCATCTCCTTCATAAGGCTGGTAATTTGCTTGTATGAAATCCCTGACATCAATTTCCTGCTGCCATCTGCCGTCTTTGAAGTTTTCCCATCCTGTATTATTCATCATTTTAACCCCCCTAATTTGCCAGATTCTGAATTTTATGAGGGTGACTCAGAAAATAAAAAAACCTGGACAATATTTATACTGCCCAGGCGGTCGACGTTTGAATTCTTCCAATCCCTTATGGTTAAACCCATATGTCCGCCAGTCTTGGAAGCTTACCGATATTCTATTACGGATGTAATGACTTTGTCAATTACCCGTTTATATGGAGCTATGTTTATTCAAAGTGCGAACAGAATACGCTATTCAAGTACGTCAAAAGGGACTGGATCATTGTTTTTTAGGTCTATATGTAATGTGCCGTCATAATCAAGAGACCCCAGTAATACTTCTTGCGCCGAATTAACCTTTTGTTTCTTCAATTCATGAGTTAACCACTTTTCATCCCGGTTCACAAGGCTGAGATGTTTTTTTAAGACTGTTCCGTCAATAATCAGGTTGGCAGCAATGCCTTTAGCGGAAGTATTTATATTCATATCTTCAGGTGTTATAGGTTGTCTTTGTGCTTTAAGTTGAATACTGACTTGGCCGCTTGTCTCAAGGATTGCGTTTTCTACATCGCTAATACTAAATGCACCTTTGTTCCTGCATTCCTCCATTACTTCATTGATATGAAATCTGGCTTTCTTTAAGTTTTGTTCGATCAATTTGCCATTCTGTATTAAAATTGTCGGCACTCCACATAAAAACTTTCTGGCACGGATACTTCTCCGGGATACATAAGAAGACAGTAATACAAAGCTACCATAAATAAGAATTCCGAGTATTCCATGTAAATAAGGAATTTCATTATCGATTGCTAAAGATGCAGCAATAGAACCAATAGAAATGCCTATTGTGTAATCAAAAAAACTTAATTGAGAGAGTTGTTTTTTTCCCAATAAGTGAGTTAACAAAAATAAGATAATAACTGAAAGTATGCTTCTGAGCACAATATCTAAAATACCGATGATATTATCGTTCATAGTAGCCGCCCCCTGTATAACTCGACCCAATTATTATGCGTATTATACATTCAAAGACAGAGAATTATACACCAAATGCCTTATCAATCCACCTTTTATTTTTTTCACCTGTTGCTTCAATGTACAAACGGCAGTAAAACAGAACGCTTACAATGCTTTCAAGCTTCTTAAACGGCAAACCAGGAAAAAGGTAGTTTTACATATTCGTGACGATATCCCGACCCAAAAGCTCCGCTTATGTCTGTCCGAACATCCTTTTGGCACTTCTGTTGATGCGCTTCTACACACAGATTTCTCTCTACTCAGGCATCCTAGCTACGGGGCGCCCTGGCGCTTACCCCGACTGGACTTTCACCAGCTAGATAATGCGTGCTTAGCTGGGCACGCCAGAAAATAAAAAACCTGGACAATATTTATATTGCCCAGGCGGTCGACATTTTAACTCTTCCAATCCCTTATGGTTAAACCTATATGTCCGCCAGTCTTGAAAGCTTAGAGATATTCTATATGGTTGTAATGGCTTTGTCAACTACCATTTTATGTAAGCTGTATTTATTCTGTGATATTTTTTAGTTTCATCTTTGATGAAGCTTTTTTCCATTATGGTCAGACTGTCCGAAAAGTCAAGTAAAATAGCTTAAAACAAAGCCCTTAAAATCCATATAATGGTATAAAACGCTACCAACATCAACCGAAAAGCATATTTTTATCTTGTTTTTTTATTTATTGTTGGTATCAATCTACAATGAATAAATTATTTTCCATGATTAATTTGTCTTCATTAATCAGAGAATATTTAGAAAAGGAGGATGATTACTTTGCTGAAAATAAAAGATCGGGAAACACTTGCAATTGTTTCAGGCATTATTGGTTTGGTAGGAATGACTCTTGTTGATGGAATTTCCAGGCGAGCACGAATATCTAAACGATCATATCGGGAAGCTGCGGCAGGAATGTTTTTATCGAAGAGTCAAGCAAAAAGCGTGAAAGGACAGGCTCTTGGCTTAATTATGAACTCTGCCGTTAGCATCATCGGAGCTAATTACATTATTAAGCGTTTGACCCAAAGCGGTCGCGACAAACTTGTGACTAAAGGAATCGTATCTGGGACTGCTATCGGCGCAATCGCTACGGCCATTCCAAATGTTGTTCCCAAGAATCGTGTTAAACCTAAAGATGCGGCAAGCAATCTATCCTATGTTGCTAGTAATATTGTGTACGGAATGCTTGCCACTATCGCAGCTGCTATATTTGGACATGATTCATTATTCGATGCTCCCCCTCAAAATGACTACTTAAAACCGACTGACAAGACGAGTGAGCAAGTGAAATTAGCTGGTGTAGTAGGCTAAACTTCTATTCGAGTATAGGAATTCTCTCCTAAATTTTGAGGAATTCCTATACTCTTTAAAATCTCTGTGTAAACCTTTGACATTTCTATTACAAAAACTCTATCACCCATTTTTAACAAATCTATTCTGAATGGTAATCGACTTTTACCTAGTAATAACCATTTGTACGTGGAGTTTGAGAACTCTAATTGCACCCGTTTCTGGCATAGTCAATTCCTTTATTTAGTAGTTCCTGCAACCGCTGGGGATTATTAGACTCTGCGTAGATACGTACAACAGGCTCTGTTCCTGATGCTCGAAACATCACCCAGCTGTCCTCCAAATAAAGCTTGCATCCATCCGAACTATTGCTTGCCAAGACTTCCAGCCCATCCAGCGTCTTCGGTGGATTATCAGCCAGCTCCTTCATCAGCCGTACCTTTTTATCTGTTTCCAGGTGCAGGTCTTCGCGGTCATAATAGCACCAACCCAGTTCCTCCATCATCTCATTAAGCAGTTGCCCCAATGTCTTGCCATAAGCAGCCACTATCTCAATCAAAAGAAATCCCAACAGTAATCCATCCCGTTCGGGGATATAATTTTTTAATCCTATACCGCCCGACTCCTCACCACCGATTAGAATATCTTCGTTCAGCATCAATGTCGTGATGTACTTAAAGCCAACCGGTGTTTCGTAAAGTTTCAGACCGTGCTTTTTGGCCATTCGCTTCACCAGTTCGGATACCGTCAGCGTCTGCGCCACACCGCCGTTCCATCCACGCTTCTCGACAAGATATTTTATCAAGAGGGCCATAATTTGATGGGGATTGATGAAGCGGCCATCAGCATCCATTGCTCCGATACGATCACCGTCGCCGTCGGTCGCCAGGCCGATACTGGCCTTATGTTCTTTCATCGCCTGCCTCAGGGCATCCAGGTTCTTCTCTATGGGCTCCGGGTTTATACCGCCAAAGGAAGGATTGAACTCGCTGTGCACCTCGACCATATTCAGCCCGTAGCTTTTTGCCAGTTCGTTCGGATAACCCATTGCGGCACCATGCATGACGTCGAAGACAATTTTCCCTTTAAAGCCGGCCATCATCTTTGGGTTCAGCATGGCCTTAACATGTTCCAGATAGGACTCCCAGGGTGAGAAATATTCCACATCTGACGACAAGGCAACCTTGGAAAATGTTTGTCCGCCAGCTTCCAGTTGGCGGATACACTTTTCAATCTCCATGATGATTTCAGGAGAAGCAGAACCGCCATAAGAAGCCTTGAATTTGAGACCGTTATACTCCCCTGGATTATGACTGGCAGTTATCATCACCCCACCGGCAGCTGCACAATCTTTGACCTTCCAACTTAGCGCCGGCGTCGGCAGGATACTGTCGGCTAGCCAGACCTTAACCCCTTTGCTGGCCAGCACAGCCGCACAGTCACCCGCATACTCCGCTGACAAAAAACGCGCATCATATCCAACAACGATGCCTTTGCCCGCTTCTTCACGACCGTTCACATAGTTTGCTATTCCTTCGGCGACCAGGCGCACATTATTAAAGGTAAAATCTTCGCTTATAATCCCCCGCCAACCGTCTGTTCCAAATCGTATCATTCCAAACCCCCTCATTTTATACAAGCACTTTTCCCGGTCACTACTTTTTCTTTAGGTACTTTCCTCGATTCATTGGCTTGGAAGCTGGCTGCAAAACCGTGCTGGTTACAGAGAGCATACCTGCCCAAATTCTGTGAACACTTCTTTGCTAAAACCTCAATCATCTCGTCAAACGGATGGTTGAATTTTTGGACGCCTTCTTGCTCGAGTTGCTGGGTTACCTTTTCGATGTTGATGCCGAGCGCCGACAATCGCAGCAAAACCCTATTGGCTCCCTTGATATCTTGTTCGAGGCGGGCTTTTGGTTCGCCGTGGTCGCGGTAGGCATCGAAGGTTTCGACCGGGATCGTGTCCACCGTGTTTGCTCCTATGAGCGCCTCAACATATTTAACATCGCTGTATTCCGGGTTCTTCGTACCGGTGCTGGCCCAGATCAACCGCTGCACACCGGCACCCTGGTCAGCCAATCTTTTAAAACGATTACTACCGAAGGTTTCCTTATAGATTTGATAGGCAGCCTTGGCGCTGGCAATGGCAACTTGCCCGTGAACCTGCTTCGCAAGCTGCGTCTTATCGCCCCCTTGCGCAATTATTTCTTCCAGCAGCGGATCCACCAGTGTATCAATTCGACTTACAAAGAAACTTGCCACAGAGGCCACACGCTTCACAGCCTTTCCCTGGGCCAGACGCGCTTCAAGGCCGGCGATGTAAGCTTCGGCAGCCTGTCGATAGCGAGGCAATCCAAAGAGCAACGTCACGTTGATGTTGATTCCCTCGCTAATGAGTTGTTGGATCGCTTGCAGCCCTTCTGTCGTTGCCGGGACTTTGATGAAGACGTTAGGGCGATTCAAGGCAGCCCATAAACGGCGAGCTTCAGTAATTGTGCCGTTAGTATTGTATGCCAGATGCGGATTGACCTCCAAGCTGACATATCCATCTTTGCCGTTAGTCTCGTCGTACACAGTCCGAAACTCAGCGGCTGCACTCTGCACATCACACCGGCTGAGAGCTTCATAAATTTCCATGCTGTCTTTTTCATCTAGAGCCATGCTCCTAATGTCCTCATCGTAATCATGGCTGCCCGTAATCGCCTTTGCAAAAATAGCTGGATTCGAGGTCATCCCCCGCAACCCATCTTCTTCAATCAGGCACCGAAGCTCACCGCCGGTGATCAGATCGCGGCGGATATCATCCAGCCAGATGGGCTGGCCGAGCATTCCCACTTGTTTTAAATGATTTTCTTTAATAAGACTAGTCATCATTTTTCTCCTTATACCCCTACGGAAATTTCTACGGCCCGATCCGCATCCTCTCGGCCATAGATATCTTCAAACCGTACAATATCATCCTCTTCCAGGTAACCGCCATTCTGTAGTTCAATAATTTCCAGCAATAACTTCCCAGGATTTTCTAGACGATGCTTTGTCGTTTGCGGAATAAACACGCTTTCATTCTCATGTACCATCTGTTCTGTTTCCCCAATGGTCACCTTCGCGGTGCCACCGACGACGATCCAATGTTCACTGCGATGGTAATGCATCTGTAAACTGAGTATCTGCCCCGGGTTGACAGCAATTTTTTTCATTTGATATCCTCGTCCGCCGGACAGCAAAGAATATTGTCCCCAAGGCCGAAATACTGTGGTATGTTCGTCAGCTATCGTCCGGCCATCTGCCTTGATCTGGTTCACCAGATCCTTTACCTTCTGCGACTCACCCTTTTTGGCTACCAGAATCACATCGTCCGTCTCTATTACCAGCAAATCTTCCAGTCCGATGCCGGCAATCAGACGACTTTGTCCCATCATCAATGTATTCTTACAATCAAGTGAAATACAGTCCCCTTCAAAGGCATTACCATCCGTATCTTTATCCAAAATGTCATAGATCGCATCCCAAGACCCGATGTCGCTCCATTTCGCACAGAGTGGCAGCAATACCACCTGCTTGGATTTCTCGATCACTGCATAATCAATCGAAATATTGGGCATTTCTTCAAAATTTTCTAGTATTTCATTCAGGCTCTTGTCAGCAAGATCATAAATATCCGGCTGATGAATCCGCAGTTCGTTCATCATACAATTGATGGTGAAGGCAAACATGCCTGAGTTCCAATAGTAATTACCGGCTGCAAGGTATCCTTCTGCGGTGATCTTATCCGGTTTTTCATGGAAGGAATTTACTGCAAAGCCACTGCCAAAGGGCGGCCCGACCTGAATATAGCCATAACCTGTTTCTGGACAATGAGGTTCTACCCCAAAGGTCACAATCCTATCCTGGTTTGCCATGCCCTCCGCCAAATGCGCAGTAGAAGCAAAGGCCTCTACCGGACTGATGACATGGTCTGAGGGCGTTACTAACATCACCTCATCCAATCCGCATCCCAGCCGGTCAACACAATACCGAAGTGCCAAGGCAATAGCCGGCGCAGTGTTCCGTGCCAAAGGCTCTAAAAGAATATGCGCCTGACCCGCCTGGGCGGCGACCAGCTCAGCTCTTACGTGGTAAGCATATTCTTGATTGGTAACGATAACCATATCCGCCGGTTGAACCAGTACCAGAAACCGCTCTATGGTCTGTGTTAGAAGAGATTTGCCGCCATTAAAGTTTAGAAACTGCTTAGGGAATTTTGTCCGCGATAGGGGGAATAGACGGTTTCCCCCGCCACCCGCAAGGATAATTACCTTCATCTGAGAATCACTTTCCTTTCCAAACCGACGAAATCTGTTTTATATTTTGCCAAGGCCAGATTGGCGATACAGTACCCAATGATACTTTCGGCCCCCTGGTTAAAGTTGAAGCCTTTAGCGGTGATGCCATCAAGACATCCTCCGGTCTCCCCATCAATCAGGCCTTCGTTTTGAGAGTTATTTCCCAGATACCAGGCAAAACTCTGTTGGGCCAGTTCCAACATCCTCTGCTCGCCGGTGGCTTCATAGGCGGCCAAATGAGCCAAAGCAGCGGTGCTTGCCTCGAGAGGCTGCTCGTCATACAATGTCGGTTTCGAACCTCGCAGCAGCCATCCTTTGCAGCCAACCGCCCGAAAATAACCGTCACGAAATGAAATCTTATCAAAAAACTGTAAACTCTCTTGCGCTACACGAAGCATATGCGCTTGTCGAAGCCGCCTGTAAGCTACAAACAATGCCCACGGTAACACCGCATTGTCATAAGTAAGGCTGTTCTCAAACCATTGCCAATCCTTATCTCCGGCATCGTGTTCAAAACGACTGATCAGGGAATCAGCTAATCCTGTCAGGAGAATCTCGGCTTGGGAACCTTCAATATGGCCAAGACCTATCATCGCATAGGCTTGGCCGCGCAGTCCGAAAAGGTTATTGATATTGGGCAGGGCCTTAAGTATTGCAGCGGCACAGGCTTCTTTAATGCCATGAGGCATTACTGACGAGGCTTGTGTAAAACTGAGAGCCCATAAACAGCGGCCAAAACAATCCTCAGATCCTTCCTTTTCCGTGAATTGACGACCGTATGTCATAAAATTCCTGAATACTCCGTTTTCATTCTGAGCATGCAGTATGAATGCCAGATAGCGGTAGACAAGCGCCAGGTAAGTGGTTTTCTTGCCTTGCTCATAGAGCATCACCGCCATGATCAGTGCCCGGGCATTATCGTCCGTGGTGTATCCCTCCGTTAGGTTGGGCAGGCTAAACCGCGCATGTTGGAACATACCTGTGTCATCGGTCATTCTGAAAATATGTGCATCATTCAACGTGATTGCAAATTGATCCATTTATCCTACCAGCACTCCTCGCCCCATCGGTTGATCCATCGTTTGATCTATCTTTGTCTCCATCGCTGCCTCCATCATGTTGAAAGCCAGCTTCGTATAGCGCCCGGCAACCTTAGCCCAAGTCATCGTCTGTCCGACCGCAAAGGTCTTTCTTTCCATTTCTTTCTTTCGCAGGGGACTCTCAAGTACATCTCGGATGCATGACGCCAGAGAGTCGGAATCACTAAATTCGGCGAGCATTCCCCGGCCATTTCCAAGCAACTCCTGGGCATACCGGTACGGAGTCGATACGACAACCCGCCCGCACCCCACGGCATACGCCAATGTCCCGCTGACTGCCTGCTCTTTAGACAGATACGGCGTCATATAGATGTCCGACAGTTTGAGGTAAGTCATGACTTCTTCTTTCGTTAGATACTTATCAATAAACCGTATATTATTCCCTACACCCAGGCGCTGTGCCAAAGTAATCAGACTTTCCCGATAACTTTCGCCATTTTGCGCCTTGACGCAGGGATGCGTTTTACCCAGAACAAGGTACACCAGGCTTTCATGTTCCGACACAACTTTGGCAACAGCTTCTATCCCATATTCAAGCCCCTTCGCCGGGCTTAGGAGACCGAAACTGCTGATGACCTGTTTGTTTTCTAAGCCATGCCTAACTTTTAGCTCTTCCCGCGACTTAATAATCAGGCTTGGAACTCCGTGGGCAATGACCGTTATTTTACTCGGCTCGATGCCGTACGTTCTTATCAACAACGGGACCGCGCTTTCTGCCATCGTCACCACCATCGCGCTGAGTCGACCAAGCTCATGCAAAACTATCCGTTGTTTTGGGGATGGGTTCGTCAGTACAGTGTGTGTCGTGATGATAAAAGGTATTGTCAAATTCTTGGCTAGATCCAGAATGTATTCGCCACACTCCCCGCCAAATATGCCATATTCATGCTCAATAACCAGCAATCCGGTATGCGTGTTTGCCCAGCGGGCAGTCTGGAAATAGCTGGCGCGGTCGTGTTGACTCAGTTTGGCTGCCACCCGCGAATCCTCATATTCTTCCGTATTCGTGACCGCAATCACGTTCGGTCTGAATGAGCCTATTTTATCGATTTCGTTCATCAAGTCCTCCGTAAATGTGGCCAACCCACATTCTCGCGGCGGATATGTGCTTAAAAATGTCAACTTCCTTGTTTGGTATGTCTTTTCCATCTTCATGATCTCCCTTTTTTCTTTTTTTGTTATCATTCATATCATTTTTGCCGGTAATTCTATCCTCTTACATCATTTCCTCAAAGCATGTCTTCTCAACAAATATCCATTTCCCTCGATTCCGGACATTTTCGAATGTATTCCAGTATGTCGTTGATAGATGCCGTAGCCAAAGCAATGCATGTGTCCGCCCCCCCGTAGTACATTTTTAGCAGTCCTGTCTTATCGTCCAACACCCATCCACCCGCAAAGACCACATCGGCTACATCTCCCTGCCGTTCATACTCCTCTACCGGGCCAAAGACCCATTCATCGCTCCGATGCAACACTTTAAACGGATCGTCTAAGTCGAGCAGGGCCAAGCCAAGCCGGTAAATTGCCCCGGCAGCGGTCTGGCGCACCCCATGGTATAACATAAGCCAGCCTTCAGCTGTTTCCAAAGGCGTAGCACTAAGACCAATTTTACTGCCATCCCACCAGCTGCCTCGGCGGGCGTACATCAGCACGCGGCTATTGCTCCAATGAACCAGATCGTCGGAATACGACAGCCAGATGTGCGCCCCTGGTACGTAGTCAGTGACAATCGGCCGGTGAATAAGCGCCCATTTCCCGTCTACCTTGCGCGGAAAAAGTGCGGCATCTTTGTCTTCCGGCGGCATCACCGATCCAAGCCGCTCGAAATGAATAAAGTCGTCCGTTAGCGCCATCGCCACGAGGGGCCCACCACGGGAAAATGCAGTATAGGTAATAGCCCATTTGCCTAATTCATCGAGCCTAGTAATCCGCGGATCTTCAATCCCCCACAGTTCTTCAGGATGGTTGTCCGGTTCCGGCTCCAGCGTCGGTATGTCGTCAATTTGCCAGTTTCTAACCCCGTCTTCGCTGATGGCCTTGGTAAAGTGAGAAAACCCCCGTCTATCCTCCACTCGGGCAAGCAGCAAAATTTTGCCCTGAAAATGAGTTACCCCTGGATTGAACACTGTATTTACGGGATATGGCCAGCTCTTGGCTGTTAATATCGGGTTGTTCGGATTCCGTTGGAAAAGCTCTTTATAGGTATTGTCCTGACTTTTTAGCTTAGTCACAAATTTATTATTATTATTGATAATAAGCCTCCTAAGTGATTAATCGGCGCTGCCGACCGGTGCGTTTGAATACTAATTCCGGTGAATAGGAAGCAGCAGAATCCCTGATGCAATTCCTATTCCACATGTTCTTCACTCTGCAGATTTATTAAATTCTTTAGAAATATTTTTGGTAGTTTTATGAATATCCTTTGTGATTTCCTGGTATCCGCTCTTAAAGTCCTTTTTTACACTTTCCGCTTTTCCATGAAAGTCTTTAATGACATGAATTACTTCCTGTGCAGCATGAGCCGCAGAATCCTTTACTAGCTCTACCTCCTTCTGGGCAATATCCATATTTGTTTCGGCAGTTTTATGAATTTTCTGTGTTACATCATGATAACCGTCCTGAATATCATTTTTTACATCTTCCGTTGTTTCATGAACGTCTTTGATGACATTACGTACTTCCTGCGCAGAATGAGCTGCGGAATCCTTCACCAACTCTACCTTCTTCTGGAGCGTATCCTTGATATTTTCTACAGTCTTAACAACATTTTTTTCATATTTTCACGTGTTTCCTTTCCTGATTTTGGAGCAAATAGAATGGTTTATTCACTTTTTACTAAAGCCGCTGAGACGATATAGCGATCTGGAAAATAGCCAGGAGTATTGAATGGATAACATGTGGTCATCGTCAGCACGGCATGGTCGGTAGGTACGATCACTGTTTTGTCGTCTTCATGGACGATTCGCGTGTCATTCACCTCATAGGTAAATGTACCGGCCGAAGTTTGCACAATTAGCTGATCCCCAATCTTCAGCCGGCCTATTTGTCTGAAGACCGTTTCTCGATGTCCGGAAAGAACACAATTATCTTTTTCCCCAGGAAGTACGCTTTGAATGAAGTGTCCAACGCCTTTTTCCAATTCCTTCACATCAGTACCTTGGTAGATGGGCCATTTCAGCTTTAAGGTCGGAATCGTCAGGATCCCAATATTGTCACCCTCCGCAGGATATACAGGGTAAAGGATTTTATCTGGTGCAAGCAGGACGAGGGAAGGAGCCGTTTCCACCGGTGCCACCGAGGCCACGGCATAAGAATTGGATGGTACCCACATACGAAACATTGCCCAAAAGATACTTCCTATCCCCAAACCCATAAATCCTATGGATAGAGCGGTAACCAAGATAAAATTGCTCCGTGATCGTTTTACATTATTCATAACGCTTTCTGTTTCTCCAGCAAATGTCTCCGACCAGCGTTAGAACAGCGCCGATAATAAGCACCTCATACAAAGGAGTGGACGTTTTCGGGAGCTGCCCGCCGGTAACAGTATTGGTGACCGTTACTATGACCGTTGCGAACGCGACATCGGTTGCCGTCATACCATTTGCGCTGCCTTTGACAGTGGCAGTGTTCATCGTGGTTGCACTGAGATTCATCTTGCTGGTGTAGATCCATGTCTCATTGGCTTGAAGCAGGTTGTCATTGTTGACGTCACCGGAAACATAGTTCACGGGACTGACCATATCATCGCTGACACTAACTTCACTTAATGCAGCTGTGCCGGGGTTGGTTACTTTATAGGTGTATGTGACCGAGCCCTGTCCCGAAGTCAATGCCAGCGGTTCTGGTGTCTTTACTACGTTGATTAATGGCGGAACAGTTGGTGTGCCGGATACAACAACTGTTACTATCGCGATATCGGTTGCTGACATACCATTTGCGTTGCCTATGGCCGTGGCGGTGTTTGTCGTGGTTGCGCCGAGATTCGTCTTGCTGGTGTAGATCCATGTCTCATTGGCTTGAAGCAGGTTGTCATTGTTGACGTCACCGGAAACATAATTCACAGGACTCACTTTATCATCGGCGACACTAACCGCACTTAATGCGACTGTGCCGGGGTTGGTTACTTTATAGGTATATGTGACCGAGCCCTGTCCCGAAGTCAATGCCAGCGGTTCCGGCGTTTTTACTACGTTGATCAATGGTGGGTAGACCTGAACCGATTCGTCGCCCCCCGATCCGCCCCCGTTACTGCTAGGCGTATAGGTATTCGTAATGGCAGCTGTTGCCGTAGCTCCGTCTAAGACAGGAATCGTTGTTGTCGGGAGAATTTGATTCGTCCAACCAAGTCCGAGATTATCCTCGGTGATGGTATAATTACCAGTGGGAAGGTTCTCCCAAGTCTGAGTCCAGCCATTGACTGCATTGAAGGTTTTGGGGGATTGACCGTTGATTCTAATTACGACGGGAGAAGGAGTCGTCGATGCACTAAAGACCTTGGTAACTCTCAGCGCCCCACAAAACCCATTTGTAATGGTATTGCTGTCTAGCGTGACTGCGCCATTTCGTGCTAACAACTGCCCTTGCACCGTTGCACCGGTATTCGCTGTGATGGATGTCAAAGCGAAGATGTGTCCCACGAAATGAGAGGTCGTTCCTAATGTCGCGGAGCTTCCGATCTGCCAAAAGGTTCGGCAGTAACGAGCACCGTTGATGAGGTTAATATCACTGCCTGATGCTGTGATAAGCGTGGCGCCCACCTTAAATATGAATACGGGATCGGTTTCACCCAGGCCGTCGAGAGTAAGCGTTCCCGTCAACTGAGCCGATGTGCTAAATGAGTAGACACCAGGGGTGAGTGTTAATCCGCCTAGATCCTGACCAGTCAAGTCCACATCGACCGGCCTACCGAAGGCGTCATTATATGCGGTTGTCAGGGCGTCCTGAGCCCCACTTGCTAAAGCATCAGCCGCATGTATTGCCCCATTTGACACTATCCCAGGCGGAAATCCAGTGACTGCAGAGCCCGGAGACAGCCCAATATTTCCACCTGTATTGGTGATAACATCTCCGTTGATTGTGGTCGATCCGGTATTGCTGATTCCTGAGCCGGCTAAAACCGCAAAACTGGAGGCATTTCCAAGATTCACTGTCAGCGGAGTAGGGGCTGCTATACTCATTATAGGTACCGCCATCATCACTACGAGTAATAGCGCAAGTACGAATGGTATCAATCGCATTTTATTAAATATTCTCATCAATTTCTTTAATCCTCTCTATTCTCAACTTTTCATGAACGTGCACCATTCATGCTCATTATAATCTTTTTGCTTTTTTAAAATATGATTGATGATCGCTGATTAATTGGGCGCCCTAGACACTTTTTATAATAAACGGCTTTCCGTGTTGTTTTTAATGTCCTTTGTGCAGCGGGTTGTTCGGATTCCGTTGAAAAAGTTCTTTATTATTGCAGATAAAAAAAATCTCCTAAGTGATTAATCGGCGCTGCCGACCGGTGCGTTTGAATTCGCACCTGACTTTGAGATCTCGCAACAGTATGTTTTTTTGTCAGCGCTCCTCTCAAGTTAGCGCTAGCGGCTTGTGCCATTATTGTAATCCGCTTTGTGTCCTTAATTATTCGTTGGCTAAGTGCTCCAAATTTACATATTTATATTGTCACTATCAATTTTTTCAAGATAGTATTTATATTCAGTAACTTTTTGAACATAGTTATCACTCTCATAAGTGTCACTATTTTCCATAAAAACTTTGCAGCCTTCAATTCCTCTTTGTTTGGACAGCAACATTAGATTAAAAACAATCTCATCAGGAAATCCTTGCTCCGTCCAATAATCTCTATAATAAGCCAGTTTTTCAATGACTGCTTTGATGCTGTCAATTTGCATATTATTGTCGCCTTCTATTTGGAAAACTGCCAAAACCAACTCATACGACAGTTTATTCTTCTCACATAATTTCCAAATATCACGCTGTGTGTTTTCTGGAATAGGTATATTATAAACAGGTACTTCATAACCGATAGCAGAGCTTTCCGCTGCCTTTGGAACGACGAGAGGACAAAT
The DNA here is from genome assembly GCA_009910795.1 of Dehalobacter sp. CP. The sequence continues at coordinate 174,817 of VMEE01000019.1, read as the reverse complement.
AATCAATATGAGGATAACAAGTGTAATAAGGGATAATAATAGATACTTAACCAATCCTCTTTTAATCTGCATAATTCTCGCCCCTTGTCTATCAATTTAACAATGATTTCCTCTGCATATGGTATATACGCTAACTTAACTAGGTATCACGCATTACACTTGATCCTTATTCTGACTTCTCGTAAAGATAATAATTAGTTTAACTATTCCCCAAGCTACCAGGGCATAAACAATCATTGCAATCACTGTACTTGGTTCTAATACTGCATTGGTCTCAATGCCTTGCGTTGCCGCCGATCTAAAAATAGCTGTAAACGGAACTAAAAACACCTGTGAAAGCGAATAAATGAAAGATACAAAACCACTATTCGGGTTAGCCCCTAGAATCTTAAACACCAAGCGAAAAGCAAGCAAAATTTCTAAAATACCCAAGATATAATAAACTATTCTTCTTGCTGTTAAGCTTTCTTTACTTTTTCCTCTATTGGGTCTATTGATGATGTCAACACTCATTTTTTCAATCCTCCATAAATTTCTAAAGTATTTTACTAAATCCATTCTTGAAAGTTACTGTGATTTCAGCTTTGGTAGAGCTTAATTATTACTTGCTGAACATCGGCTGCTGTCGCATCCGTTAATCCGAATCCTACGGTATATCCTTTTACTATACCTAAATTTACAATTTCTATTTGCTGGACGAAAGAGAGCGACTGATTATTCGAATTACTTCTTCCAGTATATGTAAATAATTTGCGATACTGGATGTTTCCTTCTGGTATGTTGCTAACGTTTCATTTATTCCGGAACCAATATTTTCTATCACGACATTTGTTGTTTCAAAGCTTCCTCTGGCCGCATGAGTAGCCTGCTCGACTTCTTGTAGAATCACCGGAACCGAGATTTTGAGCTTATCAGTCGTATCTCGGGCATTATTACTTATTTGTTCCGCATTCTCCAGTATTCCCGGCATTGTTCCGATACTCTGATTGATAAACTCCTGATTGGTTTCAAGCAGAGAGCGTAAGACACCCACCGCCTTTTTGATGTCCCTGAGAATAGGAAGCAGCAGGATCCCTGCTGCAATGCCTATTCCACAAACCAAAAAAATAATTAGGTTCTGTAAAGAGAATTGAATGATCATCGTATGTTCCTCACTCTACCTTTTTATTAAGTTCATCCGAAATATTTTCGGCAGTTTTACGAATATCCTGAGTGATTTCATGGGAACCATCTTTAATGTCCTTTTTTATATTTTCATTTTTCTCTTGAACGTCTTTGATAACATTCCGTAATTCTTGTGCAGCATGCGCGGTGGAATCCTTCACCATCTCGACCTTCTTCTAAACCGTATCCTTGATGCTTTCTACAGCGTTAATCGCATTATTTTTTATATTCCTACGTGTTTCCTTTCCCGATTTTGGAGCAAAAAGAATTCCTGTTGCAACACCTACAGCAACGGCTGCACCCATTCCGACAGCGATCTTCTGTGCCGCCTTTACTCTCTCTCTCTCTCTCTTCTCTTTGTTAACCAATAATAGTAAATCTTTAAAAATCATTTTTACCTCCATATTATTTTTAATTTAATTGTTTATATTATTTAGAATATTATGAATATTTAAGATAAATTTCTTGGTAGAAACTGGAGCGTCTTTAAATGTCACATATCCATATTTAAAAAATGGCGACTCAAAATTCATTTTTTGAGTCGCCATCTCATCCTATGAACTTGATTCTCCCATAACTACCATTACCTGTATCATTCTTTAATCAACCCTGAATTTTATTTGCTTATCCCAAATCTGCGGCGAGGATATTCTAGAGCATACTTAACGATAATATCTATTGGTTCATTCTTCCAGATCATTCTTTAAATTACTCATGGAGTACATTTTCCTAACTCCCTCTTTTGGCAAAAAATCAATAACTTTAGAAATATCTTTTTCTTCAAGACTTTCCATGTACTCAATGAGTATTGATAGCCTTTGATATTCCGTGATAGAAAACAATACTGCATCGGGCTGATTGTTTTTTAAAACAAATACTTTACCTAAATTTTCTGCTTTTTCTCTGCAACTTTTATAATTCTTTATCATTTCAGAGTTGGATACAATTGCTTTTGCTGGAATATTCATACGGGTTACTACTTACCCCCTAGCTTTTTTTATGCGTTTAGCTCACCTTGAGTATATATCAATTAGTGTTATTTGTCAATAAATAATTCTAATAATATTTATAATAATTTTTATAATTTATTGTCTGATGCTTAACAAAAACTTCTGTAGCTTTACCATCAGGATTCTCTATATTCTCCACATTACGTGAATTGCCAAAATGTTCCAGTACTGTTTCATTATAGAAAACGGCATATTACACCCCTCCTGTTTTTCCTAAAGGACTGATTCTTCTCGAGTTCCTCTATGACCTTGGCTAAAGTATCCACAACATGGCTGATTTCTTCCATTGTATTATAACGGCCAAAGGTTTCTCGAATCTGGAATCCCTTTGGAAACATTTCTTATCATTATTTGACTGATAAATCCTGCAGCACCTCCTTATCCAATTTCAAAAGAATAACAACGTCTATTATTCAACAGTTATTGCACTTACCGTTGTGTTCGTCAGTCCTGCTTATAGAACTCCCTTTAACAAATCAATAATAAGCAAAATCCCTGCTATGGCCATGACTAGAACGATGACCCATCCTAAGATATTACTTATTCTCTTGTTTACATACTTACCCATAATCTTGTTATTATTAGCAATCAATATGATCAGTGTCATCAATGGTGGTGCTGCTAAACCATTTAAAACCGCTGAATAATATAGCGCCTTAATCGGGTCAATCCCCAACCAACTAATCACCATGCCAATGAGTGTAGAGACCACAATAACCCCATAGAATCCCGGGGCAAGTCCGGCTTTTTTACTTAACCCCTCTTTCAAGCCAATCGTCTCAGCAACGGCATAAGCCGAAGAACCGGCTAATATCGGAACTGCCAGCAATCCTGTACCAATAATTCCAACAGCAAACAACAGATAAGCAAAATCACCGGCTAATGGCCTCAATGCCTCAGCTGCTTGTGTTGCCGTTCCAATATTGGTAATACCACTGGCATGTAGCGTTGCTGCCGTGGTAATGATGATAAAAAACATGATTGCCTGAGAAAAAAACATCCCTACGATGGTATCCAAATCCATATTATTAACGTTTATCCTGGACACCACAGGTTCTTCAACGCCCATATCTGAAATTGTACCGTCAAAGATTTCCTCCTCAACCTCTTCTGATGCCTGCCAAAAAAATAAATACGGGGATATCGTGGTTCCTAAAATTGCCACAATATTGAGCAGATATTCTCTTGAAAAATGAAATTTTGGGAACACCGTGTTTTGTATTATGAGTCCCCAATCCAGTTTAATGATTAAGGCTGTCAAGACGTATGCCAACAGTGTCAAGGCCAGATACTTCAAAACTTTAGAATAGGTTTTGTAGGTTACAAAAATCTCCAAAACAATGATCAATCCTGTCATGATGCATAGCCAAAAAAGGATAGGCAATCCCAGCAGCATTTGCGCCGCAGAAGCCATCGCTCCCAGATCCGCGCCAATATTAATTGTATTCGCAATCACTAACAAAGAAACCGATAAATATAACACCGGTTTAGAGTAATGGGCCAGAATTACACCGGCCAGCCCTTTTCCGGTTACCATTCCGATACGGCCGCACATTTGCTGAATAACAACCATAAAAGGGAAAGAAAATAATGCCAGCCAAAGCTGGCTGAATCCGAATATCGCGCCTGTCTGTGAATAGGTAGCAATTCCGGAGGGGTCGTCATCAGCCGCGCCGGTGATAAAGCCAGGGCCAATTTTTTTAAATAACCTTTTCAGGTAGTTCAACATATGTACCACCTATAATTAATAATAGAGAGTGACGTACCTTAGCTAGATACTCACCCCGACATTTGACACGGCTCCATAATAAACTACCAAGTATTAGTATCTAGTTAAAGTATTTCCACTCTCATAAGTCATTCTTCTCCCATTCCGCAATGAATTTAGCAAGCTCCTTTTTCATTACAGGTATACGGCTGCCAGCCACGCCGCAGTTCAAACATATGTTATTTTTAAACCCTTGTGCGGTGCATTTATTAGAGACTTCCTGAGCACATCCATAGTTAGCGCACTCTTTGCACTTGAAAATAGGGTTTTTACAGAGATGTTCAGATTTTTCGCCCGAACATCTTGCAACATTATATTTTTCTTCTTCAGACATTTGAATCGGACGTTTTTGATTTAGATAGCCGCCTCTCGCCCAATAGATGTTTTGATTTGGAACTACTCTTTGCCCTTCCATAATAAACTCTCCTCTGTAAAAGTTTCATTTCCCTTTATTTCTTTTATCACTGTATGTTAAATTGTCGTGAGCATATTACACAAAACCTAATTTGTTGATTTGAGTCCATTCAAATCTTATTTTTTTACAAACATGAGTTATATTTACTTATTACATCTTAATCTTATATCTATAAAAATTATTTGTCAACTAATTGTTCTAATTATATTTTGAATTATTTTTTTAATAATTTTCAACATTTTGTTTCAATTTAACAGCTTACGTGATATGATGAGCACCCTAGGAGGAAAACGATTTCAATTGAAAATAATGAATTGTAGCTACTTTTTATACTCAAGGGTTGGGCAGATCTGCGTATGAGTCTGTTCAGCAATGGAAGCTAAACAGCGCAAAAATAAGGAGGTTATCAATATAAAAAATCAAGACACCAAAATTTTAGTTACAGGCGATATATGTATCAACACACTGTTGTGGAGTACATCTCCACAGGAAAATGATGGTTTGAACCGGCAAAATAATAATCTTCATAGTATATCAAAGCCAGGAGAAGCATTGCTTTTGGCCGAAATGACCACTTTAGCGACAGGAAAGCAAATTATTTCTCCATCTATTCCCAAGGACATCGGCTCTTTTACGAATCAGTTTTTACACTCATTTGTTGAGATCGAGCCTTTCCCCTCTTCTGCCGGCAGTAAAGAGGCTAAGGTCTACAGAGTGAGCAGATTTATGGGGTTTGCTGGCAAGGAAAGTGAAAAGCCGGTGCTGCTCCCTATTGATACCTCAGATGCCCAAACCGTTATTATAGATGACGAAGACAATGGTTTCAACAATGATGACAGCTACTGGCCGTTAGTGATTAAAGACACGGGAAAAACACCTATTATTCTTTATAAAATGAATAATCCAATTGGAGGAAGCGCACTTTGGCAGCACTTAGAACAGCATCAATTTGACAGGACTATCGTCATCATTAATGCCGACAACCTCCGTTCAAAAGGTGTCAATATCAGCAAAAGCCTATCTTGGGAAAAAACGGCGCTTGATTTTGTCTGGCAGCTTAGCAATAACCCAAACCTGTCCTTTTTGTCAACATGCAGACACCTTGTTGTCCTCTTTGGACTGGAAGGCGTTATTTATTATAAAAACGACGGTATCCCCGAAGCCTACTTATACTTTTTGCCTTACGAGTGCGAGGGGGATTTTATGCGCAACAACCTTGGGAAAATGTTCGGGATTACTTCCGTTTTTGTCGCGGGGCTTTCGGCAGTCATTGCAGGTGGAGAAGCGACTGAGCTTTCAACCCTCATTTCCCAAGGCATTCACGAAGGGATGATTGCAATCAGAAAATACTTTGATTTTGGTTTCGGGGAAAATCCGGATTGTTGTCTTTTTCCAAATCCTTTAATATTTGAGCGAAACTCAAACGATACGACTCTTCTGGAATATGTTCAGGATGTAAAGATTCCCAATATTTTAAACAGAGACCATCAGGACAGCTGGTTCATCTTACAGGGAAAAAGCTCGGCGAGTATTGCGCAAATGGCCTTTGACCTGGTTAAAAACGGAGAGGAAAACGTCCTTAAGCATATACCTACCGCTAGATTTGGCAAGCTGAAGACAGTCGACAGGACCGAAATTGAGAGCTATCGGACAATACACAATTTGATTTCGGAATACATCTCATCCAAGAATGTCACCCGCCCCCTTTCCATCGCTGTTTTTGGAACGCCCGGTTCGGGGAAATCCTTCGGACTTACAGAAATGGCCACCAGCACCTTCCCCGAAGACATTCAAAAGATAAATTATAACCTTTCCCAATTTCAATCACCGCTTGAACTGCAAAAGACATTCCACAAAATCAGCGATATAAATCTTCTTGGAAAAATTCCGCTGATTGTATTTGATGAATTCGACTCTTTCTTTGGAGGAAACCTCGGATGGCTCAAACATTTTCTGTCGCCTATGCAGGATGGTGTTTACAGAGCTGAAGAAACCTTTCATCCGATCGGAAGGGCGATTTTCGTTTTTGCCGGTGGAACCAGCAGCTCCTTTTCTGAATTCTGCGGAGAGAAAATCGAAGACGAAGATGAAAAGCGGGTATTTTTAAAAGAGTTTAGGTCTACTAAGGGGCCTGATTTTGTTATCCGTTTGAGGGGTTATATCAATATACTCGGTCCCAATCAGAGCGATGATAACGACCAACTCTTCATGATTAGAAGGGCTATGCTGATGCGTTCATTAATTGAACAAAAGCTTCCTCACTTAATCAACGAAAATGGAGAGGCACAAATAGACAACGATGTTCTTCGGGCAATGCTCAAAATACCAAGGTACAAGCATGAGTCAAGATCGTTGGAAGTAATTATGGATATGAGCATTCTGACGCATGCAAAAAAATGGGTGCAATCATTTTTACCTCCAAAGGAACAGCTCAAGCTTCATCTTGATGAAAAATTGTTCTTGAGGTATATGATGCACGATGCTATTTTTGGTGAAAAAATCGATACGATTGCTCAACTTATAAGAGGAAAATTCAATGTTCTGGAAGGTGCTGTTTCTGTTAACGGTGACGATATTTCCTTGCCATGGAAGAAGCTTTGCGAACCGCAAAAAAACTTTTATAGGGATCACATTAAAAATATCCCTGAGGCACTTTTGCTAATACAATACGACGTCATGTATGTTGATGATAAAACAGAGAATTTGGTTTTTTCGGAAGATGAACTTAAAGTACTTACCCAATTTGAGTATAAACGCTGCAAAAATTATATACAGGCAAAAGATATAAGCTCCGGACATGCCTGTGTACTCTCCACAGAGGAAGCCAAAACACAGATTTATCAGATGATCAGTCTCTGGTCCGCTGCTCTTGCCGAGTCAAATTTCAAGTTGGAAAAGCTCAAATTTGTAAACCAGTGCAATATGTTATAAAACAAACCTTTTCAAAGTCAGTACTGTTTTCATTTTTATAAGGCTCAATATCCCGAATATTTCAAAGTACATCAGAACTACACTCTCTACGTGCCTTGAGGATACAAAATTGATGTCGCTTAATGCTGTTGGCCCCTTGGCGGAAGCATGATTCTTTTAGATTTTTAATTGAAATACACTTTTATTCTCTATCTATTGTTCATTTCTCCATCTATTGTTCATTTGTGATATGCAGAATTTTTCAAATCATCATTACAGAATTTTTTTGTCAATATTCCCGAATCGTCTTCATAATCAACTTTCGATATAGGCTATTCCTATTTTGCATAATAGAAATTGTTCTTGATTAGCTCAAAATAACTGTCAAACTCTTTTGCATACTACATCTGCGTCAAGTACATCCCGGTTTTTCAAAATCGCTGCTGGCCACAGGAGGGATATACAAAGTGGCTTAGCTGAGTCGCAAGGATATTTCTTGATATTTTAAGTGTATAACAGTTTAGGATAAGGTCATTTTTCTTAGACATGTTTTCACCTCCCCTATGACTTATCCATAAAATATTGCGAGATATATTTTAGAAAGGAGAATCATTTTGGCAAATCCACTTGATCCAAACACGATACCCAAATTTGTAAATCAATTGGTTGTTCCCCCGGTCTACGAACCAACTGTGGTTAAATGCCCTAAAACCGGGAAAATTATAAGTCATGATTATACCGTAACAGTCAGCCAGTTTAATCAGCAAATATTACCGCAGGGTTTCCCGGAAACCACTGTGTGGGGTTACGGCGGTCAGGTTAAAGACCCTCAAACAGGCGAAATTATTCCCGATTTCCGCTTCTCTCCCGGTGCTACGTTTGAAGCGGTGCGCGACATTCCTGTGAATGTACAATGGGTAAACAATCTTACCGGTCCCCATTTGCTTCCGGTTGATCCGACCCTGCATTGGGCCGATCCCAATGGTATGGGTATGCCTATGCCCCCATTTCCACCCTTCCCTCCCGGTTTTCCTTTGGCCCAAAGTCCTGTTCCCATTGTTACCCACCTGCATGAAGGCGAAACCGAATCAGCTTCAGACGGTCATCCAGACGCATGGTTTACAGCAGGAGAGGTGATAAAAGGGCCCGCCTTTGTCAAATCCCTTTACCACTATTTCAACACTCAACCACCTACAACATTATGGTACCACGACCATGCTCTGGGCATAACCCGTCTCAATGTTCTTATGGGACTTGCAGGTTTCTACCTGTTACGTGATCCTCATAATCCCCTCGATAAACACAGGTCAGTTTTACCGAAAGGCAAATTTGAAATCCCAATAGCCATTCAGGACAGGTCATTTAACACCGACGGATCACTTAATTACCCCAATGTCGGTGTCAACCCTGATATTCATCCCTATTGGGTACCGGAGTTTTTCGGTGATACAATTATGGTTAATGGCAAAGTCTGGCCTAACCTGGATGTGGAGCCAAGACAATACCGCTTTAGAGTTCTAAACGGTTCTAACGCCCGGTTCTACAACCTGACGTTTTCCAACGGGATGCCGTTTGTTCAAATCGGCACTGACGCTGGCTATCTGCCAAGGCCCGTTCAATTATCCTCTTTGCTGATTGCCCCAGGCGAGAGAGCGGATATACTTGTGGACTTTTCATCATTATTACCTGGTACGAAACTAATTCTAGGCAACGACGCTCCAACACCCTTCCCAACAGGGGATCTGCCCGATCCTCTTACTACAGGGCAGGTAATGCAGTTTACAGTTCTCGCCAAACCTGTTGTTGTTCCTCCCCGACTTCCGCGTCGCCTGAATTTTATAACGCCTTTGTTCCCAAACGCCAAAAAGCGAACGCTTGTGCTGGTTGAAGTTATGGGGCCAAACGGTCCTGTAGAAGTACTATTAGACGGCCAAAGATGGAGCGCTCCTATTTCCGAGCTCCCATTAGTCGGATCGACAGAAGATTGGGAATTGGTTAATCTTACAGCAGACACTCATCCTATTCATTTGCACCTGGTCTCATTCCAGTTAGTAAGTCGTCAAGCGTTCCTTGCTACTCAGTATACGAACGATTGGATAGCTCTAAATGGTATGCCGCCGCTCGATCACCCAACCAAGGTACTGCCGGTAAAACCTTATCTACTGCAAGGTCCTGTTGGTCCTCCTGCAAATGAGAAAGGTTGGAAAGATACAATCAGGGCTAACCCTGGCGAAGTAACCACTATCCGGGTTCGGTTTGCTCCCCAAGATGCTTCGATATTTACTTTTCCCGGGCTCAATCTTTATCCGTTTAACCCTTCAAAAGGACCCGGATATGTTTGGCACTGTCATATTCTTGAACACGAAGATAATGAGATGATGCGGCCATTGAAGGTCAGAACAATCTTTCCATTTTAACCATAAACACTTAGGTAACGTTATCATTGCTTTAACAATTATGCACCTCCTCTTTTAGCAAGGGGGTGCTATTTTTTTCTTTGATAATACTTCAGCAGCGGTATGGGGGTCTATTTTCTTTCCATGTGGTTTTATAGCAACAATTCGGAGAAGGTTTAGGTTTTCACTCTCATCCGGGATTTATCTATGTCTATACAATACGCTTAGTCGTTTTTCGACAAAAGTACGCAAATTTCGACATGTTGCGTTTGAGAAAACATATCGACGGCTCGATTCTCTTAATAAATCAATATCAAGAATGTGATTCGGTTAATACTTTGGTGTATTTACACAAAAAACTTGTTGAAAAATAGTGTAAAACGCATATAAAAACAGTAAGCCCGCATGAATAGCGGGCTTTTAGACGAATTTTGGTGGAGATGATGGGATTCGAACCCACGACCTCTTACATGCGAAGCAAGCGCTCCCCCAGCTGAGCTACATCCCCACTGTTTTAAAATGAAAAACAATTATTCAATTCACACGACTATTATTATACTGAATAATCCTAATTTTCGCTAGAGTTAGATAAATAAAAATTATGATTCCGGAACTGTTTTTTGATAAACACTTGATTCTGACGAGAAACGCAGATGTACTGAACTGTATCCGGCAACATTTAAAGGAAAACAGCAGGTCAGCGTGGAATATATTACCTCTTCAATGCTATAACTATTCTATTACACTCGGAGGATGAAAACATGCGTAAACGTCAAGGCCCCTTGTTCATTCTGCTTACTTTGATCCTGACCTTTATCTTTTGGTCAGTCAGCGAACCATTAAAGGATGTTACCCCAGTCAGACAATACTCCGAGATGGCTGCTTCGCTCATGCTGGTTTGCTTTGCCTGGGTCAATTTTATTTCAACCCGTCATCCGCTGCTGGACTCCCTGTTCCATGGCCTGGACAAAAGCTACCTTTACCATAAAGTTTTAAGTATCACAAGTGTTCTTTTGATCTTTGTGCATCGATTCATGCTCGACGCAGGTAAGGGAAATCATTATGGGGAGAACAGGGCGAATTTAGGACCGGGTCCAAATGGTCTGAATGGTCCGCCACCGGGGGCGGACCATGGTCCGGAGCTTTTTTCCGGCATCGCTAACCTGAGCATGCTGCTTTTTATCGTCTTAATCCTGCTTGCCCTGTTCACCTGGAAAATGAATTATGAGAAATGGAAAAACATCCACAAGCTCTTTTTTATTCCTTATATGATCGGAATCATTCATTATTACGGCAGTTCGGACTATGCCGTTACAGGCTTAAGCGCCCTGGGGCTGTGGCTGAATCTGGTCAATCTGGTCGGTCTGACTTCGGCAATCTACAGTATAGGATTTTACGAAAGAACAGCATTTCAGTTCGGCTATGTGGTAACGAACATCCGCACGGTCGCCAAAGATACCCTTGAGATCACCGGCAAAGCCTTTAAAAAAGGAATCCGCTATAAGGAAGGACAATTTACTTTTATCAAGTTTACCGAGGAAGGCAAGCAGTTTCCTTCTCATCCGTTCACGATAAGCCAGTCTTTCCGAAAGAATGAGATACAGTTTGCGATCAAGGCTTTGGGAGATCACACCTCTGCTTTACTGGAAAACGTTCAGGAGGGAGATACTTTTGCCGTAACCTCCCCCCATGGCCGCTTCGATTATAAGGCCGGATCAAACCGACAGGTCTGGCTGGCGGGCGGAATCGGCATTACGCCATTCCGCAGTTTTTACCAGTCTGCGATCCCTCCGCAATATTCCATTGACCTGTTTTACTGTTATAACAACGAGGCCGAAGGACCCTATTTGGATGAAATAAAAACCCTTGCAGCCGGAAGCGGTATTCGCGTGCATCTGCACGATCTTCAGACGAAAGGGTTTCTGAATGCCGAAGATATTTGCGAAGCGGTGCCCAAGACCGAAACTGTTGATGTCTATTTCTGCGGTCCGGAACCGATGAGGATCAAGCTGGAAAGAGAATTAAAGACCTGCGGCCTGTGTATCGGACATTTTCACTACGAGTTTTTTCAGTTCAAATAGGCGAGGAGCAGCGACGATCATGGATGATCTAATGCTGCGATGCCATGGATGGCTAGGAGCAGCCGACGCCCAAGTGTTCCATCAAGCCGAAAAATTTTCCCTTCCATTTTGCTTACCGGCATGACTTCCATCAGGGAATTGGTAAGGAAAATTTCATCAGCATTCAATAAGTCTTCAGGATAATAAACGCCTTCACTGAACGGTATAGCCAGCTCAATGGCTTTTTCTATCACAATCCTTCTTCTGATACCGGCCAGGCAGCCGCTTTCCAGGGAAGGCGTATAAAGATGCCCATTCTTTACAAAGAAAACATTGCTTCTAGTCCCCTCAATTATCTGGCCCCTGCTGTTCAACCAAATCCCTTCAAACGCACCACCGCCCTGCACCGCGCGCAGGGCAGCGGCAGTATCCAGAAGATCTGCAGATTTAATGTAGTTGAGCGGTATAGGGTCAACCCGGTGCTCTGGCATAAACAGGACCCGGACACCCTCTTCATATTGTTCACGAGTATAGGAAACTGCTCTAGTGCTGAAAAGCCACTGGTTATTGTGATTATGATTTTGGCTTTGATCGGAAATCAGACTCGGATCTTTCCTGATTTCTGCTCTCAAAGCAAAAGGCCGCTGCTCAATTTTAGTTTCTTTTAGGTAAGTTTCGATCTTGTTCAGCCATTCATCATAAGCGGGAATGGTGATTCCAAGAAGCTTACCGCCCTTGCTCATCCTCTCCCAATGCAATCCAGGTACGGCGATCCCGTCGGCAGTAACCTTTATCGTTTCAAAAATACCGACAGGCTCAATTTTACCGAAGCTTCTGTTTTTACTTTTCTGATTTCCCATCAAGCTTAACCCCCAAAACTTCCAGAAGCCTTCCCGCTTTATGGATCGTTTCTTCATATTCTTTTTTGGGGATCGAATCGGCAACAATCCCTCCCCCGGCATGAAGATACGCCGTTTTCTCTTTCAGCAGAATGGTCCGGATCACAATATTCAAATCCCAGGCCCCATCGAAGCCTATATAGCCGATACTCCCAGTGTAAATACCCCTATTGTACGGTTCAAGCTCATCGATGATTTCCATCGCTCTGATTTTGGGCGCACCGGTGATCGAGCCGCCCGGGAAAATGGCTTTGATCAGTTCTTCCGGTTTTAAGGATTTCTTGAGTTTCCCAACGACTGTGGCAACAAGGTGCCAAACAGTCGGATATTTTTCCAGAGTCAGCAGTTCTGTGGTAAGCACTGATCCAAACTCACAGATCCTTCCAAGGTCATTGCGTTCGAGATCGATGATCATGGTAAGTTCAGCCCTGTCTTTTTCACTATTAACCAGCTTATCTGCAAGTTTCTGGTCTTCCTCCGGAGTTTCCCCCCTTGGCCGGGTTCCCTTGATTGGACGCGTTTCAATATTTCCGTCCGGTGTAATCTGAATAAACCGTTCGGGAGAGGATGACAGGATTTGAAAATCGGGATACGGCAAGAACGCAGCAAACGGAGCAGAATTCTTGCGATGAAGCTGTTCATACAAATCCCAGGGATCTCCTTCATACCTGACACTGAACACCTGAGTCAGATTCGCCTGATAAATATCACCGGCATAAATGTAATCAATGACCCGCTGCAGATCCCTGTAATATTGTTCCTGGGAGACAGCTTTATGGATTTCGGCAAAGGAAATACCGGAAACAGCTAATTCATTTCCCGCACAGGAGAGCTCCGCTGAACTATTAGCCAAATATTTTTCCTCTACATAATGCTGGAGAAGCTTCTCCAGTTTATCAAGTCTTTCCCGAGCAAGAGAGGGGTCGCAGCAGCCCTGATCCGTCATGCCGCAGGCCGTCAGACTGTAAGTCTCCGTTGCGTGTTCGTAGACAACAATCCCATCATACCAGGCCAGCCGCCAGAGCGGCATTCCAAGGTCATCTTTGACCCGAACAGGCAATTCTTCAATTTCATTTTTCAGATCGTAGCTGAAGTATCCGACAGCCCCTCCGGCAAACGGAAAAGGTGCCGCGGAAGGAGCCTGATATTTCAAGACATAGTCGTTCAAAGTTGTAAGGCTGTACTGCCCTGCAGAATAAGTGATCAGTTCCTCATGTTTACAGTTCTTTGCGATAGCATACCGGTCTTTATAAGCACTGATCTTTATAAAAGGATCCGCCCCGAAATAAGAATACTTCCCCAGCTCGGCATAACCGTCCCCGCTGTCCAAGAAGAAAGGATCTCTGGCATTTTTAAACACCTGAAGCATCTCGAACGGCTTTAGATTCGTAATAAAAGGTCTAACCTGCCAGATATTCTGCTTGGTTTTATCTTTATCAGGCGTTCCCTGTGTTTCTGATATTTCTAATCCTAGTGTTTCCAATGACTTTACTGATTCCGGTATTCCTGGTTCCTGAATTGTTTGTAGCATTACTGATGGTTTTGATGCTTGAATCATCTTTAATTCGCCGTGTTCACTGAGCCACCTGCGGGCATCCTGTACTGCGTTCCGCAGCATTTGATGACCGTTTTCTGTAAGAATAGCCTCCGGATGGAACTGTACTCCTTCAATCGGCAAATAGCGGTGACGGATCCCCATCACCTGACCGTCTTCTGTTTCCGCGGAAATAATAAAGTCAGCAGGTATACTGTTTCTGCGCAGGGCCAGAGAATGGTAGCGGGTTACCGTAAACGGGCTGGCAATATCTCGGAATACGCCGGACCGGTCATGCGTGATGCTCGATACTTTGCCGTGAACCGGCGTCTTGGCTCGGACAACTTCAGCCTCAAAAACCTGCCCGATCGCCTGATGGCCAAGACAAATGCCCAGCAGCGGAATTTTTCCCTGAAAATGCCGGATGATTTCCAGCGCAAAGACCGCTTCATTCGGTGAGCAGGGACCCGGAGAAATCACAATAAGCTCCGGTTCCTGCTGTTGGATCCAGGCAATCGTACACTCCTCAGGACGCCGAGCAAGTACTTCCTCGCCGAGATCTCCGAAATACTGATACAGATTATATGTGAATGAATCATAATTATCCAAGATGAATATCACCTATAATTCTCCTTTGCTGATTGTCAATAAATAGTTAAATTATGCCGAAATAACACATTATTCAGGTAGAGATAATATATCACAGATTCCGTGGTTTTACAGCCTTACTCTAAAAAATTATTAATTAAGACACACCTAGGAATAGCTGTACTCGTAGAACGCTCTTCGAATAACCACACAAATAATAAGACTAGCCCAAAGACAACTCTAGGATAAGAAAAGACGTCTCATATATGACCTGAGACGCCTTTTGATTATCTAAAAAATTTTACTTAACACTTACATTAGAAAGGAAAAATCGCATTTCCAGCCATATTCGCCAGCACTGACAGTGGTTCGGCATAGATACCGAGAACCAGCGTGAGGACCAGAATCAGCAGCAGGGTAACATTGGTTCCGACTGGAACCTTGATCGGCGTGCCGGAGACAGGATCGTTCATATACATGGCTTTAACCACAAGCAAATAGTAATAGACGGAAACCATGCTCATAACCAGACCGAGAATGACAAGCCATAAATAGCCCTGGTTGACGATCGAAGAGAACAAATAAAGTTTGCCGACAAAACCGGCGAGAGGCGGTATCCCTGCCATCGACAGAAGACATACCGTCAGCACGGCGGCCATAAACGGTGAACGCTGGGCAAGCCCTGCATAATCTTTAATCTCTTCACTTCCCGTATTCTGGGAGAATGTGATGACAACCGCAAAGGCACCGATCGTCGCGAGGACATACACCATCGAATAGAATGCAACTGCTTTGATCCCAGCGGAACTCACGGCGATAATCCCCGTGATGATATAGCCGGCCTGCGCAATACTCGAGTACGCAAGCATTCTCTTTATATTGGTCTGCGGAATGGCAGCAATATTTCCGATGACCATCGTCATCGCAGCCATAAACGCTAGGATAAACGTCCATTGTTCGCTGTAGCCGGGCAGCGCTTCAATCAGAATGCGGGCCAGAGCTGCAAACGAAGCCGCTTTTGAACCGGTAGCCAGGAAAGTGGTGACAGGGGTCGGGGCACCTTCGTAGACATCAGGTGACCACATATGGAAAGGCACCAGTGACACTTTAAAGCCAAGCCCCGACAGCAGGAAAATGATTCCGACAAGGATCGCCGGTGACAGTCCGTCCATCTGCCTTATGCTTTCGGCAATATCACGGATCACAAAGGTACCGGTCATGCCATAGACCAGGCTTAAGCCATACAGAAGAATTCCGGAAGAAACGGCACCGAGAACCAGGTATTTGATCCCAGCTTCAGAGGACTTGAGATCCGTCTTGTAGCCTGACAGAATATAAAACGAAATCGTCATGGTTTCCAAGGCTACATAAAGCGTCAGCAGATCTCCGGCGGAAGCCAGCACCATCATGCCGAGTGCAGCAACGAGCGTAATGACGTAGAACTCATAGTTACCGCCCATTTTTTTGACATAGACGGTCGAGGTCAGGATGACCAGAATGGCGGCTACCATAAAGAGCTGTTTAAAGAATACGGCGAAATCATCGATGATAAACATACCGTCCATCACACTGGTATTCTGTCCGTAGCTTCCGAAGCTGTATACGAAGATCACAGCAAGCCCCACGGCAATGACGTAACCAAGCCTATGCCGTTTTTCTTTGGTCAGGAACAAGCCGACAGCCAGGACCACCAGTCCAAGGAGTACAGTTGCAATTTCAGTGGTAAATAAAGACACGTTAATATTCATTACAGCGTACCTCCTATCTGGGAACCGGCCTCGACCAGTTTTTCAGCAATAGGCTCTATTCCTGAATTGACCATATCCATCAATAACGATGGGAACAAACCGAAGATTACGGTGAATGCGACCAGAACGATGACCGGAATCATATAGGAGCCTTTGATATCCATTTTTCCGTCCCATTCTGTCTTGCGTGGTCCAAACAGTACATTGGCTGCCATTCTCAGGACATAGACGGCTCCAATAATAATTCCCGTCAGGGCCAGAATCGCAGGAATCCTGATGGCAGGTTCGCTGAAAGCGCCCATAAATACGGTGAACTCAGGAACGAACGTGATTAAGCCCGGCAGTCCGGCCGAAGCCATCGTCGCTACTAGGAACACACCGGCTAGACGGGGCATCTGATGTGCAATCCCTCCGAGATCAGGGATATGTCTGGTTTTCGTTTCAGCATAGATATAGCCGACGACCGAGAAGAACAGCGCTGCCATTACACCATGCGCGAACATATTGGCAACCGCACCGTTCAAACCGATCACATTAAGCGATGCGATACCGATCAGTACGAAACCCATATGGCTCACGCTGGAATATCCGACGACATATTTCATGTCTTTTTGGGCCAGGCTGATGAACGCCGCGTAAAGCACGTTGCAGACAGCCAGGATCGCAATCAGCGGTGCCCAGAATTTAGCACCAAGCGGGAAGATAAAGATACCGATCCGGATAAGACCATAGCCGCCAATCTTTTTCAGAACACCGGCGTGAATCATGGAAACCGCAGTCGGCGCACCGGCATATCCGTCCGGGGACCATGAGTGGAACGGGAACATCGAGATCAGGGACGTAAAGCCCAGCGCCATCAAGCCAAAGATCGCAATCTGAAGATTTCTAGAGAAGTTCAGTGTCGCGAGCTTTTCAATATCAAAGGTCGGCGTTCCGAGCATATTGCCGGCCAATACATACATCCAAATCAGTCCGGCCAGAAGAAAGGCGCTTCCGATCAGTAGATAGATCGTCAGTTTCATACCGGCGTATTCTTTATTGACATCTTTGGTTTTGCTGCCGCTTCCCCAGATGATCACCATGATGTAAATCGGAATGACCACCACTTCATAGAACAAGAAGAAGATAAACAGGTCTCTGGCAATAAAAGTTCCCATGACACCGGCAATCAGGATCAGCAGCAGGATATAGAACTCTTTGGCTCTTTTCTCGATACTCCACGAACGGGAAAACACTGCTGAAAAGCCAATAACGTTGGTCAACAGCAGGAGCGGCAGGCTCAGGCCGTCGACCCCGAGCGAGTAGACAACGCCCAAATCCGTAATGAATGGAATGTCTTCTGTAAATGCAAATCCGCCGACAGCCAGGTTCTGCGTGTAGTAAATGTAATACACGAAAATGGATAGTGCCAGGGAAATGAACGTGGTGATACCGGCAACAGCTTTAATCGCATCGGATTTTTCTTTCGGAATAAAGACACTGATCAGCGCACCAATGATGGGTGCCAGTAAAATGGTGGTTAAGACAGGAAAATTCATTACTTGACACCTCCCAGCAGCCCAATATTTAGTTGACTGAAGTCTGCAGTCGTTAAAATCATGATCAGGACAATCACACCGACAAAGAAGACCATCGCATAGTGCTGAAGGTTTCCTGTATTAACTCTGCGGACAGCGTCACCCGAATCCCGGGTAAGACGTGCCAGACCATTGACAATGCCGTCGACGACAACCACATCGACCCACCACAAAATCCGGCCAAATCCATCGATGATGTGATGAATAACCCAGAGGTAAAACTCATCAATATAGTACTTATTCAGCGAAAGCTTGTACAGGAACGGTATCTTTTGGGCTACGGCTTCGGCTGAGAATGCCTTCTTCAGATAGAACAGTGCAGCCGTTCCAATTCCGATCAACGCCAACGCTGTCGACAGGATAATCAGGAACCAGTTGGCCTCCACCTCGTGGAAATGACCCAACCGGACGAAATAACCGAAAGCCTGCCCTTCTCCAAGTCCCGGCCAGCCTACCCAGCCACCGGCCAGAGAAAATACGGCAAGAATGATCAGTGGGATCGTCATGGTCTTCGGTGCTTCATGTGGATGGGCCTCGTGGCTTCTCAGTTCGCCATGGAAGCAGATGAAGAACATTCTGAACATATAAAATGCCGTCAGTAGGGCCGTCAACGCTGCCAGAATAAACAGGACCGTGTAGACGCCCTGGAACGGACCGGCAGCATGTCCCGATAACGACGAAGCAGCATAGGTGACTTCCAGGATCAGGTCCTTACTGAAGAAGCCGGCAAACGGAAAGATACCGGAAATGGCCAGGCAGCCAACCAGCATGGTCCAGTAAGTAACCGGCATGTATTTTTTCAAACCGCCGTATTTCGCAATGCTGGCTTCGTTGTGCATTGCATGAAGCACAGCGCCTGCGCACAGGAAGAGCAGCGCTTTGAAGAAAGCGTGGGTGAACAAATGAAACATACTGGCGGTAAGGCTTCCTGCTCCGAGGGCCAGCATCATATAGCCAAGCTGGGAAACCGTCGAGTAAGCCAGGATCTTTTTCATCTCGGTCTGCGTTAACGCAATGGTGGCAGCAAAGATAGCGGTAAAGCCACCGATAATCGCCACAAAGACCATTGCCGTAGGAAGCGTAATGAACAGCGTAAGCGTTCTGCCAACCAGATAGACCCCTGCGACAACCATAGTTGCCGCATGGATCAAAGCACTGACAGGTGTAGGGCCTTCCATGGCGTCGGGAAGCCAAACATGGAACGGGAACTGACCGGATTTGGCCATAGGTCCGAGGAACAGCACGATCGCGATTGCCGTCATCGCACCAGCCGAAAGGGTCGTGTACTGCGCAAAATTCGGGATCATTTCAGCGAGTTCCTGCAGATCAAGCGTTCCAAAGTTCACCTGAAGTAAAATAATGCCCAGCAGCAGGCCAAAGTCACCTGCCCGGCAGGTAATGAAAGCTTTTTTCGCTGCTTCACGCGCTGAATTTCTTTCGTACCAGAAACCAATCAGCAGATACGAACACAGGCCAACAAGTTCCCAGAATACAAACATTTGCAGAAGATTCGGTGCAATGACCAGCCCCAGCATCGAGGCGGCAAAGAGCGAAAGATAGGAATAAAAACGGGAAAACCCAGGATCTCCGTACATATAGCCAAGAGAGTAAATCTGAACTAAAGATGCGACCAGCGTCACCACGAAAAGCATCATGGCCGAGGTCGGATCGATCTGTGTTCCTACGTCGATCGCCAGTCCATGCATACTGAACCAGGTAACAACGACTTTTAAAGGATGTTCTATTAAGAATTCGCCGCGTTGAAATACGCCTATTCCAATAGCAACCGACAGTACAAACGATACAAGGATGCCCAGAATGGAAATGAAAGCGCTTAGCTTTTGCGAGGGTTTCGTCACAAAGACGATCAGAGCAAAGGCCAACGCCGGCAACAACGGAATCAACCAGGCGTTATTCAGAGCAAAATCAATCATTATAGTAAATTACACCTGCCTTTATCTTGAATTAAGACTACCATTTCATCGAATCGATATCATCCGCTTCAACCGACTTGTGCTGGCGGTAGACAGAAATAATCAAGGCCAAGCCTACCGATACTTCCGCCGCTGCCAAGGCGATCACAAAGAGTGCAAAGACGTGGCCGTGCAGAGCCGGAGCGGTGGTATATCTGTTGAAAGCAACAAGATTGATGTTGACTGAACTCAGCATGATTTCCATTCCCATGAGGATCGCAATCAGGTTTCTTTTGGCCAGAACACTGAAAAGTCCGATGAAGAAAAGAGTTCCGCTAAGAATCAGAAAATGCGGCAATCCAATATTGAATAAAAAATGGATGATACTACTCATGAGGACTTTTTCACCTCTTTCACAATAACAATCGCGCCGAGCATGGCCACCAGCAACAGTACTGCGGTCACTTCAAACGCAACGACGTATTTTGTCAGCATCAGATTGGCAATTTCCTTCGCTGTTGACTCCGGAGCTGTCATAGTCTTCAACGGCCACTTCGTTGTCAGGACCATGACTGCATTCACAACAATCATGATCAGCGAGAGCAGCGCTCCCGGAACCAGGTTCCTGGAGAACAAGTTTGTCGATTTCATATCCCCGCGTATGGTAAACATGATCGCAAAGACAACAAATATCGTGATCGCCCCGGCATAAATCAGAACCTGGGTGGCGGCCAGAAAATCAGCATGCAGCAGAACAAAAACCCCTGCAATACCCAAAAATGCTACCAGCATTAAAAGCGCACTGTGAAAGATATTTTTGCTGATGACCATCATAAGTGCCGAACCGAGGGTAACGATGGCAATTACGTAAAACATCACTGTAAAGCCCATCTACGCTTCACTCCTTTCAGCCTGAACCGACTGAGGCTCGGCTTTATAGAGGATTCTGTTAAGATCTTCCCGGAAGAAGACCGTCTGTTCAAAAGCTTGCGTATTGTACAAAGCATCTTGAGGACAGGCCTCAACACAAAATCCGCAGAAAATACAGCTTTCCATCAGCATACGATACTGAGCCAGCTTTCTTTTGTTGTTCTCATCCTTATAGCTTTCAATCGAGATAATCCCGTTGGGACAGGCGTTGACGCAAAGTCCGCATGCCGTACATTTATCCGGGGTCAGTTCAAACCATCCCCGGGAACGCTTCGGCAGGTTAGGCTTTTGCTCCGGGTACATCTCCGTGACTTTCTTTTTGAAAAAGTGTCTGATTGATATGCTTAAGCCTTTTAAAAGTCCTTGTCCGTACACGATTTCACCACCTTAACCTGCAATCATCCGGTAGACGTAAACGCCAATGCCGGTGATCACAATATTAAATAAAGTAAGCGGGATCAGGAATTTCCAGCCGATATGCATCAAATGCTCGACTTTTACCCTGACAAATGTCCATCTGACCCACATGAACAGGAAAATCATCAAGTAAATTTTAATCATCATCCAGATGAATCCCGGTATGAAGGTCAAGCCAAACGGTGCATTCCAGCCGCCGAGGAACACAACGGCTGCAATCGCCGAGACCGCAACCAGATGGGTATATTCAGCGACCATAAACAACGCATAGCGGATACCCGAATACTCGACGAAGTATCCCGCAACCAACTCCTGCTCCCCTTCCGCCAAGTCGAACGGTCCACGGTTTGTTTCCGCGATGGAACAAACAAAATAAGCGAAGAAGGCAAGAATCTGCGGAAAGACAAACCAGACGTTTTTCTGGGCATCGACAATCTCGGTAAGGCTTAAGCTTCCGGTGATCATGACGATGCCGAGCAAAGAAAAGGCCAGCGGAATTTCATAGCTGATCATCTGAGCAGCCGTTCTCATCCCGCCGAGCAGCGCGTATTTATTATTCGAAGCAAAACCGGCCATGACAAAGGCAATCGTTCCTGTAGAACCAATCGCAATAAAGTACAGTAGTCCGACATTCAAATCTTCCAGGATCATGCCTTTGCCAAGAGGAATAACGGCCCAGCCCATAATTGCCGTAAGGAATGCGCAGATACTGGCAATCTTAAATACCGGTCTGTCCACGTTTTCGGGAATGATATCCTCTTTCCCGAGCATTTTGACAATATCAACCGGGAACTGCAGAAAACCTGCAGGTCCAAGGCGGTTAGGGCCGACGCGGTCAGCGTAAAAAGCAGCAAACTTACGTTCCAGCCAGACCAGAACAATTAGGTTCGTTAGCACAAAGATAATGACAATTAAAACCAGAATGGTTTTAATCAATATTTCAGCAGGCAATGCCGGTATTCCAATCCCAACAAGCCACTGTCTGAACATATCGACCCAAACAAGAAATAGTACCATATTTTCCTCCATCTTCTGAATTCTTGTTTCTGTCTGTTAGCGGTCAATTTCTCCCAACACAATGTCTAAGGAAGCAAAAGCAACCACTGCATCCTGCAGATGCAAACCGACAGCCATTTCTTCAAAAATTGCCACATTCACAAAACAGGGAGAACAAATCCTTAAACGGTAAGGTTTGGCTGTACCATCACTCACAATATGGAAACCAAGATGCCCTTTGGAATGCTCGATACGGTGATAGACTTCTCCGGCAGGAGGTTTAATTATTTTCGGGACCTTGGCCAGAACTGGACCTTCCGGAATTTCTCTATAAGCCTGTTCTAAAATTTTGACGCTTTCAGCCATCTCTTCCATACGAACAATATAACGATCAAACGTATCCCCAGTCTGACGGACCGGCACATTGAATTTGAAACGGTCATAAATTCCGTAGGGCTCGTCCCGGCGCAGGTCATAATCAATGCCTGAAGCCCTGGCCGAAGGACCGGATATCCCGTAAATCAAAGCTTTTTCGCGGGAAAGCGGGGCAACCCCCTTTGTACGGGCCTGGAATATCTCATTGCCTGTTAAAATACCGTGGTACTCTTCCATGCATTTCGGCATGATATCGAGCAGTTTGCGCAGGGCAGGCATAAATTCTTCGTTCAGATCAGCAGCAACGCCACCAAACCGCATATAATTCGGCATCATGCGGCTACCGGTTGCCATTTCAAATAAATCTAGAATTGTGTCTCTCTCGCGGAACCCATAAGTCCAAGGTGTGAAACCGGCCATGTCCAGCGCCATCGAGGAATAAAATACCAGGTGGCTGGCAATACGCTGAAGTTCCGCCATCATCACCCGGATATATTCAGCCCGTTCAGGAACCTGATCGGAAATACCCATCAATTTTTCCACCGCACGGACATAAGCCTCTTCATTCAATATGCCTGAAACATAGTCCAGCCGTCCGTTGTACGGAATAAACTGGGTATAGGTGCGGGACTCCGCTAATTTTTCAATGCCGCGGTGCAGATAACCGATATGGTTCACGCACTTGGTAATATATTCGCCCTGCATCGTGAACACACCGCGATACACCCCGTGCGTACTGGGGTGCTGAGGACCAAAGTTTAAGTTCATCTCCTGGGTTCTTATGTCATTCATTCTTACACCTCAAATTCTGTTTCGCATTTTGGTGTTTAATCAGCCTGCTGCGTAAAATCTTTGCGCAAAGGATGTCCGGCAAAGTCCTCCGGCAGCAGAATTCTTCTGAGATCAGGATGATCATTAAATAGAATCCCCATCAAATCGAAAACTTCCCTTTCGTGTACCTGAGCCGCTTTCCAGACAGAACTGACCGACGGTACCCAGCAGGGATTCTCTTTGCTTATTTCCACTTTTACAGTCAAATAATGCTTATGCTCAATCGAAAACAGGTGATAGATCACAGTGAAGTTTTCCGGATAATCCACAGAGCTCAGATTCATCAGAACATCGAATTTGTACTGTGGATTTTCCCTAAGTTTCTGCATGGTCTCCACAAGCTTCAAGCGGGGTACTTTTATGGAAGCTTCCGTATTGTCCTCAAAGACTTCCGCTTGCGCATCCATCTTCTCATTAAGAAAGGCAACCAGCGCTTGACGATCAATCTTTTTATCCATTCTGCATGATCCTCTCCTTGTTGTTCTCAGCGAACTTTCTGGGATTCGTCACTTTTTTCCGCAGCTCGAGAAGTCCGTAGAACAGTGCTTCCGGTCTCGGCGGACAGCCCGGTACGTAGACATCTACCGGCAAGAACGTATCGGCTCCTTTCACAACACTATAGGAGTCTTTGAACGGACCACCGCTGATCGCGCAACTGCCCATTGCCAGCACGTATTTCGGTTCGGCCATTTGTTCATACAGTCGGGCAACAATCGGTTCCATTTTTTTCGTGACTGTGCCCGCGATAATCAGAAGGTCGCACTGACGCGGCGAAGGTCTGAAAACTTCGGACCCGAAACGCGCAATGTCATAGCGGGCATCTCCGGCTGCCATCATTTCAAACGCACAGCAGGCCAGACCGAACGTCAGTGGCCAGAAGGACCGGGATCGGCACCAGTTCAGCGCATCTTCGATCTTGCACATGATGATATTGTTTGGCATTTCATATTCCGGCACTTCAACTTTATAGTTTTTCTTGACTACATCCATTCTAGAGCACCTTCCTTCCAGGCATAGGCAAATCCAAGAATGAGAATCGCAATAAAGATCACCATCTCAATAATGGCAAACAAGCCTAGATTTTCAAACAACATCGCCCAAGGATAGAGAAAAATTGTTTCAACATCAAAGACCACGAAAATCAAGGCATACATAAAATAACTCATTTTAAAACGAATCCACGTATCCCCCTGGGTATCAAGACCACACTCGTAAGTCAACATTTTTGCCTTGGTCGGATTGTTTGGACAGAGCAGTCTCTGAACCACCAGCAGAATTACCGGAAATACAATTCCCCACGCTAAAATTACTGCGATCCCTGCGTAATTAATTAACATTGTCTACCTCCTCTTCTATATAAATTAAAATGAATTTATATTCTCACCAGAGAATTATTGCAAGATGCGTGCCAGAAGCCTCCGACACTCAACTTGTAAAAATAAAGGCTCAAATACAGGCTTTTTCTCAAATTGTTAAAGTCGTAAAAACAAAATATCATTCCGAAAAATCCAAAAGTGTACGATTTATTTTCAATTTGATCAATTGAAACAAAAAAGAGATGGTAATCTCAGTCTTTATTATACCATCCCTCTCCTATGATCTCATTATCAATTATTAGGAATAAAAAACCTTAGGTCTATTTTGTTTTCCAGAGTCCATGAAGATTGCAGTATTCCCTGACCTCGAGAACGGCTGCAATATCTACTGGGAAAAAAGCCTCTGGCTTCTGTCCAGGTTTTAGCTCTGCACGACAGACTTTATCTGCAGTCAGAACTTCGATGAACTGAATAAAATGTTTCTCTTCCATGGGGTGCTCGATGCTCCCGACAGTGACTTTGATGCCCTCTTCTGTTACTTGAACTATCGGAAGGTGTTTTTCCAAACCCATATCTTCCGAACGTCCCTCGAGCTTTTCCATGGGCTGGCCGCAGCATACCAAGGCCGGAGCCCCTGCGTGAACAATCTCCACAACATTGCCACAGACGTTGCACTTGTAGATCTCTCTTAAATTCGTCATAGGATACTTCCCTCCAATTTCTCTTTCATCTCTTCCAGTTGATCCTCTTCCGGAATGTATTGAATCCTGATATTCTCCAGGGTTTCAAAACCGCAGTCCTTCAGATACTGCTCGACTTGCCCGACACTCTGGCCGCTCCAGCCATAAGAACCGAAGGCCAGTCCAATTCTGTCCTTCGGAGCCAGACCCTTAAGATAGGTTAAGAAACCGGCTACACTTGGCATCAGGTTATTATTCAGGGTTGGTGAGCCAACGCAGATATATTTTGCTGTGATCACTTCAGTCATAATATCTGAAATATGGTTATTTTTAAGATCCATGAACCGGACGTTATAGCCCTTCTTCTCAAATACATCGCTGATGCTCTCCGCAATGATCTCCGTTGCGTTCCACATCGTGTCATAGACAATCACGGCCTTTTTCTCCGAGGCATTCGCAGACCATTTTTGATATTCATTGAGAATTGCCGGGATGTTGGAGCGCCAGATCAGCCCATGGCTGGTCGCAATTACCTCGACATCCAGTCCGCCTAAGATTCCTAAAGCTTTTTGGACCTGACCGCCGTACGGCAGGACAATATTCGCGTAATATTTCCTGGCTTCTTCCAGGACGACCCCGAGCGCGAGTTCATCATCAAATCTCTCGGTTGAAGCAATATGCTGTCCGAAAGCATCATTCGAGAACAGAATTTTATCTGCCGGAAGGTAGGTCACCATATTATCCGGCCAGTGTACCATTGGGGTCTGGACAAAAGTTAGATTCCTCTTGCCGATATTCAGGACATCTCCTGATTTAACAATCTGATAGTTCCAGTCTTCCCGGAAATGCGCCTTGAGCCCTTTTTCCCCATTAGGGGATGTGACCAGGGTTGCCTTGGTGGCAATCTCCAAAATTTCCGGCAAGCTTCCTGAATGGTCCTGCTCAACATGATTGGAAATGACGTAATCAATATCTGCCGGATCAATCACATCCGAAATCCGTTCCAGCATTTCGTCAAAAAGATAATGTTTTACCGTATCAATTAATGTAATTTTCTCATCAATGATCAGATAGGCATTATATGTACTGCCCCTTTGAGTCAGATACCCATGAAAATTTCTGATGTTCCAGTCAATTCCGCCTACCCAGTATACATTCTCCTTAATTTGAATTGCTTTTATAGGAATCACCTCATATCTTTGTCTTGATATTCCCTTCCTGGAATTCACATTTATTGATTATTTTTTCTTAAAACTAGTTTATAATATTTTTATTATTTTTTCAATATCTTATTTATTAGGAATCATTATAACATAAAGTTATTTTTAGTCATTAGGCAAATTATTCAGTGAAAAAAGGAAATCATCACGCCCTTCAAGAATATATCTTCAAATACAATGGAAGACTCTATTTTTGCATGACAAAGGAGGATGAACACATGTCTTGTTTTAATCTTATGGCTGTAGCTGTTAACCATAGGGCGAAAAATGCTGCCGAAGTACAGGGCGTCTTGACAAAATATGGTTGTTTGATCACCGTAAGACTAGGTCTTCATGAGGGCGGTAATGTATGTTCGGACTCAGGGTTAATCATTCTTCAGCTTTCCGGTACTCCCGAACAAACAGAATCTTTTGCTGGAGATTTGAACTCGATTCCCGGCGTCAACGCCAAATTTATCGAGATCTGCACCGAGTAAGAAACCTACTTTTAATCTTTTGTCATTTTTTACTTTTTTACAAATTATGCTAAATTATTTACACCTTTTGTAATCAGATAAAGATACGAATACTACGATAGAGTCGAAAAGGAGGTATCATTTATGTCGAAAACCCAAGTAAGCGAATTATTAAAAATTCTTGACAGAGAAATTATGACAAAAAAAATACTCTCCGAACTGAATAATTATATCAATTTGAAAGACTCAATCATTGCGGTTATGAAGCATTTAAAGCAGATCACTAATTGTGACGCTATCGGTATTCGCATATATGATGGCAAAGATTATCCCTTTTATGCCTGCGAAGGCTTGCCTGAGATGCGAATTTCTGAAGAACCACCCCTGTGTTCCGTAAACCCTGAACTCAAAATCCTGAAGCTCTCTCAGGATGAATTCTGGTCTACAAAGTGTGTCTGCATGGATGTTATCCACGGAAAAGCAGACAGGAACATTCCTTTTTTCACTTCTCAGGGAAGCTTCTGGGCCAATGATCTGCCTTCTGTCCTTAAAACCAAGGATAAACATTGTATTGCGGCTGGCTTTAAATCTGTGGCTTTGATCCGTATCATGGCCAGGGATAACTGTATCGGTCTGATTCAGTTGTTGTGCAAGTCAGCGCCGTTTTATCTTGATATGATTCTTTACCTCGAAATGGTAGGGACCTACATCGGCATGGCTATCAACAACAGTCTGACCTATGCCCGTATGAAGGAAGCCTACGATTCTCTGAATCAGCTCATCCCGATATGTTCAAGCTGCAAAAAAATTAATACGGAAGAAGAAAATTGGATCACAATTGAAGAATACCTATTCCAGCAGACTGGTTCTGAATTCACCCATACTATTTGCCCTGAGTGCATTGAAAAATTGTATCCTGCGCTCTATCATAAACTCAAGGAAAAGGAAAATAAAGAAGAAGCGTTTAAAGCTATGTAATTACAATACCATTATGAAGGTAAGTCTGAGGACCACAATAGCCGCGTGCCACGGATGGCACAATACAAAAAGCCGCGCTCCGCATCGTGCTCCGCTCACAGCGGAACTGTGGCCCCCAGACTGATATCATAGGATAACTTGCTGAAAGCCCAGAGATTTTGGAATGTTAGCGAGGATTCCTGTTCAAATCTACACTACCCAAAAAAGAAAGACATCATATGAAATGACATCTTTCTTTAGCCAAGCTTAGTTACCGTATAATGTTTAATAGTTCTGTGCAATCACTTCAAAGTACGCTTGCGGGTGGTCACAAACCGGGCAGGTCTCAGGCGCTTCAGTCCCTACATGAATATGTCCGCAATTACGGCATTTCCAGGCCGTATTTTGTTTTTTTGCAAATACTTCCTTGTTCTGCAGATTCAGCAACAGCTGTTTGTATCTTTCCTCATGTTCTTTTTCTATTTTTCCAACGCCGTCGAATAATGCGGCAATGTCATCAAATCCTTCTTCTCTGGCCTCTTCCGCCATTCTGGCGTACATGCTGGTCCATTCTTCTCTTTCCCCTGCGGCAGCTGCGACCAGATTTTCCGTCGTGCAGCCAATTCCCTGGAGTTTCTTAAACCAAATCTTCGCATGTTCTTTTTCATTTTCTGCTGTCTCTAAAAAGATGGCGGCAATCTGCTCGTAACCCTCTTTCTTGGCAGCAGATGCGAAATAGGTATATTTGTTTCTCGCCTGTGATTCTCCGGCAAAAGCCTCCATTAAATTTTTCTCTGTCTTTGAACCTTTTAAATCTTTCATTTCATTACTCCTCTCTAACTTTTTCAACTGGCGCCAAGTACCTTGTCAACTCAGCGGGAACATGTAGATTTGGACTGATATGGTGCTAGACAATTGATCTAATATTTGAGGACCTAGAAAAAATTTTAAATGATTCAAAACAATTTTGCAATAGTTTTTTATAATAATTATCAATTTAATATGATTATTTATACCACGTAATTCTTCAACACACCTATCTTCTCAATATGAGCTTCTACCCTGTCTCCAGGGTTCATTGCTCCGATCCCGCCAGGTGTTCCGGTCATAATAACGTCGCCTGGCAGCAAGGTCATGATTGCCGACAGATATTCCACGAGCTCAAAACATCTGAAAACCAGATTCTTTGTGTTGGAGTTTTGGCGTACTTTCCCGTTCAGGGTAAGCTTGACGGCCAAGTTGTCAGGATTAGCGATATCAGTCTCAATCCATGGTCCCAGCGGACAAAATGTATCAAAACCTTTTGCTCTTGACCATTGACCGTCTTTATTTTGAAGATCCCTGGCAGTCACATCATTTCCGACCGTATAACCAAAGATATATTCAACGGCTTTGCTTTGCGCCACATTTTTTGCTTTTTTGCCAATCACGATCGCCAGCTCCGCTTCATAATGCAGGTTTTGCGTTTGAGGCGGATAGACAATATTCTCTTCAGGTCCAATCACACTCGTAGAAGGCTTAAGAAACAGCAAAGGTTCCGCAGGAATGGGCTTGCCAAATTCAATCGCATGATCCCGGTAATTCAATCCGACACATAATACCTTGGACGGTTCAACAGGTGCCAGAAGATGCACATCTTCCAGCGAACATATCCGGTCCGTTACCTCATAAACTCCAAAAATATCCCCTTTGACATAGCGGATCATCTGACCTGTCAATACGCCGTACCTAACCTGGTTTTCTGCATCCGTGAATCTAAGAAATTTCATGCGTCTTTACTCCCCTCTATGATTGCCTTAACCCATGACATACCGGTAAATAAAAAGATAATGCACGATACTCCCTGCTAATATAAAAAGATGAAATATTTCATGGAACCCAAACTTTCCCAGTCTGATCCGCTGAGGTTTCACAGCATAAAAAACCGATCCGACAGAATATAACAGTCCTCCTAAGATTAGAAGAAATAAGCCCTGGCCAGGCATAGCCAGAGAAATTGGGTAAATAAAGAATACGGCAATCCAGCCCAGAAGCAAATAAAAAGCGGTATATAACCAGCGGGGAGCATTGAACCAGACAAGCTTTAAGACGATCCCTAAAACGGCCAGCGTCCAGATCCCGATCAGCAAGCCCATTCCCAGTGCACCCTGCAATGTGATCAGACAAATCGGCGTATATGTACCTGCGATCAGAACATAGATCATACAATGATCGATTTTTCGCAGCGTACGGATGACCTGTGCGCTGGAGACTACCCAGTGATAGATCATCGAAGCAGAATAAAGCAGAATAAGACTCCCCCCAAAGACCAGGGCAGAACCCAAATAGGCCATACTGTCATGTTCCAGCGACCGCAGTAGAAGCAGAACCAGCCCGGAAAGCGAAAGTACAGCCCCGAGCATATGGGACATTGAATTGATCGGTTCCCGAATTCTTAAAAACATTTCTTACACTCCCGCTGAAGATTTATTCTGGTATAGAATGTCAAAAACTGTGTAGATACAAAATGAGGCGGGAAACCCGCCTCATTTTTTATTTTTGCAGTGACTTTGGTGTCTTTGGCTGATACGCCCAAAAACCACAGGCAAAGACAGAACTTGCAGTAGCGAGGAGTACGAGCATGGACGCCATCAGTGTGTAGAGAATTTTCTTCATGTTGTTATCCCCCTTTTTTTATTAAATACAGGCAGAAGGGTCATCGTCTGGAAAACGATCCCCAATACTGCACTGGTATTTACCAGGAAGTTATTACTGACTAACACTACACCAATCGTCAGGATAACGAAACCTATGGAAATAATCTTAAGTTTTCTTCTGAAATTTTGAGAGTGAATAGGTTTGGCCTCACAGTCCACCGGAGCAAGAATAGCAACTAGGGCTAAAGAAAACAGTAAAACGGCCAGGAGAACACCGGAACTCTGGAAACCGTAGTTAACAATTTCCTTGGCAATAACACCAAGACTAGAATAAACTACCGCCCCAAAAGCCAGACACTTTAGCGGCGTATCGAAATGAGCCCCACCGGATACTCTCCGTAGAAATCCCCCGAAAACAGCAGCGATGACCGTGGGTACCAAGGCTTTAAAAAGAAAGGCCATTCCCATTATTGCCAGAAAACCCAGCACTGTTAAAACAAGTGACTCAATACCATAAGCTACGATTTCTTTTTTATCGTTATCAAAATCCAGTTCAGCTGTCATATTACGGGAAATACGCTCGCTGATTTGAGAGAGATCCATTTTCTTCCCCCCTGGTATACTTATCTTCTAACATGTTTTTTTACTTTTAAAATGATTAAACTCGCTATGAATAAAACAAATACTTGAGGTAAAGTAATAAATATCCTTAATCCAACATCTGTGTTTAGCATCTCAGCTGAAACGTGAAATAATGGCATTAACAAAGCTAAACAAACTGTCTCACTAATAATTAAGGCTAAAAAGCTAAGAAGGCTTGCTACCAAACCAGCATAAAAATTACTCTTACCCCAAACAAACAAAAGAACAAATAAAAAGACCAACATAATCACAGTGTGTAAGCCAAACAGAATTGAAAAAACCCGAAGTAAATAAGAGGTCAAAGCCAAAATTATCCCCATGGAAACAATTTTTTTCCAAGCAAAAGGCATGTCTGCAATAATATAGGCTAAAGTGACAACAGCGATCTGCTCCGGTATTCCTTGCAAAATGAGTGCTATTATCGGAATTTTCATTGATTTCCTCCTTTGGCATTATATGCATCTAAATTCTACAGCTTTGGTATTTTCCCTTTATTAATCTCAAAAATATTTCATAAGTCCTATAGTTTTTTGTAGTCCGGCAACTCAATCGTTAGATCTGTTCATTTTCATTATTGCTATAATTATTAAGCGGGAAAGTAATAAAAAATGTGGTCCCCTCCTCTCCTGTCAAAAATTCAAGCCTGGCTTGATGTCTGCGCACAATACCTAAAGAAATCGCAAGGCCTAAGCCTGTCCCATTCTCTTTCGTCGTAACGAACGGTGTACCCAGAGTATCCTGAACACTCTGGGGAATCCCTTTACCATGGTCTTGGATTGCCAGAACGACCCCTTCCTGAACCTGGTACGTTTTGATGTAGACCTTTCCCTTCGTAGCAGTCTCTTCCAGAGCATTTCGGACTAAATTAAGGATAAGTTGTTTAATCTCTGACTCATTGAGATCAATGCTTGGAATATCATTCAATTCCAAAAGCAGCTCTTTGCCTGAACTATTCGCATCAGCCTGCAGCATTGGGTACAACCGGTTAATAATGTTGTTGATATTCTCCTCTTTTGTTCCTTCAGCACTAACTTTGGCCACAGATAGAAAATCGGTAAGGATCTCATTGGCTCTGTCAATCTCCGTAATCATCAGATCCATGTATTCTATCTTAAGTTCCGAATCAGACTGGCCCTCCAGCAGTTGCAGAAAGCCCCTGACCGTACTCAGCGGATTTCTGACTTCATGGCTGATCCCTGCCGCCATTTGTCCGATCAGGTTGAGCCGCTCTAGACGCTGCATTTCTCTGTCTCTTTGTTTCAGCTCAGTGATATTCCTGACAAAAACTGTGAGGCCTTGTTTAAACGGGTAGGCATGATACTGAAAATATTTATTTTCCGGAGAGATATATTCCTCCCAATGCAGAGAGATATTCTCTTCTAAAGCCCGTTTCAGGTTGACATGCGTTGCAGAATCAGCTAACACACTGTAAACGTCCCAAATATTTCTTCCAATCAGGTCTTCAAGATCGTGTCCCATGTTTCTCTTCATCTCTTTATTGACATAGGTAATGCACCACTCTCTGTCCAAAGCAAAGAATCCGTCACCAATGCCCTCCATGATGGTCAGGAGTTTGTCATTAGAGCTTTCCAATTCGATATTCAATTGATACAAGTTTTCCAGGTGATTTCTGATCTCTTCAAATACCGGTTGAAGTTCCGGCAGCCTTTCCAGGTCCTCCACGTTTTCCAGACTGTTGCTTTTTATTGTATGGGCAAAGGACTCCAATGAAGCCTTGATTCTGACAATATTCTTTTTAATAATGGCCAGAACAATGATCCAGAGAATAATGCTTGGGATCAGCACTTTAGCATATTTAAACGATGACAGATAAAAGATATTATTGGTTCCCATCTCGGCCCAGGTGTAACCAATCACTGTATTCTTGTAATAAGATGGTATCGCAACCGCAACAATGCCTTGACCATTCCAATCAATGACGCCCGTTTGATTGACAAATTTCATAGTCCCGGATTGAAAAATCTTAGCGGAGATCCCAGCATCAAAGTGATTCGTAGCGACAGATTCCACACTAGGTGCAAAAATAATATTCTGATCCATTTCCTTGTCAAAATAACCTATACGGATATTGGAATACTTCGCGGAAAGGTCAGCAATATCTTGTCCGAGCAACGTATTGATTTTTACTATCTTTTCTTCTGCTGAAAGATTGTCATTATTCTTATAAAGCTGGATATCCGTATATTGCGCCTGGATTTGATTTTCTAAAACTGATGCTACACCCATCAGTTCAAACTCCTTCTTTAAAACCTCTTCATTCCAGTAAATATTTGTAATAAAAAAATACAAGATAAGAAAGATACAGAACATAAGCAAAGTTATCTTAATCATCGTCGACTGAATAATTGATTTACTGAATCCCATTTTTCTACCTCTTTCCACAAATGCCAATAACGTTTCAAAATATGCTCACTTGTGTAAACAGCTAATTATATATTACTTGTTGATATTACTTTCCATTATTTCAGAACTTTGGCATTAATTCAATAAGTTTCTTAAGAATAAGAAGCAAGAAACTGCAAATAATAACAGAAAAAAGTAACAAAGGAAGTATTTATATGGGATATTTTACAATAAAAAGTAGGAATTGGTCTACAAAATTATTCTGCTTTTTTATTATTTCTTTATTGTTGTTTCCGGGATGCAGCATGCTGAATAAAATTACAGGCAAGCAGCCCGAAGAATCGGTAAAGTCCGAAACAGTCCCTAAACAGCTCGAAGACATCGAGTCATCGATCGAAAAAATCTTTAGCGTTTTAAAAGGGCCATCCCTCATGGCGGAAGAAACAAAAGACCAGAATGAACAGACACAAGCCGGTGGACAGAATCAAGCAGGTAGTCAGAGCCAAACGAACGGTAAGAGTCAAACCGAAGGAGGCAGTCAGCAGAAAGAGCAGTCGGGACAGGACACCTCCGGACAGGCAAAGACGACGAATCAGACCCCGGATCCGTTACAGCAGGCAGCACTCGAAATTAGCCAGCTCCATAATCTCTGGAATGAAGTTATGCCTAAAATCAATCAAAAAGGCGCTGCCAAAAAACTCATCGAGAATTTCAGCGATGCCCTGAATACTCTTACAGAATCCGTGATTACCAAAGACAAAATGAAAATCATGATGGCCTTAAATGCCCTATATGAGAAGATTCCGGATATTTATGCGCTTTATCAAACCAATACTTCTCCTCAAATCAAGAATATCATCTATTTCAGCCGAAGCTCCATTTTGTTCGCCGAGTCTAAAGACTGGGAAAAAGCATCAGCGGCGATCAAAGAGCTTAAATCATCCTGGGCCATGTTCAATAACGCGCTGGAAGGAAAACAGCAGGATGATTCCAGCAAGCTTGACCTGTCCATTCTGGAGCTCGAAAAAGTAGTTCAGGAAAAAAATACGCAGCTGGTGCAAATCAAAGGGAAAATTACGTTGGCCAATATTGCCGCACTCGAAAAGTCCTTGCAGGCAGCAGAGCAGAGCAAAAAGCAAAAGAAATAAACAAAACCCGTCGACAATAAATGGGTTTTAGAAGGCACCCTTCATATGTCTCCTCACGCTTAAGATCTAATAATTGGCGTATCCATTTGCGTTGCAAACAGGTTCCTCATCCCGCTGAAGCTTCCACGGGTTGAGATCCAAAGCAATATAGGCTTGTTTCAATCGTTTTGTATTCTGCTATTTTAACAAAAATTATTGGTAAAACTTCATCCATTTATATTTTAGACATAATTGTCCATACAAAGGAAAATCATGTACAATTAATTCTGTATTCCGGTATTTTTTTTCTGAAGGACTTTTTACAGCACGCTCGATGCCTTATAATAGTAGGAATAAGATGATTGATTTCAAGGCCAAAGGAGATACCAAATGAAAATACAGAATTTTAATAAAGTGCTGGTCGCAAACAGGGGAGAAATTGCGATCAGGGTTTTTCGGGCCTGCAAAGAGCTCGGGATCAGAACCGTTGCTATTTATTCGGAAGAAGACAAATACGCTTTGTTCAGAGCGAAAGCGGATGAATCCTACCTAATTGGTGAGAAAAAGAAGCCGATCGAAGTATACTTAAGCATTGGTGAAATTATTAACCTCGCCCTAAAAAAGGGCGTCGACGCCATTCATCCCGGCTATGGCTTCTTATCCGAAAACCCGGAATTCGCGGAAAAGTGTGAGGAAGCCGGTATTGTTTATATCGGACCATCTGTTCATACACTTGAAAATCTTGGGGATAAAATCAAATCCAAACTGCTGGCCCAAAGTGTAGGCGTTCCTGTCATTCCCGGCGTGGACAAACCGATGACTTCCGTAGACGAAGCTGTGGTCTTTGCCGAGAAATATGGATATCCCGTGATTCTGAAAGCGGCAGCAGGCGGCGGCGGCAGAGGAATGCGCGTCGTCTACAGTGAAAAGGACCTGGAGCGTGAATTTAATAATGCCAGAACAGAGGCTAAGAAGGCTTTTGGCATTGAAGATATTTTTATTGAGAAATATCTGGAAAGACCCAAACACATTGAAGTTCAAATTCTGGCCGACAAGTACGGTAATATCGTTCATCTGTATGAGCGGGACTGCTCCGTGCAGCGCCGCCATCAGAAAATTCTCGAATTCACACCAGCTTTCTCAATTCCGCAGGAAGTCAGAGATCGACTGTACCAGGATGCGCTTAAACTTTCCAGAGCTGTCAATTATGTTAATGCAGGCACTGCGGAGTTTCTGGTTGACAAGCACGGCAACCACTATTTTATTGAAATGAATCCCCGGATCCAAGTCGAGCACACAATCACTGAGATGACGACAGGGATGGATATTGTTCAAAGCCAAATTCTGGTCGCTCAGGGCTACCCGCTAAATTCGAAAGAAATCGGAATTTCGTCCCAGGAATCGGTGGTTCCGCGCGGATACTCGATTCAGTGCAGAATTACCACGGAAGACCCGCTCTCAAACTTTATGCCGGATACAGGGAAAATTGACGTATATCGGACGAGTTCGGGTTTCGGTATCCGGCTCGATGGCGGCAACGGCTACACCGGTGCGAACATCTCACCTTACTATGACAGTCTGCTTGTTAAGATCATTTCCTGGGCCAGAACATTTGAAGGGACTACACAAAAAGCAATCCGTTCCGTTAAAGAAATGAATGTCAAAGGGGTCAAGACCAACGAAGCCTTCCTTATCAATGTCATGAATCACGAGAAATTCTTAAGCGGAGAATGTGATACCCATTTTATCGATGACACGCCGGAGCTTTTTGACATCAAACCCAAAAAGGATTACGAAACAAAGCTTCTGAAATATATTGGCGAAAAAATTGTCAACGAAGTCAAGAGCACCAAGAAAGACTATAACATCGCCCCAGTCCCAAAGATTGAACTGCCTTCCGAACGTGCAGGAATCAGAGGCATCCTGCAGCAGCGCGGCGCTGATGGCTTCGTATCCTGGGTGAAAGACCAGGACAAACTACTGCTGACCGACACGACTTTCCGGGACGCGCATCAGTCCCTGCTGGCAACGCGGGTTCGGACCAAGGATCTTGTGTCAATTGCCGAAGCGACTTCCGTCCTGGCCAATGAGCTGTTCTCTATGGAAATGTGGGGCGGAGCCACGTTTGATGTTGCCTACCGCTTTTTACGGGAATCACCATGGCGCAGGCTGCAAAAACTCAGACAGCTTATCCCGAATATCCCGTTCCAGATGCTTATCCGTGGCGCCAATGCCGTAGGCTATACCAACTACCCCGACAACCTGATCAGAGCCTTTATCCAGGAAGCCTCAGTGCAAGGCATCGATATCTTCAGGATCTTTGACAGCCTGAACTGGCTGAAAGGTATGGAAGTGGCTTTTGACGAAGTGATGAAAACCGGAAAAATTGCGGAGGTTTGCTTATGCTATACCGGGGATATCCTCGATGAAAGCAGAGAAAAATACTCGCTGAACTATTACCTGAAGATGGCGAAAGAAATCGAGAAGATGGGTGCCCATATACTCGGTATCAAAGATATGTCCGGCCTGTTGAAACCCTATGCCGCAGCTAAACTGATCAAAGCCCTGAAACAGGAAATCTCCATTCCTATCCATCTGCATACGCATGATACCAGCGGAAACGCTGTCGCCACGATTCTGATGGCGGCAGAAGCAGGGGTGGACATCGTCGATGCGGCGCTCAGTCCAATGGCAGGAACCACGAGCCAGCCTTCCATGGATTCAATCATTGCTGCACTCCGCAATACCAAGATGGATCCGGGAATGGACCTCGATGATATTCAAAAGCTCTGCAATTACTGGAGTGAAGCCAGAACGTTCTATGAGCAGTTTGAATCCGGACTGAAATCCGGAACTGCCGAAATATACAAATATGAGATCCCTGGAGGCCAGTATTCCAATCTGAAGCCGCAGGTGGAAAGTTTCGGTCTTGGCCACAAATTTGATGAAGTCAAAGCGATGTATATAGAGGTCAACCAGATCCTCGGTGACATCGTCAAGGTTACCCCTACCTCCAAAGTGGTCGGAGATATGGCCATCTTTATGGTCCAGAACGGACTTACCAAAGGAAATCTGCACGAAAAGGGAAAAACGC
Source organism: Dehalobacter sp. CP (assembly GCA_009910795.1). The sequence continues at coordinate 136,795 of VMEE01000019.1, read as the reverse complement.
TTGCGTTTCCCGATTCGGTCGTCGACTATTTCAAAGGGATGATGGGCCAGCCGGAGGGTGGCTTCCCAGAAGAACTACAAAAAATTGTTCTGAAAGGTCAGGATCCGATTACCTGCCGGCCCGGTGAAATCCTCGAATCGATCGATTTTGAAAAAATTAATCAAAAGCTCCAGGAAGAATTCCATATAGAGCCCAATATCCGGAACGCCCTGAGTTATGCGCTTTATCCGAAAGTATACAGCGATTACCTCAAATCCCTGGACGAATTCGGGCATCTCTATAACCTGGAAAGCCACGTCTTTTTCTACGGGTTGAAAGAAGGCGAGACCAGCGAAATCGAACTTGACGAAGGCAAGACCATGATCTTGAAGTTGGTTGAAGTCCGCGATGTGGATGAAGAAGGTTATAAGACGCTGCTTTTCGAGATCAACGGCAACAGAAGAGAAGTACGAATCTTTGACCGGAACTTTGAAGAAAAAGAAAAGGTCTCCGTCACCCTGATGGCAGACCCGAATAATCCAAAGGAGATCGTCTCATCGATCACCGGAATTATCTCCAAAGTATTTGTTAAAGAAAACGAAAAAATTGTCAATAAACAAAGTATGCTGATCATTGAGGCCATGAAAATGGAGACGAATATTATGGCCCCAACGGACGGAGAAATCGAAAGCATCCTGATCAGCGAAGGCCAACAGGTAAAATCCGGCCAGTTGATTATTAAACTCAAGTAAAAGCCATCGTTAATAAATAAACCTTAAGTAATAAGATTCCGTAAGAATTGCGCAGACAAACCTATTTTTGTCTGCGTTTTCTTCATCCGAAAAAAAGAAAACCCGGCATAACAAAGTCCGAATAGCGACACAATGTGTCCGCCTCGACATCTGTAATACCGGGTGTTTTTTCAATCATGGTTATTTACAGTTTGGCAGCCGTTTCTTTAACCGTCTCTGCCAGCTTTCGCAAGTGATCGATCGTGGCTGCATTCTCCTGAGTGGCCGCAGCCTGCTGCTGGGCGATCTGTCCCGATTCTTCAGCTGCATTCGTCATGTCGGTGACCGCCGAAGAAATCGACTCAATGATCTGACGGACTTCTTCCGCTGCTTTTTTACTGTTTTCGGCTAACTTCCGGATTTCCTGGGCAACTACACCGAAACCGCGGCCGTGTTCCCCGGCCCGGGCTGATTCAATTGCCGCGTTTAAGCCAAGCATATTCGTCTGATTCGAGATGTTTGTAATGGTGTTGATAATGACTTCAGTTTCATTGATTTTCTGGTTAGACTCCTGCGCTTTCACTGTAAGGCTCTGACCGACTTCGGCCAGTCTTCCGGCTCCCATGGCGATCTCCTCGACTGCCGAGGCAATCTGATCAAGATAATCAGACAGCTGTACAGCGACCTCATTAACATCCTGCTGTTTTTTCCTTCCGCTCGCACAGATCAACGTTCCGACAGGAATTCCGTTCTCATCATGTATCGGTATATTAACTCCACGAAACAGGGTTCCTGTCCGGACATTAAATACGGTCTTCCTGTTCTCATTCACACATTTTTCGGTAGCCGTTCCAAAAACTTCATTACCGACTTCAATACCAATAGTAAGCTCTTCTCCTTCGGATGCCTGAAGATACTTTTTCCCATCCGTCACATATAAGGCCATATCAGGAGGAAGAGCCTTCACAACATAAGGCAATATGCCACAGAGTGCGTTAATTGCATCTTGTCCCTTGAACAATTCCATTCTATTCCACCCTTACTCAAACAAATATTTGTACTTTATTTGGTATTCGACGTAATTAAGCCAGATTCCTTTTTGTTAAATAAATAACTTGTATATCCAACTTTGCTTTTATTTATCAAAATTTTGCGACATAAAAAATACCCGCTTAAACTTCCTCTGCCTAAGCGGGCTCTTGGTCTAAGTGGGCCGTATTTGAATGTACCAGATAAAAAATCCCGCAAGCAGGAGGAATACTGTCGTGGCAGTCCATCGGAGAATAGACAGGACCCCTTTCACTGAACCGGCGAGACTTTCAAGATCTTTTTCTTTTTTGACACATTCCATCTCCTGCTCTTTAATCCTTTCATCATGACTGCTGAGCATCTCCTTGATATCGAAGCTAAACTCCATCAGCTGCTCACACAGACTATCCATACGCTTGGATTCCAGCACCGAGGAAGATTCCAGGATCGTCAGCCGTTCATCATGCTTTTTGAGCCTCTCTTCATGCTCTTTCAATCTTTCTTCAAGTCCTTTCTTACTCTTTTCATTTTCAGCCGTCATGTCCTTTCCTCCCTTCGTTTTCTTATTGCAACACCTCGCTGATTAAAGCATTATCTTGGTCGTAAGTCAGGAGATAGGTCTTGATTACCTTGGCGGTCACGCCATCTTCGTGATAATAGGTATCCGTCCGCAAGGAATAATACGGCGGAGTTCCCCTGCTGAAGACCGACCGCTTGGCAAGCTTCCCATTCTCCCGTTTCCACTGCAGCTCAACAAAGACGCCAAAAGCGTCTTTGTCGAGCTTATACAGGCTTAAACATTCAAAATGTGCCATCCGATCCGCAAAATGTTCCGTAAGCGCATTGTCGATTGCATCCAGGTTGTCGTTATAGTCTCTTGGCTCCACCTGTTCGGTTTCGGTGGGTTTTTTTAGATAGAATTTTGGGGTGAAAAGTGGCATTTTTTTAGCCTCCTTCAAAAACAATTGTCAGAATAAACATTATTTTGTCCCCTTCTTGGAACACTGTAAATTTTTCTAAAATAATAGATGATTATCCTGGCTTCGTCGCTATATAAGTCTATTGCGCAGTAATGTAATCATACTCTTCCTGAGTTATTTTTGATTCCGTAAGAAGGTTATTCAATTTTTCAATGGTAACTTTTCCTGACGTATAAAGCCTCTTTAAACTCTCCACAAAAATACTCATCAGATGATGCCTCCATCAATAAGACTTAACGTATATTCGTCGATGGCCTGTTCTTTAATTCCGTCTGCTGATGCTTGCCATACTGGATTGATACCAACGACACCGTCGATAAGCGTGTTTTTGAATGGTGCTATTTCTAGGTCTGTTTCGGAAATGCTTAGATTCTGCTCAATATACACGCAACCATCACAGAGTATACCATTCTCTACTTGGCGTATATCTACGCCTTTTGCCACAACAACATTAAGTGGATTAAGAATAATTTTCATAACGTACCTCCAAGTTAATAATCAGTATTTAAGGCATATAAATTTGCACTTTTCCGTCTGTTATTGCTGCACTTTTTGCTACACCATCAATAAATTCACCGCCTGCTGTGACAGCTGACAGTTTTTTCGCCTTAGAAGCCCCGGATACCATAGCAGCACATGAATAATAGTTTGAATCATTGATATAAAAAACTAATACTGAATTATTTCCAACTGAACAAACAGAACCATATACGGGATTATTTGGTGATATACAAATCGCAACCTTTTTCTGGATACTATTTATACCATACACACTAATTATTATTCCGTACGTCCATCCAGAGGCACCCCACTGATTAAACACAAATATTTGATTAGGACTAATTGTCACACAACCCTTTGGAATAACAGTCGTCTCAGTAGACAGCGTTATTGGTATAGACCATGTAGTGAAAGAGGTTCCATCAAAGTAGAAAACCGTAGCCATCAAACATACTGAGCTAGCACCCCTATAAACAGCAATTATTCTATTGCCAGAAATTACTGCTGACTTTATATAGTCCGTTCTTTCATTAGCTGTAAACGCTATGCCACTGGAACCCCCCACTACATGGTTATCCTGACCTACTGTTAAAAGATACGCCACACCTCTTTGATTACTTCCGTCTGTAATCCCAATGAAAACTTTTGTTGGTGTAAGTTTAGATAAAGTAATATAATTCATTGCAAATCCTGTTATAGGCGTATCTATAGTTAAACAAGTAACGGTAAGCCCAGAAATAGAACATACCATTGTATATAAATAATTCTGTGCTGATACATTTCCTGCAACTAATACTATTGTTTCGGTAAGAACTACTATTTCTATGTTGCCCATACTGCTTGGTGGTGTATATAAAATAGTTGCATTACCTACAGAAAGAGCTGACCCAGAGATGCTTATTGCAAAAAGATAAGGGTTCCCTGAATTTACATAGGTTACTGCTACTAGACTATCTGAAAGTACGGTTGCTTTAACTTCTGTAATACTTCCAGACATCAGATTTGTTCTTTCTCCAACAGTTATTGACGTCCCAGATATAGTTAAAATATGAGCGTATAAAACTGTGTTCTGATAATAGATTGCGAGGGCCTTTCCCGTTGCAAGTGGGAGAATTATTGAATGTGCCGAAGATGCTACAGTGGAAATGTAAGTTAGACTTCCACTGGTACATGTAGGATATAATCCTACAAAATCACCAGCTGATAATGCTTGACCAGCGTTTGTTTCATATAGGTTACCATTTATCTGCATCCCAGGATCGCCAAATATACTTGCTTTACTCCCCAACGAATTACTCAACAATCCCTGCATTACGAAGTCACCTCGTTTACTCCCCAGATATAATAATCCATATCTGTAGCAACTTCACCTTTGACTTTTATCGTCTTTGTTGTTGCTACTGGAATATTGAGATCGCTACGAATCAAGGCGTCGCCCGTGGGAATGGCTTTAATATATGGAAGAATTCGCTTGTCATCAATGAGAAGTTCTGCTTTTTTGTCGGCGGCATTGGCGTTTGAAATACAAAATCCTTTCATTATGAACGTGGTGTTTGCGGCTATTGTTGCCACAGTTACACTACCTGTGGTAAGCGTTCCGGAATACACCTGATCTGAATATATTTTAGTCAAGGTAACGGCACCCCCTTAAATTCAAGAATTGTAAATCTGCATTTCTAGAATTGTATCCGCTTAGAAATGTCGCATAATCCGCCATATGCTCCGTTAACGCATTTCCGATATTGGTATCAATTGCCTCCACCAAACTATTATGCGCGGATAAACTAACATTTTCATTGGCCAATGCTTTCGGTAAGTTGAATTGAGTCGTATATTCCGGCATTCTTCTTCGCTCCTTTATCCTTTATTGTTCACTTTAGATTGGTTCCTGCTCCGGATTCCAGGTTTCAAATTCCGCCCAGGTGAATTGGGCTGCATCCAGCCCCCCCCAGGTTAGCCCTGCCCCATTCAACGCTGACCAAGTCAGATACGTATACAGATACTCGACCATGAGGTGCGCTGGAATGACCCGATTAATCGCTGGCTGAAAATCGGACATATTTGGGGGAATACCGTAAATACCGGTAAACTTGATCTGCACTTTGTTCTGCCCTGGAAGTTCCAGGACATCGACATTCCCGTTTTGGTAGCTTTCGGCCGTTGCTTCGATCAACGCAGCGGTGGTCGTACCGGCACCCCTAAGTTTGGATTTGATAACACTTTGCCTGTAGCTTAACGGTTTGCTTTCATTTACAGGTATATCAAGGTACTCTTCCCAGTATTTGATCCCCCAGGTAGCGGTATCAACAAAGCATTGGGAAAGAACATCCTTGATGGTGTCTTCCGCCACTCCGGTATCCTGTCCAAGGGACTCCAATACCGATTTGATTGGCTCTTTCTCCGTTAGCCAGTTAGGAAGATAGGTTTTGACGATGGCTGTCCGGTCACTCATGCCAGCGTCACCGTCCCGGCTATAGCAACCCGGCAATTATTAAAGGTTGTGCCGATCACAATATTTGCTGTTCCGCCGTTAACCGTAAGTCCGGTATGGTCCAGTATCCCGGGCGTCTCAAGCAGTGTGCTACCGATCCTGGCAAAACTGACATAATCCTGTTTGAACGCAATGTCTTTCAGATGCTCAGTTAATAGTGCCCGAAAAGATGCTGTCACTTGTTCCAGATTTCCGCCAGGGTGACAGTCGCCGCCACATTGATATCGACTCCGGCAGCGGATTCGACCGTCACCTCCGCCCCGACCGGTCTCATTGACTCGATATGCGTAGCCGCGGCTGCCACAATCTCTGGTTCAGCCGGTGTTTTCTCCGAATCTACGATAATGACTTTTACTGTCCCGGCTCCATCCCATAATGGAAAAACCTTAGCATCGCCTACCCCTGTGACCTCTCCTGCCCACTGCTGGTAATGGGCTGCATTGCCGCTCGTTGCCGGATTCCGTACTTTTAGTAATAGCCTGGAAAGAAGGTCTTCATCGCTTTCCTGATCTGTCCCTCCGGTTATCGCGCTTTCATTGGTGATTTCCGTGACTCCCTGCTGAGCGATCTGCACTGTTTTGACTGCCCCAGCAGGAATATTTCCTGTGATACCCGCTTCTACAGCCTGAATTGGAATATTGGCAGACCCATTTTCCTGAATGATAGCCGCTTCCGTCGATTCAAATTCAATCCCGCCTTCGGTCAAAAAGATAATACTCTTGCCGATTGCCACACCCGGATTCCCTGAGACTTTGACAATTCCGGCAGCTTTCAGCGCACTTTTTCTGGTTAGTCCGCGCTCGTCAGCCCGGTAATCAAGATACTGCCCGCTGGTCGTCTGTGCAAAAGCCAGAGTCAAAACCAAATCCAGATTGGTATACAGCTGGGCAATCTCCAGGGCTGCAGGTGATAAAGTATCATGGATAAAACTGCCTTCCGAAGTATCCATCCCGGAAGGTACTTTGTTTTTCAGTCTTTGCAGTATTTCCTCATAAGTTTGTGCTTCAAACAACAACATTCACCTCCCCATCGTCGGTTATAAGGCTGCACGACACTTTCAATGTCGTTTCCTCCAAATTGACCTTTAAATTTTTAATATCTCGGATATGCGGATTGACCAGCAAGGCCTCTGAAATGTACCGCTTCGCTTCACTCAAGGCCGCCTCTTTGCTTAAACTTTGGCCAAAAAGATCCTCCAGTTCATGGCCGTAATTCCAGGAATAAGCCAAATATCTGTACCTTGGCACACGTAAGGCTTTCATGGCCCAGGTTTTCACTGCATCCTGCCCGGTTACGGTGCTTAGCTTTCCGTCGACCAATTGAAAACAGTCGCGGTCGAAATCCCAGGCGTATTCCCTTGGTATGGTTGTTTGATTACTTGCTGTGGCATTTTCTGATGTAACAGTTCCCAGGATAAATGGGAAAATTAACTCACCCATTTGGGGTCACCACCTTGCTTAAAACGATATAGGTTTGTTCTTTTTCCAAAGGAAGCAAAGCAACAAAAGATCCTTTTTGCAGACAGTTCCCAACCTGAAGCACACCCTCGGTGGTTTCCCCATAGCCTTCAGTTGCATTAAGGGTAGCCTGCCGATCATGGTCAAGCAGAACATCGGAGATCAGCAGGTTTTCCTGATCGAGCTGAAGGTCGCCCATTTTGATCCGGAGCTTCGGCGGCGGATTCGTCACCTGGCCGACACGGATATAGGGCGGATTATATTTTGCTCCCTGGGCCTGCATCAGCATTACCAATTCTGAATAAGGGTTCTTCGGTTCCATGTTGGTCCTCCTTGTTTGCTTATTCGATATTGCTGAATTTCAGCCCGAGGTCCATCATATAGCTGCCATCCTGCCAGGTATGGGCATCCGTCGCGATTTCAAACAACCCCTTGAGTCCTGTAAACGGTTCTATAATCTTTACTGATTTACCGGTAAGACATTCACTGTTCCCCAGGACGGAAATATTTCCGTCCCGTTCCAATCCTTTCAGCATGTTTTTCGCTACAGTTTTTGGATCGCTGCCGGCTTCCTTTTGATAAATTTCCTGAAGAACACCGTATTTCTTCATCCATTCCTGGCTCTCGACTTTACCCAGACTGTCTCCGTTATCGTTATAGATCATGACCCGGTTGATCATATTTTCAATGCTTTCAGAATAAGTGGCATCCGTAATATTCAGATTCGACCCAATAACTAGGGATGCTGTAATCGTCCCTTTTTCGAGTACGGACAACTTTCCATTCTGCATTTGGACGTTGTATTTTTTGCCGGTTTGCTTACCCGCTGCTGTGTAAGCCGCTGTAATAATCTCATACGGACTTTGCGCATTGACAAGCAGGTTTTGGATAATACCGGTTTTCTTGAGCTCCCCGACCGCGAGAAGGAAATCACTGGCGATCCTGGCTGCAATTGATTCAGCCGTAGTCTTCTTAAAGTTATAGGTTGCTTTGGATTTTAGTAAGTAGATCAGGCTGTCATAGGCCATTACGCGGATCATATGATTTGACCTGGATCTTTCCTGGTAAAAAATAACCCCTGCAAACAGCTCTTCTCCGTTATCATCCAACAGTTTGAGCATGTTGCCCGGGCTTAAGCTTATTTTCGGGATGTTTTCATCCGTTGAGGCGGTCACTTCAAGTTCCATCTTTCGGGCTGCCTGTTTTTCATCCCCGCTCCAGACAATTTTTTTGGTCAATTGGGTAATGTCGGTCCTTTGGCTGGGTTCAATCAAATAGATTTTCATAGCTTCAGCACCTGCCCAGCATAGATCAGACTTGGATTTTTGATGTTATTCTTCGCTGCCAGAGTCGGATACTTTGCCCCATTGCCATAGAACCTTTTGGCAATAGCCCACAAAGTATCTCCCGATTTTACGGTGTAGGATGAGGGCACATTTCTGTCGGATGATCTGGAGTTTTGGGATTGCGATGGACTTGTCGAAGATGTTATTGATTCCGTCTGCGCAGTGATTTGCCGATATTCCTTCAGTTCAAGTGTGAAATAAACATCTCCGGTACCTTCTCCCTTTTCGCCGTACTGAAATCTCTCTATGGACGCCGAAATATTGATGTCCGTAGAGGTAATAATCAGTCTGACCGGTTTTCCGGACTTCCGCCAGCTTTCAATGCGGCTGACACAGTCATAAGGAGACGGGAATCCGCTATACTGGCAAAAATAATACGCTTCCTTTGGAAAGAAAGAGTTCAAGGTGATCGTCGCCAGCTTTTCTTTGCCAATCAGGTTGATTTCCCCGGCATCCTGTATGTTAACCGTTGTATTAAGATTACCCTGAGTAATATCAAAGGAAGATGGTGGAACTGGAAGCTGCAGTGTCTCCGTATTATTGTAGTTTTTGAGCCAAAATTCCATAGCTTTTCACCTCCTGACTGCTAAGCCATGTTTAGAGCTGTCATCTTGATATTGCTGACCAGGGCATTAGCGATCCGATCAATATCGGCGTCCTCACGGACGATAATCGTATCCGAGAGTTTGGCAATACTGACCAAACCAAAACCGGAACGCATATTGTTGGTTTCCCTTTTCGTAAGAACAGATTCGCCCTCATGCAGGAGTGCAGGATAGTTATCATAAGGGACGCGGGGAATGCCGATGGCAAATTGTTTCGTTTTATTTTTTTTCCCTTGACCAACAACTTCTATCCCTGTTGAATTAAATAGTTTTTGTAGCAAATTATCTATTATTGTTGCAGCAATTGATCCGACAACAACTGATATGACCGCTAGCGCTAAGGGATTCACTGCAAGGCTGCCTAATAATCCTGCAAACCCAAGGGAAGCACCTAGCGTTCCCAGTCTCCCCACTAATATTTTGGGAATTTGTTTTATCATTTGTTTTACTAACCTTGAAAAAATTCCTTCAAATATAGATTTTAATCCAACCTTTCCGAAAATTTCAAGTTTGTCCCTAAATCCAAGTGTGCCTTTTTCCTTTTTTGCCGTAGCTATCTCATACATTATTTGTGGAAGAATAGTTAACGGTTTAGTATGACCTTTCACAAAAAATTTTTGGGATTTTTTCAGTTCTTTTAAAGCGGTTTCAGAAAGCCAATCGTCAAAGATAGAATACATTCTTTGTATATTATCAATGATAAAGCTACCTAAATACGTCGGTTTAGATTGTTTATTTTGAGAAGGAGATTTAATTTTTTGGTTTTCAGTATTATTGTATAACGCATAGCGATTAAAATATGGATTAGAATTTATCAGGTTACTGCGATATTTCTGACCTTTGCTTAATTCCTGTAAAAAATTCCCCCTTAAAATAGTTGTATCTTGCAAAATAATCACCTAGCTTTCAATTGTTCTATAAAGCATTATTTTTAACAATAAATAATTTCAGCATTAAGAGTATCTCTCGTTTTCTGGCATAAACGTTGATAATCCAAGGTATTATTTATTGTTCAACTTTTAATTCCCGAATCTCCCTCTCATAAAACGCTCTAATCACAATCTTCTCCCCGTACGGCAGCGAGACGAGCACAGATGGACGGATGCCTTTGGTCACCCAATAGTAGTACAACATTTCTGCCCAGCCATCCGTGCTGATTAGTTTTTTATTTCTTTAATCACGTCGTCTCCGAAGCCGCTGATTTCGGAAATAACATTGAAAATCGTTACAATCTCCCCCGGAAGCAGCAGCTTTTTAACCAGCTCAGCCGGTGTGGGGACTTTAAAATGGGCCATCAGCGCTTTATCCTTCAGATTTGGCTCAATGATTCCCGCCAGTACCGTGGCCATCTGGACTTCTCCCATGTCGATCCCCTGAATCTGGCCATTGGTAAAGTCAGCAGCAGCTTCCTGGATTTCATTGTATTTAGACGGCGACAACGCTTGACAGGTAAATACCGCCTGGCCGCCAAATAGAGCAGACAGTCTGGGAATTTCCACCTTCCGGGTTGGAAGCTTAAATTGATCTGTATCTGCTTTTAACAACAGCTCCAATGTATTCATTTCTTTTGATTCCTTTCTGATTTATACTTTTAAAACTTTGAGACTTAGTTTTGCTTGGTTCAAAGTTCAGCGTATACAAGATAAACTCTGCCCAGCATTAACTCGCATCAATCAGCGTGGCTGCTGAGCAGGCAAATCTCTTCTAGCAGGACGATCCCAAAGTTACAACTATCACTATCCCTAGATTAGGTCTCCGTAATGGATGGCCAGCGACAAGCGGAGCACGATGCGAAGCGCGGGGTTTTGTGTCACGGATGACACAACGACCGAAAGCGGCCATCCATTATGGAGACTATCTCAAGCAAAAACTACTGTATCTTTGATGTAAATATGATTGACCAAAAAAACTTGTAACTCTGCTTACCCTTGAACCATCCCCGGATCAATCACATCCAGCAAATCAAAATCACTGAAGGTAAACGGAATCGTCTCCTCGCCGTTTTTCCCTGCTTCCCAGTCGGCCAGGGATACTTCGTCAAACATCACATTCTTTAGGGCGACACGTTCCGAGCCATAGGCATCGGGGTCCGCCAGCTTGGAAACAATCGTACAGATGGTCCCCTTGCCATTTTTTATGTCCTGCGCGATCTTATTGATCATCCGGCTGGAAACCTTATGCAGCTTCAGGCTTCCTTTGCCTTCCCATCCGGTGACCTTATATCCTTTCGCCATTCGGCCGCAGATCTGGACATCACTTTTCATCAGATTAATCTTGGCCTGAAGGCCGCTGCATTCTGCCACCTTTTCATCATCCAGCCAAACTTCGCCGTGAGTTCCGTTTATAATTCTTTCAGGACTCAGTGCCATATTATTTTCCTCCCTTGTCTTTTTTCTAAATATTATTTAACTGGTAAACTCACTTGGTGCGTTGACTAGAGAAGCTTTCACTCTCCCAGACTAGGTCTCCGTAATGGATAGCCAGCGTTAAGCGGAGCACGATGCGAAGCACGGCTTTTTGTGCCACGGATGGCACAACAGCCGAAAGCGGCCATCCATTATGGAGACTATGCCAAGCAAAGCTACCGTATCTTTGATGTAATAAAGTTATCAAATAATTCACTTAGATGCTGATTTTCAGTTCGAAATCTTCGATCGCATCGACGATTTTGATCGGTCCGGAAAGGAAGATCTTGTCTCCGGTATTGGCCTCTTTGATTTGCTGATCTGTCATTGTACTGGTATCTACCCCAACGGACTGCAGGTAAGTTTTCTGGGCGGCAATGTCGATATCGACAGAATTTTTCCCGCGGTCCAGCAGCTGCTGGTTTTCCAGAGATTCGTAGTAGGCCCGGATCGCGGTAATCAGCAGGCATTTATTGTCGTAAGTATTAGGCAGTTTCCCAATATACGCATCATTCGTGGTCTTCTTAATATCGGCATAGATCATATCCATGATGTCCACAAGCTTGATCTTCTTAAAGGCTGCACCTTTATCCGCAGTCGTCGTGGTCAGACTGTTGACAGCGCGCGCAATCTTCACCTTTTCTCCATCATTCATCAGCATCAGTTTCCCGGCATCGATCGCCGTGTCAAACTGACTGTTTGTTAAATGCGGAACATCGTCAACTTCGGACAAGACCTGGAACGTCGAACTGATTGAAAGCGGATTTCCTGCCAAAATTCCAGCAATCCTGGAGCAATAATTTGCCGCGCTGTATGTGGATCCGCCGATCACGATACTATCTGTGGCAAAATTGATAATTCCTTCGTGGTCGGCAGCTGCATTCGGCAGAACGACTTTGACTCTGAGGTTTTGTGTGCCTCTTAAGCCTTTGAGCCAGGTTGCCATCGAAGCTGCATCAGCAGAGCTGATCCCAGGGACTGCTAGATAGTTCCATTGCGACCCTTCCAAATAGGTCTGAGCATCCGTGTAATTCTCGGCTGTGGTTGGCAGGATATAGACCAAAAGCTTCAACGGCGGATTCACCCCGCCGGTTAAAGCCAGCTGAAGTTGTTCCTTGTTCGCGGTGCTGAGATCTGCGGGAATATCACTGCTCGTTTCGTAGACATTGGCTCCATTGTGGACACTATCTTTCAGGATTAGTGCCACAATTCCGCGCTCTCCTCGGAGGATGGCTGTATTTGCAGCCTCCTGAAATAGAATGTTGATTTTGGGTAATGGCATATTTTTTGCCTCCTTTTTTATTTCCAATTTCATCAATCTGACTACTTTAATTAAAATAGGTTACAATTAAAAACGTTTATACCATCTCAAGAACATGTTCACATATCAAACTGAATCTGCACACTTCCCGCTAGCTCAGTCTGTCCGGAAGGTTCCGGTCTACTTTCGGTAGTATCTAGGTTAAATCCAAGATAAATTTCTTTTCCTTTCGGTCCTCCGGTGATTTGCCGAATCTTGATTTTCCTGTCTCCGATACTAAAGAAGCCGCTGCTGAATAACTCCCGAATGTTTTCGTAGACTGTATACTGCATCGCTTTGTCAGGGTTGTTATTGGCATTCAATGCCGCATTAAAAATGACATATAAAATAATGTTTCGGGCATAAAAATGCTGGTTTTTATCTGTCTGTGTTTCCTGAATAAAGACCACAGAAAAAGAAGGTCTGCTAAAACCTTCCTGCATTTCTTCTAGATAGATGTCATAATCCGGATAAGCGGTCTGGACCAGACTGCTGACTGCATCAATGATTGCTTGCATTTTTTGTTCTTACCTCCTTTCTACCAAATCTATATTTTATGCACTCCGGCCCCTCCCTGCCTTCTGGATTGCATCATACCCGCCGTCTCCGGCACTCCGTTTTAGAGACTTAAAATAAAAACGCCCTTACAAGGACGTTCCAATTAAGTGCCAAACTATGTTTGATGTGATTCTTACTGTACTCAGCATACCCGAAATTTTGCTTCAAAATCGGCAAATACCCGGAAAAAATTCGGAAAACTTTATCCGTTAGAAACCTTTTATCCAGATATGTTATTTGAATTAGATATGTTTTTTGCCTCAGATGATCCTTGTCTTTCAAGATCATTTTTCAAATTTTCTTTGTCCATAGCCTGCAAAACAGCTTTCTCCTTCGTTGGAGCCACAATATAGTCATGGGCCGCTCCGGCAATCAACGCGACAAGAAAAGCATTGATGACGGCCAAACCAATGTTTTCGCCACTAACTTCTACTCGAATGACCAGTGTCCAAATGATAATCAGGAAGGAAATCAGGACAGAGGACGGACGCACGATCCAGTCCCCTGACCCGTCTTTGGAAATCCTCTTTCCCAATATTTTCAGGTAATCTTTCAGAAAAGATACAATGACGTAGACAGCGATTACCGTGCCGCCGAGCGATGAAAGATCCTGCAGGGTAAAAAAAGTCTGGGGTAGTGTAATCGTATCCATAATTTCCTCCTTACTTGCCTTTACAGATATCAAGCACTTTTTGGCAGGTATCGTAACGGTCCGCACCAATGATATTAATTGATTTTTCTGCTGCTTGATAATCGTTGCCGATCACATAGACTTTTTCTGCACAGTCAATGAACTCTTTCGTCACATTTGCGAGGTAACATACCGGTGCCTTTAAATGATCTGCCAGATAAGCTGCTGCTCTTTCATCGGGGCCCGGATTGCATAAAATAATGTTTTGAACCACCTTTTTTCCCTCCTCACTTGAATTCGCAGAAATATTTTTTACAGGTCCTTCTTTGTTCTCTATCCCCAGAAAAACAGCTGGATTAATTTCGTTATTGTTTGTCCAGGGCGCTCTTCTGACCTCAAAATGAAGATGAGGGCCGGTGGTGTTTCCGGTTCTGCCCATCATACCGAGAATGGTACCTTCATTGACTGTCTGTCCGCGACTCACCTTCACGGAGGCAAGATGGGCATGGATCAAATCGTAATTGCCATTCCTGGTTCTCAGGATAACGTAATTTCCCCACCCTGCCGGATCTGCACCCTGACCACCGGCATAGACTGCCTTAATGACAGCGCCCGCAACAGCAACATATATGGCTCTATTTTCTGAGACCAGATCAATTCCCTCGTGATAGCCTTTACCATATACACTATTTTTGACACCATAGGGGTAAGATACGCTTGCTGACTTTAAAGGCATCATCCGCTTTCCCACCTTTCCGATAGACCAAAGAAAATAAGACCTGTCCTTTATTAGATAAATATTCATAAAGTCTCAGGTCTTATGCATAATATGTGGCTTGTCTCATTCTTGTGCTATTAGCCGGATTTAACGAGGTGTTTTACCTTCAAATAATCGCTGAGTTTCTGGTTAATATTTTTCCGGCGATATCTTATGGTCTTTTCGTCCATATTCAACGCCAGTCCGATTTGCAAATTACTTTTTCTTTTTAAACCATAATACTGTTCACAAATCATCCGTTCCACAGGATCCAGCAAGTTCAGCGCAAAACCAATTCCCTCAATGGAAGATTCCAGATGCATGATCTCCATTTTTAGCCTAATCTTTTTTTCAAGCAAAACCACAAGCTCCCTTTGCGATCTTTCCATGGAGCGTGTAAATTCCGCATAAGCTTGCGCAGTTGGATCACAGACCAAGCCGCTTCCTCCTCCCGTGACGGGGCGATAACTCGATACTGTTCCTTTCGAAGGAATAAGCTGATTTACATCCAATAATATTCTTCTGATATCTTCGGCGTTTTTTTCCACCGCTTCCAAAGCTCTTTTCTTGACCTGCCGTTCATCTAATTTCCGGTAATAGCTTCGCAAGGCGGCTTCCATACCTTTCATAGCGGTGTCGTTCATGTTCACCCTCCTCTCCGGTTGTTCCTGTATGTTCTTTATGGAGAATACTTCCACTGTAATAAGCATACGTTATTTTCAAGGATTAATTCGGCAAAAGCCAGGAAAAAATTCGGAAATCTCTTTGCATGTCTAGCACCTTGTCAACCCTAAAATTATTATATAATGACGACAACGCGGTATTACGAGAAATCTGCCGCCAGGGTATATAAGGTTCAGGGCTGACAGGTTCTCGTTATTGATTCACACACAAACAATCCTGCAGGAAAAGGTTGAGTTTCTGATTAATTTTTTTCCTTCTGTACCGAATCGTTTTTTCGTCCATCCGAAGTTCTTTGGCAATTTGAAGATTGCTGTACTCCTTAAGGCCGTAACACTTCTCACATATTGTTCGGTCAACAGGATCAAGTAGACTTAAGGCATAAGTGATCCCTTCAATGGCTGATTCAAGATAGATGATCTGACTCTTCAGTTTGACACCGCGGTGTAGTAACGCGGCTAATCTCTTCTCAAATTTTTCTACGGATGAAGTAAATTCATAATAGTTTTGCGCAGACCTGTCGCAAACGTACACACAACCGCCTGAAACAGCCATATATTGTGTAACAATCCCTCTGGAAGGTACCAGTTCGTTGACATCCAGCAAAATATTCCTGATCTCATTAGCATTTTTTCTAAGGTTTTCAATAATCGCCTTTTTTACCCACAGTTCATTCAAGCTTCGATAGTAATTTTTCAGCATGTTCTCCGTGTCTGTCATCTGTGATTTTTGCAAAGCCTCACACCCCTTTTTTGCTCGCAACCAAATGTCCTTACGCTTTAATTCAAAGCGTATATTAATTATATTGCTACATTGCGTAGCAGTCAACTTCTATTTTTGGAATTTTATGTTGTTATTTATATTTTGTCCTATTGAATTGCTACTCATTGTAGAGTAAAATATTTTCTTAGAGGTGATGATGTGAGTTTTGGTGAAACTTTAAAATATTTGCGCCGGACGAAGAAAATTACGCAGAACCAGTTGGCCTTACACCTGGAGGTATCGCGTTCAGCTTTGTCTTTGTATGAACTTGGTTTAAGAGAACCGGATTATAAATTTCTGCAGAAAGTCTCCGATTTTTTTGGGATCTCTCTGGATAGTCTGCTGGGCAAAAACCCTGCGATGAACGAACTGCCGAATTTTAATAACGGGCATACCATTCCTGATCTTGCTATGGTTCCAATCGTCGGCCGAGTCCCCGCCGGAACCCCGGCCATTCCTTTCGAAGATATTGAAGATTATTTGCCGGTTCCCCGTTCGTTTGTCCGCGAAGATGAATTGGTCTTTGCCCTGAAGATTAAAGGCGATTCGATGATTGATTTAGAAATCAATAACGGCGACCTTGTGCTGGTAAGAAAACAGCAAACGGCCCAAAACGGGCAGACGGTAATAGCCAGGATCAACGGGGAAGAAGTGACCTGCAAAAGGTTTTACAATGTTGATAATCGAATTACGCTTGAACCGGCCAACCCTACCTACCGGGCGTTGGAACCTGATCATGTTGAAATTGTTGGCGTTGTGTTCAAAGTCATCAAAGATATCTTCTAAAAGAGGAAGTAAAGGAATAAAAAAAGCAAAAGACTTCGTTTCACTTAATTCGAAACGAAGTCTTTTGTTTGGGGAATAAGCTGTTGACTATTGATCCATCAGCTCATTTCTAGATAAGTATTTTCTTGCTTCCTTTTTTGAATAGAGGATTGCTTCAACAAGCATTTTTTTATTTTCAAAGACTTTTGGTCCTGCTAATATTTCCGGCGTATTGTCATCCTCAGACAGGCAGAGTCTGGCTTTTTCCCCCATGCAATCAATGATCCAAACTCTTATCTTCATAATGATTTCCTCCTCCTGATGTAAAAGAAGATCATGAAAGGAAATATTAATGGTTTTACTGCCGTGAAGCCATAATTTTTTTATTAATATCAATTTTGTTAAGACAGATCTTCATGTTGAAATTGACTAAAAATTTATCTGTTATCTCCTCCCTTAGTATTTGGCTCAAAATCTTAATGAGTAAAAGTAATTATACCATTTACTTCCTGCGAAAATTGTAGAAATACTTGATTTTCATAAAAAATGACCTTAGGATAGTACTTTCGTCCTAAGATCAATCTTCGGCATAGAATAAAAAGATCTATTCAAAGATCACAATCACAGCAAGCCCTTCTCTCGCAGGATTTTAACAATACCAGCTGTTGATTCGCTGCGGTCCATAGTGTAGAAATGGAGGCCGCAGGCTCCTTCTTGGAGGAGTTCTTCGCACTGTGCCACAGCGTATTGAGTACCAAATTCCAACAAGGCATCCGCATCACCTTCCGGCAATGCAGCGATTCCTTTTTTCAATTGTTCCGGTATGGTTGCGCCACAGTTTGCTGCAAGCATTTCCATCATTTTGACACTATAGACAGGCATCAGTCCGGGAATAACAGGAACGGTAATGCCGCTCTTTTGGCAACGCTCCAGCAAATGATAGAAGTAAATATTGTCATGAAAGAAGTTGGCAATGACAAAATCCGCGCCTTGATCCACCTTATACTTTAAATATTCAATATCCTTTTCCAAACTTGGCGCCTCAAGATGACCCTCGGGATATCCTGCTACCCCTATGCAAAAGTTATAATTCTTTTTGGCAAACGTTACGAGCTCATAAGCGTAGTGAATGGTATCCGTAGGAATTTCCTTCGCTCCGTCTTTGCCCAGATCTCCGCGCAGCGCCAGGATGTTCTCAATCCCAAGGTCCTGGTAAGCATCCAGCACTGCAGCCACTTCGTCCAGCCTTAAACCATAAGCCGCGAGATAGGCAACAACTTCGAGCCTTTTCTCCTGCTTCAGTTTCTTGACCAGTTCATAAGATCCTTCCCTTGTTGACCCACCTGCCCCGAAGGTGACCGAAACAAAACTCGGATTAAGGCCTGCTAAGACATCAAGTGTCTTTTCGAGGGTTTCTGCATTTTTTTCCGTCCGTGCGGGAAAATATTCAAAAGATAAGGTTGGCTTGCCGGTTTTGAATAATTCAGATATTTTCATACTTCTCTCCTTATCCATTTTTTTATTGTTATTACTGCGTCAACCATACTGCGTTAACGTTTAGGCGGTTACCAGGTCATGGTGATTGACAGCTGCTAGTGATATATTAATTCAGAACGATGATTTCTGCAAGCATATACTTTTATAACAAATACTTTTATGCAGATACTTTTATAGCGTTACTTTTGGACACTAACGGCATTTTATTATGTATATAGAATACATAATTCTTTATGAAAAGCATCATCTTGTTTTCTTTTTTCTGATAAAATGGCTGTGAGGCTCTTACATCAAAATACTCTATTTCAGCTTTATTTTTATAAAGAAAGGAAATACAACATGCCAAAAAGAACCGATGTTAATAAGATCCTGATTATTGGGTCAGGTCCCATCGTGATCGGACAAGCCTGCGAGTTTGACTATTCGGGGACCCAGGCCTGTAAAGCGCTTCGCAAACTGGGCTACAAGATCGTACTGGTCAATTCCAATCCTGCCACCATCATGACAGACCCCGGAATTGCTGATGTCACCTATATCGAACCATTAAACCTTGAAAGTCTGACGAAAATCATTGCCAAAGAACGTCCCGATGCCCTGCTGCCGAATTTGGGTGGTCAGTCGGCCTTGAACCTTTCCTCGGAGCTGCACCAGGCAGGCGTCCTTACGAAGTATAACGTTAAGGTCATCGGTGTTCAGCTGGACGCGATTGAACGTGGTGAAGACCGAATTGCTTTCAAAGAAACCATGAACAGGCTCGGCATTGAAATGCCCCTCAGCAAAGCGGCCTACAGCGTAGAAGAGGCTGAAGCGATTGCCCAGGAACTCGGGTATCCGGTCGTTATCCGCCCGGCCTACACCATGGGCGGAACGGGGGGCGGTCTGGTTTACAATGCTGAAGAACTGAACGTAATTGCGAGCCGCGGTATTGCCGCAAGCCTGGTCGGTCAGATCCTGGTGGAAGAATCCGTACTTGGCTGGGAAGAACTCGAGCTCGAAGTCATCCGTGATGCCAAAAACCAGATGATCACCGTATGTTTTATTGAAAATATCGATGCGATCGGTGTCCACACCGGCGATTCTTTTTGTTCGGCCCCAATGCTGACGATCAGTCCTGAGCTTCAGGAGCGCCTGCAAAAATATTCTTATTCTGTCGTCGAAGCCATTGAAGTCATTGGCGGCACCAATGTGCAGTTTGCGCACGATCCGAAGACCGGTCGGGTCGTCATCATTGAGATCAACCCGCGTACTTCCCGATCCTCAGCATTGGCCTCCAAAGCAACAGGTTTGCCGATTGCGCTGATCTCTTCCATGCTGGCGGCAGGGCTGACCCTGGACGAAATTCCGTACTGGAGAGACGGCTCTCTGGACAAATATACACCTTCAGGCGACTACGTTGTTATCAAGTTTGCACGCTGGGCGTTCGAAAAATTCCCGGGTTCCGTGGACAAGCTTGGTACCCAGATGCGCGCCGTCGGCGAAGTCATGAGTATCGGGAAAAATTACAAAGAAGCGGTGCAAAAGTCCATTCGCTCTCTCGAGATCAACCGTTACGGCCTAGGCTTTGCGAAAGATTTCCACCAGCGGTCTCTGGACGAACTGATGGCCTTGCTAACTGAACCAACCAGCGAGCGTCAGTTTATCCTTTACGAAGCACTGCGCAAAGGCGCAGATATCCATGATCTGTACGCTTTGACCTATATCAAGCCTTACTTCCTGCAGCAGATGAAAGAACTTGTGCTGCTGGAAGAAGAAATCTTAAAATACAGCGGCCAAAAGCTGCCGGATGAACTGCTGACTCAGGCCAAAAAGGACGGCTTTGCAGACCGTTACCTTGCAATGCTCTTAAACTTAAGTGAAGCGGAGATTCGCAAACAGAGAGCTGCTCTGGGGGTAGTGGAAGGCTGGGAAGCTGTTCCAGTAAGCGGCGTTGAAGATGCCTACTATTATTTCTCTACCTATAATGCTCCCGACAAGACCACAAGCAGCAACCACCCAAAGGTAATGATCCTCGGCGGCGGACCGAACCGGATCGGTCAGGGCATAGAGTTCGACTACTGCTGCGTGCATACCGCCTTTGCGCTGCGTGATCTTGGCTATGAGACCGTCATCGTGAACTGTAATCCCGAAACGGTCTCCACGGACTACGATACCTCCGATAAACTTTATTTTGAACCGCTTACCGTCGAAGATGTTCTGAGCATCTACGAAAAAGAAAAACCACTCGGCGTAATCGTGCAGTTTGGCGGCCAGACACCACTGAACATTGCAGATGAGCTCAAAAAAGCCGGTGTCAAGATTCTCGGTACAACGCCGGAGACCATCGCGCTGGCTGAAGACCGTGATTTGTTCCGTAAGATGATGGAAAAGCTGGATATTCCGATGCCGGAATCCGGAATGGCCGTCAACCTGGAAGAGGCCCTTGTTATCGCTGACCGGATTGGTTATCCTTTGATGGTCCGCCCTTCATTTGTTCTGGGTGGACGCGGCATGGAAGTTGTTCACGACGCGGAGATGCTAAGCCGTTACATGGCAGCTGCGGTAGGTGTGACGCCCGACCGGCCGATTCTGATCGACCGTTTCCTGAGCAATGCGATCGAAGCGGAAGCCGACGCGATTGCGGACGGCAAGGATGCTTTTGTACCGACCGTCATGGAACATATCGAACTGGCCGGTATCCACTCCGGAGACTCGGCCTGCGTCATCCCGCCGATCAGCATCCCTGAAAAACACCTCGCGACGATTGTGGAATACACGAAAAAAATTGCCCAAGAGATGAACGTTATCGGGCTGATGAACATGCAGTATGCAATCGCCGACGACAATGTTTATGTTCTGGAAGCAAATCCGAGAGCTTCAAGGACTGTGCCGCTCGTATCCAAAGTCTGTAATATTTCCATGGCCCGGATCGCGACCGAAATTATGATGGCTGTCAATGACGGTAAGGAAACATCCGTCAAAAACTTGACTTCCAAGACAGTACCTTATTTTGGAGTCAAGGAAGCAGTCTTTCCGTTTAATATGTTTACCGAAGTTGACCCTGTGCTCGGACCGGAAATGCGTTCAACCGGTGAAGTGCTCGGCCTGGCTGATTCGTTTGGTCTGGCTTACTACAAAGCACAGGAAGCAACCAAGTCCCCGCTGCCGGAATCGGGTACTGTGCTGATCAGCGTCAATGACGACGATAAGCCTGCAGCGCTCGATATAGCCAGGAACTTTACCCAAATCGGCTTTAAAATCATGGCTACGGAAGGGACCCACAAATTCCTACTGGAGAACGGAATCGAAGCCGAAAAAATCAAGAAGCTGTATGAAGGCCGTCCGAACATTGTGGATAGCATCACCAACAAGGAAATCCATCTGGTGATCAATTCGCCGTCCGGCAAACGCAGCAAACATGAGGATGCCTATATCCGCAAAGCGGCGATCAAGTATAAGGTCCCATATATCACCACGATGACCGCTGCCGCGGCAAGCGCCAAAGGCATTGCCGCCTATGGCGCGAATGGCGCATCTGGAATTACCTTAAAGTCCCTGCAGGAATATCATGCTGAGATTAAAAGATTCTAATATATAAGGATGTGAGACCATGATCAAGATATTTGTTAACGGCGGCGCCTGCGGCTTTATGACCAATATTGAAGCCAACGCTGAGCGCCAGAATGCGAATATCAAGATTAATACGGAATGCCCCAGCCTGAAACCTTTAAGCGAAGAACTGAAAACAATCAATGGCTATGAAGAATGCTTCGGCAAAATCGGTGATACCTCTGTCTTTCAAATCGCGCGCCAATACTGTAAGCATGCCGCCTGCCCTGTTCCTACCGCGATTATCAAAGGTGTGGAAGCAGCCTGCGGCCTTGCTCTGCCCAGAGATATTGAGATCAAGATCACCAAGGAAGAGTAGCTCATCAAGCAAGACCATCTTATCAAGGAAAGGTTAGCATATAAAAAGAGGATTTTCGAATCATCAGACTGATACCAGTTTTTTTGTTCTCCACCTATTTCGTATTCTTCACCACTCCGAGCTTTTCCATGACCTCCAGAAATTTGACGGAATCAATGGGTTTGGATGCATACGCGTCACACCCATATTCAAAGGCCTTTTGCACAAAATCCGATTCAGCCAGAACGGTCGTCATAATGATCTTGGCTTGTTTTTCACGCAGAACCCCTTTTTGTATTTCCAGATCACGAATAGCCTTTAACGCCCTGACTCCATCAACTTTCGGCATCATGACATCGAGACAGATCAGCTCATAAGGGCTCTCTTCCTTAAGCGACATCAAATAAGCATCGATCGCTTCCAGTCCGTCAACAACCAGATCGCACTCACCATATTCTGATAATAATTTGTACAAATATTTTCTGCTGGCTAAATCGTCTTCAGCTATGAGTATCTTTAACATCCCAGTCCCTCCTATTACGTCGTTACGTCGTTACGTCGTTACGTCGTTACTTCATTGCCTAAGAGCTTAATTGCTAAGCGACTTTTTGAAAACATAATACGCTTCTTTAAATAAGCTGAAATACTCAATCTCATCCTCAATATTATTTTTTCTTCTCGCCAATTCGATTTTAAAAGCACAGAATTTTAATTCATCTGCTTCGATCTGATTGCACAGGTTTTTCAGCCGGTTGGCAATCGGTTCTATAGCTTCATATTGCATGCTCTCAAAATGATCGTCGAGTTCTTTAATGCAATGCTCGATTTCCTGCATTGCCAAGGTATAATGTTCAGTGTCTTTATTCTCAGATTTATTTGTAAAAATAATTTCGCCATGGTCCCCAAGCTCAACCTTATCCGGAAACTCTTGCCGGTTTTGACTCACCATACCAATTCGTTTCATCAGACCATTGATGTCAATCGGTTTTGCCAGATAACTATCTATTCCCATCGCCAGAAACCTTTGTTCGTCACCCTGCAAAGCATAGGCAGATACTGCAATAATTGGTGTATGGGTTCGGCCGCCTTCAGATTCCCTGATAATTTTCGTTGCTTCTATCCCGTCCATCACGGGCATCTGGATATCCATCAGGATCAGGTCATATTTTTTTTTCTTAAAAAGATCCAAGGCCTCCAAACCGTTGTCTGCAGTATCGACCTGATGGCCCCTTTCCTTCAGCATGCGGCGAAGAAGGACTTGACTTACCTTATCATCTTCAGCAAGAAGAATATGCAAAGGCCGGATGATTGGGCTGATGTCAGGTCTAAGGAACGGTACCGTTTCGCTTTGTATTCCTATTTTAAATTTGATCGAAAAATAGAACGTGCTTCCTCTTCCTTTTTGACTGCTTACCTGCATGGTCCCGCCCATTAGCTCGACTAGCTGCTTGGAAATTGCCAACCCCAGGCCTGTTCCGCCATATTTTCGGGTAATAGAACTGTCGACTTGGGTAAACGTTTTGAACAGGAAGGTCTGATCTTCTTCGGAAATACCAATTCCGGTATCCTGGACAGCAAATCTCAGTTCAATGTCCTGATCTGTCTTCAGAACGTTGTTTACAGTGACAGATATTTTACCGGTGTCCGTGAATTTTATCGCGTTATCAACCAGGTTATTCAGGACCTGCCTAAGTCTGTTCGGGTCACCGATCAGATACTTCGGGATGCTGGGATCGAGATCGTACGTTAATTGAAGCCCCTTTTTACTGGCCCGCAGCGTATGCACCTTCGAATTTTTCTCAACCAGATCATGCATGTCAAAATTGATATTCTCAACAACGAGTTTCCTGGCCTCAATCTTGGAAAAATCAAGGATATCACTGATCAGCGCCAGCAGGGAATTGGCACAGATTTTGGCCGTTTCGAGGTTATCCTGTTGTTCAGGATTCAAGTCAGTGGACAGCGTTAAATCAATCATTCCGTTGATACCGTTCACCGGCGTCCGGATCTCATGACTCATGTTGGCAAGAAATTCACTTTTGGCCCGATTCGCGGCTTCAGCTTCTTCTTTGGCCTTGATGAATATCTCCTCATTCTTTTTTCTCTCCGTAATATCCCGTGCAATGAGAATGAGATAGTCTATATGATTAAGTTTAAATTGCCGTATATTGATCTCAACGGGAATTTCTCTGCCATTCTTGGAAATATGGATATCTTCAAACACATAGGTTTGATAATTTCGAACTTGAGTCATTAATATATCCACTTCTGCTTTGCCTATTCTGGATATCATTTTCGGTGAATGCCCAATCAACTCATCCCTCGTATATTCGAGTGCTTTACAGGCAACTTCATTCACCTCGACAATCGCAATCTCACCATTTTCATTGATCTTCTCCAGGAAAATGGCATCTTTGGCATTTTCAAAAACGCTTCGGAATTTTTCTTCACTCTCGATTAGTGCCCGCTCCGAAGCTCTCCGCTCGGATATATCCCGTGCCAGGGAATATATGCACGTTTTGCCATCAATATTCATCAGATGCGCACTGACTTCAACCGGGATCTCCCTTCCGTCTTTAGTGACCTGCACATGTTCGGCTGTATCGAATCCCTGCTGTATCAGCTTTTCCAATTGTTCAATTTGATCTTTTGTATCATATTTAACAATATCCGGCAGATATAGCTGAAAGAGTTCCTCTCTCGTATAGCCGAGTCTTTGACAGGTAATATCATTGACTTCAATTATTTTCCCGATCCGGTCGTCATTCTCAATAATTTCAACGATGTAGATTGCATCCGTAACATTGTTATATAAATTCCGATACCGTGTTTCGCTATCCTGCAGCTGTTTTTCAATTTTTTTACGTTCGGTTATTTCTCTAAGGACGCACAACAATACCTGTTCACCATTGATCATCGTGGTCTGTGCGCTCACTTCAACAGGAACTATACTTCCGTCTTTCCGTCTCGTGTTTGTTTCGATAAAGAATCCTTTTTCCACGGCAATCTTCAGTTGTTCTCTGGCAAACGTCATATCTTCTGCAAAATCAAAAACTGTTTTTTGCACAATTTCATGATGATCATAGCCATAAGCTTTCAAAGCTGCTTTGTTGGCTTCAAGAATTTCCCCATCCTGTGAAACGAACAGGATCATATCCCTGGCATTCTCCGACAACAGTTGATAGCGTTTTAAAGCGTCTTCAGCAATTTTTCTGTCGGTGATATCCAGAATAATGCCGATTAGTCCAGCATACTCTCCTTCAAGGTCATAGTATGGGCCGCCGGAACTGAGACACCATCGATACTCCCCATCATAATGTCTTAAGCGGTGCTCATATTCAAAAGATGTATGGTCCGCTTTTGCATTATTTAGTATTTCTTTATAAGCGTCTTTGTCTTTTGGATGTAATGCTGATAACCAAGAACTGCCTATACATTCTTCAAAGCTCATACCCACAAAATCCAGTAGATTTTTATTCACATAAGTTATTTCTTTTTCTGCGGAACGCCAGACGGAAACTGGAAAATAATCCAGTAGCTTCAACTGGAAATCGCGAGACTTAATCAGTGACTCCTCAAGTATTTTTTCTTCGGTGATGTCATTTAACGCAATAACAATATTTCTTTTGCCGTCTACGATTAGCGGGGAGATACTGACATTGAACCATAATTGTTTTGTTTTGCCGCCAAGGATAAATGTCTGGGAGAATTCAAGCCCCTCAATAGATTCATTGTATTTTAGTGCCCGCAAGCCGGCACGTGTAATCTCACACTGCTTGCATTTCGCTGCGTAGCCGCAGCCCTTGGGATTTTGAAAACCGGCTACACATTTGAAAGCTTGGCCGAATGTTTTGCCAAGTACATCTTGTTCTTGCACATGCATCAGTTTGAGCGCCGCGTTGTTTACGTGGCTGATGTGCATCAGCTCATCGACAATGACCATATTGACCGGCGACGAATAAAAGATCGTCCTAAAATTTTCTGCTTCATTTTTATAATCGTTTTCAATTTCTTTGATTCTAGTGATATCCCTGAAAACAAAGATAACTCCTCTGACCTCACCGTCATCTTCAATTACTGGGGAACTGTTGCCCGAAATATAGATGATTTGGCCATCTTTTTTGATCAGGGCCGAATGGTTTTTTAGGCCCAGAGCTTCCTTTTTTCTGATGGTAAGTTCAATCGGGGAATTCATCATTTTCTGGGTTTCGTTATTGATAATCGGAAAGACTTCTGCAAATATTTTACCCTGCACCTCTTCCGGCAGCCAGCCCGAAAGGTTAGCGGTAGAATCGTTGATATATAAAATGGTTCCCAGATGATCTGTGTACACGACACCATCTCCGATGCACGCTAAAGCCAATGCCATTTCATTTGTTGTGACAATGTAATTTTTTTTGTTATTCATTGGCCTTCATTCCTTACTTCAGCATCCTACAAATCAACTGAGGGATGTTCATTAAAGAAGTTTGTCTTTCAACGGCCCCGATATCATGAGCAACTTTCGGCATACCGTAGACCACACAGGAATCCTGATCCTGACCGATCGTTCTGGCCCCTTTTCTTCTCATCTGCAGGAGTCCCTTGGCCCCGTCGTATCCCATACCGGTCAAAATGATGCCCAGCGCATTTTTGCCTGCTTCCTTGGCCACAGATTCGAATAAAACATCGACGGAAGGACAATGACCGTTGACCTTCTCTCCTGCAAAGCACTCAATCCTGTATCGATTGGCTATCTTTTTGATTCTGACATGCTGGTCCCCAGGCGCAACCAAGGCCATTCCCTGTTCCAGGTAATCTCCGGTCCGAGCTTCCTTGACCTTCAGCTTGGTCTGATTATTCAGCCGTTCGGCAAACATCCGGGAAAAAACAGGAGGGATATGCTGGACGATAACGATCCCAGGCATATTCGCAGGCAGTCGCTTCATAATACTGCAGACGGCCTCCGTTCCGCCGGTGGAAGCGCCGATCGCAATGATTCTTTCCGAATTCTCGGCATGCTGGCTTTCAACTTTTTCAGTCGTGTCCTTCATGGACGGGATAATCCGGGCGACGGAGGCTACCTTAATCTTAATCTTCAACTCATTCAGAAAGGTTTCCACTCTCTGCGCGGCATTCATATCCGGCTTGCCGACAAACTCGACAGCCCCGGCATTCATCGCATCAAAAACAGCATCGCTCACCGTACTGATCACAATCACCGGAATCGGATATTGCGGCAGCAGCTTGCATATAAATTCAATCCCGTTCATTTTGGGCATCTGGACATCACAGGTCATCACGTCCGGTTCAACTTCCAGGATTTTATCCCTGGCTTCAAACGGGTCTGCGGCCATACCCACGACTTCGATCTCCGGGTCACTGGCGATTCCTCTGGCCAGAATCTCCCGGAAAACGATGGAATCATCTACAATTAAAACCCTAATCTTTTTTTTGGCCATGATATCAACCTACTTCTAAATATTATTCTTTTCTGTATACGGCTGGCATGACATATTTATATTGGGTTGTATCTTTGTTGAGCGATTCCGAATGACCGATGAACAGGTAGCCGCCATACTCCGTCATGTCATAAAATTTCTGAACAAGCTGTTCTTTGGTTGGCCCGTCAAAGTAAATCATCACATTTCGGCAAAAGATCACATGGAACTTCTTTTTAAAAGGAAATACCTTTTCCATCAGATTAAAATTGCGGAAGATCACTTCATTCTTAATTTTTTCTACAACAATCGAATTTTCCCTGTCGAGCTTTTTAAAATAATTTGTTCTCCACAGCGCTGGCAGCGCCGCAACCTTATCATTGGCGTATTCGCCATTTCTGGCAATCGTTAAGGCTTTACCGGAAATGTCCGTTGCGAGAATCTTCGTATCCCACCAGACTTTTTCCCTGCCAAAAAACTCATCAATGATCATCGCGAGGGTATACGGTTCTTCACCACTGGAGCACGCCGCGCTCCAGATCCGCAGATCCTTATCCCGGCAATGGGCCGCCAGCACAGGCAGAACGTTCTCTTTTAAGAAAGCAAAATGCTCAGCTTCGCGCATAAAAAACGTATGGTTGGTGGTAATCTTATTAATAAATGTGGTAATCGCATCTCCGCCATTATGTGAAGTGATAAAATCGTAATATTCCGAGAAGCTCTTAAAACCATTCTCGACAAGTACACCCTGCAGCCTGCCGGTAATCAGCGATTGCTTTTCTTTTTTCAGATGAATCCCATAATTAGCTTCGATATACGCTGCAAACTTCACAAATTCTTTTTCCGTTATTGTTATCATAACAGACCACCATCTTCTCCAGGCATTTTTTATAGAAACTTCTAATTTCTGTTATTCTGAAGAGAGAGCCTCTAATCAGGCCCTCTCTCCTCTTGCATTTCACTTAGTACTTGCCGAATTCGTCGTCACTCAGGACAATTTTCTTTTTTGGCTTTTCCTTTGGCGCAGGAGTCGGACTACTACTGTTCATATTCTCGAGCATTTTCAGAATATCCGGGCTCATGTTTTCGATTCCTTTTAAGGAAGCGTACTGGCCCTTTTTCCGCAGTTTGAATTTGGCAACCTGAACATTCAGCAGTTCGGACTGGCTCGCCAGTTCTTCACTTGCAGCGGCACTCTCTTCAGCAGTTGCCGAATTAGTCTGAACGACTTCCGCGACCTGAGCAATACCCTGGTTGACCTGGTTGATGCCAACGGCTTGTTCGTTGGAAGCTACTGCAATGTTGTTCACCAGGTTGGCTACCTTCGATATTCCTTCGACAATGTTGTTTAATTCTTTTGCCGTGTCGCTTGCTATCCTGGTACCGTTATCAACATTCTTGATCGAACCCTCGATCATATCCGTTGTTTCCTTAGCAGCGTTGGCTGAGCGAGCCGCGAGGTTTCTGACTTCTTCTGCTACGACGGCGAACCCTTTGCCGTGCTGTCCTGCCCTTGCAGCTTCAACAGCAGCATTCAGGGCCAAGATATTGGTCTGGAAGGCAATATCGTCGATGACTTTGATAATTTTGGAGATATTATTGGAAGAATTATTGATTTCATCCATCGCGCTGAGCATTTCCTTCATCTGGCTGTTGCCCTGGGCCGCATTCTTCTTGGCTTCTTCCGCCAGCTGGTTTGCTTCATTGGCATTTTGGGCATTGAGTTTGGTCTGAGAACTGATTTCTTCCAGAGAGGCTGTCAACTCTTCAATCGAACTAGCCTGCTCGGTTGCGCCCTGGGAAAGGGCCATACTGGAATCGGACAGTTGTTTCGAGCCTGAAGCGACCTGCTCGGAAGCACTGTTGATATTGCTGATAACTTCATTCAAGGTCATGGTCATGGTCGAGAACGATTTGGCAAGCGCTCCGATTTCATCTTTACCGCGGACATCAATATCCACATTTAGATCACCGTCAGCAATTTTATCGGAAACTTCCACCAGCTTTTTGACCGGTCTCGTGATGGAACGGGCCATCATGAGTCCCAGGATCATCGCCAAAATAATCGCAATCAGTGTAGATACAACAAGTATAATAGTGGTTCTTGATTCTTTCACCGCAATGAGGTTTTTTACTTCTTCGATATTCTGCGCCCTTTTTTGTGCCATTTCGGAATTTACTGATACCAGAGCTTGCGTTTCCGGAGCTATTGTTGCGCCTATACTCGTTATTTCTTCTTGATTCCCTCTTACAACGGCAGGAAATAGTTTTTCTTTAATTGTTTTGGACCAGGCATTGCTTCTCTCGATCATGGCTTTATTTTCAGACGTATCTGCCAGACTTAATAGCTTATTTTGAAGTTCGGTCGTTGTAGCAGAAACGGTTTCGAAGTCTTGAACGTATTGTTGTTTTCCGTATAACATGTAAGCCCTGACAAGACTTGCCCCTTCCGTAAAGTTAAATGCCAGTTCCTGGTCTATCTGATATAAAGCAAATTCCACCTCGGTCATTTTGTTGACTTCTTTGACCATTGAATTTACCTGGGTAAAGGTAACTATGGAAATGACTGCCAGGATGACGACAATGACAATATAGCCAGCTAAAATCTTGGTTTGAAGCTTGTTGAAATTCATGATATTACCCCCTCACTAAGTGTAGATGTCAGATTAGACAGCTCTTCTTCTTTTAATAATTTGTCGCAATCAAGAATGAGCTTGATACTGTTATCGACCTTGCCGATTCCTTTAATGTATTTATTGCTCGCACCTCCGTTAACACTGGGAGGAGGCACTATTTCGTCTTCAGGGATGACAAGCACCTCGCATACGCTGTCCACGATCAGACCAATTGATATTTCCTGAATGTCGATCACGATGACACAGGTCCGGTCACTGTATTCCATAAATGGCTTTTTGAAGCGTAGGCGCACATCGATGACCGGAATGATCTTCCCTCTCAAATTGACAATTCCACGAACATAATTGGGCAGCTCCGGCACTTCAGTAACCGGCTGGATACCGATAATTTCTGTCACGTACTTAATTTCAATCCCGTAGATTTCGTTGCCTAGAGAAAAGGTTAAAAACTTGTTTTTCTGAGTATCCTCTTCAAAAAAATCTTCTGCAATCATTTCTGCCATTAAAATCACTCCTTTCCTGTTATTTTTTCACAAGTCTGGTTATACTCTGGATGTCAAGAATCAGACTAATGTTTCCGTCACCTAAAAGCGTACACCCTCCTAACTCGTTATCTTTTTTTAAATTTTGAATGTAATATGGCAGTGCTTTAACAACGACCTGTTGTTCACCAAGCAGTTCATCAGCAAATATACAACAGGACTTTTCTTCATCTTCAACCATGATAAATATGCCCTGGCTGAATTCTGTAACTTCAGTTTTCACTTTGTACAGCGTATGGAGCCTGATAACCGGATAACACTCACTCCTTACCATAATCATTTCATTTCCGTCGGGATCTCTGATAATATCGGATTCTTTCGGTCTGAATGATTCTCTGATGGATACTGTCGGTATGGTATACCTTGAATTTCCGACTTTGATGTTCATTCCGCCGATGATCGCCAACGTTAATGGGATCTTCATCGTAATCGTAGTTCCTGTACCTTCAACGCTATCTACCGAAACAGATCCGCCTACCGTCTGGATATTCTTGGAGACGACATCCATACCTACGCCTCTGCCGGAAAATTCCGTAATGTTTTCCTTGGTTGAAAATCCAGGCAGGAAGATCAAGTTAAAGACCTCGCGGTCGCTCATCTCTTGTTCCGATTTGGCCAGAAGGCCATTCTGTCTGGCCCTGCTCAGAATTTTTTCTTTATTCAGCCCTTTACCATCATCCCTGACAATGATCAGAACATCGCTTCCAGCATTTTTTGCTTCCAGGGTGATTGTCCCAGCTTTGGACTTCTCTGCCGCAATCCGTTCCGCAGCCGCCTCAATCCCATGGTCAATCGCGTTGCGGATCAGATGCATCAGCGGATCTGAAATATGTTCAATGATATTTTTGTCAACTTCCGTTTCCTCACCGATGATCTCCAAACGCACTTCCTTGTTCAGCTTCTTACTCATATCGCGTACGATTCTGTGCATTTTGTGAAAGGTCGTCGACAGCGGAACCATCCGGATCGCCATGACCATATCCTGCAATTCCCCGGTGATTTTTCCGAGCTGCCGGGCTGCCTTATAGAAATTATCGAGCTGCAGCCCTTTAAGGTCAGGGTTTTGGGTAACCATGGCCTCGGCAATCACCATTTCTCCGACCAGGTCCATCAGTCTGTCCAGCTTGGCGACATTGACACTGATGATGCTCTGCTGGGCAGAAGAAAGAGAGACTTCCTTCTCGGCCTTTTCCTCCCTTTCAACTGTCTGTAGGACAGGAATCTGTGGGGTTAAAGCATTCTCATGTTGATTCATCACCGGTTCGTCTTCCTGATCTTCGATCTGCTCCAACTTCAGCTCTCTGAGGAAAATCGTCTGCATGAAGAATTCATGCATTTCTTCATAGCTTTTATCTGTCCTTAAGACTACTGTAAAGCCCTGTTCTTTAATGACCTGAGCACTCAGATCATTTTCAATAATATCTTCCGGGGTGAAAATGTACTTGTCTGCAATTTCTTTCAAATTATGGATGACGGTGTAGGCTCTGATATTTTCCATTTCACAGCCGTCCTGATAGAAAATTACAGCCTTGTACCAGTTCTTTTTAGACAGGGCCGCCGGGGGCTCTGTTATGTTCGGGGCAATATAATATCTGGGCTTTTCTTCAGGTATTTTTTCAGTTATTTCTTCTATGTCTTCCGGTATGTCCTTCAGATCTTCTACTGAATTTTTCTTCGTTTTTTTCCTGGATGTAGATACTTTTTCTGCTGAAAAATTTTGTAATTTCAGTTTGTTCAGGAAATCTGCAATCGTCTTTTTCAGACGCTGTGCATCTCCGTCAACGGGGTCTTTGGCTTTGACTTTTTCCAGTTCGACTTTGAGAAAATCGACACCTTCGAGCACAATATCCGAAAGCGCGGAGCAGTCGACCTCCCGTGGATCGTTTTCGCGGATGAAATAGAACAAGTCCTCAATGGAATGGGCGAGAGAAGCGATGTTGTCAAAAAGCATCATTGCAGATGAGCCTTTAATGGTATGCATGATCCGGAAGATCTCATTGACATCGTCTTTGGAAATATGATTCGATTTTTCACTGGCCAGAATGGAATGCTCCAGCTGTTCAAGCAGATTGGACGTTTCAAAAATATACAGGTCTAACATGGATTCATTGGAATAATTACCAGCCATTTTTATCCGCCCCCCAAACATATGGACTGACTATTTTAATGCATTCACCTGATTTAAGGTTTTGACTACGACATCTTCTTTGAACGGTTTGATAATAAAGGACTTTGCACCAAGCGCAACAGCCTGCCTTACCATACTTTCCTGTCCCATCGCGGAAACCATCACGACCTTGGCTTTCGGATCAAATTTCATGATTTCGGGCAATGCATCCAAGCCGCTCATCTCAGGCATCGTGATATCCATGGTTACAACATCAGGCCGCAAATGTTTATAGCTTTCCAGACCTTCCAAACCGTTCGCGGCCTCACCGACGACCTCAAAACCATTGTTTTGAAGCATATTTTTGATCGCCAGCCGCATAAATGCCGCATCATCTACAATCAGTACTTTAATCAATGGACTCCCTCCTTTGAGGATTAATCTTGTCTTGAATGAAAGAACCAAGGATCGTGTTAACTGCCTCCAGGCATTTTCCCCGTAAAGAGAAAGAATACTGCTGTAGTCTCCACCTTGCGCAGAGCGCTACGCAGGTCCCGATAATAATATCAGTCAGCATCTCACTCGATAGTTTCGGAGGTATTTCCCCTGTCTCCTGGCCTTTCTGAATAATTTTCTTGAAAAAAACAAACCACGTTGAATAAATGTCTTCGACTTTTGATTTTAACGTTTCGTCATAGCGCATAATTTCCAAAGATAGAAGCACTGCGGTGATTGACGGATAATTTTCGTAATACGAAGAAAGTGATTCGACAAGAAAAATAATTGATTCTTCCGTGGTTTCTTTTTGCTGGGCCGTAAGGAACAGGTCGCTGTCATACTGCGAGAAATAATCCAGAACGCCGAGGATCAGTTCATTTTTGCTTTTAAAATGCTTATAGATGGCTCCCTCGGTGATATTCTGCTTCTTTGCAATCTCCCGTGTCGAAATTTGGTGTATGCCGTATTTATCGATCAGATCAATTGTCGTCAGGATGATGCTTTCTTTGCGATGTATTAGTAAATTCATATGGTAATAAACTCCTATCTTGGAAAGTAAGTGTTTACTTACCATCTTTTACACCTAATATACTGCATAATTTGTCGAATGTCTATGGTTTTTCGACAGAATATTTTAAATATTTTTATATTCTTCGTTTAACAAAATATATATTTGGATTGGCTTACATGCAATTTTAGGGAATAAAAAAGGCTTCCTGTTAAATCAGATAAGCCTGTTTCCCTATTTAATATTTTTTTGTTAAATTTGAATTAAAGGAATCAAAAAAGAGATTGATGCAATTTGATTGATTCAATCTCTTTTTTGAGCTTTATGATTCACAGCTTCCGGAACTGCAGTCCGATCCACACTCACCTTTTAGGGGTGACTTGATTTCAAATTGGTCTCCATCGGGGGTGTCAATATAATTGATCACAACACCCTCTAGAACTTCTGCAAATTGCTTGTCTGCAACAATTTTTAGTCCATGCTGTTCGTCAAATATATCGTCAGGGGTCTTTGACTCATCCAGAGTCATGCCGTAATTCGGCCCCCTTCAGCCAATGCCGGCTACATAGAGCCGTAAGTAAGAATTATCCATGTTCTGAGTTACCATGATGTTTTTAATTCTCTTCGCTGCGATTTCAGTAACTTCAAACATAATCGCACCTCCTTTTTGTCTGACAATCATTATTCATATTACATGAATAAGAAATGCTTGTCAAAATGATTGAAAAACAAATTAAAAAGTTGTAGTATGTCTAATTAATTAGCAGATTTTACGTGTCGTCAAGCAGGTTATTAAACCGGTTTGTTGCCTTGATATATTTCACCAGTTCATTAATGATGATTCCGGTTATGATTCCGGTAGGCACTGAAAACAGCAGCATAACAGGCAAGTAGAAAAAGATTCCTGAGAACCTTAGAACCAAAGCGGCCATGGCCAATTGCCCGAGATTATGGGCTACAGCCCCTGCTACACTGATACCAACCATACTTAGACCTGTAAATAAATGTAACAGCACTGCCATGACGACCGCAGCTGCAACAGCACCTAAAAAGCTCATAAAAAAACCCATGCCGAATAAGGTTCCACTGAGCAGAGAGCCGAGGACTGTCCGTAGTACGGTAATCTGCAAGGCCGTCTTAAAATCAAAGACAACCAAAGCCACCAAGGTAATGATATTGGCCAAACCCAGCTTCACTCCCGGTATAGGAAGCGGACTAGGGAACATACTCTCAATATAATGAAGAACGGAGGCTTGAGCCACGAGAATGGCAATAACAGCCAGTTTCTTTGTTGATATCACATTTTTGACATATTCCATAACTGGATCTTCCTCCGGATTATGCAATCCTCTTCAGATCATGCAATTTTTATCTGATGTCTTATTTTAAGCAAAGTCTTATTTTAATGAACAGATTTATTTTATTTGCATTAAACCCATATAAGTACTATTATTCATACGAAACAGAAATTGTCAAAAGGAGCCTTTTCAATGCCCGGTATGAAATTAGGCCAATACGTCTATGGGAATTCCCTGCTCCATTTATTGGATCCCCGAACGAAAATATTGAGCTGCTTATTGGTCATTTTTTCCGTTATAATTACGGATAATTTGTATTTTCTACTTTTCCTGGTTCTATTGATGGCTGCTGCCATTATTTCTTCCGGATTAAGCTATCAATTAATTCTAAGCAGTTTATTGAAATTAAGATATCTGCTTCTTTTTACGCTAGTCTTCCAGGGATTTCTCACGCCGGGCGAGACTGTTTTGATGGTTGGAAAGCTCAGTATGACCGGAGAAGGTCTGATCTTAGGGCTGATCAATATATTGCGGCTGGTTATTTTATTTTTAGGCTCCATGATTTTACTGATGACAACATCAGCCCTCAAATTGTCCGCAGGAATTGAATACCTGCTGCTTCCATTAAGGAAATTACATATTCCTATTCATAATTATACAACAATCCTTAGTATTTCTTTTCGCTTTCTTCCTACTTTGTTTGAAGAAGCGACCATTATAAAAAATGCTCAAAAATCAAGGGGCGCCCAATTTGATTCATCAAATATTGTCGTCCGGATAAAGAGCTATACTGCCATTCTGATCCCCTTATTTGAAGCTTCCCTGGTCCAAGCCGCTGACTTGGGTGAAGCGATGGACAGCAGGTGCTTTACTTCCCATCCCAATCAGTTAAGGTTAAACCGTTTGCAAATGAAACGTCGGGATATCCTGTTCTTAATCCAAATGACCGCCGTTTTAGGCACAGGTATTACAATTAGCATCCTTCTATAAGTCAGGAGCCGAAAATATGACTGCTCAAGGTATTGAATTCGTCAATGTCACAAAACATTATATAGATTCCTCTCAAGGGAAAACACCTGCGCTGAAAGATATCTCCTTGTCGATTAGGAAGGGCGAATATGTTGGTTTTCTTGGGATGAATGGTTCGGGAAAATCTACCCTGGCCAAACTATTAAATGGCCTGCTTAAACCGACGGATGGGAAGGTCTTTATTAATGGGCTTGATACGGCAAACATCGAACAACTGTCTGAAATCCGCAGACTTGTCGGTATGGTTTTCCAAAACCCCGATAATCAATTAATCAGTCCTGTTATTGAGGAAGAAATTGCTTTTGGCCCTGAAAATTTAGGACTGCCAGTTCCAGAGATCAATCGCCGGATCAATTGGGCACTTCAGGTGTGCGGCCTCGAAGACAAAAGGCATCATGCACCGCATCTGCTTTCAGGCGGACAAAAACAAAGGGTGGCTCTGGCTTCAGCCTTGGCGATGCTGCCGGAATACCTCGTTCTTGATGAGCCGACTTCGATGCTGGATCCGGCAGGCAGGAAGGAACTGCTTGAACAGCTGCGGGTCTTAAATAAGCAGGAAGACATGACCATCCTGATCATCAGCCATAATCCAGAGGATTTGGTCCAGGCAGACAGGCTGATTGTTCTCGATCACGGATCAATCTTTTTACAGGGGACCCCAAGGGAAGTCTATGCCAACGCCAAATTGGCAGAACTGGGACTGGATACCCCCGCGGTTTATCAATTGATCAACCAATTGGGATCAAACGGATATCCTGTTCCCGAGAACGTCAAATCAGTCCGGGAGTTGGTGGATTATCTATGCCTGAAGTTGTAGAAACGAATCATCTTTCTTATACGTACTTACCCGGTTCAGTTTATGAACATCAAGCCCTCAAAGACATTAGTATTTCTCTGGCAAAAGGAGAATTTCTTGGCATACTGGGACCCAACGGCTCCGGTAAATCGACACTCGCCCAACATTTCAACGGATTGCTCCGGCCTACGTCCGGTCAAATGACTGTATGCGGAATTCCAACTTCAGATCCTAAACGAAGTAAGGATCTTTGGAAAAAAGCAGGGCTGGTTTTTCAATATCCCGAACAGCAGATTTTTCAAATTACAGTCTTTGATGAAGTGGCCTATGGACCAAGGAATTTAGGCCTGCCTGAAACGGAAATAGCAGAAAGAGTCCATGATGCCCTGCAGCAGGTTGGTATAACCCAGGAAGATATTAACCATCTGGCCCCGGTTACACTGAGCGGCGGCACGCGAAGAAGAGTTGCCATTGCCGGGATGCTGGCCATTCAGCCGGAAATACTCATCCTCGATGAACCCATGGCAGGTTTGGACGCTGCCGGCCGGAAGCTGCTTTCGGATATACTCAAAAAACGTCATGAAAAAAAAGAAACGACGGTCATGATCTCTCATAACCTTAAAGAAATCATGACTGTCACGGATAAGATCGCTATTCTGGACAGCGGGTCCATGATCTTTTTTGGAGACGTTAAAGACCTGCTGATGAAACCTGAAATTCTTGGTCGATATCAACTGGAATTGCCGGAATACTTGCAAGTTGTTTATCGGCTGGCTGAGAAAGGGTTTGCTATCAAAACAGACATCAGCAATACGCAAGAAGCCGGCGCGGAAATCCTAAGATTTCTTCAAGAAAATAAACATGGCGGCGTAACGAAACTTTAGTTTAAGTTTCGATGCGCACCCTGTCTCTGTTATAATCTGTGTGAGTATACAATTCCCGAGTAAAAGAAGAGACGCCATATTAATGAAGCGCCTTTCTGGGCCAAGTTGTGCTACGGCCCCTTTTTACAGGTAAGCCGGGGGCAAAAAGTAAAATAAATCCATAAAATGCTCCTTTAGGGGTGGTTGTGTTTTGTCCATTTTCCAAACCTGAACATATCATATTCCAGCAAATGTTTGGAATATTTTTTTGTTTCAGGAGGAATGAATGCAGAGCATGTTTTTTGAACGGGAAGACTGGAAATTATTCAGAAATATGGAAACCTTGCCCCAAAAAGCGGGGGTGCCGAGAAGTAAATTATCCATGCTGGTTTGCAAGGAACTCACGGATAATGCGCTGGATCTGGGCAGCGATTGTGAAATCGGTTATGAGGGCAGCTTTTTCTATGTTAAGGATTACGGCAGCGGCCTGGATCCGAAATTGTTTTCCATCAACAGGCCGCTACGGTCCTCCAAGTATTTAAGACTGCCAACCCGAGGGGCACTGGGTAACGGTCTGCGCGTGGTAGCTGGGGCGGTAGTGGCGTCGGGCGGCGAACTCTATGTTTCAACTCGAGGCAAAAATTATAAAATCCATTTTCAAAACGACGGTACAGCCTTCCCGGAAAGCTTAAGCGATTATCATGAAGCCGGGACAAAGATCAGATTTACTTTGGGCGGAATGCCTATCGATTCAAGCTGGGCCAGCCTGGCAATGGAATATGCCCAAGGTGAAACCTACCGGGGAAAGACCTCGCCCTATTGGTATACCAGTGAAAACTTTTTTGAATTGTTTCAGTCCTATAGCGGATCGGTCCGGGAACTCATCACGCAGTTCGACGGTTGTACCGGTGGGAAAGCCGGGAAGATAGCCGCAGAATATACCAAGACGTCTGCTGCTGCCTTGGAGTTTGACGAGACGGAAGCGCTTTTGGCTGAGCTCCGGGCAGCGGTTAAAAATGTAAGTCCCGAGAGGCTGGGGCGGATCGGCAAGCTGGATAGGTACAGCGGCTATTGTAAATCAGCCGGCACCTTTAAGGCCAGGACCGTCAAGGGGGAACACGACGCGGAAATAGCGTTTGTCCTTGAAGTGTACGCAATACCCTCCGATACGCCCCATATAACGGTACTGCTCAATAAATCCCCTGTGACCGGTAATGTCAATATTTACCACATCAAAAATTTGCTGAGTATCTTCGGCTGCGGTTTAACCTTATATGTGAAAGCCAAACCTGCCGTTATTCTGATCAATATCATAACGCCCTATATCCCGATTGTGACGGATGGGAAAGAGCCGGATCTCTCGGTCATCAGCGACGCCATAACAGAAAGTATTCAAAAGGCGGTCAGCAGAGCCCAAAAATCCCTGCCGGGCGATGCGGCGGAGCGAAAGAAATCCCAGAAAGAAGTCGTTACGGCATGCCTGGAACAAGCCATTGCTAAAGCCAGCGGCAACGGTGAATACCGTTTCAGCCTGCGTCAGCTTTATTATGCCGTCCGGCCGTATGTGATCAGGGAAAGTGGCAAAGAACCGGATTACGCTTATTTCTGCACGGAATTGATCGGCAGTTATGAAGCACAGCACGGTGACATTCCGCTGATGTACCGGGATGAACGGGGGACGCTGTACCATCCCCACTCAGGCCAGGATATTCCCATCGGCACGATCGCGGTGGAAAACTATCAGAAGCCCGTCTGGACGTTCAATAAAATCCTGTATATTGAAAAAGAAGGCTTTTTCAATGTGCTCAAAGAAAAGAAAATCCCGGAGAAATATGATATGGCTTTACTCACCAGCAAAGGTTATGCCAGCCGGGCGGTCAAGGATTTGCTGGATGCGCTCGGGGAGAATTTGGAGGAAGAGATTACTTTTTTCTGCATTCATGACGCGGACGCATATGGCACGACGATCTATGATACCCTGCAAAATGAAACCAAAGCCAGGCCCGGCAGAAAAGTGAAAATCATCAATCTGGGGCTGGACCCGGAAGAAGCCGTCAGTATGGGACTGGAAATCGAAAAGGCAGGAAAAACTGGTCGCAGGAAGGGCGTGGCCAGTTATATTGATCCCGAGTGGGAGAGCTGGCTGCAGGACTACAGAGTGGAACTGAACGCCATGAGTACGCCGCAGTTTCTTGCCTGGCTGGAGGGAAAAATCAGGCTTTACGATAAAGGCAAAGTGATACCGCCCGAAAGTACCATGCTGGAGAGCCTGGATCACAGCCTTCAGGATAAACTCGGCCAAAAGCTGGCAGCGGAAATCTTGGAACAAAATCACTATGCTGATCAGGTCACTCAAGCGGTCCGGCAAGTTAAAGAGCGCTGTGGCGACAGCCAAACCCGGTTAGCTGAGACAGTGCAGGCGGAGCTTAAGAAGGAACCGGTCAATCTATGGAAGGATATCATTAAGGCCGTGTCTGAGGATATGATTAAAAATTGCCGTTTTTGAGATTTGACTACACTAGTGTAATTAATCTTAAAACAGCCGAATTTTTAAACAGAGGCTGAGCTGACCCTCAGGGAAAACCAGACTTGCACAGATCCACAAGCGGACGTTAGTGGCGCAGCGTAAATGTTCAGGATCTGCTTTGAATTGCTCAGCCCATAATATTATCAAAGACAGGCTGCGGGATATCTGTCCATGCAAGCAGTTGAGAAGGCCAAGGAATACAATTCAGATTTTCTTGGTTTTACAGAAAAACTCCATCGTACTAACCTCTCAGCATGGCAGACGCTAGGACCGGACTGGCGGAAGGCTTTTTGTACAGCGGAAGTAGAAATCGTGGTCGATGCTAAGATCGTCCAAACCAGGATGATTGGTGAATAAATTATATTGCAATATCAATTACAATTGATATTGTATCGTTAATTAAATCTCTACGCTTCCTTCGAATACCTTTTCCGGTTTTCCTGTCATATAGACCGTCTCATCCGTATATTTGACGACCAGATCGCCGCCTTTCAGCTTCACCAGAATATGCTGGCCTTTTTGGCAGAAACCGTTCAGCACAGCAGCGACGACAGCCGCACAAGCACTGGTGCCGGCTGCGAGTGTTTCGCCGTTGCCGCGTTCCCAGACCCGCATTTTCAGGGTATTTTGGTCGATCATTGTGACGAATTCCACATTGACTCTTTCCTGGAATAACGGGGAATATTCGAAGGCCGGTCCTTCTGTCTCCATCTGAATGTTTTCCTGGTTCTCCACAAAAATGACGCTATGCGGATTCCCCATAGACACACAGGTAATGCGGTAATCGCGGCCAGCGATCGTGACCGGGTGGTTCACAATGGCCTCTCCCGGCAAATTAACCGGAATCTTTTGAGGCGCGAGCTCCACCGGGTCCATATCGACGCAGACCGAATCGACTTTCCCGTTTTGGACATAGAGTTTCAGCTTCTTAACCCCGCTCAGGGTTTCAATCGAAATTTGATCCTTCTCGACAATCCGGTTGTCGTACAGATATTTTCCGATGCATGTAAGCGCATTGCCGCTCATTTTACCTTCGCTGCCATCCAGATTGAACATCTGCATCCTCGCATCAGCTTTTTCGGACGGGCAGATCAGCACGATCCCGTCCCCGCCGATACCATAATGCCTATCGGATAAATAAACACTCAGGGATTCCGGGCTGACGATTTGTTGATCGAAGCAGTTGAAATAGATATAATCGTTGCCGCAGGACTGCATTTTTGTAAAGGTAAGCTGCCGCCGTTCGCTGCGCATATGGTTGATGTCCACAAGCTCCGTGTTGTTCTGGGAATACCGGCTCTTCAGACTGTTGGCTAACGCATTGGCGGTATCCAGCGAGGTCAGGCACGGAATTGCTGTCTCAACTGCTTTGCGGCGGATTTTGACACTGTCCAGACCGGGCAACCTGCCTTTGGCCGAAGTCGAAATAATATAATGGATCTTGCCGCTTTCCAGCAGCGTTTGGATATTGTCATGCTCTGATTCATGAATCTTCTTAACCGAAATTACCTGCAGACCCGCTTGCTCCAGCACTTTGGCCGTTCCGCCGGTCGCATAGAGTTTAAAGCCCAGCTCGCTGTATTTCCTGGCGATATCAACCATCTCCGGCTTATCGCTGTTGCGCACCGTAATTAAAACGCCACCCTGCTTCACCATCTTGTACCCGGCAGCCACCAGTCCCTTATAAAGCGCCTCAGCGAGGGATTTGCCAATGCCCAGCACCTCGCCCGTCGACTTCATCTCCGGACCCAGCTGCACATCGACATCAATCAGTTTTTCAAACGAAAACACCGGAACCTTGACCGCGACATAAGGCGGGGTTTTATATAGCCCTGTGCCGAAGCCCATATCGGTCAGTTTTTCGCCAAGCATCGCTCTGGTCGCGAGGTCAACCATCGGTACGCCGGTCACTTTGCTGATATACGGGATCGTCCTTGAGGAACGCGGGTTCACTTCAATGACGTAGATTTCTCCGGCATGAACGACATACTGAATATTGACCAGCCCCTGGGTGTTTAAGGCCAAAGCCAATTTTCTGGAATAGTCAATGACCCGTTCCGTCAGCTCTCCGCTTAAGTTCCAGGCGGGATAGACCGCAATCGAATCACCGGAATGGATACCGGCCCGCTCAATATGCTCCATAATACCAGGGATCAGAATCTCTTCACCGTCACAGATCGCATCGACCTCGATTTCAATACCTGACAGGTATTTATCGATCAGAACGGGATTCTCGATGTTGTAAGTCAGGATAATGTCCATGTATTCACAGATATCCTGATCACTAAACGCAATAATCATATTTTGTCCGCCAAGCACATAGGAAGGGCGCATCAGAACCGGATAACCGAGCTTATTCGCCGCCTGCAGCGCTTCATCGGTGTTCATCACAGTATGTCCCTGAGGCCGTTTAATGGAGAGTCGTTCCAACAAAGCGTCAAACCGTTCCCTGTCTTCGGCCGCATCAATGCTGTCGGCCGGTGTGCCCAGAATCCGTACCCCCTGGGCTTCCAAGAACTTCGTCAGCTTAATGGCCGTCTGTCCGCCAAAAGCTACGACGACGCCATAGGGCTGCTCCGTATGAATCACATTCAGAACATCCTCATTGGTCAGTGGTTCAAAATACAGCCGGTCGGCCGTGTCAAAGTCGGTCGAGACAGTTTCCGGGTTATTGTTGACGATCACGACCTCATAACCTGCTTTTTTCAGCGCCCACACACAATGTACGGAAGCATAGTCAAACTCGATCCCCTGACCGATGCGGATCGGGCCGGAGCCAAAGACAATAATTGTTTTCCTGCCGCTATTCCGGGCTTGGATAAACTGCTTAGCTTCATTGGCTTCATCATACGTCGAGTAAAAATACGGGGTCTCCGCCTCAAATTCAGCTGCGCAGGTATCGACCATTTTGTAAGAAGCCCAGCGTTTCTGATAGATCCCCTGTGCGATCCCCTGTTCAATCCTGCAGTCTGAAAGCCGTTCGATCACTTTATCAGGATACCCAAGTTTCTTGGCCTCTTCGTACAGCTCCTGTGTCAAAGGTCCGACGGCCAGCTCTTTCTCCAAAGCTGTAAGGTGAGCCAGTTTGTATAAGAACCAGAGGTCAATCCGAGTGATTTCATGAATTGATTCGCAGGAAATGCCCCTCTGCAGCGCTTCAAATATCACAAAAAGCCGTTCATCGTTACACACCGCAATCAGCTGTTCAATCTCGGCATCCGTCAGTTTCTTGAGTTTGGGCAGGTTCAAGCTGTCCAGGGAAATCTCCGCTCCCCTGACCGCTTTCATAATGGCCTGCTCAAAGCTCACGCCGATGGCCATCACTTCACCGGTTGCTTTCATCTGCGTACCCAGCGTGCGTTTCGCGTAAACAAATTTATCAAACGGCCACTTGGGCAGTTTCACCACGACATAATCCAGTGCCGGTTCAAAACATGCATAGGTCTTCCCAGTAACGGCGTTTTTAATCTCATCGAGCGTATAGCCGACCGCAATTTTCGCGGCGACTTTAGCAATCGGATACCCCGTCGCCTTCGAGGCCAGAGCTGAGGAACGGGATACCCTCGGGTTCACCTCAATGACGGCATAGTCAAAGCTGTCCGGATGCAGCGCAAACTGGCAGTTGCAGCCGCCTTCCACTTCCAGGGCTGTAATAATATTCAGCGCAGCCGAACGCAGCATTTGATATTCTTTGTCCGAAAGCGTAACGGCCGGCGCGATAACGATGCTATCCCCGGTATGCACCCCGACCGGATCGAAATTCTCCATACTGCAGACGGTAATAACATTCCCCGCCCGATCCCGCATCACTTCAAACTCAATCTCTTTCCACCCGGAAATACATTTTTCAATTAGGACCTGGGTAATCGGTGAAAGCCTCAGACCGTTGGCCGCAATTTCCTGCAGCTCGGTTTCATTATAGGCAATCCCCCCGCCTGTTCCGCCCAGCGTAAAGGCCGGCCGGACAATGACCGGATAGGAGATCTCCTCCGCAAAGGCGAGGGCAGCA
The DNA here is from genome assembly GCA_009910795.1 of Dehalobacter sp. CP. Next base: position 92,204 of record VMEE01000019.1, on the reverse strand, counting down.
GGGACATCCGTCACGACCAGAGAAGGGATGACAGGCTCGCTGATCGCTGCCATGGTATCCTTAAACATCTGCCGGTCTTCAGCTTTATCGATAGTTACCGGATTTGCGCCTAACAGCTTGACACCTTGCTTTTCTAGAAATCCTTCTTTGGCAAGCTGCATGGAAAGTGTCAGGCCGGTCTGACCTCCTAACGTAGATAAAATGCTGTCCGGTCTTTCCTTGATGATGATTCTTTTGATGGTCTCCAGCGTTAACGGCTCGATGTAAATTTGATCGGCCATTGCGTTATCCGTCATGATCGTAGCTGGATTGGAGTTGATCAGAACGACTTCCAGCCCCTCTTCTTTCAAGGCCCTGCACGCCTGGGTCCCCGCGTAATCAAATTCAGCAGCCTGCCCGATGACGATCGGACCTGAGCCAATGACCAGTACTTTTTTTATTGTTTTATTTAACGGCATGTTGAACAGTCCTTCCTCATCAAATCAATAAATTGATCAAATAAATAGCTGGTATCCAAGGGTCCTGCCGAAGCTTCCGGATGAAACTGCGCCGAAAAAGCAGGCATATTCAGATACTCAATTCCTTCGCAAGTCCCGTCATTGGCATTCTGGAAACACATGCGGGCATGAGCAGGAAGGCTGTTGGCAACAACCGCATAGCCATGGTTCTGGCTTGTAATGTAAACCCTGCCGGTTTTCAAATCCTTCACCGGCTGATTGGCGCCCCGGTGCCCGTATTTCAGCTTGGACGTTTCGGCACCCTGCGCCAGGGCCAGCAGCTGATGTCCGAGACATATCCCGAAGATCGGCAGACCGGAGGCAGAAAGTTTCTTCAGCTCTGCGATAATTCCCTTATTGTCGGCCGGATCTCCCGGTCCGTTGGAAAGCATGATCCCGTCCGGGTGTAGAGCCAGGATACTTTCGGTGGATGTCTCAGCAGGCACCGTGATAACCTCACAGCCGCGTTTGATGAGCTCACGCCGGATATTTTCCTTCGCTCCAAAATCCCACAGGACCACCCGGTATTTGTCGGTTACTTCTTTGGCGACTACTGTCGCTACATCTCTAGATGTGGCAACGTCAACGGGCTTACCTATGTCTCTGGTTGGGACTATTTCAATGGATGAGATGCTCTTCCGGGTTACATCGGTGTTCTCGGTCGGTATTGTTTCCCTGCAGGAAACTGTCTGGACCGCGTCCGTAATTTTATAGGCATTGATTTCAGCCAGATCTTTTTCAAGATTGTCCAGGGTTGCGGTGATTTTGGCGTTCATTACGCCGACCTCGCGGATAATCTTGGTGAGTTCCCGGGTGTCAACCCCATAGACCCCGACAATATTCTGTGCTCTTAAAAAAGCGTCAAGCTCACCTTCACAGCGAAAGTTGGAAGGAACTTGACACCACTCCCGGACAACATAGGCTTTCAATTTCGGGGAATCACTTTCAAAATCAGCCGGAATAATCCCATAATTCCCGATCAAAGGAAACGTCTGAACCACAATCTGCCCGAAATAGCTCGGGTCAGTCAGGGTTTCTAAATATCCGGTCATTGCAGTAGTAAAGACAATCTCACCGACTGCCTCTCCTGCTGCCCCGAAAGGCTTCCCTTTAAAAACCTGGCCATTGGCCAGGATCATATACACATTCTGCTGCACGCGGATCCCTCCGTTGTTCTTATTTCGATCGGCTGATCATCAGCCTGTTTGCCGTCGCTAAGTAAAATGATCTGAAGAGTAAAATCGATGGAATAGAATTCCCCAAATAGCATTATATCACGGGAATCGCTGAAGATAAAATTTCTAAACGCGGCCCTTTCATGAATACTGTATTCTCTTGGTGCCGGAATCGAATACCAAGCTTTTTATAGCAACATAAAATTGAGGATATTTTTGTAACCTCTTGTCCACAGAACGACATATGATGTTATTGAAAAAAATTGGAGGTAGAATAAATTTATGATACCACCTTTTATCACCTATTCGACATTTCACAGACTGGGATTAAATGCCAGAAATTTAAACTCCCTTTTCAATACCACAGATGATTTTGAACTCCATATCATTGACAGCAATTCGCAGGACGGAACATGGGATTATATTCAAAGTCTTAACGACAACCGCATCAAATCTAAAACAAGACTGCCCGTAAATTATGGTCCCATTTACGCGCTTAATTACAATCTGGCCCGCAGAAAACCAGACCAGTATTTTATTGTCCTCGAAAGTGATGTGTATTTTTATGTCCCGGATTGGATAAGCCGGTTTATGAAAGTATTTAGAACTTTCCCGGAGGTAGGGCTGCTGGGGTTGTCCAAGGCCCACCCGTATCCAGCCTATTATCCGGAGGTTTCCCTTCAAGAGAGAAGCGGTGTAAGCTACCTGCAGTTAATGCATACTGAGGTCGGTAATGTCCTTGATTTTGTACCCGGGCAATGCCAGATCCTAAAACCGGAGCTTATTAACCTTATCGGCTATTGGTCCGAGGAAAACGGCTACGGGGATGCCGAACTGTCGCTCAGAATTAATAAATATACACCGTTTAAAGCAGGATATGCAATCGACATCCCGATCGATATGCTCCAGACTGTACCTTGTGCGACCTGTGAGGGCAGCCGATGGTGCATCTGCAATAGAATAAATCCTACCTGCTTTGACCTCAGAAATACCAAGCATAAGAATGAATCCTTTGTCTTGACCCACGGATGGAAATACCTTGAATGCTTTAAAGAACTTCGTGAAGGTAAGCGAACAGTATACTGCGCATCAATTCATGATCCGGAATCCTACAAGAATCACCTTTACCATATGGATTGGGCCCTGGAGAATTTCAACTTCTATGTAAGTAATGCCAACTAGTAGATTGATTCGTAAATCCGGCGCTTCACACTCCATGCTCCGCTCAATGCTGGCTATCCATTACAGAGACTTGGTCTGGAGCTAATGAAATCAACGTTACTCTAGAGAAATAGAAATTAAAAAAGCATTGCTAAGAATAATGTTAAGAAGAATGAAAGGACAAAAATTAATGAATACAATCAATCAAAAAAAAATAGCAATTCTCGATGACTATTTTCCTAATCTGACGACGGGTTTTAGGATATCCGAATTTAATTACTATTTGGAGAAGTATCCGAACTGTGAAGTGTATGCGACCAGATATGACATGCATCATCATGAATATGCTGCCGTATATCCGCAGTATAAGGATAAAGTAAAGCCGTTTACCCAGTTTGACTGGACCGGTCAGTCTTACGCGCTGTATTATATGGTATTTTTAAGTAACGCTGCTGCTTTTCATTTTGTCTATGAAATGTTTAACACGCCGTTTATATTTGAACTCTATCCCGGAGGGGGATTTTGGATCAATGATGACGAAATTGATGCCAGGCTGATCAAAGTCCTGCAATCCCCTCTTTTGAGAAAAGTCATTGTTACGCAGAAGAGGACGTACGACTATATTACCAGCCACAGTTTTGTTACGCCGGACAAGATTGCCTATATTTATGGGATGGTGACGTATCCGGAGTATTTCCACACGACCGTACCCAAGCGATTCTACGGAAAAGATAAAAATACGCTCGACATCTGCTTTGTGGCTCACAAATATATGCCAACGGGAATGGATAAGGGGTATCCCATTTTTATTGAGATGTGCAAAAAGCTCGCTTTAGTAACAGAGGATATCAGGTTTCATGTCGTTGGCAATTTTGACCGGGATGAAATTGATGTCAGTGAGTTGGGCAGCCGGATCGCATTTTATGGTCTTAGAGATAAAAGCTTTTTCCCGCAATTCTTTTCCGGAATGGACATGATCGTTTCACCGAATCTTCCTTTTGTCCTGATACCGGGTAAGAACTTTGACGGCTTCCCTACAGGCTGCTGCATCGATGCTGCTTTGCACAACGTTGCTGTTTTCTGTACCGACGAACTGAACATGAACGAACATTTTGAACACAAAAAGGACCTTTTTATTATCCCCGCCGATGCCGGCAAGATTGCTGACAGTATTATGGAATATTACCAAAGCCCCGAAAAGTTATACAGCATGTCGACGTGCGGGCAGGCAAAATTCAGAGAGATCTTTGACTTTGAAAAACAAATGAGAGACAGAGTATCCGTCATAGAACAATACGCGTAATCGAATAATTGAATAATCAGATAAATATCGAATAGAATCATTTCATTAGGGAGCCGCCAATGACAAAGCCGGATGGAATATCCATTATTACCTGTACTCACTTCCCTTTTTACCTGGACAATATCTTCGCGAATTATGCCAGACAAACCTACCCTGTCAAGGAACTTATTATCATCCTGAATGGTCCCGGTATTAATCTCTCCGATTTTTACAAGAGGGCGGAATTGTATCCTCATGTAAGGATCATTCAGCTACCTGAAAGCTGCTCGGCAGGAACGTGTTTAAATTATGCTGTCGGGCAGACCCAATATCCCTACATCGCTAATTTTGATCATGACGATTATTATGGTCCTGAATACTTGAACGATTTTATGAAAATAGCGCCTTCCAGCGAGGCGGGTGTTTTCGGAAAGAAAACGCACTTCGTCTTTTTTGAAGAGCAAAAAATCCTGGCGCTTTTGCATCCTGGCAGAGAAAACAGCTATGTTGACTATCTTATCGGCTGTACCCTTTTTATGAAGAAGAATATTTTTGAAAAAGTACAGTTTATTGATGCCAATATTGCGGATGAACAATTTGGGGCAGACTGTACCAAAAACGGCATCAAAATTTATGCGATTGATAAATACAATTTTGCTTATATTCGCCGAAATGATCTCAGCCTGCATACCTACAAATTAGATAATCAGCAATTAATGGAACAATATTGTGAGGTTGTCGCACAGGTTTCTGACTTTAAGCCCTGGGTATTAGGGTCATTTACTTTTCATGCTTGTTGATTATCTGAGCCGGTTCTTGCTGCTGGTCGTCACGAGCTCCACCCTGAAGCCTTTGCGGCTTTGCCGGACTGTCGCAGCCATAAATCCGAAGAAGATGAGTGACCATAGCCCGCCGGTCAACAGAATTCCGAGTAACATCCGGAACAGAACGGGCCAAAACAACGGACGGCTGAGAAAATACAACCCGCTAAGTAGTCCTGACTGTACATTCCATTCGAAGGTGACCGATGGAAGCATCCGAAGCGCTGAGACCAATTCGGCAGGAGGGAATAAATAGCATAGACTTAAACCTAAAATAAGGATGAAACAAAAATTGATCAGATACATCATTAGCGAAGCACTTGGCGATATCCGCATTTGTGGTTTGTCCGGATTATAGCGGCAGTTCTTGATGGAATAATACAGCCCAATGGCACTGGAACCCAGGCTTAAGAAAATCGCCGCCAGTGCCAGGATAAGCGTTAGGCTCGTTGAAACTCCGACTGCCAATGAAGTGCCAACCAGAAGAGCCTCCATCAATAGTAACGTGGGAAGCACGGCTGCAGTTAATTTCCCCCAGACGACAGGCCACCCTGCCAGGGGCACACTATTTAGCAGCCAGTCGGACTCTCCTTCCCTGCCAAACGCCTGCAAGGCCAAATTGCCGCTGAACATAATCGTGTACATGATAAGAACCATTACCAAACTGGATACACTCGATGCCGAAGCATTGAACAGAAACTGAACCACAAAGAAGGCCATAATGATCAGAGGGATCAAATAGCTAAACCATTCTCTGGTATCCCTTTTCAAGGTTAGCAAATCTTTTTTGGCCACTGCCCACATGCCTGCCCACGTCGAGGCCGGCAAGACTACTGCTTCCTGCTCCTGGCCAACAGTCCCGAAGAAAATCTTTTCCTGTTGGCGGTTCGTCGTATCAACGCTGGAAACTGAACGTTTTTTGCGCCGTCTTCCGCCATCTCCCTGGCTGATGGAAATGAAGCCCTGCCGGAATCCCCGTTCCAAAAGAATCAAGGCAATCAAAAAAAGAAACGCACTGAAAATAAGGATCAGGAGGCTCCATCCCAGCCCCGTGGCAAAGCTGTCGGTTATTCCGCTGGTTAAAGCAAGTGAACCCCATCCCCACGGGAAAAAATTCATGACGTGAATCAGCTGCTCTTTGCCTGCCAGCATGGTCCCAATATCCAAGTTACCTTGGCTTCCCAGCATCATTCCCGGAATCTGAAACACTAACGCGATCAAGACACCTGCCAGCCCTCCCATGAGTCCGACGGCTTCTTTGCTCCTGTGAGGCGGAACAATACGCATGACCAAAAGGTTCAGCAGTTCGGCCAGGGCTGTCCCGCTAAGCCATAAACCGCAGCCTGACAGGAAAACAAGAAGATAATAGGATGCTTTGGCCTCAAAAAGCAGACCGCAGAACACCCCCGGCAAAAAAACAAACAAGAACGCAACTAAAAGATTGCTCACAAGTACAGAGACTGTTTTTACGGCAAAAACGACCCGGAGAGGAACCGGTGCCATGAAAAGAAGTTCCAAATCTTCGGACATATACAGCGCTGCAAAAGCTGCCGTAAGACCAAAGAATATCTGGCTGGCCAGTCCCACCAGAAAGAACAAGGAGAGAAAACCCTGAACGGTCTCAGGCTGCATTGATTTCAACATTCCATAGGATATGGCCCCCATGGAAATCAGAAAACTCAAAAACACAATCATCAGGATACCCATTCCGATGAAAGTTCTCTTTCGTTGATGTTTCAGCGTGTTAAGTGTCACCCGCAGCTGATTTGTTAGCAGCAGGACAAAATCCTGAACAAACGACTTTTCCGCAGGCGGGGTATCCAGAGGCGGCGGTATGATCATTTTCACCGTTTATTCCTCCTCCAGGCTTTTGATTAATTCAGCATTCTCACGGACTCCGGTAAGTTCCAGGAAAATATCTTCCAGGCTTTCCCCACCGTGCCCAACTTTTTGCCGGAGTTCTTCAGGGCTGCCCTGCGCAATCAGCATGCCATCTTTCAGAATACCGACCCGATGGCACATTCTCTCGGCAATCTCAAGAATATGGGTCGAAACAAATACCGCAGCACCCTGCCGGGCCATCTCCTGAAGAATATCTTTGAGGAGGCGTGCGCTGGCCGGGTCAAGACCCACAGTCGGCTCATCCAAAAGAATCACCTTAGGCTGATGAATTAAGGCCCCCGCCAGAACAACCTTTTGTCTCATACCGTGAGAGTAACCCTCCAATAGCTCATCTGCACGCTCCATGAGACCGAACATTCCTAAGAGCTGCTCAGCCCGCTCTTTGGCAATGCCTTTTGGGACTCGGTATAGGGCTGAAATAAGGTGCAAAAATTCACGGGCTGACAGTTTGTTATACAATTTTGGCTGGTCCGGTACATAAGCCATTAAGGCTTTGGCCTGAGTGGGCTGCCTGCGGATATCGTAATCACAGATGGATATCTCCCCCTCGCTGGGATCCAGCAATCCAGTAAGCATTTTAATCGTTGTTGTTTTACCGGCACCGTTCGGTCCCAAGAAACCGAAAATCTCTCCGCTTCTTACCTCCAGGTTTAGATCGTTGACAACCGGCACTGAACCATACCTTTTGGTTAAACGATTTGTTCTGATCAAGACCCTTTCCATTGCGTACCTCCTGCTAACTTTTTGGCTTAAGACCTATTCATAAATTGAAGGTTAAATCTCGCTCCTCACTCTTCATTATAGTAATCGTGCCCTTGTGATACTGTTCTTTCCATATTTCGCGTTAACTTGATCAATCACTTTTGTCAGGTTTCCCATATCTTTTTGAGATTCATCAAACAACGTCAGTTGCTCAGTTTGATCCGTTAAGTTATTCAAGGTAATTCCAATTAGTCTAAGCGGCTGATTCATGGAGAGCCCGCGTAAGAGCGTACAGGCTTCATGGTAGATCAGATCATCCAGATCTGTGGCCTGAGGGAGGGTGCTGGAACGGGAGAGGGTCCTGAAATCTGGATAACGTGCTTTCAGCGTGATTGTTTTCGCTCTCAGCGCATGTTTGCGCAGGCGTCTTCCGACATCCACCGCCAGCTTCAGCAGCTCTTTTTCAAGTACGTCAACATCAGCAATATCTGATGAGAATGTCGTCTCCCTGCCAACGGATTTCGCCATTCTGTCGGTTTCTACGGAGCGGTTGTCAATACCTCGGGCGAGTTCGTAAAGCTGTTTGCCCAAGGCACCGAATCGTTTCGAGAGAGCACTTTCATCCAAGGCACGCAGATCTCTCACTGTTTTGACCCGAAGCTCATGCAGCTGTTCCGCCGTTTTGATGCCGACCCCCCACACTCTTTCCACAGCCAGAGGATCGAGAAATTCCTGTACTTTATCCGGAGGGACAACGACAAAGCCGTCCGGCTTCTGCAGATCGGAAGCAATCTTGGCGAGGAATTTATTGGGGGCTAAACCCACTGAAGCTGTCAGGCCAAGTTCCTGCCGGATACGTTGTTTGATCAGCACGGCGATATTTTGGGCAAATCCAAAAAGAGCCGTTGATCGCGTAACGTCCAAAAAAGCTTCATCAAGGGACAAGGGCTCGACGAGCGGCGTGTAGGACAAAAATATTTCGTGTATCCGGTCTGAGGCTTCCTGATATTTTTGCATATTAACAGGGAGAAATGCGGCCTGCGGACAGCGTCTGAAGGCCTCGGTCATGGGCATCGCCGAATGAATGCCAAATTTACGGGCCTCATAAGAAGCAGCAGAAACAACACCCCGGCTGTTTGGCTTGCCGCCCACGATAACAGGCTTTCCGAGTAAGGCTGGATGATCTCTCTGTTCTACCGCGGCATAGAAAGCATCCATATCGATATGGAGTATTTTTCGATGGTCTTGCCATTGTTCCATAAATCAATTATACCACTATGCGCCCGGCGTTTTCCATGCCATCCGTGGTGATTGGTGATTCTCGGTCTAATGAATCATCTTGCCGGTTCAGCATGCAGAAGCGCCATATGAAAGTTGGGCTGGAATCATAAAAAGATGACCCCCGCGCAAGACAGAGATCATCTTCTAAGTGCATCACGCCTTTTTAAATTATCCTTCACATAGGGTCGGCTTCATTGGTTCCATCATGTTTTACAGCTGCCTCATTATCCTCAGCTTTTTTCTCTGCTCCTTCATCATTGCTCTGTAACACATTCTCGTCTTCCTTTTGTTTTGGTTCTTCTTGGGAGACCTTTTCTTTGGGGGATGTATCTTTTAAGCTGTCCATTATCGTGTCACTCTGCATACTAATTGTATTTGTAAATTCTCTTGTCAATTCATTCATTATCTTGCGACCTTGTCTAACCATTTTTCCAATTGTTTTTGCAATTACGGGCAAATCATCGGGGCCAAAAAGAACCAAGGCGACAAATAAGATTAATGCAATTTCTGTTAAACCCATTTAAATCACCTCTTCCTCTTCTCGCTTCAGCATTTTTGTTCTTCTTCTTACTACAATATAACCTATCCAAATACTGATTTCATAGAGAAGATACATCGGACCGATGATCAAAACCTGGGTCATCAGATCGGGGGTTGGAGAAAGAACAACAGCCAATATCACAATCACAAAAAAGGCCCATTTTCTATATTTTGCGAGAGCCTGAGGAGATACGACGCCTATTCGAATTAACAGTATCAATACAACGGGCAGTTGGAAAAACAACCCAAAGCTGAGTGCCAAAGTGAAAACAAAATTAATATAGGAAGACTTGGTGACAAATGGTGTTGTATCGATTGCCCCTATCCCTGCCAAAAGTAAAAACTTTAAGCAGATAGGCAGCACAAATAAAATAACAAAAGCTGCACCTGCAAAAAAAAGAAGAAGAGATGAAGGAAAGATGAAATAGAGGTATTTCCGTTCATTCGATTTTAAAGCCGGCAGGATAAAACTCCATAACTGCCATATGATGATGGGCAAAGCTATAACTACACCCGCAATGAGTGATACTTTTAACTTAACCATTAATGGTTCCATCGGTGTTGTCGTAATGAAATGCACCTCACTGAGACCGGACATGGGTATAGCCAGGAAACGAAATACATAATCACTGAACGCCCATCCCGCTATTGCTCCGATGGCAATCGCATATGCAGAAAATAAAAGCACTTTGCGCATTTCTTTAAAGTGGCCAAAGAAAGACATTTCGTCACTTTGCTTCTTCCTACGTTGCACAGTACAAACCCCTTCCTTTTCCTGATCTAATTAAAACTAATTCTTCCAAATACGGTCACTCAGGAGTCTCTGGTTTAAACATTTCTTTCATTTTATCAGATAATTCCATCTTGCCGTCAGTATCAATGATCAGGCCCCATGCGTTATTCTTTTCGATTAATTGCAAGCCCTTTTCAGGACCTAATACGAAAGCTGCTGTAGCCAAAGCATCCGCCATTATCGGATTCTCCGTGACGACAGTACAACCGCTGACCTCTTTTGAAGGATACCCAGTACGAGGATCAAGAATATGACTGTATTGTATTCCGTCAACAGTGAAAAACCGCTCATAGTTGCCTGATGTATCGATTGTGAGATTCTCCAATACAACATAGCCAATAATCTGTCCTTTGTTTAAAGGATCTCTAATTCCGATGTGCCAAGGCGTTCCTCCGTCTTTTTTGCCTATGGCATAAATATTTCCGCCTGCCGATACCATCCCTGATAGAATATTACGGCTCTTAAAGGTCTCTAATGCTTTGCTTACAGCGTAGCCCTTAGCAATTGCTCCTAGATCTAAACTCATTCCCTTTTTAACTAAAAAGACAGTCTTTTGTTCTTTATTCAAAATTACTTTTTTGTAATCAACAAGTTGAATTGTTTTCGTAATCTGTTCCTGCGATGGTACAAATTTGTCAGAACTATCCCTTTCTCCAAATTTCCATAATTTAGCTAAAGGTCCTATCGTCGGATCAAATGCACCATTGCTTAAATCCGCAATTTTCAAGGACTGTTCAATAACATCAAAGGTTAGTTCCGATACCGTGACAGGTTGTTCTCCTGCATGAATATTGATAGCGTATATTTCACTATGAGGTGAGAACTTATTAAGCTTGGAATCTAGCTCTTCCATAATGCCGAGAGCTTCAGTTACTGTCTTCTTTGCTCCCCAGCCATGAGCCTCAACATATACTTCTGTGTCAAAAAACAATTTGGTTTCTTGATAATTAACATTACGTTGATAATACTCATAACCTTGCCAAGATGATAAACCGATAATGATTAACAGAAATAATAGTATCTTAAAGCTCTTTTTATGATACATGCTGAACTTATCCTTTATTTGCATTTAAATAACATTTCTATCGCGTTATGCTATGCCTCTTTTATTGTTTCGCTTCCTTCCTTTTCACCCTCAACAGAGGCATCCCTGAATTCCTTGATACCCCCGCCTAAAGCTTTTCCTAATTGGGGCAGCTTTCCTGGTCCAAATATGACTAGGGCGATGACCAAACCTATTACAGCTACAGTTGGGGTAATCATTCCAAAAATTAATTGCATTTTTATCTCCTCCATTTTATATGATTAGTATGAACTCACAAAAACATTAAGAATTCCCCTGCTTATAGATTATCTCTAGATGAAAAGTATTATTCAATACATCCTAAAGTAAATAATAATTGTTTGAAGAGTTAGTGTCAATATTCGCCCACCAAAAGCTCGTAAAAACCATCTAACTGTTCCTGATGTTAAGCACAAAAAATGATTTAAAAAGAGCGTTCCTTATACAAATGGTAATTCAGATCCCGCATTCTCTAGTATGATAGGTTAATTAGGCCAGATACTAACGGCATGGTGTCATTCGCAGCAAAATTTATAAAAATGCTGATAATAGTCTGTAAGGGCTATTACCAGCATTACATCAATTTAGAATTACTCTTGTTTAGGGGGGTACCCCAACATTTAGCAGAGAGCCTTTAACTATTAATGCGTCTGTGGCGCTTGAGCAACCGCCGGATACTTGTACATCTCCGGCCACTCCAGCCACCATCTGTATTTCTCGATGCTTTCTGTACCGTACCCAAACATATCGTCAATTGTTTTCAGCAATTTTGCGGAAGCTTCATTTTTACTTCCAATCCAGGTCCCAGCCTGGTGGAACCAGGAATCCTCCTTGGAGTTCCAGGGGCAGACCTTCATGCACCGTCCGCAGGACACTCCGTCTTCGTTGAGTATCCTGAATTCTGCACATTTTTTCATGTCGCTGTTCCAACGCAGGTATCCGTTATACTCCACAAGATCCGAATCATACGTAATGGATTGGTTTGGACAGTTTTCAGCGCATTTTTTACATACTCTGCAGAAATCCTGGAGGCCAAAGTCAATTGGTTTGTCGGGCGCCAGCGGCAAATCAGTGGTAACAGCAGCAACCTTATGCCGGAATCCCAAGCGGGGATGAATCGAGCAGTCTCCGGTACGGGAAAGCTCCCCCAACCCTGCTGAAATAACTGCGGGCGGCATGACTGCGTTATAGTTAAACGCATGCTGCGCCCGGGCATTATACCCAAGGCTCCGGATATAGGTAGCTAAAATCACTGCGATGTTACCGGTTGCATGATAACTCTTCATAGACATTGCACCGCTGATTCCGTCATACCCAGTGGATCCCAACATGGTTAGAAGATTTTGGTCGACCATCACGACGATGACGTAAGGCAAGCGTTCTGTTACCGGTATGACACATTCTTCTACAGGCTTGGTCATCAAACCAGCTTTATCCGTAAGCTTCTGGGAATAATAAGCATATTCCGGCATCTTGCCGATACCGACTTCATCAGCGCGCAAAAAATAGGCGGCATCTTTAATATGCTGGGACATTTGTTCCGGATCAGGGATCTCCAGTTTTTTGGGAGACGGCTTTCCTTCAACCGCAGCGGGCGGAGCAATAAACATGCCTGCATTGGCTATTGCCGCTCCAAAAGGATGCCTGAAAAAGAAACTCAAAGACGCCGCTTGTGTCTTTTTATTAGGAAGCATCCCCCTGGTAGCCAAATTGAATCCCATATCAGCTTCGCTGAAGTTCTTAACTTTTCCAACTATTTTTGTGGTACCCAACCACTGATCATTGCTTTCTACAAAACGTACTGTAGCACTGCCGTAGTCATGTTCCGGATGAAGTTTTGACCATTGTCCCTTCGCTGCAGCAGTATACTTCAGACTTGCTCCGGCTGCGTTGGCCACTTTAGCCGGAGCTGCGATTGCTCCAATCACTCCCATCGCAGAGGCTGCAACGCCAGCTTTGAGAAAATTCCTGCGGCTTAGCTGAAACTTTTTCTCTTGTCCATCAATCACCGAATTTTCACATCCTATCAAACTTGTAATTCACTTTTATTTCCCGCTTTTTTCACACCAATGAAGCCCAGCAGGCGGGCCTGAACAACGGCAAGAACCACAGAGATTCCCAGAAACAGGAATATTGCTGTACTTGTTGCTTTGACATGCCCAACCGATGCGTTAATGTAGATAAAAGAAATCCCCATCCAGGTAATCCCATACCAGATAACAAACAAGGCCCAATTAACTACTGTTTTCCACATTTGTTCACGTTTAGCCCGAGGTCTAATAAATAAAATACCGGCTAAGAATAATACGCCTGCTAAGAAAATTAAGAATGTACCCATCATTTTCACCTCCCTTTTGATAATTCAGTCGTTTTCATGACTATAGGTACATTGTATTAAATGATTTTATTGGAAGTTTAGTTATATAACTAAAACGATACATCTGGAAAAAAATTTTTATCATAAATATTAGCCAATACCTAAAAGTATAACTGCTAAAACAAAAGGTCTATTCTCAGGCTTACTAACATAGCTGTCGACAAATGGAACAAAATAGAGTAGGGCGTGTCGTAACGTTTATTAAAAAACGTTTTCGCGACACGCCCTAAAAAGCAGTGTGTCATATGATTTTAAGACTAGTTTATTAGGTTTCCGCATTTTCTTTGTTCTAAAAGATTGCCAGCATAAATAAATAGCTAAAAACCATTTCCTGTCCCATATCCCAACTCATTCCAATAGCGGGATCTTGGTCTGCAAGTTCCGGGTGCTGTTTAAGTATTTCATTCCAAGAGATCAATAATTTATCTTCCATTGCAAGGCGCACCTCCTCTAATAATTAATAAATACCATACTCCATAACAAATTTATTTACGGCGATAATGTTTTTTGATTTGCCATCCTGTGCTGCAATCAGCTCCCTATCGGTGGCAAAAATGTATCCGCCGCCGGGGGCCATTATATCCAATATTTCCTTGGCCTTGGCAATACATTCTTGTTCAGTTCCATATTGCAGTAAAGTCGCCGGGAAAAGTCCGACAATGCACATGGTATCTTTTAAACTTTGCTTAATTTCTTTGAAATTTGCATGTTCAAACCAGCCAAATGATTTCTTCGCCGACAATTCTTGAAGATGATCATAATAGCGTGACCAGTCGCCTTCATAGAATCCAAGAACACAGACGTTTTGAGCAGCAAAAAAGTCCATCATCTTTTTAAAGGCCGGCCAGTAAAACTTGTCAAAATCCGCCAGCTTCATCATGGTTGGCAGATGCATCGGGAGAAAAAGCACTTTGGGGGTCGCTTTCGGCGGCGCCATATGAACCTGTCCCATACCAAACCTCAATATAACAGGCAGTAAGGCTTCAATCGCTTCTAAGACTACCTCCGGGCGGCGGCGCATGTCCCCGAACATTCCTTTAATACCCCGGTACATATCCGCAATTAAATCAATCGGATGCATAAGTACGCCATCCCCTAAGAGGGGCATTCCCTGTTGAGCAAGCGCACCCGTTATTCCCCCCGATTTTGCTCCATAAATGGCAAAGTGCATGGCGCCTCTGGCCAAAGCGACGTCTTTCGCGGGAGAAGACTTAGCCAATTCGGCAAATTTTCGTGGTAAAATCTTTTCAACAATGAATCTTAACGGATCTTTATTAAATTCGGGATATTCGTCTCCACTCATTATCCCGGCTTGTTCGTCACTATACTGGATAATATTATCTTTACTTAAATAGTTATAATTTTTGCTTCCCAGCGACTGAAGCAGAGCGGCAGGGTTGTTAGACACCATATGAAGCATATCTACCGGAATATCAGTGGCTACTTTCGCAATGGCTTTCGCGCATTTATCCAGATCGATATCGACTTGGGCTGGAGTATAACCTGCGTAGTAGGCACACCATGTCCCATAAGTGCCAAGCACAGGAACGCGGTCAGCTTGTTCCAAATTTATTGTCTTGAAAATACGGTTCGAGCGTTCTTGATACGGCGTCATTTCGTTGCTCATGATTTATCCCACCCACCTTTGACAAATTTTCACGCCTTCAGCGGCATTCGTTGAAAAACCATCAGCACCTATGCTTTTGCAAACCACTTCATTAACCGGCACGCCGCCGATAATAACCTTGACTTTATTTCTGAGACCGGTATTATTTAGGCAATCCACGATATCTTTCATGCTGTCTAAGGCCAGAGTCAGTACGCCGCTTAGTCCTACTATATCAGGATTAAGCTCTTTTACCTTGTCCACAATTTGGCTAACAGGAACATTGATTCCCAGGTCAACTACTTCCAAACCTGCCGCTTCGGCCATCGACCTGAAGATGTTTTTGCCGATATCGTGAAGATCCCCAAAAACTGTTGCCAGGACAATTTTTCCGCCTTTTGCTGAGGATCCTGCACTTAAAGCCGGCTTGAGCTTGTCCATTTACACTTTGCAACACTTCCCCGGCGAAGACCAAGTCCCCGATAAAGTACTCACCCGAATCATAACGCTCACCCACGAGCGTCATACCTTGCTGACAGGCTTTAACAACTTGTTGAGCTTCGGCGGCGTTGTCGTCTTTGCTTAGTACTTCATCAATAGCCTTGTTTAATACGTCTTCGTCCAAATCGGACATCGCTTGAGTCAGGACTTTCAAGTCCACCACTTTCAATCATCCTCCTTTAAATTCCTCTTTGATACCGGTTGGATCCTACAGTTTTGCCTCGTAATGGTATCTCATATATCTATACATGCAAAAATATATCAAAACTATTTTTATATTTTTGATAAACTGCTGGCAACAAATATTAAAATTTGTTGCCAGCAGCCGCTAATAGTACCTATTAACTGACAAATTTCTAACTTCCCGCATCCGGCGACTTAATGTTTAAAGACAGGTCCTGAAAGGTCGGGGGGTGTATACTTATACAATTCGGGCCACTCCAGCCACCATTTATATTTCTCTATCTGTTCCGTTCCGTACCCAAACATGTCGTCAATAGCTTTCAGCAATTTCGAAGAAGATTCGTTTTGACTGCCTACCCACGTTCCCGCCTGGTGGAACCAGGAGTCCTCTTTGGAGTTCCATGGGCAAACCTTCATACACCGTCCACAGCCTTGACCGTTTTCGTTAATTATTCTAAGTTGAGTACATGTATCACTATTGAGGTTCCATCGCATATATCCGTTGTACTCGGTCTGATCCGTATCAGTCGAAATTGATTGGGTCGGACAGTTTTCCGCGCATTTTTTACATACCCTGCAAAACTCCTGGATCCCAAAATCAATCGGTTTATCTGGTGCCAGTGGCAAATCAGTGGTCACAGCAGCCGCTTTATGCCGGTATCCTAAACGGGGATGAATTGTACAGTCCCCGGCCCGGGACATTTCCCCTAAGCCTGCAGATATGAGAACCGTCGGCATTACAACAACATAATTGACAAAATGACTCGCCCGGGCATTATATCCAAGGGCACGGATATAGTTGGCCAAAATAACAGCAATGTTTGCGACCGCATGATAACCCCTTAGTGACTGCGAGCCGCTAATCCCATCATATCCGGTCGACGCCAGCATGGTTTCCAAGTGTTGGTCAACCATCACGGCGATGACATAGGGCAGCCGTTCTGTTACCGGTTTAACACACTCCGACACAGGTTTGTTCAATAGCCCCGCCGGGTCAATAACCTTCTCAGAATAATATCCGAACTCAGGCATTTTTCCGATAGCGACATCGTCGGCGCGCAAAAAATAGGCAGTATCTTTAATATGTTGTGACATCTGCTCAGGATCAGGTATCGGTAATTTTTTAGGGGCGGCCGGTCCTTCAACTACAGGGTCCGGCCCTACTAAAACAACTGTCATCAGCTGTGCCAATGGAAAAGGATGGGTAGGAAGCGCCAAAGACGCGAGCTGTATCCGGGGATCTGGGAGCAACCCTCTGGTAGCACGATTAAATCCATTATCTGCTTCACTGATATTTTTGATTTTCCCAACTATTTTTGAGGTACCCAGCCACTGATCATTGCTTTCTACATAACGTATGCTGGCACTGCCGAGGTCATGTACCGGATGCAATTTGGACCATTGCCCTTTCGCTGCAGCAGTATACCCCAGACTTCCTCCCGCCGCATTTGCCGCCTTAGAAGGAGTTTTGACCACTCCAACTGCGCCCAAGGCTATGGCTGCGGCACCGGCTTTGAGAAAATTCCTGCGGCTTAGCTGGAACTTCCTGTCGTGTTTATTAATCACCGTTTTATTCACATCCAATCAGCTTATTGTTTTAACTTTCGGATTGTTACGGTTTATTTTTCCCTAATGCCGAAAAAATGGGATCCGGCGGCAAAGGTTCAGTCAGAATGCTTACAGGTGGAAGCTTATACAGTTCCGGCCATTCCAGCCACCATTTATATTTATCGACAGTTTCTGTTCCATACCCGAACATATCATCAATTGATTTTAATAATTTTGATGATGTTTCACTTTTGCTTCCAATCCAGGTACCAGCTTGATGGAACCAGGATTCCTCTTTGGAATTCCAGGGACAGACCTTCATGCATCGTCCGCAGCATACACCGTCCTCATTACTGGCCCGAAATTCAGCACATTTGTTCGTGTCATTATTCCAACGCAAATATCCGTTATATTGTCCCATATCCATATCCGTATTAATGGCTCCGGCAGGACAATTTTCCGCACATTTCTTACATACACGACAGAAGTCAAGTAACCCAAAATCAATGGGTTTATCCGGTGCAAGCGGCAAATCCGTAGTGACCGCAGCAACTTTATGGCGGAATCCTAACCGGGGGTGAATCGTGCAATCGCCTGTACGGGATAGTTCTCCCAACCCTGCGGCGATAATAACAGGAGGCATGACACCGTTATAATCCACAGCATAATTAGCCCTGGCGTTATATCCCAGATTCCGGATATATTGGGCCATAATAGCAGCAATGACCCCTGTCGCATGATAGCCTCTGAAGGACTGGGAGATGCTAATTGCGTCATACCCTGTCGAAGCGAGCATTGTCTCCAAATGCTGATCAACCATTACCACGATCGCATATGGCAGGCGTTCGGTAACCGGCCGAACTAATTGTTCCCTGGTGAATTCCACATACTGTCTTCCCGGAAAAGGCGGATAAATACATTTTGTGCCATAATACGCATACGAAGGCATCCTGCCTATACCCACGTCATCAGCCCGCAAAAAATAAGCAACATCCTTGATGTGTTGTGACATTTGTTCAGGATCAGGGATCTCCATTTTCTTTGGGGCAGGAATACCTTCCAGGAAACCTGCTACCATCCCGGCTCCCATTATAATTGCACTACCAAAAGGATCCTTCGTATTCATGTTATAAAGCCCCAATTGGCCCCTTTGACTGACTTTTCCTGCGGCAATTTGTTCAAATCCGCCATCGTATTCACTCGGATTTTTGATTGGGCCAATTATCTTTGAGGTTCCCAACCACTGATCGTTATGTTCTACAAAATGTATTGTTGCGCTTCCCATGTCATGCACTGGATGCAGTTTGGACCACTGTCCCTTTGCCGCAGGCGTATACTTCATGCTCTCGCCAACCGCTCCCGCCACTATGGTAGGTGCTTTCAGAGCCGTCGCTGCTCCTAGGGCTGCAGCTCCGGCACCAGCTTTGAGAAAATTCCTGCGGCCTAACTGAAACTTTTTCTCTTGTTCATTAATCACCGTATTTTCACATCCTATCAGGCTTGTAATTCACCTGTATTCCCCGCTTTTCTCACACCAATGAATTCCAGCAGGCAGGCCTGAACAACGGCAAGAACCACAGATATCCCCAGAAACAGAAACATCGCTGTGCTTGTGGCTTTGACATGTCCAACCGATGCGTTCATGTAGACAAAGGAAATTCCCATCCAGGTAATCCCATACCAAGTAACAAACAAGGCCCAATTTACTACTGTTTTCCACATTTGTTCACGTTTAGCACGGGGTCTAATAAATAAAATACCCGCTAAGAATAATACGCCTGCTAAAAAAATTAAGAATGTACCCATCATTTTCACCTCCCTTTTAATAATTCAGTCATTTTTATGACTATAGGTACATTGTATTTAATAATTTTGAGTGAAGTTTAGTTGTATAACTAAAAGCTATACATCTACAAAATATTTTTGCTGAACTGTTGACTGGAAAATTCAATAGGCTATAGCCTACTAATAGAGACACAGGTAATTTACAATAATACAAAAAAATACTCCATTTCTCTAATGAAATGGAATACAAAAAATAATTTGTATAAAATGAATTGTCAAACTTAATTCTAATAAATATATTTATAAATATGCTTCTCATGGGTTAATTCTTTAAGTTTCTCCAGATCATGAATAATTATTTTGTCTTTCTTCTTTTCAATAATTTTTTGTTCCTTTAAATACTTTAATACTTTGGAGACTGTAACATAATGTGCTCCTGTTATCTCAGAAATAAATTGCAATGATAAGTCCATACGTATTTCGTAAGAATCTCCTACCGATATTCCATTGGTAAGATAAAGTCCATGCAACAATCTTAAGATTCTAATCGTTGGATTGTAAAAGTCTCTTTCTATCGTTTGTCTCATATAATAACTTACTTTGGAAAGACAATTTCTAAGCACTTCAAAGATCATGTCTTCATCTTGACGGAAAATAATTCTGAGGTGCTCTTCGAAAAAAAGACATACTTTAGAATCTTCTATGGCAACCGCATAAGCATCATTTTCATTTTCCATCTTATACAAACGACCCAAAATTCCATTTTCTCCTGAAAAATAAATCACTCTTTCCCTGCCGTCTTCCGTCATCAGGTTCAAACTTATCCTTCCAGAAAGCACATAAACCAGCATATAATCCTTGCCTCCCGGTAAGATCACATTACTGTCCTTAGCATAGGTTTTTACTACTCCTATATGCGTGAATTCCCTCAGTTTTTCAATTGGATAGAAAGTGTCAGGAATAGCCCTTGCCCCCTCGCATCTTCCATAATCGTATTGCATACGCCTCCCCCTTCCCAATTATTCACCGCCATTACCAGCCCCAGGATTTATTTTGTCACCCACTAAATCCTTTTTGTAATAACAGATGTACGTCCCGCAACTAAACTCTACACCAAAAAACAATTAAAAACGTAACAATTGAATCTAGTCCACGCCAAGGAAGAACATATTAACCAAATACCGTACTTAAAAAGCAATGCAAAGCGAGTACATATATTTTACATTATTCTTAAATTTATTATACAATCATTTTTGCTATTTTAATTTAATATATAACTAAAACCTCAAGTTTTACATTTTTATATTTCCTCTGATCAGGTCTGCAACACTCAGAAAAAGGTAATTCTTTCTACAATTCGATTAAGTATTATTAAGAGGCACGTTCAATAACGTGCCTCTTAATAATACTTAGAAATTAAGTTAATTCAATTAACTGGGAATATTGATTTTATAAAGCTCAGGCCATTCCAGCCACCATTTATATTGGGTAATCTCTTCAGTACCGTAACCGAACATATCATCAATGCTCTTAAGCAATGAGGATGCGGCCTCGCCTTTACTGCCGATCCACAACCCTGCTTCATGGAACCAGGAGTCTTCTTTAGAATTCCACGGACAGACTTTTAAACATCTGCCGCAGTTGACACCTTCGTCATTGCCGGCCCGGAAGGCTGCGCATTTCTTCATATCACTGTTCCAGCGCAGATAACCGTTTTGTACAACAGGATCTTTATCATGGGTAATGGCACCGGCCGGACAATTGTCCGAACATTTATTACAAACCCGGCAGAAATCCAGAAGTCCGAAATCAATAGGTTTATCGGGAACGAGTGGCAAATCTGTTGTGACTGCGCCACATTTGTTACGGAATCCCATTCTGGGATGAGCAACGCAGTCTCCCGTACGGCTGAGCTCGCCCATTCCGGAAGCGATAAGCGCCGGCGGAACAGCCAGATCATAGTTGCCAAAGTGATGCGCCCTGGCATTATAACCTAAAGTCCGAATGTATCGGGCCATAATAACGGCAATATTCGCTACGGCATGATAACACCGGAATGACTGGGATACGGAAATCCCGTCATAGCCGGTCGAGGCCAGATAGGTTTCCAAATGCTGCTCCACCGCAAACGTAATAACATAAGGCAAATCCGGTTCTGTGTTCGGGATCTGGTGAATCGGCGTATCCGGCGGAACGATACCCGCGGGGAACAACCCCTGCGGCGGAACCTGCTTAAACCCATAATAAGCATAGGACGGCATATTGCCGATACCGACTTCATCTGCCCTGAGATAATACGCAACGTCTTTCATATGCTGGGACATTTGTTCCGGATCGGGAATCGGAAGCTTCTCGGCATTCGGGACACCAATACAAATCTCATCCAGGCTGATCGGCCCTATGGCCCAGCCTATTCCATCTGTTAGTGGATATCTCTTGGTCTGGGTAAGGAATCCCCATCTGGCCTTCTCTCCGAGTAACCCTCTAAGCGCCAATGTGAAACCTGAGTCGTATTCACTTGATCTTTCAACCTTTCCCACAATCTTGCTTGTTCCCAACCACTGGTCATTATATTCGGCATAACGGACGCTAGCACCGCCATAGTTGGGTGTGGGCCGCAATTTTGACCATTGTCCCTTTGCGGGCGCATAGTTTAGGGTACTTACAGTAGCGTTTGCTATCTTCGATGGAGCTGCAACCGCTCCCATTACGCCCATAGCTGCTGCAGCCACACCAGTTTTCAAAAAGCCGCGGCGGCTTACCTGCCCAGGCAGCTTTTTACTTTCGGAATGATCCGACATCAATTTTCCTCCCCTCAAGCCTTTATAGACTCGTTGACCTTCTTTTTCATACCAATAAATCCTAAAATACGGGCTAATACGATGGCCAGTACTACCGAGATTCCCCCAAATAGAAAGATAGCTGTGCTTGTCGCCTTGACGTGTCCCACACTGGCATTAATGTAAACAAATGATACCCCTATACATGTCATGAAAAACCAAACAACAAAGGTTACCCAAACAGCCACGGTTTGCCATGTTTTATTTTGCTTGGCCCTGGGTTTGACAAAAAGAATCCCCGCTAAAAAAAGAATACCAGCCAGGAAAATTAACAAAGTACTCATTTTTTCACCTCCTTTAATCTTACGAATTGTATCTCTTACACGCTTCATTGTACTCATTATTAAATGTTGGGCATTATCGGCTGTTAATATTTTCTTCGTTGCTACTAATATTTTTTATCAATGTTAACATAGATGGTCATCTTTTATCTTGACAGATTATAGCCGAAACAGATTAAGTATTTTACTAGGCCCTAAAATATAAGAAGCTGCTGCCAACAAACATAAGTTTGTTGGCAGCAGCTTCCTGTTTAGAAAATAGTATTTATTGCTTATCTGCCGGTATTCTGATCTTATACATTTCCGGCCATTCCAGCCACCACTTATATCGGGTGATTTCTTCCGTTCCGTAACCAAACATGTCATCAATATTTTTAAGCAGTGATGAAGCTGTCTCTCCCTTGCTGCCGATCCATATTCCGAGATCATGGAACCAGGATTTTTCCTTGGAATTCCATGGACAGGTCTTTACACATCTACCGCAGTTCACGCCTTCCTCGTTGCCGGTTCTGAATGCCGCACATTTATAGGCATCGGTATTCCAGCGCATATAGCCGTTAAATTCAACAGGATCCACATCATAGGTTATCGCTTGGTTCGGGCAGGTTTCGGCGCATTTTTTACATACCCTGCAGAAATCCAGCATGCCGAAGTCAAGGGGTTTATCCGGTACCAAAGGCAAATCTGTCGTAACTGCGGCTACTTTATTTCTGAAACCCATTCTTGGATGCGCTACACAGTCCCCCGTACGGGTAAGCTCTCCCATACCCGCCGCAATTAATAAAGGCCCCATAACTGCTTCATAATTCCCAAAATGATGAGCCCTGGCATGATAGCCTAAGTTGCGGATATATTGAGCCATGACGACAGAAATATTGGCTGTCGCATGATAACTGCGGAATGACTGCTCAAGGGAAATTCCGTCATACCCCGTTGAAGCCGCATAAGTCTCCCAATGCTGTTCCACAGCAACACAAATAACGTAAGGCATTGACTCCGTAACAGGTACATCTACATAAGGGGTTTCAAGGGTAACAATGCCGGCAGCATAGGCTCCTTCAGGCGGATCCATAACGGCTTTGTAGTAGCCATAGGATGGCATCTTCCCGATCCCTACTTCATCTGCTCTCAAATAATATGCAAGATCTTTGATATGCATAGACATTTGTTCCGGATCAGGAATCGGAAGTTTTTCCGGTTTCGGAGTACCACTTACAATATTTGGTTTGCTTATTTCCTGCGTTGGAAGCATCAAGGCATCCCCGAGAGGATATCTTATCGCCTGCGAAACAAATCCATATTGGGACTTCGTTCCCAGCAATCCTCGAATTGCATATGGAAATCCACCGTCAGATTCATTCGTTCTCTCTACTTTTCCAATAATCTGAGATGTTCCAAGCCATTGATCATTATGTTCTACAAAATGGACTGAGGCACCGCCGTAATCCATTTTCGGCTTTAATTTTGACCATTGGCCCTTTATTGGTGTATAATCCATTTGTTTATATAATGAGTTTCTATACCCGAGATCAATTACAGCGTTTGCCACTCCGGGCGAGCTTGTAATTGCTCCCACCACGCCAAGGGCCGTTGCAGCGGCCCCTGCACTTGCCTTCAAAAAACCCCGTCGGCTTAAGCGTGTTTGCTGATTGGGTTTTTTATTATTTTTTTCCGGAATTTCTGACATCAGTTCTCCTCCTTTAAGCTTGTGTCGTATGGTCTACTTTTTTCTTCATCGTGATAAATCCCAAGATACGCGCTAAGATGATAGCCAGCACCACGGAAATTCCTCCAAATAAGAAGATTGCGGTGCTTGTCGCTTTGACGTGCCCTACGCTGGCATTAATGTAGACAAACGAAATTCCAATCCATGTGATGAAATACCAAACGACAAATAGAGTCCATACCAGCACTGTCTGCCAAATTTTATTTTTAGCAGCGCGCGGCTTGATAAAAAGGATACCGGCTAAAAAAAGGACACCCGCTAAGAAAATTAAAAAAGTACTCATTGTTTTACACCTCCTTTTACCTTCTCGTTAATAATATCTTGATTAATTAACATTGTATTAAATTTAACAAAACCAGACTTAGTCTAGTATAAGAATTTTTCTATCACAATTTATTTTTTTTATAATGGTATAAATAAAAAAAAATGCCGACAATCACTTTGTCGACAGTCTAAAATGTGATCTTTCGGCTGTGTTTAAGTTTTCATCCACTCTTCAATCAAATTTTGTAACCGAGGCAAATCATAAATGATGATCTTACCTGAATTTTTCTTCAGAATATTCTCTTTTTTCAAATAGCGAAATAGTTTGCAGATTGTCACAAAATGAACACCGGTTATTTCAGATATCGCCTTCTGCGATACTCTTTCATCAATCTCATAAACATGGTCAACCTGGTCAACTTCTTTTCCCTTCTGACGGCAGAGTTCATAAAGCAACCTTAACACCCGGACCGATGGTTTATAAATTGCCATTTCTTTAGATTCACGCATAAAATAAGTGCATTTGGATGCATAACAGGTAATAAATTCAATAAGAACTTCTTTATCCTGTTGGAATATACTAAGAAGTTGTTCTTTATCGAAGAAGCAAACCGTACTCCTTTCCTCTGAAACAACATGAACAAAACATTCCTCAATGGCAAATAATCGATCCGCAAAAGTAAAAGGATCAGCGTAAAACATAAACTTTTGCCTTCCATCATCATTCATAAAGCTAATACCCAATTTTCCCGAAAGCACAAAGACAACTTTATTGATGATCTCTCCAGGCAAAACAATCGTATCTCCTTTGCGATAATTACGTATGACCCCCAAATGCGTATAATTACATAGTTTCAAAATCGGATAAAAATTACCGGGCAAAATACTATAGTGGTTGCTTATTACCCTTTCCATTTTTTGTCCCCCTCCCCGCAAAAGAGTTCCCAAAACAAATTCTAATAATTTCTTTAATAACCTTTTTTAGCATAGGCTAAGATCTGACTGAAGTCATAAAAAAATTAATCTATACTAAGTTCTTACGTTTTAATATTAAAAAAACACCGCTGCCGGTGTTTAGTTTTTGCTGTTCTCATTGATTATTTCTTTAAGCCTCTCTAAATCATTAATAATAATTTTACTTGTTGTTTTATGCAAAATATTTTCTTTTTTTAACCAGCTAAATACTCTGCAAATGGTGACAAAATGAACACCCGTTATTTCTGAAATAGCCCTTTGAGATAATTTGACATCTATTTCATAGACGTTATCATCAACTACTTTACCTTCAGTAATGCATAATTCATGAAGCAATCGCAAAACGCGAACGGATGGATTGTAAAGTGCCATCTCCTTTGATCCATTCATAAAATGAAAACATTTTGATGAATAATTCACAATAAATTCATTAAGTATTTCATCATCCTGTTTAAGGATCATAAAAAGCTGCTCTTTGGTAAAAAAACAAATTTTACTTTTTTCTTCTGAAATAACATGAACAAAACAATTCTCTAACGGAAATAGTCGATCAACGATGGAATATTTACCGGCTTTGTACATTAATTTTTGCCTTCCGTCATCATTAAGAAAATTTACTGTGAGTTTGCCGGAAAGCACATATATTATTCTATTTATCGTTTCTCCAGGCAATACAATGGTTTCCCCTTTTTGATAATTACGGACTACCCCCATATGGACAAAATTCTGCAATCTTTCTATAGGATGAAAAGAATCTGGAATAAGTTGCTCTTTAAGAGTTTCCTTCATAATCATTCACCCCTTCAAAAATTTAATCATGCCAAAAAATTTATGTCGAGTTAGGATAATGTTTGCATACACTAATTTAATCATAGCTTATACCAGATAAGGAATTAACATTATTAGCGTGCGTTAATAATTATAATAAGAAATTTTGTACACTTTATTACTGTTCATAAGATTACTGTCTTTTTAATATAACTACACCATGTTGAAAGAGGTTATATTGAAGTGCCGTTTGAAAAATACAGTCTTAATCATAGAATGTATTTATATTGATAAAATAATTCACACAAATATTAACAAACACTAAAATATCTAAATTAATTGGGGATTATAATTTGATTGCATCCGTCTTATAAGCGTTGCGATTTGTAGAATACTTGGCACTTTATCTATATAATAAGGATTCTAATAGCCCTTTGCGGTTCTGGAGGATTTTTGAAGGTCCGCTGCTATACTTAAGATTGAAAAATTATGGTTTCAAGTAATATGCCGAAAAATAAGAACATATAAAAAATAACCCCTTCAAGCAGGGGATTATGTAATCTAACCCACCGCCTTAAGAGGCGTATCGTTAAGCCTTAATATCCAGGTAGTGAGACTATAGAAATTAAGCAGCTTCACTTTATCAAAGCAGACTTCTCCTGCTTGTCTAATACATCTTTTTCTTTAATTTTGCAGCATTTCTTTCGAATAGCTTTGGCCAAATCCTCGAGTATATCCAAAAAAGCACCGGCTGGACAGAATCCCACGCACCACAATTTTCGGAACAAAAAAGCAGATATAAGCGCTGCGAAAAGGATATACCACAAATAGCTTTCCGCTCTTAAATCCAGTCCAAAGGCGACCCCAAACGGCTCATAAGTTATTGCGTTGGCCTTGGCGGTTATCACCGCTCCCATCAGGACCGCAAATAATAACAGATTGCGTAACCTGACCAGCCAAATTCGCGCTTTTCGGAGCGGTATGTTTTTACCGCTTATTTTGTAAGCCGCTTCTTGTATCCCGCAAAACGGACAAACATAGAGGCAATATATATTTTTGCCGGAAAAAAGAATGGGTGCGATAACACCTGCCAGAACGATATAAAATAACAAATTCGTTTTGGGTGAAGGCAAATATCCTAAAAACAACGAAGAGAACTGGGCAACAGACAGCGATCTGTTCAGCCAAAATCCGAGAATAATAGTACTGGCTCCTAAGAATATCAAGCGATACTTCTGAAGTTTTTTGACCTTGTAAATAACAAAACTCATCGTAAACAGCAAGATAGCCATCATTTCTTTCATACCAAATTGCCACTGGACCACAGGCTGTTCCGGATTCTGATGAAACGCTACGCGGGCTATACTGTGCGCATTCTCCCTTACGCTGTCGCTCACAGCACGGCTGGCCAAAGTTGCGCCGGTAATGGCATCTAAGTCCTGATTTAACATCAAGATGCTGTTGACGGGTAAATCCATATATTGTTTATAGTACCCGCCAGCAGCTAGACGCATCAGGAAAGAGGGAGTCTCATTGTTCTCTAAAATTACCGGTTCCCTCAATTTACCCGAAGGATCAACGATGGTGCCGACCAACATCGGACCACCATAGCCATTATGGGAACTAAGACCGACATAAGCCATGAGTTTACCGGTTGCATCAAACGCTTGGGCCGTTCTGTCGCTCATCGGCTCAAACTTTGCTGCTTCCGGAATTAATTTTTTGTACAGGCCGGCTATAACTTTCTCATCCATTTTCTGTTGGCTGATTCCATAGATATAGCCCCCAATCAGAAAGATGATAGCCACACCTGTAATGATCCACTTTCTTTGCATTCCCCAAAATACCTCCGTGGGGGTCCATTAAAATTATTAGATTTTTTAATTAACGTCCTGTTCGACTGGTTCATTAATTCTTTGTTCTCTTTTTATACCCACAAAAAAGAACCGGAAAAATACGACACCGCTGATTGCTAACAAAACCAGGAATGTAATGCCGCCACGCAAGGCCACCTGGGGCGACCCCTCACCGATCGCTGTTCCAATAAAAGCAAAAACAATCAGTACGGCAAGCAGCCATAGGATGGACAGCGTCCATTTCCACCAAGCGAGTTTTTCGCCCTTTTCTTTTTGATAATTAAACAAGGCGTAGATTGCTATCAGAAGGCTAATTATAACCAAACTGTTAATAATAAGTTCGAACATTTCCTTACCTCCTTCTCTAACTTTCTTTTAAGAAATCTTTAGACTCAAAGAACCACGGTTTTTCGCCGACGAGGCCATATTGACGTGAGCCTTCCTCATAATGATAATGTTCCGGCGTATTCTCCCCATAGAAAGCCCTCTCCATCCATGTAAGGCCCTTGGCTGTTAAACCGGTACGGTCGCGTATCGCAATATCTCTGGCAGTGGTATGCAACCAATTGGATTTTTTGGAGAATGGGCACACCGCAATACAGACACGGCAACCTCCGTTGGGAACTTCCAGCCAGAAATTATGGCATTGCGCTGCATTGATCTGCCATCCGTCATAACCACGGCCACCAATCTCCTTGGGTCCGTCGAGGGAAATAGAGCGGCTTGGGCACTGCTCAGCACAGATCTTACAGTTCATACAGAAATTTCGCACACCGATGTTGATCGGCTTGTCGGGCTCTAATGGCAAGTCAGTTACGACCATACTCGGACGGAAATTTGGCCCGAATTCCGGTGTTATGACGAGTCCATTTCGTCCCTGCTCTCCTACTCCTGCAGCCACCATATGCGGCGGCATGATGAACTCATAACGAGCGTGGGGGGAGTTTTCCCTGGCAGGATAACCGAGCCTTTTTACAAAATCCGACATTCTGGCGGCGTAAATACTGGAATTACCATAAGCTTCCAGAGTATGAAAATAGGAAGGGGCTCCGCCGAGCGTCTCCCACGAAAGGGGTTGGCCCATAATGATACCGTATTTCCAATGCTCCGGTATATTTACGGGCTCTCCGCGAGTATAACCACGGATACTGTCAGGGGCCCGTTCATAGCTCCATTCGGGATTGAGTTTGACAATGCGCACGATCGGTGAGCCAAATAAGGTTCCGATTTTTTTGATGAGCCTGCTCATTTCTTTGGGATCTTTAATCTCGTACCTTTTTTTGGCTACGCCTTGAAAATCGCTATCCTTGGAAGAAACCCTGGAAACATGGTAACCCATATGGACGCTCTGCGCCCATTCGTAAGCGTTGGCTATGGCAAAATCGAAAGCTGTCTCAGCGTTGATCCGGGCGAATCTCGGCTGAACTTCCAGGATATGCCTCAAATCTTCCGCAAAATAGTTCCAACCGTACCGATTAAGGACACCCTGATAGAATGCGGCCAAATCCTTATCTTTAATAATACTTAAGGGCGTATTCGCCAGATTGTTTACATCTACCACCGACTTGAGATAAGCATTGAAGGGCATTCCCTGAGGTACGTCAAAAGCCTTGCTTAGGGTTGACCGGCGGAGCTGCGTTTCTGCGTACATCTCCACGCGTTTTGGTGTTCCTACTTTATTGAAAGGGAGCTGATCCGTTTCAAACGGGGTGCGGTCAAAGAGTTCACCAGGAGTAACGCTTTCCTTTTCCCAACCAGTGTTGGTAGATGGGTCAGCGCCGTTCAAATAGCCGACAACCCCAGCAGAAGCCGCACCTGTCGCTACCGCCGCTATCCCCGCGAGCTTAAAGAAATCTCTTCTTTCCATATCTTTTTTCTCCTCGTATAATAAATTCATTAATTAATCGTGATATATATTGATCGTTAAGGAAGGGTGGAGATTTTCGCCGTCCGAAGGAAATACTACCCGACCTTGACAGCTGGAGCATATTGCACACTGCTGCTTGCCGCACTTGCAACCTTACCAGGGGCCTTCAGTACGCCAACGGCTCCCAAGACTGTCGTTGTCAACGCCGGCTTCCTTCGATTCATCTTTGGTCCGTCACTCACTTCTTTTCCACCTCTTTTCAAGCTTGTTTAGTACTAATTTTTTTGTTTTTCCTACAGTGATGAAACCTAACAAGCGTGCCAAAACAATTGCTAGTACGACGGATATTCCTCCAAACAGGAATATGCTGTACTTGTTGCTTTAACATGCCCTACGGATGCGTTGATGTAAACAAAGGAAACCTCCCATACAAACGATAGCAAAGAAAATAACATTATAAGATCCAAATAATTACCGTTTTCCAGGTCTTATCCTGCTTCGCGCGAGGTTTGATAAAAAGGACACCAACTAAAAAAATTCCCGCCAAAAAAGATTAAGAATTACTTATTTTTTCACCTCCCCTTAACTTGTTTGAATTGATAATATAAATTTTATTAAGTTCATTTTAATCCTTTTTCAGTTTTTGACTTTAGCTATACCTAAGATCGTAAAAAAAGGGACACTCAATATACTTTATCTTAGTGGCCTCTTTTCGTTGCACAATAAAATCAAAAATGCCGCCTTTTAGCGGCATTTACATTTAATGCTTATTATTTAAATTTATCATATCTTTAAGCCTCGGCAAGTCATAGATAATGATTTTATTTGGAGTCTTATGCACAATTTTTTCTTTTTTGAGCCATCCAAAAATTCTGCAGACACTTACAAAATGAACACCTGTTATTTCGGAAATTGTCTTTTGTGTTAATTTAATATCTATCTCATAAATATTATCAACAACCTTACCTTTCGTTAAGCAAAGTTCATAAATCATTCTTAAAACTCTGGCGGTCGGAGTATAAAGGTCCATCTCTTTGGAGACATACATAAAAAAGCCGCATTTACAAGCAAAATTCGAAAGAAACTCTAGATGAGCTTCATCATCCTGTCTAAAAATTTCAAAAAGCTGTTCTTTTGAGAAAAAACAAACCGTACTGTTTTCTTCTGAAACAACATGTATGAGACCAATTTTAAATCCAAACGCCCCATCAATGGGACAATAACGGCATGCATAATACATTAATTTTTGTTTGTTATCTTCGAGAAAGTAAACGCTAACTTTTCCTGAGACCACATAGATGACCCTGTCAAGTACTTCTCCAGGAAAACTAATGGTATCTCCTTTCCGATATTTGCGTACTACTCCCATATGAACATATTTTTGAAGACTTTTAACAGGGTAAAAATTATCTGGGACAATACAATAATCTCTGTTAATATCTGTCATAGATCATTTCCCTCCCAAATAAAATTATGCACACAACGTAGATAACCGTTACGTATGCATTAATAATATTAGCGTAGGATAACTTTTCTGACATAATCGTACCACGCAATCTTCAAAAAATCTACATTAAGTTAATACATAAAAAAGTGTCCCAAAAGTTTCCTTGATACTTTCCGGATTTTTTCACCTCCCCTTGACTTGTTTGAATTGATAAATTACTTTCATCAAGTTCATTTTAATCCTATTATAGTTTTGTACTTTAGCTATACCTAAGATCAGAAATAATTTGAATTCGATAACCAAACAAGGGAGCGCCGCAAAACCTAAGTTTTGTTGCACTCCCTTGTTGTCTATTGGAATATCTTCAATTATCAAAAATTCGAAAACTTCTTTTCTTCGGTAAGCGTATGCTCAAGCGTTACCGTGTCGCCCGGCTTTAACGTAATAAACTCTTCATCCCATGGTCCAAGAAAAAGTTTCTTCAAATAACGCGATGAGCCCGTAATTGTTTCATGTTGCAATTTTAAGGATTTAGCAAAGTTTTCTGTTCTGGCCATAATTTCCTCGGGCCGGCAAGTTTGCGTATCAATGATCATTAATCTTTGATAATGATGCAGCATGGTCTTCATGATCCTGTCGGCTTTGGCTGATCCGTATTTTTCGACATAATGCTGATATTCCGACAATAGGCTCTTCTCATTATCGAGCCAACCTTTAGTCAAGAAATAAGTTCCCATTTCCCGGGAAAGATTCATCCTCTGCTCGTGAGAACCCAATAACAAAGAAATGCAATCATCCACCTTCGGGATTATCAGAGTAGCCGTGGGTGATATAAGCCCAACCAGGCTATTTCCGCAATAACCAAAAGCAAAGAGAATGGTATCAACGTTCTCCAGTTGATTAATGGATTCTTGAAGCCTTTTCCGAAGTAAGTCCGGATAGTTGTGAAGGCCCGATTCAATATATAGCACCGGATAGCCTACCCCGGTCTCTTGCAAAGCTAAACGTACTTCATCTTTTATCGTTTGACAGGCAATGATAATCTTGGACATTCTAATCAAATCCTTTCTTTAAGATGAAAAACGCATCAAAAGAGCACTGCTTTATTGTATACACGTGTATAGTTTATATTCAATTTAATCATGTTCATATCAGATGTCAATAACTTTTCTCCACATTTATAATAATTATTTTCAATTATCTTTAATTGTTTGTCAGATCTTAGAACTTATAAAGAGAAAGCAGCCTTTATTGCTGCTTTCAAAGAAAAATTCACTAAGATAATTAATATTAAACGACTTAAGGAACTTATATATTACATATGATTCTTACGTTTAGAAGCCTATAAATTCATGAAGTTTGGAGCATTGTTAATAATCAATCCTTCTGCGCCGATAACTAACGTTGCAATAGAGGCAGCATTTTTCAATGCCGTATAAGTTACCTGGACAGGATCGATGATTCCACTTACTATCATATCAACGTAGCTATCTTCGGCAGCATTATAACCATGTCCGGCAGGAAGTTCCCGGACGTTTTCAATGACGGAATCTCCGTTTTCGCCGGCATTCTCAACAATCTGGCGTAAAGGCGCTTCCAAAGCCTTTTGGACAATCCGCAGTCCGACCATAGCTTCAGGATCATCCAGCTTGATCTCTGCCAATGCATCCGTTGCTTCGAGCAAAGCGATACCTCCGCCAGGTACAATCCCTTCTTCAATCGCTACCCTTACTGCATTGACAGCATCATCAATCCGATCCTTTTTCTCCTTCATTTCCAGTCTCGTGGCAGCACCGACTTTAATGATAGCTATTCCGCCCTGCAGCCACCCCAGCCTTTCCTGGAGTTTCTCTTTTCTCCAGCCGGGAAGCAAAGGCTCATATTCCGCACGTACTTCAGCGCAACGCGCCTCAATCTCTTCTTTGTCACCTTGTCCGCCAATAATGGTCGTATTCTTCGTATCAACCAGAATCCGCTTTGCTCTTCCTAAGTGGTATCCTTGTACTTCTTCAAGTGGGATTCCGGCCTCTTCTGAAATAACCGTGGCACCAGTAATAACCGCTATATCCTGCAAGTAAGCTTTACGCCGCTCCCCATGACCGGGGGTCTGAATAGCAATGACATTCATGGTCCCTTTTTGCTTATTTGCAAGCAGAAGAGCAAGCAAATCAACAGAAATATCTTCAGTAATAATTACAAGAGGCTTGCCGCTTTTTACGACCTCTTCCATGATGGAGAAAATCTCATAGATATAGCTAATCTTGGTATCGGTTACAAGAATGTACGGATCTTCCAAAACCTCTTCTTTTTTCTCCCAAGACTTTACGATTTTCGGTGTAAAACATCCCTTGTCAAAACGTATCCCTTCCGTAACCTCTAACCGGGTTTTCAGCGCTTGATCTTCTTCCACCATGATCATCCCATGGAAACCAACTTTTTCTACAGCTTCGCTAATAAGCCCCCCGATCTCCGGATCTCCTGACGATACAGTAGCCACCTGCTTAACCTTCTCCAGACTGGATATCTTGACTGCGCTTTTATTAATAGCCTCAATAGCGCTTTCAATTCCTTTTTCTATGCCGCTTATAAGAGAAGTGGGATTACTACCCGCCGCAATATTTTTCATCCCTTCCCGAATCATGGCCTGGGCCAGAACAATCGATGTCGTTGTCCCGTCACCCACCCTGTCGTTGGTTTTGTCTGATACTTCTTTGATAATCTGGCATCCTAAATTTTGGAACCGGTTAGGTGTGGAAATGATATTGGCAATACTAGCCCCGTCATTTGTAATTTTCGGAAGACCAACCACCGGGTCTAAAACAACATTTCTTCCTTTTGGTCCCAGTGTAACCTTAACACAAGAGGCGATAAGGTCTATTCCTGCTGCGAGTGATTGTCTGGCCTTCTCCCCGGCCAATAATGTTGTATCCATGTTGATTACTCCTCATTATTCAGAAATCATCAGGCATTCCAATTACTTATCAAAACCAAAACAATCAGCAAGATGGTAAGGCCATACAAAGCAAAAAGCAAAATTGTAGAAGTTTCTGTCTTTTTTTTCCCCACTTCTTGATCTTCAGGTTTTACTACGGGTTCAGCTTTTTCAGACATTCATATTCTCCACCTTTCTAACCTTTTTCTTGGAGGGCAACCCAATGATTTCCCGAATTTTCCGTCCCAGTTGTGCGACCTTGTCCACAAATGTCCCAACCGGACAAAACGCAACACACCAGAACCGGCGGTAGAAAAAGCTGGTAAGCAATATGACAAAAAGCAAATACCACTGATTACTGGATCCGTTTAAGCCAAATATCGTTCCAAAGGGTTCAAAACTGGAACATGAAGGGTTTACAAAGAGGAAGGCAAAGAACAAAACTAAAAATAAGATAACTTCTTTTATTGTGTGGAACCATTTAACATATTTTCCGATCGGTATATTGACTTTACTAATCATGTGGGTAGCTTCCTGCAAGCCGTGGAAAGGACAAACATACGCACAGTAGATGTTTTTACCGGTTATTAAAGCAGGTGCCAATGCTCCCAACAAAACAAGATACCATATCAGATTTTCGCTCGGAGACGGGAAGTATCCAAGAAGCAGCGCACTGATGTGTCCCATCGATAATGACCTATTTAACCAAAAACCTAAAATAACGATACTAAGTCCCAGAAATACCAACCTAAACTTCGCCAATTGCTTGAAACGGGGTATGAAAACAGAAAGTATAAAGAGTAAAGCAACTGCGATTTCTTTTATTCCTATATTCCAGGAGATCTCTGCTTTTTTAGGTGTAACATTCAATTCTTGGACGGCCACTGTATGCGCAACATCATTCACAGATTTTGCGATAGCCCGTGTGGAAAGCGTTGCCCCCGATACTCTGTCAATGTCAGCGTCCAAAACCAGCGGATCATCCGCATGTTTTTTGGTGTACTGGCGGAAATAGCCGGCCTGGGCTATCTTGTTGAGATAAGAAGGAGTCTCCTTATGCTGCAGGATCACTACATCCTGAATACCCCCGGTCAGATTGATGATAGTCCCTACCATCACGGGCCCCCCATAGCCGACATTACTGCAGATCCCGACATAAGCCATAAGGTTTCCGTCTGCGCCTATCGCCTTGGCCGTCCGGTCACTTATTGAATCAAAATGGTCTGCTTTCGGAAACAACTGCTGGTAATACCCTTGGACAACATCCTGATCCATTTTATTGATGTAATACCCATATACCATTGTTAGAACCAAAATTACAATAGCAAATAATGGAATAAATTTTTTAGCAATTAATATAAATTTTTTCATAAAACTGGCCTCTCTTTTTTATGGCTTGAAACAAATATAAAAGAAATCTGTTTTTTCAACCTAAATCATGGTACTTAGATCAATTGTAAACTGATATTGTTTATCAATGACCCCTTCTGTTGTAAGGAGGATTGAAGCAATACCCATAGCCTTGTTCAACGCGGTAACTGTCACAGCAACCGGATCTACGATCCCTTCAGCCATCATGTCTACAAATTTTCCTGACATTGCGTCGTATCCCATGCCAGGTGCAGCCTTGCTGGTCATCTCTACAACTTTGTCTCCGTTACCACCGGTATTATTTACAATCTGGCGCAACGGTACGGCTAAAGCCTGTCGAATGAGACGGATACCAGATAGCTCATCCTCTGAATCCGCTTTTAAATCATCAAGTACTTTTGCTGCCCTTACATAGGTTGTGCCTCCGCCAGGGACGACTCCACTCTCCACCGCCGCTTTCGAAGCCTGTACAGCATCTATAACACGGTCTTTAAGTTCCTTTAGCGCAATCTTCGTATCAGCGCCAACCCTGATAACGGCTATTCCACCAGAAAGCTTGGCTATCCGTTCTTGCAGCTTCTGGCGCTCTCCAGACTCTGATGTTTGTCTGATTAGTGCTCTCAGCTGGTTTGATTTTTCTTCAATCATTTCACTACTGCCACCACCACCTATCACAGTCGTTTTTTGACGCGTGACAATAATCTTTTCTGCATTACCAAGCATGGATTTCTCAATATTTTCTAACGATAACCCGAGCATTTCCACTAAAACAGAACCGCCTGTCTTGACTGCCAAGTCCTCCAAAATACCAAGACGGTACTCTCCGGTACCTGGAGCCTGAACTGCGATCGCCTTGGCCTCCCTAGCCTCCGTATTATGTGTAATCAGCATTCCCAGCACATCTTTTGTTACTTGCTTTGCTACGATCAACAGCGGCTTTTTCTCCCAGATACACCAATTAAGAACGCGCTTAATTTGCTGGATATTGTCAATCATCTGGTCCGTCATTAAAATATAAGGTTTTTCCAGGTTTAAAATCATACGATCGTTTTCGGATAAGAAATATGAAGAGAGATAACCGCTCTCCAATTCCATACCTTCCGTTGTTTCAATGAAAGTACGCCGTTCGATGGTTTCCTGGACTGTTACAATCCCATTCTGTCCAACTTTTTCTACTGCCTGAGCAATAAGTTCTCCAGTCAAGCGGCTTTTAGCCGATATGGACGCAACTTGGGAAACAGTTTCCGGAGTAGCCGGAACGCCAAGCCTTCCAATTTCTTGGCTGACTGCCTGTACGGCCTTTTCCATCCCTTTTTTAAGGCGGATCGGGTCTGCTCCCGCTTCGACCAGGGGCATTCCACCCTTTACGATGGCTTGTGCGAGGACGATCGACGTCGTAGTGCCATCGCCGACCATGTCGTTGGTTTGCCTGGCAACTTCCTTACACAAACGGGCTCCCATATTTTCCCTAGGGTCAGGCAAATTAATGTGTTTCGCAACCGTTACGCCGTCTTTTGTAACCAGAGGATAACCCATCATCTGTTCAATGACAATGTTTCTTCCTTTAGGTCCAAGCGTTACTTTGACCAAATCAGCTACCTTGTCAACTCCCCTGGCCAACGCATACCGGGCTTCTTCATTTAATGTGACCGTTGTTTTCTCCTGTGAGGTCATTGCCTAATCTCCACAACTACTCCGTCTTTAAAAACAATTTCAGCTTTGGTCGCCGTTTCCAATTTGTCTCCAACCTTGAGTTCATAAGGCCCTTCCACCGAACCAATCACGATTTCTTCACCGGTTTTCAGTTCATCAATCGCTGCCATATTCATCCTAATTTCGTCCATCCCAACATGAAATTTTGTAGCCTGCGTATCAAATTGCTGCCGGATTTGATTAAGTTGAGTAGCTTCAGCTCCTTTCAACGAGAATTCTGTAAGCATTTTGTTTTTGTTTTCTTCGAACTCCGTCTTTTCGTCGTTCAAAGCCACCATTTGTTCGCGCAATTGCTTACGGGTCCTCTCCTTGGATTCTTCCGTTACAATTTGCTTGAGCGTAATCTCTCTGAAAATTTTGATGAATTCCATATGCTTTTCTCCTTGTGTTTTATTATGCATTAAAATCTTAACCTAGGTATACAAATAAATCTTTAAAACATGCTAATTAAGTATAACATAATTGCATATCATGACAATATTTTATCGAATTTTTGTAAAATAAGAATTATTTTTTGTTAAATAAGAATTAATGTGTCAGTATTTTACTTTCTTCCCCCTCCTTATTTTTCATCTGCTCCTAAATATCCCCACAAAAGGTTATTTTTAACCCCCTCCTATATAAAAAACAAAATTTTTATTTGCGCATATTAAAGTGTGATAAACTATTTTATGATAGACTATTCCATGATAAAATAACAACAAAAAAATAATAAAAGAAGGAAGTAGATTGGGCATGCATGAAATCAAACTTGGATCATATAAAGGATTAAAGCTTCCTCCAGTATCTATGTTTTCCGAAGATGATTTGAACCTGGGGGCGAGGGAAGCTGTAAAAAAACTGGCAAACCAATGGGCAAAAAATAATATGCCTGCGGTGTATGGTGATGAAGTTGTCATTGGCCTTCGTGCGGAATGCGACAATATGTTCGTTCCGGAGTTATCGAATTCGAATCTAAAGTTTACCTTGGGGGATCCTTCTGTTCTTGAGGCATTCAGCCAGATTATTAATCACAAAGCCGGAGATGATTTAGTGCTGTCTGTTACTTTCCCCGAAGGTTTCACCGTTGAACGGATGGGCGGAAAAACAGTTACCTTTCAGATTGCCATCCATGAAGTTAACCATAGACTACCCGTTGAACTCTCGGATGAAATCGCCAGGCAAATTAATCCTGAGGTTTCTGGAATAGATGAGCTGCAGGCCAACTTACGCAAAATAATCTCTGAAAACTGGTTACAAAAGATCAAGGAAGAGAGAATTCGATCCATAATCGACACCATTGCCTCGGGTTCGGAATATACTTTAGATCAAAAGGAATTCCAGGAAGTTCTGGATATTCTTAATACCCAATCGCAAAAGGAACTTTTCTCGTCAGGGAATCCTCAAAACCTTGAAGCGCTTATGTCCGGAGATAACAGGATGTTTGAAATGAAGAACATGGCGTTGGCTGAGAAAACCCTTGTCGAAGAACTCATTCTGACCGAAATTGCACGGCTAGAAAACATCGACATCAGTCCTGAGGAAATTCAGGAAGCAAAATCCTTCTTCTTAAAAACATCTCCCGACAAAGCGCAATTCAGTCAGCTCTTTCCAAATGATGAATTTTTGGGGGACTACTTGTTTAGAGAAAAGATTATTCACGCTCTTTGGAAATGGAACGATTGCGATATTTACGGCAAAAGTGATTACGAAAGAATTTTTACATTACAATAACCTAAAACATTTTACTATATTATCTTACCAGATTATTTAGTCCGCGTTAAACTACCATGAAACTTTGGGGCTAATAAAAAGACATGCCGGAAAGTTTTCTCCGGCATGTCTTTAAAATCCACAAATATTGTCCCCGTAGCTTAGTACTCAATAACTTCATTGATTAAACTTTTTAGTTTTTCAATATTATAAACATAAATTTTATTTTTGACTTTTTTGAGGACTTCTTGTTTTTCAAGTATGTTAAATAATTTGCAAACCGTCACATAATGTGTCCCCGTAATATCCGCTATTGCTTTCTGCGTAAGCTTTGAAGTAATGACATAACTACCGCCTACAAACTTCCCTTCATGAATGCAAAGATTATAGAGCAAGCGGAACACTCTACTGGAAGGACGGGAATAGTTTAAATCTCTGGCATGTGCCATAAAATAATATACTTTACTGAGAATATTATGCAAGATATCAAGGATTACTTGTTCATCGTCATGGAAAATTTTCATAACTTGCGCAATGGAAAAAAAACAAACCGTACTGGTTTTGACCGCATGAATTTGCAATTCATGATATTCATTTAGAAATGCTGTCATTCCGACGCAACCTTCAGTAATATTAAACAGGAATTTATTATGACCGTCTTCCATCCCGATACCTACGGATAAACATCCTGATTGTACATATACAATAGAATTTGATTCTGCACCCTGTCCAAGCACAATGCTTCCTTTGGTAAAAGTTCGGGTATTTGCGAGATGCGTGTACATTCCCAAACGTTCAATTCGATTGAATGTTTCAGGAATTAAAATATCAGGAATTTTTCTCTTTATATTATCATCCATCATCCTATCATCCATTAATTTTCCCCTTCTCCTAAAAAATTCGGATGATCAAAAACATAAAGATACTTCAAGTTTTTAAATAATCGATTGTTTTTTGCATTTGATTTCAAGGTTGGCATATGCTAAAATCTAGATGCTTAATTTATGATAACATGAAAGTGTTATGACTGCAATTTTCATATTATTTTTATATTAAATGGAGGCACTATCAATGCATCATTTTCAACTGGGTCAGTATAAAGGAATGAAAATCGCCCCTCAGCCCACGCCTACAGAAACGGAGTTAGAGAATGCGGTAATTCAATCTGTT
Source organism: Dehalobacter sp. CP (assembly GCA_009910795.1). The sequence continues at coordinate 52,085 of VMEE01000019.1, read as the reverse complement.
TTAAAAATGCTTAACGAATGGTCAAAAGACAATATAGTTGTCGAAGAAGGGGATGAGGTTGCAGTCAGCATTTTTGCAACTTGCGACGGTTTGGCTGTTTCGGAACTTTGTTCATCCTATTTAAAATACAAAGTTGGCGATCCCATGATGTTTGGCCAATTCAAAAATGTCATCGGAAAAAAGAAAGCAGATCGTTTCCAAATGATGATTGATATCCCACACAATAGTCCGCTTCAACACGTTGCAGGCAAGAAAGCTGAGTTTTTGGCTACCGTACTGGAAGTCTGGCCGTCAAAACAACTGGAGGTCACAGACGCAATTATCCATGAAATGGACCCGGAAGTTCCGGACTTGAAAACGCTGAAAGAGAAAATCCGCAAGTCCTTGATAGCTGAAAGCCAACAAACCATCGCAGAAAATAATCTACAAACGATCTTAGATACAATTATCGAGAGCTCAACATATGAGTTGGATGAGGAAATGCTGGCCGCCACGACAAAGCAAGTAATAAACAATGCACTTAAAGACTATGAAATCATAAAGAATCAAAACGCAAATACACCTTTTGGCTCAAGTGAGGCTGATGAATATTTCTATGAGGATTGTGCTGTTTTTGCTAAACAACAGCTTCTCCTCAGTTTGGCTTTTACGGAGTTAGCACGTGTTGAAAATATTTGTATTTCCGATGAAGAAGCAGAGTTAGGAAGAAAGCAGGTTCTTGAAGGAATCCAGGGGGATCAACAAATGTTTGAAAAGCTTTTCCCTACCCCCGAACTCTTAAAAGAAAGTCTGCTGCATGAAAAGATTGTCAAACACCTATTTGAATGGAATATCGGTGATAATTGATTTTTCTAATATTCAAGAACTTCATTAATCATATTTTTTAGTTTTTCTAGGTTATAAACATAAATTGCATCCTTGGTTTTTCTCAATACTTTCTGCTTTTCAAGGATCGTCAATAATTTGCTAACCGTGACATAATGGGTGCCGGTGATTTCGCCGATCGCTTTTTGTGTCAGATTTGAATGAATGATGTAATAGTCTTCAATTTGTTTTCCATCATGAAGACATAGGTTATACAGGAAGCGAAACACCCTACTCGCGGGACGGGAAAAATTTAAATCTCTTGATTGTGTCATAAAATAATATACTTTTGAACTAAGATTTTGAATGATATCGACAATCAGTTGTTCATCTTCGTGACATATTTTCAAAACCTCTTCAATGGTAAAAAAACAAATAACACTGTCTTTGACCGCAACGATCTGTAGTTCATGATTCTCACTTAAAAAGGTTGTCATCCCAATGGATTGCTCGCCGATCTGGAACAAAAATTTATTATGACCATCATCAGTCCCCATGCTTACGGCAAGACATCCCGACTGCACATACATTACATTATTGGTTTCACTGCCCTGAGAAAGTACGACGCTTCCTTTGTAAAATGGACGCGTACATCCGAGATGTACATATTTTTCCAATCTTTCAACACGATTAAACGATTCAGGAATGATTGTTCCTGGAATCTGTCTTTTTGTGCTATCATCCATCGATTTTCCCTCCCCTAACAGCAGATGAGTCAGATCGTCAAGCGATTTATCGTATGAACCAATTTGGATAACAATTTAAAAAAATTTGCAAATGCTAAAATTAATTTTACATGACCTATGATAACATTAAATCATTAATATATACATTTACAATAATTTTTAGCCTAATTTAAGGAATAGCATCCGTTTTTTGAACACCTTTAAGCGGCAAGAGAAAAACTCCGCCGCTTAAAGATATGCCTGGTATATGCCTGATGAAAAACTGAACAGCTTAATGCTTGGTAGCTAATACATCATATCTTTCAGGCCACTCCAGCCACCATTTATATTTCTCGATCTCTTCTGTGCCATAGCCAAACATATCGTCGATTTGTTTAAGCAATCTGGATGAGCTCTGGCCATGGCTGCCGATCCAAGTACCTGCTTCGTGGAACCAGGATTGTTCCTTAGAGTCCCAAGGACATACCTTCATACACCTGCCGCAGGAAGAGCCTTCTTTGTTTGTTGCCCGGAATATTGTGCATTTTTTAGAATCACTGTTCCAACGCAAGTAACCATTAAATTCTACTGGGTCCTTATCCTTTGTAATTGCACCGGAAGGGCAATTATCTGCGCATTTGCCACAGACACTGCAAAAATCAAGCATGCCGAAATCAATCGGTTTGTCAGGGAGAAGGGGCAAATCGGTGGTCACAGCTGCTACTTTGTGGCGGAATCCAAGACGCGGATGTGCAGTGCAGTCACCTGTTCTCGTTAATTCACCCAGTCCTGCAGCTATAATGCAGGGACCCATAACCGCTTCGTAGTTGGTGAAATGCTGTGCTCTGGCATTATAACCCAGGTTACGAATATAACTGGCTAAAATACAGGAAATAACACCAGTTGAATGATATGAACGCATGGATTGGGCAGCGCTAATACCATCATATCCGGTCGAAGCCAGCATTGTTTCCAAATGCTGGTCAACCATGACGACAATAACATAGGGTAGATTCTCCGTGACCGGTGTCGATTTAGATAGATCATCCCTAAGCAAATCTTCCAGACTAGGCGTTTTATAGGTATAATAAGCATACGGGGGCATCTTGCCGATTCCTACTTCATCCGCCCGCAAAAAATAGGCGCAATCCTTAATGTGTTGGGACATTTGTTCGGGATCTGGAATCGGTAACTTTTCAGGGGCCGGCTGTCCGCTCACCATGGGTTCAGGAGCAAGATTGACGGCGAACCCGGCAATAGCTGCGTTAAACGGATGCTTAAAGACGAATTGATAGTTGTACGACGTTGTTTGAGCTTCTGCTGTAAGTTTACCACGCATCGCATAAAAGAATCCCGAGTCTGCTTCATGGCTCTTTTTAATAGGACCAACTAGCTTTGAAGTTCCAAGCCATTGGTCGTTATGCTCGACAAATCGGACACTGGCACCGCCATAATCCATATTGGGATGTAGCTTGGATTTGGCTCCGTTCTGGGGGCCTGTCTGGCTTGCCATAGCTTCAGCTGCTTCTGCCGGCAAAACTCCGATTGCGCCAACAATCCCTGCTGCCAGCGCAGAAGCAGCCCCTGCCTTCAGAAACTTGCGGCGGTCCATCTTAAACCGCTGATTCTGTTGGCTTCCTTCTTGTTCTGAAGATCTAAACATCTTTTTTTCACCTCTTTACGCCTTTGCGCTTGAATTGATATTTTCGCGTTTTTTTCCTAAGAATCCTAAAAGTCTGGCTAATACGATGGCTAGAACGATCGATAATCCGATAAACAGAAAGATTGCTGTACTTGTGGCCTTCACGTGTCCTACGATTGAGTTAATATAAATGAATGAAACCCCTATTGCTGTGATCGAATACCACAAGACGTATAATACCCAGTTAAGAACAGTTTTCCATCTCAGCTCCTGCTTAGCTCGCGGCTTTATAAAAATAATTCCGGCTAAGAACAGAATTCCGGCTAGAAATACCAAGAATGTTCCCATTTTTTTCACCTCCCCCTACGCAAAATACTTTTTGGAAACGCGGTTCAGTCTATCGTAACCTTACCGATTTCCAAGGTGCTATCTGAGTCAATCATACCAGGTTGGTGAAAAATATTAATTTAGTATGTATTAACAGCGGCTAATATTTCGTCAGATTAACGAATATTAACCGCTGTTTTGTTAGAAGCCATTCACACTGTAGACAAAATCTTTTTAGAAAGTACATTTTAATGGCATAATAAAAATCTATTGCAGCGTACCCCGGGGTAAGCCGCAATAGATTTTAAAAGCGATGAGTATAAAATCTCACCGCTTTTAAAATTACTAATTATATTGATTGTTACTGTCTTAGTGCTTGAGTGCCGATACATCATACCGTTCCGGCCATTCCAACCACCATTTATATCTTTCAATCTGTTCTTCGCCATAGCCAAACATATCATCAATTTTCTTAAGAAGACTGGCAGAAGCTTCTCCTTTGCTGCCAATCCAAGTGCCTGCAGTATGGAACCAGGATTTTTCCTTGGAATTCCAGGGGCATACCTTCATACACCTGCCGCAGGAAGAACCTTCTTTATTCGTTACACGGAATTCCGTGCATTTTTTAAAATCACTGTTCCAGCGCATATATCCGTTGTATTCAACCAAATCCCGGTCTTGGGTAATGGCACCTGACGGGCAATTATCCGCGCATTTTGCACAGACGCGGCAGAAATCAAGCAAACCAAAATCAATCGGTTTATCCGGAACCAAAGGTAAGTCTGTGGTCACAGCCGCAACTTTGTGGCGGAATCCTAACCGGGGATGAACCGTACAGTCACCTGTCCTGGATAGTTCACCCATCCCTGCAGCCATGATAAGAGGAGGCATGACTGAAGCATAGTTGGTGAAGTGATGAGCCCTAGCGTTATAGCCCAGGCCACGAATATAATTGGCCAGAATAACCGCAACTACGCCGGTCGTATGGTAAGAACGCATGGACTGGGAAGCACTGATGCCGTCATAGCCCGTAGAAGCCAGCATGGTCTCTAAATGCTGGTCAATCATAACCACAATAACATAAGGGAGACGTTCCGTCACAGGAATTGACTTTGACAGGTCGTCTTTCAGCAGATCATCCTGACTGGGAGCCTTATGGGTATAATAAGCATACTCCGGCATTTTGCCGATTCCCACTTCGTCAGCGCGCAAAAAATAGGCAGCATCTTTAATATGCTGTGACATTTGTTCCGGGTCGGGAATCGGAAGTTTCTGCGGAGACGGTTGTCCGCTCACCATTTGAGGGGCCATAAGCGACATTGCAAACTGGGCAATGGCAGCACCAAATGGATGTTTCATGACAAACTTATAATGATAAAATCCTTGCTGCGCCTCCGGAGAATATTTTCCACGATTGGCCATATAAAAGCCCTGTTCCGCTTCGTGATACGGTTTGATCGTGCCTACAATTTTGGTTGTCCCCAGCCACTGGTCATTATGCTCAACAAAACTGACACTTGAGCCGCCATAATCTACAACAGGATGAAGTTTGGATTTGGCTCCGGTTTGGGGACCGGCTGTGTTCTTCACAGCTTCAGCGGCTTCAGCCGGCAAAACGTTCATCGCACCGACCATTCCGGCGGTAAGAGCTGAAGCAACCCCGGCTTTCAGAAACTTGCGGCGGTCCATCTGGAACCCCTTTTTACTATCTTCGTGATCCGAAGATCTAAACATTGCATTTCACCTCTATGCTTCTATATTTGTATTTTGCTGATTGCGTTTTTTTCCGATAAAACCTAAGAATCTTGCCAGCACAATTGCCAGAACAATCGATAAACCTAAGAAAAGGAAAATGGCAGTACTCGTTGCTTTTACATGTCCGACGCTTGAATTAATATAGATGAAAGAAATCCCGGTGCCAGTAATTGCAAACCATAAAACGTACAAAACCCAATTAACAATTGTTTTCCATTTTACATCTTGCATAGCCCGTGGTTTGATAAATATGATGCCGCCTAAAAATAAAATACCCGCCAGAAATACCAAAAATGTTCCCATGTTCTTTTCACCTCCTCTGTTTCCAAAACACTTCTCCTGGAATCCGATACAACCTATGTTATACCGTTTTCAAATGAAGCTTTATGGAGTAATCTTAGCATGATATAAAAAAACCAACGTTATCATTGCTAATATTTTATTTTAATTTTTCTTTTCTTCATTATTTCTGAATCGAAATACAATTTAGGACATAAAAATGCGGCGCACTTAGACGGTGCGCCGCATGAAATTGTACATTAGGTTTTTGACTACATTAGGCGTTTTGACTGTACCTTTAGCTTGGCATCTTGATTTTATAGAGCTCAGGCCACTCAAGCCACCATTTATAATCTTCAATAATTTCAGTTCCGTAGCCAAACATATCATCGATGCCTTTAAGAAATTTTGCAGCACCTTGCCCTTTGCTGCCAATCCAGATGCCTGCTTCGTGGAACCAGGAATCCTCTTTGGAATTCCAGGGACACACTTTAATACATCTGCCGCAGTTGACGCCTTCTTCATTACTGGCCCTGAAAGCTGTACATATTTTTGCATCCGTATTCCAACGCAGATAGCCGTTATGTTCCACTGGATCTACGTCGAAGGTGATCGCTTTAGAAGGACATTCATCTGCACATTTTTTGCAAACCCTGCAGAAATCCAACATCCCAAAATCAATCGGCTTATCCGGGGCTAACGGTAAATCGGTGGTCACAGCTGCTACTTTCGTGCGGAATCCAAATCTTGGATGAGCAACACAGTCTCCCGTGCGGGTAAGTTCACCCATTCCGGCAGCAATCAGGCACGGACCCATTACGGCTTCATAGTTGCCAAAATGTTGGGCTCTCGCATTATAGCCTAAATTCCGAATGTATTGCGCCATAATGACAGAAATATTGGCTGTAGCATGATAGCAACGGAACGATTGCGATACGGAGATTCCATCATATCCGGTCGTTGCCAAGTAGGTTTCCAAATGCTGCTCTACCGCAACAACAATAACATTTGGCAGGTTACCCGTCACAGGAGCTTTTGAGATCGGGGCATCAGGGGGAACTGCGCCCGAAGCATACGCTCCTTGCGGTGGTGCCATTGTACTTGCATAATAAGCATAGGAAGGCATTTTGCCAATCCCTACTTCGTCAGCTCTCAGATAATAAGCAAGGTCTTTGATATGCTGAGACATTTGTTCCGGATCCGGAATCGGCAGTTTCTCAGGGCTGAGGGGTCCATCCACCATATTATCCCCGCTGATTGCCCCAAGAGGGTTTAAGAACCCGGTTCCCAGTGGATATCTTGGGGCTTGCTGGAAGTACCCATATCTTGCTTTTTCACCCAAAATACCTCTGATGGCCAGGCAGAATCCGCCGTCCTGTTCATCGGTCCTTTGAACAGGCCCGAGAAGCTTGCTGGTCCCAAGCCACTGGTCGTTATGCTCCACAAAACTGACCGAGGCTCCTCCGTAACTCATCTTCGGCTTTAATTTTGACCATTTACCCTTGCCTGCTGCCTCATAACCCAACGTATTAACAGTTGCGTTCGCCATCTTTGATGGAGCCGCAATTGCACCCATAACACCCATAGCGGCAACTGCTGCCCCGGTTCTCAGAAAACCGCGGCGGCTTACCGAAAATTGCTGCTTGGATTCTTTCTCTTTATTTCCTGAAATTTCGGACATTAACTTTCCTCCTCTAAGCCTGTAATGACTCGGCCTTTTTCTTTGTACCGATAAATCCTAAGATACGGGCTAAAACTACAGCCAAAATCAGCGAAATCCCCCCAAACAGGAAGATAGCCGTGCTTGATGCTTTGACATGCCCTACACTGGCATTGATGTAAACAAAGGAAACTCCCATACAAGCGATAACAAAGAAAATTACATATAAGGTCCAAATAATCACGGTCTTCCAAGTCTTATCCTGCTTCGCACGCGGTTTGATAAAAAGGACACCGGCCAAGAAAAGAATCCCTGCCAAAAAGATTAAAAATGTACTCATTATTCTTTTCACCTCCTTACCCTAATTTCTTTTAGAAGTTACATCTCCATAATTTATTTTAAGCATAATTTAAATTTAAAGTTTTAGTCTCACATAAAAGTATTATTTATTAGGCAAAAAATTTTATATTTTTATTTTAACTGGTTTCAAATTAACACCCATTAACTTTTTTATGTGTATTTTGTATTATACTAATTGATAAAAAGAATCAAATGGGAAATTTGTATCAAAGTTCCATCCACTCATTAACTAATTCTTTAAGCCGTTCCAAGTCAATAACCATGATCTTATTTGTTGTTTTATACAAAATGTTTTCTTTTTTTAGAAATCCGAATATTTTGCTTATAGTCACAAAGTGTACACCTGTTATTTCAGAAATAGCCTTTTGAGATAGTTTAATGTCTATTTGATAGACATTATCCACCGACTTCCCTTGGGTAAGACAAAGCTCGTAAAGTAAGCGCAAGACCCGGACAGATGGATTATAAAGCACCATCTCCTTGGCTTCCCGCATAAAATAGCCACATTTTGATGAATAGTTTGTGATGAAATCAAAAAGCACTTCTTTGTCCTGCTGGAAGATTTCAAAAAGTTCTTCTTTAGAGAAAAAACAGACTGTGCTATTTTCTTCTGCAATAACATGAACATAACAATCGTCAAATGGAAATAATCTATCGGCATAGGTATGAGGATCAGCATAGTACATTAATTTTTGCCTTCCGTCTTCATTTAGAAAGTTTATGCTCAATCTTCCTGAAAGCACATAAACGATCTTGTATATTAATTCTCCAGGCAAAACAACGGATTGTCCTTTGGAATAATTTCGAACAACTCCCATATGAATGTAATTTTGCAGCTTTTTGATGGGATAAAAATTATTCGGTAAGATGTAATAACTATTTGTTTTTTCCATACTTACATTCTCCCCTTGAATTTTTACTGACAACTTTCTCACAGGTAAAAATACTTAGTTTACAAAAAGATACTTATCTTCTTATACTTTTTATTCCCTACATCACTTCCTTACCTTACAGAAGATGGTGAGAAAAGGCAGAAGACCATCTTTGATTTGCTTTGCAGTTCAAACAATTCACAAAGCTTGGTTATAATATTATATTTTTTTTCTATATATTTTTTTAGTAGAAACTAAATGGCCTGGATTTATTTAGCATGTGCTAAATGGCCTGCCATTATAACATGATAGACTTCTATGTGATAACCACTCGATAAGAGTGGTTATTTATTATTTCCGTTCATTATTTCTTATATTTTTATTTTTCCAAAGGGAGGATTTATTATGGAAAATGCAAATCAAGAAAACCCTTATAATCCTGAGGCCGGTAATGGAGCTGATATTCTGGAATGTCTCAATAGAGCACTCCCTTACTTTCACAAAATGATACCTCTGGATAACATGATTGCCCTCTCTGATACCGAAAAGTATCTTAACAGTGTCGAAAGTGAAAAAACAAGGATGCCTTTCAACGTCATAGGAATGCCGCTTCCTCCGGGTGATGCCCTTGCTGAAGCGGTACGCACTGGTCAGCATACTGTTATGACAGTCCCTGCGGAAGTATTTGGTTTTTCCTTTAAAGGCTTTTCCTTTCCGGTCAAAGATGATAACGGTAAAATAATCGGAGGCATCGGCCTGGCCTTTAATCTGGAAACCCAGAATTTACTTACCGACACAGCACAATCTTTGTCCGCCTCTTCACAAGAGGTCACAGCAACAACCGAGGAATTGTCTGCCGCTGCCATGAAACTGGCCCAGGAATTGGAAGGAATAAAATCCAGGGGCGAAAGAGTTTTGGAAGAAATCAAAAAAACCGATGAGATCCTCAAGTTTATTAATGATCTAGCAGCCAACTCCAACCTCTTAGGCATTAATGCCGCTATTGAAGCTGCCCGGGCAGGCGAACAAGGACGCGGATTTGCCGTTGTCGCGGAAGAAATAAGGAAGATGGCTACCAACAGTGCTTCTTCAATCAAAGATATAAAAGAAATTGTTTCTTCTATTAAAGACGAATCCACTAAGTTAATTAGTCAAGTAATTCAGGCCTCCGGATTAGGCGAAAGCCAAGCTGCTGCTTCTGAGCAAATCACAGCGTCCATGTCCGAATTGGCATTATCCGCTGAAAATATCATGAAAGTAGCCCAGATACTTTAACTTAATACGAATACCGAAATTTGACTTTATTAAATCTAAGATAAAAATGCAAACAGATTTAACTACATCGAGAATAAAGCAGTAGACCCAGCTACTGCTTTATTTTCATCTCCAGAACAGGTACCTTCATATTATTTTATCCGTTAATCCAAACAAAACTTAGTAGTCTGGACTACACAACAACATTTTCTCCTCCTGCGGCAATTTGCTGCAGTCACTTAGGCCATGATGTATTTACATGAGAGACATGAATACAGTGAAACCGATTAGCAACCCTGCTTTAGCTTCCTCAGAAGGAAGAAAGTCCAACATGGACTTTAAGGCCTCATGCCCATCTGGATATTTTGTGTAATCAATTTTTTCTCCCATTATCTATTCCTCCTTATTTGTATAAAATAATTATTATTTGTAATTCCTGACAAATTCACTGACAGCTAATAAATTTTCCCTGTTGCAATCCTGCGGTACTGTTGTAAACTTGTTTGTGCTGAGAATAAGACCCCCATCTGTCCCAACTTCATCAATAACCTTTTTTACATAATCAATACATTGCTGCTTTGTTCCCTTGCTAATTAAATCCAGAGGTATTCCACCCCATAAGCATAAGTTCGGGAATCTCTTTCTGGCTTCGAATATGTCATCCGATTCAACGTAGAAACAAAAATGTCCTTTGGGAAGTTCCTGCAAGTATTCCGTTATATGCTTTGTTGTTCCTTCACTAAGTATAAACATTGTATTGCCGGTTTCGACGACCTTATCCACAATTTCTTTAAAGTATCGCCAGTAATAAGTCCCAAACTGTTTGGGGTTAACCATATTCTGGCTTAATAAGATGGCGAATGCTGTAAAAACTCGTTGGGGAATCCACCTTTTTGATTTTATTGATCTCATTTTTGACAAAAAACTCATGATACGTATCGCAAAATGCCTTTACTTTTTCGGGGTGAACCCTAAGGTCTCTGGAAAGTCCCTTCATACCCCTTAAGAAATTATATAAACATTCAAAAGCAGGGTATATTCTTGCGCCATTTTGCACATCTAAGATGGGCGGGACTCCGCACTCATCAATAAGCCTTATCGTTGTTTTCTCCATGGCTTGGGCGTATTCCAAAAATTTGCCCAGAGTATTCTGCAAAGTCTCTAGCGGCATATCCTTCGTAAATAAAGAATACTTTCTCGGCATGATGTCTTCCCACAAGGTCTTAACAGGATTATTAATAAACTTGTCATAATCCTCTTCTAGGAAAAAGCATTGTTCTTTTAACATCATCGTGTTATTTTCGTCATTGATGAGATATTCATAATTACCCAGACTTCTTGTCATTTGCAATGGGTTTCTGTCTCCGATGTCCAATAGCAAGTCAAATTGATACCTTTTTTGAAAGTTAATAACTGCATCTTCTACACCCTGCGTACTTAACAAAGCCTCACTCAATTTCATACCTAAGTCATGATAACGCCACAGACAGTCATTGGTAACAAAGGGTACTCTGGATGGGCGTTTTTTCATGCGTACGGCATCATCAAATATCTGAATCCTTTCGTTAAACAGTTGTTTGCTGTCCATAATCTCACCTTTCTTCACATGATTATTTTTTTTAATTCACCTGCCGTTTGTAATAAACAATATTTTAGCCTTAATTTACCCATTTTTGACATATTGTTACGCCTTCTGCAGCATTCGTGGTAAATGCATCTGCACCAATCTGTTTGCAAGCTTCCGCCGTAACAGGATTCCCGCCAATGATCACCTTCACTTGCTCCCGTAACCCCGCATCCTTAATAGCTGCTGCGGTACTTTTCATAGAATCCAAAGCAATGGTCAAAACGCCGCTCATACCTACTATTTGAGGCTTTGTCTCTTTTACTTTTTCTACAATAGTATTGGCAGATACGTCGATCCCGAGGTCAATGACTTCGAAGCCGGCTGCCTCCGACATGCTCTTGAAAATATTTTTGCCGATATCGTGCAAGTCACCTTGAACCGTAGCGAGGAGAATTCTTCCGACTTTTTCAGTATTTTCTCCACCCAGAAAGGGCTTAAGCGTTTCAATTGCAGCTGTAAGCAATTCCCCGGCGAAAATCAGATCGCCAACAAAATACTCACCCTTTTCGAAAAGATCTCCAACTATCGCCATTCCCTGTTGGCAAGCATTTAGGACCTTTCCGGCTTCATTGTTACTGGGGTTGGTTGCCACAAATTCATTTAAGATCCCTAGCACCTGTTCTTCATTAAGATCCCCATCGCCTGGGTCAATATCTGGTAATCTCTCATCGCAAAATCTCTCCCTTTCATATTTTTTGATTTTGACCAACCTTTCTAACTATATTTCCAGCCATTTTGTGCTTGTTTCATATAATTTTTTAATTGTTTCAGGTTTATCCTCTCCCGCAAGATTGATATCGATATCGTATCCCTCCTTGGCAAGCATATAAGAAAGGCTGGCATAACTCGGCCGGTATTTTCTTAATTGCTCCTCCTGGATGACAATTTGATTATTCGGATAAACAGGGACTAATAAATCTTTTTCGCAAATACAGTCAAAAGAAGAGATTCGCCAAATACCTTCTCTTTTTTCCACTCTAAAATGCAGCCTTGAATATGACATAAGATCTACCGGAAACCCGTCGAGTTCTCCAAATATATGAATAGTTGCCATCATCTCGACAACTGCCCTGTATTTGTTCAACCAAATCAAGGTGTCATTAATTTTATGCTTCGCATTGGACTGCATTTTCTTGGACGCTTCAATAAATTCATGTCCCGTTCCACTGAACCATGATATATTGACAGAAGAATCAGGATGAAAACATTTTTCCATTTCATCCCATAGTTTCTGATCCCTGCAGTATCGCTCAAACTCAACCAATTCTTTAATATTAAATTTATCAATAATCTCTTCTGCCGTGTTATTACCCATGCTTCTTTCAAACAACCTATACCGCCTAATATAAACATATGTCTTTATGAAAGTTGTACACTCTATTTTCTTACTGAATTAATAAGATCTCAAAGCGATATTACCGATTTTTGTCACCCAGCTGTTATTCAGCTGGCAAAAGAAGAAAGGGATAACGGGACGCCTTTTCTAGAAACACTAAAATATTATTTATACTATACACATTCTCCGAATGATGCCGCTAAAACTTTGTGCGTTCATCGCAATACATTATTTTATAGAATTAATAAAATAAAGCAGCTTACGGGCGTCACTTTGGACAACGCTGATGAACGCTTCCAACTTTATCTTTCAATATTGTTATTGGAGTTTAGTAGTATAAGTCCGGTAAATTTATAAAAAGCGATGACACAAATAAATGTGCATTTTCTAAGTTAAATAAATATTTTCATTTAATTAATTCCTGCTAAACTTTTATTGAATTAATCGTATTATAATATTTAATAGTTGCAATTCACCATTTTTGATGGCGTTGCAATTGTACCCATAACACCCATAGCAGCAACTGCTGCCCCGGTTCTCAGAAAACCGTGGCGGTTTACCAAAAAAATTGCTGCTTGGGTTCTTTTTCTTTAACCCCTTACCCTAATTTATCGAAGATTGCAACTTCGTGGATTTATTTTACGCTTAATATGTACAGGCGCTTTTCGTGTTGTTAATAAAATACGGCGTACCTAAAGGCACACCGTATTTTACCGAATATTATTTCATAATAATTATTCAAATCATATGATCTGATTCTCCATCAGTGATGAATAAAACAAATCATTTTTTTACCGGTGGATATCCGGCCGGCATAGGAAATAGTTCAGGCCACTCCAGCCACCATTTGTATTTCGTGATTTCTTCAGTACCGTATCCAAACATATCGTCGATCTGTTTGAGAAGAGATGCTGATTGTTTTCCTTTGCTTCCGATCCAGACACCGGCCTCATGGAACCAGGAATCTTCTTTAGAGCTCCAAGGACAGACCTTGACGCAGCGTCCGCAACTGAATCCCTCCTGATTGCCTGTACGGAAAGCCGCACATTTCCTAAAATCGCTGTTCCAGCGCAGGTAGCCGTTGTATTTTACGGGTTCTTCATCAAACGAAATTGCTTCACCCGGACAATTCTCTGAGCATTTCCTACAAACCCGGCAAAAATCAAGCATTCCAAAATCGATTGGTTTATCCGGGACAAGCGGGAGATCCGTAGTAACAGCCGCAACCTTATTGCGGAAACCCATACGCGGATGAGCAACGCAGTCACCGGTGCGTGTCAGTTCTCCCATACCGCACGCAATCAGGATCGGTCCCATCACTGAAGCATAATTGGCAAAGTGATGAGCACGGGCCCGGTAACCAAGCGAACGAATATACTGCGCCAGCATAACGGTAATGTTGGCTGTTGCGTGATAGGCACGGTAGGATTGGCTTTTGGCGATGCCGTCATAACCGGTGGAGGCCAACCACGTCTCAAGATGCTGCTCCACAGCGACACAGATAACATACGGCAGCCGCTCCGTAACAGGTATTTCCTCCATGAGAAGATTGGGATCAATTTTGCCGGTAGCATAGTCCCCATGTGTCGGCGAGATTCTATGAGAATAATATGCATAAGCCGGCATTTTGCCGATACCAACTTCGTCAGCCCGCAAGTAATAACATGTGTCTTTGATATGCTTGGACATGATTTCAGGATCAGGTACAGGCAGTTTTTCCGCCCTCGGCGGGGCAGGACCTTCCACGGCTTTGTCTGTACTTAAAAAACTTATGGCAAAACCCAAGCCGGAAGCCATTGGATCGCGTTTGCCCTGGGTCACATAGTTCCAACGCGGTATTTCGCCCAGTTCTCCGCGGATCGCCATGGTAAAACCATTATCGTACTCACTTATATTTTGTACTTCGCCTACAATCTGTGATGTGCCCAACCATTGGTCGTTATGCTCCGCATAACGCACGGAAGCTCCACCGTAATTCATTTTAGGCACGAGTTTGGACCAGTTCCCGCTCGCGGGTGATGCATAATCCAACGAAACCAACGAAGCATTTTCAGCTTTCAGGACATTCGGATTGATTGCACCCATCACTCCTGCCGCTGCCGCCGCCACGCCAGCTTTAAGGAATCCACGTCGACTAAAGTTTATCTTTTTATCTTCCATCTTGAATCTTTACACCTTCTTTACTGAATTTTTACCATTAAGCCTGCATCGTTTGATTGCTCTTCTTTTTGATACCGATATAACCTAATAGACGGGCCAGAACAACAGCCAATACAACAGAGATTCCTCCAAACAAGAAGATTGCTGTACTCGTTGCCTTAACATGTCCGACCGAGGCATTGATGTAGATAAAAGAAATTCCAATCCAGGTTATTGCATACCACACAACGTATAAAGTCCAGTTTAAAATTGTTCTCCACTTCAGTTCATGCTTGGCACGGGTTTTCAAAAAGAGTCCGCCGGCTAAAAATAAAATGCCCGCCAGAAAAATTAAAAATGTACCCATAACTTTCTCACCTCCTTGCCGGTAAAAATAACCTTTATGGATACATTATATTTAAAATTTCAAGCTCAAAGTTTTATCACGACTTTAACATTTTTATTATTTTTTACAAAGAGAACAAATCGTTATCCAAGCTTCTGCCTTGATTACTAAAAATGTGCGTTTCTTGCGTCAGGCGTTTTAATCCTTTCAGATCATGAATGATGATTGTATTCTTATTCTTTTCGATGATATTCTTTTTTTTCAGCCCGCCCAATACCTTCGAGACTGTAACATAATGTGCACCTGTGATTTCTGAGATCCTTTTCAGAGAAAGGTCGATTTGTATTTCAAATGAATCTCCTACGGCAACACCTTTCGTCATACACAGTTTATATAATAACCTTACCACCCTGATCGTGGGATTATATAAATCCATTTCAGCCATTTGCCGCATGTAATAAGAAATTTTAGCATGATAGTTTTTTATAATATCAAAAAAAACTTCCTGATCTTTTTGAAAAATTAGTTCCAACTGCTGTTTTGTAAAATAACAAATCTCTGTTTTCTCGAGCGCAACAATATAATACTGATTATAAGCTTCAAATAATCTGCCCATCATATTGTATTTACCGGCAGTATAAATAAACCTTTCCCTTCCATCATCAACTACCAAATTAACTCTTATTCTACCCGATAGAATATAAATGAGAGCCTTGGGTTCTTCTCCCGGTATAAGGACGGCACTGCCTTTTTTAAAAGTTTTTCTGGTCCCCAATTCAATGTACGCGTATAATCTTTCGACGGGATACAAAGAATCGGGAATAATCATTTCAAATTTGATTTCTTCAATACTGCTCCCGCCATTTTTCCCTTGCATTTTCTTGCGTGTCGTTGAAGGATTCATTTTTACACCCCATTTTTAGGATTGATTAAATATTTTCACTTTCCAAAAAGAGGTCAGAATCATAATAAATGTATAAGTTCTTGTGGCAATTAACAAATTGTTTTGTTTAATAGCTAAAATGATAACAATTCCATAAAAAATAATAAATATTTCTCTAATTATCATTACGTATCTGGTATTCTTTGATTCAGATCTGACTTCATGTTTCCATTTCTCCTTTCTTAATTATTTTATTACAACTATTGAATTTATTTATATCCTGATCCGTTAACAAATTTATGATTGATTGTAGAATCAAATACAACACATAAAACAATAAAACCATAACATGAAACCGAGTACAATCTTGGTGTCTAATCAAATGACATACGGAGGTTTCATCTATGGCTCAAAAAATAATACCACATCCGCACGTCATTTTAAACATCTTTCAACTTATTGAACGCGGTAGTATCATGCACTGATATAAAAGGTTTCTAGAAGTGTTGCATTTAATATTAATTCAAAGGTCAACAAATATATGAGTAAAATTGAAAATGTTCAAACTAATCTTATGTGTTTACTATACAATAGTAAGAAGGATCAATTGTTTAAACCGTGATAACATTTTTTACGGTTTAAAAATCAATACACACCTCAATATTGCCCAATATTTATAAAAAATTTCAATTTTATTTGCATATATTAAAGTTTTAAAACTATATCCCTGTTAAAATGCAGAGTAATGGGACAACTGATAAAACTAACGTAACCATAATAAAAGGAGTATCCTAAGCTACTTAAATTAGTAGTTTAGCAATACTCCATAGTTAATCTGCTCTTTATTAATGTTTATTATTTATTGGCCATCATTAATGCGTCAGAATGCCAGGGCCATAGATTAGTATTTTTGAAGGCCTGGCAGTACTTCAGGGGTAGGCCAAAGTTCCGGCCACTCCAGCCACCACTTGTACTTTTCAACTTGCTCAGTACCGTACCCGAACATATCATCCATGGACTTGAGCAACGTAGATAAAGTTTCTCCAGAACTACCGATCCATACCCCAGCATCATGGAACCAGGATGCCTCTTTCGTGTTCCAGGGACAAACCTTCATACAGCGGCCGCAGGAAGCGCCTTCTTCATTCGTTGTACGGAATATGGTACATTTTTTAAAGTCACTGTTCCAGCGCAGATAACCGTTATACTCAATAGGATCGGCATCCTGGGTAATGGCGCCGGCCGGACAATTGTCCGCACACTTTTTGCATACCTTGCAAAAGTCTTGCAGACCAAAATCAATGGGTTGATCGGGAAGCAGCGGCAAATCCGTCGTAACAGCGGCAACTTTATGACGGAATCCTAAGCGTGGATGAATAGCGCAGTCGCCCGTTCTGGAGAATTCGCCAAGACCGGCGGCAATGACGCAAGGAGTCATAACTGCTTTATAATTGCGGGCGTGATGAGCCCGGGCATTGTAGCCAAGGCTACGAATGTAGTTAGCAAGTGTGACAGCAACGACACCGGTAGCATGGTAACCCCTAAACGATTGCGCAATACTGATTGAATCATACCCTGTAGACGCTAGCATCGTCTCCAGATGTTGGTCAATCGCAACGACGATGACGTAAGGAAGTCTGTCCGTTACCGGCGTAACTGCATTGGCAACATCATTCATTGCCAACGCTTTTGGATTTGTAATCTTATCCGAATACCAAGCATACTCCGGCATACGGCCAATTCCAACTTCATCGGCCCGCAGGTAATAGGCAAAGTCTTTGATGTTTTGAGACATTTGTTCCGGATCAGGAATGCTCAGTTTAACAGGAGATACTTTGCCTTGCACTGCAGCCTCTGTGGCCAAAATCACTAAAGTATCATTCTCAGCAGCTCCTTCTGGAGCCTTTCTAACAAAATACATCCTGCCTCGTTGGGCTTCAGGGCCGTATAAGCCGCGGCCAGCCTGTGAAAATCCTGCTTCCGCTTCACTTATATTTTTGATTTCACCAACGATCTTCGAGGTGCCAAGCCATTCATTATTGTATTGAGCTAATTTGACTTTTGCTGCTCCATATTGTCCACTGGGTTTTAATTTAGATTGTGCTCCATTTCTGGCAGCGCTTGATCCAACAGCAGCCTCAGCAGCAACAGCAGTTTTCGTACCTATTGTGCCCATAATTCCCATCGTTACTGCTGCAGCAGCCCCTGCTTTTAGAAAATTTCTGCGGTTGATTTGCAACTCTTTTTTCTGACCGTTATTCTCCATTTTTTTATCACCCCCCTGTTAAGCTTGTAATGTAGTTTCCTTTTTCTTAGCACCAATGAAACCGAGTAAACGGGCCAGGACAACTGCAAGCACTACCGATATCCCCAGGAACAGGAATATTGCCGTGCTTGTTGCTTTGACATGCCCGACTGAGGCATTGATGAAAATAAAGGAAATCCCGATCCAGGTTATCCCATACCATACAACATACAGGCTCCAGTTAAGGATCGTTTTCCACCTCAGCTCCTTTTGGGCGCGAGGCTTAATAAAAAGAATACCGGCAAGAAATAACAGACCCGCTAAAAAGACTAAAAATGTACCCATAGCTTTTTCACCTCCCCTTTTCCAAGTGGAAATTAAATCGTTACAGGTACATTGTATTAAATCAGTATCGCTCAATTTATGTCGTGGATTAAATCTATATCCTTTTTAAGATATTTTTTTAAATTTATCATCATCGTTATCATGAAACAGGATTACTTTCATGACCGGTAAAAATATGCGTTTCATGTGTCAACATTTTAAGTTTTTCCATATCATAAACAAATATTTTCTCCCTCTTTTTTTCCAAAATATGATGTCTTTTTAAGTAACCTAATGCTTTGGAGACGGTTACATAGTGGGCCCCGGTAATTTCTGAAATACTCGTTAAAGATAAGTCATTATTTACTTCACAATAATTAGCCTCTGCTGTACCTTTCGAATTACAAAGTTCATACAGCAGCCGTATGACTCGAACTGCCGGATTAAAATAATCCATCTCGGCGACTTGCCTCATGTAATAAGATGTTTTAGAAAGATAGTTTCTTATCACATCGAAAATAATTTGTTGGTCCTCACGGAAAATTCTTGCAAGCTGCTCTTCATTTAATAAGCAGACCTTGCTATCTTCCATCGCAATAATATGAAGATTATGATATGTTTCAAATAACCTCCCTACAAAAGTATGCATGCCGGCAAAATACATTAATCTTTCCCGGTCATCATCAAAAACCAAGTCAACTCTTATCTTACCGCTTAATACATAAATGATTGCATGTGGCTCTTCTCCCGGAAAAACCACGGTACTGCCCTTGGCAAAAGATTTTACTGTTCCCAAGTGGACATAGTCCTGTAATTTTGGAACAGGATAAAAGGTATCGGGTACAATTGCTCCACACTTTCCGAAGTTTTCCATCCCCTTCTTTTCCCCCTTATCAACTTTCTTTACCAGAGATTAATATTCAATTTTCCCCATATTTCATCCCTCCATTCTCTAAAAATCTTTAATTTGTTTACATACATTAAGATTATTTTGAATCGTCTGTGCTAAAATATTAAATTGATAAGTTCATTGTCTTTAAGAGTGAAAAGATAGCACAAATATTATATAATAAAATTTCTTTGTATGATTTAATTCACGACAACTTTATGTACGAAGGTTTGTTAAGATTGCTTATTAGGATCATTGATTGGTTAGTTATATTTTGATTCAAAGAAAAAAGGAGTGATGCTAACTACTAAAATATGTAGTTAGCGTCACTCCTTAATTTGATTTGGTATATCGCGGTTAATTATTTATTGAATATTATTAGGTGATTATTGGATGGTTAAAATACGGCGATTAGTATTTTACAAGGCCTGGCATCTTTTCAGGCGTAGCCCACAATTCCGGCCACTCCAGCCACCACTTGTACTTATCAATTTGTTCGGTACCATAGCCAAACATATCATCCATGCCTTTAAGCAGTTTGGATGAGGCTTGCCCATGGCTGCCGATCCATACTCCGGCAGCATGGAACCAAGACTCCTCTTTTGTATTCCACGGGCATACCTTCATGCACCGGCCGCAGGAAGAGCCTTCTTTATTTGTCGTCCGGAATTTCGCACATATTTCCATGTTACTGTTCCAACGCAAATAGCCGTTATACTCAACCGGCTCTGTATCCTGGGTGATGGCACCCGAGGGACAATTGTCCGCACATTTTTTACATACCCTACAAAAGTCCTGCAGACCAAAATCAATCGGTTGGTCCGGGGCCAACGGCAAATCCGTTGTAACCGCAGCTACTTTGTGGCGGAATCCTAAACGCGGATGGATGGAGCAGTCTCCTGTTCTGGATAATTCACCTAGTCCGGCTGAAATAAGACACGGTGTCATAACGGCCTTGTAGTTTCTGGCATGATGTGCCCTGGCATTATAGCCAAGATTACGAATATAATTGGCTAAGACGACAGCAATAACACCGGTAGTATGGTATCCTAAAAAGGATTGGGCGCCGCTGATCTGATCATACCCGGTAGAGGCCAACATTGTCTCTAAGTTTTGGTCGACCATGACCGTAATAACGTACGGTAATCTGTCTGTCACAGGAGTAAGTGCTTTCTCAAGATCGTTCACTGCCAAAGCATGCTGATCCGTGACCTTATGAGAATACCAGGCAAAATCCGGCATTTTACCGATTCCTACCTCGTCGGCCCGCAGGAAGTACGCAAAGTCCTTGATGTTCTGGGACATTTGCTCCGGATCAGGAATATTCAGTTTGACTGGGGACACTTTACCTTGGACTGCCGGTTCTGTTGCCAAGATCATTAAAGTATCGTGTTCGGCTGCCCCGGCAGGATCTTTTCTAATAAAGTACCCCCTGCCAATTTGAGACTCTTTTCCGTATAAGCCACGACCGGCCCGTGAAAACCCTGTCTCTGCTTCGCTGATATTTTTGACCTCGCCAACGAGCTTTGTCGTGCCAAGCCATTCATTATTAAATGTAGCAAATTTGACCGAAGCAGAGCCATATTGTCCGGTGGGCTTTAGCTTAGATCTCGCACCATTTACTGTAACGCTTGAACCTACAGCCGCCTCAGCAGCAACAGCAGGCATCGTGCCAACCGTGCCCATAAGTCCCATGGTAACCGCCGCTGCTGCACCGGCCTTCAGAAACTTGCGACGGTTCATCTGAAGGCCCTGCTGTTGGTTTCTATCATCAGCAAGATTTTTTGACATGACTATTTTGCCTCCTTCATTTGTTTCATTAGGCTTAATCCATTTTTCCCGAGGAAACCCAGGAGCCTCGCCAGAATAACCGCAAAGATAATGGACAGACCAAAGAATAAGAATATTCCCGTACTTGTAGCTTTGACGTGACCAACACGGCTATTCAGAAAAACAAATGAGATGCCTGTACATGTAATCAAGTACCAAATGACATAAAGAGACCAGTTGAGGACCGTCATTATTTTATTTTCGCGTTTCATAAATGGTTTTAGCGCTAAAATACCGGCTAAGAAAGCAATTCCGCCAATAAAAACTAAGAATACGCCCAAAAGACCCACCTCCATAAAATTTTGTAGTTTTTTGTACGTACATTCACTACCACTAAACTAAAAGTACCAAACTGAATACCCAAAAACTTTAGCTAGTGCTAAATTTGATTATTTTCATTCTTCGTGAAGTCTTTCTGATAGATTACAACATCCGTTCATATAGATATCTGAATTTTAATTCCTGCTAAAAATATGAGAGATCCCGTTTGTTACAATAGGTATGATAACGCGTACTGATAACGCGTACAAAAAGGATGGTTCTGAAAAATGCATCAATTTCAATTGGGGCAATATAAGGGCTTAAATATTAGACCTGAACCTATGTTTTCAGAGGCTGATCTGGACACTGCTGTAACCGAAGCAATTTCTAACATGTCCTACCGATGGGCAAAAAAAAATAAGCCTA
Organism: Dehalobacter sp. CP; assembly: GCA_009910795.1. Next base: position 30,101 of record VMEE01000019.1, on the reverse strand, counting down.
TTTCCATAGGTGACGAAATCATCGTCTCAGTAAATGCACATTATGAGAGGCAAATTGTCCCGGAATTATGTATGGCAGATTTTAAATATACCCTCGGTGACCCGAAGCTCCAAGAACAATTTAAAAACGCCCTCGGAAAAAAAGAGGGCGAGTGCTTTGAAATGGACATTATGATTTCCCAAAACAATCCGATTGAACGTTAAATAACAGCAAAATAATTGCTAAGGATTTAGACGATTAAAAAACATGTGTCCCCTGAGTCATCATTTTCAGTTTTTCTGCATCATAAATGATAATTTTTTTTCTCTTTTTTTCCATCACTTTATTTTTTCTTAACCAGCCTATTACTTTGGAAGCGGTGACATAATGCGTCCCCGTTATTTCAGAAATATTCTCTAGAGATAATTGAATGTTAATTTCATAATGATCACCGGTTTTTACGCCATTGGCAATATAGAGTTCATAAAACAGCCTGACGATCCTGACTGCTGGATTGAAATAATCTATCTCTGCAGCTTGCTTCATGTAATAAGAAGTTTTTGATAAGTAGTTTCTTATGATGTCGAAGGGGATTTCATCATTCAAGCTGAAAATTTTTTTAAGCTGTTCTTTTGAGAAGAAACAAACCTTACTGTCTTCAAGCGCGATCGCATAACTATCATTGCAGGTCTCGTATAACTTGCCCACTAAGCCATGTTTTCCGGTAAAGTAAACAAGCCTTTCCCTGCCGTCATCGAGTAGCTTATTTACTCTTAGCCTTCCGGAGACCACATAGATGAGTGAAGAACATTTGTCTCCCGGCCACATGACAGCACTGCCTTTAGCATAAGTCTTTACAGTCCCCAAATTAATAAATTCCTGCAACCTTTCAACTTCAAAAAATGTATCCGGAATAGCCCCTCCACATTTTTCGTTTTCTTCCATCCACTTTTCCCCCTTCACCAAGATTTTCACCGAATCCACATCATATTAAAATTCTATCATATTTTGATCCACCATATTCTAAAAAAGTATAATTTGTTTGCATAAAGTATAATTCAGATCATTTTTCTGAAATAAACGAACCCTCATGAATAAAAATCCATGAGGGTTTGTCTATCAATAACTTCTGCACATATTCTTAACTCAGTCTCGATATAAAAAAGCTGTTGACGCCCAGCTTTTTCGTTCGTCGTACAACAGCTTTTTTATTGCATTCATTAATTTTTCAGAGATACCTTTGGAAAATTAAAGTTTATAGAACTCCATGAGACGGCAGCGGCGCGATTAGAATGCTTACGGGAGGCAGTTTGTAATTTTCCGGCCACTCAAGCCACCATTTATATTTCTCGATCTGCTCGGTGCCATATCCAAACATATCATCAATGGCTTTCAGCATCGACGCAGAGGTTTTAGTCTGGCTTCCAAACCAAGTTCCCGCCTGGTGGAACCATGAATCTTCCTTCGAATTCCACGGGCAGACCTTCATGCATCTCCCGCAGGATGCACCTTCTTCATTACTTGCCCGGAATTCGGCACACTTGTCTGCATTGGTGGTCCAACGCAGGTAACCGTTCACTTCTTTCATATCATCATCGAGTGAAATAGCGCCGGAAGGACAATTGTCGGCACATTTTTTACAGATACGGCAAAAGTCAAGAAGGCCAAAATCAACGGGTTTATCCGGAGCAAGCGGCAAATCTGTTGTAATAGCAGCCACCTTATGGCGGAATCCCAAACGGGGATGAATGGTACACTCACCTGTGCGTGATAATTCACCCAATCCTGCCGCTATAATAACCGGAGGCATATTTGCGTTATAATCCACAGCGTATTGCGCCCGGGCGTTATAACCAAGATTTCTGATATATTGAGCGATGATAACAGAAATCATTCCTGTTGAATGATATCCCAGGAAAGATTGGGAGAGGCTGATGGCATCATAACCTGTGGAAGCGAGCGTTGTTTTCAAATTCTGATCGACCATAACCACAATAGCATATGGCATGTCCGGTTCAGTCATCGGTTTGACGCACTTTTCCCTGGGCAACTCTAACAATTCTCTTCCGGGAAACGGTTCATATATTACCTTTTCGGAATAGTAAGCATACGACGGCATCTTGCCGATTCCCACATCGTCGGCTCTTAAAAAATAAGCCAGGTCTTTGATATGCATCGACATTTGTTCTGGATCAGGGATTTCCGTTTTCACAGGAGCAACAGGACCTTCCACGAGGGGTTTCGGTAGGGCGGTGCTCATAACTATCGCCATGGCCATGGGGTCTTTGGGTATAAGATTGTAGAGTCCCAATTGTCCCCTTTCACTGACTTTTCCCTCAGCACAACGATCAAACCCGCTGTCGTATTGGCTAGTTCTCTTTATCGGTCCGACAATTTTAGTAGTTCCCAGCCACTGGTCGTTTTGTTCTACAAAACGAAGTGAGACGCTGCCCATATCATGAACAGGATGTAGTTTGGACCATTGACCTTTGGGTGCGGGTGTATACTTAAACGTCTCGCCCGCCGCACTGGCGACCTTGGCAGGTGCTGTCAGCGCCCCAACAACTCCCATAGCAGTAGCTGCAGCACCGGCTTTCAGGAAATTTCTCCGGTTTATCTTTAACTGCTGTTTTTGTTCGTTACTCAATTTTTTCCCTCCCAATCAAGCTTGTTGTGAACTTGCGTTTCCCGTTTTTTTCACGCCGATAAAACCTAGCAACCGTGCCTGAACGACAGCAAGCACCACTGATATCCCTAAGAACAGGAATATAGCCGTACTTGTTGCTTTAACATGGCCGACCGATGCGTTAATGTAAACAAAGGAAACCCCCATCCACGTGATGGCATACCAAATAACATATAAGGCCCAGTTCAGTACTGTTTTCCACATTAAGTCCCTTTTGGCGCGAGGTTTAATAAAAAGAATCCCCGCTAAAAATAACACACCGGCAATAAAAATTAAGAATGTACCCATTATCTTCACCTCCCTTTTAATATAATTTTAAAGATTTACTTGATAGGAATTTTAGTATGAACTAAGCATTAATAAATTTTTCGTATCATCACCTTCTGTAATTAGTTATAAATCCGATAAATAAAATATAAATAAATTTATATTTTTTGATATCTGTAATAAACAAACCCTCAGGAACAAAAATCCATGAGGGTTTGTTTATTGCAGATATAGTGTTTTAGAAAAATTTGTATCTATATGTTACTATCTTTAAAAAAGACGTTTTTCAAATGTTAACTCTTTTAATCTATCTAAATCATGGATAATGATTTTGCCTTTTTTTTTCTCAATAATTTTTTGCTTTATTAAATATCCTAATACTTTAGATACTGTAACAAAATGGACTCCTGATATTTCAGAAATTTGTTTCTGAGACAATTCAAGACGGACTTCATATGAATCCCCTACTGGTATTCCGTTAGATATGCATAGACCATAAAGAAGTCTTACAATTCTGACCGTAGGATTGTATAATTCCATTTCAACGGTCTGTTTCATAAAATAAATGCCTTTGGCAAAAAGATTTTTCATAATTTCAAAATATAAATCACTGTCAGTTTGAAAAATTGTTAAAAGCTGCTCCTTTGAAAAAAAACACACTCTGCATTTTTCTATTGCAGTCGCGTAGGCATTATCATTATTCAGCTGAAAAATCCTATCCATGACTCCATTTTTGCCGCAAAAATATACCAACCTTTGCCTACCTTCCTCTGTAACCATGTTGAGCTGGATTTTTCCCGAAAGTACATAGATTAGCATGCACTCATCCCCTGGTAAAATAACGGCACTTCCTTTGGCATAGGATTTCACAACTCCTAAATGGACAAATCTTTGCAATTTTTCAACGGGATAGAATGTGTCAGGAATTGTTCTTGTCAATTCATTAAAAAAATCGTATTCCATGGCTTTCTAACCCCCCCAATAATATACTTTCTTATTAATTTATATATTTTCCTTAAAAAATAATCTTATTTGTTTGCGCATGTATTAAATTTTTTTGTTAGTAAACTGTGTTAAGATACGATAAATAAACGGAATAATAACTTCATATATTGTTTTTTTTCAATTTCCATACATGCCGAAAATCATAATTTTATTATAGAATTTGCGATATTAGAATACAATAACCTTTTATCAAACTTTTTTATCAATTATAAAAATGCTGGTAACGGTCTATCTGACTATTACCAGCATATATCGGACTATTTACTCTTATTTAGGTTATTCCAACGTTTGATATAGAGCCATTAATTATAATTCAGGTCTGGTTATCAGAATGGCATTTTATCCGGAATTGATAACAGTTCAGGCCACTCCAGCCACCATTTGTATTTTAAGATCTGTTCCGTACCATAGCCAAACATGTCATCAACCGATTTGAGCAATTTGGCTGATGCTTCATTTTGGCTTCCGATCCAAGCCTGATGGAACCATGAATCTTCCTTGGAGTTCCAGGGGCAGACTTTCATACAGCGACCGCAGGAATTACCTTCTTCATTTGTTGCCCGGAAATCCGAGCACTTTTTGAAATCACTATTCCAACGCAAGTATCCATTATATTCAACAGGACTCTCATCATGTGTAATTGCTTGGACTGGACAGTTTTCCGCACACTTTTTACATATTTTGCAAAAATCCTGTAAACCGAAATTAATTGGCTTATCGGGAGCAAGCGGCAGATCCGTAGTAACACAAGCACCTTTATGGCGGAATCCAAATTTAGGATGGACTGAAGTATCACCTGTACGGGATAGTTCCCCTAACCCACTAGCTATAAAGGCAGGAGTAAAAACCATTAGAGAATTTTTAGCATGATGAGCCCTGGCATTATAACCAAGTTTTCGGATGTATTGAGCCAAGACAACAGCAACACCTGCTGTTTCACTTGTAGGACTGCGTACCACTGATTTGGTCATACCCTGTGGAACCCGACATCGTCTCCAAATGCTGGTCAATAATAAACGAAATAACATAAGGAAGGCGTTCAGTTACCGGGGCGACACATTGTTCCCAAGGCTTTTTAAATAGGCCTTTAGGATCTTCTACATGGTAGGAATAATATGCATATTCCGGCATTTTCCCTCCCAATCAAGCTTGTTGTGAACTTGCGTTTCCCGTTTTTTTCACACCGATAAAACCTAGCAACCGTGCATGAATTATAAATTTTCAAATTTTTTATATCGTTCGTACAATCCATATTAACTTTTTTTGCATGAAAAGATACTGTAAAAGAGGTGCTTCTCCAAGCACCTCTTCTTTTTGTCCCAAACCCAGAAATAACTGACGAAAGGTTCGTCAGTTGCTGATCAGATCTTTAAGTCTTTTTAAGTCAAAGATTATAATCTTATTGGATGTTTTACGCAAAATGTTCTTTTCTCTTAGATTTTGGAATATTTTGCAGACAGTCACATAATGGACACCTGTCATTTCAGAAATAGCCTTTTGCGACAACTTAATATTAATTTCATAAACATTGTTAACTAACTCTCCTTTAGTAAGGCAAAGCTTATAAAGTAATCGCAGAACCCGAACCGAAGGATTATAGAGCGCCATTTCCTTAGATTCATGCATAAAATACCCACATTTTGATGCATAACTCGTAATAAATTCACAGAGAACTTCCTTATCCTGCTGAAACATCTCAAGCAACTGGTCTTTTGAAAAATAGCATACAACGCTCTCTTCTTCTGAAACAACATCAACGAGACAATCATCAGACTGAAATAATCGATCAACAAACGTGCCAGCATCAGCATGGAACATCATCCTTTTTTTTCCATCCTCAGTTAGAAAGGTAATACCTAATTTTCCTGAAATAACATAAATAACGCTATCGATGATCTCTCCGGGTGAAACAACGGAATCTCCTTTTTGGTAATTTCGGACAATCCCCATATTGAGATAATTTTTTAACTTATTTATTGGATAAAAATTATTCGGTAAAATATAATTGTTGTTAAAAATTTTTTCCATAATTATTATTCCCCTAAAAATTTCATTCTATTGTCCTTTTTGTTTCTACGGCCTCCGACTTGTTATATGAATATTATCATAATTTAAAAACTCATAATGTTGGCGCATGCTACATAACATAAAAAATATTATGATCTATATCCCCTCCTTAAAATTTTATATAACATTTTGTTAATTCTGTATGATTAAAGTAACTCGATTATCTAAAAATAGAGAACTGTTCCCTAATATGAAAGGTCAGTCCTCTGCGATTATTTTCGTTGTATTTACTTAACGGAAGACCTTGATCTTATAGCCTTTCAAATTTTCGAAGTCCATATCACTAAACGGGGAATAAAATATCTGTCTTAACAAGTGCTTTCATGTTTAAATATCTGTGTTTGTTGCATTAACTTTTTTAGTTTTTCTTTATCATATATCAGCAATTTTTCCTTCTTCCTTTTTAGTATTTTCTGCTTTTTCAAGATACAAAATACCTTAGAGACCGTCACATAATGGACTCCGGTTATATCCACTATTGTATTATAAGATGGCAGCATGCTCGCTTCAATATGGTTATTGACAGGTATCCTTGGAAACACACAAAGATTATAAATCAATTTTACAATTCTAATCGTTGGGTTCAAAAATATTAAGGGGAAATTGAAAGGTTAAATCGATATGGTATAATTTGAAATCTAGTATAAACTAAACTAAAAACCTTTATCATTTAAATGACCATAAAGTAAATTACTAGAGGTATATATGGGAAGGGGCGAAGAAGGTATGAAATACGATTTTTCTGATGAGGTGTCAAGAACCATTCCTGACACATTTTACCCTGTCGAGAGACTGCAAAAATTTACCCATCTAGGAATTGTGAAATCCTATGCAAAAGGGAGCGCTATTACTTTACCAGGGGATAGGGAGCCGATGCTAATCTATGTGCTTTCAGGAAAAGTCCAAAACAAAATGGTAACAGAGGACGGCAGGGAAATATTGCATTATTTTTGCGGCAAAAATGGAATCCTGTGCAAGCTCTTTCCGATGAAACATGATAATTCCTATATAACTACTATAGAAAAATGCAGCGTATGTTTTTTCACGGAGGCGCAGCTCAAAGTAATATTTCAAATAGATGATGATATATTTTTTGAAATCTTAAAGAACACTTTTTCTAAAAGCCTTTATTATATGATGCAAACAGTTGAAATGGAATTATACAATCCGACGATCAGGATAGTAAGACTGATTTACGGTCTATGCATTTCCAACGGAATACCCGTAGGAAATTCATATGAAATCCGTCTCGAATTGTCTCAGAGAACTATTTCTGAAATCTCAGGAGTCCATCATGTCACGATATCCAAAGTATTAGGATATTTGGAAAAGCAAAAGATTATTGAGAAAAAGAAAGGCAAAATCATTATCCATGATTTAGATAGATTAAAAGAGCTAACATTTGAGAAACATCTTTTTTAGAAAAAACAAGGCTTATAATATATTCTTGCAACAACCAATTTTGAAGGGTGTCGTAGGTCAGACCAAAAGTATTATTAAGACTAGTCAGATGATGAAAGAGGTAGATCTCATCAATCAGGCAGTTACCAAATCCTATATTACAACAGTTCAGGATAGTGCTTCCGGAGAAATCCGGGAGATTTTTTTTATGTGCACAGGCCTGAAAAATATTAGCAATGTTAATTTAAATTAACATTCCCACCGGATAAATCAGTAGACTTATATCTAAAAGGAGGTGGATTTATGAGTACATTCTTAATTTTTCTTGCCGGTGTGTTATTTTTAGCGGGGATACTTTGGATTAGACCTCGCGCCCAAAAGGATCTAATGTGGAAAACGGTACTGAACTGGTCCTTATATGTTATTTGGTATGCCGTTACTTGGATGGGGATTTCCTTTGTTTACATTAATGCTAGCGTAGGACACGTTAAGGCATCCAGCACGGCAATTTTCCTATTCGGAGGCATTTCGATCATAATGGCAATAGTGCTGGCGCGCTTCTTAGGGTTTATCCGTATCAATAAAAAGGTCAATGAATCAATCGAGGCTTAGAGGAGGAAAATTAATGTCCGTAAATTCAGAAAATAAAGAAAAAGGAATAAGCCGCCGTGGTTTTCTGAAAACCGGGGTAGCAGCCACTGCAATGGGCGTCATGGGTGCGATTGCGGCACCCGCCAAGATCGCCAACGCAGCGGTAGCATCACCTAGTTTGGACTATCAGACCACCAAAGGACAATGGTCAAAATTGCGTCCTAAAGCGAATTATGGCGGTGCATCCGTCCGTTATGTCGAAAATAACGATCAATGGCTGGGGACAACCAAGATTGTTGGAAAAGTGAAGCAAACCAATGAGAAAGATGCCGGATTTGCCCTGGCTGTATCAGGAGAATTGGGTGATAAAGCAAGGGCCGGACTTTTTACTACACTGTTTAGACATCCTATGGCATTACCGTTTGCAAGTGCTATTGGAGCAGTCTCAGGTATATCTATGCTTACAGGAGAGCCAAATCCGCATAAATTGCCTATACCAGACCCTGAACAGATGTCCCAGCATATTAAAGATTTCGCCTATTACCTTCGAGCAGACGAAGTAGGTATCGGCAATATGCCTGATTTTGCTTATTACGAAAGTAACATGGAACCGCCCTTAGCCGCATATCTCATGCAAGCTGTTCCCATCAATACACCATTTGGAAAGGTGCCTATCACAGATAAAATGCCTTACGTTATTTGTATGGCTGTAGAGATGCATTTGGAAACTTGGTTGGGTTCAACAGGATATGACGCCATGGGTGTCACCCAATCGAATCGGTGTTACCATGCCGCTGCCAATGCGGCAATCATCATGGCAAGTTATATTCGTCAGTTGGGTTATCATGCCAGGGCCCATCATTTTGGGAATTACGAGGTTCTTATTCCACCTTGTCTGATTGCCTGCGGAATGGGTGAACTTACCAGGACAGTTGATACTGCTCTTCATCCTCGTATTGGTTTCCGTCATAAAACTTCAGCAGTTACAACGGATTTGCCTTTGGCAACGGATAAACCGATTGATTTTGGTCTGCAGGATTTCTGCAGAGTATGTAAAAAGTGTGCGGATAACTGTCCTTCTCAAGCTATTAGCTTTGATGATGACCCTGTACCGCACAATGGTTATCTCCGTTGGAATACTGATTCTAAGAAGTGTACGGTATTCCGCGCTGCTAACGATGAAGGCGTCAGCTGCGGAAGATGTGTGAAAGTATGTCCTTGGAACTCCAAAGAAGATTCTTGGTTCCATGAAGCTGGCTTGTGGATTGGCAGTAAAGGAGAGAATGCTTCAAAATTGCTTAAAGGTATCGATGATATGTTCGGATACGGCACGGAACAGATTGAGAAATATAAGTGGTGGCTGGAGTATCCGGAACTTTATAAGTATGACGTTGAAGCAACTCTCAAACGCATTAACTCTGCTGCACCTGCTGCAACTCACGGAACTCACGGAACTCACGGAGCTTCCGGAGCTTTATAAGTATGACGTGAAGCAATTCTCAACGTATCCAGTTAATCGGAACGATTTTAAGGCGTAATTTTTGAGGACTTTATCTTCTAAAAGAACTGGTGACAGTCTATCAAACTGTCACCAGTTCTTTTGTGGCTATGGCTAACGTGATTGATCCGCTTTTAGCGGATCCGTGTGTAGACGGGGCGAAGAATCTAAATATTTATTAAGAAATAACATGGTGAGACTGAACTTCACTTATTACAATCATGATGGCGACAGCCAAAGTCAATAAGATAAATAATAAATCCTCCATGCTTAATTTGCTTTTCATTCTTTTACCTCGATGTTATCCAATTCATTTGCAGATCTTACTTCAATTGCTTCGATTCCTTTGATTCCTTTACTTCCCCGAACTTTTTTCAATTTGGCTTTTTCTAAAATCCCCATAATATATCTCCTAGGGCGCAAAATGATCTCATTGAGTATCAAGCCCGGACAGAAAAACCTGCACCAGAATCTGCTGATAAAGAAGGAACTAAAAATCACGACCGGCAAGATAAGCCACTGAATGCCGAACCCCTGCCGGCCAAACAAAGTAGCAAAAGGTTCGTAGCCGGCAAAACTCGGTGATTTTGTCAGGAATGCGCCTATGAGTGCCAGGTAGATGAGTACATATCTTATTTTAGCCGCTTTGGCTTCGACTGCTTTATTGCAGCATTTGAATTTGCCGCCGCCTACTTTGGCCGTGATTTCCTGCAAAGCACCAAACGGGCAAAGCCAGAAACAGTAAACATTCTTTCCTAAGATCAAGGTGATCACCGGGATGCCGATTAAGAGGATATACCAAACGAGGTTTTCACGAATAGACGGGAAATTCCCCATGAGAAGTCCGGTAATATTTGCAAGCGAAATGGGCGTATTATATTGGAAACCAATGATGACTAAACTTCCTAAAAGGGCAAGCCAGCGTAATTTTTTTTGTTTGAATGCCACGCCAATCACCATCAGGATGACCAACGCTATGACGGCAATTTCCTTGGATCCGAACTTAAACGGTTCCACTTCATCCTTAACATTCAGCCCGAACTCGCTCCTGGCTACGGCATGGCTTCCCTGGGAAACCGCTTTGGCTATCCCCCTTGTAGAAAAGGTTGCGCCCGATATCCGGTCGATATCCTTGTTAATGGATAAAGGATCTGTGATGTCTTTTCCGATAAATCTTTCCAAATATTTCTGATCTAGAATATTATCGATAAATGATGGTGTATCCTTGTGTGCGGCGATAACCGTCCCGACAATTTTTCCTTGCAGGTTAATTCCGGTAACCATCTTGATCGGACCGCCATAAGCAACCGCTTGCTCGATTACGACGTAGCCTATTTTTTCTTCGCTGCCGTTTTGATCTTTTGTTTGCCCTTCGTATATAACAGGGGAAGACGCAATCTTTTGAAAAGATTGCGCTTCCGGAAAAACTTGATTCATAAAAGGCATGATATCGTTATCTGTATGAGTCCAGCTGAAACCTAACGTTATGAGGAATATAACTGCTGCAAACACAATGATTTTATTTGCTGAGTTTTTCATTTCTTGCTCCTGTTAAAGGTCTGCCTGACTGAAATTATGCGGCCTCTACTTTATCAGCTTTCTTTTTGGAGGGTATTAAAGAATTTAACCGTACCGTAACGATAACTAAGACAAGAAGGATCGCTCCGAAGATTAACAGCCCCATGCCTGCAGCCTGCATCTCACCTTCGGCAATGCTGTAGACGATCCAAGCCAGGAGAAATGCTCCCCAGATCACGGATATTGCCGTTAAGATCCAGCGGGCTAAGGACATTTTTCCTGCAGCCTGGAATTTGATATATACGAACCATATGGATGATGCCATGAGTGCTCCCAAGATTAACCAGAAAATAATCATATTACCTCTCCTCTTTTCTTATTTATTCCAGAATTCCTTTATTGCATCCGGAACAGAAATCTTACCATAACCGAACAAATCGTCAAAGAACCTCAGAACGGGTTTTGCAGGTGTTTCTGTGCCCAACCTTACTAAGTCGTGATGCCATTCCTGGCGTTTGTTGTAAGGGCAGACCTTAATACAAATACCGCAGTCAGTACCGACTTTTGACCATTGGGTCATACACTTCACGCCATCTTGAGCCCATTTTTTGACTCCTGGATTCGTTATGGAAGATGTTTTAAAACTTGGTTCTACATCATGGGATATGGCTTGTGACGGGCAAGCGTCAGCACATTTCATGCAGGTTTTGCAGAATTCCATCGCTCCGAAGGTAACCGGTTTATCAATAGCCAATGGCATATCCGTGAACAATTTATATATCCGCACTCTCGGCCCATATTCCTTAGTGACCATAATACCGATTCTGCTGATCTCCCCTAGGCCGGCCTGAATTGCCAAGGGAATACTTAAAGCCGTATCATTGGAACAAGGTATGGCCTGGTAGCCTAATGTCCTGATAAATTTAGCCAACTTATGGAGGAGAACACCCGCATCGGAGTATTCATTGCCGGAAGCAGCCCCTTGGGGCAAAGCCGGGGCAGTCTGATAGCAGTCATAATCCATTTCAAAAAGCGCCACAATAACATTTGTAGGCGTAAACGGTAACTTATTTGGAACAGGTTTACCCGTTGCGAGATCGAGAACTTCAGAAAAGAGCCACCGTTCATCATAAGGGCCAATCCCGACCTTACATGATCCCCAGAATTTTGTTACTCTTTTGATGATCGCGCTCGCAGCTTCGGGGCTTTCAAATTGGTACTTGTTGGGGTTTACTTCACCTTCCCAAGTAAATAACCCTTGCGATTGAAAACCCGGAGCGCCCAGACCCTTATTGATATCCTCTTCAATCGACCAGCAGGCATGATCAAAGGCGAACTCAAGCTGTCCCCAGCCCTCTCCTCCTTCTTGAGGTATTGTCCCAAACCTTTTTCCGGCATATTCTGCAGAGACAGCACCAATCGGAGCCTGAGAAGCCATGCTATACCGTTTGTAGTCACTGGAGATTTCCACCGGCATGTCATCATGCTCGACAACTTGTGCATTGGCGATGCTATTACTTCCCAGCAGTTCAGAACCGAACAATGCGGCACCTGCTGCTCCAACCCCTACTCCTAGAGAGGTCTTCAAAAAACCGCGTCTGCTAAATTCTTTGGAAAAGGTTTTTTTCTTCTGAGTTTTTTTCTCTTTGTCATTTTCAGGAATCATACCTTATCTCCTCCTTAAAATATTTGAACTACAAATATCATAGATAAAATAAAATATAATGAATAGATCTCTATTCAACAGATGTTCACTATACAACATTAATTAAATTTTAGGACAAAATAGAATTAGTTGTTTTAATATTAAAAGGGAGAATCAAGCGTAATAAAAAAAATTAGGCTGGTCTCTGACAAAAAATTGGTGTACACTAAATATTGTCAAAACAATATTGCAGGATCATATTAAAGAAATATCCTCTAACAACGAAATTATGATGCTTTATACCCTAGATGAATTTCAGGAAAATCTATCGAAGGTGAGTGTGCCATTTATGAAAGAAATTAGAAAAGATAATTTTACACAAATCATCAAACTTTCTAATATCTCTCAAAAATTATTGGACGTAGGAGAAGAAGTTTTCTTTGCCAGAAATAAGATACTTGTTTCTGCCGGAGATGTCCCCGATGGATTTTATTATCTAAAAGATGGACTGGTTAAATCTTGTGTATACTCTACAAATGGTGATGAATATGTATGTGGCCTTATAGACAAGGGAAGTATCTTTTTGGAAGCCAACGCAATTTTCAGTATTCCTAGTGATGGTTATTTCAAAACCATGGAGCCTTCGCATTTACTTTTTTTTAAGAAAGAAAACTTTTTGAATTTGTTACAAACCGACTTTGATGTAACGCTATTAATGTTACGATCGATTACCTGCAAATTTTTAGCAAGTGGTTATTTTTTCACTGAACTGCTGGCTCATGACTCAGAATGGAGACTATGCCGCCTATTATTAACATTTGCCGATAATTTTGGAATAGAAATAGAAAATAAAATAAAGCTGAATATTAAAATCAGTCAGCAGTTTATTAGTGACATGCTGGGTGTCAATAGAGGTACGGCCATAAAGGTGATCAATAAATTAAAAGAAATGAATTTAATCGAGCAAACAAACGGCTATTATTTTATTAAAGATTTGCAACGGCTAAAAAACCATCAGGCCAAAATTACGACTTAAATGGTAGCTGATACTGTCCATCCCCCGTAAAAGTCGCCAATGAAAAAATAACCAAGGCTGAAAGCCAGGGCTATAGTGAATTTTATATTATTAATAAACTTACTTTTTGGAGTATTGCTTATATGCGATGTTTCATATTATTACAAACATAAGTCAAAATATTTGTTAAGAAACAGCATGATAAGCCTGCCATTCACTTATCATAATCATGATAGCGACAGCCGATATCAATACAATAAATAATAAATCCCCCATGCTTAATTTGCTTTTCATTGTTTAACCTCGATGTTATTCAATTCATTTGCAGATCTTCCTTCGATTCCTTGGGTTCTTTCAATTCCCGGAACCTTTTTCAGTGTCCCTTTTTCTAGAATCCCTTTTTCTAAAATCCCCATGATATATTTCCTGGGACGCAAGATGATCTCATTGATGATGAGTCCCGGACAGAAAAACCTGCACCAGAATCTGCTGATAAAGAAAGAAGTAAAAAACACGACCGGTAGAATAAGCCATTGGATGCCGAACCCCTGCCGTCCAAATAAAGTAGCAAATGGCTCATAACCGGCAAAACTCGGGGACTTCGTCAGGAATGCGCCTATGAGTGCCAGGTAGATGAGTATATATCTTATTTTAGCCGCTTTGGCTTCGATTGCTTTATTGCAGCATTTGAATTTACCGCCGCCCACTTTTGCCGTGATTTCCTGCAAAGCGCCAAACGGGCAAAGCCAGAAACAGTAAACATTTTTTCCTAAGATAAAGGTGATCACCGGGATTCCGATTAAGAGGATATACCAAACCAGGTTTTCACGGATAGACGGGAAATTCCCCATTAATAGTGCGGCAATGTTAGCAAGGGAAATCGATGTGTTGTATTGAAAGCCAATGAAGACTAAACTGCCTATCAGGGCAATCCAGCGCAGTTTTCTTTGTTTGAATGCGACGCCAATTACCGCCAGGATGACCAAAGCGATGACGGCAATTTCCTTTGACCCGAACTTAAACGGTTGAACTTCATCCTTCACATCCAGCCCAAATCGCTCCCTGGCTACGGCATGGCTGCCCTGGGAAACCGCTTTGGCTATCCCGCGGGAAGAAAAGGTAGCGCCCGATATACGGTCTATATCTTTATCAATCGACAGAGGGTCCGTGATATCTTTCCCTATAAACCTCTCCAGATATTTCTGGTCGATGACCTTATCAATAAAGGACGGCGTATCCTTATGGGCGGCGATAACTGTCCCGACAATTTTTCCTTTGAGGTCGATTCCAGTGACCATTTTGATCGGCCCGCCATAAGCAACAGCTTGCTCGATTACGACGTAACCTATTTTTTCTTCTTTACCACTTTGATCTTTCGTTTTCCCTTCGTATATAACAGGGGAAGACGCAATCTTTTGAAAAGATTGCGCTTCCGGAAAAACTTGATTCATAAACGGTATGATATCGTTATCTGTATGAGTCCAACTGAAACCCAACGTTAGGAGGAATATAACTGTTGCTACAAAAACAATAATATTACTTAAAAATTTTTTCATAATTTTTTCATTTTTGCTCCTGTCAAAAGGTCCTGCCTTACCCTGATGTTATGCGGCCTCTACTTTATTGGCTTTCTTTTTTGAGGATATCAAAGAATTTAACCGCACTGTAAGGATAATTAGTCCAAGAAGAATGGCTCCGAAGATTAACAGTCCCATACCGGCAGCCTGCATCTCACCTTCAGCAATGCTGCTGACAATCCAGGCCAGGGTAAAGGCTCCCCACAGTACGGATATGGAAGTCAAAACCCAGCGGGTTACGGACATTTTGCCAGCAGCCTGAAATTTGATATATACAAACCATATAGATGATACCATGAGTGCACCTAGAATTAACCAGAATATGATCATATTAGCTCTCCTCTTTTCAATGAAATATTCTTACTTATTCCAGAAATTTTTTGTCGCATCTGGAACGCTTACCTTCCCATATCCAAACAAATCATCAAAAAACCTTAAAATAGGCCGGGCTGGAGTTTTTGTTCCCAGCTTCACGAAATCATGGTGCCATTCATCAAGTTTGTTATATGGACATACTTTAACGCAGATTCCACAGTCAGTTCCAACTTGTGCCCATTGGGACAAGCATTTTTCGGCATTTAAAGCCCATTTTTTTACACCGCCACTTGTGGATACCGTTATAGTTTTAAAACTTGGTTCTTTGTCATGCAATATCGCTTGTGAAGGACAAGCGTCGGCGCACTTCCTGCAGGTCTTACAAAATTCTGCAACCCCGAAAGTAATCGGTTTATCAACAGCTAACGGCAAATTGGTAAAGATTTTGCACAATCTGACTCTTGGTCCATATTTAGGCGTAATGAGGATCCCAATTCTGCTAAGTTCTCCTAATCCTGCGTGAACGCCCAAGGGAACACTTAATGCTGTATCATTGCCGCAAGGTATGGCCCGATAACCTAATCTTCTCAAGAAAGTTGCCACCTTATGAGCCGTTACACCCATATTGGAGTAGATATTGCCGGCAGAAGCACCTTCAAGCAGGGCCGGAGCAGCTTGAAAACTTTCATAATTCATTTCAAAAGCCATTACGATTACGTTTGTCGGTTCAAACGGGAAGACATTTGGTTTTAAAGTCGCCGTCTTCGGGTCAGTGATAACATCCGTGTAGACCCATCTATCATCATAGGGTGCGATTCCTACTAAATCTGCTCCAAAAAAGGTGGCTGCCTTTTTTACCGCTTGGCTTGCAAGTTCAGGCGTTTGAAATTTGTAAGCATTAGGACTTACTTTTCCTTCCCAGTTATATAATCCTAAATTTGCGAATCCAGGAGCATGATAGCCATTGACATCATCCTCAACGGACCAAGCTGCATCATCCATAGCATATTCAAGCTGGCCCCAGCCCTCTCCGCCTTCTTGAGGGATTTCACCGGTTTTTTTCCCGACATACTTAAAAAAGTCTGCTTGAACAATTTGATCCCCGCGAAAAGCTCTCATAAACACAGTATTCTTTTGATTATAACGTTTGTAATCACTCGAAATCTCCATCGGCATCGTATCATGTTGTTCAATGCCTGCAGCATTCGCTACGCTGTTTACCCCAGGAAGCTCGTAACCTAACAAAGCCGCACCGGCTGCCCCAACCCCCATTCCTATAGATTTTTTCAAGAAGCTCCGCCTACTCAGCCTTAACTTTTTTCCATCAGAATCCACTTTGACCAAAGTCATGTTTTTGCCTCCTTTTTTCTTATTTTATTCAAAATACCATGGAGAAAAAAAGAGAACCAGTAGTCTGGATTACCGTGGTGAACCCAAATTACTAGTTCGTATATCTGAAATCGTATTTTATAAGAAAATTATTTAATCTTTTTTCTTGCCTGGTACTGTTCTAGTCCGTTTAAATCCTTAATATAGTAGTAGCCGTCAATTTGCTCAATATAATTCATACCTTTAAGCTTTTTGATAATTTTGATGCTGGTGATCCTATTGATCCCGAGTAAATGGCCAATAAATTGGTGACTGATTTTGAAATTCAATTTAATCATGTTTTCTGTTTCGATACCATAAGATTTGGCCATTGATATAAAAAGATTGCATATTCTCCATTCAACATCATGAAAAAGTAATTCTTCTATCCGAGACATGCTTGAAAAAAATTTCTTTGTCAATGATTCCATAATAAATAATGATATATCCAGATTATTCAATATTAATTCCATAAGTTTATTTTTGGATAGATGAATTATATAAGAATCTTCAACTGCTTTGAAGTATGTAAAAGCCGGAACATCGAAAAGCAGATTAGACTCTAGGAAAATACTTCCATCTTCAAGAATGAATTCTATTTTTTCGTTACCTTCAGGAGAGTATTCTATACATAATACCCTTCCCTTTAAAATATAATAAAATTTGTCAATGATTTCGCCTGGCGAAGCTATCGTTGTATTTTTTTTGTAAAATACTTTCTCTCCCGCTTCAATTAAAGTCTTTGATACTCTTTGTGATCCGAGGATGCTAGAAAACATTTCTTTCAAAATTAATTCACCCCCTAAGACCAATTTTCAGAAAATCAAATTGGAGAGTCTCTATCTTAGATCAGTTTTTATCAAATGTTCTCATTTTGGACACCTCCGTGATTTATTTTATCACGCGTTCCGGGTGTCTATAAAATCGTGGTAAGGTCACTCAGAATATTTTAAGAAATAGTATAATCCTGCCTAACATTCAGAATATAGCAAAATACAGAGATTAACTAGTAGTCCAGATAACTAACGACCCTGGCTTTTGATCCGTTATACCCTTTATCTGGAATCCTGAAATTCGCCAACGTAAAAATGACCAAGGCTAAATGCCAAGGTCATAGAGAAGTTGAGATATTTGTTTAAGAAATAGCTTGGAAAGCCTGCCATTCACTTATCACAATCATGATGGCGACAGCCGAAATCAATAAGATAAATACTATATCTCCCATACTTAATTTGCTTTTCATTCTTTGACCTCGATCTTATTCAATTCATTTGCAGATCTTAATTCAATTCCTTCAATTGCTTCGATTCCTTTGATCCCCGGAACCTTTTTTAATTTCCCTTTTTTTGGGATTCCTTTTTTCAGAATCCCCATGATATATTTCCTGGGACGCAAAATTAGTTCATTGAGTATCAAGCCTGGACAAAAGAATCTGCACCAGAACCTGCTGATGAAGAAAGATGTGAAAAACACGACCGGTAAAATAAGCCACTGGATACCAAACCCCTGCCGGCCAAACAAAGTGGCGAATGGCTCATAACCGGCAAAACTCGGCGACTTCGTCAGGAACGCACCTATGAGTGCCAGGTAGATGAGGATATACCTTAATTTAGCCGCTCTTGCTTCAATTGCTTTATTGCAGCATTTAAATTTACCGCCGCCTACTTTTGCCGTGATTTCCTGCAAGGCGCCAAACGGGCAAAGCCAGAAACAGTAAACATTCTTTCCTATTATAAAGGTGATCACCGGGATTCCGATTAAAAGGATATACCAAACCAAATTTTCACGGATAGACGGGAAATTCCCCATGAGAAGTGCGGCAATGTTGGCAAGGGAAATCGATGTGTTGTATTGGAACCCAATGAAGACCAGACTGCCTATCAGGGCAACCCATCGCAGTCTTCTTTGTTTGAATGTGACACCAATCACCGTCAGGATGACCAAAGCGATGACGGCAATTTCCTTTGACCCGAACTTAAACGGTTGAACTTCATCCTTAACATCCATCCCGAATTGCTCCCTGGCTACGGCATGGCTGCCCTGGGAAATAGCCTTGGCAATCCCGCGGGAAGAAAAAGTAGCGCCCGATATACGGTCAACATCTTTGTCAATCCACAAAGGGTCCGTGATATCTTTTCCGATGAATCTCTCCAGATATTTCTGGTCGATGACTTTATCAATAAAGGATGGCGTATCCTTATGGGCGGCGATAACCGTCCCTACAATCTTTCCTTGCAAGTCAATTCCGGTGACCATTTTGATCGGACCGCCATAGGCAGCAGCTTGCTCGATTACGACGTAACCAACTTTTTCTTCCTCATCGTTTTGATCTTTCGTTTTTCCTTCGTATATAACAGGGGAAGACGCAATCTTTTGAAAAGATTGCGCTTCCGGAAAAACTTGATTCATAAATGGGATCATATCATGATCTGTATAAGTCCAGCTGAAACCTAACGTTATGAGGAATACGGCAGCTGCTGCAAACAAGATGATTTTATTTGCTAAGTTTTTCATTTCAGCTCCTGTAAGATCTGCCTTACTGTATTATGCGGCCTCTACTTTATTGGCTTTCTTTTTTGAGGATATTAAAGAATTTAACCGCACTGTAAGGATAATTAGTCCAAGAAGAATGGCTCCGAAGATTAACAGCCCCATACCGGCAGCCTGCATCTCACCTTCAGCAATGCTGCTGACAATCCAAGCCAGCGTAAAAGCTCCCCATAGTACAGATATGGACGTTAAAATCCAGCGAGCTACGGACATTTTGCCTGCAGCCTGAAATTTGATATAGACAAACCAAAAAGATGACGCGATGAGTGCTCCCAGGAACATCCAAAATATTATCATATTATCTCTCCTTTTCTCACAAATACATTCTTATTTTTTCCAGAATTCTTTTACTGCATCAGGAACCGTTGCTTTTCCATATCCAAACAGATCATCAAAGAACCTCAGAATCGGTCTCGCGGGTGTCTTTGTCCCCAGTTTCACTAAGTCATGATGCCATTCATTCGGTTTGTTGTACGGACATACTTTGATACAAATTCCGCAGTCAGTGCCGGCATCTGCCCACTGTTTCAAACATTTTTCAGCATTGCACGCCCATTTTTTTGCACCGCCATTTGTGGAGATTGTTATCGTTTTAAAACTTGGCTCTTTGTCATGCGATATCGCTTGCGAAGGACAAGCGTCGGCGCACTTCCTGCAGGTTTTACAAAATTCTGTAACCCCAAAAGTAATCGGTTTGTCAACAGCCAAAGGCAAGTCGGTAAATATTTTGCATAACCGTTGTCTCGGTCCAAATTCCGGAGTGATAAGAATCCCTATTCTGCTAAGTTCTCCCAATCCGGCATGAATAGCCAGAGGAACACTTAAAGCAGTATCATTGCCGCACGGTATGGTCTGATAACCTAAGCTTCTTATAAAATGAGAGACCTTATTCACTAATACACCCATATTAGAATAAATATTTCCGGTAGCAACAAGTTCGAGAGCAGTCGGGGCAGCTTCAAAAGCCTGATAATCCATTTCAATGGCCATAACAATAACATTTGTAGGTTTAAACGGGAACTCATTGGGCACGCTATCCAGTTTTTGCATATCGAATACATGTGAAAGTACCCACCGCTCGTCATACGGGGCTATCCCGACTAAACTTGCGCCAAAAAATTTTGCGGCTCTTTTTACAGCCTGACTTGCTGCTTCAGGGTTCTCAAAAGTGTATTTATCAGGGTTTACTTTGCCGCTAACTTGTGAGGGCTTCCATTCATAGAGTCCCTGACTGGCAAAACCCGGTGCATGATAACCATTGAGTCCATCTTCTACACCCCAGGCGCCGGCTACCATAGCTTCTTCAAGTCTGCCATAACCGTCCCCGGTATTTATCGGTATCAACGCATTGTGTTTCCCGAAATACGTCTCAAATGAAGTCTTGACTGCCGGATCTCCCATAAGAGCACGCATAATCACTTGATTTTTTTGATCATACTGTTTGTAATCTGCGGAAACTTCCACTGGAAATGAATCATGCTGTACGACCTCTGCAGCATTGGCTATGCCATCGTAACCTAACATAGCTGCACCTGCTGCCCCAACCCCCATTCCGACTGAGGTTTTTAAGAAACCTCGTCTGCTAAATTTTTGAGAAAAGGCCTTTTCTTGTTTTGTACTTTCTTGCTTTGTGCTTTCAGTTTTTTCATTGTTTAGATCCATAGTGCATCTCCTCCCTAAAATATTTCTACCCATAAATTATCATGTCTCAAAATTTAAAGTAGGTGTCCACACTACAAATGTAGTCTGGACTGCATTTTATTTATTTTGATAAAAGTATAATTAGTGTGTAATAATATTAATGCAGGAAGGGAAAGTACTATTAAATATTGGGGAGTTTGATTTTTATGAAATACTCACCCGTTGAAGAATTTTCAAGAATCTACAAGCTTGATAATTTTTCTAAAGCACTGACTGAAAATGGCAAGGAATTATTCTTTAAAAAAAATTCAGTTATTGCGTCTCCCGGAGACGTCATGGAAGGATTTTATTTTGTCAAGGAAGGCAGAGTCATTGCTTCTGAATTCTCTCCTAAAGGAAATGAACGGATCATATGCATTCTTGAGAAGAGTAGTATTTTTTTGGAGTCCAATGTTCTTTTCAATGTTCCGGTTTTTTGTTACTTTAAAGCAAGTGTGGATACCACGCTAGTCTTTATGAGAAAAGAAGATCTATTGGGTCTTTTGTCAACAGACTTAAATGTAACGCTTTTTCTCTTGCAATCCCTCACAAAGAAATTTTATTCCAATATGAATCATATTGATGAATTGCTTTATCATGATACCGAATGGGGGATGTGCAACATTTTTTTAACACTTGCCGAAAATTTCGGAGTGGAAGAAGACACAAAAATTAAGTTAAATATTAAGATCAGCCAGCAGTTTATTAGCAATCTTCTTGGTATAAATCGAATAACGACATTAAGGAATATTAAAAAGTTAAAGGAATTAAAGCTAATAGAGCAGACCAACGGGTATTACTATATTAAAGATATTCAGAAGTTAAGAGACTATCAAACAAGTATCTATACGCAATTATAAATTTCTATTGGTTTCATAAAAGCATTTAATAAATTTGAGAACTCTATTTTCCCGTCATAAGCGTACCATTCTGCCAACAGGCCATAAAAATAAGTCATGATAAACCACGCAGCCTGTCTATTTACCCTAACTGCTTTTCGTCATTGCGCCCTCCTTCGCAAGCCGCTCCTTGCCATCCTTGGACGTCGAAAAGCCTCGCTCAACAAAGTGAAAAACAGCGGGTTATGAACCGCGCTGTCGATAAAGTAAATATTCGGAGAATGGCAAAGACGTTCTTTTATACTGCATTATTAATCAGGATACCAATGAAAATTGTTTATTTGTCCACGATTTTTGCACCAAAGGGAACCAAAGCCAGCTGAGCAAACTTAAAATGCTGGAGCCCAAACGGAATGCCGACGATGGTGATGCAGAAAATAAGGCCGATAATTAAATGATGTACGGCCAGCTCCCATCCCAGGAAAATCAGCCAGAGAATATTCAAAAGTAATCCCCCAACCCCAAAGCTGCCAAGGATAACTTCTTTGCCGAATGGCCACAAAACGAGCAGGGATATTTTAAAACACTGAAGGCCAAAAGGAATGCCGACGATTGTGACACATAAAACCAATCCTGCCATAAACCATAGAATTGCTCCGATAATGCCGCCCAATATCAACCAAATCAGATTGCCAATGAAGTTCATCTTTGTTTTCCTCCAATCCTCATTGAACGTATAAGCCTATAGCCCTCGTTCTGCTTATTTGATAACAAGTCCGAACAAGCTGGCCAGAGAAACAGCCTGCATCGCATTGACGACAGCTCCGTTCACGTCGGCAAAGTTGACACCCAGCCCTTCAATATCACAGCTGGTGAAGTCGATCCCTTTCAGCTTGGTGAAATTGAATTGCGTCTGACGAAGATTGGAATCCGGAAACTCGACTTTCGTAAATGCACAATTTTTAAAATCCGCGAAGGCCAGCTGGCATTGCAGAAAGGATACCTGTTTGCAATTCGCATAACTGAAAAAAGCATATTGGCCATTGCAATTTTCGAAGGTCGCATCCCGCAGCGTGGCTTCACTTAAATTAATCCCGATCAGCTTACAGTTAATAAACTCAACGCGATGCAGGATCGCTTCACTAAAGTCAGCATTAGACAAATCACAATTCTGGAACCGGACATTCATCAGGTCGGCACGCGGAAAGGCTGCTTCAGTAAACATGACTTTTTGGAAGACGACTTGTTTAAACGTGATCCGGTCCGCTTCAATATGATCGAGCGTGCAGTCGCTCACTTCCACGTAGGAAAACATTGCTTCATCCGTGATATTCTCTCTTAATAACGTGGCAGGTTCCAGTTCGTTATCAAATATTGGGCGGGTCGCATAAAATTGCTTATTCTGCATTGGTACTCGGTACTACCGGGATCTGAACCCATCTGCCCCTCTTTTTATCCTCAGCATAAACCACATAGGTATCGCCGATGATATCGGTCAAGGCCTGTTTTCGAGGATGAAATGCGCAAATCAAATAACCCAAGTAGGTGCCGAGCAGCTGTGCCAGTGTTCTCCCGGCGACTTCCCGCATGGCCACCGCAGACCAGCTGAGAGGGCTTCCATCTTTGCTTACAACTTTAATTCCCATGATCATTTTCCCGAGCGTTTGTCCGAAATACATCGTCAGCAAAACGAAATATATACTTCCCCAGATGCCCGGAAAGAGTGCATTGATCAGGACAAATGATTTAATGGTTGTCGTTTCAAGACCTGCCGGCCATATAACCCGGAAAAATATCTGACTGCTCATTGCAATGACTGCCAGATCAATGACAAAGGCCCAGAATCGGGTCCAAAAACCAACGACTCTTAAATCTACCACATTGACACTTTCCACTGTATTTGCACTTTCTGCTGTCTGATCACCGCTGTTTGTAATATGATCAATATCCATGGATGATTCACGCTCCTTTAGCGATACAGGTACATCACGGTAGGTACCGCGCTGTCCTGCAAATCCTGTTTGATCCCCAAGAAATCAAGTTGGGGCGACACCATGGAAAAGAGCCGATTCAAATCAAACAGCGTTTCATTTTGATATTGGATAACGTTGGGATCACTTTCGTTAATCATTTTTGCTGCTTCGGCAATAGCTCCATCCAGATCGCCGATCTGATCGATGAGGCCCAGCGATTTGGCCTGTGTCGCTGTATAAACCCTTCCATCGGCGACTTTGATGACGGCCTGACGGTCCATTTTTCTTCCTTTAGCCACTGCATCGACAAAATAGCCATAATACTCATCAATGATTCCCTGCATGATCTGCTTTTCTTCCTCTGTCGCTTCACGCATCGGATTCATGATGTCTTTGTTTTTACCGCTTTTGAAGACAATTTCGTCAACACCCAATTTTTTTGCCAGCTCGCTGTAATTATACGTGCTCATAATGACGCCGATGGATCCGGTCAGCGTATCCCGAGTCGCCAAAATTTCATCCGCAGGCATCGAAATAAAGTAACCGCCTGAGGCTGCCAATGTCCCCATCGAAACAACCAAAGGTTTTGGGTATTTTTCTTTTAAGCTGATCAGTTTTTGATAAATCTCATCACTTTCATATACCCCGCCGCCAGGCGAATCAATAGCCAGGACAACCGCCTGAATCTCAGGATTAGTAAAGGCATCTTCAATTTCCTGTAAAAATATCTGGTGATTATAGGTATCGGTGGATGACAATGAATCACTTGTGGACTGAATAGTTCCGTTGACGTTGATCAGCGCAATCGTTTTACCGGTTCCTTCCTGATAAGTCCCGGTGGTGAATGAGGATTCTGAAGGCAACAGGGATTTTTCCAATTTCCCCATGTTTGTTCCCCCGGAAATAACATCTGTCTGTACATATACCACCAGCAAAACAATGATAACCGCGATAGAAATCCAGCGTTTTTTATTCATACTCTCCTCCTACTGTTTTTCAACATTGATCGTAAATTAAGATTGGATATGATTGGATATGATTTTGTATCTCCTAGATGTTATTCTATGCAAAACCTTTTGTATTTAAAAACGGAACTATTTCCTTTTCTGTTAATATAAACTTTTAGAATAATTCGCTAAATTTCCGCACTTTCCTTCAAAATATCCATATTTTAGACGATAAACCTCCCGGAGCACATCCCCAGGAGGTTTACAGATCTTCCTCTATCACGTTTTTGACAAGGTTTCAGGATTTTTTCGTAATCGGCAGCCACACCAGTATTAGATAATAAAATAATAGCAGTGAGTATGTAGAAGAAAGGTTAGCCCCCTTTGCTTGGTGGCTAACCTTTCCGCGCTTCATCTCTTCTTTGTCCAAACACACGTGGAGTACTCAGATGAAGGAAATCGCTCCATATTAAGCATTGGATATGATGTGCCGATCATCAGATGCCGACCAGATTCCAATCGGCAGACCGCATTTGGCGCGGAAACCACATGGTATAGCTCATATCTTATTTTTCACTTGTCAATGAAGACTTTACTTAATAGTTATAGTTTCCGGAATTTTGTACATTTCCGGATATTCAAGCCACCATTTATAATCCAAAATCTGCTCGGTGCCATATCCGAACATATCATCAATCTTTCTAAGGAGACTGGCTCCTGCCGAATTCTGGCTTCCCATCCAGGTTCCCGCCTGATGGAACCATGAATCCTCTTTGGAATTCCATGGGCAGACTTTCATGCACCGTCCGCAGGAAACGCCTTCTTCGTTTGATACCCGGAATATACTGCACTTTAAAGTACTGACGTTCCAGCGCAGGTATCCGTTATATTCCACAGTATCGGCATCATAGGAAATGGCTTGAGCCGGACATTCCTCCGCGCATTTCTTACACACTCTGCAGAAATCCTGCAAGCCAAAATCGATTGGCTTATCCGGAGCAAGCGGCAGATCCGTAGTAACGACAGCAGCTTTATGGCGGAATCCTAGCCGGGGATGGAGACTGCCGTTACCTAAGCGGCACATCTCTCCCAACCCGGCTGCGACAAGACAAGGGGTAACTGCCACAATGTTATTGAAAGCATGAGAAGCCCTTGCATTATAACCAAGCCTGCGGATGTAATTTGCTATGATGACAGATACAAAAGCTGTAGCAGAATAAGCATTAAAGGACTGCGCATCACTGATCCCGTCATAGCCAGTGGAACCCAGCGTCGTTTCTAAATGTTGGTCTTTCAAAATCCCGATGACATATGGCAACCGTTCGGTTACAGGTTCGATGCATTCCTCCATAGGTTTTTTCGCCATATCCTTCAAGCTTAGATAATGATGGGAAAAGTAGGCATATTCCGGCATTTTGCCAATTGCTATATCGTCGCAATGCAGAAAGTAACCCAGATCTTTAATGTGCATTGACATTTGCTCGGGATCAGGTATCGCCAATTTATCCGGATTAGGCTTTCCTGACACAGCTGCCGGCGTAGCAATAAGAACAGCGGCTTGACCAATTGCTGTGTTTAAAGGGTGTCTCGCAGTTTGGGTCATGTATCCGCGAAACGCCTTATCTCCAACCCCGTTAGCTCCTAGTTCACCAAGCTGACGTCTTACTACCAGTGCAGTAGCATTTTCAGCTTCGCTGATATTCTTGATCTTTCCAACGATCTTAGTGGTTCCCAACCATTGATCATTATGTTCCACATAGCGTACTGCAGCACTCCCCATATCGTGCACAGGATGAATTTTGGACCATTGTCCTTTTGGCGCAGCAGCGTACTGCACAGCGTAGTTGTTTGCTGCACTTGCAAACTTACCAGGTGTTTTTAATACTCCGGCAACACCAAGGAATGTGGCTGCAACGCCGGCTTTCAGAAAATTCCTTCGGTTGATTTGAAGTTGTTTTTTTTGCTCACTACTCATTCTTTTTCACCTCTTTTCAAGCTTGTTCAGTATTTGCCTTTTTCGTTTTTCCAATAGTGATGAAGCCTAACAAACGTGCCAGTACAACTGCAAGGATGATAGCTAATCCTCCAAATAGGAATATTGCAGTACTCGTTGCTTTAACATGCCCTACTGATGCGTTGATGTAGATAAAGGAAATTCCCGTCCAGGTAACAGCATACCAAATCACAAATAAGACCCAGTTAATTACTGTTCTCCACATTTGCTCCATTTTGGCGCGAGGTTTAATAAAAAGAATTGCAGCTAAAAATAACACGCCAGCAATAAAAATCAACAATGTACCCATCATTTTCACCTCCTCTCTTAGCGATTTGGCCAATCCGGATGACTAGGTACATTGTACAAAATAAGGTAATTAAATGATTCAATCTAAATTGAAAATGGAAATATTTTATTCAATCTAAACTGAAAATGATAATATTTTATAAATGAAAATAATAACAGTGAGTATGTAGCAGAAAGGTTAGTCACCTTTGCTTGGTGGCTAACCTTTCCGCGCTTCATTTCTTCTTTGTCCAGACACACGTGGCGTACTCAGATGAAGGAAATCGCTCCATATTAAGCGTTGGATATGATGCGCCGCTCATATCTTATTTTACACCTGTCAATGAAGTCCTTGTTGTAGTCAATGTTTCCGGAATTTTGTGGTTTTCCGGCCATTCAAGCCACCACTTATAATCCAAGATCTGCTCGGTACCATATCCGAACATATCATCAATCGATTTAAGGAGACTGGCTCCTGCCGAATTCTGGCTTCCGATCCAGGTTCCCGCCTGATGGAACCATGAATCCTCTTTGGAATTCCATGGGCAGACTTTCATGCACCGTCCGCAGGAAATACCTTCTTCGTTTGTTACCCGGAATATTTGGCACGTATTAGAATTGACGTTCCAGCGCAAGTATCCGTTATATTCCACAGGATCGGCATCATAGGAAATGGCTTGAGCCGGACATTCCGTTGCACATTTCTTACACACTCTGCAGAAATCCTGCAAGCCAAAATCGATTGGCTTATCCGGAGCAAGCGGCAGATCCGTAGTAACGACAGCAGCTTTAGTGCGGAATCCGAGCCGGGGATGGGCACTGGTGTTACCTGTGCGGGATAGCTCTCCCAACCCGGCTGCGATAAGACAAGGGGTAACTGCCAAAATGTTATTGAAAGCATGAGAGGCCCTTGCATTATAACCAAGTTTGCGAATGTAATTTGCTATGATGACAGATATATTAGCTGTAAGGTGATAAGCATTAAAGGACTGCGCATCACTGATCCCGTCATAGCCAGTGGAACCCAGCATCGTTTCTAAATGTTGGTCTCTCAAAACGGTGATGACATATGGCATCCGTTCAGTTACAGGCACGACGCATTCCTCTACAGGTTTTTTCGCCAAATCAAACGCGTTTAATGTATGATAGGAAAAGTAGGCATATTCCGGCATTTTACCAATTGCTACATCATCTGCACGCAGAAAGTAAGCCAGATCTTTAATGTGCATTGACATTTGCTCGGGATCAGGTATCGCCATTTTCTGAGGGGCAGGCTTTCCTTCCATAACTGCGGGCGAAGCAATAGGACCAGCGGCTTGAGCAATTGCTGTGTTTATAGGGGATCTCAGAGTTTGGGTCATGAATCCTCGAAATGCCTTATCTCCAAGTTTACCTCTTAATAGCAGTCCACCACCACCGTCAGCTTCGCTGATATTCTTGATCTTTCCAACGATCTTAGTGGTTCCCAACCATTGATCATTATGTTCCACATAGTGTACTGCAGCACTGCCCATATCGTGCACAGGATGTATTTTGGACCATTGTCCTTTTGGCGCAGCAGCATATTGCACACTGCTTGCTGCACTTGCAAACTTACCAGGTGTTTTTAATACTCCGGCAACACCAAGGAATGTAGCTGCAGCGCCGGCTTTCAGAAAATTCCTTCGGTTGATTTGAGGTTGTTTTTTTTGCTCACTACTCATTCTTTTTGACCTCTTTTCAAGCTTGTTCAGTATTTGTCTTTTTCGTTTTTCCAATAGTGATGAAGCCTAACAAACGTGCCAGTACAACTGCAAGGATGATAGCTAATCCTCCAAATAAGAATATTGCAGTACTCGTTGCTTTAACATGCCCTACGGATGCGTTGATATAGATAAAGGAAATTCCCGTCCAGGTAACAGCATACCAAATCACGAATAAGACCCAGTTAATTACTGTTCTCCACATTTGCTCCATTTTGGCGCGAGGTTTAATAAAAAGAATCGCGGCTAAAAATAACACGCCAGCAACAAAAATCAACAATGTACCCATCATTTTCACCTCCTCTTTTAACGATTTGGTCAATCGGATGACTAGGTACATTGTACAAAATAAGATAATTAAATGATTCAGTCTAAATTGAAAATAATCATTTTATAAATGATAATATTTTACAAATGCTAATAATCAGTGCCATCATGTTTGAATAATTGTGTTTCTTGTGTTAATTCTTCCAGCTTTCTGATATCAAAAATAACGATCTTGTCTCTCTTCTTATCTAAAATATGAAGCTTATTCAGCGTGCAGAATACTTTGGAGACGGTTACATAATGAGCTCCGGTTATTTCAGAAATATCTCTCAAGGGTAAATCAATGTTGACCTCTATATGATTATTAACAGGCTTCCCCTGAGAGACGCATAATTGATAAATCAATTTCACAATCCGTATTGTCGGATTTAAAAAGTCCATCTCGGCCGACTGTTTCATAAAGAAATTGCATTTGGCACTCTCATTTCTCATTATTTCAAAGAAAAGATTTCCGTCCATATGAAAAATCTTTTCAAGCTGTTCCCAAGAAAAAAAACATAGTTGGCTGTCTTCTAAGGCTATAATATAAGCCGCCATACGATTGTCGGAGTTATATTGAAATAAATAGTTGAACATACAATGTTTGCCGCCAAAATAAACCATCCGTTCTCGTCCATCGCTGAACACAAAGTTTACTTGCAATTTACCGGTAAGCACATAGATAAATTTATGGATTGCTTCACCCGGTGAAACAACTAAACTATCTTTTAAGTAAGATTTGACAGTACCGTATTGAACATACTTCTGCAATTCGCTTATCGGATAAAATGTATCTGGAATACCCACCCTCCATTTTTCAAAATTCTCCTGCATAATTCCCACTCCTTTCT
>VMEE01000018.1 GCA_009910795.1 Dehalobacter sp. CP | reverse complement strand
GTGACTTTTTGTATATTCATACAACCACTCCGCTTTGGTTGAAAAAGTGTGCAAACTTTTTCAACTTTTTCAACCATATTTATTGTGATTGTACTATCTTCAAGGCTACAATTCTATGTGATGGTGTCTTTGACGCTTACCAATATTAGTACGCGCCCTTGCCCTTTAAAACAATAAAAAGGGTCTTCCAAAGTATCTTCAGATCAAGGCCGAAACGCCAGTTTTGGACGTATTCCACGTCATATTTCAGGGTTTCCGTGAGCGTCAGCTCACTGCGGCCGTTGACCTGGGCTAGACCGGTCACACCCGGCGGCATATCCAGACGATGACGTTGTTCAGGCGTATACTGGTCCACGATTTCCGGGACTTCCGGCCTCGGACCAACGATACTCATCGTACCGTTGATAATATTCAAAAGCTGGGGCAGCTCGTCCAGGCTGCTTTTTCTTAAAAATCTGCCGCTCTTCGTAATCCTCGGATCATCCTTGTCCTGAAAGAAGAAGTTGTCCGGATCAAACTTGCCTTCTTTTTTCAGCTGCTCGATTTTTTCCTTCATCACAGTATCGGCATTTGGAACCATGGTCCGGAATTTATAGATTGTGAAGAGCGCTCCGTTCCGTCCCACTCTTTCCTGCCTGAAGACTGCGGGACCCTTGGAATCGGCTTTGATCCAAAAGACAATCATCAGCCACAACGGGGATAAAATAATGAGCAGCGGGATGGAAATCAACAGGTCTAGAACCCTTTTCGCAAACAAATTACCACTCCTTGGGATTTTACTCCTTCACATCTTACAAAAATTCTTACTATCTTTCGTAGGGGATTTCGAACAATTTCCTAAACTCTATAAGAAACGAAGGAGAAAGTCTGTTCTTCCTTCTTATGACCTGACCTTTTCGATAACACGCTGTACGGCTTCGATAACATCCTGAACATCGGTATCACTCATTCTAGGATAAAGCGGCAGGGAAATAATTCTTTCATAAAGTGCTTCCGTCTTTGGAAAATCTCCGGGTTTGTAGCCAAAGGTATCCCGGTAATACGGATGATACGGAAGCGGAATATAGTGAACGCTGGTGCCGATATTTTCTTCCTTAAGCAATTCAATAAACGCAGCCCGGTCCACTGCAAGTTTATCGAGATTCAGCCTGATCATATACAAATGGCGGGCATGACGGGCATATGTAAAATCGGTCGGAACTTCAATCTCAGGAAGCTTGTTGAAAGCAGCGTTATAACGCTGCCAGATGACTTCTCTTCTGGCCTGCATGGATTCCAGTTTAGCCAGCTGGGTCATCCCCATCGCAGCCTGAATATCCGTCATATTGTATTTATATCCCGGGTATTCAATCTCATAATACCAGGAGCCTTTTTCAGAAAATCTATTCCAGGCATTCCGGCTCATGCCGTGGAGGCTCAAAACCCTCATCTTGTTGGCAAGCTCATCATCGTTGGTCGTCACCATGCCGCCCTCTCCGGTTGCCAGATTCTTCGTCGCATAGAACGAAAAGGCTGCCGCATCACCGATCGTGCCGACCATTCTGTCTTTGTACTTCGTATACGTGCCATGGGCCGCATCTTCCAATACAAAAAGGTTGTATTTTTTCGCAATCTGCATAATTTTATCCATCTCGCACGGAAGCCCGGCAAGATGAACCGGGATAATTGCCTCGGTCTTAGATGTTATCTTCTCTTCGATTTTTTCCGGATCAATATTCATGGTTTGCGGGTCAATATCTACCAGAACCGGAGTTGCCCCGCAGTGAATGATCACATTCGATGAGGCTGCAAACGTCATCGCCGTAGTGATTACCTCATCGCCCGCTCCTACTCCGGCAGCCAGCAGGGCGATGTGCAGTCCTGCAGTGCAGGAATTCAGCGCAATGGCGTGTTTAACGCCTATATATTCAGCAAAACGCTTTTCAAATTCTCCGGTCTTTGGACCCTTGGAAATCCAATTCGATCTCAGGCTGTCGACAACAGCCGCAATATCATCATCTTCAATCAGCGGCAGCGCATAGGGAAGGAACTGTTCGCGTCGTGGACTCATAAACTTACGCCTCTTTCTTCGTTTCAGTATCTGCTATCATGTTATTATGTTATTATTTTGTTCTATTGTTTTTATTTGATTTTTGTCTTTTTAATTTATCCATTAATTGTTTTTATACTTCGCTTATTCTTCAATACTTTTAACTCCTTGTTCATTGGCTAATTTTTCATTGACTCCTTTATTTTACTACGCTTTGGCCAAAAAACAACTTTAGGCTTTCTTCAAATGAAGCTGCTCAAGCCAGTTTCTGACGATACTGTCCCAGGAATAGTGCCGGATGACATATTCCCTTCCCTTTTCGGAGAGTACCCTGCAGGTTTCCGGATCTGCCTTTAGACGCATGACCATCTCGGCAAGGAGTTTGGGGCTTTCGGGTTCGAGCACCACTCCGCCGCCGCTTTCTTTGACAATCTCGGCGCCTTCACCCTCTCCGACATAGATCAGCGGCTGACCGCTGGCCATTGCCGGGAATACCTTCGAAGGCCTCACCCCTTCCGAGAGCTTATAGCGTCTAAGCGTTGAGAGGCTGATACTACTTAACGAATAGTAACGTGGAATCTCTTCGAGTGGCTGGAAATCGATAAAACGGACATTGGGCAGTTCCTTTTCCCGGGCGATCTGTTCGAGCCGGGGTCTTTCGGACCCGTCGCCGACAAACAGAAAAAATATTTCCGGCTCAGCACGCAGCAGATCGGCGGCTTCAAGCGCTGTCTCAATCCCATGAGCGTACCCCATCGTCCCGGCGTACAGGACCACATATTTCCCCTGCAGCCCAAGCTGCTGTTCCAATACCACGTCTTTGGGCCTTGGTGTAAAAAGTTCGGTATCGACACCGTTAGGCAGGAACAAGATATCTTCAGCTTGGACCCCTTTCTTTTTCAGTCCTTCCACAATCCCCTGGGTCTGCGCCGAAAGTTTAAACGCCTTGCGGTAAAAACAACGTTCCAGCCACTCGCACATGCCGATAAGCTGCTTATTGGTGACAAGTCCGAGCTGCACCGCGGATTCCGGCCACAGATCGGAGACATTGAAGATATAGGGTGCTCTTTTGAAGAAAGAAGTAATGACAGCTGTAAAACCGATAAAAAGCGGCGGAGATTCCACGACAATCAAGTCCTGGGGACCGCTGCGGCAAATTCCCAAAAAAGCAGAAAAGACAAAAGAAAAATAGTTCAGCAAACGCAGCCAGAACCTGCCCCGCTTCACTGGATAGATGCAGGTTCTCAGAACAACGATCCCTTCCATATCCTCACGCACAAACACTTTCCCCCGGTATTCATCTGGGATGATCCCGGTGGGATGGTTCGGAAAGGCAGTTACGACCGTAACTGTATTCCCCTGGTTCCGCAGGCCTTTGGCCAGCTCCCAGAGCCTTACCTGAGCTGCCCCCTTCTCCGGCGGAAAATACTGCGTCAAAAGTAAAATACGCATTCTTATCTTTACTCCTAGGTTCATACTTACTTTACTAAACTTATTTTGGCTACTTCTTCATAGTACAACGTTCCTGAAATAAATACTCAAATATATGATTGCGTTAAACTCCCGAGTTGGCCTGTGCGCCACAACTCCGCTTTCGGCTGTTGCGCCATCCGTGGCGCAAACAGCCGCGCTCCGCCTCCATGCTCCACTTAACGCTGGAATTGTGACCCCCAGACCTAATTTAGGGTAATCAAGCTTGTATGAATTATTCGAGCAGGGAATTTGAGAACGTTGTACTAGTAATAAAAGACGTGCTAAGCGCGTCCAACCGGACCGCTGATGCGGAACGCGGCGACGGCCATGGATAGCTTAATGCCGTGATACCATGAACGCAACCCATAGATGGTCTAATACACGCAGACTTACATAAACGACCTTATAATTAGTCTGTGGGCCACAGAACAATTATAAAAGCTTATGATCGGTCTGCGTGCCACGGTTCCGCGAAAAGCGGAGCAAGGAGTGCGGAGCGCGGCCTTTTGACGGCCACGGATGGCCTAATGTCGCGATGCCATGGAAGGCAAGGAGCGACGTGTCAAGGAGGACACAACGGCCGAAAGCGGAATTGTGGCACGCAGACAGGCCCTAAAAATGCAATCAATCTGTGGCCCACAGACAAGCCCTAGAATTAGATTAGTCCGCTGCCCCGCAGAGAAGCTCTAACAAATTAGTCAAGCTCCAGCCGGTACTTCCGCGAAAGCTTCAACACAACAAGCATCGCGCAGCTGAGCCAGAATATCGGATCCTCGAAGAAGCGTCCCTCAGCTTGAGAGCTGATAAATACGGTTGCAGCCCACAGCACATAGCCCGTGCCGGCAAAGTATTGGTTTTGCTCCTGAAACATACCGAGGTAGTCATGTCCGAGGCTGAACAATTTGGCCAGCCTGTACAGGATCGCTGCCCAGATCACCGTGAGTACAGCCAACCCCACGACCCCCAGTTCCGAAGCGATCGTCAGAATGGTGGTGTGGGAGCGTATCGCTCCGCCGGGAATATTCATGAAATCAAAATAACTCTGTTTAAACACAGTCTCGAAAGTGCCAAGGCCTGTGCCAATCAGCGGATGGTCCTTGAATATTGCAATTGCGGCCTTCCAAAGGTATAAACGCTGCTCACTCGAGTATGCGAAACCCTTCGT
Organism: Dehalobacter sp. CP; assembly: GCA_009910795.1. The sequence continues at coordinate 157,157 of VMEE01000018.1, read as the reverse complement.
TATCGTCAGCATCCTCTCCCAGATTTCCGGACGCAGGAAGATCACAATTGCCCCGCAAAGGGCACCTAAACCGAGAACCCAGAGAACAGCCTTTTTGTTCGGCAAAAAGATCAAAGTAGCAATCAGAATCGTCAGCAGCGTCAGGAATCCACCGCGGGAACCTGTCAGCACCAGTTCTGCCAGCAGGACGGCCAGACATGCCATATAAATCAGTTTATGGCTTCTTTCCCGGGTATAAATCTGCAGAACAAAATTCGACGCAATCCCGAGGATGATGTAACGTGCAAAAATATTGGGGTCGACAAAGGTAGCATTGACCCGCAGCGTCTGCTCAACCAGCAGTTTGTCTCCCTGCCAGATCAGGTTCCCCGTAATTCCTTCATAGAAACTGACCAGCGCAAGCAGGAGTGCCATGATATGTACGGCTTTGAAAGGCAGCAGGGCGCGTTCTTTATCCATCAAAAGTGCGGTAGAGATAAACACAGCAAATAAAATCAGCAGCCGGATGGTTTCAGTAACAGTGTTGCCAAAGTTGGCGGAGTATACAACACTTATCCCACCAAGAATAATAAAAGCCAATAAAACAAGCGTCAGTGGATCTTTTAGAACCGCCCTAAGCTTTTTGCGCATCTTCTCCGAAAAAAACACGCGGGAAAATGCCGCCAGGATCAGAACAATACTGGCAAGCCTGGTCAGTGAGACTTCTCCCAAAATTTTTTCCAAAAAGCCAAGGTTCGGATACCAGCTAATCGATATTTCCAGCGCGACTGCCACTGCCAGCAACGGCACGAGCCATAGCGGCTTTTTGACAGCCAGGTAACCAAGAAGTATGATGGTTAACACGAATACCGGCCACTGAAGCATGTTCGATTCCTCCCAGTTTTTATTTTCGAAGACCCTTCTGAATAACAAATCCACCGATCTTCCGGAAATCCCTGTCCAATATCACGAGCGCCAGGCAATAAATGATTCCAGCCGTTACAGCAGATATCAGCGGATGAAAGCTGTTTGTCAACCAGGCGGTCCCTGCCATCAGCAAGGAAGCAAACACAATTGACGGCAGCTGGCGCCAGATCCGTATCTTATAAACCCCTTTTTGGACCAACAGGTAGTATCCGCAAAAGATAAAGATCTCGACAATGATCAGCGCATACGCAGTACCGCTGATCCCGAACAGCGGATTCAAGACCATAATCAGGATAAACATCAGTACAAGCGCAGAACCCTGCACGATGGTTCTCTGCCACTGGTGGTTGGTTGTTGTCAGGACATCGCCCAGGGAAAAACTCATGCATTCCAGTGCAAAGAACCAGGACACGATCATCAGGATCGGAATCGATTCATCAAATTTTCCGGCATAAAGCCATGTTGTCAGCGGCCCTGCTAAAACAAAAATCAGGATGCTGCCTGGGATCCCAATCCCAGAAAGCAGCTTGAAGACCTTTTCAGTCGTATTACGATGACCGTCCTTATCCGTTTCCCCGAGCTGATACAGCACAGGATAAAGCGCACTGGTCATTAGACTCGGCAGGAAGATCAGCATCAGGACAAGCTTGTATGCCGCGGCATAAATCCCTACCTCGACATTGCTTGCCGTCAGTGACAAAACCAGGATGCTGAGCTGAAAAAAAATGTTATAAAATATCCGGTGAATCCCGAACGGCAATCCGTTCCTGACCATCAGCACCAGGCTGCTCCGTTCAACGCGCGGCCTGATTTCCCTTCTGAGGGCGAAAAACAGGAGCACACTAATCAATATATACGTAAACAAATGGGTAAACGTAATTGCGACGACTCCCATCCCGGCAAAGATCACCGCAATGGTCAGTCCTCCGATCAGAAATGTGGTCAAAAACTGGAAGGCTGCAGCCAGGTAGAGCTTCTGAACGGCTTGATAATAGTTATAGACCGACTGATTCAGCGCATTGAAAGATACAGCCACGCCCAAAACGACAACCATTTCTTTGGTCAACGTATTGTATCCGGCCGGGAACATAAAGATAACCATTAATAGAAAACACACAATGGAGATTATGGTCTTGACAAACAACGTGTTGCCGAAATACCGCGGCAGTTCGGTCAGGTTCCGCGAACAATCCTGCACCATGAGCTGGCTGATTCCAAGCTCCGCAAACAGGATAAACGTTCCGGCGAACGCGTACGCTGTGGAGTAATCTCCAAATGGTCCCGGGCCGAGATAGCGGGTAACAAATATACCCACCACGGCGGCAATGGCCTTGGCAAGTACTCCCGATATTCCCAGGGCCGCAGCATTTTTAGCGATCAGGCGGGTATCCAAACGCTATCACTTCTTCTTTAGCTTTTCTTTATTCGACATTACGGTCTCTCTTGGACGCTTCTATCTATTTCCATCTTTTCAGTCATGTTCTTAAGTCTTAGTTCTCAAATCTGCTGTAAATCTTCAGCAGCTTTTCCTCCATTTTGCCCCAGTTGTACTCTTCTCTGACAGCCTTGATGCCGTTATCGCCCATCTCTTTGCAGAGCCGCGGATCGGCCAGCAGGATGCCCAGACCTTTGGCAATATCCTCAGGCTTGGTCGGATCAACAATGATCCCACTGTTGTAGCTGGTCAGAAAACGCTGGATCGGAGGAAGATTGCTGCCGACAATAGGGATACCGCAGCTCATATATTCAAACTGTTTAATCGGTATGTTCTTAAAATATTTGGGCAGCGGCAGCAGCGTAACTACGCCAACCCTGGACTTTCGGATATAATCCTGGACCTCGAGATGGGGTACCCGTCCTGTGAAAAGGATATGATTACTCAGATCATTTTCTTCGATGTATTGGGTGACGATTTCTTTGCCTTCTACGTCGTTAAAAGGCCCCACAAAAATCATCCGGATGTCCGGATACTTCTCCTTCAGCAGCTTGATGGCTTGGACAGTCATATATACGCCGCGCTCCAGTGTAATATCCCCCTGGTAAATGGCATCGTATTCCTTTTCCGGGAGTTCCGTTTCTTTTGGCGAAGCGTCAGCTTCCGTCGGTATAAATTCCGTAAAATTATAGACCACATCAACTCTTGGATTTTTGCCGGTAAACCGGTCTTTGACTGCATCATCTGCCGTGATGATCTGGTCAAATTTTTCAGCATAATACAGTTCACTTTTATCGACCAAAAAAGTAGCCAAGGGCCTCAAGATCCGCGGGATCTTCCTGGACATGCGCATCATATCCGGGTAATGCTCGTGGACATCGTAAATCAGCTTGCATGCAGGCAACGCTTTTTTAATCTTTAACACTTTGTAGATTAGTTCAAAGTCGTGAAAATGGCAGATATCCGGCTGAAGTTCGATCGCTTTGGCAACGACGGTATCCCCGAGCTTAAAACGACCGTAAAGAGACCCCGCTCTTGGCACGCCAATGATCCGGATCCCCTGTTCTATATATTCAGTTCTCTCATCAGGAACAATCAGGGTAATGTCGTCATATTTTTTCTTAAGAGACAAAGCCTGCTTGTAAAATATTCGGTTATCGAGGGCCGGATGACCCGTTGTGAGAATGCATATTTTCAAACTGTCCTGCCTCCTGTTAAAGTTTGATAGACTCGGGCCGTTTGGGCCGCATTATTTGACCAGGTAAACTGATCTAGCACCGTTTGCCTGCCTGCCTCACCGAGCCTCCGGCAGTAAACAGGGTCTCTGAGCAGCGCATCGAGTGCTCCGGTAAGATCTTCGACATTCCGGGGGGCGACAAGCAGACCATTTTGGCCGTGGATCAACGCATCTTCGATCCCTTCGCCGCGGATACCGATAACCGGCAACCCCTGAGCCATCGCTTCAATATAGACGACGCCGAAGCCTTCCTGCCAGCTTGGCAGACAGAAAATATCGGCCCCAGCCATCTCTTTTATCACTTCAGGGTGGGTAAGCTTTCCAAGGAAAACAACCTTATCTTTGAGGTTCAGGCCTTTCGTCAAATCCTCCAAGGCCTGTCTTTCTTCCCCGTCACCTGCGATAAAATATTTGAGTGAAGGATATTTTCCGGCCAGAGATGAAACCGCCCGGAGATTCAGATCGATGCCCTTGGTTTTCTTTAGATTCGAAACACTCAGGATTTTTATTTCTTTTCGGGTATTACTGGAAATGCCGCTGCTATCAGTACTTAAAATACTTTCGTTCTGATTTGTACTGAGAATGTCAGCGGAAATACCATGCCTATCTGAATGATCGCCGGGAAAAATATCTGGCGGCGGTACACAGTCATTCAAGTCGATGCCGTTATTGATAACCTCTGTCTTCGAGAAAAAAGCCTGGTCCCTGATGATATTCTTCAGTTTGGAGCTGACTGTAATGATTCTGTCCGTACCTTCCAGTACCTCAAAAAGTCTCTGGCGGCATTTTTCATTTTTGGTCAGGGTTGACTGAAAGTCCTGCCCGTGGATGGTAACCACAAGCGGAATATCATCGTCTTTCTTCAGTAAAAATGCCGCGTAGCCGTCGGGAAGGGCCACATGGGCATGAATCAGATCAAATGGAAACTCCCGGCGGATCTGCGCGACCTGTCTGCGGATTCCCCGGTACATGAAATAGCCCGACTGATCCAGGAAGTATGAGCGCGGAAACTCGAGATAACGCGGATAGTATACTTCAACTCCGTCCACCACTGCCTTATCGGGTATGGACGCATAGGTCCGCCATTTCGGCTGGAGTGCCGGCAGAGGCCAGGGTGCATAAGGCACAGGCGATACGACTTTAATCTCACAGCCTTGATTCTGCAGCGCTTTAACCTGCTTATGAATGAAAATGCCGTAAGCCGGATTCTGAGATGAAGGATACATATGAGAGAGCACTAATATCTTCACCGTTAAACCACCTTACTCAAAGGAACTGAGGGGTCTTAGGGATGTATCGTTTATCCCCCTTTGCTCCGCAAACGAATTATAAGCCAGACCCATACAAATTGCAAAGAAAGTCATCAACTGAAGATTATAGAATATACCTGCCATAATGTTAAACACAAAGATGGATGGCAGCACTGCGGCATACGCAGCCATAAACTGCATCGGCTGGCTGAATGTGAGCCCCCGTCCAGAGGCAACAATCTTAGAGCGAAGGTTTCTGATGCCAAGAATAAACGGAAGCAAAAAGAAGCTCAGATAGATCGCCAGCCCGAATAAACCGTACCTTCTGGCATACAATGCATACTCATTGTCTACAAGTGTTGTCATCACATATTTCTGCGTACCCCAGCCAAAGATCGGAGAATCCCAAATGCTGCCGATTGCCTTTCCCCAGCGGTCCAGGTGGCCCTGGAAAGAAGTACTGTTGGAAAAGTCGAGTCCTTCCTGCAGCCTGTAGAAGAAATCGCCTGAAGCCGTTAGGAAAAGAACTGCCGTCAGCACAAACAGCGCCGCTATTTTAATCAGAACCTTTTTGTTATGCCGGTGATAGACAAAAGCCCAAATGGTTAAAATCAGAAAAAGCAGCCCAATACCGGCCAGAGCCGTCCGGGATATCGTCAGGAATTCCAGTTTGATCACAAAGCCGATCAAAATAAACAGCAGGACCGGAAATTTCCCGTGATCTTCACCGAAATAATAGCGCACTGTCAGAAAGGAAAGCGTCATCACAGTAAATATCCCGAAGAAATTCGGGTTGTCAAAGGTGCCCTGCACCCTGGCCGGATTGCCGACCAAAAGGAGCTGCCAGTGCTGCTGGTCAAAATAGGGCGACAGCCAGGTATTCATATTCAGTACGTTAAAATGCTGTCCCCAGCCGAAAATAATCAAAAAAGCAAGGCCGCCAAGAAAAGCTTTGCCCAGGAAGTCAAATTCCTCTCTTCGCAGATCGATGGACAAAGCAAGCGTTACAGCCAGATAATATTTGCAGAATGTCACCAGTTCCATGACATCCCGGAGACCGTAATAACCTGCTCCTTTGATGATTACGCCGTAGATGTTGGAAATGGCGTAAGAGAATACGAGTAAAACAAAAATCAGCAGAATCCACTTATGTTCTTGTTTGCGTTTCAGCAACTGCTGTTTTTCTTCAGGTATGAAGCGGAATCCTTTCGCTGCAAACAGCAGGATGTTCAGGCCAAAGGTACCGAAAAGCAGCAGCTCGTCCAATCGAATATTAGGAAGAGAAGGATGAATAGGAAATGAAGGCAGGATCATTGCTGAAAGCATGACCATCGCCAAAATAAAAAGTCTGGTATCATTCCTTCTCGTAATGCCGTTATTCCAAAACATTGTGCCTCCTGTTTTACATACGGAAATTAGTAATGAATGCTAAATTATTTCCTAGGGCTGGTCTGTAAGCCACAATACCGCTTTTCGACTGTTGTGCCATCCATGGCACAAACAGCCGCGCTGCGCACTCCATGCTCCGCTCACAGCGGCACTGTGGCTTACAGACTGATTATAAGTTTATTACGCTAAGTCTGCATGCCAGTTTTAGCTAGGTATTAAACAATCGTTAATCACATGTACAATTTCTTCCTGCTGCTGCAGGGTCAGTTCGGGATAACACGGGATCGCCAGTGCATGCTCGCTGGCCTTTTCGGCCTCAGGGAAATCACCGGCCTTATAGCCCAAATACGCAAAAGCTTTCTGCAGATGGAGTGGAAGCGGATAATAGATCGCTGAAGCGATGCCTGCTTCCTTCAATTTCTGCATGACTTTTTCTCTCTGTTCGACTCGCATGACATACAGATGGAACACCTGATAGGCCTCCGGGTCTCTGCCGGGAAGGATCAGTTTCCCCTGATCTGCCAGCGGTTTAAGCAGGCTGTCGTACAGTTCGGCTTTTTGCCTGCGGGCTTTGTTCCATTCATCCAGATACTGAAACTTGACGCGGAGAATAGCAGCCTGGACCTCGTCCAGTCTGCTGTTATAGCCAATCTCTTCATGGAAATATTTTGTCTTGGAACCATGGAAACGGAACAGTCTGACCTTTTCCGCAATTTCATCACAGTTGGTCACCACCATGCCGCCATCGCCATAGCCGCCGAGATTCTTGGTTGGGAAAAAGCTGAATGTTCCGGCCGTTCCGCAGGCTCCGGCTCTTTTGCCCTTGTATTCGGCCCCGATCGCCTGGGCTGCATCCTCTATAATCTTAAGCTCATATTTTTGGGCCAGGTCCATGACCTTATCCATATTGACCATCTGGCCAAAAATATGAACAGGAATGATCGCCTTTGTCCTGGAGGTAATTTTGCTTTCCAATTGGTCAATATCCATATTCAGTGTGATCGGATCAATATCTACGAATACAGGTGTTGCCCCGAGACTCGCAACTGCCTCTGCGGAAGCAAAAAAAGTAAACGGTGTCGTGATGACTTCATCACCCTGTTCAATGCCGCAGGCTTTGAGAGCCAGTACGAGCGCATCCGTGCCATTGGCAACAGCAACAGCGTGCTTTGTCCCGCAGTACGCTGCTGTTTTTTCCTCCATTGCTTTCACATTCGGTCCGAGGATGAACTGACAAGAGTCCAGAACCCCGAGTACCGCCTGATCAATCTCTTCTTTTATCGATAAGTACTGCGCCTTTAAATCCAAAAGTGGAATTGACACATGCATCCTCCCTTTCTGACGGCCACGGATGGCCTAATGTCGAACAAATATCCTATGAATACAAATTGTCTTGTTTAGAGTTCATCATACCGTGTGGATAGAATTGGCGCTTCGCTTATTCCATGGATGGCATGGAGCAACTGCAGACAATATATTTAGGGTACACCCTGAACAGGTTAATTTCAAGAATTAATATAATTGTTTATCCTGGTAGGTCTCGGTAATACATTAGCTAGATCAGCTCATCTTCCGGGACATCCCGGACGGCTTTGGCAGGAAATCCTTTGTAGACCTTCCCGGCAACTGTATCTTTTGTGATGAGCGAACCTGCCGCGACAAATGTCTCTTCCGCGACTTCAATGCCCGGAAGCAGGATCGCTCCTCCTCCGATCCGTGCTGCCCTGCGGATTACGGCTCCCTTGATATGTTTAAAACGTTTTTCGGTCCGCCCCATATAATTGTCATTCGTCGTTGTCACCATCGGCGCAATGAAGACATTTTCTTCAATCTCCATATATGCGGTAATGTAGGAGCCGGTCTGGATCTTCGTAAAAGATCCGATCCTGGTATTATTCTCGACAGCACTGCCGCTGCCGACAACAACTTTATCACCAAGCATGCAACGCTCCCGGACCAAGGCCCTGTCTCCGATAAAAACCCCGTCGCCGAGCTCCGTACCGGAATAAATCACCGAGGAGCAGCCAATGGTACACTTTTTACCAACTGTAAGCGGCGGCAGATCTTCCGTGTTTTTGACCGTACTGGTTGCCGCTGCGCGCGGCGGGCGTCCTATTGACGAATTGCTGCCGACAAACGTGTCTTCTCCAATGACTGTCCCCGGATACACCACGGTATGATCCCCTGCGGTAACCCCGGCTTCCAAAACTACCTGATTTCCCAAGGTGACATGGCATCCAAGTTTAACATCTTTACCAACCTTCACTCCATCCGCCAGTACACACCCCGGCTCCAGTATTGCCCCGTCTTCAATTACGACATTCTCCCCTATTACGCAAAAAGGAGCGATACTTACCTGTTTCCCAATCATAGCGCTAGCCGCGATAACCGCTCCGGAATGAATTTCAGCTGCCAAATCAAACCCTTCTTTCTATACAGTTTAATTTATCAATATTCTAAAAACAAGCTATCACTAAGAATACTTAGCTTGCACCAAGCCTTAGTTTCCTTTAGATGTATTAGGAAGTGCTTATACTTTCTGAAACAAATAAACGAGGATGCTTTGCTATAAACATCCTCACATGTAGTGACTTTCACCTTGATAAATAACATTTACATAGGGAAAGTTTCATTCCGTTCCCAGGATTCTACGATCCGGACTGCCTGATAATAGTCAAAGCCTTTGCCTAATAGGTAAGCAATAAGGGCTGTTTCCATAACACCGTGTCTAACATTCACAGTCCCCGCTTCTCTCATTCCATGCCTGACGGCAAGCTCGACCTGCATCATTGTCTGGTGATAATCCGGCATCATCGAATATGTTCCCGGCCCCGGTCCATCATAAGGAGGTCTCATTTTTCTGTCTCCTTTCCGGTTTTAGTGTACTATACAAATATGTACCAACCGAAAGGAAGTGCATGGCTTCTTTTAATCTTCAATTAACGGAAGTTTAACCGGCACCCCGGTTTCCTGGCATTTATAGATGGATAAAATGATTTCAAGTGCTTTCCGTCCCTCTTCACCAGAAACTGCCGGAATCCCGCCGGTCCTGACTGCTTGGATCATATCCTCAATGATTTCCCGGTGGCCGAATCCGTACACGTCAGGCGGATCGGTCTCCTGGGCAGCAAAGATCTGCTGTTTTTCAGCTTCGCTGCCTGGGAATTCCCATACTTCGACGCGGTTCACTGCGATCCCGCCGATCACGGCTGAGCCTGTCTCTCCAAAAACATTCAGCGTTTCCTCAATGTTCTTCGGATAGATCGTGGAAGCAGCCTCAATCAGCCCGATTGCGCCGTTCTTAAACTTCAATACCGCTCCGGCGACATCTTCCATTTCAATATTTCTTAAGGCGGTATGGGTATAGCCAAAAACGGATTCTACGGGGCCAAACATCCATTGTAATAAATCAATATTATGAATGGACTGATTCATCAGGACGCCGCCGTCCTGCAGTTTGGTGCCTCTCCAAGGTGCCTGCAGATAATAGTCCATGCCCCGGTTCCAGCGGACTGTCGCCTGCCCGTGGGTCAGTTTCCCAAAACGGCCTGCCTCCAAAGCGTTTTTCAGTAATTTAATTGATTTATTAAAGCGGTTCTGGTGAATAACCGCCAGTTTGACACCGTTCTCCCTGCAGGTCCTGATCAGCAGATCTGCTTCGCGGAGCGTCATAGACATGGGCTTCTCGACCATCACATGTTTGCCGGCCCTGGCCGCTGCAATCCCGATTTCCGCATGGCTTCCGCTCGGGGTTGCGATCGTGACAATATCGATATCTTCTCTCTTCAAAAGATCGTGATAATCCAGATACGGCTGCGCCTTGTACTTGCTGGCAAAATCTTCAGCCCTTTCCGGCACAATGTCACAGACAGCAGCCAGCTCTGCGCCGGGAATAGCCATAATCGATTCCGTATGTTTCGGGGCAATTCTTCCGCACCCGATTACGCCAAATACTATTTTGTCTTCAGTCAAAAATTTCACTCTCCAATCATACGGACAGGGCCTCTTTTAATTTATTTAGATCTTGAATATTTTTTCACGCATCTGCCGCACGTCTTTGGTCGCATTGCGCGTATCGACGACCAACGGCGCATATTGGACGATTTGTTCGTAGTCTATAGCACTGTGGTCGGTGATAATCAAGACGCAGTCAGCCTCCTGCAATACATCCGGGGTTAGCGCGATGCTTTCCAGATGCATGGTGCTGCCGCCATGCGGCTCGATCACCGGTACGTAAGGGTCATGGTAGGTTAATACGGCGCCTTCCTTGCGCAAGAGTTCCATGATGATCAGGGCCGGTGATTCGCGGACATCCTCAATATCCTTTTTATAAGCGACACCTACGACCAGGACTTTGGCATCCTTAACGCTTTTATTCAGGGAATTTAAAGCCCGGTATACTTTATTGACGACATAAGAAGAAACTTCAACATTGATCTCGCCGGCCAGTTCAATAAAGCGGGTATGGAAGTCATACTCTCTGGCTTTCCAGGTAAGGTAGAACGGATCAATCGGAATGCAGTGGCCGCCAACACCCGGTCCCGGATAAAACGTATGGATGCCAAAAGGTTTCGTCGAAGCAGCTTCGACGATCTCCCAAACATCAAGCCCCATCCGGTCGCATAACAGCATCATTTCATTCACGAGTGCGATATTGACTGCGCGGTAGGTATTTTCAAATACTTTGGTGAGTTCGGCTGCAGCCGGTGAGCTGACAGGTACGACATTCACAATGGTCTGTGCATATAAGGTATAAGCAATCTCCAGGCAGTAAGACGTTACGCCGCCGACAACTTTGGAGGTATTCTTCGTTGAAAAACGTTTGTTACCGGGGTCAACTCTTTCCGGCGAGAAGGCCAGGAAAAAGTCTTTTCCGACTTTAAGCCCCGACTGTTCCAGAATCGGCAGGATCACTTCCTGCGTGGTCCCAGGATATGTCGTGCTCTCAAGTGTGACAAGCTGCCCCTGACGAATGGTTTTTCCGACTTCCTCAGCGGAAGCCTTCATATAGGAAATATCCGGATCCCTGGTAATGGTCAGCGGTGTCGGTACACAAATGATCACCACATCACAGTCGGCAAGTTTGGTAAAATCAGTGGTTGCCTGAAGGATCTTTTTATCGACAAGTTCTTTAAGTTCCTCATCCTTGACATCTCCGATATAGTTTTCTCCGGCTGATACCATGGCGACTTTCTCGGCATTAATATCAAATCCGAGAACCGGGAAACCAACCTTGCCTTTCTCAACTGCCAGCGGCAGGCCGACATAACCAAGACCGATCACGCCGATCCGGGCGGTATGGTTTTCAATTTTCTTTTTGAGTTCCAGGGCAACAGGATGATTCTGCGTAATGACATTTTTAACTTCCAACATAGAAGTTCCTCCTTATATCTGTGGTGCAAGCGTTCATGATGGTCAGGACTGCGCTGCCTAAGTTTTTATGGTCTTCCCAAAGTCAGGAAGAAGTGTCCTGATGGAAGTGTTGATTTCCTCCCTGTCCATATAGCTGCCACGCTCGCGTATCTTCTGCACCAGTCCTTCAATCGCCTCATGATCAATATGGTTGGGCCTTGCTACGAAAATGCGTTTATGTTTGGTTGCTGTCGTACCTTCTTCCGAAGTCAGAATTTCTTCAAAAAGTTTCTCCCCCGGTCTCACGCCGGTAAACTCAATCTGCATATCTTTGCCCGGTTCAAAACCTGATAAACGGATAAGGTCCTTGGCCAGATCAACGATCTTCACAGGCTTGCCCATATCAAGAATAAAAATTTCTCCGCCTGAGGCCATCGCGCCGGCCTGAATGACCAGTTGGCTTGCTTCGGGGATGGTCATAAAGTAACGGGTCATCCTAGGATCCGTCACCGTTACCGGTCCCCCCGCCATAATCTGCTTTTTAAACGTAGGGATGACGCTTCCGCGGCTTCCGAGAACATTGCCAAAGCGTACGGCGACAAACTTGGTCTCAGATCTCTTATCATAGTCCTGGATGACCATCTCGGCCATCCTTTTAGATGCGCCCATGATGCTGGTGGGATTGACCGCCTTGTCGGTGGAGATCAGCACAAATGTTCTGACTCCGTTTTTGTCTGCCGCTGCAGCAAGGTTGTTCGTGCCCATAACATTATTTTTTAACGCTTCCTCAGGATTTACCTCCATCAGCGGCACATGCTTGTGCGCAGCTGCATGAAAAACCACGTAAGGCTTGTACTTTTCAAAAACAAGGTTAACCTTACCGGCATCCTTAATATCAAAAATTTCCGTCACTATCGGGAAATTCTTCAATTCCTGCTCAATATCAAAAATACAGTTTTCCCCGTGTCCGGCCAGAATAAGCTTTGAGGGAAAAAATTTGACAATCTGCCTGCAAAGCTCCGATCCGATGGAGCCTCCGGCACCGGTCACCACGACAACCTGGTTTTTCAGGTAGCCTGCCACCTCTTCCAAATCCACCGATACCTGTTCGCGCCCGAGAAGGTCTTCGACCTGTACTTCCCTTAAAGAACTCACCGTAATCTTGCCGCTCAGGATGTCGTATACGCCGGGCATAATCTTTAAGGCCGCTCGGGTCTCTTTGCATATTTCCACGATCTCCCTGACAGTCTCTCCATCGGCAGAAGGGATCGCAATGATAATCTCATCAACAGCATAGTTTTCAACAATGCGCCGGATGTCGTCACGGGAACCCAACACCGGAAATCCTTGAACATGAAGATTGATCTTACTTTTGCTGTCGTCAATAAAACCGACGGGTACACCTTCTTGAAAATCTCTTTTCTTGAGTTCCCTTAAAGCAAGAACGCCTGCGTCACCGGCTCCGATAATCAGTACTTTTCGCTGCGATTTGTTGGATACGGCAAAAATAGTATTCTCCTGGCGCATCCTCTGGCTGAACCGGAGTCCGCCGATCAAAACAATCAGCATCAGCCAGAAGTAAACGCTGACCGAATGCGGAAGTCTGAGCGGGGAAATAAAATAGACCGCCATGACTGTGAGCGCCGCACCGACGGTTACAGCGTAAACAATAGAAAGAAGTTCTCTGACACTGGCATATCGCCAAATATTTTTATACAATCCAAAAAAGTGGAACGTCACAATGAGCACGAAGGTTGACACGATCGCGGCATTCAAATAAGTGCCCAAATATTTGACAAACTCCGCCTGCAGATCAGCCTCTTCGGAAAGACGCAGGTAGAAGCTTAAAAAAAGGGCAAGATTAATCAATAAAGCATCGGTAAGCATTAAAAATAAGGTGCGTTTGGGATGTGCCACGTTATCGTTTTCCGACCTTTCAGGACGTAATTCGTTTTCACCGTTTATCAGTTTACTACAGTTTTCCTCATTTTACAATTCAAAAGGGGGACAAAGATCCGTCTCCTTGTCCCCCTCATGCTATATTTTAACCATCTGGTATTTGATCCGGATAATCGCATTGTCACTGATGACGGATTTGCCTCCGAGAACCACCAGTTCCACGTCCGGCGAGATACTTTGAAAATACTTCTCGGTGTCGGAACCGGCTGCAGGCCCTTCCGTCGGAATCAGCAGCAGCGGCGTATCCATATTGGCAGCAAGCGCTGCTCCCGCTAAAGCATCCGGGAAACCCTCCCCGGTCGCCAGGTAGATTTTTTGGGCATCGGGATACAGGGACTGCACGACTGTGAGCGAAGTATTGTAGCGGTTATTACCGGCAAAACGCCGGACTTTATCCGCGGAGAGACCTGCGATGCCAGCGATGCTGCCGGCGACCCCGGACGATACAGCCCCTTCCCCGCCGGCAATATATAACTCAGACGGTTTCAGGGTCTGCAGAAGTTCTGCGGTGGCCTGCGGCAGGCTGTCTTTTGCCGTCAGAAGCAGCGGATATCCTTTGGCCGCGGCAGCTGAAGCAATACCTAAAGCATCCGGGAAGTTTGATCCGGTCGCAACGGCAACTCCGCTGCCTTCAGGAAAATGGGACGCAATGAGCGCTGCGGTCTCATATCTGTCCTGACCCGCTATCCGCTCAAAATCTTCTGTCCAGGAAACAACTTCCTTCAGTCTGTTCTCCACCCCGGATGACAACGCAGTTTCACCGCCAAGAATAATCACTTTCAGCGGTTTCAGAACTGTTAGAGCGTTCTCCACCCTCTGGTCAAGCTGGTCCCTTGAAGTAAGAAGAATGGGCGCATGATTCTGTTTCGCCAGGGATACACCGGCCAAGGCATCCGCAAAAGCATCGGACCTCGCGATGATGACCGTCTCACAGCCGTAAGGCCACCCTTCATAAGCGATTTTTATCGCAGTATCAATCCTGTCCATGCCGGAAATTCTTTTCACAGTTGAGAGTAGTAAATTGTTTTGACTTCTGGAGATCATGGGAAGACCCAGGGTGTAACCGGCATAGTGGATCGGTTCGGGCGTCTTCCAGACAGAATTCTTTGACGGTAGTGTCCCCGCCGGCAGCAGCGACTTCGACACCGGTGTGATACTGACAGGATCAGTCAGGCCCTCATAATAATCGGTGGCAATCAGTTTCAAGATTTTATCCTGGTAGGCCACTCTGCCTGAAGCAGCCGCAGTATTTGGATTATTGACGGTAGACCAGCTGTTATAGGCCCAAATCGCAAAGTACCAGTTTTCCAGTTTTCCGGGGTCACCGTCTCCGATGATCGGCGTCATATTCCACTTGGATTTCAGGACTTCAGCCCCATAGGCAATATTATAGGCAATATCCGTTTTCAGGTGGTTAATCGTCTCCGAATCGGAAGGATCATATACCCCAATCTGCATAATACCGAGGTAAGGCCTGCTGCCTGAGCCCCCCATCACAACATTGCCTGAACTGTTCCATTGACGCCAGCCTGATTCTTTGAACGCAATCGCTTTAAGGATCTCCGCAGGGACTTTTTCCTCCAGGGCCACCTGGTCAAATATCTTGGATATCTCCTCCGGAGTAGGATTCTGGTTTGCTGCCTGAACAAGCAGCGGCCTGGCCGGAATCAGCAGCAAAATACTGAAAAGCACGGTCAGTAATAACCGGATATATTTTTTCGAACGCATTAATTACCTCCTAATCAGAAACACAGAAACCGCTGCTCCTTGCTATCCGTGGCACCGGCAGCTCTTTGCCGTCCGTGGCAACGCTGCACGAGTCTACCCATGGACATCGCGGCATGAGACCAGTCAAATGCTTTGTCATCCTGACGCATTCGACACCAGGCACATCGTATGCCATCTTCGTAGCCGTCACAAAACTTGAAAGAAGTTTAGAGTAAATAAATTCGTCTTAGAGACAGATTTTCCTTCCCCAAAATTTTTCCAAATCGCTGAAAGCCGCATGAACGCTCATAAACAAAATTCCGACAAGAAGTGCTGCTTGCCGGAAAAGGTCAATATTATTCCATCTAATGAATGATGATGCTTGCAAACCCTTCTCATCAAATTGGCTGGTTATGGACGAATTACCAACAGATTTTTGACTAATCTATCATTGATTTATGTTATCAATCACATCTGTCTGAGTAAATATTTTACACGGGTAACCGTATATTCAGAAATAGAAGCTTCCGGGCCGATCACTTTAACATTTGTGGAAGAAGCCATCTTTTTTAGATAATTTTCTGTTGGCCCGTTTGTCGTGAAGCCCTGCGGAGAAATCAGCAATAGACAGGCATTCTTCGTTGCAGCCAGGGCGCCAGCGGCGAGAGGATCTGCAAAATCGAGTCCAGTAGCCATATAAATCTCCTGCGTACTGGGAAAGAACGCTTCCGCAATCATCACCGAAGTCTCATAACGGTTGCTCCCGGCAAAACGAACAATGTTCCCCGCAGACAATCCGGTTGTCTGAGTCAGGGCTGTCACTACTTCAGCAGTAATGACTTTTTCCCCGCCGCCAATATAGATTTTTCCCGGTGAACGTTTGCTTAAGTCCTGTCTGGTAACCTCAGGCAGGCTCCGGGTTGAAGTGAGCAGCAGAGGCATTTCGTTCGCAGCTGCAGCTGTGGCCAGGCTTAACGCATCCGGGAAATCCATACCCGTAGCAATAGCCACGCTGGCATCTTTGGGGAAATCAGCGGCAATCAGTACCGCAGTCTGATAACGATCCGCCCCGGCAATCCGGAAAACATCAGAGGTCCAGGTCAAAACGGCCTTGAGTCTAGTCTCGGCTGATTTGCTGACGGCCTTCTCTCCGCCCAGAATAATCACTTTTGTCGGCTTTAAGGTATTCAACACCTCAATGACACCTTGATCAAGTTGATCCGGGCTCGTAAGCAAAATCGGTGCATTATATTTTTTAGCCAGAGGCACGCCGGCCAGGGCATCAGGAAACGCATCTGAACGGGTAAGGATGACGGTCTGAGCACCACTCGGCCATCCGTTCAAGGCAATTTGATTGACCGTGTCTATCCTGTCCTGACCTGAGATTCTGGTGGTTGTACCAACTGTGCTGGAAGTTAAGTCTCCCAGGGTATACGGTTCAGGTGTATTCCAGCTCTGACTGCTGCTTGGAAGCGTGCCAAGCGGAAGAAGTTCGGCGGGAACCGGCGTAATTTGGACAGGTACGATAAGACCCAGAAAATATGCTGTCGCGGCTTTGCGAATGATCGCGTCCTGATAAGCTACCTCGCCTCTGGCAGCAGCATTATTCGGGTTGTTGTACGCCAACCAGCCATGATAGGCCCAAAGCGCAAAATACCAGTTCTCCAATTTGTTGCGGTCCCCATCACCAATCTTCGGCACCATCTGCCATTTTTGATTCAGCAGATCAGCCCCGCGGGAAATATTATAGTCGATATCATATTTAAGTTTATTAACTTCTTCGGTATCTCCGGGATCATAACTGGTAACCTGCATGATTCCGAGGGCAGGATTCGAGGTACCGTCTGTTCTTCCGGTTACTACTTCACCACTTTGATCGAATTGTCTCCAACCCGATTCACAATAGGCAATTGTTTTTAGCAGCACGCTCGGGATTCCTTTGCTTTTGGAAATCGTCTCAAGCTTCTGAGCAACGACCTCCAGGGAAGGATTCTGGTACGTCTGAATCTCTGCCCCAAATACTCCGGAACTATGGACCGGCAAAAACAATAATACGATCAGCAGAACCGCAAGCGCTCCCGGCTTTCTCTTGAACATCCGTTCCTCTCCCCGTCTTAATCTTTTTAAGACTTAATCTTCTCAATTCCTAGAATTCGCCATCGTTCAGTTAAATCCTGCAATATTCTGCCGGCTATATTGCCGTTTCGCCCGTAATCAGCCAGCTCTGACCAATTTTAATTAGATTCGCCCTGACATGAACCTGATGTTCCTGCTCTTCCCCCAAAGGATACTGCTCGTCCAAGTCGTAATCTCTGGCCGTATAACGGTAAACAGCATTGACTGTCGCCGAAAATTTGTCGGCAGATTCGATTTTCACGTCATCAAAAATGATGTTGCTGACATCCAGTCCGATTCCTCTGGAAATGAACTCTTCTGCCTTCTGGATATGCTTTTCCATCAAGTCTCCAGTGTAAGCATTGGCGATCGCAGTTCTGAACGCAGTCATATCTTTGGCTTTCCAGGCATCAAAGAGCATTCCCAGACCCTGCTTATACTGTGCAATAATTGCTTCCTGTTCTGCCTCAGTCAAGGCGCTTGTACTTTCGTCAGTACTGTTATTTGTGCCGTCATTTGTACCATCAGCTATACCGTCAACAATGCCATTTTCTTCGGCAAACAGGTCCGGAAGAGCATTCTGAACAGCATCACCGCTCTGAACGGTACCTACCTTGGCCGCGTTGTCCTTTTCAGCCGGAGAATTTACTTCCGGGTTCAGAGTCGTTGACCATAAAAAGTGTCCCCCTGCGCCGAGGCACACCCCCAGAACAAATACCAGTACTGTAATCAACCAAAATTTTTTACGCATAAAATCACAATCCCCTCAATAACGGATAGAATGGTAACTATTTCCATTCTATCCGTTCTGCGGGGATTTTAAACATACTTCAGCCTATTTTTATTACAGGATTGTGGACCTATTCTACCTATTCTTCCTTATCCAATCTCTTAAAGATCCAATAAGAATATCCAATTGGAATGATAAGCAGGACTGCAATGACAATCATCACTGTGACGGTCAGAAACTGGGAAGGCAGGAAGCTTGCCGCCATAAAGATCAGTCCGCCAATGACCCAGAGCGGTCCTGCCATCCGGTGCGTTTTGTACCAGACTTGCTCATTGGCCAGCGTCCATGGAGTCTTGATTCCGGCAAAGTAATTATGCTTTAATTTGCCCATATAGTTTCCGATAACCACGAACAAGGCTCCGACTCCCAATTGAATCAGAGAAGGGAAGCTCTCAAAATACCCGAGCGCCGTGCCCAGCGAGCCAAAATGAATCAACATAAAAAACAGCATTATGACAAGCACAATGATGGCATACGGTTTGCTCATCCGGCTATAGTTCTTTTTCTTAGGATCCACTTTGGGAAGGAAAACGAGCAGGATCAGCATAGCTGCCATTATCAGCGGAAACAGAAAAGCTCCCTGAAAAGCACTGCCCCAGCCGTCGATTTCTCCGGCTGCATTCCAGTGCACCGGAACTTTATCCGGGAGACGGGGATAAACAACCAAGCTAACCGCCAAACTTATGAGAACCATCAGACTGCCAAAGATAAGCATTCTGCGCATCCATAATTCTTTATTCTCCGACATTGCACCAGCACCCTTTCTTATGATTCATCTGTCTGTTTATTTATGTGTTATTTATTTGTTTGTTTATCTTTTGATTCTTCTTTTCTGGAAAACAAATCAAACATCATCCGCATGACTTCTTCAAACACAGAGGTATCCAATGCATAGACGATGGTCTGCCCTTTTCTTTCATCTGTAACCAGCCCGGCCTGCTTCAAAATATTCAAATGATGGGAGATGCTTGGTTTGGAGATTTTGAATTGATCTGCTATTTCCCCTGCCGTCATATTTCGTTCTTTCAAAAAGCGGATCATTTCTCTTCGGGTCGGATCAGCCAAAGCTTTAAACGTATCATTATACGGCGACATTTGTGATCCACTTCCTTAATTCAAATAGATATTTAGATGTTTAGACAATCATCTAAGTATCTATTATTATACATGATCTGTCAGCATTGTCAAAGGTTAAAAATCAAAAAAGTTATCCTAATCTCATGGAGGTTTGAGACAGGATAACTTTTTTAGAAGCGCTTCAAATGTTGTTTCAGGCGCCTATCAATTGCTATTCAGAACGTTTCGTGGCAAAAGGAGTTGCCCCGTAAACCTTGGAACTCATATCATCCCGCAGCAGATGCGCGTCCAAATCATGAATCTCGAGATGGAATTGTTCAATTCTTACTTTGTCCTTACTGTCAAAGGCATCAATTCCTCTGTTCAGAAGATTTCTGAGATACACATCAAAGGTTGACGCCTGACTAGAATTGACCTCATTTTCCATTTGCTTTTCCCATAAGGTCTTATGGAAAACAATGTATTTCTTAATATCCTTTTCGTTCATCTGAGGCCCTGCTGTGACACCGTACAGATAACCATCCGTATACTGATGGATGTTCCAGGCGGCTCCGAAGGCAAGAGTCCTGGATGAATCGCTGAGCGCTCCCTCGCCAAAATACTCCTCAAGCGAAGGCGCAATATTCAAAAGACTTAGATCCGGTTCCCTGTACTTTTTGACTTCATTCGTGCTGCTGGCAGAATTGTCTGTGCCGTCAGCCTGATTGGGTGCTGTAACGGTATCTCCTGCAGTCCCTTCTGCAGCCGGTGTTCCCCCGGTATTGGATGAAACCGTACTGTCTTCACCCTGAGCAGTGGTCTGATCAGCATCCGTCTCTCCACCGGCATAATTGACCGGCGGCGTCTGGATAACCACTTGGTCCTCTGGTCCGACTACCTGGCCACGAAATACTTTCCAGGCAGTGGGCCCATAAATTCCGCCAATAATGATTACCCCCGCCAGAACAACAGCCCCTGCAAGAGTTAGGATGCTTTTGCGGCTGAAATTCATCCTTTTTCCTCCTTACTATAGGTATTTTCTGTATAATATTACCAATAGCAAAGAGAAAAGCTTGTCACATTCAGGATATCAAACAGCCTATTTTCTGTGAAAGTACGTTATTTTCCGCCGTTTTTTTCGGGCAGCATCCATTTACCTACCCGGTTAACTGTAATTCTTCTTAATATCATAAAGTTTGTCCAAATTATTGCCTGCTGAAAGCAGGCGGAGCTCCTGACCCTCTTTTTGATACCGGCTGACGATATCAGTCAGATAATCCATCAGGCTTTCGCCAATTTCTTCATGTCTTAACGCAAATTCAATGGTTGCTCTGACAAAACCAAGTTTGTCCCCCACATCATATCTTTTTCCCTCAAAATTGTAGGCATACACGTCCTGAACCTTGCTCAACTGCGCAATCGCATCCGTCAGCTGAATTTCTCCATTTCTTCCCGGAGGCAATTCCGCGAGGATATCAAAAATTTCCGGATTAAGAATATACCGGCCCATGATCGCAAGCGGAATATCAGGCGCTTCCTCCGGGGCCGGCTTTTCAAACATAGTTTCCGCCTTGTACAGTCTCGGGGATATTCTGCTGCCATCAATAATCCCGTATTTGGACACTTCTGCCGGCAGTACTTCCTGTACGCCAATCAGATTGCTGTTATACAGCTCGTAGTACCTGATCATTTGTTTCAGACAAGGCTCATCCGAATAGATCACGTCGTCTCCCAAAAGAACGGCAAACGGCTCATTGCCAATAAATCTTCTGGCACTGTAGACGGCATGACCAAGCCCCAGAGCTTCTTTTTGGCGGACATAATGGATATCTACCATCTCAGCAATATGTTTGACCATATCGAGCAGTTCGGACTTTTCTCCGTTCTTTAGAAATAGTTCAAGTTCTACAGAACGGTCAAAATGATCCTCAATGGCTCTTTTGTTTCTTCCTGTGACAATAATGACATCTTCAATACCGGATTGAACCGCTTCTTCAATGATGTACTGAATGGTCGGTTTGTCAACGATCGGCAGCATTTCTTTGGGTTGAGCTTTGGTCGCAGGAAGAAATCTTGTACCCAATCCAGCCGCGGGTATGACTGCTTTACGAATTTTCTGCAAGATTTTTCCTCCTTTTTTTGTTGTTGCTTTGGTTGTTTTTGAACAATCCGAGTTTAGTATGCCGAATTTATCTAACTTTTATGTTTTTTTCTGAATGGCCGCGCTCCTTTCCCTCCATGGAACCGCGGCATTCGTTCATCCGTGGACGTCAAACGCCTCAAATGATTGACTCAAACGAGGCGTTTTCGATATCCAGAATTTTCTTCAAATTTTTTTATGAAAATAAAGGTTTTTTTAAGAGATTCTATTTTAGTGGGTTTTTCTTTTTTTGCTCGAGCAACGCTGCTTTTTCCAGTACCCGGTCAACAATTCCGTATTCTTTGGCTTCTTCAGCGGACATATAGTAGTCACGGTCCGTATCCTGCTGGACTTTGTCCAAAGGCTGGCCGGTTCTTTCAGCGAGAATCCTGTTCATTTTGTTTTTTGTTTTCAGCAACTGTTTGGCGTGAATTTCAATTTCTGTAGCCTGCCCTGATAAACCTCCCCCGGCAATTAACGGCTGGTGGATCAGAATCTCAGCATTCGGCAGGGCAGTACGCTTTCCTTTCGTGCCGGCGGCAAGCAGGAAGGCACCCATACTGGCGGCCATTCCAATACAAATGGTCTGTACATCAGGCCTGATATACTGCATCGTGTCGTAGATGGCCATCCCGGCAGTAATTGACCCTCCGGGGCTGTTAATATAGAGGAAAACGTCCTTTTCAGGATCTTCTGCTTCCAGGAAAAGCAATTGCGCAACGACAACATTGGCAACGTTATCATCGATTGCTCCGCCCAGGAAGATAATACGGTCTTTGAGGAGCCTAGAATAGATGTCGTAAGAACGTTCACCGCGATTCGTTTGTTCAACTACCATCGGGATAAGATAACTCATATTTATTCCCTCCATCATTGATTGTGAATTTTGATATGTCTCTATTTTATTACAAAGGTCAATAAAGGTCAAATAATTTGGGCAAATTTTGGTCATTTCTTTGCTTATGTTCTATCATTGATTTCTTTCTTATGATGATTTTTTCATATTATTTTGATTAATTACCAATCGTGCGTTTGTCTAAACATCCGAACAGAATACATATCATCTTTCCGGTTAAAATAATCCTAGTACGACGTTCTCAAATTCCCTGCTCAAATCATTCATACAAGCTTGATTACCCTAAATGAGGTCTGGGGGCCACAATTCCAGCGTCAAGCGGAGCATGGAGGCGGAGCGCGGCTTTAACGTCCATGGATGGACTAATGTCGCGGCGCCATGGAGGGCAAGGAGCGACAAGCCACGGATGGCGCAACAGCCGAAAGCGGAATTGTGGCGCACAGGCCAACCCGGGAGTTTAACGCAATCATCTATTTGAGTATTTATTTCGGGAATGTTGTACTAGTATGCTTGAAAAAAAGTACTTGTTATCAATCCCATAATTGTACTGGAGGCTTGAAAGTATGAATCTTTTACCGTTCCATCCAATGCGGAATGCAGATCAATTACGCCGTGAAATCAATAGGCTTTATAGTTTACCGTTTAATCTTTTCGAAGATGAGTTCGCTCCGCGCTTGGCCGTTCCATTTACCGACGTCTATGAAACCGACGAAGAGATCATTGTTTCCTGCGATCTGCCAGGACTGCAGAGAAGAGAAGATGTAAGCATTCAGATTGAAAACAACATGATAACCATCAGCGGCACTTTGAACCGCGAACAGCACGTGATTCAGGAAGATCGCCTACACAAAAAAGAAAGGTATACCGGTCAATTCCGCCGCTCCGTCTCTCTTCCAGCGGCCGTTTCTATTGATAATGTCAGGGCAATTTATAAAAACGGCGTTCTGAATGTATTCCTGCCCAAGACAGACAGCAGGGAGAAAAAGTCTGTACAGATTGACTTTCAGCATTAGAAGATCTCGAAACTGTGGCCCACAGACTAATCATAGGGTCGTTTATGTCTTCCTGCCAGAAAGTCGCTTGTGTGGTTATTCCTATTTGCCAAAAAATAATAAATAAATTTTTGTTGGTTATCGACCATAAACTGTTATAATGTATAAGGATAACTTTCAGCATCTTATGCTTTTAATTGAAGGGAGAATATTCGTGCCTAAAGTAATGATTTTCTCTGCGTCTACAGGACACGGACATAATCAGGCCGCAGACTGTCTGAAAAAGGAGCTTGAAGCTTCAGGCTATTCCGTCCGGATTGTAGAACCCTTAAAAAAAGAAGAAAGCTGGATCATGGAAGCCCTTATCGATGACGGTTATCATATACTCGCAACAAGATTACCGAAAATGTACGGTAAACTATATAAGATTACCTATAATGAGTTCTTAAATAAAAATGTCAAAAGAATTTTAAACAGGGCCATGGATAGTGTCATCGAACAGCTGATTCAGGAGTACAAGCCCGACCTGCTTATTACCACCCATCCTCTTCATGTCGGTGTTGTTTCCTATTTAAAAGCATCCGGACGCTTAAATCTGCCTTTTATTTCACTGGTTACAGATTATATGGCCCATCAGTTTTATGTGAATAGTTTTGTTGATGCCTACATTGTTGGTTCACCTTACACCAAGGATACGCTTACGGAAAAAGGTGTTCCTGAAAACAAAATACACATTTTCGGCATTCCGGTACGTGAAGAATTCCGCCAGCCCCGCCTTGTCAGAAACAATGATGTATTTACACTGCTGATCATGGGCGGGAGCATGGGCATCCCCTATATCAGAAAATGCCTGAAAACGCTTATGGAAAACCCGCATCATCTTCGCATTCTGGTCGTATGCGGAAGCAATCGCAAGCTTTGGACTGATCTTGCTAAAAAGTACGCAGGTACCTTTAACGACAAAGATGTCGTTATTTACGGTTTCACATCGAACATCTATGACCTGATGGACCAGTCCGATGTGATTATCACAAAACCCGGCGGTCTGACTGCCTCGGAAGCGATCAACAAAAATATCCCCATCATTATTCCATTTTTTATTCCGGGACAAGAAGAAGAAAATACCGAGATTCTAGTTAAAGCAGGTGTTGCTGTCAGAACATCAAGGATTTCCGAACTTAATCCCCTGATCGACAGTTTCTGTCTAAATCCCGGTTTGCTTGAAGAAATGCGGGAGAATGCTTCGGACTTGGCCCGACAGCTTTCTCCGGGCAGTATCGTAGGGTTGGCTGATCAGCTGCTGTATGAAAGCCTTCAAGTCAAAGAATATCAGAGAGCGCATCAAAGTTAATATTTCTAAGCAAAAAGCAAGGCGGTGCTGCAAAACTACTAAAGTAGTTGGCGACACCGCCTTCTTAATATTAAAAGACAAAGAAACCAAAGAAGGTAGGGCTACGCAATGTACAACCGCTTTCGGCAGTTGCGCCCTCCATGGCGAGTCGCTCTTTGCCATCCATAGCATCGCGACATTAGGCCATCCGTGGCCGTCAAACTGCCGCGCTGCGCAATCCGTGCTCCGCTTGTCGCTGGATGTACATTGCATAGCCTAGTCTCTGGTCTTATGTAATCGTTTATTTTTAAAGATTAGCCTGTATTCTCCGCAATAAAAATAGGCTGTTGCCCACGAACGATATGCTCGTTTTGCAACAGCGCCTTTTGTCTTCATCCGCGTATTTATTTAAAATCTCTATCTAATTCCTGCTGGAAAGCGGAGTATATTCTCGTCTTGGAACAACGCTCTTATAGGCCGGTCTGACGATTTTCCCATTATTCACGATCTCTTCGATCCGGTGGGCACTCCATCCTGACATTCTGGAGATCGCAAAGATCGGGGTAAACAGTTCCAGCGGAAGTCCCAGCATTTTATAGACAAAACCGGAATAAAAGTCCACATTGGCACTGATGACTTTGCCTGACTTGTTATGGCCCAGGACAATATCCGGAGCAAGTCTTTCCACTCTACAGAATAAATCAAACTCTTCGGCCAGACCTTTCTCCTGAGCGAGCTTCCCGGCATATTCTTTAAGCAGGACTTCCCTCGGATCAGAAATCGAGTAAACCGCATGGCCGATCCCGTAAATAAGACCCGACCTGTCAAAAGCCTGTTTATTCATAATCTTCATCAAATAAGCCTTGATTTCATCCTCATCCTGCCAGTCTGTGACATTTTGTTTAATGTCTTCAAGCATATTGTAGGTTTTAATATTGGCGCCTCCATGCTTGGGACCTTTTAAGGCACCAATAGCAGCAGCCATGACCGAATAAGTGTCCGAACCGGTCGAGGTAATGACATGCGTAACAAAGGTTGAATTATTCCCGCCGCCGTGTTCGGCATGCAGGACCAGGGAAATATCCAGCAGGGCAGCCTCAAGCTTCGTGTATTTGCTGTCCGGTCGGAGCATGTGAAGAATATTTTCCGCTGTGCTGAGATGAGGCAGCGGACTGTGCAGAAACAGGCTCTTGTTTCCATGATAGTGCGCACAGGAGTGATAGCCATACACGGCCAGCAAAGGCATCCAGGCAATCAGTTTCATGCATTGTTTCAGGACATTTTCGATGGAATTGTCATCGGGGTTGTCATCATAGGAATATAGGCTCAGGATGCTCCTGGCCAGCATATTCATGATATCCTTGCCCGGGCTTTTCAGAATAGTACCCCGGACAAAGTCCTCGGGCAGTTTTTGATATGCCGACAGCATCTGTTCAAAGTCCTTCAGCTCAGTGGCGTTCGGAAGATGCCCGAACAGAAGCAAATAGCTCGTTTCTTCAAAACCGTATCTTTCGTCTTTGATAAAGCCATCGACAATGTCATTAATATCGATACCTCTATAGGTTAATCTTCCCGGAACGGGAATCTTTTCTCCTTCGTCTATGATATAGGAGTGCACTTCACCAATCTCGGTCAGACCGACGAGTACACCCTTGCCTTCAAGATCGCGCAAGCCCCTCATTACTTGATATTTACTATATAGCTCAGGATTGATTTTACTGCTGTCTATCGCTTTCTGCGTCAGTTCTTTAAACATTTTTGTTTCAAATTGTTCGAATTGTATGAACTCTGTTTGTTCCATTTCCCTACCTCCTCTGGATCATAAAGAAAGCTCGGCTGGCACCAAGCCTTTTAGCGGCAACATTCACCATTTATTCTTCCTGTCATTATAATTCGTTTTCGCTTTGAAGTAAATGTATTATAATGACTAAGAGCAACCATCCTATTCGCAGACAAGTCTAACAAATCCAGACTATAAATCAAAAATTCTATGATCAAAAACTTATTATAAAATGATTATTTGAGGTCAAGCTTATGAAAAGAAGACTCCTAGTTATCCTCCTCTGCACAGTCGCTGCCGTATTCATTGCGGGCGGTATGATCGCCTACCAATATACCAACCAGATTTCTTCTCAAAATCCTCCGGATCCTTCGCCGCTTCCGGAATCGGAGCCGGCGCCTTCCTATGTGGATATCTCTATCGCTTCCGTCGGCGACATCCTGATTCATAACACGGTCTATATGGCCGCTTACGATTCTTCAACAGGTTTATATGATTTCAGCAGCCAGTTTCAGTATGTTAAATCCTATCTTGAAAATGCCGATATTACCGTGGCCAACCTGGAGACCTCACTGGCCGGGCCTGAACAGGGCTATTCCGGTTATCCCAAATTCAATACCCCCGATTCAATCGTTAATGCTCTGAAGGAATCGGGCGTTGACATTGTTACCGCAGCCAACAACCACCGTTTAGATCAGGATATCACCGGATTCTACCGGACGATCGATGTTGTCAAAAACAAGGGACTGGATATTATCGGTGTCAAGGCTACCGAGAAGGAAACCACCTATGTCATCAAGGACATCAAAGGTGTTAAAGTGGCGTTTGTCAATTTTGGCTACGGCTATCCGCAATATGACGGCAGCCTGAGCATCAATGGTCTTATCCTTCCCGTCAACATGACCGGACTGATGGATACCTTTGACCCGCAGGATTTTGACAGTTCTGCGCAAACCATTAAGGCGAGAATTACTGAAGCAAGACAGGCCGGAGCGGAAATTGTCATTTTATGTATGCACTGGGGAGATGAATATCAGCGACTGCCTAGTACTTTTCAGCAGGACTTGGCCTCCGTACTGGCTGACTGCGGCGCAGATGTGATTTTCGGGGGCCATCCGCATGTGCTCCAGCCCTTCGTATTTTTGGCCACAGACAACAATGGAACTGTTCCGGTTTTTTATTCTCAGGGAAATTTCATCTCAGATCAGCGTCAGGAAACCGTCGATAACATTTATACCGAACAGGGAATCATCGCCAATGTGACGATCAGGGTATATCCAGATCACACCCATCATGTTCTCCAGGCGGACGCCGTTCCTACTTGGGTGAATAAAAAACGCCTGAATAATCAATTGATTTATGAGGTTATACCGGCTAAAGCTGCTCTGGACAATCCGGGACTGTATCCCCTTCTGAAGGATGCAGATCTGGAACGGATCCGGTTCTGCAGGGACACTGTGCAGAAACTAATGCCAGAAGCAGGAAAAGAATTTGAATCCCAATCCAACTGAAATAAAAGGGTTAGAACCGCAAAAATAAACCTATGCGCATATATTCATATGTCCATAGGTTTATTCCTTTATCACTTTGCCTCCCTGGACTTCATAGAATAAAACAAATCAAACATCTTACAAATCAGCCTGCGGGGGGGATCCGGCATGTACGCCTATACATTTAAATATGGTCAGCGTGCAGCATTCTTTGTTGTCATTATTCTGGTACTTATTATTCTTGAAGTGCTGCTTTAGTCCAATATTAACCCAAGTCGACGCTGTGCTAGTATTTTTCCATCGGAACAATGGCTTTGGCAGCTGCTGCTCCGACGAGTGACTTCAGAATATCTCCGACAATAAAGGGTATATAACCCATAAAGAGGACTCCGGCCAGGGTGACTGTCTGTCCGGTCGACCAAAGCCATATGGCCAGGGATATTAACCCCGGAACATAGACAAGGACAAGCTGGGCAAAAAGGATAATGCCGGTCAGCGGCAAAGCTTTACGGTTCTGGGTCCTGGAATCAATCATACCGCCGATAAACAGCGCTGCAAGGATAAAACCGAACACATAACCAATTGTCGGCCCGGCAAGCGCCGCCGCTCCGCCTTTGAAACCCGCAAACCACGGAATTCCTGCCAAACCGCCGACAGCATAGATTGCCATACTGATCCCGCCCCATTTTCTACCCAGCAGCACAGCAGCCAGGATCACCCCAATCTGGGAAGCCACCAAAGGCACGGGAGTAAATGGCAGGTAGATTTTCACCTGAGCAAGCAGGCCGGTCAGGCAGGCCAGACTTACTGCCAGAGCAATTTTGGCAAACGTCGTTGACTGCGTGCGCCATTGGAAATAGGACAAACGTTTTTGACGGTAAACTTCGAGCGTATGCAAATTTTGAATCATCATCATTCCTCCGTTCTGTTCTTTCATGTAATAAACTATATTCTCAGTACTATATCATTAGGACGCTTCGTTTTCAATGCCATTTTCCATGTAAATACTGTATTCATTTTGGGAACCGCGACCGTACTTCTCGTTTAATCGTGTAGGACCACAGAAATTTCTCCCGAAATGATCGCTTTGATCTCCCCGGTCTGCGCCAGCCTTACGACTAGTTCCCCTTTAGGCCCGAGGTCGATTACCTCAGCGGTCTGCACCGGCCCCTCCCTGTTTTCGAGGACCACTTTTCTGCCTATGACTTCGGAACGCTCCCGGCAGATGGTTAAGGTCCTGCCTAAATCAACCGTGCTGAGGTATTCCAGGTAAAGTGGTTCAAATCCATTTAGGATTCCGGCTGTCAGCCTGGTCCTGTCGTGTTCCCTGCCCGTCTCGAGACGTAAAGAAGTCGCTGTGGATTTCAGTTCATCAGGAAAATCCGTTTCAGCGAGGTTCACATTCAGACCGATGCCGATCACCACTACCGGCGTCCGCCTGCTGCTGACCGACATTTCCGTCAGAATCCCTCCGGCCTTCTTTCCGTTCAGGAATAGATCATTTGGCCATTTGATGGTGATTCCTCTTCCAGGGAAAGAAATAGCTGCTTCGTCCACTGCCAGGCATACTGCTGCTGCGCCGGCCAGCGTCAGCTGGGGTATCACATCCGGCGGGAGCTGAGGTTTCAAAATGATTGACATCCAGATCCCCTTGCCTCCCGGTGACTGCCACTTTCGGCCAAAACGTCCCCGACCGGTCGTCTGCTGTTCACTAATGATCACAGTTCCTTCTTCTTCAGCCAAAGCTCTGCGGGCTGCTTCACAGTTGGTGGAGCCCAGCACGTCAAAACAGAGGATCTTTCTTCCCAGAAAAGTTGTCCGGAGATATCGTGTTATTTTTTCAGGGCTGAGAGATTCGTTCATTACTCGGTATAAGCCCCTATCCTACGGTATTTCTGATAACGCCTTTCAAGAACATCGTCGAGTTGTTCCAGCATGGTTCTGAACGGGACCTTTAACAAATGTTCCTTGATCACGGCAGCCATCGCCTCGGGATCATGATGGGCACCGCCCAAAGGCTCCGGCAGAACCTTGTCGATCAGGCCCATTTGCTGCAAATCCTGAGCCGTAATCTTCATGATCCGGGCTGCCTCTTTTGCTCTGGAGGAATCCTTCCAAAGGATACTGGCAAAACCTTCCGGAGACAGTATGGAATAGATCGAATGCTCCAGCATCCAGATCTCGTCTGCGATCGACAAGGCCAACGCCCCGCCGCTGCCTCCTTCTCCCAGAACAATGGAAATAACAGGCGTCCGCAGACTGACCATTTCCATCAGGTTGCGTGCAATCGCTTCCCCCTGGCCCCGTTCCTCCGCTCCGATGCCGGGGTCAGCCCCTGGTGTATCAATAAAGCAAACCACTGGCCGGTGAAATTTTTCCGCCTGCTTCATGAGCCTTAACGCTTTACGGTAACCTTCGGGATTTGTCATCCCGAAATTTCTTTTGACATTTTCTTTGGTATTTCTGCCTTTTTGCTGACCAATGACCGTTATCGGCAGATCGCCCAGTCTGGCGACGCCGCCGACAATGCAGGGGTCATCCCGGTACATCCGGTCGCCATGCAGCTCAATAAAGGAGTGAAAAATTCTCTCGATATAATCGAGCGTGGTGGGTCTTTCCACCAATCGGGACAGGGTCAGCTTATCCATCGCCGTCAAATTTGAGAATGCTTCCTCTTTCATCCTGGTAAGCTTCTCTTCTAATCCCTCAATCTCTGATGAAAAGTCGGCTTGCTTATCTTCAGCAAGCTTCCTTAAATCACTCAGCTTATTATTCAGTTCCGCTAATTCTTTTTCCCGCTCGAGCATAGCCACACTCCGTCTTTTTGCTTAACGCCTGTAATGAAGCTTAATCAGGCGAGACAAGGTTAGTTTGAGGTCCTCTCTGGCCACGATTTTATCAATAAAACCGTGTTCCAGAAGAAATTCTGCTTTCTGAAAACCTTCCGGCAGCTCCTGCCTGATGGTCTGTTGAATGACCCTCTTGCCGGCAAAGCCGATCAGCGCGTCCGGTTCCGCCAAAATGATATCTCCCAGCATCGGGAAGCTGGCCGTGACGCCGCCCGTTGTCGGGTCTGTCAGAACCGCGATATACAGTCCTCCCTGCCGACTGTGTCTGCCAACGGCTGCAGATGTTTTCGCCATCTGCATCAAGGAAAACATTCCTTCCTGCATCCTGGCCCCACCTGAAGCAGTAAAAGCAATGATCGGCATTTTCCTTTCAGCAGCGAATTCAAAGGCCCGGGCCACTTTCTCTCCAACGACCGAACCCATGCTGCCCATCATAAAGTTACTGTCCATCACCGTAATCACAGCATCCTGGCCATAAATCTTGCCATACCCTGTCAGTACAGCTTCCGAAAGGCCCGTCTTCTCCTGGCCAGTGCGGATTTTCTCTGCATAGCCTTCAAAGTCCAGCGGATTGACGCTTTTCATATCCTGATTAATTTCTTTAAATGTACCGGTGTCCATGATCAAGTCGACTCTTTCCCAGGCTCCCATCCTGAAATGGTAGCCGCAGCGGACACAGACCTTGTTATTATTACTGAGATCCTTCGTGTAAACTGTCTCTCCGCAATTCTGGCATTTTGTCCACAGCCCGTTCGGAATGGCAGGCAAAACACTCTTTTCCCCCTGCCCCTCTATCTCCGCCGGTGCCGGCTGACTATTATTCTGTTGTATGGTCAGATAACGCGGTTTCTTAAAAACCCTGTTTAATTTAAACATGAGCACCAACCGTAATCATTTTTTTATGGCTGTCATTACGCTCCATAGTCAAATTCTTTGGCAATGAAGGATGTGTCAATTTCTGCGCTCCTAAATTTAGGGTTATTCAAAATCTGAAACAGGAATTCAATATTTGTGTCAATGCCTTCAATGATAAACTCATCAAGGGCCCTGCGCATTTTACTGATGGCTTCATTCCTGTCCTTGCCATGCGTAATCAGTTTCGCGATCATCGAATCATAGGTCGGCGGGATATCATAGCCGCTGTAGAGTGCGCTGTCCAGTCTTACGCCATTTCCTCCGGGCAAGAGAAGGATATTCACTTTGCCTGGAGACGGCCTGAACCCGAGTGCGGGATTTTCCGCATTGATTCGGCATTCTATGGCATGGCCTTGAATATGCACGTCGTCCTGCCGGATGTTTAGCTGTTCTCCCGAGGCGATTTTCAGTTGTTCCTTCACAATATCAATTCCTGTAACCAGTTCGGTTACAGGATGCTCGACCTGGATACGGGTATTCATTTCCATAAAGTAATAGCCACCGTTGTTGTCAACTAAAAATTCGATGGTCCCGGCGCTCTTATAACCTACCGCTTGAGCAGCGCGGACAGCTGTATCCCCCATTTTTCGCCTGAGCTCGTCACTCAGGACGGTTGAAGGAGCCTCTTCAATGACTTTTTGATTTCTGCGCTGGATTGAACAGTCTCTTTCTCCGAGGTGAATGACATTTCCATAGTGGTCCGCCAGGATCTGAAATTCGATATGTCTCGGCTCCACTAGATATTTCTCCAAATACATTGAATCATCATCAAAGGCAGCCTGGGCTTCTTTCTTGGCCATATCATAAGCCTTTTTCAGTTCATCCCGGCTCCAGACAATCCGGATACCCTTGCCTCCGCCGCCTGCCGATGCCTTCAGCATGACTGGATAACCAATACGCTCCGCAGAAGCCTCTGCCTGTTTAAAATTAGCCAACACACCTTCAATGCCAGGAACGATAGGGACACCCGCCTGGCCCATGATCTGCCGAGCCTTAGCTTTATTTCCCATCATTTCAATCACTTCCGGGTCAGGACCGATAAATGCGATATGGCACGCTTTGCACATCTCGGCAAATTTGCTGTTTTCCGCCAAAAAGCCAAATCCCGGATGAATGGCTTCCGCGCCCGTCAGAACCGTTGCACTGATAATATTCTTGGTATTCAGATAGCTGTCCCTTGCTCTGGCCGGCCCGATACAAACCGTCTCATCAGCAAGATCCACATGCAGGGAGTTCCTGTCGGCTTCCGAATAAACCGCAACTGTTGCAACTCCGATTTCCCGACAGGCCCGAATAATTCGGACCGCTATTTCGCCTCTGTTGGCAATGAGTATTTTTTTGAACAAGTTTTCACCCACCAACTTTATTAACTGATAAAAAACTTAATTTCGGCTTCGGCAGCTTTTTCCCCGTCAACCGTGGCAAGAGCTTTGCCAATACCGGCAGGGCCTTTGATTTTTATAATCTCTACTTCCAGCCTCAGCACATCACCAGGAAATACCTTCCTTCGGAACTTGGCATTATCAATTCCGGTAAAGTAAGCGAGCTTACCCTGATATTTTTCCATTTTTAATAAAGCTACCGCACCGGCCTGAGCCAGCGCTTCAATAATGAGTACACCGGGCATTACCGGTTCTTGCGGAAAATGTCCCTGAAAAAAATACTCATTGATCGTAACATTTTTATAAGCAACAACCCTTTTACCTTCTTCTAGCTCTTCGACTCGGTCCAGAAGAAGGAATGGGTATCGATGCGGAATGATCTCCTGAATCTCTTTGATGTTCAGCATCTTTTACCTCCACAATAGTTCCGCTTGCATCCTTGCCGCTACTTGGTATTAATTTCAAACAGCGGTTGGCCAAATTCGACCATTTGCCCGTCATCAACCAGAATGCTTAAGATTTGCAGGTCTTCTTCAGCTTCAATCTCATTCATCAGCTTCATCGCCTCGACAATACAAAGCGTATCTCCTTTTTTGACTTTGCTACCCGCGCTGACAAAGGGTTTCTCTCCGGGCGACGGTGCCAGGTAAAAGGTTCCAACAATCGGTGCATTAATCGTCTGCGATGCTTCAATTTTAGAACTTGGATGTTCCGGAGCCACAGTCTCTCTTCCGGCTGCAGCTCCGGTCATAAAGCTCTGCACCGGCTGAAACGCAGGCTGAAACATAGGCTGAAGCTTTTCTTTCTTCAAAACAATTTTATAATCCTCTTGCTTAAGCTCAAATTCACTCAGCCCGGATTCATCCACCATTTTTATCAGTTCTTGAATTTCTTTTAAATCCATCACTTTATCCCTCTAACCATTTTTTTAAGATAATGGTAGCATTATGGCCGCCAAACCCAAGCGAATTGGATAGGGCGTAGGTCAAGTCCATGTTACGCCCGCAATTTGGCACATAATCCAGGTCACATTCCTCATCTTTAACCTGATAGCCGATCGTCGGTGGTACAAAGCCCTCCTGCAGTGCTTTGGCGCAGATAATCGCCTCTATAGCTCCTGCCGCACCCAGTAGATGACCAGTCATTGATTTTGTCGAACTCACCGGTATTTGATAAGCTTTTTCTCCAAATATGGCTTTGATCGCTTCCGTCTCAAACTTGTCGTTGTACGGTGTACCTGTTCCATGCGGATTAATATAGGATATTTCGTCCGGACCAATTCCGGCATCAGCTAAGGCAAGCTTCATCGCTCTGGCCGCGCCTTCCCCTCCCGGTGCAGGTGCGGTCATATGGTAGGCATCGCAGGTAGCTCCATAACCAACTACTTCGCCATAGATTCTTGCATTCCTCTTTCTAGCATGCTCCAAGGATTCCAGAACCAAAATACCCGCACCTTCACCAATCACGAACCCGTCCCGCTCCTTATCAAACGGGATGGAAGCCCTGTTGACATCATTGCTGTTGCTCAAAGCGGTCATGGAAGTAAATCCGGCTACCGCCAGAGGCGTAATCGGGGCTTCGGCACCACCGGTAACAATCATATCCGCCTGACCGTCTCTGATCTTCCAGAAAGCTTCACCGATGGAATGCGTTGCTGAAGCGCAGGCTGTGACTATACTGTAGTTAATTCCTTTGGCACCAAGCTTGATCGCAATATTCCCTGAAGCCATATTACTGATCGCCATCGGAATAAAGAAAGGGGAAACCCTGCCGGGCCCTTTCTCGGTCAGTCTGCTGTGCTGTTCTTCGATCGTTAGCAGACCGCCTATCCCCGATCCAACCAAAACACCTAATCTTTCCGGGTCAATCTCGGCTGCTTTCAGACCCGCATCTTCATAAGCGTGTTCTGCCGCCACCACTGCCAGCTGGCAGTAGCGGTCCATCCGTTTGGCTTCTTTCTTGTCCAAAAGCGTTTCAGGATCAAAATTTTTGATCTCGGCACCAATTTTTACTTTATGGTCCGTCGTATCAAAGGCTGTGATCGGACCTATTCCGCATTTTCCCTCTTTGATGCCCTGCCAGAATGTGGCTGCATCGTTGCCAAGCGGAGTAACCGCCCCAATTCCAGTAATAACTACGCGTGTTCTCATATTGTTGGTCTCCTCCTAAAATGCCATTCCGCCGTCAACGCTTATAACCTGGCCGGTAATGTATTCACCGGCGTCTGAAGCTAGAAATAAAACCGTATCGGCGATATTCTCCGGTTTACCAAACCTCTTTAAAGCAATGCTCTCTTTGGTCAGTTCTTTCACTTTATCCGATAATCCTGACGTCATATCTGTCTCAATAAAGCCAGGGGCTACAGCATTCACCGTGATGTTTCTGCTGCCGATTTCCTTGGCCAGGGATTTAGTAAGTCCAATAACACCGGCTTTGGCCGCTGCATAATTAACCTGCCCTGCATTTCCGAGAATTCCAACAACAGAAGTGATATTGACGATCCTGCCGCTTCTTTGTTTGACCATGATAGGAACGGCATGCCGGGTACAATTGAACACCCCTTTAAGGTCTACTTCTACGACTCGGTCAAAATCGTCTTCCGACATCCTCATGAGTAAACCGTCCCGGGTTATCCCTGCGTTATTGACCAGAATATCAATGGTTCCAAATTCTGCTTTGGCCATCGCAATCAATTGTTCCGCTTCACTGAATACACTGACGTCCGCTTTCAGAACTAAGGCCCGCCCTCCAAGGTTTTCAATTTCCTGAGCAAGCTTTAACCCTTCCTGCTCGCTGCTTACATAATTCACCGCGATATTCGCGCCTTGTTCAGCAAGCTTTAAAGCGATGGCTCTGCCAATACCCCTGCTGGCACCTGTAACAACTGCTGTTTTCCCCTTTAGCATATCCTGCCTCCTCCTGAAATCCAATATTGATAGAAACCGTGACCTGTACCCTAGATTTCAAGTACGTTCTTAATCATTAAAGTATTTCACCACAGCTTCGAGAGATGCCGGGTCTTCGACATTCAGAACCTTCACGTTCTTATCAATCTTTCTCGCAAAGCCTTTTAAGACACTTCCAGGTCCCAGCTCAACAAAGGTATCTACGCCGTCGGCGAGCATTTTTCTGAAGGACATCTCCCAAAGGACGGAACGCATGACTTGTTGCGGCAATAGTTCCTTGACCGCCGACTTATCCGCCATATAATCTGCAGTGACATTTGAAATCACCGGAATCCGGGGATCAGAAAATTCAATGCCTGCCAGCTCGTCAGCCAATTTCCGGGCCGCCGGTTCGAGCAAGCCCGTATGAAACGGTCCGCTGACTTCAAGCGGGATCACCCTTTTGGCCCCGAGCTCCATAGCCCTGGCCGACGCGGCTTCCAAGGCCTTGTTTTCCCCGGATATCACAACTTGACCTGGGCAGTTATAATTGGCAATCCGTACAATCCCGAGGCTTTCAGCCGCAAGACAAGCCTTCTCGACCCCGGATGTTTCCAAACCGAGGACTGCAGCCATTCCTCCAACACCCTGAGACACAGCCTCCTGCATATACCTGCCCCTGTTCCGGACTAGTTTCACAGCCGCCTCAAATGGCAATACACCGCTCAAGACCAAGGCAGAATATTCACCCAGACTGAATCCGGCTGTCAGATCAGGATTGATCCCCTGATCCATTAACGCCCTTGCGGCTGCCACACTGACTGTAAGAATGGCGGGCTGCGTATGTTCGGTTTTATCCAGTTCCTCTTTGGGGCCGTTAAAACACAGGCCACTCAGCGAATATCCGAGCTCCTGATCCGCCAGGTCAAAAACTGCCCGCGAAACATCGTTATGCTGATAAAGTTCTTTGCCCATGCCAACATACTGTGAACCCTGGCCCGCAAAAATAAACGCTGTCTTTCTATCCATTCTTTCCGTATCCTCCAATAATCATCCGATAATCATCCAAATGGGACAAAGGGATGGTTCTTTTGTCCCCCGCACGTATCCCTCTAGAGGATAATACTGTCAAGCTTAATAGCTTTCAGACGTTCCTCTGCCTGAGCAAACATTTCTTCAATAATCTCTTTACAAGTCTGTTCTTTTTTAATCAGACCTGCGATTTGCCCGGCCATTACCGATCCGTAATCCGTATCTCCCTCTTTGACAGCCTTGCGCAGCGCACCGGCGCCAAGCGTCTCATACTGCTCCAGAGGTGCCCCCGTCCTTTCCAGCTCTTCAAACTGCCGGGTAAGTTTATTTCTGAGGACTCTGACCGGATGACCTGTTGGCCTGCCTGTAACGACTGAATCGATATCTTTAGCTTTCAGGATTCTATCCTTATAGTTTTGATGCACGGTGCATTCTTCGGCAGTTAGGAACCTAGTGCCAACTTGGACGCCGCTTGCACCCAACATAAAAGCTGCGGCAATCCCTCTGCCGTCGCCGATTCCCCCGGCAGCAATCACCGGGATATTTACAGCGTCAATCACCTGAGGAAGCAAGGCCATGGTCGTCAGTTCGCCGACATGTCCGCCAGACTCTCCGCCTTCCGCCACAACGGCATCTGCCCCTTCCTTCTCCATCCTGCGGGCCAGTGCAACAGAAGGAACTACGGGAATGACCGTAATGCCGTTTTCTTTCCACATTTTAATATATTTCCCGGGACTTCCGGCGCCTGTTGTCACTACTTTTACCCCTTCTTCACAGACGAGACGGGCAATGGCTTCGGCATTTTCACTTAACAGCATGATATTTACGCCAAAAGGCTTGTCTGTTAGAGCTTTGGCCTTCCTAATCTCTTCTTTGACATATTCGACAGGTGCGTTGGCCGCCGCAATGATACCGATTCCGCCGGCGTTCGATACGGCCGAAGCAAGTGAGCTGTCCGAAATCCAGGCCATACCGCCTTGAATCAGCGGGTATTTTACGCCCAGTTTATGAAAAAAACCAAAGTTATTCATGCCATTCTCTCCTTCAATTCGTTCGCTTATTCATATAGTCAACCAGATCTGCTACACTGATTAATTCTTCAATATCTTCAGTCGGAATTTCAATCCTGTATACATCTTCCAGCTCCATGACAATTTCAAAAATGCTTAGAGAGTCAATTCCGAGGTCTTGCTGGAACTTGGTGGACAGCTGGATTTTCTCCGGTTCAATCTCAATCTGGGAGGCAATAATCCTGCAGATCGTGTCAAAAGACATCATTTACCCCCTATGGTCCATTTAATCAGCATTGCGCCGTAGGTAAGTCCTCCTCCGAATCCGACAAGAACGAGCAGATCCCCTTTATGGATGAATTTTCCTTTGGCCATTTCATCCAGGGCAATTGGGATACTCGCACTCGAAGTATTTCCATAACTGGGAAGGTTGACATAAAACTTCGCCTGGTCCACCTTCAGCTTTTTGGCCGCTGAATCAATGATCCTCAGGTTCGCCTGATGCGGTATGATATGGTTAATGTCTTCCAGCGTATAGGGTGTTTTTTCAAGTATCTTTAAAATGCACTCGGGTAAAATATTGACTGCAAATTTAAAAACTTCCCGTCCGTTCATTTTGGCATAGGGGGGCTTTGCTTCCCCGGCCTCAATAAAGACATTCTTGAGCGGAAGGGCAGGACATTCCAAACATTCACCCTTGCTCCCATCAGAACCGATTACTTCGGAAATGATGCCCTGATCTCCCCTTTTGATAACCGCCGCACCCGCCCCGTCTGCAAACAGAACACAAGTGCTGCGGTCTTCCCAGTCCGTTATTTTGGAAAGGGCCTCAGCACCAATGATCAGTGCCTTCTGATACATCCCTGTTCTGATAAACTGGGAGGCAATGCTGAGTCCAAAAATAAAACCGGTACAGGCTGCACTGATATCGAAACAAGCTGCCCGGCTGGCTCCGAGACTATTCTGGACAAAACATGCCGTTGATGGGAAAAAATAATCCGGTGTAACCGTGGCCACAATAATCAGATCAAGCTCCTCAGCGGCAACTCCGGCATCATCAAGCGCTCTGCGGGCGGCTGCGACTGCCAAATCCGCTGTGGTTTCCGTCAATGAAATTCTGCGTTCTTTGATCCCTGT
This sequence comes from Dehalobacter sp. CP, assembly GCA_009910795.1. The sequence continues at coordinate 118,163 of VMEE01000018.1, read as the reverse complement.
CCGGGTACGGATCCACTCATCGCTTGTGTCAACAATCTTAGACAGATCATCATTCGTCACCCTGTTTTCAGGAACATGGCTGCCAGTGCCAATTATCTCGACGTCATACATATTTCCAAATTTCCTTTTCTCTCATATTATTTCGTTTATTATCATCCATTACGAATCTTCTGTTCGTTTACTTTTTCATATACCTTTTGTGTATCTCTTGTTAATGATTAAAGGAATACTTTGAATCAAAAAATTCGGTGAGTTTCTGCAATGATTCGATCAAAATATTCTCCTGTTCCCCTAATCCGAGAAGCATATGCTTGACCATATCCAGATGAAATTTTTCATGAATCCTGTAGGCAAGCTTTCCCCTTCGGGTCAGACTGATCCTGACAATTCTCCGGTCTGCCTCATCCCTTTGTCTGGAAACGTACTCCTTTTTAACGAGGTTATTGATAAAAGAAGTAAGCGCTCCGACAGTGATACCCAGATCGGCGGCAACCTGAGACATTGTCCTATCCTGATACATTCCAATCGCTTCAATCGCATGCAGTTCTGAGATAGACAAATTATTTAATGGTCCTTTCTTAATCTCATTCTGCTCTACATCTAGAATTTGATTAAATGTTCCAATCAGAAGTTCATTTAAAACAGTACGAATATTTGTTTCCAACCTTTCACTTCCTCTCAGCGCATAATCAAAGTTTACCTCATTTTTAATTTGGTTGTCAAATATTTTAGTATTCAAACCAACTTGTACATCCCCTGGTTTAATCTGAATATTTTTAGAAGGATTTTCACTATCCCTTTATGGATTTTCTTATTCTAGCCTTTAAGGCGAAAAAAATTTGGGGTTGGGTTTGTCCTTCTGTCCGGCGGACAGGTAATCCTTTCATACAATGAGAAGAGAAAGAATATCTGCTGGGAGTGAGCTTTCATGACCTGTCCGAAAGGAACAATCTCATATCAGATCAAGCCGGGTGATACTTTTTATAGCCTTGCCCGCAAATTCAATACAACTGCAGAGGCAATTGCATCGGTGAACACAGGAGTAAACCCGAATAACCTGAAACTGGGGGACTTGATCTGCATTCCGATCAGGAGGAGCGTCGTCTCATGTCCGCCGGCGAACCGTTATGTTATCAAAGCCGGTGACACCTTTTCTAAATTGGCCGGTAAATACCACCTTTCAACAGCTTCCCTTATCTCACTGAACCCCGGAGTTGATCCCACCAACCTGCGGATCGGCCAGATGATCTGTCTTCCTGTCAGGAGACGGAAAAGATCCCACTAAGGACTATGTGATCAAAGATATGAGAAGTGACAACACAAACAGATTCCAGAAGGATTCCACAGCGGCCAGGATTTGCGTCCCGCTTTTTTCCGGTGTCACATTAAAAGTCTCCCCCACTGAAATACTGCCAATGCTTAAAGAAAGAAACGAAATAAGCTGAGTTACAGGCGTTTTTCCGATTGTTCCGGAAAAGGAAGACGGATAAAGTGTGTAGACCAGATTAAAGAGCAGCGCGAAAAACAAAATGATTGTGATCAGCGGAAAAATAATATCCTTTAGTTTGGCATCTTTACTTTCATCGAGGGTTAACGTTTCGAAGATATAAGCCCCGGCACCCAGAGAAGCAATGACCGCATAGATATTAACAAAAAAAATAAATTTGGAATATCCGCTGCTAAAACTGCGTCCGTGCAAACCGAACCCAACCGTGAGCGCGGCCGCAGCTCCAAAAATTGCCGGCGTAAGCAACATCGGATTGGCCCTGGAGGGAACCGGAGGTTCAAAGAGAGGATAGATACCGTTATTCCAGCTATTTTTCTGCATTGGACAGCCCCAAAGCTTTCTGGGATTGCCCGGCTGCGGTTGATAATAATAATTCACCGGATTGCTGTGGTTTACGGCATATCTGTAATTAAAGTCGTTCGTGTGAGTCACCCCATTCCAGAAAATGATCATGACAATAATAATATATGCGGCCTTATGCAATAATTTTCCATTTATGCTAACCTTATAAAAAAAGACGCCGAAGCATCTTTAAGAAACTTATTGATTTTGCAAATCACATAGTAAATTAATTTTTGTTCATAATAATAAGAGGTATAAACGCCAAAGCTTTAGCGTTAATAAGATACTCGCCCAAGGAGGTGAAAAAAATGGGTTCAATTAAATGTACAGTCACCGAGTGTCATTACAATAAAGATGTCATGTGCGATGCGCCGATGATTCAGGTGAATCACAGCGGAGCCGAGTATTCCCAAGGCTCGGAAGAAACACAGTGTGATACCTTCAAACCTCAGAAGTAATGAATGCCAGGTGTATGAAATCCCAGGGCCCATGTTCGCACCATGTCACGTTAGCATGGTACGAACATGGGCTTTTTATTTTATTGTTTTCTGTAAACCGTTCCCTGAAACATGGCGATGAGATTGTCTTTCTCATCTGTGACCTCAACCAGATAGGTCGCTATTTTCCGGTTTAAGGACACTTCTTTGGCCCTGGCGGTGAGTATTCCCAGACCGGCAGCTTGACAGTAGGTAATACTGACATTTACGGCAATTGCCGTACCCTCCCGGGAATTCGACGCTGCAGCGAGTGTCGAATCCGCCAGCGTAAAAATGGCTCCTCCCTGAACGATCCCAAGCGAATTCAAATGGTGCTCGTCTATCTTTAACCTGGCCTCAGCCGTTCCGGCTTCGGCTTTGAGTATTTCTATCCCTACATATTTTGCAAAAATATCCTTACCCATTTCCTCTAATATGTTATCCATTTTGTCATCCTTTCTGCCGAGCTGGCATGAACCAACGGAAGTTCAAACCAAAAATGGCTTCCCTTTCCCTCTTGACTGTCAAATCCAAGATTTCCGCCCATCAGTTCAATCAATTCTCTGGCAACCGGCAACCCAATCCCGGTACCTTCGATTAAATGGTTGATATTTGATGCCCTGAAAAAAGGATCAAATATTTTACCCTGTTCTTCCAACGGAATGCCTAAACCGCTATCGATGATGCTGAAGCGCAGCCACCCATCAAACTCCTGACAGCTGAATTGAACGATCCCATTATCAAAACTATATTTAATTGCATTCGAAAAAATATTCAGCAGCACTTGTTTCAAACGGATCTGATCTGCCGCCACACAATAATTTTCACACCCGGAATATGCTGCCGTGATCACAATTTCTTTCAGATCAGCCAGAGGCTTGACTAAATTAATTGAAGATTCTACGACGGGTTTGATTTCTACCGGTTTAATCACGACATCAAATTTGCCTGTTTCAATCTTCGCGAGATCAAGGACTTTATTAATCAGGTCAAGCAAGTGGTTCCCTGCTTTATAGATTTCTTTGACACTCTGCTTCTGAAATTCGTTTAAAGGAGCCTCCGTATCGATCTCCAGGAGTTGGGCAAAGCCCATAATTGCATTCAGGGGTGTTTTAAATTCATGGCTCATACTCGAGAGGAATTCCGATTTGGCCAGGCTGGCCCGTTCAGCCTCCATCTTGGCTGAAATAAGCGAATTTTCCAGGGCCTTCCTATCGGTAATATTTCTTACGGAGATGGAAACACTATGCCTATCATTGTCAATAAGGGCTATCCGTGCCTGATACCAACGGACCCCTTTTGAAGTGTTCAGAAAATATTCAAATACCTCCGGTTCCTTGCTTTGGATAGCACGGCTGATCAAGGTCATGTTGATCTTTGCGGTCTCCTCATCCATCACGGAATAAAAGGAGGAACCAATAATTTCAGCAGCCGGTCTGATCAAAATACTTTGATCATTTGTCCAAGCATTCCGAACGATTCCGAATTCATCTACTTCAAAAATAGCATCATCAATAGATTTTACCAGGGCCTGCAGATTTTCTTCCTTTTTTCTGATTTCAGACTGATAAACTGTCAGATTGGCGTCGAGATGATGCAGCCGTTTGCCCAATTGGACGACTGAAACTGCCGCATCCTGCAGCTCTTCAATGAAGAAATCTGGTTGTTCCTGAAGGTACTGTCCTGTGCCGATGTCAAGGACCATCTGCTTAATTCTGGCCAGAGGCTCCGAGATTGCCTTGTTTATTCGATGAGCTTTCCGGTAAAACATAATGATAAATATACTATAGAAAATAAGAAGACCTACAATGATAAAACGGCCGATACGGTACAATTGATCGCTTAAACCGTTCAGCGCGGCATAGAACTCTTCTCCCTGACCAGCAATCAGCACACCTGATACTTCTTTATGCAGCCAGAAGTGCGCGAGAATGAAAATAGCAATAAACACCAATCCCATGATAATCAATGGAATAAGTGCTTCACAAACATAGGTGCGCCAAGTCCACTGGAAAAGCGGTAGCTTTTTCTTTAACTCTTTTGACCTCATTCCAACACCGCCGCCGTTTATTACATTCGATGACCATGGGTAGAACTTGTTATTTATAGATTTCCGTAATTTCCCTGATTACCGGCATAATTTTCATAAAATGATCGACAAGGGAAGGATCGAAGTGTGTGCCTCTGCCTTTTTCGATCTCAGCTGAGGCTTCGTCAATTTCCCACGCCCTCTTGTAAGGACGCTCCGAAATCAAAGCATCAAACACATCACAAATGGCGGTAATTCGTCCCACCAGCGGGATTTCCTCTCCTTGAAGTCCGTTCGGATAACCGTTTCCATCCCATTTTTCATGATGATACAGCGCAATCTGCTCAGCAAGCTTAATCATTTCCGCTGAACTGCCGGCCAGGATCTGAGCCCCTTTAACGGTATGGGTCTTCATTTTTTCCCAGTCATCAGAAGTGAGTTTACCTGGTGTCAGCAGTACTTCGTCGGGAATGCCAATTTTCCCGATATCATGCAGCGTACTGGCATGAAACATTAGTTCACAGTCTTTTTCCGGCAATCCGTAGGCTTTGCCAAGTTCATACGTATATTTGCTCATTCGCACAATGTGATTTCCTGTCTCGCTGTCCCGGAATTCTGCGGCTCTCGCCAGCCTGTGGATCAGTTCAACCTGCAGATCTTCCAGTTCTTTTGTTCTCTCCTGAACCTTATTGACCAGTCTGCGATTGTTCTCTCTGATTTCGTTGTTCAGTAAACGTATTTCCAGTATATTTTTGATTCGCATCAGAACTTCAGCATAATCGAAGGGCTTTCCGATAAAATCTTTGGCGCCGAGCGTTAAGGCTTTCAATCTGTGCTCCTGATCGTTGTAGGCTGTAATGGCAATGATCGGAAGAAAGTCATCCCCTTTGACTGCATTCAACTGCTCCATGACCTCAAATCCATCAAGGTAAGGCATCCTTAAATCCATTAAAATCAGATCGGGATTATGCTCCCGATATAGGGACAGGGTTTCCCTGGAATCAGTGGTGGACATGATATTGCTGTATCCCGACATTTTTAACAGTTTTTCAAGTAACAAAATATTTACGGAATTATCGTCGACGATCAGTATTCTGGCCCTTGAAATACTATCAGTATTTATCTTCATCCGCCTCCCAATCTTTCACAAATCAGCTGCTTATTAATGAGGAAATTTCCGGTCAGCCGGCCACTATATCTTAATATACCTTATTCTTATGGGAAATTCTAGATAAAAAATGTATATCCTTGGAATCTCTACAATTTTTTCTTTTAAAATTTTTGCAGAAAATAGACAAAAACAGATATATTCAATATGATCAGAACAGGGATACCGTATACAAAGGCCTTATGCTTGGTTTTATGCCGGAAGAAACACATGGCCAGATAGATCCCCGGAGCCCCGAATATCAGTCCTGTAAGAAAGAAACGGCGTTCAGGGACCCGCAGGCCTCCCCGTTTGGCCTTATATTTATCCCACCCCATAACGGAAAAACCATAAATATTTACAAGGACAATGTATCCCCATATAAGCCAGATATATTCCATATCTGCAACCTCCCTTGCTCAGTCAAAAGCCATTTATGACCAAAATCATACCATGAATGAGACAGGAAAAAAATACGCAGAGAAATGCTTGGAAAGATATTAGGACTAAATAGGATAAAATATAAAGATTATAGGACAAAACATAAAGATTAATAGAAAAAATACTGAGAAGTTTGAAAAATCAGACAGAATACTTTATACTTTGTTTTGACAATTTGTATTTTTTTAGTTATACTAAGTATTGCTCGTTAATATTTGAGGGATTAGAAGACCTTCTCGACTGCCTCAGGCTCAGGGAAGATGTCGAATCAACTTCCAATGAGGCGGGTAATAAATCTAGGAGGTCATTTATGTATAATGACAAAACACTAAGTTGTAAAGACTGTGGCCGTGAATTCACTTTTTCTGCATCCGAGCAGGAATTCTACGCTGAAAAAGGATTCACGAACGAACCAGGCCGCTGCCCCGAATGCCGTTCAGCAAGAAAAGCACAGAGCAGAAATGGTGGCTATTCACGCCCTCAACGTGAAATGTTCCCTGCTGTTTGTTCTGCTTGTGGCAAAGAAACCACAGTACCTTTCCAACCTACTGGTGACAAACCTGTTTATTGCCGGGATTGCTACCAACCCCGCTCCAGAAACAACTGGTAATTTAATTGTTATCAGACCCTTCCGGGTATCTTACCCGGGGGGGTTTTTGTTTTGAGAGCCTATTTATTTTTTTATGATTAATTTTTCCACTTAACCCCCTTGACTACCAGATATAGTATCGGTAAACTTTATATAGTACTACTTGTAGTTTACTAACCGGATTTATAGTTCGAATAAATTTTGGAGGTATAAACGTTGCGTAACAATACGGAAGTTTGGAAAAAGTGGCCCAAAGCCAATCTTTCGCCGAATGCCAGAGTTGTTCTGGAACGGAGATATTTGAAGCAGGAAAATGACCAAAAATGCGAGACGCCGGAAGCGATGTTTTACCGGGTTGCTTCGGTCATTGCCGGCGCTGAAGAAAAGTATGGTAAAAACCCACAGGAAATTCAGGATTTGACCAAAGAATTTTACACCGTCATGGCTAATTTGGAGTTTATGCCGAATTCGCCGACACTGATGAACGCCGGGCGTGACCTTGGACAGTTAAGCGCCTGCTTTGTTCTGCCGGTTGGGGACAGTATGGAGGATATATTTGATGCACTGAAACATGCAGCCATCATACATAAGTCAGGCGGCGGAACAGGCTTCAACTTTTCCCGGCTGCGTCAGAAGAACAGCACGGTGCGTTCCACCGGAGGGGTTGCTTCCGGTCCTGTTTCGTTTATGAAAGTCTTTAATGCCGCTACGGAGGCTGTCAAACAAGGAGGAACAAGACGCGGCGCCAACATGGGCATTCTTCGGATCGACCACCCGGATATTCTGGAATTTATCAGCTGCAAAGAAGATAACCGAGATATTAACAATTTCAATATTTCGGTTGCTGCAACGGAATCATTTATGAAAGCTGTGGAAAATGACACGGAATATGACCTGATTGACCCTCACTCTGGAAAGTCGGCAGGCAAGCTCCCCGCCAAACAAGTCTTCGCTAAAATTGTTGACCACGCTTGGCGGAACGGCGAACCGGGCATGATCTTTATTGACCGGATGAACCGCGATAATCCGACAGCGCATATTGGTGTGATTGAGGCTACCAACCCCTGTGGCGAGCAACCCTTACTCCCCAATGAAGCATGCAATCTTGGCTCCATTAATTTAAAGCTTATGGCGGCGGAAAAGGACGGAAAGACCGTAATTGACTGGGAGCGTTTGGGCTATGTCACAAGGCTCGCGACCCGTTTTCTCGATGATGTGATTGATGTCAACCAATATCCTCTTCCCGTAATCGAAGAAATGGTCAAAGGAAACCGGAAAATCGGCCTGGGTGTTATGGGTTTTGCAGATTTGATGATTCTTCTGCAGACATCCTATATTTCCGAAGAAAGCACAGCCTTCGCCGAAAAGATTATGGAATTCATCCGTACCGAATCCCGTATAGAGTCCCAGCGACTGGCCAAAGAACGCGGTACCTTTCCTAATTATCAGGATTCCATTTATGACGGCAAGATCGAATTACGCAATGCTACACTGACTACGGTTGCCCCGACAGGGACGATATCGATGATCTGCGGTGCTTCCAGCGGCGTGGAGCCGCTCTTTGCCGTGGCCTATACGAAAACGGTCATGGACGGTACGGCGCTGATTGAAGTTAACCCGCTTTTTGAAGATTATGCGCATAAGTATGGCTTTTACTCAAAGGAGCTTATGGCCAAAATTGCCGAACGAGGTAACGTCTTTGGCTTGCCGGAAGTCCCGGAATGGGTGCAGAAAGTCTTTGTTACCGCGCAGGAGATCTCTCCTGAATGGCATATCCGAATTCAGGCTGCTTTTCAAAAATATACGGATAATGCGGTTTCCAAAACTATTAATTTTGCAAATACAGCTACCTGCGAAGATGTGGCCGAAGCGTTTCGCCTAGCCTTTGAGCTTGGCTGCAAAGGAATTACGGTCTATCGGGACGGCAGCCGTGAACAGCAGGTGCTTTCTGCCGGAACGAAAGAAACTGCCAATCCGGCGGCTGATTTTAAAGCCACGGCTGAACCTGAGACGACTGCAAAGCCCGAGACCTCCGCTGAGTTTGGAACAACCGCTTCTGCGCCAATGCCTACCATCAAGCCGAGGCCCCGCCCGCCGGTGACTGTCGGCGTCACTGAAAAGATAAAAATTGGTTGCGGCAATCTCTATGTTAGCGTAAACGCCGATGAAACCAGCATCTGTGAAGTGTTTACCAATACGGGAAGAGCCGGCGGCTGTTCTTCCCAATCGGAAGCAACCTCCCGCCTAGTCTCAATCGCGATGCGTTCGGGCATCTCTGTTGATGCTATCATAGAGCAGATCCGTGGAATCCGCTGTCCCGCCTGCATCCGAAGAGAAGGTGTCAATGTCACCTCGTGCCCGGATGCAATCTCGCGGGTAATCAAAAAGTATAAGGATATCGGTGTAAACGGCAATTCTGCGATTATCAATCGCAATAAAACAGAAGAACCTGTCCTTTCGGATGATTTGAAGAAAACTGAAAAAGCCGTAATTAAAAAAGCTCAGGCCGCCGTCGCGATCGACAATGCCTGCCCTGAATGCGGAATGCCCGTGAATCACGAAGGCGGCTGCATGGTCTGCATCCACTGCGGCTATTCCAAATGCGGTTAAAATAACAACTTTGAAAATACACAGTCATCATTTTCCATTGATGACTGTGTATTTTTTTCTAATAAATATCAGAAACTACAGGCAGCGAATAATTCTTGGTGAGGTGGATCACGCGATGGCGAAAGACAGACGCAAAGTTAAAGAAATACTGACAACCAATAACTCACTTGCCTGGGGCCACCTGAATAATGCTCATCCGATGCCGGCAGGTTCGATTGCTTTTGCCAGTCCACAGGCGATTGGCCGGATGGCTGAAGATAGAAAACGGTCCCCGGATAAAGCGTAGCGGAGGAATAGAAAAGTGGCCAATAATAAAAAGAAAGAAAATTCTATGGCGAACCCTGTTGAGAAACATACTACCGCCGCCTGGAACAGCCGCTTTGAAACAAAGAAGCCTGTATCGAATGTAGGCATTCCCGGAGAACTTGAAGTTCACAATGCCAAAGAATATGTGGATTCCAACGAAAAATAAACAATTTGGGTTAAGGGGCTGTTGCAACGAATAATAATCATTCGCAGGCAGCAGCTCCTTTCCTATTGTTAATTACTTTAATGTGAAAAATGCTTTCTTCTTGTGAATGATAAACTTTTTCTCTTGACAAATAAGTCCTTAAGACATAGTATTTACACTGACTAGTCAGTATAAAATGCAAAAGGAGAGAGAAATGACAAACCAAAAAGGTAAAGCAATATTCCAGGCTGCACTTCAATTATTTGCTGTCAATGGGTTTGAGCGAACGACAATGGAAAATATTGCCTCTCAGGCAAAAGTCGCCAAAGGGACATTATTTTACCGGCATAAAAGCAAAGAAGAATTATTTGTCAGTATGATTCGCTGGACTATCGACCAATTTGTCGCAACAGTTAAAGAATCAGCCGAAAATGTGGAAGGAGCAATCCAACAGTTAGAAAAGTTAATTGAGGTTCAAACAAAGCTTTCCTTTGAACATCCTGAGTTTGCAAAAGTACTTTTAAGCGAAGTTTGGGGAAGACAAGACAGGCAACTCCTGCTGCGTGAAAGTTTAAGAGAATATTTGCAATTCATCGAAAAAATTATTCAGGAAGGAATAGAAAAGAAGGAAATCAGACCTTTGGGCCCGGAACTTCTGGCCGTCTCCATATTTGGTATGACAGCGGCAGCAAGTCTTCGCATTCTATTATCCAATCAGAATATCTCTTACGAAGCCACCGTAGAAGAAATCAAAGGGTATTGGTTAACTGGGATTAAATTATCAGAAAATCTTTGAAAAATAATAGAAGCTGCAGTAGCTAATTAGTTATAAATAGCAGTTTGGAGGAAATGTCATGGCATTAGAGAAAAAACGTTGGAGAAAACGAGCAGTTATTGCAGCTGTAATCATTCTTCCCCTCATATACAGTGTATTTTTTCTTTCAGCGTTCTGGGATCCATACAGCAAATTAGAGAATCTTCCTGTGGCCTTTGTCAATCAGGATCAGGGCGCAGTCATCAATGGCAAGTCAAGAAATTTAGGAAATGAGATCACTGAAGAACTAAAATCCGATGAAAACATCAGATGGGTTTTGACTACGGACGCAGAAGCAAAGACAGGAATACAAAACAGAGAATATTATGCCGAAGTTTCGATACCGGCCGATTTCTCAGAAAAAATAGCTTCGGCAGATAAATTAGATAAGAATGAGGGCATTATCATCTATCAACCGGAAGAGAAAAGAAATTTCCTTGCTGTCCAGGTTTTGAACAGAGTTATGCTCGAATTTAAAGATAAGGTTTCACAAAAGGTGACCAAAGAAATCGTCAGTGAATTGACGACCGAAATGAAAACGATCCCTAAGGATTTAAGTGAACTGAATGATGGGCTCGGGAAAATATCTGCTGGTTCCAGTCAACTGTCGAATGGAATCAGCACGCTGAAAAATAATCAAGAAAAACTGAATACCGGCATCATTGAACTAAATGATGGTTTAAATGCGGGCACCCTGGCGTTTAATAAATTGGCTGAGGGTTCCAACCTGTTTTATGCTAATTGGGCGCAATTTAATATTGGGCTGACAACATTGAATGCAAGTCTTACAAAATCACAATTAGGGCTTTCGACTTTCGCCACGGGTTCACTTAGCTTTGCTCAAGGGCTTCAACAATTTACAAGCGGTTTCGATCAATCCAAAGCTGGTTCAGCGCAGATATACCAAGGAACAACAGATTATGCTGCAAATATACAAAAATATGCCGATGGTATGGGCCAGTACCTGGCAAGCGTTAAAAGCTTAACATCTGCCGATAAAAGTATCGCTGATTCTCTGACATCATACGTAACAGCACATCCTGAAGCATTGGCAGATAAAAACATGCAGAGCATCTTGGCAACCTACAAAAAATCACAAGGTTCCCTGGATCAACTGAACACTGCTTCTGACACACTGAGTAGCAGTACCGCCACTTTAGTCAGCCGTGCCCAACAGCTGCAGGCAGGAAGCAAACAATTGAATGACGGCATCGCATTGATCGATAGCAAGTCAAAAGAACTCATGAATGGTGCAACGCAATTGGCAAGCGGGGCAAATCAGTTAGGGGCCGGCTTAAATCAGCTATCTGGTGGTGTAGGACAGTTGGCGGAAGGTTCCGCAGAATTGGCAGCTGCGTATCCACAACTAAATTCTGGTATCCAGACGGCTGCCATGGGTATAGCGGCAGCTGCCCAAGGAAGCAATGAACTGAACGCCAGTGCGGCTAAATTTCCGGATGGCGAACAGCGACTTCTAAACGGCAGTCAGACCTTGAATGATGGTATCAACGAGGCAAAGACTGCTGTTGCAGATTCAGTGAAAACAGCAAATGACAAAACGGCAAATCTTGATGGACTGGATACCTACGCAGCAACACCTGTTGAGCTTAATCAGCTGAGCATCGATCCCGTACCGAATTATGGGACCGCATTTTCACCCTATTTTATTTCGTTGTCATTATGGATCGGAGCGATCCTCATGCTAATCGTCATTTACCTTGATCCTGAAATCAATTTTGAACGCCGTCTTTCAAAATATCTGCCTTCGGATCCAAGGTTTATTGGATTCTCACTGGTAGCTGCAGTTCAAGCGGTGGCATTGGCTCTTGTTTTACAGCACGGATTGCATCTGGTGGTGAAGAATGTTTTCATGTTTTATGTCGTGTGCATTCTGATTGCTTTATGCTTCACCGCCATTGTGGATTTTTTGATTGCGAACCTCAAGGATGTCGGCAAATTTTTGGCACTTTTTTTACTGATCCTTCAGCTTACGGCTTGCGGAGGAACCTTCCCACTGGAGCTTGTACCGAAATTCTTTGATAAGGCATATCCATATTTACCAATGACATACGCAATCAATGCACTTAAAGAAGTAATATCCGGTGTCAACTACAGCTTCCTGTATGAGAATCTGTCTATATTGGGAGGCATCACAGTTGTAATTTTTGCAGTAAATCTACTGCTGAGCATCAGAGCGACGAAAAAGCAAAGGGAAAAAACCTCTGTTGAAATGACCGTTGTTTCATAGACAGGAGTTTATTATCCTGCGGTGTAAACGTACCTATTTTCAAGCTTTAGGCACCAATTTTGGCCGGATAATTATAGGTTAGGATTGGGAGGTTGCCATCTTCCTGTAGCTCTCATAACGTTCAGCAGCATGTTGTTCCGCCAAGCTAAACATGTCTTCGGCAATCTCAGGGAAAACGTTTTTCAAAGAAGCATAACGGATCTCGCTTTCCAGGAATTCTTTAAAGTTTCCTTTGGGTTCTTTGGAATCGAGGCTAAACGGGTTTTTACCCTGCTGCTTAAGATCCGGATTGTACCTGTAAAGATGCCAGTATCCTGCTTCTACTGCTTTTTTTTGCTGGGCCAGGCTCATCCCCATTCCGTTCTTAAGGCCATGATTGAAGCAGGTGGAATAGGCGATGATCAGGGACGGCCCATGATATCTTTCAGCCTCTGTGATCGCTTTGATCGTCTGAATCATATTCGCGCCCATCGCAATCTGAGCGACGTAAACATAGCCATAGGACATCGCCATCATGCCAAGATCCTTTTTCCGGATCTTTTTGCCTGCGGCGGCAAACTTGGCAATCGCGGCCGTCGGGGTCGCTTTGGAGGACTGCCCGCCTGTATTGGAATAGACCTCCGTATCCATAACCAACAGATTTACATCGTCCCCACTGGCCAGGACATGATCAACACCGTTATAGCCGATATCATACGCCCAGCCGTCCCCGCCGATTGCCCATACCGAGCGTTTGACGAGATAGTCCTTTCTCTTCAATATTTCACTGATGACCGGATGACTCGGTGTAGCATTGCTGTTCAATGCCTGAAGCACTTTGACGGAGACAGCCAGCGACCTTTCTCCATCATGGTACGCATCGAGCCATTCTCTGAAAGCAGTCTTGATTTCTTCGGACAGTTCCATTGTCAGGGCTTCCTGCATCAGGGCGGAAATTCTTTCTCTGATCTGCAAAGCGCCGAGGTACATGCCGTATCCGTACTCCGCGTTATTTTCAAAAAGTGAATTGGCCCAAGCCGGTCCTCTGCCCTCGGCATTGGTCGTATATGGAATGGAAGGGTAACTTCCTCCCCAGATCGAGGAACAGCCTGTCGCATTCGCAATCATCATACGTTCACCGAAGAGCTGCGTCAGCAGTTTGATATATGGCGTTTCCCCGCAGCCCGGACAGGCGCCGTTAAACTCCAGCAGCGGACGGATAAACTGGCTGCCCTTTAAGCTATTACGTTCCACGCGGTCTTCCTTGGGCCGAATGGATAACGCATATTCCCAGTTCTCCGCTTCCGTTTCGATTTCGTGTTCGGCTGGTTTCATGATTAATGCTTTTCCCGGAGCAGGACAAATGTCGGCACAGTTCATACAGCCTGTACAGTCCAGAGGGGCAATCTGTATACGGTAATGCAGACCCTCCAGTCCTTTTCCGGCAGCTTCCTTCGTTATAAACGTCTCCGGTGCCTGGGCTTTTTCCTGATCATCCAATAAAAAGGGTCTGACTGTCGCATGCGGACAAATATAGGCGCACTGATTGCACTGAATACATTTATCTATCTGCCATTCTGGAATTTGGACTGCAATACCGCGCTTTTCATAGGCTGTTGTCCCGAGAGGCGTGCTCCCGTCCTCCATCTCCAAAAAGGTACTGACAGGAAGCTCATCTCCCTCAGAGCGCGCAATCGGCCGCTGAATTTTCTTGATAAATTCGGGTTCTTCTTTGAGCTCCGTTTTTTGATCCTGGGCGCTCTCCCAGGAAGCAGGCGCCTCAATACGGATAAGCCGGCTGATGCCTTGATCTACGGCGGCTTTGTTCATTTCAACGATCTTCTGCCCTTTCCGGCCGTAGGTTTTTTCGATCGAATTTTTCAGATACCGGACGGCCTCTTCAATCGGTATGACATTCGCCAGCTTAAAGAATGCGGCCTGCATCACCATATTGATCCGTCCGCCCAGGCCAATCTGCGAAGCAATATCAATTGCGTCTATGACATAGAAATGGATGTTGTTTTGAAAGATCGTTTTCTTCAGGTATGCCGGAAGATGCTCTTCAAGTTCATGAAGGCTCTTCCATGGGCAATTCAAAACAAAAGTGCCATTTTTTTTGATTCCTTTCAGGAGATCGTAATGGTAAATGAACGATTGATTATGACAGGCAATGTAATCCGTGCTGAAGACCAAATAGCGGGACTTAATCGGACTTCTGCCGAATCTGAGGTGGGAAACCGTTGTCCCTCCTGATTTTTTGCTGTCATAGGAAAAATAGGCCTGGACATAAAGGTCCGTATTGTCCCCGATAATCTTTACGGCTGATTTGTTTGCTCCGACAGTCCCGTCGGAACCCAGCCCCCAAAACTTGCAGCTAATCGTCCCTTCCGGAGTCGCATCCATCCATTCACCCTCCGGCAAAGAAGTATCGGAGACATCATCCGCAATCCCGATTGTAAAATGATTCTTTGGTTTGTCCTGTTTCAGGTTTTGATATACCGCCAGAATCTGAGACGGCGTTGTATCTTTGGACCCCAGTCCGTACCTTCCCCCCACGATAATCGGCTGATGGGCTGCTTGTTCTGAAGTCCTATCCGAGGTGTGCCTGAATAATTCCAGAATATCAAGGTAGAGTGGTTCACCTAAAGCTCCCGGCTCCTTGGTACGGTCCAAAACTGCAATTTTTTTAACGGAAGCGGGCAGCACATCAAAGAAATATTTTGCCGAGAATGGCCTGTAAAGATGAACAATCACCATCCCGACCTTTTCGCCTCTCTTCTGCAGAACATCAATTGTCTCTTCAACGGTGTCGCAGACCGACCCCATCGTCACAATGATGTTCTCGGCATCAGGTGCTCCGTAATAATTAAACGGGTGATAGACCCGTCCCGAAATTCTTTCTATTTCCCGCAGGTAGCCTTCCACGATATCCGGAACTTTTTCATAAAACGGATTGGAAACTTCTCTGAACTGAAAATAGACATCCGGATTCTGCGTAGATCCTTTTACCACAGGATGTTCAGGATTTAAGGAATGATCCCTGAAATTCTGGAGTGCCTGATCATCTACAATTTCCCGGATCTCCGCCTGTTCGATCAAGTTAATTTTTTGATATTCATGCGAAGTACGAAATCCGTCAAAAAAATGCAGAAACGGGATTCTGGATTGGATAGCGCTCAGATGAGCAACATATCCAAGATCATGTGCTTCCTGGACGTTGGTGGATGCCAACAGCGCAAAACCCGTCTGCCGGCAGGCCATGACATCCTGATGGTCGCCAAAGATGGACAGTGCATGGGTCGCCAACGCTCTCGCGCTGACATGAAATACGGCTGGCAACAGTTCTCCGGCAAGCTTGTACATATTCGGTATCATCAGTAGCAGACCCTGAGAAGCAGTGTAAGTCGTTGTCAGTGCTCCTGAAGCGAGCGATCCGTGAAGGGCTCCCGCAGCACCTGCCTCGGATTCCATTTCCACCACTTTTACAGGCTGACCGAAAATATTCTTTTTACCGTGCGCCGACCATTCATCAACACCTTCGGCCATCGGAGATGACGGAGTGATCGGAAAGATGGTGGCAACTTCAGTCAGGGCATAGGACGCCAGTGCCGCAGCTTCATTGCCATCCATCGTGGCCGTTTTCATTGGCATCAAAAAACCTCCTTTTAGCTTAAGCTTGATTCCTATTTGTGATCTGTTATTAAATTGATGATCCAGTACCTCGTCAACTCGGTACTAAGCTTTATGATCTATATTATTGATACTTTCCAGCGAAAAATGCACAGAAGTGCAAACCAGTTAATTTTGCAAAAAAATTACAAAAAAATACTACCAATAGTGCGTTACTATTAGCAGTATCTCAAAGGCTTATTGTTAATCTCATTTTTGATCTTTCATCAAACATTACTGAGAACGTCTAATCCAGAAAATCCTCTAAATCTTCAATCGTCGCTTTCAGCGTCGTAATCCTTTGTTCTTGTGCCGTAATAATATTATGCAGCGTTATTTTGGCCTGAGCAATATCCAGTTCTTTTTTTGTCTTTCTGAGATCAACGACTTGCTGCTGAACGTCGCCCAACTGGCCTTCTATCTCAGTTTTATCTTCCTTGAGCGTCTGCAAAAAGTTCTTCAGCGGAGCAAGCAGGGCTTCCATCTGTTCATCGGTCAAATTCTCATTCTGTTGTCTAAGATCATTAATCTTGGCAACTGCATTATTGCGAAGCTGAATCAATTGATTGCGCAAATGAATCGTCTCTGTTTTATTGGCATGGATTTCATCAAATAAGGGCTTGAGTTCCTTCTGCCATTGCTGGACAGTAATACTCTTAGCTTCAGTATTCATCTGCTTGTTGCTTTCGGAATTCTGTTTACTTGATGTGCCATCCGTTGTTTTGTCTGTCTTGGCAAAAACCAGCGCACTGTTAAGGATTAAGCAAACACTCATAACAGCCAGCAGCACAACTTTTATTCTTTTCATATTGCTTCCTCCCCACAATGTTATTTCAGATCATTTTCTTCAATATCATCCATCGCATTCACAGTGTTGATGATTTCATCAAGCTCTCTGGAAATCTCGTCCAATACAGCTTCTTTTTCTTCATCTGCCGACCGTGTGCCTGATTTTGCGACCACTGAAATTTCTTGATTATCAGATTCTTTATTTTCTGTCCCGTCTATTTCCGCTCCATCGATTCCTGCTTCATCGGTTCCTGCTCCATCGATTTCTACTCCATCACTTTGCACCTGATCGTCTTTGTTCGCGGATTGCTGGTCTTCAGTCTGAACACCGTTTCGCGGCACTTCGGAATTCTTCGATTGATCCGTTTGGCCCGAGCAGCCGCTCAGCGTGACAAAAAAGGAAAGAATTAGGATTGTCGTTAAGAACACTCTACCTTTCATCACTACCCTCCTGGTACTTCAGGCAGGCAGACCATCGGTCTACAGCCTTATTATAAAGAAAAGATATCAAAGCAAAACAGATGAGTTGTAAATAATACGTAAAATTATGACCGTACTTTTTAAAATTCTAGGTATTAGCCAGGGAAAAAAATCACAATCTCCGTTCCCTGCCCATAGGTGCTGGAAGCACTAATTCTGCCGCCGTGCTGCTCAACCAGCATCTTGGTGATGTTAAGACCAAGACCGGTTCCGCCTTCCACCTCCTGCCGGGATTTATCTGCCCGGTAGAATTTCTCAAAAATAAATGGCAGATCCTGTGGTGCGATTCCCTTCCCGTTATCCTGAACACTCAATTTGATCCCGCCGTCTTCCGGCGTTACAGTCAGTTTGATTTTTCCGTTTTTTCCGGTATATTTCAGCGCATTATCCAGGATATTGATCAGGATCTGTTTAAAACGATGCTGATCCGCATAGATTTCCAGTCCGTCCGGACAATCCATCATCAGCTCTATGTTTTTAGGATTTTCCCTCATCCCTGTGCTTTCCAGAATCTCCTCCAGGGTATTCCCGACCAGGAAATACTTTCTGGCGAGTGTAATCTCCCCTGACTGAATTTTCGCTGATTCTAGGATTTCACCTGTCAGCCCCATTAAACGGTTTGTTTCCGTTTTAATAATATTCAAATACTTTGGATAGTCCTGAGGTTTTACCAATCCATCCAGCATTCCCTGGACAAAACCGTTGATCGATGTAAGCGGCGTTCTCAGATCGTGAGACACACTTGCCATAAAATCACGCCGCATATTTTCGGCCGTATTGATTTGGTTTTTCATATTATTGAAGGCTTTTGCCATCTTTTCCAGCTCATCACCTGAATGCACTGCCAAATCATTGATCTGCTCTCCGGCGGCCAGCTGTATCGCTCCCTCTTCCATGATTTTCAACGGCCTGGTAATTTTAAGGGCTGTCAGATAAATCATGATACCGCTTAAGATAACTGCTACCAGCGCAGAACACCATATGATCATATTGATCTTTTGAATATAAGCGTAGATTTCGTCAAGCGGAGCAAAAAACAAAATAGCTCCTTCAATCATATTACCCTGGCCGTAGGGGACCCCTAAAAAGGCTACATCTGCGGCAAACCTGTCCGAGTATTGCTTTTTCCGGGAAACTTCCTTGCCCTGCAGGATGCTTTTTAAATCTTCAAACAGGTACGCATCCAGCAGTTCCTTATCCAGTACCAGATTCTTATTCGCAAGAACCTCCGGATTCAGCCGGATTGCATAAATCCGTGAACCCGTCATCGAACCCAGGATATCCAGCGAATCATTTAGTTCCGAATAGGTTATTTCGGCCTGTTCATACTTCCCGAGCAGCAGAACCGTTTCGGCTGCCGCCGCACGCATTTCTTGCTGCTTTTCCCCGAATACATAGTTGTTAAACGCATAGGAGAGAAGAACGGCAATGACAGCCATCACCGCAATGATCAAGATCAGATAGGTAAAAAACAGTTTTGAGAAAATTGTTTTCTTAACCATCAATCTCCAGCTTGTATCCTACTCCCCAGACGGTACTGATCCGGCAGTTAGAACAAACACCCTCCAGTTTTTCTCTCAGTTTGTTGATATGAACATCAACAGTCCGGGTATCTCCTTCATATGAGTAGCCCCATACTTTTTCCAGCAGCTGATCTCTGGTAAAAACCATATTTCTGTTCTTGAGAAGGAAATACAGCAGCTGGATCTCTTTCGGCTTCAGTTCTATTTTTTCGCCTTCCAGTCTGGCCTCGTAACGGTTCATATCCACCTGGATATTTCCGATATTCAGAACATTGGTTTCGGCTTGTTGATCTTCTCTATCCCTCGTTTCATTTCCTTGAACGTTTTTTAGTCTGGCTTTGACTCTGGCCACTAGTTCTCTCGGTTCAAAAGGCTTCACAATATAATCATCGACACCAAGTTCAAACCCCTGAATCTTATCTTCCATCAAATCACAGGCAGTCAACATAATGATCGGAACAGAGCTGATCTGCCTGATCATTTTACAGACTTCCCACCCGTTAATGACCGGCAGCATGATATCGAGAATCACTAAATCTGTTTTTTCTGTTCGCAGGACATCGAGCGCACTGCTTCCATCATGAACCATATAAAGCTGGTATCCCTCATTCAAAAGATAAAGTTCCAACAGCTGGCAGATATTGTGATCATCATCAACGACAAGTATGTTTGTCATCCATCGTTCACCTCCACACTTCGGAAAGGAAAAATAAATTGCCAATAGACCAGACAACTATACCTGATGCTATTATATCAGTATTTTTCCAATTCTGTCATGGTTTTTCAAATGAAAAGAGGATGCCGAATAACATCCTCTCTGGTCAGTCTTTATTTAAAATCAAAGTGAAAAAATAATCGCAATTCTTCTATTCAACAGCAACTTCGAATTCGTCTTTAGCAGCCCCACATAAAGGACAAACCCAGTCATCGGGTAAATCTTCAAAAGCCGTACCGGGAGCAATCCTAGCATCCGGATCTCCTTCAGCCGGATCATAAACATAACCGCATACTGTACATTCGTACTTTTGCATTCAAAGCGCCTCCTTTGTCAATTTTTTTCATTATAACCGGAGGTTTCTTTGAAAACAAGGGGCTTTCAGCTAAAATATTTACTGAATTTTCGCGGTTATTCCTGCACTCTCATAGCAGCGCGGCGGTCCATAAATCCTGAACGATTTGCGGATACTCTTTGTCCAGCTTGTAAAACAGCCGCACTACAATCAGGAAATAGATGCATACCGGGCATACTTAATACTCCAGGATATTCCTAATTCTTTCAAACCTTTTCAGTTCCTGTTGGGTTTTGGAAAGATGGGCATTCATCAGCCGGTTAGCTAATTCGTTATCCTTATTCTCCACAGCCTGAAAGATCTCCAGATGTTCCTGATAAAGCATCTGTCTGTTTTCAAAATAATAGGTCCGCACCCACTGCTGATACGTCGATAGCAAAACCTGACCGGATATATTCAGAGCGGTATTAACCATTCGTTCCAGAAGCGGGTTTTTGCACATCCCGGCTAAAGCAAGATGAAAAGAGACATCATCCTTCTGGACATTTTTGCCTTCCGGCAGATCCTGTTTCATCTTTTCAAACAGCTTGTGCATGGCGGCAATATCGTCGTTATCCCTGTTTCGGGCAACAAGATCAACGGCTTGGGTCTCCAGAGCAATACAGACATCCATAATTTTTTCAAAATCATTTTCCAGCAGAAAAATAAAACTTAGAGGTTCAATCACTGCATTGGATGGAGAACGTTTGACAAAAATTCCCTCTCCCTGCCGGATATCGAGAATCCCTGTCAGGCTCAGCGCTGATAATGCCTCCCTGACCGAAGTTCTGCTTACTTCAAACTTTTCGGCAAGAATACTTTCTGTCGGTAGCTTATCACCCGGATTCAGCTGACCCTGAATCATAAAGTTTTTGATCTGCTCAAGAATAATCTCTGTAGTTCTCCTGCTTTTGATCGGCTTGATATCCATGCCCATACTCCCTTACAGGTATCCGACAAAATATAGTCATACGATTGTATTATAACATATGACTTCAAAATATGGGAAAACGGATAATATTCGGTATCTTAAGCCAGACTATGGAAAAAAGGATCATGAGGTGGTTGTATGTCATTATCTCCCCATCCAACGTATAAAAGAATTCTTGTTGTAGTGATGGCCCTTATGCTGTGTGCATCCTCCTTGAGCAATGCTGCCTTGGGAGACCGCAATCTTTCACGCGGATCCCGGGGGCCGGAGGTAGCGGAACTCCAAAAAAGGCTGTCTATGCTGGGATATGTGATCGGTTCAATTGACGGAATCTATGGACGCCAAACCGAGGCTAGGGTCCGTTTGTTTCAAAAAGAGCACGGACTAGGCGCAGATGGTATAGCCGGAACCAGAACCATACGCGAGCTCAAACGCTTGACCGGGGAAAGTGTGACAGTAGGCGGCACAGCGATTGGATATAAGAATTCGGATATTAATCTTTTAGCCCGCCTGGTCAGTGCCGAAGCTAAAGGAGAGCCCTATCGCGGGCAAATTGCCGTTGCCTCCGTTGTGTTAAACCGTGTCCAAAGTTCCTCATTTCCAAATACGATTCCGGATGTCATTTACCAACCTGGTGCTTTTTCTCCGGTGGCAGACGGGTCCATTTGGAATGAGCCTGTTCCTTCGGCCTATAACGCAGTATATGAAGCGTTACACGGAACAGACCCTGCCTACGGAGCATTATTCTTTTTTAACCCTGCCAAAACAAGCAACAATTATATCTGGTCACGACCTCAAATTATTCAAATTGGCAAACACATCTTTTGTCGTTAGGAGGAAAAATATGAAGAAAAGATTTTGGCCGTGGGCTTTAGCTGCGGGACTCGCGCTCTCTCTGATCTGGGGGGTGAATCAATTTCAAAGAGCTGAGAGTTTGGACCTCGCCGCCGAGAACCAATATCAAAGATCTTTTGCCGACCTGGTGACTCACCTTGACGGTTTAGAAACTACGCTGGCCAAAAGCAGAGCTGCAGGGACCCCGACCCAGCAGGTATTGTATTTAAGCCAATCCTGGCAGCAGAGTGAAACGGCCGTGAAGGATCTCTCACTGC
Organism: Dehalobacter sp. CP; assembly: GCA_009910795.1. Next base: position 95,977 of record VMEE01000018.1, on the reverse strand, counting down.
TACCGTCAGATGATTACGGGTTAAATTATGTCGACCAGTTTTTGAATCAAATCGGCGAATATGCCCATCTGATGACGCAGCAGATTGCCAAAGGGGAGAAGATGAATGCTTCCCAGGAAAAAACGCTGACCAATATGCAGGAAAGGCTTATTTCTGTTAACCGGATTGTTCAAGAACTCAATGTCAGTCTTAGTACAGAAAACATTTCCTGGCTCAGTAAAAATAAGCGGAGTGCTTCAACTAATTTTTCCAATGCTGCTCCTGCCTCAGCCATTGGAGAAGAAGGTGCTGCTACAGTCCCTGACTCAGTCAGCTCTGGACTTGAGCAGCTTGATGCCAGCCTGCAGAAATACCCCCCATATTCTTATGAGGGTCAGGCAGATACGCATTTTGTGTCGGAACCGCTTGGTCTTCCTGAAAAGACCGTAACCGAGGAGGAAGCAAAAGCTGCAGCCACTGATTTTTTGCAGACCCTTGGCTATACGAACGTTGATCCGCAGTCTTCCGGCATCTCCAACGGTACTTTCAGCGTTTATGTTTTCAAATTTAGCAGCACCACGGTCGACGTGGCTAAAAAAGGCGGTGTAATCACGTACTTCCGGGATGAAAGAGCGCTTGGTCTGCAGCGATTTGATGCAGAAAATACAGCATCTCGGGCCTTGAAAACTATACAAAATCTTGGATGGAAGAATCTTGTTCAGACTTCAGTCAATGATTTTGGCGGAACGATACAGTTGGACGCAGTCGTTGAAGAACAAGGCATTCGAATCTATCCTGATAAAATCCGGCTGATTGTTGCCAAAGACAACGGCAGAATAACAGGTTATGATGCAACATCGTACTGGCTGTTTCACCATAAACGCACGCTTCTGCCGGAAATCACGATGGATCAGGCCAAATCTCGTCTCCGTTCTGACGTCTCCATCCAGGAGTACAGGCTGGTCGTCATATCCCTTCCCGGCTGGCCCGAAGCTTTCTGTTATGAATTCCGGGTAAAAAAAGGCGGGGAGGAATTCATGATCTATATCAATGCGGTCAGTGGGTACGAGGAAAAAATCCAGCGGGTTATCCAAACTCCACGAGGAGAATATCTGGAGTAAGGTAAAATCCATATAAAAACAATGATAAATTTCCCCAATAAAAAGCCTAACCGTCGGTAAAACACTGGAAATGCACCATCAAAAAGGTTATAATCCTTGTATTAAAAAATAGAAAAACTGGCAGCCCAAAGTAACAAATTCGCCGGTATCCACAGAAATCCTGACAAAAATGAAAGATACCATACAGGATATTGATTCAGAGGTGTGTGGGGCATGTATGAAAAATGGCTGAAACCATTGAGCAGCTGTGCGCTGTTTGACGGGATCGAACCCAGCGAGATTCTAGGTATTCTTCATTGCATGGATATAAAGATCCATGATTATAAAAAGAATGAATGCCTGACCTTAGCTGGTGAAATGCTCTCCAAAATCGGTATAGTTTTGAACGGGAATGTTTCCTCCACCAAAGAAACGGTTTCCGGGAACAGGGTTTTAATCAGTGTTCTCGGCCCCGGAGAAATGTTCGGAGAAATGGCCGCCTATTCCGGTACAAAGTCCTGGCCAATCACAGTCATCGCCCAATCGAACTGTACGGTGATATTTTTTCCTCAGGACAAAATTGTCGGCTGCTGTGAGAAAGTGTGCATCAGCCATAAGAAATTGATCATGAATATGCTGAAGGTCTTATCGAACAGAGCATTAATGCTCAATAAAAAGGTAGAATACCTTTCAATCAAGAGTCTCCGGGGCAAGATCAGCACCTACTTACTCGATGAATATGAGAAGACAGGCCATCATACATTTCAGTTAAACCTCAACCGAAATGATTTGGCCGATTTCATCAACGTATCCCGCCCTTCCCTTTCCCGTGAACTCTGTAAAATGCGAGACGAAGGGATGATTGATTTCCACAGTACAGCGGTTAAAATAAAAGATTATGAGGTTTTAAAAAAATTCAGTGAATGAAGCTATTGATTTAAAGCATACTAGAATGGTTTCTGATTTTGCCTTAACCAGTACCTGAAGGAGTGTTGTGATGACGAAGGACACCTTTGCAAGAACATTTGGCTTCGATGATTACGGCCATATGCTTGCAAGTACAACGACTGTCTTTAAAGACAACGATACTGGTACTTGCTGGAATATCACCAAGCTTTCGCCGGATAGATTTCTTACCTGGGATGATGCTGAAATCGGGGACGACCGGGTTGAAGTATTCTTGACAGAAAATGAAGCCCAGGCTTATCTGAAACGCCTAAGAGACAATCAAAATATTCTTGCCGATTTCAAGTAGCTTTGCTATGCTAGCAAGACTTTAACTTTGGTTGAAGTCTCTTTTTATTTTGCTTGTGTGCTGGGGAACATCGTAAAAAGCAAACTTCATTGTTAAAACGATTCTCTTATTGACACTTTCCTCGATAAACTATACGATTAAAATGGTTGGAAACGTAGGAGGATCAGAAGATATGAAATTTAAACAAATCTGTTCTGCCGCCCTGATTACAGGACTATGTCTGATGCTTGTATCCGGCTGCAATGCTCAACAAACTGCGGCTATAAAAATCGGCGGTAATTTTGAGTTAACCGGAGAAATAGCCGCGTTTGGAATCAACGGTGAAAATGGAGCTAAGCTTGCCATTAAAGAAGCAAATGAAAAAGGCGGCGTACTTAAACGCCAAATTGAATACATCAGTACGGACAATCAGTCCAATGCTGCCGAATCAACCGCAGCGGCCACCAAACTGGTTACACAGGATAAAGTCATTGCGATCCTCGGTCCGATGACGAATGCGGATACGCTTGCGGCAATCCCTGTTGTATCCGCCAACAATGTGCTGCTGATTACGCCGACCGGCACGGACGAAAGCATTACCGTCGGCGATGCCGGGCTGAACAAATGGGTGTTCCGGAGCTGCTTTATCAACGCTTTTCAGGGAAGGATCGCTGCTTCCTATGCGCTGAACACACTGAATGCGTCCAAAGCTGCGCTGATTATCGATCAGAACGGCACCTTTGCCAAGAGTTTGGCAGCAGGTTTTCAGGATACTTTTGAAAAAGCGGGCAAACAAATTATTGTTTCTGAAGAATACACTTCCGGCCAGGATACGGATTTTCGGGTCATGCTTGCAGAAATCAAAACTCAAAATCCTGATGTGGTCTTTGTCCCCGGATGGGCCAATCAAGCCGGGGTGATTATGAAGCAGGCCCGTGAAATGGAACTTGACACAGTCTTCCTTGGCGGTGATGGCTGGGGAACAGGGCCGATTACCGATATTGCCGGCAAAGCCGCACTGAACAATGCTTATTATGTGGACCAGGTCGCTTTGGATGATCCGGCCCTAGCAGACTTTGCAGCTGCTTACAAAAAGGAATACGGTCAGGATGCTGATATGTTTGCCGCACTTGGTTACGACGCCGCGAACATGATCATCACAGCCATTGAGCAGGCGAACAGCATAGATACGGAAAAGATCAGGGAAGCCCTCGAGAACCTGACAGATTTTCAAGGAATCACCGGTACGATCACCGTGAATCCCGCAACCCATAATCCTGAGAAAAGTGCTGCCATCCTGAAGTTTGTGGAGGGCCAAAAAGTATTCGCTGCACGCGTGGATCTTCAATAAAGCAAATTACCGAACGTGATTAAAGATAGACGCATGAAAGAAAGCAGTGTCTCTATGCTTTTATGCTTCTATTTTTATGTAATTTTTTCCCTATTCCTTTCAACAGTTGTATTTAACTTCCCTGTTTTCCAGTTATGTGCTAAAATATTTAGATAGGTTTGATTACGTTTGATTAGATATTATAACGATTGCTTTTTTCATTTATTATCATTTATAAAAATAAATAAATGATATGAAGCAGTTTTTGTCATAATAAAATAGTAAACGCGATAAAAAAGGAGAATCATTGTACATGTCAAATTTTTTTGAAATAGGCCTCAGTAATGTACTGACCAAAGCTATTTCTGAAATGGGCTTTGAAGAAACCACACCGATTCAGGAGAGAACGATCCCGCTTGCCCTGGAAGGCAAGGATATTATCGGGCAGGCGCAGACCGGAACAGGCAAGACAGCCGCTTTCGGGATTCCGATGATTGAGCGTATGAGTCCTGACAGAGAAAGTATCAAAGCCCTTGTGGTCACACCAACCCGGGAACTGGCTATCCAGGTAGCTGAAGAACTGAACCGTATTGGTCAGTTTAAAGGTGTCCGGTCCCTGCCAATTTACGGCGGACAGGATATTGACCGGCAAATCCGGTCTCTGCGGAACCGGCCGCAGATTATTGTGGGGACTCCCGGACGGCTGATGGACCATATGAGAAGAAAAACCATCCGTCTGCAACAGGTTGAAACGGTCGTGCTTGATGAAGCAGACGAAATGCTCAGTATGGGTTTCGTGGAAGATATTGAAAACATTCTAAAGGAAGTTCCCGAACAAAGGCAGACGCTGCTTTTTTCGGCAACGATGCCAAAATCGATTCTGGATTTGGCCCAGCGCTTTATGCAGACTCCGGAATTTATCAGCATGAGAACCAAAGAGATCATAGTTCCTCAAATCGAACAGTGTTACGTGGAAGTCCAGGAAAAACAAAAGTTCGATGTGCTCTGCCGCCTGCTGGATATTCAGTCTCCCGATCTGGCCATTGTCTTTGGCCGGACAAAGCGGCGGGTCGATGAGCTGTTTGAGGCTTTAAGCAAAAGAGGTTATTCCGCCGAGGGAATCCACGGCGACCTGACCCAGGCCAGGCGCGATATGGTTATGCGTCATTTTAAAGAAGGTTTAACGGAGATTCTGGTTGCTACGGACGTTGCGGCCAGAGGTCTCGATATTAGCGGCGTGACGCACGTCTACAATTTTGACGTTCCCCAGGATCCAGAGAGCTATGTCCACAGAATCGGTCGTACCGGCCGAGCTGGCAAAGGCGGACAAGCGATTACGTTTGTCACCCCGAGAGAAATTGGCCATTTAAGACTGATCGAGCAAGTTGCCAAAAGGAGAATTACGCGCAAGCCTCTGCCAACCTTTAACGACGTACTTGTCGGCCAGCAGCGCATGACCATGGATAAAATTCTTAAAGCTGCTGAGGACGAAGATATTCTACGCTACAAGGAAATGGCGGAAGAATTGTTAGAGGACAACGATTCTATCACGATGTTATCCGCTGCACTGAAACTACTGACGAAGGAGCCAAATACGGCTCCGATCGTGCTGACCGAGGAAGCGCCTTTGCGTAGTAGGCAGCCCCGCAGGTTTGACCAGCAGCAAGGATTCCACCGAAACCGCGATAACAGCAAATATCCTTCAAGATTTCCGAAACGGAAATTCTAAACAAATATACGCATAAGATGGTTTACAATTTATTTGGTAGTAATTTTAAAAAATCCTTTCCGTTTTTAGCGGGAAGGATTTTGCCTTTAATGTCTCCAAAGCTTTGCATCATAGTCTTCTATTGGAAACGCTTTGGCCCTTGTCTATGCGGATGATCTGATCCCCCAGCAATTCTGCTTCAGCAAGATCATGGGTAACCAGAACAAAAGGAATTTTCCACTGTCTTTGAATTTTTTTTAGTTCCTGCTGCAGCCCGCTTCTCGTTTCCTGATCAAGTGCTGACAATGGCTCATCAAGCAGCATGATCTCCGGTTCGGTCATTAATGCCCTAGCCAAAGCGACCCGTTGCCTTTCTCCTCCCGAAATATGCTGCGGATAACGGCCCTGGAGGTGAAGGATACCAAGCATTTCCATCATCTCCTCCGCAGCCCGCGGTTTGGCATGACGCTTTTCCTTGCTTACCCCGTATAAGATATTCTTTCTGACCGACATATGAGGAAACAAGGCATACTCCTGGAATACGTATCCCACCTTCCTCTCTTTTGAAGGACAATTAATTTTATTCTCCGAGAAGTAGACAATACGATCGTTGATTTGAATGATCCCGTGGGAAGGAGCTTTCAGTCCGGCTAGGCATTTTAAGATCGTTGTTTTTCCCGAGCCCGAGGGCCCAACAAGGACAAGTATTTCATTTCCAGCTTCTAATTCAGCCTCAACCTCAAAATGGCGAAGCGTTAAATTAAATTTAGCCTTTAGCATCTTACTTACTCACCCCCCTCTTCCTGAATAAATCCTTTTTGCTGCCTTTTTGACCAACGGTTCAGCCAAAAGATCACTAAGAAGCTGAATACCGTCATGATCACAACCAGGATCATCGCCGTTGCAGTATCCCCGCCTTCATTGGCCATATAAATTGCAATCGGCATGGTTTGCGTTTTTCCGGGAATATTGCCTGCGATCATTAGTGTGGCTCCGAATTCTCCAAGAGAACGCGCAAAGGATAGGATGAACCCCGAGACAATACCCGGCCAGGAAAGCGGGATCGTGATGGTAAGAAAAACGCGCAGCTCCCCTGCGCCCAAGGTACGGGCAGCATTCTCCAGCGTTTTATCGACTCCCTCCATTGCAGCTTTCGTCGATTGATACATCATAGGGAATGACACCACAGCCGCAGCAATGACTGCTCCAGCCAGATTGAACACGACGCTGACATGAAAAACACCGGCCAGAAATTGACCTAAAGGTCCATTCTTACCGAACAGCCAAAGAAGAATAAAGCCAACGACCGAAGGAGGAAGAACCAGCGGCAAAGTGACAAAAGCCTCTACCAGATCCTTCCCCGGAAAATTCCGTCTGGCCATATGACCGGCTAAAGGGATCCCCAACAAAACAACAATGATAACTGCTGCCGTTGCAACTTTTAGAGATAAGATAATTGGTGTGTAGTCAAAGCCCATTAGCGTCTCTCCTGATCCGTACAAAACAAATATCCTATTCACAGTACCCTATCCAACCAAAATATGAAATACATGACAGCAGATTTTAAGCAATACTGCGTTAACATACCGCTCCTTTACTGCTAAAAATCTGCTCGCCATCATTTGATAATTTGACATCTTTATTATTTATTTCGGGCAAGTATTATCATACCTATTATTTAGATATAAAACAACTAAATATTTATCATGCTGTCAGATTCCATCGAATATTAATGATTCTTTCTTATTTAATTATTTTGAAACCGTATTTCACAAAAATCTGTTGAGCATCATCACTGCTTAAGTAGCTTAAGAAATCCTTCACTTCAGTCAGATTTTTGGTACTGGCAATTACAGCCGCAGGATAAACAATGGCGCTATGGCTGTCAGCCGGTGCAACTGTAACGACTTTTACTTTATCGGATCCCTGAGCATCAGATTGATAGACAATACCAGCATCAACGTTTCCGCTTTCTACGTATGTCAGTACTTGTGTGACATCTTTGGCCAGAACCAATTTGGCTTGCAGCGTGCCCCATAATTTCATACTGGTTAAAGCTTCCTGAGCATATTTCCCTGCCGGTACACTGTCCGGAGTGCCAATACTGATTTTATCTGCCTTGGCAAGATCCTGAAAACTAGTAATATCTTTGTTATCTTTCCCTGCAATCAGCACAAGATCGTTTCCAAGCAGGTCAATCCGGGTCCCTTCCGCTAAAAGGTTTCCTTTTTCCAATGCATCCATTTGTTTTTTTCCTGCTGAAATAAATAAATCAGTCGGTGCGCCTTGCTCAATCTGCTGCTGCAAAGAACCAGATGAGCCATAGTTAATTGCCAGATTAATCCCTGCGTTTTTGGCTTCATATTGTGTTTCTATTTCTGTCATGGCATCTTTTAAACTGGCCGCTGCCGATACAAGAATCTCTTTTTTCTCGACCGGAACAGTTCCTTTTTGTTCAATACCATTTGCTGAACTGCCCGAGCTGCTGCAGCCGACAAGTACCAAACACGCAACCAAAAGCATAATCAGAATTCCACTCATTTTTTTCATTGAATTTTCCTCCTAAAAATAAATGATATGATTAATCCCCTAACTGCCATTCAAGATAAACAAACATAAACCATCTTAGACTAGCATAAGTTATTATACAATATATATTTGAGCTCTTCAATATCAATCTTAAGCTAATATAGACTAATATAATGACTTAACATAACCTAACATCCTATTGCTCCCTGTCTTATGCTGTTGTAATATTACGTTATAATGCGCCAAATTTGTATAATAGGCGTAATTTTTTCATCTGTACGACTCTGAACTCTTCCGTATTTAGTATTGTTTTGTTCTTTTATTTTGAGTACTGTTTTGTCCTGTGATATAATAAAATGATATTATTTTAAAATTGAGGTGACTGGCATTGCTCCAAAGCACTTCCTATACTCCTGAAGAAGTAGCCCAGAAACTTAAAATATCCAAGTATACCGTCTATGAATTGATCAAACGCGGGGATCTTGCAGCATACCGGGTTGGACGTAAGGTAAGAGTAGAGGACAAGGATATCGAAGCCTATATTCAGAAAAGCAAAGGTGCCTCAATGACGACTGACGTTTCTACTTATCCGGTCTTAGAGCGCCCTTCAGAACCCTTTCGCTCTCCGGATGTCTCTATATCGGATACGGTCGTTATTTGCGGCCAGGATATCATACTGGATATTCTGACCCGTCATCTTCTGAAGCAATACCCGAATATCAAATTCTTAAGAAGCTGTATCGGCAGCATTGATGGTCTGCTGGCACTCTACAGAGGTGAAGCCAACATTGTTACTGTCCATCTCTGGGACAGTGATGCTGATGATTATAATCTTCCTTATATCCGAAGACTTATGCCCGGACACCAGACAATCGTAATTAATCTGGTCTATCGCCAGGAAGGCTTTTATGTTTCCCGCGGCAATCCTAAAGATATTACATCCTGGAAAGACCTGACCAGACCGGACGTCCGGTTTATTAACCGCGAGCGTGGGTCAGGAGCCCGAGTCTTGCTTGATGAAAAATTGCGCGTTGAGAGTATCCCTCATCACTTAATCAATAGCTACTACGATGAAGAAATGAGCCATCTGGCCGTGGCCAGCAAAGTTGCGCGGGGAGAAGCCGATGTTGGACTGGGTATTGAAAAAGCCGCTATGCAGGTGCTAGGGCTTGACTTTATTCCGCTGCAAACAGAAAGATATGACCTCGTCATGCGCCAGGAAGACCTAAACAGACCGCACTTCCAAGCCCTGCTGGCCATTATCCGTTCTGAGGCCTACCGTAAGGAAGTCGAGGGATTGGGCGGCTATGATGTCTCGCGGATGGGTGAAATGATGGAGTAGTCAAAACATATAAACAAAGAGAAAAGACTTCCTGCTGCCTTTTGACAGGCAGCAGAAGGTCTTTTCTCTTGAAAATTTACTGAACAAATGTTGTATGATCACCGATTAATCCAGCTGAATAGCCGCTCCGACTGTCCCCGGTCCTGTATGGGCACCTATTACGGCTCCAACCTGCGCAAACATCTCTGCCGGTTTTTGAAAAGCATTCTCCAGTTCTTCTTTCAAATATAGTCCTGCCTGGGGAGCCGATCCATGCGCAACGGCAAATTTGATATTTGTCCTTTTTCCAGCAAAGTCCTGAAATGCCTTGACAATGCTTTTTAAGGCCTTCTCCTGACTCCGGACTTTGCCAAAATTCTGGTAAACTCCGTCATCGCCTACCCGGATTACCGGCTTAATATTCAGCAGTGTCCCCATAAACCCTGATACCCTGCCAATTCTTCCGCCTTTTTGAAGGTATTCCAGCGTATTTAAGGTAAAAAGCGTTTCAATACTATTTCTGGCCTGTTGAAGCTTATCCAAAACTTGAACCGATCCCAAACCCTCTTTGATGGCTTTGGATGCCTCCATTACCATCAAGCCCAAACCGAGGCTTATGGTCTTAGAATCCACAAGATGAACGGCACCTTTTATTTTTTCTTTGGCCAGATGGGCCGCGTTCAACGTACCGCTTAAGCCGGAAGAAATATGAATGGAAATAACCTCCTGATATTCTTCAAGAAGCATCGAGTATAACGAAACAAACTGTTCCGGGGAAGGCTGAGAGGTTTTCGGAAGCTCTTCTTCCTGTTCTAGACACCGATAAAATTCTTTGGGGCTAATTTCTCCATCCACAAAACTTTTTTCCCCAAATAGAATTTTAAGAGGAATAACATGGGCCAGACATTTTTTCGATAGCTCGTCCGGCAAATCCGCAGTGCTGTCAGTGACCAAAGCAATTTTTTTCATACTTCATCCTACTTTCTTTCTTGAAACATAAGCTATTTCATCTCCGTGTATGGTCTTCTTATCTCTTCTCCATATCATCCCAAGATATCAATCACGGAAGATTCACTGCAGTAACATTGGATTCCCCGACCCGGGCACCTCCGACAACAAGCTTAAATTCATATATTTGTCCGTTTGTATTATTCTCTGTATTCCGCCATTATCCCTTTAAAATCGAGCAATCCGTTTGGAATAAATCGGTGTCAAAAGGGATGCATCCTTGTGGTTGGATGTATCCCTCACTTTTTCGATTCGAAAGCAAACCAAATTTCTTTCGCTCGCAAAGCCTATTTCTGACTTACGTCGTTTGCTGCGACGTTAATTCCACGTATACTGCGTTGGATTCTTTTGAAGTATTCAGTTCATTCACCCATATTCTCAGGATATCGCCTGCTTTTAAATCACTCAGATTAATGCTGGTCTCCTGAGCGCCATCTGCACCCGCCGTTCTACTGAAAATCGGTGTATCTTCAGCAACGACAATTGTATAGTTCGTGCCGGTCGTCTTATCATTCATTTCCCGTGCTGACGAGGTTTCTACACGCGTATTTCCTTGTTCCGGCGGAGCTGCTTTTTGTTCGCTTTGTGAAGAATCCGAAGATTGCAGTTCTGCGACGATCAGCTGTTTTTCACCCACACTGACCACTTTTCCGAGTAAATCCATCTGTCGGGTTGGCCGGACTCCCTCGGTCTGTGTACTTTCCGTCTGCGCTGTTGCCGTATCGTCCGTTGCCGTCGAAGAAGTACTTGCTGAACACCCTGTCAACACAATCAGTAAGGTAACAAGTCCCACAACCAATAACTTCTTTTTCACTCACAAATTCCTCTTTTCTTGTTATTCCGCTAGATCTACCTCAAACCAAAACTCGACGCCATTTTCCACGTTTTGAGCCCCATATGCATTACCATGCTGTTCCTGAATGGCCCGGACGATCGACAAGCCAAGGCCTGTGCCGCCATAAGAACGGGTTCTTGCTTTGTCCACCTTATAAAAGCTGGTCCAAATCTTATCCAGGGCTTCTTCAGGGATAAGAGTGCCGGAGTTGAAAACGCTGACCCTGGCTTTTTGTCCTGTTTTTTCGAGCTTGACTTTAATTTCTTTGCGCTGGTCTGCATGATTGATCGCATTGACCAGATAGTTCACGATGATCTGTTCAATCCTGTCGATATCGGCATTAACCGTAAATTTATCCTGAATTTCCCGCATCAGCTGAATATCTTTCTCTTTAATCAGCAGCATATTTTTTCTGAGGACAAATTCGACCAGTTCGTTTAAGTCAAAATCTGTTTTTTCCAGCCGGGTGTAGCCCGCATCGATCTGCGATAACTCCAGGAGCTGTTTGACAAGCTTATTCATCTTAGCGCTTTCATCAATGATCACATTACAATAGAAGTCTTTATCCTCTTCACTTTCGTTGACATTGACCTTGAGTCCCTCGGCATAGCCCTGGATCAGTGCAATCGGCGTCTTTAGCTCGTGTGAAACATTGGAAATAAATTCTTTTCTCATGTCGTCTATTTTTCTTTCTCTTTCGATATCCTCCATGAGTTTTTCATTGGCCTGCCGGAGTTCATTAATCGATTTCTCCAATTGGGTGGAAAGCGAGTTAATGCTTGAGCCAAGTTCGCCAATTTCGTCGTAGGTCCGCACCGGGTATTTTTTGCCAAAATCCAGTTTGACCATGGCCTGGGCGATCTCATTCAGACGAAGAATGGGCTTGGTAAATCTATCTGTGAAGAAAAATACGATCAGCACCCCGATAACCATAATAAACAAACCCGTAATAAGAGAAAACTTATTAGCAATCGCCGCACTTTCCTCGATCGCGACGACCGGAGTGTTTAGGTACAGATAGTCTCCGTTATTTAACTGTCCAACCAGATTAATAAAATCGGAATTCAGTCTGCGGTCAGTGGATTTAACAATCACAGGCTGCGTGGAATTCTGGGCATCTTTGAGGATGGCAATATCAGGAATGAACGAATAATCCGAGCCTCCGGGCTTTTTGAATGGTTCATGGAAAAATCCTTCTTCTTTCAACGAAGAAATATATTTGATATACATGGATGAATCAAGAATCGTAATGTTCAGGCCCTCGGTCCTCTCAATTTTCTCCAGATTGAGTAAAATATCGAACGGCTCGCCATCATAGTTTTCATTGATCTCATGGTAGTACTCCTTCAAGGTGCTTTCCTTGTTCAAGTAGTAATACTTCGCAAGAAACTGGTCGTTTAAAAACCACGAAAGCAAAACATACAATACAGTTAGGCAACTTATAGCAGTGAATAGCTTTAGTTTGATGGATGATTTCATTAGAATTACCTCAAATTCAGATTATCTCAAATCTGTATCCCAGTCCTCTGACGGTTTGAATAAAGTCTCCTTTGATCCCTAATTTATACCTTAACCGTTTGATGTGGGTGTCCACAGTTCTGGCGTCGCCATAATAATCGTAATCCCAGACTGAATTTAAGATCTGTTCCCTCGATACAGCCAGGCTTTCATTTTCTACCAGATATAAAAGCAACTCATATTCCTTCGGGCTTAAATCTACCCGTTCTCCGTCAATACTTACGACTCGCCTGTTTTTATCGATCTCCAGGCCGTCAAAGTTTTTAATGCTAGCCTTCGGATCACTGGTTCTGCGAAGAAGGGCCTGCACCCGCGCGACCAGGATCAGCGGACTGAAAGGTTTCGTAATATATTCATCTGCGCCCAGATCAAAACCGAACAGCTCATCCGATTCCTCAGATCTTGCTGTCAGCATGATGACCGGAGTCTGGCCGCTCTTTCGGATTTCCCTGCATACCGTCCATCCATCCGTCTCGGGCATCATGACATCCAGGATGGCCAGGCTGATATGCTGTCCGGAATGAATAATATCCAGGGCCTGTTTCCCATCTTCCGCTTCGATGACGGTATACCCTTCCTTTTTTAAAAAATCAGCAACCAGTTTCCTCATTCTGGCTTCATCGTCTGCGATAAGTATATTCCCTGCAGTCATTGCCTAACCCCCTTTAGTTTCCCCCAACAGTCTATAATTCTATTTGTTTCAGGAGGGATTGATCCCTGGATGATATTTTAAGGAATGAATGTGTACGTTTCGTGAACGATCGATTAATATTCTGTGAAAGTTCAGATCATTGAACCCGCATGGCTTATTGCGTTCTTGCCGACCCTTTTGGAGTGATACAGGCCAGCATCAGCGGTCTCAATCAGATTATGGGCTGTAGTGCCATCCTCCGGATAAGCAGCTAGTCCTATAGAGACCGAAATACCCGGCTCTTCACTGACTCTTTTTCTGAACCGTTCGGCGACAATCAGGGCATCCGTTATTTTGGTTTTCGGCAAAATGACCAGGAATTCATCTCCTCCATAACGGCCAAGTATGTCAAATTCCCTGATATTTTCCTTGGCAATACTTACGACCTTTTTGAGGACCATGTCCCCGACAACATGTCCACGGTTATCATTAATGCTTTTAAAATTATCAATGTCAAAGAGCATGAGCGTGAATTCGTCTATCTTGGGATCATCAATCAGGTTTCCAAAATAATTCATGATCCCCTTTTTATTATACGCATCGACCAGCGGATCTCTCTGGACCATATTGAGCAAGTGTTCATTGTGCAATTCCATTTCCAGCATTTTTCTCTTTACTTCGTAGTTGATGGTCTTATTGATGTCTACAATCTTCTCTTCAGCGTTCGCCAATTTTAAACGGTACGGCTCCTTTGATGTTTTTTGGATATAACAGTAAAACAGCAGGTACGCGGCAAACTGACATAACGGAATCAAGAAAGAGGAATTGGTAGGAAACTCATATTGGAGCAGCTGTCCAAAACCCATAAATATGACTCCCCAGGTCAATGATATCTGCTTTTCACCGAGGAATTTATGCAGCAATATAATAATGCCGGCGGCCAGGACGACAGCCGCTCCGCTTAAGGATTCCGTCATCGTCAGAATAACCGGCAGGTGGTCCGCATTCATGACCGTGAAAAGTACCAGAAAGGGGAAAATCACGCTCAAAGCGGCAGATGCAGCGTAATTCTTCCACCGCCACGATAATATCAGTATAAGCAACAAGCAGAGAAAAGCAAAATTTGTATGATGAAGCACTTTAATACGCAGTACCATATCAGGATAGGCTATACTAAGCAGCGCCAAGAGAAACGGCGCAATAAAACTAAATCCAAAAAGAGCCGAAAAACTCTTCTCCTTGTTCATTGTAAATACAAATGCCAAATTCAGAAAAGAAAAACATAAAATGATAATGACTGCAGCCTGGTCATTTAAATAGGCATAGAACATTTTAATCCCTCAAATCTTTTCTCGTCTGATTAACTGTAAAATTCGACATTTTCTTCTATATTCCTGTTTTCTTTTATTCTTGACGTTTTTTTCATCGATAGGAACATTTTGCCGGACTTCAGCAAATAGACTTTTTTGTCAAGATGAAATGAGGTAAAATAATACCAGTAACAATATGATGATGTCCTAAAGGAGAAATGTGCGTGTTTTCGGAAAAAGTAATCAATAATTTAAAGAATGCCTCCTGGATCAGAGCAATGTTTGAGGAAGGCGAAAGGCTCGCCAAAATTTATGGACGCGAAAACGTCTATGACTTCAGTTTGGGCAATCCCTTTTCTGAGCCGCCAGAGGAGGTCATTGAATCTCTGAAAAATTATGTCACCGGGAATTATAAAGGAATCCATAAATACATGAACAATGCCGGCTATCCCGAAGTCAGAGAAAAAATTGCCCAGTCGCTCCAGAGCGACAGCCAGATCGGACTTACACAAGATAATATTACTATGACTATCGGGGCTGCCGGCGGGCTGAATGTTGTGCTGAAAGCACTTCTGAATCCAGGTGAAGAAGTAATTATCTTTGCACCTTATTTTGTGGAATATATTTTCTATACGGATAACCATGGTGGGAAACCGGTCATTGTGCCGCCGGACCCCCGGACACTCGAGCCGGACCTGGATGCCCTAGAAAAAGCGATTTCGCCCAAAACAAAGGCGATTGTCATCAATACCCCGAATAATCCAACCGGTATTGTCTACAGCAAGGAGAAGCTGGAACAAATCAAAGGAATTCTGCAGAAAAAAGAAAACGAATACAGTACGATCATCTATATTATCTCCGATCAGCCCTACGACCAGATTGTCTATGACGGGATGAAAATTCCGAACATCCTGTCGATTTTTGAAAACAGCATGATTGTCAATTCCTTCAGTAAATCACTCGGCCTTGCCGGAGAGAGAATAGGATATATTGCAGCGAGCAGCAGAATTAAAGACGCTGACGTGCTGAATAACGCCTTAAGCTTTTGCAACCGAACGCTGGGGTTTGTCAATGCTCCCGGATTGTTCCAGAAAGTTATCGGTGATTCTCTGGACGTCAAAACAGATACCGCAGACTATCAAAAGAAAAGAGATTATTTATATGAGCATCTCACTGCGCTTGGTTTCGAATGCGTCAAACCGCAGGGAGCCTTTTACCTTTTCCCCAAAACACTGATCGAGAACGATGTTGAATTTGTCAAAAGGGCCGTTAAATACAATTTATTGCTTGTCCCCGGAAGCGGATTTGGCTGTCCCGGTCATATCAGAATCTCTTATTGCGTCAGTATGGATACCATCGTAAATTCCATTTCCGCGTTCGAAAAACTGGTGCAGGAGTTCGGATCCTGAAGCTCTTAAAATCCAGCCGTATCCATGCAGGTTGACAATTCTATTAATGCTTCGGCAAAAATACGTTTTGTAATATCCTTATTCAAAAGATCACAGCCCTCTTTGTTGATAGTTAATCAGGAAATATTTATCAATTAAAATATACGTGCGAATCGGTTCGATTCCGACCATCGGCTCCACTGGAAATTCTAAAGGGGACGTAACTTAGCGACGTCCCCTTTAAACCTATCTACTTTTGGATGTAATAGACACTGGGTTGTGTTCCAAACTCTTCAGCCAATCGAACTGTATTGTGCTCTGCGACAAGTTTGGAAACATTGCTGTTCGGGTCATCAAGGTCGCCAAAAATACGGGCTTCGGCAGGACAGGTCTGCACGCAAACCGGTTCTTCTTGCTGGCCTAATCGTTTATTCCTGCAAAAATCACATTTATATACTTTCCCTTTAATGAAGTTGCTGTAAGAAGTCTGCTCTTGCGGAGTCAAACCTTTGTCCGGATAATATCCTTTGATTTTTTCAGAGATAAAATTACGAACATCATACGGACAGGAAGCAATACACTGTCTGCAACCTATACACTTGGACTGGTCAATGGTTACTGTACCGTCTTCATTCTTATGGGATGCTTTAGTCGGGCAAACAGTTACACATACCGGATTACTGCAATGCATACATAAGATAGGTGTATGCTCAACTTTTCCATTGGGATAGATACCTTTTTCAATATGTGATACATGGGAATAAAATACTCCCGGCGGCGTGCCATTGGCCTGCTTGCATGCAACTGTACAAGCGTCGCAACCTACGCATCGTTTAAGATTAATTACCATTCCGTACCGCATTTATATTCCCCCCTATGCCTTATAAATTTTTACACAAACTGAATTGTTCAGGTTACCCATCAGGAATCCGATATCTCTCTCGTCCCCATTCAATAAAACATTGTAATTCGGGCCTTCTTTGGCGAATGGAATGATATGTGTTCCGCGTTTACCCCATTTGCCGCCAATTCCTATGGTTTGAGGATGAATCATTTGGGATAAATGAACTTTGCCCTGGGTTTTGTGTCCATATTGGGATTCTACGACAATTTCATCGTCCTCATTCAAGCCCATGGCTTTCCCTGCCTCATAGGGGACCAGGACTTTAAGAATATTTGGATCAAAGTTGTGTTGGATTTCCCTTAGCCAAGGATTGTACACGAGTCCGCTTGAATCGTTAACTTGAAAATGGGTTTTAAACTGGAATACTTTGAAAGGATATTCCGCCGTAGGCAGCATGGTGTTAAACTCGTAATAAAGCGGGGTAGCGGCATAATTCCTGGCGACTTCTTCAATATCGGCACCCGGGAATTTTATCCCATGCTCCTTAAGGCCGTTCATAATCGTATTAATGTTTCGCCCCGAGTACGTATAATAAAGCGGTATTCTGATTTTGTTCTCCGGTGCATAGAAATAGTTATAGCTTCCTTTTATTGTGGGGACTTTATAACCTTTTACGGCGCATTCGGCAAAATCATTCCAGCCGGATTGGGGGCCGTAAAGGGATTTGAGTTTTCTTTCAATTATTTCTTCATAAGTATACTTTTTGATTGGCAAAAGCGAATACTCTTTTGCTAATCCGGCTGGTTTATTCAAGAAGTACATGCCCAGGAATGTCTTATTCGTGATCATATTCAGGGCCGGCAGACATCCTACCCGTTCGGCAAGGTCAAAACAGATATCCTCAGCGAGCCTGGTGTTATGCGCCGGGGCAACTACCGGCTTTCTGGCACATATCGCCCTCATTCCGCGGCTTTCGTCATCGGAGCCCTTGGAGCATATAAAAGACGCATTAAATGCAGCTGCCCTTTCCAAGGCGTGATGTTCCGGTAGGATAACATCTGCAAACTGGCTTGCTTCGTCCAGCCAAACTGCAATGTCAAAAACAAAGGGGATCCTTCTCATGGCCGCCATCACAGGTTCAGGATCGGCGTTTGATTTTATATTATTGGCACCATGGATCATTAATACTTTTGCTTCGAAGGGAACATAATAACTCTTTGGATCAAGTATTGTTTTCCATGTTAGTTGTTCAACATCCAGCTTCATAGGGTAAAAGCAATTATTATCAAAGCTGTTAGGAGGGAATTCAAACGTCGGCGTTCCAACGGACTGAGCCTTAAATATATCCCACGGAACAGGTGTAAGCATCCCATCTTTGTCGGTCATGAACGGGTGAAAATCTCCTGTCTCGACACCCAGTACGCCGCCTGGTACATCCAAACAACCTAAAAGCTCATTGATTATATAAAGTGCCTTATACAATTCCGTATTCAGGGGATTGCAGTTTGCTCCCCGGCCCGGGAAGGTTGCTACGGGCCTGAGCGGGAACTCAAAGCCTTCAATATTAATCGTTGCGCCGATTTGTGCCGTATCCACCAATTCTTTGGCTATCTCTCTGATTTTGGCTGCAGGGACGGTGCATATTTTTTCGGCCCATTCGGGTGTGTACTCTTTTACATACTCGGTCATAAGCTGGAATGCGGTTTTAACCGTCTTTCCCCTAACGGTATAGGTACCTGTCAGGGCATAAGTGTCTCCCCTGGAGGAATCAAATGGCACCGCTTTATGCTGGGATTCGTCCCATACCAGAGGTTTCTGGGTTGCTTCATCTCTGAAGTGGTCCTCAATGTGCACTTTGGACCCTTTAAAGACTTGAGGTTTATCCTCGATGAGATAGGGCGCGTTTGTCCTCCATTTGAGGAACTTTTCGTCGTATTTGTTGATTTCATAAATGATCGTGTGAACTAACGCCCAGCAAAACGCTATGTCCGTACCCGGTATAATGGGTACCCATTCTCCGTTTTGGGCTGCGACTGTCTTCCGGGGGTTGACAGTGATAACTTTCAATCCCCGTTCAACGGCTGTGGCATAATCACTTGTACTATAATGCGCTAAGGCCCACTCATCACCAATGCTCCGGCCAATATTCAAAATCAATTTACAATATTGCAAATCAACCCTCTCTACCCTTGTGGACAAGCAAGTCGTCGAGCCATAATGGTCCGGACATAACGGACCTGCAGAACCTATTCGGGTAGTAGAGCCTAATGCCTTATCAAACAAAATTCTGCTGAAAGAATCCTCATTGCCGAATCCAAAATTATAAATAAAGCTCCTGGGATCATATGCTCTGGCTTCTTTTAGTTTACCTGCTACAATAGCATAGGCTTCATCCCAGGTAATTTCCACCCAACCGGGATCAATATCCAGCCCTTTTTCAGGATTCGTTCGTTTTAAGGGAGTTTTTACCCGGTATGGGTGATAAAGTCCGCCAATGATTGAATTTCCCCTCGGACATAACTTCCCTTTATTGGTAGGACTTTTGGGATCACCTTTAATTTCCACTGCAACACCATTAACAACTTTCACTTGGGTGCCGCAGATGGGCATATGACATCCCGGGCAATAAGCCGGTTTCCATTCTTCAGTATTGGATGTTTCCGCGTTGGCTGTTTGAAAAAAATATGCTTTTGAGCCAAACCCTGTTGCCAGCAAGACAAGGCTCGCTGTCGACCCTTTAATAAATGAACGCCTGCTGATAGTGGCCATTAAATATTCGCCCCCTCATCTTTTGTAATACGACCAGGAAGTCTTACCTGGACAAACCATGCTGCTAATGAATAAATTAATGCTCCCAGTCCGATCATGCCAATAACGACCAGTATCTCCGACAATACCAGATGGGGTTCCCCTGTGAATGTCAACTGGTCAAGAGCAGCTGAAGATTGTCCGGCCCAAATGATTGAAAGCTTGGCCATAGCAATTGAAAATACTGTTAATACGGCAATTGTCTTTTTGCTGGAAGATAAGACCCCGATCAATAAACATGCAAGCATTCCCAAAGATGAGATCCAGAATGTGTAGGATTTAGCAAGCATCGTTAACTGGCTTCCTAAATGGTTCATATTGCCTATTCCGGCAAACAAGTCAATGAGCTGAGTGGTTAATACGAGAAATAAAGCCATTACAAGCCCATTGCGCCAAGATCCGCCGTTATGAAATAGGACAACAACGGCGAGTCCTATGGTCAGGGCTTGAAATAAAGCCGGGCCGGCTCCTAACATCACTGCCCAGATATCCTGTCTGACACTGACGGCAACAAGCCATGATTCCACTCCGAGAAGAATGATTCCTATCGCAATACCGGCTACAGCGAAATTTTTGCTTTTTGCCCCATCGGATTTAATTTTAATGGCTGCCAGTAAACTCATAATAATTGCAGCCAGAAGAGCTATGGCATCATAATTCATGGGAGCAGATAAATTGGGTGAAATAATCATATTGTAAAACCCAATAGGATAACCTAAATCTGCAAATATCAGACAACCTGCGGTTATGAACATTGCCAATGCGCATGTGTATAACTGTTTGCTTGTCGAATTTTCTATTGTGCCACTTAGCATGCCGAATCCAAGAATTATTAGAAGACCTGCACCGCCGCCTGCAGCTGTAAAAAATAACCCAATGTACAGACCCCATGGATAATGATTAATGTAACCGTCAAAGCCTGTAACCATTTGTTTTATCAGGGAAACTATGCCAATGATAAATAAACACATGGCAAAAATATGATGCTTTCCTAAATTATTAATTTTCACTAGTTTTTCACACTCCTTATTATTTTTTTCTTTAACTACTTTCTTTCGGTCGACCATTGAAAGAAGTTAGTGGACACCTTACTAATAATTTTGCATATACTGATTCCTGCAAACAATAGATACAAATATTTATTTTTATAAAAGATATCTAGATATTTAGTATAATACTCGTTGACATATCAACGTTTAACATATATGATACTATTGTAAGATCTCAATTTCCTCTTAACGGGGTAACTGTATGTTACCCCAACCCCATATATTTACAAGAACGAGGTGTTTTTATGGGACTTAATCATCCTAACATAAATTCACTCATCTATACCGCTAAAAAAGAATTGAGTGTGGCCTTAATCGATGATAGTTCTCTTATCCGCAGCCTTCTAAATCACATTCTGATGGATTTTCTCAATACCGGTTATTCAATTACGGAATTTGCATCACTGAAAAGTTTTATTGCTGCCTTAAATAACGAAACATTTAAAATAATTATTGTCGACATAAATATAATAGAAAACATTAAAGATTTTTCAGAACTGGTATATAAGTACAACCCTAATATTAAGATAATGGCCTTTACTTCCGTTATATCTAAAGTAACCATTTGCGCTACGATAAAAGCGGGTTTTGATTCTTTTTTGTTAAAAAATTCGAGTATCGATGATATAACGCTTGGAATTAAGCAATTTATTAATCAGGGCTCGTATTTAGACCCCAAAATTTCGCAAGTGATAATAGAATTATTAAAAGAGTCAGTAAGCTACAACGAAATGCCCAACTTGGAGAAAAATCTTACCCCTCGGGAGAAAGAAATATGCGAGTATGCCTTTAAAGGTTTGACCAATAAGCAAATCGCTCAGCAACTAGTCATATCAAAAAGCACTGTGGATAACCATTTTATTAACTTATATCGCAAATTAGGCATTACCAAACGTACTCAGCTTTTAACGCTGCAGACCAATCAGGAATTATTAAAGAGGATTTGATTAGAAAGATACTGATATGGAGGAGAATCGAATGCAGAATTCAAAGAACCATGAGGAATTGTTATGGATAGAACAAATGTCCAACCGCTCAAAAATTTACAGCTTTTTTGCCCAGATCTTTATGGAGCCAATACCAGTCCCCGGAGAGAAGTATGCCAATACAATGTTGAACAATGTCTCGATCCTGGTTAACTGTTCCGAGAATAAAACTGAAGGTTTTCGACTTTTAAAAACTTTCTACGACTCTTGTTTACTTCTGACTGCCCAAGCCATTCAGGAGAAAATAGCTGTGGACCGGACCTTTTTATGCAGAGGCATTAATCAAGCAGTTGGGCCGGTTCCACCCTATGAATCTCTTTATATAAAGGAACAGCATGATTCAAACACAATAATCAAACTTCTGAGATTTTACCAGCAAAGTGGTTTTGCTATTAGTAAAAATATTCACGAAAGACCAGACTATATAGGAGTAGAGCTTTCGTTCATGAGTGAACTGTGTCAAAGAGAATTCAACCAAATAAAAGAACCTCAGTATATTGAAATCATAAAACAGAAACAGAATTTTTACCAAAATCATTTATCAAAATGGATTCCTGATTTCTGCCTTCAAGTCGTAGAATATGCCAAAACTGACTTCTTTAAGGGTTTAGCTTATTTTCTGATCGATTTTATTAAAGAGGAAAAAAAATATTTGAATAAAGCTCTTAACCAGTTATAATGATTGTAGCTTATTTCTGTTATGAATAGGGGTGTCTAGCATTATGTATTTTTCCAGAGAAATTATGGATATTATAAATGTTTACCAATTATACTTATCTAAGAATATTAGACAATTTAAAATAGGTTTAAGCGACTACCCTATAATACTTTATTTGAATTATAACGAAAATATAGAGAACCCCGGCCAAAATGAGATAGCCAGGGCGCTGAAAAGAGACAAAGCACTCATTGCTCGGGTTACACGTAATCTAGTAAAGCTCGGATATATATACGTATTGACTGACCAACGAAATAAGTCCAAGAAAAATTTATTTCTCACAGAAAAGGGTAAAGAAATTGCTCCCCAAATATTAGACATGATCGTTAAATGGGAGGATGAGGTTCTATCAAAATTAGCCCCGGAGGAAGTCTCATTTTTCAGGAATTGTCTCTCCAGAATATATTTGACTTCTGAAAACCTCTTTGATAACCTATCTTAAAATGGAATAAAAAATGTCTGCCCTATATATCATACGGCAGACATTTTTTTAATATTTATCTCAAACATTATTTATCAGTCGTTTTTTGTGTCCTCGTTCTGCCTAACAACGCTTTCCACTTCCGCAATGATATTTTTAAAAGGCATTCCCCGCTTGATTAACCGCGATTACTCCTTGGTTCACATCTTCTGCTCCCGCATTAGTCACTTCAGTTGCACGGTTGGTCTCCGATTGAATAGCACTGCGATCTTCTGGAACTGGAGGACTGTTCAGCCAGTTTCCTGACCTCATCTGTAACGAATCCCCTACCGTATTCCCCTGCCCGGGCAGCTTCTATAGCTGCATTAAGTGCCAAAAGATTAGTTTGTTCTGCAATAGTCTATTGAATCAAAGCATTAATTGTCCTCCCGATACGGGAATATAAGTTCCTGTCACGTAGCAACTGTCATCGCTGGCCAGGAAAGCAATAACCCCGGCAACATCTTGCGGTACCCCTAGTCTCCGTAAGGGGGTGTGACCGATCATCATTTTACGGGCTTCATCGGGAACCCCGGCTGAACCATCTGTTTCAATTAAGCTTGGACCCACAACATTTGCCGTAATACCATTCGGACCAAATTCTTGAGCAATATATTTTACAAAGGAATCAAGTCCGCCCTTGGCTGTTCCATGGGCGATAAAGGCCGGTCCGGCTACTTTGGACATATTGCTTGATACATAAACTATCCGACCGCTTTTTTGTTCCAGCATCGTTGGAATGACAGCCTTGGTTGTGACAAAAGATGCTTGAAGCTCATCATTCAATTTCTGGGAGAATTCTTCCCAGCTCATATAGAGGAATGGTTTCACAACAAAATTCATCGATGCATTGTTAACCAGGATATCAATACGTCCAAACTGGTTTTTTGCTTCAGTAATCATCTTTTCAACCTGTTCCTGGCTCCTGACGTCGGCTTTGATGGCTACTGCTTCTCCCCCGGCTGCTTTTATATCGGCCACAACCTGATCAGCAGCTGAACTATTGGACATATAATTAACCACTACTTTGGCTCCCCTTGAAGCTAAGGTTTTGCAAGTCGCCGAGCCAATTCCGCGCGCTCCGCCCGTTACGACAGCTACTTTACCATCCAGACTACTCATTGTTTACCTCTCCTTTATGTTTAAAATCCTTTTTGTAATTGGTATCCTTTTAGTTTTTAATCCTTTTTCTGACGGGACTTCCGCCAACCTCTAAACATGTACCCCGGCATTTTTCTGATAACGCCCCAGGTCAAAAGCTTTAAAATGCTCCAAGCTTCCTCGGGCTTAAGGTGAATATTCATAGAATAAGCACCCATCAGCTTACCCTTCATAACAAGGTCTTGACCTTCACACCAAATCTTGCTTACATCCACAAGAACCTGTCCTTCTTTTGAATGCATTTTCATATCGTTTACCTCGTATTTGCTATGATTGCTAGTTTATTTCATCAAACCACTGTTTCGATATCTATACCCAGTTCCTCCATAACTGCTTGAGCAGCTGCGCGACCGGCCCCGTTACAACCTGCTCCGGGATGGCATCCGGGTCCGCATAAGAAAAGGTTATCAAACGGCGTTTTATAGTTCCAGCCCGGCAGTGGCCTATTTCCCATATTTTGATCAAGGAATGCAGCAACATGACCAAAATCGCCGTAGAGGAACGAAGGATTTTTACGTTCCATTTCCAAGGGGGACATTTTCCAATGCCCAATGATGTTTTCCTTACCCATATTCGTAGTAAATTGACGTAGGAAATTCATTACCTCTTCGGCATATTGATCTGATATTTCATCCCATTTGCTTGGTCCACCGTCTTTGAGGAAATATGGAGCGTATTCATAGAGATAGAGCGTATGCTTGCCCTTTGGCGCACGGGTTTCATCATACCGGCTCTGGCAGACAAGCCCCGGGAAATGATCCGTTACACCGTGTTTGAGATTTTCAAAGTACCTGAGATAATCTTCTTCGTTAGCCGGAGCATACTCAACCAGCAGTGCTTCATTAAGTTCATCTTCTTTATAATTTGGTGCTTCGTGCAAAGCCAAACCTTGTTGGTAAGCTGAGAATTCACTAACCCGCAGCCTGTCAACTTTTCGTGTATAACCTTCCGGTGAAAGACCGGAGCTGAACATTTCGGGGAACATTTTTTTGATGTTTAGGTTACTGATAACAGCCTTAGTGCCGAAAATTTCTTCACCGTCTTCCAGAATTACGCCTTCACACTTGCCGCCTTTGACGATGAATTCTTTAACAGCTGCCTTGGTACGGATGGTACCGCCGTTATCAAGGATAAACTGTTCCATGGATTCGCTGACTTTACCTGATCCTCCGATTGGAATTCCGGGGCCGCGGCCTGGCGAATGCTGCAAACCAATCATCATGGGAACAACAATCCCGGTGCCTTTGGTCTGGGGCATGATCATAATTTCAGAAACCCACCGGCTTAGGGCAATTTTAACTTTATCACAGCTAAACCATTCTTCGATAACGTCCCAGGCACTTAAAAGGTTGCACCTGAGCAGTTCTCTGCTTTCGTCACTGGAATCCAGCATCGTTGTATACATGCCAAACGGCGGTGGCGGAGCAAAAAAGCCGGCTATCATCATATCGTGTGCATGCGATATCCAGGAGGCGAAATTCCTGTAGGCCTCAGCATCTTTTTGTGAAAATTTGGCTATAGATTGGCATGTCCTGTCCAGGCTGGCGCAAATAGTTAAGTAGGTGCCGTCGGTAAACTGTACTGCTGTAGTAAGATCCGGCTTACTGTACTTAAGTCCGTATTTGGATTGCAGTCCAAGTTCATCCCGCGTCATAATTGGGCTGGCTTGAAAAAGGTGATGGACAACGGCGCAGGTATCTGTGACGAACCCTGGGGCCGCAGCTTCAGTCGAGGTTACACCCCCTCCGACTTTGGAACTCCTCTCCAGCAGGATCACATCCAATCCCGCTTTAGCCAGGTAGCAGGCAACTGTTAATCCATGGTGCCCTGCTCCTGCTATGACAACCTCATGTTTGCTTGACATTTGATCTACCTCCTCGCAATGAATTATTGTTCAACTCCAAACAATTGATATGTCAACAGATTAAGTATAGTTCCGTTCGGTTGTGTAGTCAACACTTTTATGCGCAATTTTATTAAATATTTGACAAACTTTCAGCAGTGATTCAATAATGCATAAAGACTCAGAAAACTTATAGACGCTCACAATCTTTCACAGTAGCTAGTTCTAAGTGAAAGGGCATTTAGTAATTAAAATGCCCTTTTGTGGTAGTTAATTTGTTTGATGCTTATACCGACTTATGACATAAGCATCATGACCAGAATTGCCAGTTCTACTCCGTCCTTTTCTTGATCCGTACTAAGAAATTGAGATAGAATATTTTCCCGAGCCAATTTAAAGATAATTTCCATTTCGTTCATCTTGAGTACCCCCTTATTTTCGAATAATTTCGAAAATTAAATAAACAGCCCATAATTTTGTTATCTCGCGCTATACTCAACGATAAATTCTGTCACCGCTTTTAGGTTTTCAGCCTTGGCATCATTTTTAGTTGCCAGAACCTTATCCGGTGCAAAAACAAATCCTCCGCCCGGCGCTAGATCATCAATTAAACCTTTGGCAATATCGATACATTTTTCCTTCGAAGCGTAGTACAGATCGTTTGTGCGCAAACCGCCGGCAATACATATATTCTTACCCAAAGCTTTCTTGGCTTTTCTCAGATCATCTTCTTCGAAGAATCCAATAACCGATCCTTTTGGAAACTCCTGCAGATACTCATATAAATGTTCCCAATTCTTTTCAAATAGAATAAGAATTTTCAAACCCCTAGCTGCAACGATATCCACATATTTTTTGAAGGACGGCCAGTAAACCTTCTCAAATTCTTTAGCCCTTATATATTGCGGCAGATGTAAATATAAGTGAACATACTTGTCATCGGTGGGCGAATGCAATACTCCAAATGTATTCATTAGTAAAGGGTCAACCAGGGCCATACAGGCTTCGGCCAATTTATCGGGACATTTCTTTATGTCTCTCATAATCCCTTTAAAATCTCTTAAATAATCCATGATAAGATCGCCAGGCATAAATAAATTTACACCGCCATTGGTAATGGGAAGACCGTACTCCTGTTTGATCCTTTCGGAACAAATTTGAAGTGATTGGACATACTTAAAGAAATGTGAAAGCGCATACGCATATCTTCCAAATTTTTCTTCCACCGTTCCTTCTTGAAATATCTTATATTTTCGGGGAAATATCGTGTCACGGATGAATTTTATCGGATCGGCTATTAGGTCATCATACTCCTCAGGGCGCATAAGTTCCGACTGACCGGTGGCAATTTGAATGGTTTCAGTATTATTGTTAAAAATACCGCCACCTAAAGCATGTACAAAATTTAACGGCATGGTTACGCCTGGTGCAAGCGCTCCATCGAAAGGAAAATCAGTCAGGGCTTTAGCGTAAACTTGATATTCCAGCTCCGGATCTTTTAACACCTCATTTAAGGTTGCCCCGTAATAGGAAAGAGCCCAATTATCGACCAGACCGTAAATGGGAACTCTGTCCGGTTCTCTTAATTCTATAGCGTCTTTGAGTCTTTTGACTCGTTCATTGTATAAATTCAATTTATCATTCATACATTATTCTCCCTTATGCGTATTCTTCATATTAGATACGCGTTAACGTATTTGTTAATAAAATGCAAAGGTTGTGCATGTCTGATCCGTTTATTTAAAAAATCGTAAGAAAACCTACGTACGCAAAAATCATACTTTGCCCGATGTCCCAATTCATACCCATTGCAGGATCTTTATCAGCAAGTTCAGGATACTGTTCTACAATCTCACTCCAGGAAATCAACAAATTTTGCTCTTCCACCAGTAAGCACCTCCTTAATAAATACCATACTCCATGACAAACTTATTTACAGCGATGATGTTTTCTAGTTTCCCGTCATTTGGCGCAATTAGTTCTTTATCGGTGGCAAAAATGTAACCGCCGTCAGGTGCCATAACATCTAATAATTCTTTTGCCTTGTCGATGCATTCTTGTTGTGTACCATATTGCAACAGGGGCGTTGGGAAAAGTCCTGTAATGCACATAGTATTTTTTAATTTCTCTTTTATTACTTTCGGATCTCCATGTTCGAACCACCCCATTGATTTTTTTACCGGAAGTTCCTGAAGATGATCATAATAGCGTGACCAGTCACCTTCATAAAACGGAACCACAAATATATCATGGGCAGCAAAAAATTCCATAAGTGCCTTAAACGTCGGCCAGTAGAATTTGTCAAAATCCGAAGTTTTTAGCATCGTAGGCAAATGGATAGGTATAAATAAAACTTTGGGGTATTGTTTTGGCGGAACCATATTAATTCCGCACATGGCTAATCTTATTGCCAGCGGTGTAAGTGCGTGTATGGCTTCTAAGACTTCCTCGGGTCTGCGGCGAATGTCGCCGAAGATTCCCTTAATGCCGCGGAAAAAATCGCCAATCCAATCCATTGGGTGAACCATAGTGGCATCAAAACATACGGGCATTCCGCATTGTCCTGCTAAACTGCCGACAATGGCACCCACTTTTTGCCCGTACATTCCAAAGAACATAGCGCCTTTGGCCAATGCCAGGTCTTTTCCCGGAGACGGTTTGGCCAGTTCGGAGTATTTTCGCGGCAAGATCTTCTCTACCATAAACCTAAATGGGTCCTTACTAAATTCCGGGTATTCATCTTCTCTCATTATGTTTGCTGATTCATCCGAGTATTGGATGATATTGCTATCACTTAAATAGTGATATGCCTTGCTTCCCAAGGCCTGATAAAGGCTGCCCGGCCTGCTATAGATCATGTGAATGATATCGCACGGTATATCATTTGCAACTTTCATTAAAGATTGGCCGCATTTATCTGTATCCCAATTGGTTTCGGCATCGGTATACCCGGCATAGTAAGAACTCCAAGTCCCATATGAAGCCATGACCGGAACACGGTCCGCCTTTTCCAGCATAAATGTTTTGAATACTCGGTCCATGCGTTCTTGATATCGTTTCAAAAATTCACTCATGTTTCAACCCACCCTCTAGAGTATTTAAGGAATACCCTTCTACCTAAATCTGACCGGTTCATTACTGAATCAACTTAGCCACTTTTGGCATATTTTTATACCTTCTGCTGCGTTTGTGGTGAAGGCATCGGCACCAATTACTTCACAAGCTTCCTTGGTTACAGGGTTTCCGCCGATAATTACTTTAACTTTGCTGCGTAATCCTTCTTGCTCCAGCGCATCAACAATGTTTTTCATCGATTCCAAAGCCAAAGTCAAGACTCCGCTTAAGCCAACAATCGCAGGGTTAACCTCTTTTATTTTTTTCACAAATTCACCGGCAGATTGATCGATACCCAGGTCGTGTACTTGAAAACCTGATGCTTCGGCCATGCTCCTAAAGATATTTTTACCGATGTCATGCAAATCGCCTGCAACGGTTCCCAAGACCATAACTCCGGTATTTCTCCAACTTTGTGCTCCCAGCACAGGCTTTAGGGTTTCTATTGCTGTTGTTAAAATTTCCCCGGCGAAAATTAAGTCACCGACAAAGTATTCTCCTTTCTCAAAAAGATCCCCAACGGTTGCCATTCCGTTCTGACAAGCAGCCACTACTTTTTGTGCTTCTTCTTGCGAGGGATTAGAATTTACAAACTCTTTCAGCATCGAGAGTAAATTATCTTCATCCAATTCCCCCATTGCAACTGAAACCTCACTGAAATTTACCATCTTTCTTCCTCCTTATAAAAATATATTTTAATATTACCCAGATAGTGGAATGTAAAATCATGTATTTGTCTAGGTTATGGAGATTGATTAATTGATATGTCAACACTATGGGTAATTACTATCTCTTTTTTTAACTTGAAAGGCCTCAAAAAATTCTAGATGTTGATGCCTTTTGTATATACAATATAAACCGATTTTTGTTGATATGTCAATATATTTTCACTTCAATTATTTTTCGGCTTTTATGCAAGATCAGCTGCGCCTTCGGTTCGACGCAGCTGATCTTAAGTAATGAGTCAATGGGGATTAATATTTAAATTTGTACAATTCAGGCCATTCCAGCCACCATTTGTAATTTTCAACCTGTTCAGTTCCATAGCCGAACATGTCATCAATGGTTTTAAGAAGTTTTGAACTGGCCTCACCTTTGCTGCCAATCCAAATTCCAGCTTCGTGGAACCATGAACTTTCTTTGGAATTCCATGGGCATACTTTAATACAACGGCCACAATTAACCCCTTCATCATTACCGGTACGAAACTCTGTACATTTTTTGTGATCGCTGTTCCAACGCAAATATTCTATTAACATCATATTCGACGTGTTGAAAACATTCAAGTTAAAATCGCTCTGTTGCGCAAAGACGCTATTAGCCTGATTCAATTATTGACAACATCAAAATAGTAAGTTATACTTATAATAAGTTTTACTTATTATAAGTTATGCATATTATATGAATGGAGATTAGTAATGAAGCTTGAGGAATCTTTAGGATTTAAGTTGGCAAAAGCATCCCAGCGTATGTTTGAACTTTTTGTCGATTACTTGAATCAGGCTGGTATTACATCTAAACAGAATGGTGCGATGCTAATTATTCATGAGCACAAAAACATTACACAAAAAGAGGTTGCCTTGCTTCAAAAGGTAGACCAAACAACAATGGGGCAAATTATTGATCAGCTAGAAGAGAAATATCTTGTTATACGTGTCAAACACCCGGCCGATAGACGAGCCTATAGCCTCGTTCTAACTGATGACGGCGTTAAACTAATAACATCTCTGTGGGCCCAAATGAAACACTGTGAAGCCGTATTTCTGCAAAGGTTGAATCAGGATGAAATCACGCAATTATTTAAATTGCTTGATATAATTGAAAAGGAGTAAAAAGAAATGAGTAAAATGGATTATTTCAAAGCGAAACTTGAGGCAACCATCAGTCCAATGGATTTTATGCAAGCAGCAAAAGCTGAACCAGACAAGTTTTTAGTGGTTGATGTACGCAATGCTCCACCGCACATTATGAAAGAAAAAATCGCCGGAGCTACCCACATTCCTTTAATGAATCTGTCAGACAGACTGGCTGAATTACCAAAAGACAAAACAATTGTTGTATACTGCTGGGAAACATGGTGTAATATGGCTGCACATGCCGCGGTTATTCTTTTGGAAAACGGCTATGATGTTCTTGAATTGTCCGGTGGAATCGCTGCGTGGAAAGCAGTAGGATTTAATGTTGAAGCCATAGGATAATAAATTGTATCACAGCCTCTATTGCAAAAATTGCCGCTTTTTAAAATAACTACACTAGTGTAGTCATTTTAAAAAGCGGCAATTTTTCATCATCTTCTCAGATACGCTCCACGATGTCCTTCTGCCGTTTGACCGGTTCACTCTTATTTTTTCAAAGCCGTACTTAATACCACTATGTTCCGATTAACCTTTGCCAACTGTGAGAAAAGCCAGGCTTAACACCAAGGCCAGAATGGACCATATGACCATAGGTATTGATCCGGCGGTGACTAAAATAAAGAAGAATCGCTGCACAAAGGCCCATCAGATAGAAGTCCCAGGTTAACGGAGAGGTCCACCTTAATCCCGTGACAATCCTTAACAGCTGAAACGGCTGTCCCATGTCAAGGGCAACCATAACGCCTGCACCTGCCAGAAAACCCAAAGCATAGGGTATGCTTTTTAGCACAGCCGGAAGAAGAGTTGTAATATTAAATAAATACACTGTCGCAACATACAGCAGCAAACCGCTGCCAAGAGCCGAAAAGAAAAAGAAAGATTGCATAAAAAGGCCCCAAGGGAAGCTATTATTAAACCCCGGTTGAGGATGACCGGTACGTATTTGTTTAAAACCCAGAATCAGACAGATTATCGTAAAAATACCCGAGACGATGAGTATTCCATCAATCATAACGTTCCTCCTAATCACTCCGAACGAATCTAAATGTAAAATACCGAGGGATTTGTTCCATATTGGCCGGCTAACTGGCCAACTTTCTTTCCCTTAATAATTTGGCGGCTTTGCTGTAAGGATCATCCAAATCGCCGAAGACTCGTGCGTCAGCCGGGCAAGTCGTGACACAAACCGGATTCATACCGGCGTGAACCTTATCCATACAGAAATTACACTTGGTTACCTTACCTTTGGTAAATTTGGTCAGATCGACCTTTTCTTTTGGGGACAATCCTTTTTGCGGGTAATAACCCTGGGGTTTTTGGGGTTGGAACCACCGTGCCTCATACGGGCAGACCACGAGGCATTGCCTGCAGCCGATGCATTTTTCAGCAATGATATGCACAATTCCGTCATTATCTTAACGGAGGCTCCGGTCGGGCAAACTTTGACACAAGATGGATCTTAGCAATGCATACATAAAAGAGGGCGTATACTCCATGATGGCTTTGGGATACTTTCCTGTCTCTTTATGCACAACATGCCCCCAAAATACGCCCGGAGGGGTGCCATTGGCCTGCTTGCAAGCGATGGTACAGGCATCGCATCCGATACATCTTTTTTGATTAATAACCATTCCGTAGCGCACATAAACACCTCCTCGCTCTACGCTTTATAAAACTTAACTTGTGGTGAAGATTCCAGGGACAGCGAAATCGGGTTTAAAGTACTTTCATCTACCGATAAAAGGCTGTTAAAATGAACGCCTGTATTATTGACTGGATTCATATAAGGAGTCCTTCTGCCGAAGTTGCCCGGTATCCCGATGCATTTGGGGTGGATGAACTGGGAAAGGTGAATCTTCCCTTTTATTTTACCGCCGACGGCAGATTCGACGATTACGGTATCCCATTCCTTAAGACCCATTTCCTCAGCGACTGACTCCGCTACCCAAATGCATTTAAGAAAAGGATTGGAATAATCCATCGTTTCCTGCATATAAGCATTTTCATACATTCTACCGGTATTGTTGGGCCCGTAATGTATTTTCCAGTTTACGACTTTGAAGGGGAACTCCTTTGTCGTTTCCCAGCTCGGGGATTGATACCAGTTAGGCAAAGCGGAATAGTGGGCTTCCACCTGTTTCATATCCTGGCCGGGAAGGGTGGCCTTAAATTCAGCCAACTGGGCCAGTAGTTTTTTCCCATTCCGCGCCATCCGTTCATAATAAAGCGGCAGCCGAATGCTGTTCTCCGGTACGTACCAGTAATTGTAGCTTTGCTTCAAAGGCAGGCGAAAAGGTTTAAAAGCACATTTCTCAAACTCTTCTAAGGCTTCGGGGCCATAATGGCTGCATATTTTTCTCTCGATGATTTCTTCATAGGAATATTTTTTCCCCGGATCCAAAGCATACTCACCGCTTAGTCCTGGCGGAAAGCTTTCATCAATCCGCGTGTAAAAATCATGATTTGTAATCATATTCAGCTTTGCCAAGCCCCCTGTTTTTTCGGTCAGATCAATGAAAATGGATTGAGCCAGGCGGGTATTAAAGACGTTTTCAACAACGGGCCTTCTGACCAAGGTTCCCATCAATCCGACATTATTCTTCCTGCACGGAATTAACCGTGCAGGAACGGGCAGCGTTTGCGCTTCTTATCTTATTTATGATAGTTGCTCAATTATTAAAAACTGAGGTGATTCTCGGAGCTTTCCTAGTTGGACTAGTCTTTTCCTTAGTTGATGATCGCAAAACAAGTTAGATTTTCCATAAGCTGGATGCCATAGCCTAGGGATTTTTATTCCGTTTTTCTTTGTTATGGTTGGAGTAAATTTTAACTTTCGGGACATTATAAATAATTCCAGTTCATTTTATCTTTTACCTTTGTTAGTCATTGCCGTTTACGCTGTTACAATGGCGCCGTCAATTTTTTTTAAACTTAACTTTTCATGGAAAAAATCAATGGCAGCTACAACGCTGCTTTCTTCAAGACTAAGTTTAATAATAGCCACCGGCGCAATTGCCCTAAAACTAGGAATAATTAACGATAGTCTTAATGGAACAATAATATTAGTAGCAATAATATCTTGCACACTATCGCCGCTTATTTTTAACATCTTAACAAAAGATCGTAACATCAATTTATCTTAATATACCTCAAGATTGATCGCACTCAATGAATATAAAAGAAAACTCAGCTGTCACCAATCCGTTCTGCAATATCTTGAGAAATAAGAAGAAATATAGAAATTAGGGGGCGTAAAGAAACTTCATTTAAGTTTCTTTACGCCCCCCATCGCTAAGGCCGACTGCTCAGGATTTTAATTCTGCCAGTGTAACCTTAACGTCTTTTGTGTCCCCCTGACGATAATAGGTAATGGTGACCGTATTCCCGACCTCAGATTTAAACAATTCATGGGTCATTTCAAGAGAACTGGTGATCTCAACCCCATTGACTTTCGTAATGACGTCTCCGGCACGAATCCCGGCTTTATAGGCAGGCCCTCCGGTTGAGACCGCTGAGATATAGGCTCCAGCAGGCCAGCCCTGCTGAGAAGCCCATTCAACAGTATACCGTTCGTCGATCGAGACCAGAATACCTGGATGAGCAGCATAGCCTTTCTTGATCAGCTGTTGGATCGTCGGCCAGGCGTCTGTAATCGGAATCGCGAAGCCCATTCCTTCATAGCCGGTGTCTTGGTTTTTAGCTGCATTAATGCCAACGACCTTTCCATGATAATCTACCAGCGGTCCTCCACTGTTTCCGGGGTTGATCGCCGCATCGGTCTGAATCAGATTAAAACTTGCTTCTCCCTGCAGTTCCAGAAAACGGTTCGTCGCTGAAATCACACCCGTTGTCACAGAGCGGGCAAAATCTTCTCCACCTGGATTCCCAATCGCAACCACAGGTTCTCCGACTTGAAGTTTGCTGGAATCTCCGAGACTGACTGCAGTCAGATTGTCGGCCGATATTTGAACAACGGCCAGATCTGTCCGCCCATCTCCTCCCACGAGTTTACCTGTGATATTACGCCCGTCGGCAAGACTTACCACCAGTTTCTCGGCACCTTCAATAACGTGATTGTTGGTCGCAATTAGCCCTTTCTGCGCATCAATAATAAAGCCTGATCCGCTGGCTACTTCAGCAAGTTCACTTGACCGGCCAAATATATTACCGCCGCTCTGGAAATTGGCGATCCCCACGACAGCCGGACCTATTGTTTTCGAAATTTCTACCACCGGATACGTGTTGCCATTACCGTCTGTACTCGTCGAAGTGTTCGCGACCGCCGAGGTTGTGACGAGTGAATTTGTGTTAGCCGAACTACCGCTCTGGTTCTGGATACTCATGATTTCCGGATAGATTACCGGGGCTAAAGTGAGAGAGGCTGTCCCACCCAACAAGGCGCTGATGATCGCGACAACCGCAATAACCATGACCCCCGGTTTCTTTGTCTGCGGCCGCTCCCCATTGTATGGATAGTCATGATAAGCGTTATATTCTTTATAATGGTTATTGTTGTTAAAGTCCACGTCATTCCCCACCTTTTTAAATTAAACTTACTTATGCAAAATAATCGGGTTACAGATTATTTATTATTATAATTATTATTTATGACAATCCTGTGAACTTTTGTTTACAGAATTGTGAAAAATGGTCCCCAAAAATCCGTTCTTACTTTTTTCTGCTTACATCACATCTCATCTTATGACCTGCCCGTAAAGTACCGTTCTCCGCATTTCGGACATCTTTGCAATGAAATCGGCACCTCAAGCCCGCATTGGTTAAGCAGTTCAGCATCCGCCAATATCTCGGCAGCCTCTCCGTCGGCAGCAATTTCGCCGTCTTTGATCACGATGACTCTCTGGCTAACGTACAGGATCATATCGAGATCGTGGCTCGTAATAATTTTGGTATGTTCAAAACGATTCAGTAGATTGATGACTCTGCGGCGGGATCTCGGGTCAAGCGATGCAGTCGGCTCGTCCATGATCAAAACATCGGGCTGCATGGAAAGGACAGACGCAATCGCCGCTGCCCTTTTTTCGCCGCCGGACAGTTTAAAAGGCGGCCGGTCTTTTAGATGTAGGATGCCGACCATTTCCAAAGCTTGAAGAACCCTGTTTTCTACTTCCTTTTCATCATAACGGTAATTCCGGGGACCAAAGGCCACATCGTCATAGACCGTCGACATAAAAAGCTGGTCATCCGGGTCCTGGAAAACCATTCCGAGTCTTTGGCGGATTAACGACAGTGTTTTTTTGGTAACGTGAATATCGCCTACCAGCACCTCGCCGCTGCTCGGAAAAAGAACGCCCATCAGTAGCATGAGCAGAGTGGATTTTCCTGCACCGTTCGCACCAACAATGCCGACCGATTCCCCATGATGAATCGTAAACGAGATATCCTTAACCGCCTTGTTGCCGTCCGGATAAACATAATTAATGGTTCTGGCCTCTAACTTATGATGGCTCATTTAGCGTATCACTCCTGATATTAATAGACCGATCATCAACGGGATATTAACCATTCTTGCTAAAATGAAAAATAACAGCCAGCCGCCAAAATAAGCTCCGTCCCTTATCGTTATCCTGGTGTCGGCTCCTGTATAGTATTCTCCTGTAAAACCGCGTACACACATTGCCTGATACACTCTCTCGGCCCTGTCAATCGTCCGCAGGAGCAGCTGACCAACGAGCGTTCCCCAAACACCGGGGCGAATACCTTTCTGCTGGGGGGCCCGAAGCTTATATGCCCTTATGCTTCTGGATACTTCCTCGATCAATACGGAAATATACCTGTATGTCAGCAGCAGCTGCAAAACAAAAAGCCGCGGAACTTTCAGCATACGCAAACCGGCGGCAAGTTTATCCATTCCTGTCGTACAAATAAGAACCAGAGCAGCCGTGATCGTGAAGAGACTTTTCAGCAGGATTGAAGCGAAAGTAATCCACCCTCTGGACAATGCAAGTCCACCCACTGTAATGACTTGAGAATCAAAAAACGGGTTTAAAATACCGATTGCAATAATAAACGGTTCGATCAGGAGTAATCTTGCCAACACCTGTTTGACCGGCAGCTCTGCAAGAAAAAAAACTACCACCGGATAGAAAATCATGGGCAGCAAACCGATAATTTCGTGCCTGTCATATGAGACCACGACGAATAAGTAGACGATCGTCGTCAATATCTTAATCAGCGGATGAAGCTTATGGATAAACGTGTCCTTACAGGCCAGATCATCCATAAGCCTTATGTTGTACAACGAACTTGTAAAGTCAGCCATTATTGCTTTTCAATCCTACTTCCGGAACAGAGTAATTCAAGGCAAGGATATCGTTCCCCGCCTCAAGATGGTTCATGCAGTAACTTTCTTCTTCCTTCTCTTCACGGAACGGATAAAGAGCCCTATCATGGCCGCTAATACGAGTGTCATCGCGCCGCCCACCAATCCGGATACGGTTGTTCCTGCATTTACGGATGGCCATGCAACCTCAGCGCTTGTCTCTGAGACTTGTTCTTCGCTCACGCTGCCATCATTTTTAAAACTGTAACCCGGCAAAAATGCTGTTTTGCTTTGAATATCGGCCAATATGCCATAAATTCCGCCGGACTCTGCCAGTTCCGTGGTCCCGGCGGTCTTTTCCATAGACCATTCCAAGCCGTCCGGATTTGACGATGCAAACCAAGAAAGTCCTCCACCGATAATGACTGCTGCAATAGCAAGTCCGTATATGATACGTTTTATGGAAGTATTGCCTGAGATTTTTCCCGATACCTGCTTTTCAATAAGTTCAGGCCTCGCTTTCCATACAAAAGTAAGTACTGCGGCGGTAACCAGCCCTTCCACAATCCCGATCGCAAGATGAATAGGCAGCATCATAAGCACAAAAGCTGAAAACGGAAGCTCAGTCTTTCCAGAAAAGACCGTCTCCAAGACAACGCTGAAGGCCCCCAGCTGAAGCCCGACAACCGCTGCAATCATCGAACCGGCCATCATGCGTTTAGCCGAAATCCCTTTCTTAATAAACCACTTGAATATCAGCGGATAAGCAATAAAGCAGGTATAGAATCCCAGGTTGAATACATTGCAGCCGTAGGCCAAAAGCCCGCCATCGCCAAAAAACAAGGCCTGTATCAATAGTATTGATGCCATGGCCAAGAACCCGGCATACGGCCCAAGCATAGCAGCTAGAATCAGTCCTCCTCCAAGATGTCCGCTGGAACCCGTTCCTGGAATCGAAAAATTGATCATCTGGGCTGCAAAAACAAAAGCTCCCATAACTCCCATCAAGGGAACCTTGTTTTCCTCCATATCGTTCTGAATCTTTTTTATCGAATAAGCCGCTACCCCTGCTGTAGCAACCCACATGGTTCCACCAACGACCGGCGAAATCAAAGCATCTGCCATATGCATTCCCCAACACCCCTATATTTCTGTATATTTCTTATAGACTTTTCAACAAGGCACCAATTCAAGGCACCAAGGCCCCAATTCCTGCTTTGCAAAGCAATCTTGCTTAGATCAATTATAAATTACTCTTCAATTTTTACAATCCTGGTAGGGGGGATACATCGCCTATTTTCTTCATCACTTATCCTATTTGTACGTTGAACTAAGAATATACCCTATATCCAGCTGTTCAATCAATTACGGCAGGAGGTCCTATGTCCAAACCAATGCCATTAAGGTACTAAACCTTGCACTAAAACAAAAAAACCGGGCGTAGCCACGGACTGCAAAGCAAACCTTCTTTTTTCTTTTTATGAACATTCGTCAGTGGGTCAGTGTTATTTTTTATTTACCGTAATCAGGGAGTCTTTCCCGAACTAAACACAAAGTTGCGCTGAGACCAGTAACTGAATAAGAAAAGTGTTAATTCGGTGATAATCTTGGCAAAGACTAACGGTATGCCGATCAGAATGTGGAAGAGATACATCAGCCCGTAATTGCAGGCCATGATAAATACAACGAGTGAAAAATATTTCGGGGCAGATTTATGATGTTCCGTGTTTTTATTCCGGGAAAAGACAAAGTAATGGTTCATACTGTAATTGAAAATAGAACTGCAGACTCTTGCCCCAACTACAGCGATCAGCAGATTTGATGTAGAGAATTGAAACAACAGCAGCAGAGCAAAGTCAAGCCCTCCGGACATCAAAGAGGAGGTGCAAAATTTAAGGATCGGGTAATATACTCTGGCTGAATCTGAAAAGGTCCGAAAATGGGAAGACCTGTTTTTTTCGTCATAGACTGTATTGATCCATACTTCGTAGAACAAATAGCCCGCTGCCTTCGCTTCGAGCAGAATGTTCATTTCATATTCAAATCTTTTCCCCTGGATGCTGCCTAACCAATCGAGCATATCGGC
Source organism: Dehalobacter sp. CP (assembly GCA_009910795.1). The sequence goes on along the minus strand of VMEE01000018.1, from coordinate 56,881 downwards.
AGAATACCCTCTTAAGCCTGTTTGCGTATCCGTCAAATGCGAACCCGAAGAGACAGAAAATACTGCCCGGGTTACCGTATTCCCGAAACGGCTGCGCGGAGGAACCTTGCCGCAAAACTTTCGGGAGCCAAGAACGATAAATTCGCGGTGTTCTTTGGCAACCTGGGCAACTCTGATGATATCTTCAGGCAAATGCTGTCCGTCACTGTCGGCGCAGATAACCCCTTCTTTTTCACCTTTTTCCTTGATATATCGAAATCCCGTCTTCAGGGCAGCCCCTTTGCCTTCATTGGCCGGATGTGTTAACACCGTGCATCCCAATTTGCCAGCGGCCTGAAATATCCTGCTATAAGGCTTACCGCTACCGTCGTCTACAATCACAATCTGAAAATCGCACTTTTCTTTTATATCCTCTATCAGCCTGAGAAGCCGATCATCCGGTTCATAGGCCGGTATAAGTATCGTCATCGAATTCCGCTCCTTACATAACTGCACGATTGTATCTATTATTGTAAGGATTCATTATGTCCGTTTCGTGAACTTTCAATTACGGTTTCATGAATTCAAACGTCAATATCATTTGGTAAAATAATAGTGAACACCGTACGTTTTTTGAATATGCTCGAATGATTTTATTCAAATGTTGAAGCAACTTCCTTAGCCATTTGTTCGAAATCAGACAGCTGGCGGATGAATTTTTCAACCACTTCCGCATCGAATTGGGTCCCGGATCCCTGAATGAGCTGATTCCTGGCTTCCTCAAACTTCAGTCTGGAGCGGTAGCGACGGTCGGAAATCATCGCATCAAAAGCATCAGCAACAGAAATGATTCTCGCCAGGAACGGGATTTCATCTTTTTTCAGTCCTTCCGGATATCCTTTGCCATCGATGCGTTCATGGTGGCATTTCACAATCGGAACCACCTCTTTGAACATCGATACAGCCGATAGGATTCTCGCCCCTTTCAAGGGGTGTTTTTTAATCTCTTCATACTCTTTCTCGTTCAGCTTCTGGGACTTAAACAGAATATCATCTGAAGTACCGATTTTCCCAACATCATGGAAAATACCGCTGATCCGCAGCAACTCAAGCTCCTCCTTGGAGAAATCAAAAGCCTCTCCGATCTTAACGGCAAAATAGGCCACTCTGTCGGAATGACCGCGGGTATAAATATCCTTCGCATCGACGACCATTCTTAGGGCTTCAATCGTATCCATGTAGGTTTCTCTGAGCTGGTCATACGTTTTGTTCAGCTCATCATTTTTAATATTCACCAGGGAATGCAGAAACGCATTATTGATGGACGAGGAGGCCTGGTTGGAATAGATCTCAAGCAGTTTCAGTCCATCCTCAAGATCGTCCCCTTCTACAAAAATGATGCCAATGTCCTGAAGATATTCGTTGATCAGAGGAATAATTACTTTTTTATCAAGCTTAACGACCTTTTTATTGATCCTGGCGCTGCCGATAAACTCCATCAGTTCCGGATCAAGCATTTCCATGAAATCGGCCACTTTTTTCTTATATTTCCCGATCCCTTTAAATATGCTGTTATTGCCGGAACTAATCCTGGTGATATCATCGATCAGAATAAAAGCATTCTTGCTATTGACCAAAGGCAGAATCTCAGCCAGGATATCCTCCAGAATGTTATCTATCGGTTGAAGCTGATAGATCTTAGGAACAGACTGCAGAATTTTGTTCAGGCCTTCCTGGAACTTCTTGATCGTCCGCATTTGGGAAATCGATTTGATCCCGGATTCAACGAGCAGGAGCAGCTGGTCAAAGCGGTCACCTTTTTCGCAGTAACCTTGGATTTCCAACGCTTTGATGGTTTCCAGCGGCGGAGCAAGATCCTTGTGTCCTGTCAGCAAAAGAATATACAGTTCGTTGTTGAACTCTCTGATTCTCTCTACGACCTTGTCGCCATGGATCGGATACATTAAATAGTCAAGAATCAACAAATCGTACTTCTCTTCACGGACTTTTTCGATAGCCTCCAGTGGATCGGTCAGGCCGACGAATTGGTAGCCGCTTCTTTTCAGGACGACGGACAGCGAATCAATGATTCCTGGTTCGTCATCAACAATTAAGATTTTGTAGTCTAGATTAACGCGATTAGTTGAACGTCTCATCGTTAGCCTCCTGTACGTGTGCGGATAGATAAGGAATCGTGATATAGAATGTAGTGCCAACGCCTTCCTGCGATTCAAACTTCATATTGCCCGAGAATCGTCCTTTAATTGTAGAATACGACATGTATAGTCCAAGACCTGTTCCATTTTTACCTTTGGTCGTAAACATTTCCTTGAACAGTCTTTTCTGCACTTCTTCAGGAATGCCCTTACCCTTGTCGCTTAACTCAAATTTGAGGTTATGGCCGTCTCTGTGAATTCTAAAACCAATTTCTCCGGTTTGCCCTTCATAGGCATGAATTGCGTTGATAATCAGATTGTCAAATACTTGTACCAGGCTGTTCAGTTCTCCTCGTACTTCTGTCTGCAAATCAATTTGGAAATCAAACTTGATCTTGCAATGGTATTTTTTTAGTTCATGCTTCATCAGAACATCAATTCTTTTAACCAGATCTTCCACGGTGAACTTATCTGAGCCGGCGTAGTTCATCTGTACTGCCTGGCCTTTAACTGCACTGATAATGTCTGTCATATAGGAACAGTATGGCTTCATCTTATCGAGCCATTCCTGCATCTCTTTCACAATCTCATAATGATCGGCAGGTGATACAGCTTGATCTTCAATAGATTCCTTGTATTCATTCGTTAAATCCTTGAGTGCCTCGATACCCCCGGCAATCGACATGATCGGTGTTTTGAGGTTATGGGCGATTCCGCCGATCAGCTGGCCAAGCGAAGCCAGCCTCTCCTGTTCCAGAATGATAGCCTGATTTTCTTTCATCGATTCAATATTCGCTTTTTCTTTTTCCTGGATTTTATTGAAGGCAATAATCAGATCTCCGATTTCGTCATTGGAGGTGATCGCCAACTTCTGATCGAGGTCAACGTTAACGCCATGCGAAATGTCGGAGAGGTTTTTGGCCACCCTTGAAACGTCTTCACCGAGGGACTTGGAAAAGTAGTTTAAGACGATAAAGTTAATCATGAACAGCAGGATGAAGCTTACAGAAAAATAAATAATTGTATTATAGGAAGAAATATCATATTTAATACCAATAATATAATCGCCGTTAGGACCTGGAACTCTTACGGATGTTCCCTGAGACTCGACTGTATAGTCTTCATAAATTCTTCCCTCGTAATTGCTTGATACTTCAATGGCATATTTAATAAAGAAATCACTCGCGTTTTTATCATCTAGGGAAATATATTCTCCCGCCGGTGTAATAATAAACCTGGAATCATGGTCTTTATTCAACATGACAATCTGGCTTAAAGCCTCTTTTACCTTTTTTTCATCATAAGTCTCCATGGTGACATTCGTTTTTAGCTCCTCTGAATACATTCTATAGATAAGATCGCCTTTTTCGGTGATCAATCTGGAATAACCCACTAGAGATGTGAATAATATTGCGATGATAATTGTTGGCAAAACGTGAAGCACTATTTTTCTTCGAATGCTTAGATTGATTCCTTGAAGCTCATTATTGACAGAAGTTTTTAAAAGGACATTGGTAAACATCCTTTTTGAGAAAATAAAAGAAAAAAGTGCTGCCAGTGTTGCGAAAGAAAACACCAGAATAACAATTCTATAGATCAGTGTTAACGGGTGGCTTCCTGTTATAAATAGTATGATAAACAAGACAATTAGCGATACGATGATTTGCCCGAAATAAATGATATAGGGCATGTTGATACATTTTTTCCTGATTTTCTGCAGCTTCAGACGCGACTCCTCAGAATTATTTGCTACTAAAGGAGCCCACTGATCAATATTGGAAAGTGACAATTTGAAAAATATAAAGCTTGGAATAATGATTAAGAACGTAATGATAATGAACTGGGTATTATAGGATATATACGATACGTCAACATCAAAGTTGGAATTTATGGATCCTGGCGGATAGTTGAATACAAATGGAATGAGGAAATATAACGCGAGTACCGTGCAAAGAATGACGAGCGTATAGATAAGCGTTATCTGCAGACTTATCCTCTTTTGAAAAGATTCTTTCATCTTTTTTAACATACAACATTCCTTCTGATCTGATTTTTATTTAGATAATTGATCTTGCTCATATAGCGAAGAATCTGTGAAATATAAGCCTGGTCAATGTCCGGCCAGTCAAAATCCACCTGACCCAATGCATTCCGAGTGATTTCTGATTTAACATTGACTGTCTGAGAATAAGCAGAAAAATTTCCCTTTAGCAGCTCGTTGACAGCAGGACTGATGTTATGCTCTTTCATATTCTTTTCAACGATCTGAACAAAGACATCATTCGGAACAACTTCAATATCAATGCCCAGGCTGTTTAACATCTCAACTATATTGGCAAGGCTGACCGTTTTATGATTAAACAAATGGAAAATACGTGTTCCGACAGATAAATTGATTAACCTGGCTATCGCTTCACTGCAACAATCAACCGGGGTAAATTCCAATTGTTCATCCGCCCAGATTTCCGGAACAAAACCAAGCTTAATAATTGCTTTGATCCTCTCATAGAAACCATTCTCCTGAATGTTTTTCTGAAACTGTCCGTCATTGTAACGACCGGTTAAGACGCCGATGCGATAAACATCCGCCTTCAAACCATTTTTGACGTTCTGATAAATAAATCGTTCCGATTCAAACTTGCTTTTTACGTATACGTTCCCGCTGTAATCCTGTCCGATATACAAATCGGATTCTGTAAAATCTACCTTTCCCTCGTGGATATTATTTGTAAGATAGTTTCCGGAGACTGTGATCGAGGAAATATAATTCAAACGAATGTTCCCCTGCAGACAGAAGGCCGCCACTCTTTCCGTACCTTTAATGTTGACATCCATATAGTCTTCATAAAATCCATAATGTTTTACGATTGCGGCCGAATGAATGACCAGATCGATCTTTTCCAGAAGATATTGATAAATATTGCCGTCCAGTCCAAACCGATCCTGCGCAATATCACCGGAAATAATAATAATCCGTTGGTCTAACTCCTGACTGTATCTTCCGTTAAAATAAAAGTCCAGTTGTTTCCGCAGTTTATCTTCCGCTTCGTGAATCGTTTTTCCTCTCAGCAAACAGTAGATATTACAGTCCTTTTGTTTAATTAGCTGTTCAAGTAAATGTATCCCTAAAAAACCAGTAGCTCCGGTCAGTAAGATGTGCTGCGCCTCCTTCAGACTAGGCTGCACATCATAATCAAGACTAATCTCCTTGATTGGGTTTTCACTAATCGATCCACTTTGAGCACTGTCTTTTTGAGCCTCCATATTCTCGGATACTTGTCTGATCGTCTGATATTCATAAAGATCCTGAATCCCGATATCAATCCCTTTTTTCATCAACAGGACTTGAAGCTGGACAATCGTAAGTGAGTCTCCGCCTAGATCAAAAAAATTATCATCAATACCAACAGATTTTCTGCCCAGCAAAGAGCACCAGACTTTCGCAATTGTCCTTTCTATTGAGTTTCTTGGCGAAACAGGTTTTGCTGCATTTTCTTCATACTCAGGCAGTGAATTTCTGTCAATCTTATTATTCGGGGTTTTAGGGATAAAATCAACCGGGATAATATAACTTGGGATCATATAGTCAGGCAGATACTGTGCTAAGTAGGCCTTTAGCTCAGTACTGTCTATTTCTGTATCTGCAATAATATAAGCACATATTATTTTACTATTGTTTGAATTTTCTTTGACAACTGCAACTGCCTCCCTGATATGAGGATGTTGAAGAAGTTTGTCTTCAATTTCACCAAGCTCGATTCGGTATCCTCTGATTTTTATTTGATAATCAGTCCTCCCCAGATATTCAATATCCCCTTCCGGGTACCACCTGGCAAGGTCCCCCGTTTTATAAAGTCTTTCTCCGGGAAAAAAAGGATTGGCAATAAAGCGTTCAGCGGTCACATCGTCTTTTCCAAAATAGCCTTTCGAGACGCCCGTTCCACCGATAAACAAATCCCCTGGAATTCCAATTGGCAGTAAATTCATATGGTGGTCAAGGATGTAAACTTGCGTGTTAGCAATAGGTTTACCGATATGGGGCTTCCTTTCATAAGTAACATCGGCCATAGTCGACCAAATCGTCGTTTCGGTCGGCCCATATAAATCATATATTTTTGCCGAGGACGATACGACTCTTTTTAAATCGTTTAATACAGCAGCAGACATTGCTTCCCCAGTTACTAAAATATCAGTAAGATTTCTGATCCCCGTAAGATCCAGATCGCTGCTCAGTAGCAACTGAATCCTCGAAGGTGTAGCCTGAAATATATTAATATCATGATCATATATTACCTTATTAAGTTCTTCCGGAATAATCTGCTGCTTTTCGTTCGCAATTACGACTGTAAGCCCTCTGCTGAGAGGCAGTAAAGATTCCGCAACAAAGATATCAAACGAAATCGTTGTGACCGACAGCATGACCTTCTCGGGAGAAAAGTCAATCTTTGCCGTTATTCCCGAAATCAGATTCACGACGGCTGAATGCTGAACCATGACACCCTTGGGCTTTCCAGTCGAACCGGATGTATAAATCAGATAGGCAATATCCTGTGGTGTATTGACTTTCGGCAGGTTAGCTAATCCGGCCAGTCGTTCATTGTTACTAAAAACGTCGATCATTTCCCCGTTGAAACGGATCTCTTTCATGAGTTTCTGACAGGTTAACAGAATAGCAGTATGGCTATCCTCGAGCATATAATCGATTCGCTGGGAAGGATAGTCCGGATCAATCGGCAGATAAGCACCGCCTGCTTTCAGTACTGCCAGGATCGCTATCATCATCTCCAGAGAACGTGGAACAAAGATTCCTACAAATTTGTTAGGCCCAACGCCTTTGTCCCTGAGCACTTTAGCAAGCCGGTTCGCTCTTTGATTCAACTCATAATAGGAAATACTGCTCTCCTCAAAAATCAATGCTGTCTTGGCCGGCGTTTTTTCTGCTTGTTCTTCGAATAACTGGGCAACCGTTTTATTGTGAGGGAAGAGTAATCCGGTGTCATTGAACTCATACAGGATTCTCTGCTTTTCCTTCTCCGAAATCATCTCTAGTCCGGAGATTTTTTTCACAGAATTGTCCAGTGCATGCCAAAGAATCCTCAGCACATGCTCATGAATAAATTCAATTTCCTTACTATAGAAGAGATCCGTCAGATAATCATAATCAATAATGATATTGCCGTCGTCTTCCCGCTCGTTGATATGAATGTAAAGCGCTTCTGTCTGGTGACCGCAAAAGTGCCATCTGCCCTCACAGCTAGTAATATCACTGTTCTTGACAAATTTGGCATTTTGGTAAGATACGGCAATCTCATATAATTTTTCGATACTTCTGTTATATTTTCTGACATGTTTCAGAACTTCATCATACGGATATTTTTGATGGCGCAGAATTTCCATCCAATTTCTGGTCAGCTTATGGCAGAAATCCTGGAAATTCGTATCGTTATCGATATTAATCCTTAGCGGTATTGTGCTGATAAACATACCAACTGTTTTCTTTTCCCGGGCATTGGCACGGTTCAGAACAGGTACTCCAAGTACGATATCTTCTTTATTGGAGATTCTGTTAATATAGATACAAAGTGCAGAAATATAAAGGGTAAAAACCGATGTTTTATTTTCTAGGCAGTATTGGGAAATTTTTCTGGATAATTTATTGGGAATTTTAAACGTTTTTCTGACTGCTTCAGTATGGTTCATCTTGGCTGCTTTGCTTTTCAGCGTGGTCATCTCCGGGGTATCCGTAAAAACATTTTCCCAGTATTCCTTATCTTTGATATACTTTGGAGAATGCAGATATTCAAGCTCACTATTGACATATTCTAAATAAGAAGGATCATTTTCCTGCTCAGAGGAAACACCTTCTTCCAGCATATTGTAATTCTCCATAATTTTATTGCCTATATAAACAACAGTCCACCCATCAGAAATCAGATGGTGGATTTTGCAGTATATCACATTCTCTTTTTCGCTGATTTTAATGATAGAAAAATAAACCAGTGGGCTGTCGTTAATGGTAAATGGCTTTTTGGTTTCCCCCTGATCCCAGGCATACAGCCGTTTGAGGCCGCCCTCGCTGAAATCAAAGAAATCTATTTTCGTATATGCAAATTTGGCAACATATTGGAATACCTGTCCGTCCTTTTCCCTAAACCTGAGCCTGAGCGCTTCATTTTTCTCGATTACAAGGTTGATGGCCTTTTCGAGAAGCCGGAAATCTATGCTGTCTTTAATCTTCAGGGTTGAAGCAATATTGCCAATGCTGGTGCCTGGATGGAGTTTCTCTAAATACCAAATACCTCTCTGCGGGATTGATAACGGATAATACTCGACCATAAAACAGCGGCCCTCCATAGATCTGCAAATTTTCCCATACCCTGTCGACTTGATCGACAAGGTACGTGTATTCAGAGAAGCTCAAAAGTCTGAATATCGGATGTTTACTACATGAACCTTGGGGCTGAATTCTTTTTCGCAGCCGCATGCTGCCACAGCGTAACCCGGATCAAATGGATAAATATGAAAGTACAGCCCTTCATTCGGATAAGAAAAACTGGCTCCGGCCATGCTGGAAAAATCAGCTTCTTTAAGATTACCCGCAAGGCCTGTACCCTTTGCTTTAAAATAGCTTTCTTTAAGCGTCCAAAGTTTAAAAAAATATTCTGTTTTCCTGTCCAGGCTAAGCCCCGTTAAGTAAATGTTCTCTTGTTCGGTAAAATGCTGCCTGGCGATCTCTGGGTCAACCGGTCTGATTTGTTCGAGATCAACACCTACTTCTTGGCTGCTTGTCGCACAAAGAACCCATTCTCCGGAATGGGCAACACTGAAATGAAATGCATCCAGGTCTTTAACATAAGGCTTGCCATAATCGTTTACACCAAAAGAAATTTCAGCATTTCCTCGAAAATAATTTTCCCTGACGATTTTGCGAATGAGCAGTTCTCCCAGTAAAGATCTTTTTACATCATCTATGTACTTCAACCTGGCCAAACTGCTTTTTCTTTTTCCCGAGATCAATTGCGTATAGGCATTAATCTCATTTTCGCAGATACATGCTAAATTACAACCAAATAGGTTAATCATGGAACATTAATTCTTTATTTTTCCGGAAATTCCTTTAACAAAATCCCTATTACGTGTAATTTTTAAGCCATATAATTAGGTAGTAAACTTTCTAAAAACCTGTAAATCAAAAAAATAGGACGCCCTGAGTCATATTCTAACATTTGAAAATGTGATAAGCAATTTATTTCGACAATATTAGGCATTTTTTACATTTTCCTTGAAGTTGCTGCAGAAGGTCAGAAAGACAGCGTGGCGCTTATGGCTCATGCTGTCTTTCTGTCTATCGAAGAATCGTTGATTACCCGACCATCTTAGATTGAATAAGAAAAATGTTATTCAGATCATTTAGAAAACGATCCCCATTGCAATTAAGAGGAGAATGATAACCACTACGATTGCGATGCCGCAGAGGCAACCGCCGCCGCCGAATGTTCCGCCGAAAGTACCTGCTCCAACTGCCATGTTTTTCACCTCCTGGCCAAAGAATATCTGATAAACGCTGCATGCCAAAATTCAATTTAGAAAATAACGCCCAGAGCAATCAGGATCAGTACTGCAATAGCGATTATGCCAACTCCGGCACCCATTCCGCAGCCGCGGCCATAACCATAAGAACCGTACATATTTTTCCCCCTCCTCGTATCTTAACTTCTTAAGAACTGATTTCGAGATATCTTATTCAGAAGCCAAGTAAATTGCAACCTTAATTTTCCAATATTTCTATTAATTACTTTATGCATAATAAAAAGGAAAGACATATGTCTCCCCCTATATCTCCCGGGTTCGTACTATTGTAAATCACGTAATCGTTGTGCTAGGAGAGCAGGATAATAAATTCAGAGCCTTCTCCAACTTTGCTTCGGACTGTGATTCTACCATTGTGGCCCAGGATAATGATCTTGGCAATCGCGAGTCCCAAGCCATAACCGCCCCGCTCCTTCGTTCTGGACTGGTCGGAGCGGTAGAAACGGTCAAAGATGTGCTTCAACTCTTCATTTGTCATACCTGCGCCGGTATCCTTAATACTTATCGCAATGGACTCCCCTTCTTTGCTAAGACAAACTGTGATCTTTCCGCCAGCCGGTGTATATTTCATCGCATTGTCCATAAAGATCCGACAGGCCTGTTTCATCAGGTTTCGATCGCCAAACATAGATATCTCCTGGTTAAGTTCATTGTTAATTTGATGCCCGGAATCGATGATCTGGGTCTCTCTGATGACTTCCTGGAGCATTTCCGTGAGGCTGAAGTCTTCCTTTTGATAGGCGAGCGTACTGTTGTCATGCCTGGCAAGAAACAGCAGTTTGTCAATCAGCTCCTGCATATTCCCGGCTTCATTTTTGATAGCCGTTATTGATTCCTGAAGAACTTCCTGATCGTTTTTCCCCCAGCGGTCCAGCATGACCGCATAGCCCTGTATCACGGCAATCGGTGTCCTTAGCTCATGCGAAGCATCGGATACAAACTGTTTCTGCCTATTATATTGATCCTCTATTCTGTTCATCATTTCATTAAAAGTAAGCGCCAGTTCCTTCAGTTCATTTTTTGACCCGCTTACATTGAGTCTTAAATTTAAATTCTGTTCAGAAATTACCTTTACCGTCTGGGTCATTTCGCGTATGGGTTCAAAAATTCCTCTTCCTGATACGGCAATCGCAATCAGAGCCAGGAACAAGAACGGTACAAAGACAAAAAGCATAATCCTGGCGATGAACAGGATATCCGTAATCTCATCCTGAATGTTGGAAAAGATAATTATCCTGCCGCTAGTTCCGGCTATTTCAAAATCCCTGTTTACGGATACGTAGATGTTTCCTTGATCCTCGGCCAAGCCGAGCCAGTACTCAGAACCATATTCCCTCAAATTTTGGTCCGTAGCCATAAGCGTCTGCTGATTGGATTCATAGATACGAAGCGGGGTCTGATGCTCCCGGGAATAGGTTTCCAGTTCTAAAAAACCGCTGCTGTCCGTGCTGAGCATCTTCTGGATCTCCAAATAGTCCTGCTTAACCGTTTCCTGGATTCTAAATCCGCCATAAACCAGGATAACGATAAGACCGGCTCCCAGCACTGTCCGCAAAAGTATGCCTGTATACCGCAAGGAAAGCTTTAAGCGAATGGAATAAGCGATCTTTTCCTGGATAAACGCATAAAGAAGCATAAAAAGATAAACCGGGAAAAGGATCACCTTGAGGATGTTTTTGGATATGCCCTTATCCGCTTTATTTTTCGTCTTCATATTTAAAAAGATACCCGACCCCTCTTACGGTGTGAATCAGTACGACATCATATTTCTGGTCAATTTTATTGCGCAGGTACTTGACATAGACATCGGTGACATTGGTGTCTCCATAGTAGTCATATCCCCAGACATGATCAAGAATTTTTTCGCGCGACAATACAATGCCTTTATTCTCCATCAAATATTTTAGAAGCTCAAATTCTTTCTTGGAGAGGGATATGTCTACCCCCTGATAGGTAACCCGATATTCATCCTTATACAAAATCAACGGCCCGGCCGTGATCACATTATTCTGATCTTCCTTTTTTCCTTTACGCTTCAGGATCACTCTGATCCTCGCCAGCAGCTCTTCAATAGCAAATGACTTGGTCATATAGTCGTCCGCCCCGCTGTCAAGTCCCATTACTTTATCGGAAACATCATCTTTGGCAGTCAGCATAATGATCGGGATGTCCGATTCACGCCTTACTCTCCGGCAGATTTCAATACCGCTAAGTCCGGGAAGCATCAGATCCAGAATGATCAAATCTGCTTTTCCCAAGACTGCTTTTTCATAGCCTTCTCTTCCGTCGTGAGCAAGCTCTACCTCATAACCTTCATGGGCAAGCTCCAGCTCCAGGAACCTGGCTATTTTCACTTCATCTTCAATGACCAGAATTCTGGTTTTCATCCTTTCCTCCGCCCTCAATCAAAGTATTACGACGACTCCATTATAATCGGAAATGAACCTGCAAACAACACAGGTTCATTTCTCATCAGCTCCTATCTCACCACTGGCACCCTGACCATTCATCGGTACTAACCAATCGTAATCTCATTGTAGCCGTCTTCTTTTTTATCTTCATTCTTGGGGCCGGCTTCATCCTGCGGACTGTTTTCTTGTTCTGCAGCAGGCTTTTCCCTCATTTTATCAGCCGCGGTTCTCACTTTGCTGCCAATACCGTCGACAAACTCGTTGATATTAACATCCTGCCCCTTTTCCTTTCTGATCCTAATCCGGTAGCCCATTACGTACAGCAGGATAAAAGCTGCAACATACAGCCCTATGATCGGCATTGTGATCAACACCGCCACAATCAGAATAATGATCGGTATATTCAGGATAATGTTCTGATCCTTTTCGATAATAAATCTTGTGACGCAGCCTTTTTGAAGCAGTGCTTTCACTTTTTTACCAAAGCTCTGTTCTTTTTGACAGGTTTTCTGATTGGAATTTGAATTTGATTTATTCCCATGCATTTTTTCAAAGGCAATGATCGCATCAATCAAATCCCCATTATACTTTTCCAATAGTTCTTTGGCTTCCTGATAACTGCAGTTGGTCCTTTTTCTCATCTCATCAATTTGTTCCATGCTGATACTCATCATTTTTCATCTCCATTTCTAAACTATAGCTCTATTGTAATAACGTCAAATGAGACTATGCTTAATTCAGGATTAAAACTTGATTAGAATTTTGCATAACGGTATTATGGTTATGATATAAACAAGGCACTTCGCTCAGGAATGATCTTCGTTCGGCATTTGTCCAACCCATGGACGTGAAAATAAGACAAAATAGTCTTCGAAATATAGTTGACAACATTTTCCCGGATCAATATAATAATTTCTATGCGAAACATTTGCATGAGAAATATTAGTATTTTTAATACGGGTTTAAGGAGGCCTGTTTCTATGCAAAATAACCCCAGCGAAGTGGAAATTGTACAACTTTTTTCCGAAATTGGGAGATCTCTGAAGAAAACAATGCGTAAAAGTTTTGAATGCAACGGTTTAACGATGCCGCAAGGCATGGTGATGAGCACTCTGATAAAACGCGGTGAAATGAAGATATCCGAAATAAGTAGCGAACTGCATCTTTCCAACAGCACGATCTCAGGTATTATTGACCGTCTGGAAAAGCATGATTTGGTCATTCGGACCAGAAGCGAACAGGACAGACGCATTGTCTATGTTAAAGTGAGTCCAAAGTATGTTGACTTTCACCGGGAATTTCATCACCAAGCCGAAAAAGACTTGCAGAAAATACTGAGCAGAGCTACCCCTGAAGATATGAGAAAAATATTAGAGGGTTTGACTGCTTTAAAGAAGATCCTGGGGCAATGATGTACCTGATCTTCTTAAACAAAAGACACTCCAAACATTATAAGTGAGAAAGGATTTTGGGTTATGTTGAAATTATACCGTTATTTAAAACCTTTTAGACATCTGGTTTACGGCGTATTGATCCTCGTTTTTCTTCAAACGCTCGGTGATCTGTATCTGCCTACGCTGATGTCAGATATCATCAATGACGGTGTCATGAATGGTGATACGCAGAGGATTTTGCATATAGGAGGAATCATGCTTCTGGTCGCCGGAGCAGCCGCTGTATTCTCCATCCTGGCCAGCTTTTTATCCGCCAAGGCTGCCGTAGGGTTAGGGACCGTTTTGCGGAGCAAGATTTTCGGGAGAATCGAAAGCTTTTCTCTACATGAATTTGATAAAATCGGTACCGCGACACTCATTACCCGGACGACAAATGACATCAACCAGGTCCAGACGGTTACCATCATGATTATGCGCCTGATGATCAGCGCCCCGATCATGGCGATCGGCGGAATCATCCTGGCTTACCGGGAAGATAAGGCCCTTACTTGGGTTCTTGCTGTCGCCATACCGGTTCTGGCAATTGTCATTGTGATGATTGCTTCCAAAATGATACCGCTGTTTCGATTGGTTCAGGTAAAAATTGACAGGATCAACCTGGTACTCAGGGAAAAACTTACCGGCGTCCGGGTCATCCGCGCCTTTGATACGATCGAACATGAAAAGAAGCGTTTTGACGCCGCCAACGTGGATCTCACAGAAAACTACATTAAAGTAAATAAAATCATGGCATTTATGATGCCGACGATTATGCTGATTATGAACTTAACTTCACTGGCAATCCTTTGGTTTGGAGGCATCCGCATCAGTATCGGCGATATGGACCTGGGAGCCCTTTCCGCGTTTACGCAGTATGCGATGCAGATCATGATGTCCATGCTGATGCTGGCCATGATGTTCATTATGGTTCCCCGGTCTCAGGCTGCAGCTGTCAGAATCAATGAAGTCCTGGAAACCGTACCTGAAATTGAAGATGCCAAGGACCTGAAGGATACTTTCACCGGTAAAGGCTATGTGGAATTCAAGGATGTCACCTTTAGTTACCACGGCGCAGAAGAACCCGCTATCCGGGATATATCTTTCGCCGCCCGGCCTGGTGAGATCACAGCGATTATTGGCAGCACCGGTTCAGGGAAATCAACACTTATCAACCTAATACCAAGGTTTTATGATGTCGACAGCGGCTCCGTCCTAATCGACGGTGTGGATGTCCGGGATATATCCCAGGAAAACCTTCGTCAGAAAATTGGTTTTGTGCCGCAAAAAGCGGTCCTCTTTTCGGGAACGATTGCCGAGAATATCCAGTTTGGCAGCAAACAGGCCACTGAAGAAGAAATTCAGCATGCTGCAGAAGTTGCCCAGGCCGCTGAATTTATCACCAAAATGGACGGTGGGTATGACCATGTCATCGCCCAAGGCGGAACCAATGTTTCCGGCGGTCAGAAACAGCGGTTGGCTATTGCGCGGGCCTTGGTCCGCAAGCCGGAAATCTATATTTTTGACGACAGTTTTTCTGCCCTGGATTTTAAAACGGATGCGCGTCTGCGAGCAGCGCTGAAACAGGAGATTGCTGAGGCAACCGTCCTTATTATCGCCCAAAGAGTAGGCACCGTCATGGACGCGGATCGAATCATTGTCTTGGACAATGGTCAAATTGCAGGCATTGGGAAGCATAAGGAGCTGTTGAACAGCTGCGAAGTCTACCGTGAAATTGTCTCATCCCAGCTGTCAGAGGAGGAAATCGCATGAGCGGAGAAAATAAAAACCAAAACACGATACGCAATCGGCAAGGTCGAATAGGACCGGGAGGACCGGGGGGACCGGGCAGCCACTTTGGTGCTCCCGTAGAAAAAGCCAAGAATTTCCGCGGAAGTCTGGCAAGGCTCATTCGGTATTTAAAACCGCATAAAGTCCATTTAATTGTTGTATTGATCTTTGCCATCGCCAGTACATCTTTTACAATTGCAGCTCCTAAGGTAAGCAGTAAAGCAATCAACAAACTGCAGGATGCTTATATGGCAAGAATGATGCTGCAAAAAATGTCCGAGGCGCAGGAAAAGGGCGTTAACAGCATTTATACCCAGATGGCCGATGTCCAGCTGAAAACAGTCGACCAGATCAGTAAGCAGATTGCAAACCCCGCAACCAGTAAACCCACCAACCCTGAATCTTTGAATACAGTCAAAGCGCTGATCACGCTGCCTGCAATCAATACACTTCAAGATCCGCAGGAAAAAGCCAATACCGTTATTAAAATGTTGGATCTCCTCAATGCACTGCCAAATATGGGAGAAAGCAGTCCCAACAATACGCAGGACGGGACGGTTAAAAAGATTGATGCGGACAGCATAGATACGATCAAAACATTTCTGCAATTACCGATGCTGAGTTCGGTGACGAATGCTGAAGAAAAAGCGGATGTTTGCCAAAAGATTATTGATTTAGGGAAAAAGATGTCCGCAACCGGCGCGACAGGCTTGGATATGCCGAATACTCAGCAAAATGTTGCGCTTACCGGTGATCAAATCAGCGGCGCCATTACAGCGATCAGAGAAACGAACGGTGAATATGATTTCCATTATATCGGCATGATCGCCTTGATCCTGATCGGCATGTATCTTATCAGCGCCTTGTTCAGCCTGATCATGGGTCTTGTGATGTCAGGCGTTTCCCAGCGTACAGTCCGGGATCTGCGCCGGGTAGTCGATAATAAGCTGGCAAAATTGCCCTTAAAATATTACGATATGCACCCTTATGGCGATATCTTAAGCCGTGTGACCAACGATATCGACACCATTGCCACTACCCTACAGCAAAGCTTAACCCAAATCATTACCTCCGTGATAACAATCATAGGTTATATTATCATGATGCTCACAATCAGTCCGGTTCTCACCTTGATTATTATCGCCTCATTGCCGCTGTATATGCTGTCCACCACAATGATCGCCAAGAAGTCCCAGAAATACTTTGCCGTCCAGCAAAAAGAGCTGGGGGATCTCAGCAGCCATGTCGAAGAGATGTACACCGGGCATAAGATCGTTAAGGCTTTTGGCCATGAAAAGGATGCCATCGAAAAATTCGAATCCATCAATAACCGGCTTTATGGCGCAGGTTGGAAAGCCCAGTTCGTTTCCGGGATTATGTTCCCGCTGATGAACTTTATCAGTAATCTCAGTTATGTCGGCATCAGCATCGTCGGGGGCATCTGGATCACGCGCAATCTATTAGGATTAGGTGATATCCTGGCCTTTATCCAATATTCACGGTCATTTACGATGCCGATCATCCAAACCGCCAATATCGCCAACGTTATCCAGTCTACTATTGCCTGCGCCGAACGCGTCTTTGAGGTTCTGGACGAACAGGAAGAAATTCCCGACAGTCCTGAAGCTGTGATTCTGGATATGCCCAAAGGAAATATCCGCATCGACCATGTCAGCTTCCGTTATACAGAAGATGTCCCGCTGATTGAAGATATGAACCTTGAAGTAAGGCAGGGAGATACCATCGCCATCGTCGGACCGACCGGCGCCGGCAAAACGACTCTGGTCAACCTCCTGATGCGCTTTTACGAGATCAACTCGGGCAAAATCAGTATTGACGGTGTGGACATTAAGGATATGCCGCGCAGCGAGCTGCGTAAACTCTTTGGGATGGTTCTTCAGGACACTTGGCTGTTTAACGGCAGCATTAAAGACAATATCACCTACTCCAAAGAAGGCGCGACGATGGAACAAATTGTCCAGGCTGCCAAAGCAGCCCATGCCGACCATTTTATCCGGACACTTCCTGATGGCTACGATACGATTCTGAATGAGGAAGCGACCAATATCTCGCAGGGACAGAAGCAGCTGCTCACTATCGCCCGGGCTATTTTGGCCAATCCGGCAATATTGATTCTCGATGAAGCAACCAGTAGCGTGGACACCCGGACTGAAGTATTGATCCAGAAAGCAATGAAGAACCTGATGAAAGGCCGGACGAATTTTGTAATTGCGCACAGGCTTTCCACCATACGCGATGCTGAACTTATTCTGGTCATGAATAACGGCAGTATCATTGAAACAGGCAATCACAAAGAACTGCTGGCTAAAGGCGGATTCTACGCCGAATTATATAACAGCCAGTTCTCAGAAGACACGGATATTGCGGGATAACGCATCCTAGTGGTCTGAAGTCCCCCATTCGTAATCATTCAGGGAGATGGTTTCAAAGAAGAATTTTTGGATTTTTTCGAGATTGCATTCCGTAGAAAACCTAATTCTTAACCCTTCTTCCTTGATGATTTCTGCACTCTGGTGATTGCTGCCGATATCTTTCGGATAAAACTCAATGATGTTTGCGATCTTTTTCAAGCTGGAAATCACGGCTAAAGCTTTACAATCCTGTGTCTTGCTTCCCTCTTCAAAATAGATGACGACATCATGAACGCAGCTCATTAGAACTTCTCCCGCCTTTCCTTGTAACTCGCTTCTGGCAATAGCATACCACGTCATTTCGTCTTGGCGGACAATTTGCCGCAGAATGTAAAAAAACAACCTGAATGGTTGTTTTTTTACATTGGATGGCGAATTCCGGCTTCGTCCAAAAAACGATCAGGATCATCTTTGTTAATACCCAGGAAATCAAGCACCTGCAAATCGACGTTTACAGACTCCGGCTTATAGATGCTTTTCCAGGAATAGATATCGGCAAGATGCACCAAGGCAACCATTTCCTTGTCGATGACCCTTTCATCAAGCGGACAGTGGTGAAATAGTGCAGACTCCACGATCGAGTACGGAAGCTCCCACCAATCCAGCAGATGACCGCCAATCTCCCCATGAGATATATCCGTAAATTCTATTTGTTCATAATAGTGGAATAAATCCCGGTTGCCCACGTTCTTCTCAACTGTCCGCATATATTCATACCAGAAATTATTCAGCAGAACCACTTTGCCGACATCATGCAGCAATCCGGCCATTGAACTCGATTCAGGCATTTTCTTATGATGAATCTTCTGGTAAAAAACATTCAGGATGGTATTGGTCGTTACGGCATGGAGCCAAAGCCTCGCGATATCTCTATGGTAACGCGCATTCTTTTCCCCTTTGGTTTCCTGATGCAGACAGGCACTCAAAACAATATTCTTGACATCCGTCAGTCCCAAATAATTAATAGCCTGGATGACCGAACCTGTTTTTACTCCTAAGTGGGAAGAGTTTGCCACCTGTAATACTTTTGCCGTTATGGAAGGATCACTTTCAATCGTTTTGGCAATTTCCTTCATGTCCGCATCCTGTTCGATCAGAAAATTAAATTTATTGAAGACATTCTGAGGCGATGGCAGAAATTCAATTTTATTGATCACTTCCAGCAGATTTCGGTTCTTCAAGATCTTTTCCACTTCGAAAATTTGTTCGATGGTCCTAAGCAGATCCTTGTTTTGCCATGGCTTAAACAGATAATGTTTGGCCAGACAACTTTGCTGTATTTTCAGAAGTATGTTTTTATCGACGTGCCCGCTAAGAACTAATCTGATTGTAGACGGATATTTTTCTTTGACTTGTGTTAAAAGTTGAAAGCCGTCCATACCCTGCATTTTGACATCTGTTACAAGAAGATCAATTTTCTTCCTTTGAAGAATCTCCAGAGCCTCTTCACCGCTTCCCGCAGTAAGAACTTCGTAGCCGCTGCCAAAAAAAACCCTGTTCAGCGCCCGCAAAATTGCGTTTTCATCATCTACAAACAAAATCGCTTCATTCATTTTCTTCACCTGTTTCGGCTTCCGGCTGCTGTCTGACAGGCAGCAGGATTATAAACCTCGTACTTACGCCCGGCGTACTTTGAACTGAAATCTGCCCCCCGTGCGTATTGACAACAATATCGTAGGCAATACTGAGCCCAAGGCCTGTACCCTGACCAACAGGCTTTGTCGTAAAAAATGGATTGAAAATCTCTTTCAGGTTTTCCTTATTGATCCCTGTCCCATTGTCTTCAATCTGACACCGCACAAAATCACCCGCGACTTCTGTACTAACCATGATAGAGCCAAGTGTCTTCGGTTCTTTTGTTTTTATGGCGTAGACTGCATTCAGGATGATGTTCAAGAGCACCTGATTGATCTGATTGCCCTTCGCCTGGACCAAAGGAAGCTCCCCAAACAGTTCGATTACCCTGGCATGGTGCTTAATCTCATTTCTGGCCACCAAAAGCGTATTTTTCAATCCGTTATTCAGATCATAATCTTCGAACTCGTTGCCTTGATCCGCTCTGGAAAAGGTTTTAAGTCCGGTTACAATTTCGCTGATCCGTTTGAGGCCATCCTCAATATCAAAAAATAAATCTTCCAGGTCTGTTGAGATATATTTCAGGTTGTTGGTTTCTTCAAGCTTTCTCAAGTTTTCTATCTGCGAGGCAAGCAAATCCTTCTCACTTGGGCGTAGCTGCTCCAAAAAGCTGTGATAAGCGCTGATCATATTCGTATACTGATTAAAATAAAGACGAGAGGTCTCAAAGTTACTGGAAACATAACCAAGCGGATTATTGATTTCATGAGCAACCCCGGCAGCCAGCTGTCCAATCGCAGCAAGCTTCTCTTGCTGGACAAGCTGTTCCTGCGTTCTCTTTAAACGGCTAATCGTTGTTTTCAATTCCTCATCTGAAGCAACGTTTTGTTTAAATAATCCGGTAATTTTTTCATTCTGGCGGATTGCTTCCTGAAGCTGTTTTTCCAGCCTGCGGTAACGGCCGATACTGACATTATTTACGGCCGCCATAACGACCACTAGAATTATAAACAGGATCAGCTGGAAAACATAAGACAATGTCGTCATCTGGTAAAGCTGAACATGATAGGAATGGAAAATCACATAGCCTATCGAAAACAGTATGGCGACCGTTGTTGTGACCATCATAACCCGGGTAACCCGGATCATGGCCAGTATGAGCTGCATATACGCAAAGGTGTACAAAGCCGGTCCGATGAGATCATACATTCTGACCGTTAAAAACAGAAGTGTCAGGGCGGTCAGCCCCGAGATCATCCAGGTAGCATATCTCATCTCAAAGTCCAATTTCGGAACAACGTTAAATCCCAGAGCCAAAGCCAGCAAAACCAAACTGTCTACAAAACACGTCTGCCAGTCACTGGCAAGATAAAAATAACGGGGGAAAAAACTGACAAATGCTGCCAGAAAGAGCAGCACAGACATATACATACTGACCATGGTATTTTCATAATAGCTTGTCAGGTTATCATCTTCCGTTTCACGAAGAGCGGATAAAACACCAGGTATTGTTCTTTTTTTCAGATATTGATTCATAATCGGTTCCTATACTTTTTATTTTATAACCCAAATAAATTTTTTAGCTTTTTAGTGGAGTTTCTGCTGACAGGAATAGTTTCTTTCGTGTCCTTCAACTTTAAATTATATGCACTATTGAACCAAGGACTGATTTTTTCAATTTTATTGATATTGACAATATAGCTTCGATGGCACCGAAAAAAGCTGCCGGATCCAAGCTTCTTCTCCCACGAATTTAAAGAGTCAGGACTTTGATATCTTCCTTTTTCGGTGATAACAACGATATCCCCTTCAGCTGCCGTTAAATAAATAACCTCCGACAGGTCGATCAGAATAATGGTGTCATCTTCCCATACAGGGATTTTTTTGATCTCCTGTTCCATTTTGCGTTCCACCGGATAGAAGTGTTCAGGTTTATCGGCAAGGGCTTTTTCGACCACTGAAATGACTTCTTCGTTTTTCCAGGGCTTGGCGAGGTAATAATAAATACTGCCTTCATTAATTGCTGAAATTGCAACATTAATGTCTGACGAACCAGTGATCAGAATTCTGACGGCATCCGGGTACTCTTCTCTTGAACGCTTTAACAGATCAATACCCAGCATTCCCGGCATATTCTGGTCACAAATAATCACGTCTATCGCGCTTTTCTGCAAAAAATCCAGCGCTTCTTCCGAGGTCGTTGCGGCAAACAGCTCGTATCCCCGGGAATGCAGGATACGCTTTAAAGCGTTGAGCACCATCGGTTCATCATCAACCAAAAGTATTCTAGCCATATCTTCCTTTCTTTTTTATCTGTCCGGACCAGAAAATGAATAATTTTCATATTCGACATTTTCTTTTTTATTCCTTTTTTACATCCTTTTCTCAGTTGAATGTCCAATTTTCTTCTTTCATCGCCAGCTTACAGGACTTAGTACGAAATAATTTCTGGACCTGAAGAATTCCCAAGCGCTGGGGAATTCTTCAGTTATTGAAGGAAACGGTAAATATTCATTTTTGTACTAGCTGAGCGGGTTTGCTCTTAGGGTATCCTGATAGAGCTGGATTGTGTTTCTGCCTTGATATTTAGCCCGGTAAAGGGCAGCGTCCGCCTGGGTAATCAGTTGATCTTTATTTTCAGCCAGATCAGGAAAAATTGAGAAACCGACCGAAAGCGTCAAGGTTTTTGTAACGTGACAATCCGGGAAAGAAAATCGCAGACTGTAAAATGCTTCTTTGAGTCTTTCCATGACAAAATGGACTTCTTCGACGCCGGAATCAGGTAAAATTACTGCAAATTCGTCCCCGCCGTAGCGGCAGGCAATATCTGATTTTCTTGTTGTGTTTTGGATCAGCCCGGCAGTTTTTCTTAGTATTTCATCACCGAAATAATGGCCATAGGAATCATTGTACATCTTAAAGTTGTCAATATCGATCATACATAAGACAAGCGTACGATTTGCTCTGGTGGCCCTCGCAATCTCTTCGTCAAGCCTTTGCTGAAAGTACCTGTGATTGTAGATCTCTGTCAGACCGTCTGTTACAGAGAGGGTCTCAAGTATTTTCTGAGTCTTCTTATTACGTTCAACTTCAACGGCAATAATCGTAGATCCCAAAAAGTTAGCCAGGATAAATACGGCAATCGCAAAATAATATGGGTCACCTTGCATTATTCCGAATCTGAACGGAGCAGTGATCCCTATGATGCTGTATATCAGCGTAACCATAAGGCCGGTATACCCAAAGATCAGCGGCATCAGCAACGTGACAACAGCCATTATACTCCCCATAATAATTCCCGGAGCTGTATTTAAATTACCAAAAAGCAGCACCAAAGTCAGGACCCCAATAAATAATAAGTAGATAATAAATTTACTTTTTTGACTCAGTTTATGGTTGTCTAAAAAAACATGATCATCTTTTCGATCAAATAAATTCATGATATGACCCCCTATATAAACCTTTACTTTTCAGTAAAAGCTATTGTATGCTTCTTCCAATTGCATTGTCATGCTATCAGATTATCTCATTAAGTCTTCTTTTGGGAGAATTTTCTACAGAATGTAAAAAAAACAACCTCAATGGTTGTTTTTTCTCAATGAATGGATTTGGGGTTCCATACGTGCATCGGATTTCATCTCAGCCAGTGTTTACGCCAAAACAGGATAAGTACGGCTGTCACAATTAACACGGATACACCGAAAAATAGCGGCATCCCCAAAGGCGAGTGAATCAGCGGCATTGCTTCAAAATTCATTCCAAAGAAAGAGGTAACCAGATTAATCGGCAGCAGGATCGTGGCCAGAAGCGTCAGAACTTTCATAATATCATTGGCCCGGTTGTCAATAGCCTGCTGGTAGGCTTCCATTAGGATTTCAATCAGCTCATGGGTCTGCCGTGCATTTTCAAGTTTCTGCTGGGTATCGGCAACCAGGTCTTTCCACGATGGTTTCCCCTGATCATGATTATCCATGGCTGCCAGTCTGCTGAAAATTGTCTGATGTGCATTCAGTGACTTCTTTAATCCGAGTATTTTTTTGTGAAGGTTGATAATTTCACTTCTTTGCCATCTTTCAGGAGTTTCCAAGATATTTTCTTCAATCCGGTCCACATCATCTTCCAGTAATTCCAGCTGGCGCTGATGGTGTTCCAGTATTTCCATGCCGAGGAGCTGCGCCAGATCGGAAGGTGTCGTAAGCAGCCCTCTCCGGGCCCAGTCATTGATCTGCGACAGCTCAAGCCGGTCATTGCGCAGTATCGTCATATCATTCGCCGACAGAAAAAAGTAAATCGCAAATTCTTTGGTGTCATCAGCAAAATCGCTGTAACCAATAAAAAACAGAGAAGGGTGCAGACGTTCAAATCTTTGATTAAAGCTATTCCCTTGCGGATTCAGTTTTCCCAGAACACGGTCGATCTCTGCAGATCCGGCAAATGCCAAGTGCCCGTTTAGGAGCTTCCATTCCTCAGCATTGAAGAGGGTTATGCTAAACTTTCCCTCTGCCGGAATCTGTTGTGATTCTATTTCTTTCAAGCCCTCCGGAGAGACAAGATAGTGTTGCAAGCCCTTTACCTCCATTCACTTGACAATTTTCTGTAAACTGATCATTCAGACAACCACGGTTATATCATTCTTACAATTTATGTAATGAAATGCTATAATTAATTCCAGATTTTCGGTTTTCCAAATTTCTTTGTTGAATGACTCCTGTATCACATTACCTAACGTTAGGAGCGTTTGATATGAAGAAAACACCCTATCATTTTCACAAAATGGTTTGGCTATTTTTTATTGCTTCTATCCTTGGTTTTGTTTTTGAATCCATCTACTGTTTTATTCTGCATGGATATATCGAAAGCCGGTCAGGTCTGATTTATGGTCCTTTCAGTCAGATCTACGGTTTTGCAGCCGTTATTGTTATTTTGCTGCTGCAAAGAACAAATTTCAAAAATAAATGGTCCTTATTTTTTATAAGCGCTTTTATAGGATGCTTGTATGAACTTATCTGCAGTCTGATACAGGAATATGCTTTTGGTTTTATATCCTGGGACTACAGTTATTCTATGCTCGATATACTTGGCAGGACATCGCTGGCATACTCATTTTTTTGGGGAATCCTGGGTGTTGTCTTCATTAAGTATATTTACCCATTTATCAGTAAAAGAATCGAAAACTTTCCCATGAAGATGAGTACCCTTGTGACATGGATTGTAATTCTATTCATGACCTTCGATTTATCCATTTCAGCCGCTGCCGTATTCAGGGCAAACCAAAGATACGACGGCATCCCGCCGACAAATTCCATTCAGACTTTTTTAGACCGTTCTTACCCTGATTCGTTCATTCACCAGGTATATCCAAACATGGTTCATGTATCGTAATTGTTCATTGCTGTCTTTCCTGTATTCTACCACAATCAAACCATCAGGTCATTAATCAGGGCGAAGACTTCCCCTTTGACACGGGCCAAGGCAGCATCCGCTTCAGCCCTGGTAGAACCTTTGATACAGAAGTAAAAACGTATTTTTGGTTCTGTACCGGAAGGTCTTGCCATGACATAGCCTCCCCCTTCAAAGGAAAAGCGAAGCGCATTTTCCCGGGGAAGATCGATTTCTTCCGTCTTGTTCTCCAGCGCATCCCACCGGACATTTTGCTGATAGTCATCAATAAACCGTACGCTGAGCCCCGCAACAGAAAGCGGCTTTGCCGTCCGCAGTCTGTCCATTACAGCGGCAATCCGCTCCCGGCCTTCTTTGCCGCTCAGCGCAAAAGCAACCTGTTCGTCGAGGAAAGTGCCGTAACGCGCAAAGAGTTCCGCCAATATATCCGGCAAGGTTTTGTTCTCTATCTGCTTGTAATACAATGCCGCCTCAGCCAGCAGCGCAGAAGCCTGGACTGCATCCTTATCTCTGGTATACGTACCAGCCAGGTAACCATGGCTTTCTTCAAAGCCAAACAAAAATGTCCCCCAGCCCTGTGCTTCCATCTCTTTGATCTTTTCTCCAATATATTTAAAGCCGACCAGTACATTCACTGTTTTGGCGCCAAAATCAGCCGCAACTGCTTCGGCTAGGTCCGTAGAGGCTATCGTCTTGACGATCACGCCATTGTCCGGCAGTCTGTGGTTTCGTCTTCTTTGATCCAGGATATAATACGCCAGGATTACGCCAATCTGATTACCGGTAAAACGGCAATATTGACCATTTCTGTCCAAGGCATATGCTCCGAGGCGGTCTGCATCCGGATCAGTGGCCAGTACCAGGTCCGCCCGTGTCTTCTTTGCCAGTGTTAAAGCAAGCGCAAACGACTCCGGGTCTTCCGGGTTCGGGGATTTCACCGTCGGAAACTCCGGATCAGGTTGTTCCTGTTCTGCAACCATCCGGAAAGCCGTAAAGCCCATTTTGTTAAGGATGCTTTGGACAGGGCTGCCGCCGGTTCCATGAAGCGGCGTGCAGACAATGTTCAGCTTTGTACCGTAAGTTTGCGTTAGTTCTGTATTCAGCAGACTATGGATTATCTCAGCCTGATAGGCAGCATCCACCTGATCTCCGACCATCTGGACCTTCCCTTCCTCCAGGGCTCTGGTTCGGTCTGCCGGCACAATTCTCCAGTCTTCTCTTTCAGCCATCTTGGCAATGATCTGCTTAGCGGGAGCAGGCGGCAGCTGCCCGCCATCCTCCCAGTAGACCTTATAGCCGTTATATTCCTTCGGATTATGGCTGGCCGTGATATTTACGCCGGCAATTGTCCGCAGGTACCTGACAGCAAATGAAAGCTCAGGCGTCGGCCGCAGACTTTCAAACAAGTAGACTTTAATCTGATTCACTGCCAGTACCAACGCTGTTTCCAGCGCAAAATCTTTGGAAAAATAGCGGCTGTCATATGCAATGACAACCCCTCGCTGACACGCCTCCGGTCCATGCTCCAAGATCGTGTCGGCCAACCCCTGTGTGACTTTGCGGATAACATAGCGATTCAGGCGATTGATTCCTGCGCCGAGAACCCCTCTAATGCCGCCGGTCCCAAACTCCAGCGTTGTATAGAACCGGTCCTCCAACTCCTTCGGATCGGTTATTTCCGCCAGTTCCCTTCTGCTGAGCTCGTCGAAGTAATCATTTTCCATCCAAAATTTTAAGGCGCTGTCATACTTTTGCTCTGAATACATGTCACTTTTCTCCTCACTGTTGATCAGATGCAACCTGGTATAAAGCTTCAAATTCACTGCCGCTCTTTTGACTTATAATCCTGTTTCCCCTATTTGCTTCAAGATGCTTAAGAATCTTATAGAGCATTTCGCGGTCTACTACAGACCCGTCTGCTTCAATTTTCAATGCAATTTCTTCAACCGTTAATCCTTCGGTTTTACACGCCCTTAGAACACGCAGCGCCTGGTTCTTTAATTGAATCATTTCCCGCGCACCTTTTTTAGCCATTTCTACAGCCGGTTGGTGATAGGCATTAATATGCACAAGCTGGGCATACATACTCACCGCACGTTCATATAGGGCAATTAATACTCCGATCGTTACGGGGCTGAGGTCTCTCACTGTCAGCGTAATTGATTTTCGGCCCTTGTTTGACAGGGCATTCCTCGTGCCGAGCAGAAAAGCCTGCAAATAGTCACCGCTGGTGCTTTCCTCGGCGATCTTGATTGAGTCTCCATCCCTGTCCTTCAGTACTTCGATGAAGGTCACAAAAAAGTTGTCGGGCCCGTCAAGCAGCTGCTGGATATAAGAATGCTGATCGCTTGTTCCTTTATTTCCGAGTACTGTGATTCCCTGATGGACAATATTTCCGTCCAAGTCCTTTTCTTTTCCCAGAGACTCCATGATCAATTGCTGAAGATATTTCGGAAAAAGCTCCAAACGGTCTTTATAAGGAAGGATAACCATCTGCTGCCCGCCTTTGCCCCCTGTCAGGACGTACCACGCCAAGGCAGTCAGGGCAGCAGGGTTGCTTTTCGTATCCGTGTTCCTGGTTAGGGAGTTGCACTTCTTGGCCCCATCCAAAAGGCCACAAATATCAATCCCCTGTAAAGCCAGCGGCAGCAGCCCCACAGCAGACAAGACAGAAGTCCGCCCGCCAACCCATTCCCAAACCGGGAAAGCGTCCAGCCAGTCCTCTTTCATCCGGATCTGATCCAATCCGCTTCCTGGCTGAGTGATACTGACCGCATGACGGCTGAAGTCCAACCCCCGGCTTACGTAAAAATGCCGAACCTCTTCCATTCCGTTGCGGGTTTCAACCGTACCGCCGCTTTTGGAGATTACGATCGTTAATGCCGCATCCGGTTCAGCATCCAGCTCAGCAAAAATGCGGTCCATACCGTCAGGATCTGTGTTATCGATAAAGTACAACGAACACGGATCACCTTTCTTTCCGAGTGCCTCGGAAACAAAACGCGGTCCTAAAGAAGATCCGCCAATGCCGACAACAATGACGTTCCGGAAAGGGCGTCCTTTTTGACCACATATCGTACCCGCATGAACATCCTGCGCAAAGCATCGGATACGGCGCAGGGTATCTTTAATTGCCGCGCCTATTTCCGGCTGCGGAGCTAATTCAGGATCACTCAGCCAATAATGCCCAACCATCCGCTGCTCGTCCGGGTTGGCAACCGCTCCCTGTTCCAAGGCCTGAATCTGGCGGTACATGTCCTGCAAACGCAGTTTCATATCATTGAAATACGTATCCGGAAATCCTGCACGGCTGACATCTACCTGGATTCCCAGCTCATCATTGAAATATAAATATTCCCGGAATTTCTGCCATTGTGACCTCACAATGCAATCACCTCACCCATCGGTAATCATACTCTACCCTGGACAATCTGATTCTATACTAGTACAACGTTCCTGAAATAAATACTCAAATATATGATTGCATTAAACTCCCGGGTTGGCCTGTGCGCCACAATTCCGCTTTCGGCTGTTGCGCCATCCGTGGCGCAAACAGCCGCGCTTCGCCTCCATGCTCCGCTTAACGCTGGAATTGTGACCCCCAGACCTAATTTAGGGTAATCAAGCTTGTATGAATTATTTGAGCAGGGAATTTGAGAACGTTATTTTCATTATAACTGAGATGGACGAAAAAGTATTGCGCAATTTGTCGTGTCAAACAACCAATAAAAGCTGCCGCTTAATGACCATTTTCATTGCGCAGCAGCCTTATTTTATCTTTTATACATTTTATACGCTACAGATTATACACCACAGAACAACTCAAAAATCAAAATCAACCGTTAAAATTGCCGCATGGTTTTGCTTCAACCTTCGTCTTGCTAAGTTTACAGTCTTCACATACCTTCTGTCCGTTAACTTCATAGATATCATCTTCTTGAACTTCCTGACCGCATTTTGAACATTTGTCCATGATGCTGTTCCTCCTTCATTTCAAGTCATGATTTATCCTTATGTTCATTAATATGATCTATCTCTTGATTTTCAAACGTATGATTTGATTCTTTGCTGCAATATCTTTGATATCCCTTTCTCCGCAGCAGGCACGCAGGACATTCCCCGCAGCCATCCCCTTTGATACCGTTATAACAGGTCAGCGTCTCTTCTTGAATAATTGGAAGCACACCGAGATCGTCAGCCAGTTTCCAGGTTTCCGCCTTGTCGATCCACATCAGAGGGGTATGAATCACAAATTCGTAATCCATGGCGAGATTAAGGGTTACATTCAGGGACTTTACAAAAATGTCCCGGCAGTCCGGATAACCGCTGTAATCACTCTGCGAAACACCGGTAATCAAATGTCTGATTCCCCTCTGTTTGGCAAAAACAGCTGCGAACGACAGAAAGAGCATATTCCTGCCATCCACAAATGTGTTCGGCAGCCGGTCGTCCGGCAGATTTTTTTCAACTTCAATCTCCGGCCTGGTTAACGAATTCGGTGCAAGCTGATTTAATAAACCGAGATCCAGCAGATGATGCTCAATCTGATGCTTAGCACATATTTCTCTGGCACAATCCAATTCCAGCCGGTGTTTTTGCCCATAATCAAAGGACAGGGCGATGACTTCTGCGAATAACTGTCTGGCCCAAAAAAGACAGGTCGTACTGTCTTGTCCGCCGCTAAAGACGATCAAAGCTTTTTCATTTTTTTGCATGGCTTATACTCCTCTCTTTTCCGGATCCCAGATCACTTTATGTAGCTGAAGCTGCAAACGCACCCCCTCCATTTTATGCACAATCATAAATTTAACGATCTCAGACGGCGCAATGTGTGCAAAAACAGGACTGATAAATACCGCAGTTTTCTTGATCAGGCCATAGGTACTTATGATTTCACGCGCCCTTGCCAGGTCGCTTTGATCGCCAACCACGAATTTCACGGCATCCCGGCATGTCAGGACCTCAAAATTCGCTAAAACCATCTTGTCCTCCATACCGCTCGAAGCAAGCTTGTAGTCCATCGTGAATCCCGGACGGCGGTCAGCCTCTGTGCCAAAGGGCTTCAGACTGACGCTGCCATTCGTTTCAATCTCGACGGAAAGTGCCGGATCCTGGCACAGCAAGTCGGTCAGCGCTGCAATACCAGGTTGTATCAACGGCTCCCCGCCTGTCAGCGTGACGTTCTTTATACCTGTGGTCAGAACCTGTTTATAGAGATCCGCTCCCGTCATTTCCCGGTAAGAAACATCCGCTTCATTAGCCCAGCGGGTGTCACAGTAAGTACATTGCAAATTGCACCCGGCAAATCTAACAAAAACAGCCAGTTCCCCTGCTCGTGGTCCTTCTCCGTTAATGCTTGAAAAAATTTCTGCAACCCTGTATTTCATCTTAAATCACCGTCTGCCTTCGTAGACTGCGCAATTCGCGGGCGTTTCAAACACACTGACCCTGGTCATTTGATATCCTTTACCCGTCAAAGCCTCGTAAAAGCACCTGGCAAAATTTTCGGCTGTTGTCCTGAAAGGCACCTCAATGACCCGGAAGCCGTCCTGAATAAGATGTTCCAGCGTACTTTTTCGCAGCGTTCCGTCTTCCACAAGCAAGGCATGATCATAGTCATCCGTCAGCTGCTTGAGATCCGCTTTCAGCTGGCTGAAATCAACAATCATCCCCCTGGCTTCTCCTTCATCTGCGAGTGTTTCAGATTCAATTTCTACAACCACTCGCCAGCTGTGGCCATGAATATTCCGGCACTTGCCTGGATGGCCTGCCAGAAAGTGCGCGCTGTCAAAACTGTTTTCCACCTTCAACATGTACATATCATGCAACCTCCCCAAGAAACAAAAAAAGAGCTGCTGCTCTCCAAACAAAAAACTACCCAAGACGGTAGTGGTCCTAGTTTTGTTTAGAGACAGGATGGATTTCGAACTGTCTTTATTTTATTCATAAATCAAGCATATCATGCTAACGTTGATCTGTAAATGAGCTTTGTTGGTATTTGGGGAAGACGGCTTTTGAAGATTGCTTTGAAGATTGCTTTGAAGATTGCTTCTTTTGAATTTATACTTTTTATTATACAATGATAGGATAGAATTTAGGGAAATAGATTCGGATAAAGAATAGGAGAATAAAGGATGGATAAATTAGTATTTGTCACCGGGCATAAGAACCCGGATACAGATTCCATATGTTCTGCAATCGCCTACGCGGAACTCAAAAAAAAGCTCGGCGTGAATGCTGTGCCCAAAAGGCTCGGTGATATCAACCGGGAAACTGAATTTGTTCTGAAGCATTTCGGCGTTGAAATTCCGGAACATCTTTTTACAGTCAAAACCCAGGTGGCAGATTTAAACGTTGATCAGGCTTTTCCCGTATCCTCGGATATTTCGATTAAAACGGCCTGGCACCTTATGAAAAAAAACAATATCAAAACAATTCCCGTCATTGATGATCATGAGCGGCTTCTAGGAATTGTAACCCTATCCGATATTACCAATAATTATATGGATGCCTTGGACAACAACACCATTGCTTCAACGAGAACGACCCTGCGCAATATCGCCGAAACGCTGAATGCGACATTAATCTGCGGTTCCCAGGAAGATTTCGAGACGACCGGCAAGGTTGTGGTTGCTGCTGTTGAACCGGACGACTTGCATTCGTTTGTTGAGCCGGGTGATATTGTCATCACGGGAAACCGGTTGGATATCCAGTTGAAAGCCCTGGAATACGGTACCACCTGCCTGATCATCACCTGCGGCGGGGAACCGTCACAAGAGCTGATCGAAGAAGCCCGCAGCCGGAATATTGTTTTGTTAACGACTCCGATTGACACCTATACGACCGTGAGGCTGGTGAATCAGAGCATACCGGTAGGTGCCGTCATGACCAGCCAGAACCTTATATCGTTTAACATTGATGACTTTATTGACGATATTCAGGATAAAATGTTAAAAACCAGATACCGGAGCTATCCGATTGTTGATGACAATAACCGGATCCAAGGATTTATCTCCAGATATCATCTGATTTCACAGAAAAAGAAAAACGTTATTCTGGTGGATCACAACGAAAAATCCCAGACTGTCAATGGCATTGAAGAGGCAGAAATCCTTGAGATTATTGATCACCATCGACTCGGTGATATTCAGACTGCCAGTCCGATTTTCCTTCGCAACGAACCGGTAGGCAGTACCTCGACCATTGTTGCCAATATGTTTTTTGAGATGGGTATTCGTCCTTCGAAGAGCATCGCCGGGATTCTTTGCTCCGCCATCCTGTCCGATACGCTGAAATTCAAATCTCCGACCAGTACCTACGTCGACAGGATGACGGCCGAAAAGCTGGCAGAAATAGCCGGGATTGACGATATGGACAAGTACGCCAATCAAATGTTTAAAGAAGGCTCTTCTCTGCAGGGAAAAACACTCAAGGAGATATTTTATCAGGATTTCAAAGATTATACCTTTGGCAAATACAGGATTGGAATCGGGCAGGTCTTCACCATGGACAAGGAAAAGATCTCGGAGATGGAAGATTCACTGATTGCGTTCATGAAACAGCTTTGTGCCGAAAAAGGCTATCATTTGCTGATGCTTTTTGTGACCGATATTCTTGACCAGGCCTCAGAAGTCTTATTTTCCGGAGAAGAAAAAGAATTAATCTCGCTTGCTTTTAACGTTGATCTGGGTGAAAACAGCGTCTGCCTGCCCGGCATCGTTTCCAGAAAGAAACAGGTTGTTCCTTTAATTTCAGCAGCTGTTGACCAATGAGTTATTTTAACAATAAGTTCAACAGCCCAATCACGAAACCAATCAAGGCTCCCAAATTAACAACGGCGTTCAACTCGTTTTTCATTACCGAAAGCACAAGTCTCTCAATCTCCAGAACATCCATATCATTGACCTTTTTTTCGACAACACCGGCTATATCAAACTGTTGGATATAGCCTCCAAGCTTTTTCTGCACGAATACCGAATAGATTCTGTCAACCATACTGGTAAGATGTTTTTCCTCAATCTCAATTTTTTGCATGAATGTCGCTACGGGCTGATTCTCAAGAACCGCCAGTTCTTCTCTTACAATGGACCGGATCGTGTCCTGACCGTTTTCCTGGATGTATGCATCTACCTTTGCTCCGATCGGAGCAGCTACGGAAGCAATCAATTGGTCATTGACCATCAGCGCGAGCATTGTGCCATGAACTTTTTCCTTAATCGCGCGTCTGCCCTCCCGTGCAATGATTGTACCCACATCCATCCTGGAAACCCCGGACATGATCTTGCTGCAAATGATGTCTTCGGCTTGTTCTCTCAGAACCTGATAGGCATCCTGTGAAACAAACCCAGTGAAGATATTCTTTAGGGTATGACGCTCATCCATTTCATAAAGTGAGCTGCCGATTTCCTGAACGATTGTGTTTTTTATGTTTTCCGACAAGAACATATTCTCTACGTCTTTACTGGTTAAAAGGTTGTCTCCGACCGCATTGCCCAATGCTTTGGCAAGCTGCCCCTTTCTCTTTGGAAAAATGCCGGGCGTAAACGGCAATGTCCAATTTCCAATTTTAACCGGGTTGATGGGCCGAAAGAGCATTTTAACCGCGATGTAGTTTGTGACATAACCGATGATAGCGCCGATAACCGGTCCCGCTGCAATTTGGATTAGATTCATTGATGATTCTCCTCTGAATAAATCTGAATAAATAAGTACGGATTCACAACACCAATGTATATTTTAGCGATTATTTCATTGTTTGTATAGGGTTCATTATATCGTTAGCGTTGTCCAGTTATCATTATTAACAAACAAAAGGAATTTGACTTATACTTTTTTATATACCCCATATAGGTATCATGGCGGACTCTATTATCCTTTGAGGGCGTCTTACCGAATTCATATCGTTATTATTTCCGTCAACAGAGAATATGCAGAGGATAAATACCAATTAAGAAATACAATCAATAACTGGGGAGGGTTTCAGCAAATGAGTCAGGATAAGCATCGCTCCAAGACGGTGAGAATAGTCAATGTCACTTTTCAGAAGTCCGCCTGTCAAGGAGGCGAATGCGTCGGCACAGTCCCGGCCAGCAGCACCATACTTCAGGCAGCAATCGCTGCCGGTGTAGATCTTCATAGCGCCTGCGGCGGCAAAGGAACCTGCGGCAAATGCCGCGTCATCCTGCCCCCGGAAGACCGTACTGAACCCCTGCCGGAAGAAAAAAAATTCTTAAGCGCTGAACAAATTGACGCTGGTGTTGTCCTGGCCTGCAAACGAACTGTCGAATCCGACAGGCAGATCATCCTGATCGAACAAAAAGATGTCTTTGACCGCAAAACACGACTTGAAGATGACAACCGAATCTGTGAACTTGCGCCGCTGGTACACAAACATGCTGTACACGTGAGTGTTCCAAGCACTTCAGATCAGCGTTCCGATTGGGAACGTTTGGCTGCGGGACTTCCCGCATCGGCTGCTTCGCTGCGTTTTAACCGCGGGATTGCCGCCAAATTGCCCAGGATTCTGCGTGATGCTTCTTTCCAGGTTACGGCTGTTACTGCCGGAAATGACCTGCTGGCTGTCGAATCCGGAAATACGCTGGACCGGATCTTCGGCTTGGCCATTGACATTGGAACTACGACCGTGGTGGCTTATTTGATGAATTTAAATAACGGAAAAATTATTGCGCGTGAGGCAATAACCAATCCTCAGCAGGGTGCGGGAGCTGATGTCATTTCCAGAATCAACTATGCCTCGGATCACCCCGACGGCTTGGTTCAACTGCAGATACAGGTTGTCGAAGGTTTAAATCAGATCATCGCCAATATGTGCAGGCAGAAAGGCATTGTCCTCGAGGAGATTTACCAAGCTGTTGTCGTCGGCAATACCACAATGAGCCATTTATTCCTCGGTATTGACCCAACCTATCTAGGTCCTGCACCTTTTATCCCGGGCTTCCGCCAGGCGGTCACCGTCAAGGCTTCCGAGCTGGGACTCCGGATTCTAAGCGATGCACCAGTCACCGTCCTGCCGATTGTCGCGGGCTATGTCGGTTCCGATACGGTCGGTGTCATGCTTTCGGGGCAAATTGACCAATTGAAAGGCATTCATCTCTTTATCGATATCGGAACGAATGGGGAAATGGTTTTGGCCGGGAAGGGCAGGATTCTTACCTGCTCCACTGCCGCCGGTCCTGCCTTTGAAGGTGCAGGAATCAAATTTGGGATGCGGGCAGCCGACGGAGCAATCGAACGTGTTAAGATTACGGACAACGTGGAACTTGGGGTCATCGGCAAAGAAAACGAACCTGTACGCGGTATCTGCGGTTCCGGTTTGATTGATGCAATTTCCGAAATGCACAAAGCCGGGATTATCAATTCGCAGGGACGTATCATCGACCACGCAAGCGCCTCGAAGGAACTATCACCGGCACTTCGGGACAGAATCCTGAATGACAATGGGATCCGAGAGTTTGTCCTGGCGTGGAAAGAATCCGCCGCCGGGGAAAATATTACGATCACCCAAATGGATATCCGCGGACTTCAGCTGGCCAAAGGTGCCGTGCTCGCAGGGGTCCGGATCTTGATGATCCATCTGGGTGTCCAACCGGACGATCTTGAAATGATTCATTTGGCAGGCGCGTTTGGCAACTATATCGCCAAAGAAAGCGCCCTTGGCATTGGCCTCCTGCCGCAGGTCCCCGTCGAAAAAATCCAATCTATCGGCAACGCTGCAGGCAACGGTGCCCAGATGGCCCTGCTTTCGATCGTTGAAATGAGCAGAGCAGATCGTCTCGCCCGGGATGCCGAACATATTGAGCTGTCCACCGAAGAGCTTTTCCAGGATAAATACATGGAATCTCTCGCTTTAGGACAGCGTTATTAATGAAAAACCATATACCTGTATATACACTTATTCACAATTGTGCGTAGCCTGTGGACAACTATGTGGAAAAATATCCCTCTATGCGAATTGATTGATCATTCCATATCAACAAGATTATCATCATTCAGGTCTTTTCTTTTGCCGCTAGCCAGATAGATGGTCCATTCACCCAGGTTCGTTACATGGTCGGCTACCCTTTCTAAGGAAAGCGCAACGAGCAGCAGATTGATACCCTGTGAAATATTTTTTTGGTCTTTTTGCATTAAATGCAATAGATCTTCATAGACCAACCTGTATAGTTGATCTACCTCTTTTTCTTTCACTGCCAGGCTTTGCGCCATTTTTAAATCTTTATTCGTATACGCAATGATACTGTCTCTAAGCATCTCCCGCGCCAGTTTTGCCATCTTAGGAATATCGACCAGCGGCTTCACCAAAGGCTCATCGCTTAATTTGATCGTTACTTCCGCGATATCGACAGCGTGGTCGGCGATGCGTTCGAGGTCGGTAACAATCTTCAGTGCGGTCCCGATGGTTCTCAGATCGCCGGCCATAGGCTGCTGCAGGGCTAGCATGGTTAAACATTTGTCTTCGATCTCAAGCTGAAAATTATCCACAATGTCATCATCCGCCAGGACCTTCTCTGCCAGTTTCAAGTCTCTTTCCTCAAGTGATTTCATTGCGGAGCTGATGACGTTTTCCACGAGATTACCCATCATGAGGACATCATGGCTCAGTTCTTCCAGCGATGTTGCAAATGAATTTCGGGTCATAATACGTTTCCTCCTTATCCGACTTATCCGAATCTTCCGGTGACATAGTCTTCAGTCCTTTTGTCCAGAGGCTTGGTAAACAGTTCTTTCGTAACGCCGTATTCTATGACTTCCCCGTTCAGGAAAAATGCCGTGTAGTCTGAAATCCTGGCGGCCTGCTGCATGTTATGGGTAACGATAACGATGGTGTATTGTTCTTTAAGATCAAGGATCAGGTCTTCCAGCTTTGCCGTGGAAATCGGATCCAGAGCCGATGCCGGTTCGTCCATCAGCAGGACTTCAGGCTGCACAGCCAGTAAGCGCGCAATGACAAGACGCTGCTGCTGCCCGCCGGATAATTGGAGCCCTGAACGGTTCAGCCGGTCCTTGACTTCATCCCAGAGAGCTGCTTCCTTAAGGCTTTTCTCAACAATTTCACTCAGTTTCTGCTTATCTTTCAGGCCATGGGCCCGCGGTCCATAGGCGACATTGTCAAAGATTGACATTGGAAACGGATTCGGCTTTTGAAAGACCATCCCAATTCGTTTACGGAGTGTTACCGGATCAATATCCGAGGTATAAATATCTTTATTGTCGAGATAAACATTTCCTTTGACGGTTGCTCCTTCGACCAGGTCATTCATCCGGTTTAGCGTTTTCAGGAAGCTGGATTTGCCACACCCCGAGGGTCCAATCAGCGCAGTAACCTGATTGGCAAGGATTGGTAGGCTTATCGCGTGTAAAGCGTGGAAGCTTCCATAATACAATTCCAGGTCTTTGGTTACCATTTTATTATTTGTTTCTGTTAAGTTAGCTAACATTGATTACCACCTCTCTCTGTCAGTGACTCTGGCTGTTTCGCCCTGCAAGCTTCCCCATAAGACTATTGGCCAGAAAATTTATGATAACGATCACGATAATGAGCACGGTAGCACTTGCATAGGCATTCTTGGTTGATATTCCTTCCGACGCTAAGATATAGAGATGAACGGAAAGCGTCCGGGTTGGTTCAAGTATTGAAGTCGGCAAGCCTAAGGAACTGCCTGCGGTCAGGATGACTGCCGCTGTTTCTCCGATTGCCCTCCCAATCCCCAAGATAACACCGGTTGCAATTCCGGGAAGCGCCGAAGGCAAAACAACTTTTCGTATGGTATACCATTTGGTTGCACCAAGCGCAAGACTGCCTTCACGGTATGAGTCCGGCACTGTTTTGATGCCTTCTTCAGCAGCTCTGATAATGGTCGGCAGGACCATAAAAGCCAGTGTCAGCGCACCTGATAGAATGGACCATCCCATCTTCAGGGTAATGACGAACAGGACAAATCCAAATAAACCGAAGATAATTGAAGGTACAGCAGCCAGTGCTTCTGTGGCAAACCGGATGATTTGTACCAGCCGGCCTTTTTTTACGTACTCCGTCAGGTAGATGGCTGCACCAACTCCTATAGGTGTTGCCAGAACAATGCCTGCCACTGTCAGGTAAATGGTGCCGATAATGATGGAAAAAATTCCGCCTTCCTTGCCCATTCGCTTCGGTTCCTGGGTGATAAAATCCCAGCTTAGCCCGCTGATTCCGTTGATTAGGATATGCGCGATAATACTGAACAATACCAGAAGCGTACAAATCGCAAACAACCAAAGCAATAATTTCGCTATTTTTTCTTCCAGCCGGGCTGCTGCTTTCATTTTTGCCACCTGCCTTTTGCACCAAACTGTACGATCAGGTTTAAGATCATGATAAAGATAAACAGGATGATACCAGTGGCAAATAGAGCTTGTTGATGTTCCCCTGAGGCATATCCCATTTCCATCACGATATTTCCTGTGAGCGTACGGATCGGGTCAAATAAAGTTCCGGGTATACGCGTCACGTTGCCTGTGACCATGATGACAGCCATGGTCTCCCCGATTGCTCTTGACATGCCAAGGACGACCCCTGTGATGATGCCTGAACGAGCTACAGGCAGTGATATCCATTTGATAGTCTGCCAGTAATTGGCCCCCAGCGCATAGGATCCGTCTTTATATTCGTTGGGGACTGCGCGCAGCGCAGTCTCGGAGAGATTCAGGATGGTCGGCAGGATCATGATGGCCAGAATCAGGGATCCTGCCAGAATGCTAAAACCTGTTCCGCCAAAATGGTTCCGGATTAAAGGAACGATGACTGCCAGGCCATAAAAACCGTAGACAACCGATGGAATCCCAGCCAGTAGTTCGATTGCAGGTCTTATCAGTTTAGCAGCTTTAGGCGGGGCAATCTCAGCCATAAAGATGGCTCCTGCGACCCCGAAAGGAATTCCCAGAACAAGCGCTCCCAAGGTTACAAGTATGGACCCGACTACCATCGGCAGGATCCCATAGATGCCATGGGTCGGATCCCATGTTGTTCCGAGGACAAAATTGAAAAATCCTGTTTTCTGCAAAACAGGCCAACCCGAAATGATGACAAATACGGCGATCAGCGCAATGATAAAAATAGCAGCGACAGCGCTGAGAAGGAGTATTTTTTCAACGATGATTTCACTTTTTTTAAGGTGAATGCTTTTCTGCATGGATGGGTCTCCTCTGATGATTTTGCTAGTTATACAATAGCAGTTATTTGTTGAGAAGACTTTGCGGAATTGTAACGATTTTGTAAATGTATGATATGGAAATATACATTAATAAAGAATAGATGCCTTATAATCAAGGCATCTCTATTATTTACAATATATTTAATTTGAAAAAAACAGAAAAGCATCCAGGTTAAAAGCCAAAGTTCAACCTGATATCCGTAGACTTATGATTTTTTGGTCAGCATAAAATAGAATCGTGAACCCCGCCCCAGCGTACTCTCCACTTGTATACCCGCGCTATGGGTCTCCAGAATATGTTTGACAATCGCCAATCCGAGCCCCGTCCCCCCTTGTTTACGGTTCCTGCCTTTATCGACCCGGTAAAACCTTTCAAAAACCCGGGGTAAATCATGCTCCGGAATTCCTGGTCCGGAATCAATCACCTCAAACAGTATTCCGTCAGACTTTTCGGAAGCGACGATTTTGACCTTTTCCCCTATTGCGGAATATTTTATAGCATTGTCCGTCAAATTTGTCAGCACCTGCTCGATCATGGTGTAATCTCCCCAGGCATACGGCAACTTTTCTGAACAAACGACAGTAAGTTCGATTTGCCTGGCTTCAAGCTGAGGCCTTAACTTTACCTCCAGTGAATGCAGTAAAGCACTCACATCAATTTTCTGCCATTCCACCGGATCTTTCCCGGATTCAATTCTGGATAATTCCAGCAGGTCATCAACGAGCATCCGC
Source organism: Dehalobacter sp. CP (assembly GCA_009910795.1). The sequence continues at coordinate 17,175 of VMEE01000018.1, read as the reverse complement.
AGCCGTTCTGATTCTGTCAAGATGATTCTGACAAATTCTCTGGCCGTCTCAGGGTCATCAAGCGCACCATCGAGCAGCGTTTCCGCATATCCTTTGAGCGAAGTGACAGGCGTTTTTAACTCATGAGATACATTGGCAACAAAATCCCTGCGCATTGTTTCCAGTTTCCGGAGATCCGTAATATCATGAAGCACCATGACGGCTCCGATGTTGGTATTCCCCTTTCCGAGAATTGGCGTAATATTAACTTCAATATTTTTTTCGTGCGGGGATAATATTAATAAATCATCCTTGGCGGCCTTATGCGTTTTCAGTGCCGTATCAATCAGTGTACTTAATTGGTAATTGTTGATGATCTCAATCTGATGCCGATTGACATTTTTCGGTTCGATCTCCAGAATCTTCAGGGCTGCCGGATTAATCAAATCGATCTTACCATCTTCTCTGAGGAAAATAACGCCACTGACCATATTCGCTAAGACCGTTTCAAGCTTGCTTTTGCCCGTTGAGACTTCGTCAATCATTTCTTTCAGCTGCTGGGCCATTTGATTTAAGGCCTGCCCAAGTTTCCCAATCTCATCCTGACCGGTCGTGTAGGTACGCAGGCTGAAATCACCGTCAGCAATATTCTGAGCTGCGGCTGTCATTTCCTGAATCGGCTTCGTCAGACGCTGCGATAGCTTAAACCCTAAGACGCCGGCGATTACTGTAGCCATTAAGAGAGCTATGAACAGCATGCTCCACAGTTTGGATAGGGCCGTCGTAATTTCGGTCATCGGAAGCGCCAGACGGACGAAGCCTTTGATTTCCCCGTCTTTCTCAACAGGCAGCGCCAGATACATCATTTGCGTATTAAGCGTTGTACTTTCTCTCTCCGCTATCCCGAGACCTTCGCTGATCGCCTGTTGGATTTCGGGACGCCTGAGATGATTCTCCATAAGCGTCGGCAGCTGCTCAGAATCGCCAAGAACAACACCATTTGCATCGATCACAGTAACCCTGGTACTTGTAACGTTCCCAAGATCACCGGTGATTTTTTCTATATCCGAAGACCTATTCAGCGAACCAAATTCATCGATAACCATTTCTCTGACCAATTTCGCCTCAACCAAAAGTTTGTCCTGCAGATTTCCAATAAAATAGTCATCGAGCACCTTGATAAGATAAACGCCTGATACAAGCATTGAAAGCAGTGCTAGTGCAATAAAGCCAACTGTGAATTTCATTTTCAGACTTTTCAACATCAGCCTCGCTCCTTAAACCTGTATCCGACCCCGCGAACCGTCTGGATATAAGACGGATTTTTAGGGTCGGGCTCAATTTTTTCTCGAAGCCTGCTAATATGAACATCAACAATCCTGGTATCACCCGCGAAATCATAGTTCCATACTCTGTCTAACAGCTGATCCCGGCTTACTACTTTTCCTCGATGGCGGATTAAATATTCCAGCAGTTCAAACTCCTTTGGCGTAAGCGGTACAATCTGATCATTCACGCTGATTTCACGGCCGGAGAAATCAACGGCCAGCCTGTCGATCAAAAAAATCTCGTGGTCAGGTGCTGCCTGAGTCGTTTGGGCCCGCCGCAATAAAGCGCGTACCCTGGCAACAAGCTCTCTCGGGCTGAATGGTTTTGTCAGATAATCATCCCCGCCAAGTTCCAGACCAAGAATTTTATCCAGCTCATCATCTCTCGCCGACAACATAATAACAGGGAGAGAACTGTCTTCTTTCCTGACCGCTTGGCAGATTTCATAGCCATCGATTCCAGGAAGCATAATATCAAGGATAAGCAAATCGGGTTTTTCAGAGCGAATTTTTCGCAGTGCGTCAAGTCCATCTCCCGAAACCTGAACTTCATATCCTTCTTTTTGAAGATTATAACTGATCAAGCGGGCAATCGCTTCCTCATCTTCCACAACCATAATTCTTTTGCTCATATCGTCCTCCTCTAGGAAAACTTTTCTTACTTAAAATTAATGTCACTCTATAAGTACAAGCAGTGTTTATTTCATATTATATAACAGAGTGATAGGTATTACATCTTTCTGAAAAGAAAGCGCTATTGGTGAGCTGTCCAATATGATCTTAGGCAATGCTGCAACAGAATGGTCTTTAATCAATGTCATTATTGATATCACACCGCTTACGATAATTGTAGGGGAAAAATATGTCGTTAAACCTGATGAAACAGGGGGGCTATCCCACCCTGTTTCATCAGGTTTAACCATCTTCATATTGTAGACAAATTACTTATTTGACCAATACAAGACCTTCTTTTTGAATGATACTTTGTCCTTCATCCGACATGACAAAGTCAACATAGGTTTTCACTGCACCTGCAGGCGCTGCTTTGGTCAGATAGAGGAACGGACGCTGAATTTTGTACGAGCCATTCAGGACATTCTCCGCATTGGCCTCAATACCTTCTACGGTTACTGCTTTCACCGTGTCATCAATGCTTGCCATCGAAATATAGGCAATCGCATTCACATCACCGGCTACAGAAGTTCTCGCAGCACCAGTGGAGTTCTGGACAATCGCTTTGTCACTGATCGGATTATCTTTGCCCATGACCAGTTCTTCAAATGCTCCGCGTGTTCCGGAACCTGCTTCTCTGGTAATCACATTGATTGTCTGGTTAGCTCCGCCAACTTCTTTCCAGTTGGTGATTTTGCCGCTATAAATCTTATTAATCTGCTCGATACTCAGATCTTTGACTACGTTTTTGGAATTGACTACGATAGCAACGCCATCCTTACAGATAACGGTTTCCGTCAGACCGGTCTCTTCAGGTTTCAGCTCACGGGAAGAAGATCCGATATCCGCGGTGCCTTCCTGGGCAGCTTTGATTCCTGCTCCGGAACCGCCTCCCTGGACGTTAACTTTAATGTTCGGGTTTTTCGCCATGAATGCTTCTGTGAGTGCTTCAGAAATCGGCTGAACCGAGGTGGACCCTGCGATGGTAATTTCTGCGGACTCAGTCTGTACCTGCTGTTGGCCGGATTGGGAAGTGTTGTCTTTGCTTCCGCAGCCGGTGAAAGCCAAAGCCAGAACACCTACCAATATAAGCGTAAACACTTTTTTCATTTTTCAATTCTTCCTCTCATTATTAAAGTTTTCAGTATGAACTGATCTCCTCCAATGTTTTTGCTATATATACAATAACAATTTATTATTGCGTAGACTTTGCGTAATTGTAACGATTCTGTAAATATTACATAAAAAAAATGCCCCCGATCGTTCTGATGAGGCATCTTTATTATGTCCTATATTACTTCTCTCATTCTTTCTCGCTTTTTTGGGGACATATTTAAGCGCATTATTAATTCAACCAGCTGTCTGATCGGAAGCTTAATCATGGTTTCCGTCCATTCTCCCAGAAATAGGTGCAAATTCTATTTATTCATACTTAAACACGGCAAACTTAATCTTGATCCCCTGACCTGTAAATTTTGCTTCGTATTCGGTCATGATATTTTCTTTAAAACCACTTTGATGCAAATCATATGTCCGGTATAATTCCTGAAAACCGGTCTCCTGAAAATACTGCAGGCTATCTTCAAAAAGCCCTTCATCGTCCGTTTTGAACCAAACCTCCGATCCTTTCTTTACAAAGGTCTGGTACTTCCTCAGAAAGTTCGGATGTGTCAGTCTGCGCTTATGGTGTCGCTTGCTGGGCCATGGATTACAGAAATTGATATAGATTTTATCAATTTCATCCTGTCCGAAAATACTGTCGGTATCTTCAATACGCATGGAAACCAGCCTGACGTTAGGCAGCTTGCTTTGATTGAGTTTCCTTAACACGCAAACCAGTACTTCCGGGTAGGAATCAATGGCAATATAATTAATATTTTCAGTTTTGACTGCAAGCGATGTGATAAAATCCCCCCGGCCGCAGCCCAGTTCCAAATGAACCGGATCATTATTGTCGAATACTTCATTCCACTTCCCTTTGCATTCCGCAGGGGCTAAAATGGTCTTGGTGTCTTTATCCAGTTCGAGCTTTGCACTCCGTTTTCTCCTAAGCCGCAATTATACACTGTCTCCTTCCAATGCTTATCAATCGAATAGAGGTCTTACCGTTCCTGCATTACCCTATAATCCTTATCCATAAGGGGACTTTCATAGGCCGGTCTGATGATTTTGTCTGCATTGACCAGTTCTTCCAAACGGTGGGCACTCCACCCGACAATTCTGGCCATCGCAAACAGCGGCGTATACAGTTCCAGCGGAATATCCAGCATACTGTAAACAAAGCCGCTGTAAAAATCCACATTGGCACTGACACCTTTATAGATTTTCCGTTCCTCAGCGATGACCCGAGGAGCGAGCCTCTCAATCATCGCATATAATTCAAAATCACTTCTTCGGCCTCTGTCATCTGCCAGTTTCTCGACAAAACCTTTAAAGATTTGGGCCCTCGGGTCGGAAATGGAATAGACAGCATGGCCCATCCCATAGATAAGACCTCTCCGGTCAAACACTTTCTTGTTCAAAATCTTCGTTAAATAGCTTTTGACCTCTTCTTCATCCTTAGGGTTAGCTACGTGGGATTTGATATCCGCCACCATCTCGACAACTTTAATATTTGCTCCGCCATGTTTTGGCCCTTTCAGAGAGGATAAGGCCGCCGCAATGACGGAATACGTATCCGAACCGGAAGAAGAAACGACTCTGGTCGTAAACGTGGAATTATTTCCCCCGCCGTGTTCCATATGCAGTACAAGGGCAATATCCAGCACCTTGGCTTCAAGTTCCGTAAATTGTTTATCCGGTCTTAACATTTTCAGGATATTTTGAGCTGTGGAGAGCTGGTCATCAGGTCTATGGATATAAAAGCTTTCGTTGCATTCATAATGATTGTAGGCATGATACCCGTACACGCACAGCATCGGAAAAATGCTAATCAGCATCAGACATTGCCGCAAAACATTATCTAAAGACACATCGTCTATGGTCTCATCATAGGATGCCAGGGTAAGAACACTCTTTGTCAGAGAATTCATGATGTCTCTGCTCGGTGCTTTCATAATGACATCACGCACAAAATTTTTAGGAAGATTTCTGCTTTCCACTAAAATGTCTTTAAAGTGGGCTAATTGCTCTTCATTAGGCAGTGATCCAAACAGAAGCAGATACGTTATTTCTTCAAAGCCATATTGCTGATTATGGGCAAATCCTTTGACCAAATCGGTGATATTGTATCCCCGGTAAAGAAGTTTTCCGTCACAGGGAATCCGCTTTCCATCAATTTCGTCATGAGACTTGATTAAAGAGATATTGGTTAACCCGGCAAGTACCCCTTCCCCGTTCTTATCTCTTAAGCCGCGTTTTACGCCATACGCATTATAGAGGCTTGGATCAATCCAGCTGTTTTCCTGACAGATCTTGCTGTACTTATGTGTAAAAGAATCAATTGTTTCCTTTTTATTGCTTGTCATTTTCTCCTCCGATTCTTAGTTAATCCTGTCTCATTTACCCTATTTGATTGATTATCCTTAAAACATGATATTGCCGTTTTTCAAACAACTTTATTATACTATCCGGGTTGTTTGTTGTAAATATCATTTATATTACCCTAACAAGAAGGCCAACAAAGAAAGAACCCCCTCTCTTCGTCGGCCTTACATCATTTTTGATTCACACGGATAACTATTATCTTAAACCCAGGACCTGGTTTATAATATTGATTACCTTGTCTTCCTCAAAAGGTTTAATAATGTAATTCTTGGCGCCCAATTTAATTGCCTCGAAGACCCTGTCTTTTTGGTTAATTGCGCTTATCATGACCACCCTGGCATCAGGGTACCTGCCGAGCAATTTACCAAGCGCCTCGATGCCGTCGGACAGAGGCATCGTAATATCCATGGTTACAATATCCGGATGCAAATTCCCATATTCAGCCAGGGCCTGCATGCCATTGAGCGCTTCACCTATGACTTCGTGCCCGCCTCTCCCCATGATGGCAGCTAAATTTCTCCTCATAATTGCAGAGTCATCAACGATTAATACCCTAGCCATTTTTCCTCCTCAGTTGTAACTATGAGCGCCAGTTTCCATAGGCAGCAGAAAATTGAATTCTGTTCCGGTATCAGGGCTTGTAACAATGTCCAAATGACCGCCTATTTTTTCAAGTTCTTGTTTAACGATCGCCATGCCGATGCCGCGTCCCGAAATCATCGATGCACTGTCTTTGCTGGAAAGCCCGTCTTCAAAAATAAGCGGAATAATATCTTTATCTTCCAGCTCTGCCAGTTGTTCTGCGGTAAATGTCCCAAGCTCGAGTGCCTTTTGTTTGATTCCTTCCAGGTCTAAGCCTTTGCCGTCATCAGCGATCTTTAATAAGATTTGATCTTGGACTAATTTCATCTCGCAGACAACGCGGCCCTTTTCTTCTTTTCCGGCTTTGATTCTGTCTTCCCTATCTTCAATGCCATGATCTACGCAGTTCGTAAAAATATGAACCAGCGATTTGGTAAAGGCCCGGTACCTTTTTGTATCTACAGGGAACTCTCCGCCTTCTAGTTCAAGAGGATACAACGATTTCTCCAAGCCCTGAGCTAAGTCTTCTACTGTATTCGGGTAAGCAGCTAAAAGCTTTTTGAACGGGCGGTAACGCAACTGCCTGATTTTGGTGATCAAAATATTGGCCTCCTGCGATGGAATAAGCGTCGCTATTTGATCTTCCAATTCAACCAGTTTTGCTTCCGGAATCTCAATGGTTTTATCTGTGGCAATAAAATTCTCCCCTAAGGTTGACTGCAGAATACGGAAACCTTCATTCAGAACACGTTCAAGATTCAAATTTTGCAGGAGCATGCCTAAACCGGCACTGGTTGCTGAATCCCTTTGTTCAAAGGATTTGATCTCTTCTTCAAGATGGTGAAGAGAACGAACCATATGCATCATCTCAAACTGGCCGAATTCCCCTTTAAAGGTATGAATCCTCCGTTTGACATCGATAATTACCTGCTGAAGCGGTTCTTTGCAAATAAGCAGCTGCGGTACGGTCACCTGGCAAAAACGCTGGTAATCTGAAATAAGCTCCAAAAGGTCATTACGGCTGATAACAGCCTTAACAATCATTTTAAGTGTTTTGCGCTCATTTTCCATTTGTTCCTGCAAAGCGCGTTTTTCCGTGGCATCCGTTAAGATAACCATTAAAGCTTGTGTTTCTTCCTGATACTTAGCCGCGATAAACTTGTATTCAATTTTTATATAATCGTTATTCAAGAATATTGCATCCGGCAGAAAAGAAAGGAATACCTCCCTGCGCGCCGGGTCATTCTCCTGAAAACATTCCAGAAGAACTTTGCTCATAAAGTCTCTTTGTTCCTGATCCTCCGGATAAATTAAGTCCGGAAAGTTACGCTTAGCTAAGTCAGGACCCAATAGTCTCTGGCATTCGACACTATATTCAGGTTCAATACACAGGTCTGACCCAAAAGACAGAAAGCCCTGCCCGGCATTATTGAGCAGATTTTTCACAGACTGCATAGTGCGCTTAAGATTTTTTTCGACGACGCGGCGTCTTCGTATTTCTTCACTGAGCGTGAAGTAAATAAGCAAGCCGAAGAGAATGACCATGGCTGCTGCATAAAGAATGATCTGTCCGACGCGTTTGGCCAGCTCCTGATAAATATATTGGATATCTACATCTGTTCCGACTGCGCCTATGACCTGACCCTCGGCATTAACCAATGGTGCATAGCCGGTAATCAAAGTACCCCAAAGCGTTGAAGTCTGAGCTCGCGTGTGAAAAGCTTTGGTATTCGTATGTGCTGCCGGTGTAGACAGTTCATCAGTCTCACCTAAAGAATCCCCCTCCGAATCGAAAATGTATTCAATTTGGCTGGGTGATATTTGATGCTCGACATAAACATACTTCACTCCGGTTTCAGCTTGAATACGCTTAAAATATGCCTGCATCTCTCTAAAATAATCATTAGGCTCCTTCCCCGCAAGCAACCTTTCATATTCAGCAATATTAATACTGTCAGCGACAACCCGAGAAATGGTCATCGCGTTGATGCCGATATCATCAAGGGTCTTATTATACCAGGACCTGATCAAGAGAATTTGTGTTAATAGCAGCAGCGCAAGAATAAGAACGTTAACCGTCCTTACCAGTCTTCCCCGATTATTTTTCAATTAATATCCCTACTTATATAGATTTATTCAATGAGAAAATTCTACACAAATCTACAAAATACCTTTTTCATTAATCGAAAAAAGCAGACTTTAAGTGTCTACTTTTTTACATGTTTCATATTTCAGGCCCAAGCATCATGTTCTGTCTGCTCGTTCCGTACAGTATGCTATGCTTAGAGCTGATTGCTGCAGTTTAAGACATTTGCAATCTTATGCTTAACCATATTTTTGATGGCTTCTCTGGCTGGTTTGAGATACTGGCGGGGGTCAAAATCAGCAGGGCTGTTTGCCAAATACTCACGGATTGAAGCCGTCATGGCAAGGCGCAGATCGGTATCAATATTGATTTTGCATACGCCCATGGTCCCGGCCTTGCGAAGCATATCTTCGGGGACACCCTGCGCTCCCTTGATATCTCCTCCGTATTCGTTGCATTTTGCCACAAATTCCGGCAGTACCGTAGACGCGCCGTGTAAAACCAATGGGAAGCCGGGAAGCAGTGAAGCTATCTTTTCAAGACGCTCGAAATCAAGCATGGCTTCTCCCTTGAACTTATACGCTCCGTGACTGGTGCCAATCGCAACAGCCAGCGAATCACAACCAGTTTTATGAACAAATTCGGCGGCCTGCTCCGGATCCGTATAGCTGCTGTCCTTCGCACTGACATTTACTGCATCTTCGATGCCTGCGAGTCTGCCTAATTCGGCTTCCACGACGACGCCTCTCGCATGGGCGTACTCTACAACCTTTTTGGTAACCGCAATATTTTCGGCAAAAGACAGCTTAGAACCATCGATCATCACCGAAGTAAAACCGCCGTCAACACAAGCCTTACAAATCTCAAAGTCTTCCCCGTGATCCAAATGCAGGCAGATCGGCAAGCCGGTATCCTCCACTGCAGCCTCTACCAGCTTCATTAAGTAAATATGTTTGGCATATTTCCGGGCACCTGCAGAAACCTGCAAAATCAAAGGCGCATTTTCTTCCTTCGCCGCATCAACAATTCCTTGAATGATTTCCATATTGTTAACGTTAAATGCTCCGACAGCACATTTCCCATAGACTTTTTTAAACATTTCAGCAGAAGTTACCAGTGGCATATTCGTTCCCTCCAGATATTTTTTATATGTATGCTTTTACATAGTATTACCCAGTTGAAAAATTATTTTTACCGTTTTAGTGACGGCTTAAGTTTATATTAATTGCCTGCAAACTTCAATAGTTCTTATAAACTTACTTATTCTTTCGACATCATTTGTCTACATTTTCATTATATCGATATGTCCTATCATGCTTAAAGGTATCGTTCCCAATGATCGGTATATCGGTTTTGACGGATTTGCCTTTGGTCTCTCTTTTGACGTTACTTGACACTGTTTCGTTTTATCAATTATAGTATGTCTGAATGCAGAAGTTGTGTTCTGTTCTCTTGCTCCGTTCAGTCAGACATCCATAAGGAGAGTGCTCAAGGAGGACCTGCAAATACCATGAAGAAACATGATATTATCCTAGTTAGCATCATAATCTTACTCGTGCTCATCGGCCTAGGCAGTATAAAGTTCCATCAATCCCAAAATGGAAAAGACCTCAGGTTTGCCGAGATCACACAGAATAACGTGCTTATCGAACGTATTGATTTAAATGCAGTCGAAGAACCGCGGGAAATTACCCTTCCGGGCAAGTACCACGAGATTGTTCTGGTGGAAAAAGGCCGCATCAGATTTAAAGAAACCAATTGTCCCGACCAGATTTGCGTCCGGACAGGCTGGCTGGTAAACCCAGGAGATTATGCTGTTTGTCTGCCCAATAAAGCAATCGTCAATATTACTGAGAACTAGTCGTCAATCGCCATTATTTTAGAGTTTACTGTCATACATTACTGGAAAAAGGTCGGGAATTGCGAATTCGCAGTTCCCGACCTTTCTCTATTTTTACTTGAAATAATGGATGCCACCCTCAAAAATTTGCTGGTATTTATTGCCGGGGACGTTAACGGCAATACAGTTTCCGGTCCGTTCCGAATGCCCCATTTTACCTAATACCCGTCCGTCAGGGCTTGTGATCCCTTCGATAGCTTCAAAGGAACCATTCGGATTATCCTTGATATCGTTACTTACCGTTCCATTCAGATCGACATATTGGGTAGCGATCTGCCCGTTCTGAATGAGCTTACTGATGACTTCCTGACTCGCGACAAATCTTCCTTCGCCGTGCGAAACTGCAATCGTGTGAATCTCTCCCAATTCAACACCGCTAAACCAGGGGGAAAGTGTGGAAACAACCTTGGTCCGGGCCATGCAAGAAATGTGGCGTCCGATCTTGTTATAGGTCAACGTAGGGTCTTCTGCGTTTATTTCTTTGATTTCCCCGTAGGGGACAAGTCCCAGCTTGATCAAAGCCTGGAAGCCGTTGCATATTCCGAGCATCAGGCCGTCCCGCTGTTTCAGAAGGTTCATGACGGCATCTTTGATGCGTGGGTTGTTAAACAAGGTGGCAATAAATTTCCCCGATCCGTCCGGTTCGTCTCCGGCGCTAAAACCGCCTGGAAGCATGATGATCTGGGAGTTATCGATGATTTTTACCATTTCTTTGATTGAGCTTTCGATGTCTGCAGCGCTGAGATTTCGAATGACCATGGTTTCGACCAGACCACCGGCTTTCGTGAAAGCTTTGGCAGAATCATATTCACAGTTTGTCCCCGGAAAAACAGGGATAAATACCCGTGGTTTTGCTGCTTTAATCGCCGGTCTGAAAGTACTGCGCTTGTCAAAGCTGACTGCCCGAGGTTTTTCGGTATTTCCGGTATTCTCAACCTTGCTTGGAAAGATTTTTTCCAGCGGCATTTCCCATTGGCCCAGCATATCCGTCAGCAGCAACTCAACTCCGTTGACAGCGATTGCTGGTTTCTCCTGCGTGCAGCCGAGTAATTCGTATTCGACATCGCCAAACAGGGCAGGCAGGTCAGCTTTCTCATCCAATTCCAACAGAATCGAACCATAATCTGTCCGAAACAGGTCTGAAGACTCTATTTGTCTGCTGAAATGGAAACCAATCATATTGCCGAAAGCCATCTCGCTGACGGCACCGGCAATCCCGCCCATTTTGACTGTGCGCGAAGAGCGCACCCAGCCCGACTGAATCAAGTCGGAGACTTTTACAAAGTTTTTCGCCGCCATGGTAAAGTCAGGGATTTCCTGTTCGTCCCTGGCCAGTTTCAGCAGGATAACGTTGCTTCCGGCCTGTTTGAATTCCTGGGATACAACTTTGCGGGCATCTGCGGTACAAACGGCAAATGCGACCAGGGTGGGCGGGACATTCAGCTCCATAAAGCTGCCCGACATACTGTCTTTTCCGCCTATAGCAGGAATACCCAGCTGCTTTTGAGCATAATAAGCGCCCAATAAAGCACTGAAAGGCTGCCCCCACTTGCCGGCGTCGTTGAGTTTGCCGAAATACTCCTGCAAGGTAAGGCGTATCTTACGGTAATCTCCGCCTATCGCCACCGCTTTCGTAACGGCATCCAGCACCGCATATAAAGCGCCGTGAAACGGGCTCCATTTGGCCAGTTGCGGGTTATAGCCATACGTCATGATCGTAGCTGTCGTCGTATCACCTTCAAGTACCGGCAGTTTGGCGACCATACCTTCAGCCGGGGTCAGCTGGTATTTTCCGCCTAACGGCATGAGTACCGATGCCGCACCGATCGTACTGTCAAATCTCTCGATCAGTCCCTTTTTACTGCAGACATTCAAATCGCCTAAATTAGCATTCCAGGCTTTACGCAAATCCGGCAGTTCCCGGGCCACTGAGTTGGGGATAGCGCTAAAGTAATTTTGCGCCTCCAGCGGCGCCGTTACTTCAACCTTCGTCTTTTGTTTGACCCCATTGGTATTCAGAAAGTCACGGCTGAGATCCAGGATCGTCTTGCCCCGCCAGGACATTTTAAGCCGATGATCGCCGGTTACCCGGGCAATAACGGTTGCTTCAAGATTTTCTTCGGTTGCCAGGCTTTTGAATTTGTCCCAATCCTCAGCTGCCAGGACGACAGCCATGCGCTCCTGGGATTCGGAAATCGCCAGTTCTGTGCCATCCAGGCTTTCGTATTTTTTTGGCACGGCATCCAGACAGATATCAAGGCCGTCAGTCAGTTCCCCCACGGCAACAGAGACACCGCCGGCGCCAAAATCGTTGCATTTTTTAATAAGCGTACTGACTTCCGGGTTGCGGAACAGCCGCTGAATCTTTCTTTCATTCGGCGGATTGCCCTTCTGGACTTCGGCGCCGCAATTGGTCAACGATTCCAAAGTATGTTCTTTGGAAGAACCCGTCGCTCCGCCGCAGCCGTCCCGGCCAGTCCTGCCGCCAACCAGAACAATGACGTCACCTTCTTCAGGAGGTTTGCGGATGACATTTTTTCTGGGAGCAGCACCGATGACCGCACCGATCTCCATTCTTTTAGCGATAAAGCCTTCGTCATAGACTTCGGCGACCTGACCTGTCGCCAGTCCGATTTGATTGCCGTAAGAACTATATCCGGCTGCAGCAACGGTGGTAATCTTTCTTTGAGGCAGTTTACCGGATAAAGTATCTTCGACCTTTACCCGCGGATCGCCGCTGCCGGTGACCCGCATCGCCTGATAGACATAGGTCCGGCCTGACAATGGGTCTCGGATCGCACCGCCCAGACAGGTGGCAGCACCGCCAAACGGTTCGATTTCTGTCGGGTGATTATGCGTTTCGTTTTTAAACATCACCAGCCATTCTTCTTCCCGGCCGTTCACCTCGGCAGTCACAACAATACTGCAGGCATTGATTTCATCAGATTCATCCAGATCATTAAGCAGGCCTGCCATTTTGAGCTCTTTCATCCCCATTGTAGCGATATCCATCAGACAAATGTCCTTCGTGGGCAGCTTGTCCTGATATACCTTAGCTCTGGAAGCCTTATAGCAATCGAAAGCCGTTTTGATAGGCCCGGAAAAATGTCCTTCCCAAATATCGACTTCTTCAATTTCAGTCTGAAATGTCGTGTGCCGGCAGTGATCGGACCAGTAAGTATCAATCGTTTTAATTTCAGTCATGGTCGGGTCTCTTTTTTCCGTATCCCGGAAATAGGACTGACAGAACAGCAAGTCTTCGACGCTCATGGCGAGATTCATGCGCTGCTGCATCACAATAATTTCTTCCGGTGTTTTAGTAATAAATCCTTCCATCATTTCAACATCGGCCGGTTCTGCCGCTTCAAATTCCAGACTCTGCGGTTTTGCCAGCGAAGCTTCCCGCGATTCGACCGGGTTGATGCAGTATTGTTTGATTCTTGCAAAGTCCTGATCCGATAGTTTTCCTTCCAGGATAATCACTTTTGCTGAAGCAATCAGCGGACGCTCTTTCTGGGTCAGCATCTGGATACATTGGGCTGCCGAATCCGCCCGTTGATCATACTGACCCGGCAGATACTCCATCGCAAAAACCCTGTCCCCTGACGAGATGTCCAGCGTTTCCTCGTAAAGGATATCCAGGGGAGGCTCGGCAAAAATAATCGTACGGGATTTCTTATATTCTTCATCGGTAATCCCGGAAATATCATAGCGGTTGATCGTTCTGACCCCCTGCAGTTCTGCAATGCTTAAATTATCCCGAAGATCTGCAAAAAGTCCCTGAGCTTCGATATTAAACCCCTGTTTTTTCTCGACATACAATCTTTTTACAGCTTGTAACAAAATATAGTACCTCCATTTCTGGTGTGCAACATAATTCTAACTTCTGTCTTGTACATTTTACGCTCATGCAGCTCATACCACAATACCTGTTTTATTGGTAGACCCACTGCGTCGATTTTGTGATCCGCAGCATAAATACCGAATGGCTGCGCATATTGAGTCGAATATATTCGTTAAGTATTAGTATAATTCGAAAAGACTGGCCGTCAAGGGAAAACAGAATGTTCTGCAGTGGTGGAGGCTGATTTCAAATGATAAGCTTGATCGATTTTTATGGACAATTATTAACATAATTTATGGACAAAACATATAACTATATTGGATATAATTTCCATAAAGAGGAGGTGCGAAAATGGCTTACGAAGGTTTTATCCCTGAAAAACGTGAAAGATTCGAAGGAATTGCTATTGTTGTTGTTATCATTCTTCTGTTAATTGCATTAGGCATTGTTTTCTAGGTTCTAATCAATTTTTACTTTTAAGAAAGGACGGTGAAAATTATGCCTTATGGAACTTTTCTTCAGGATGGAAAAGCAGGTGCTACAATTATTGCTATTGCCATCTTGATTCTTATCGCATTAGGTGTAATTTTTTAATCTAACGGCTAGATTGATTAGCTTTCTATAATATAGAATTAGGGGCTGTCGCATAATAAAATGGAACCTATAGAATGGACACTTACAAAAAGGGTCTATCTATAGGTTCCATTTTAGGTTGCAACAGCCCCTTTTGGTTCTTTCAATTACCCAGAGATGCTTCAGTCTCATTACAATTCAAACACAATCTTGATTGGGTTAAAATCAAGACCCTATCATGTTATCCATTATGAGCAACTTTTCACCCTTGTCCAACATTGATAATATGTCCACAATTTTTCCATTTGGACAACTTATAAAGGTTCCAATCAGAATTATTTTTACATAACTTGTAATTGGATATATTTTCCAAGGAAGGGGGCTATTTAAATGGCAATTGGCGCTTTAGGCGGTGTAGATGGATTTCCTAGAAGCAGTTGTCTTTGCGGCATCGCAATTGTTGTTGTTATCATTCTTCTGTTGATTGCATTGGGCATCGTTTTCTAAATTAAAAATTAATTAAAATGAGAGGAGGGAAATTCTTATGTTAGGTAGAGGTGGCTGCTGCTGCAGAACAGTATCCCCGACAATGGCATACCCCATGCCCATGATGGGCTACGACGGTCGTGGAGCTGGCGTTGGTATTATTGCTATCGCCATTTTAATTCTTATTGCTCTAGGTGTTATTTTCTAAACGAATATTTGAATGTCAATTAAGGGGAGAGTTAACGAACTCTTCCCTTCTAGCGCGAGCAAGGGCGGAAAAGAAATATCCGGGAATGATCTAGAATAACTAATCCTAGAAATATCCTCATGTGTTATCACTGTAAATCCCGTTTTAACCTGTTTAATATTCTTAGGTAATGATTCGCTTCTCTCAATACATGATCTGCTAAGAGTGGAATGATTATTGATTTTATCTTACACGTTAGTATCCCTTCTGTACCGGCTGCTTTGAAATCTCTAAATGCTCGGGTCGCCGTAATCGTTGACCGTGTTAAACCGCTAATATCTGTTTTAGTTAGGGATGCTTCCGGCACCTTTTGTTCAAGTGTATTGAATTGCTTGTCAAAGCCTTCTGCTTTAACAATTAGGCCAGATTCAGTCGGATCTAATAAGTGACGAATAAACTGTGCGTGTTCCGCCATTTGCCTGTTCCAGAACTTTTCTTCTTCAATAGCCTCCTGAATAAAATCAACCGCCATGTGCCTTTGCAATCGCTCTAAATGATTTATGTAAAATAATGCTTCTCTTCGGATATGGATTATTAATAAAGGAAAATTAAAAGTGAACAATTTACATTGAAGCATTCCGTTAAGTATGTTGGTTTTAAACTGGACCAAAGCATTGGTCAAACCAATGGCTTTCTGATTTAAAGCAGTGACTTGTGCCTCCAGTTGTGCTGGATTTACTCCGCCATTCGGGGTTAGTCCGAATTCTTCATTCGTAATAACTGTTTCAATCGTGATACCAGATAGTTCCTCAGTAATTTGTTCAGCTCGTAGCGTTTTATCTGTTATTGATTCCCCTGATCTTAATGTTTCTTCGCTGACAACCCCGTTTGCCAAAAATACAGCCTCCCTTAATACTTCAGCAAATTGGGTCTTAAACATATCTGCTTGTTGCACAAATGCTGCATCCTTCGTCACAAAACCAGCTTCGAGAAATAGGGAATGCTCCTTCATAATTCGTCCGAAAAACAGGTGTAATTCCAAGGACTCCCGAACAAAATCTCCAGGCAGTAATATTGCTTTCAATTAAATCCCTCCTTCGTTAACTCTTACGCTAAAACGTATTTTTAAAATAACTCATTTATTCCATTATTTCTAGAAATCTACTCGCGTCTCCAGCATCCACAAAAATCAAAACCACTAAATGCTGTTAACATAGCATTTAGTGGTTATTAAAATGCTCAATAATTTAATCAACATAGGTCAACGGGCAGGCGAGCCGATGCCGATAACAGTAGCGTCGTTAGTGACTCCGGCGGGAAACCTGGCTTGGTTCGGATCGTTCTTTTCCGCCAGAACAATCGGGCAATTGTTCTGGGCAGCCAACGGTGCAACCATCAGAGCTGCGGCCAAAGAGTAACCGTCAGCAAAGTAAACCTTGCTGGTATTAAGTCCCATCTTCTCGTTAAAATCCTGGTTGGTCACGTAGCGATCCTGGCCGGACATGCGGCGGAATCCGTTTGTATCCTGGACTCTGGATGTACCGCCCAAGATAACCAAATGATTGGCGTCTAGTCCAGCCTTTAGTAAACTCCAAGCTTCGGGATGATAGACGCCGGCTCCGTCCGTTATGCGGATAAGCCATCCGTTGGCCGCTGCGTAGGGCCCGGCGCTCACGGCGTCGGCCAGAGCATCAAAACCTATGAGGAATACCCCATGTGGATTAGCAATTTCGTCTCCTACCAGGTTCGCCGTCTCCGCGCGCCCTTCCCCCTGCAGCACTTTTGCCTCAAGATTGGGGATGGCTGCTTTCAATTTCTCAGACACGACATTCGCTTGGAAGCCGATGCAGTAAGCTCTCTTAGCTCCAAGGCGGGTTATTTCTCCAATTACTTCGGTCGTTGGGGTACCACTTACATTACATAGGCGTAAGAAAAGTGCGTTATCGAGTTGGTAAAAACTATGTGTCAAGATCACAAGATTGTAAAAGCTGTCCTTTGAAAAACCGTTGCATTACCGGAAAGGCTAGTTATAAGGAGGTCCGACGGGATTTC
>VMEE01000017.1 GCA_009910795.1 Dehalobacter sp. CP | reverse complement strand
GCCGGCCAGGGCATTGGAGGCTCCGCGGGCGACCCCGAACCCTGCCGCCAGGGGAGCCAGGACCGCGCGCAGCGGACCCAGCCCTGCCACCGAGGCCGCGATGCTGGCCCCGGCCGCCAGGTTGGCCAGCCCGTCCATGAATCGGGCACGGTCGTTTCGCCGCAGGCCCGAGCGCAGCTTGACGAAGCCTGCCAGCCCCATGACCCCCGAGGCGGTGTAGCCCGCTCCGTAGGCCACCGTCTCGGCCACCCGGGTCAGCGTCTCGCGGGTGGATTCCGAGAGGTTCTCGCGGACCACCTCGATCCCCAGCGCTCCGGCCACGCCGCTCTTGATGCTGGACCAGGCCCCCTTCAGGGAGTTGCCCGCGTCTCGGGCCGCCTGGGCCAGGGCGTCGACGTCGTCCTTGCGCCAGCGGGTGGAGAGCTCCAGAAGCTCGGCTCCCACGGCCTCCCGCCAGGAGTGGTCCTCCTTGGCGGCGGGCGGGGCGGAGGGGCGACCCGAGGAGGGGGTCTGGGGTTGAAGGGCGGGGCCCTGAGGGCGAGACACCTGCATGGCTGTGTGAAGTGTAGATCCACTGGGGGCCTGGAGGCCAGGGCCGGAATGTTAATACCTGGAAACGCGCGACGATTCCCAAGGAGCCTCGCCCTGCCGGCAGACCGCCCCGGGCGGCGGTTGTCTCGGAGCCCGGGTTCCTGGTATCATCCACGCAGTCTTCTTGGAGGTGGACGATGGACCGTTGTTTCCTGGCCCGGATGGGCCTGCTGGTCTTGTTCCTGGCTGCGGCCATCCTGCCGGGGGGCGTCCGGGCTGGAGAGGTCCACAACAACCTGGGCAAGTACGATGGTCTGTACCTGGCCACGGTGATGAACCGGACCAAGGATCAGACCTTCGAACAGGTCGAGGTGGAGTTGGAGGGGCGCTATATCGAGGTCCGTCTGCCCGACGCTGCTCTCAAGATGAAGATCACCGAGATGTGGGACCGCCGATATCAGATGGAGATCACCGCACGGGACTCGGAGTCGGGGGACCTCTATATCGTGCAGATCAAGACCTGAGATCCAGGCTCCGGGCCGGCCGCGGCGGCGGAAGGTCGTCCAGGGTGACCCGAATCTCCTGTTCGGGGTTGACCTGCTCCTCAGAACAGGATATAGATTGAACCGAGGGCCAGCCTGGGTCCACCTTCCCCCACCACCGGGCCGGTCCTCACTTCTATTTCCAAGGAAACTCGGGTTGGGCTTCTGCCGGCCATCGGGGAGCCCTCTCGCGATGCCAGGATGACTCGGATGAACGCCGATCCCGCTCCTCCCGGATGCCGCCCTGGCCCGGCCATCCAGGCCCTGTTGGGAATCCTGGTGCTGGTCGTGGGTCTCTGGGGCCTGCCCGCCGAACAGTACATTGGCGACCCCCAGGCCGTCCGCATGGTGACCTGGAGCCTGCTGGAACGCGGCCGTCTGGACGTGCCGGCCGATCTTGCCCAGGGTGCCGGCGAGCGCGGCCAGTACTTCGTGCAGAACCCGGACAACGGGCTCTACTACAGCAAGTACGGCGAGCTCAACAGCCTGGGCTACCTGCCGGCCATGGCCCTGGAACGCGCGCTACTGGGGCGTCTGGAACCCTTCAACGAGCTGGCCACGCGGACCGTCCTGCTCAACCTCAACAACCTGGTCCTCTCCCTGATCCTGGCCGGGCTCCTGCTGGCCCTGGCGTGCCTTTTTACCCGGCAACCGGCCCTGGCGCTGGTGTGGGTGTTGGCCACCCTCTACGCCTCGTTCGGCTGGAACTATCTGCGAGCCCAGACCACCGAGCTTCTTCAGTGGACGCTGTGCACGGGCTTCTTCTGGGCCCTGTTCCAACTCTGGAGGAGCCGCGGACAAGGCCGCTGGCTGGGCCTGGTGCACCTCTTCCTGGTCGGCCTGCTCCTGACCAAGGCGGTCTACGTGCTGCTGGTTCCGTGTCTGTTGCTGGTGGGCCTCCTGGTGCTGCCCTCGCAGGCCTCCCGACCTCGGGCCCTGCTCGGCCTGTTGGGTCCCCTGGTGCTGATGGCCTTGCTGGTGGCGGGCCTCAACGAGTTGAAGTTCGGCAACCCTCTCAGCACGGGCTACACGCAATGGGTTCGCGAGCGCGACCTCTTCCGTGGGGACCTGTGGGCGGGCCTGCGGGGCTTCCTGGTCGACCCCCAGCGCAGCCTCTTCCTGCACCAGCCCCTGCTGCTGCCGGCCCTTCTGGCGCTGCCCGCATTCTTCCGGCGTTGGCGTGTGGAAGCGCTCCTGGCCTGGGGGACGCTGGCGGTCTTCCTGCTCTTCCATGCCCAGACGGCCAACTGGGCCGGGCACTGGTCCTACGGCCCGCGTTACCTGCTGGCCGTGCTGGCGCCGGCCACCCTGCCGGCCCTGCAGGCCCTGGAGTGGCTCTCGGGGCGACTGCGCACACCTTCGGGAGCTTCGCTGGCGGCGCTTCTGGGCCTCATCCTGGCAGGTTCGATCTGGTTGCAGGTTCAGGTCAACTCCCTGGGCTTCTTCACCTGCTACCAGGTGGAAGCGGCCGTGCGCAGCTTTCCGGCGCCTCGGGCCCTGGCCGTCCTGCAGGCACAGCCTTTCGGAGTGGTGAACAGCCAGTTGCGCTCCTTCGTCCGGACGGGAACCTTCCCGCTCTTCCTGAAGGAGGCAGCGCGCGAGCTGTCTCCCGAACAGACGGCCAGCCTGGCCGGCGCGGTGCGCCAGAGGACGCGGGGCAATCGGATGTTCTTCTCTGGGCCTTGAGCCCGGCGGGGACCTTCCTGGTTTGAGGCCCTCCGCCGGGGGGCGTTCGCAGTGCCCGGGTCTTCAGCCCATGGCCGGTCGGTTCACTTCAGGAAGCCCTTCAGAATCGTCTCTTCGGCCTCTTGTTCGGTCTGACCCATGGACATCAGCTTGATCAACTGCTCGGCGGCGATCTTGCCGATGGCGGCCTCGTGGATCAGGTTGGCGTCGGGGTGGAAGGCGCTGATTTCGGGAATCGAGGAGACCTGGGCCTGCCCCATGAGGATCGAATCGCACTGGATGTGGCCGCGGCATCGGGCGTGGCCCCGCAGATTCAGGTGGAAGACCTGCCGGGAGCGGTCCTGGGCCACACTCCGGGAGATGACCTGGGCGGTGGAGTCCTCACCCACGAAGTCGACGGTGATATCGGAGCGGGCTTCCTGGTCCAGGTGGGTCAGCAGCCGTTCGGTCACGATCAGGCGGGCGTTCTTGTGCAGGCGGACCAGCGTGTCGCGGCGGGTGCGGTCGACCCCTTTGAGCTGGATCATCTCCAGCTCAGCGACCGCGTTGGCCTCCACCTCGATGACGGTGCGGGGGTTGAAGACCCGCTCGCCCTTCCCGTCGCCTTCCCCGTGATGCTTCTCGACGTACTTCATCCGGGCACCTTCGCGGACGAAGAATTCGTGAATGCCTTCGTGCTGGGCCTTCTGGCTGCCCGGGTTGTGGATGCCGCATCCGGCCACGATGAACACGTCGGATCCCGCACCGATCTCGAAGGTGTTGTAGACCAGGTCTTCCATCCCCTCGGAAAGCAGGACCGGGATGTGGACGCTCTCGCCTCGGGTGCCCGGCTTGATCAGGACGTCCAGGCCCGGCTTGTCGGCCTTGGTGACGATCTCGATGTTGGCCGTGCTGTGGCGCTGGATGCCCTGGCCATTCTTCCGGATGTTGAAGGCTCCCTGGGGGATCGCGTGCAGGTCCGCGACCTCCTTCAGAAGTCTCTTATCGATGACATTCAGCATCTGCTCGTCCCTCTCGGTTGCACCCTTGGCGGCACAGACAGTCGGAGTCGATCCGGCGGATGTCGCCCAGGATCTTCTCGTGGCTTGTGATGTCGGCGATCCGGCCGCCCGAGACCAGGATCACCTCGTCGGCAAGTCGGAGGATCCTCTCCTGGTGGGAGATGATGACCAGGGTCGTCTCCTGCCTCTGGTGCAGGTCGCGGAAGGTCTCGGTGAGCTTCTGGAAGCTCCACAGGTCGATTCCGGCCTCGGGTTCGTCGAAGACCGCCACCTTCAAGCGGCGCGCCAGGATGCTGGCGATCTCGACCCGCTTGAGTTCCCCCCCCGAGAAGCTGGCATTCATCTCCCGCTCCAGATAGTCCTGGGCGCAGAGTCCGACGTCGATCAGGAGGTTGCAGGGATTGACCCGGGCGTCTGGACCGCCGGCCAGCGTCAGGAAGTCGCGCACCTGGATCCCCTTGAAGCGGGGAGGCTGCTGGAAGGCGTATCCGATCCCCAGGCGGGCTCGTTCGTGGATTTCCAGGGCGGTGACGTCCTCGCCGTCCAGCAGGATCTGGCCTTTGGAGGCCGGGTAGATCCCCATGATCGCCTTGGCGATGGAGGACTTCCCACCCCCGTTGGGGCCGGTCATCACGTAGATCTTGTTCTCTTTCAGGGACAGGGAGATGTCGCGCAGGACCTCCACCGGCTCCTTGCCGTTGTCCAGCGTGACGCTCAGGTTGCGCAGCTCCAGCATGGCCTGTATCCCCTTTCGGGATCGAGTTGCAGGCTTCCCCGGACTGGGAAGGGCTTGTCGTCCGCCGGACGGCAAGCCGGCCTGGCTTCCAGGGAACCCGCGCGGGCTGCGTCGGGGGCCTCAGGAGTCAGACCGAGGTGGCGGGGTTTCCCGACCTGAACCGGGAGTCCTCTCGAAGGAGGGGACCTGAGTGCGGGCGCGGAGACTCGCTTCGAAGGGAAGAATCTGGATCTTCGCGGCCCCTTCGGGTAAGATGCTGCCTATGGACCCGATCCGTCTTTCCAACCCGCCCTC
>VMEE01000016.1 GCA_009910795.1 Dehalobacter sp. CP | reverse complement strand
TGTCCTTTAGGTACAAGGTCTTCCATTAATACGCACAGCATCCGATTTTGTCTGCTTTTTTGCTCTGTCATCATCGTCATCACCCTATTTCATTATACCATTCCAGAGGGTGATATCGTTTGATTTTACAAGACCTTGGGGAAAGTTTTAAATTTCGTCGTTTAGAATTTGAGTACACTAGTATAGTAAATTTCAAAATTGTCAAATATTAAAATTGAGTTATTCTACACCGTTTGTCAACAGACCCCAACTCTTGAATTTGAGATAGCCTATACTCCTTCAGATTTATCCACAGTAAAAGTTCCATATATACGAGACCCAAAAGATTTGCCTATTTTGGTTTCTGCTATGGTGGCTCAGCCGGATATCATTGTTACTGGAGATTTGGATTTCCACACGTCGGAAATTCAGGAGCATTTTACAGTAATGGCCCCGGCTGACTTCTTGAGGACTTTCTCTGGTGACTTAAGTCATTTATCACATCAACTTAAAACATAGTAGATAAAGATACACACTGATATTATAATCAGTCAATTTCAGAAAAGAGGAAGCCAGCCATGGCAAAAAGCATTGTACAATATGATTTACTGATTTCTTGTCCCGGAGATATTCAGGATGAATTAAAGATAATAAACGATGTCATAACTCAATTCAACGAATTATACACCGATGTTTTGGGATTATGTGTCCGTACAAAACATTGGTCAAAAAACTCTTATGCCCAATCGGGAGCTAAACCGCAGAACCTTTTGAACAAACAGTTTGTAAGAGATTGCGATGCTGCCATAGCTATATTTTGGACACGCTTTGGAACTCCAACAGATAAATATGGCTCAGGTACGGAAGAAGAAATTGAAGAAATGTTAGAATCGGGTAAACAAGTATTTATGTACTTTTCCGAAAAAGCGATACAACCTTCTCTGTTAGTTTCTGAAGAATATCAAAAAGTTCAAGGGTTTAAAGATAAATACAAAGATAAAGGAATTTATTTTACGTATACCTCGGATGAAGCATTCAAAAAACTATTTCTTGCACATCTATCGCAGTATTTCTTATCGTTAAACAAGATTGAGCAAATCGCCCAGACAAAATGCTCAAAAATAAGTATACAATCAATAACCGACAACGGGTTTAGCGATATTGTTTATCCGACTGTTTTCAATCTTTCTGGGCACATATGCACGGAAAATATGCTAAACGAAGCAAAGAGCTTATTTGAAAAATTATGTAGCTACAATGTGGATGGAAATACCTTATCATCTGTAACTCTAAACTCAGCTTTCTTTAGCCCTGTTGAAATCAATTCTGATAAACAAGAGGTCATTGCTCTATTCGCTGAAAAATTAAATATTAAGATACCCGAAAACTTCTTTTCTTTGGGAAATTTGCGAGAAAACAAAATAAATAGTGCAATATCAATTGTAGGGGGCCGTTCGTTTGAAGGCAATGCAGAAGAAAAAACAAGATATCGTGAAATAAACAAACTATATGAGAAAATCCAGGATATTCTAGGGTGGGCTCCATTTGAAAATCAGTTCAAAGATTATAAGTGTCTAAAGTTAGTTGTTGTAAACGACGGAACCACATTTGATGAAGATATTGATGTCTCTTTGCGATTCCCGGCACAGATGATAATTCAACATGAAGATTTGCCAATTCCAGAGAAAAATACTCTGAAGTATATAACTGAAAATTATTCATTGCATGATATTTTTGGGATTTCCAGTACAGCAAACTATAATGATTATAAATCTTCGAAGGTTTCTAATGGGTTTAGGTTAAATAAGATATCTCCACCAGTTGGGTTACCTGGTTTTAGAGATTACAGGGAAGAATATATCGAAGATTTAGACGATGTCTTTGAATATGAGTATTTTGATGATGACGGATATATTATCGTAAAGCTTCATATAGACTATTTAAAACACAATACGGCAGTGGCCTTTCCTACCGTGATTTTTATTACTGACAAGATATCTGATGTGAGTTATCAAATCACTTCAAAATTTAATGATTTAGTTATTAACGGTACAATACACTCGAGCGAGAAATAAGAATTCGTTAATAAATATTAAAAGCTATGAGATGAGCTTCCTAATCAATATTAGGCGGCTACTGTCTCATAGCTTTACTGTTATGTAATTGAAGAATCCCTTTATTAGTACATCATAATCCAGTTCCCTTTATAGTTCTCCTCAAGTATTGAATAGGATAATACACCATACAAAAAAAATTGTTGACAGGCCCTGACCACGGCGGTACTCTCCGGGCGTCATAAGCAGATTCAGCCGGATTCCGTTTCGGTCTGCGTGAGAAAAAGAAAAGGTCGCCGTGACCTTTAAGTTTTAAAAGCACCCGGAGGATCATTCAGGGAGTTTTTTGTTTCGTGGGGTTAAGTCCAGAACCTATTTCTTTTTTGGGTTGGGAAAAATATGACCTCTTAATCAAGATTTAGGAATGGGCATTAATACGCACGGCCTCGGTCTGACTCAAATAAATTCATAATATTGGTTTTAACACCTGGCTCGTGATCTGAAAAGTTGTAATATATTAGTAGCTTAGGGTAAATTGTCTTTACCAGCTGGCCGGTAGAGACAATTATAATGACCCTAATGAGTTAAACACGAAAATTAAAAACTAAGTTATAATGGAGAACATGAGTAAGAAAAGAAGAGTTTAAAGCCCGGTAGTGCTGAAATTGTTGAGAGAAGCCTTTTCAAAAAGCAGGCAAGACATTGACAAGTATCGATGTCTCGGATAATATATAAGCATATTGATGTTTATCAATATATAAACATACAAATGAGGCGGTTGAATTGGAAAAAAATTATCAAGATTATGCTTTAGCGATGAAAGCGTTATCTGATGAAACAAGATTGAAAATATTTGACATGTTGGGCAATGGGGAACTATGTGCTTGTAAGATTCTCGAAGCGTTCAACATAACCCAATCCACGCTTTCTTATCACATGAAGATCTTATGTGAAAGCAGTCTGGTGAATGCCAGGCGGGACGGCATTTGGATGAGGTATTCTATCAATGAAAGTAAACTTGAAGTCATTGCCCGCTTTTTTAATAAGGTCACAAAAAAATTAAAAGTAACAAAAAGTAACAATTCGAATGAAACGAATAAACAGCAAGAAGGTGACTTAAATGGTATTTGAATGGCTAAACAACCAATTGCTCAGGATGGAATGGCTTTCGAATTTGGTAAAACTTTTGGTTGAGAATGTATTTGGGCTTAGCATCCAGGATCGCTGGGGAGGCGGCCTTCATTTTTTTATCTATGACGTTCTTAAAATATTTATTTTGCTAGCCGTTTTGATCTTTCTCATTTCTTATATTCAAAGTTTTTTCCCGCCGGAAAGAACCAAAAAAATACTCGGCAGGTTTAACGGTATTTCAGGAAATATTTTAGGTGCTTTACTCGGCACGGTGACGCCTTTTTGCTCCTGTTCTTCTATTCCGCTTTTTATTGGCTTTACCAGCGCGGGGCTTCCCGTCGGTGTTACTTTCTCGTTCTTAATATCATCCCCCTTGGTGGATTTGGCTTCGGTGCTTTTGCTGGCAAGTATCTTTAATTGGACCATTGCCATTGCCTACGTTGTTGTTGGTTTGATTCTGGCAGTGATCGGCGGAACCGTGATTAGCAAAGCAAAGCTGGAAAAGTATGTAGAACCGTTTGTATTCAGCAATAAAATGCCGGAAATAGAACCGGAGCGGTTAACAACTCGGGAAAGGCTGGATTTGGCTAAAGATCAGGTTCGTGATATTGTGAGAAGAGTGTGGGTATATATTCTAATCGGTGTCGGTATAGGTGCTGCGATTCACAACTTTATTCCTGAAAATATCATTTCCTTACTTCTGGGTCAGGATAAATGGTATTCGGTATTGTTGGCTACTTTTGTAGGGGTCCCGATGTATGCAGATATTTTTGGGACGCTGCCGATTGCGGAAGCGTTAGTGGCCAAGGGCGTTGGTCTGGGAACTGCTTTATCCTTCATGATGGCTGTAACTGCACTTTCTCTGCCGTCTTTGATCATGCTCAAGAAAGTCGTAAAAATGAAACTACTCGTCATATTTGCAGGGATTGTAACCATTGGTATTCTTATCATCGGCTATACATTTAATGCCTTAGGATATTTGCTCATGTAAGGGGTTATAATATTTAAATTTTCAAGTAAAAGGGGCGTATTAAATATGATGATTAAAATTTTAGGATCTGGCTGCAAAAATTGCGTTACCCTTGCTGAAAATACCAGAATTGCTTTGGAAGAAGTGGGCCTTGCTGCCGAAGTAATCAAAGTTACCGATATTCAAGACATCATAGCCTATGGTGTGATGTCCACACCAGCCCTGGTTATTGACGAAAAGGTGGTATCTTTTGGGAAAGTTCTAAAACCCAAGGAGATCGTAAAAATTTTAGAAACTGCGAGGTAGAAAAAAGATGCTATCAATCTCATAAAATAGTTTCGTGTGATTAAAAGCGAGTACAACTCAAGAAGTACTCGCTTGTTTTTAGCGGAATAGCGTGGATAGTTTTATTTTTAGTCCGCCTTAGTAGGAAATAGCAAGAAAATGTCGAATGAGATATTAATTGACTCATAAATGATTATTGGGGAGTCACGCTATGGATAAATTAACAGTTGTTTTTGAATCAACGCTCAGCGCAATCGAGAACGGTAAAGAAGAAATATTCGACATCTATGAGATGACCCGCAACGAAATACAGCGGTTAAAAAAAGAACTGGAATTTATGCGCAGGGAAATCGAAGACACGATCAAAATGGTGGATACCCAGTTTATGAAAGAAAAACGCTTCCGTCGGAAGCTGATGGAAGTCAACAAGAACTTCGATAAGTTCAATGAGAAGCAGATGCTCGAAGCGTATTCGGAAACGAAGGATGCACAGGTAGAGCTGCAACTGCTCCAGGCGAAAGAGCTTCAGCTGCGTTCCCGCAGGGATGAAATCGAAAGAACGTTAAAAAATTTGGATATCACAGTGATTAAGGCTGAGGAGCTGATGAGCCAGGTCAGTCTTGCCCTGCGGCTTTTAAAAGAAGGAATCAGTGAGATCAGTCAGTTCTATAGCAGTGACCAGAGAAAAGAAACAGCTTTTCAGATCATCAAGGCTCAGGAAGAAGAACGCCTGAGGGTCGCCCGTGAAGTCCACGACGGTCCCGCCCAGAGTCTGGCTAACATTGTTCTGCGTCTGGAAATAGCCGAGAAGCTTCTGGAACTTGATCACCGCCAGGTAGAAAAAGAATTGAAAGAACTGAATATGCTGGTCAGGGATAATCTGAAGGATATCCGCAGAATCATTTTCGGACTCAGGCCAATTCCTTTAAATGGGGCGGGAATTGTTGATACCATCAATCATTATATGAAAAACTTTGAAAAAACGTATGGGCTGACCTGTGAACTTATCGTGGAAGGACAAGAAAGGGAGCTTGATTCCTCCGTAGAAGTAGCCCTTTTCCGATTGGTTCAGGAAGGGATGACCAATGTGGCAAAACATGCGGAATCCCCGAAGTGCAGGGTTCATTTGAATTTTCAGGATGACAGGATTGTCGGTCAGATTATCGATGATGGTAAAGGATTTGATATCAGCAATGGCTTGGATAATTCCGGTGCCCATTTCGGCTTGATTGGAATTAATGAGCGAATTCAGGCTTACTCCGGACAATTATCGATTCAATCAGAACCGGGCAAGGGTACTGTTGTTACGTTTAACATTCCATATTCTGAATAAAAGGAGGAAAGGATCAAAATGATAAGGGTTGTAATTGCCGATGATCACCCGCTTCTCAGGGAAGGATTACGCAGAATTCTGGAATTTGAAGAAGGTATTCAGGTTGTATCCGAAGTCGGAGATGGTCAAGGGGCAATTAATATGGCGAGGAAGACGCCGTTTGATGTTCTGCTGATGGATTTGAATATGCCTGGGGTAAATGGTCTCGAAGCCTGTAAAGTCATCAGAAGGGAATTCCCGAACATTGGGATTTTAATTCTTACTGTCGATGACTCGGATGAAAAAGTGTTCCAGGTATTACAGCTCGGGGTAGCTGGATACCTGCTGAAAGACGTCATTCCGAAAGCCCTGGTTGATTCCATCCGCAAAGTATATGCTGGAGAACCCATTTTATCTCCGTCGGTAACCGGCAAACTGCTTGGCCAGCTTTCCAATCCGAACAGTCCAAAAGATCATTTCGGATTAAGCAACAGGGAAATGGAGATACTTACCTATGTGGTCAAAGGCTCGTCAAATAAAGATATTGGCTTAACGCTATTTATAAGTGAAAAAACAGTCAAAAATCATCTTTCCAGTATCTTTAGAAAACTAGGGGTTGAAGACCGCACTCAGGCTGCTTTGAAAGCAGTGAAGACGAAACTTATTACACTGGAATAAATTTTTTTGTGGCTTCACAAGGCTGCAGAAGGGAATACGAATGAAGCTTTGTTTTTATGGTGCCAGTCAGACTGTGACGGGGTCTTGTTATTTGTTGGAATCAGCAGATACCAGAATCCTGATTGACTGTGGAATGTTTCAGGGTTCCAAGATCATGAAAGAACTGAATTATGGCGCGTTTCCGTTTGATCCCAACCTTCTTGACGCTGTGATCTTAACGCACGCCCATATTGACCATTCCGGGCTTATTCCGAAGCTCATCAAAAAAGGTTTTAGCGGGCCGATCTATGCGACGGCGGAAACCATAGAACTATGTTCTGTGATGCTGCCTGACAGCGGGCACATCCAGGAAATGGAGGTCACCAGAAAAAACCGCAAGCACAGCAGGATGGATGTTCCATCAATCGAACCGATTTACACGATTGAAGATGCGGTGAATGCTCAAAAGCACTTTGTCGAGGCGGCCTATAATCAAAAGACCGCGATCTCGCAATCGCTGTCCTTTCAGTTTGTTGATGCCGGGCATATCTTGGGCTCAGCCCATGTCATTGTCAGTGTCAAAGAAAACAACACGACGAAAACCATTGCATTTTCCGGAGATATCGGGACTTCCGGTCAGCCTTATGTCGAAGATCCCGAAGGAATTAAAGAAGCGTGTCTTAAGGATCCTGATGGTATACGAGATGCCTGTATGATTGTGATGGAAACAACCTACGGCAACCGGATTCACCCGGATAAAACCAATCGAATGGAAAACCTGGCCAGGGTCATTAATAATGCCCACCAAAAAGGCGGCAATATTATCATTCCGGCTTTTGCCATAAATCGGACACAGGACCTTTTGTACTATCTGCGCAAACTTCAAGATGACAAAAAAATTCCGGTAATGCCGATCTACATCGATAGTCCGCTGGCTGTTGCAGCGACGAGAATATTTGGGCGGAATACCCGGAATTTTGATCAGGAAACCAAGCAGCTGCTGGAGGCTGGCCAAAGCCCGTTTGCCATGCCGAATCTTTACTTGAGTGAAACCGCGGAGGATTCGATCCGGCTGAATGCGATACAGGGCGGCGCGATCATCATTTCGGCTAGCGGGATGGCTGATGCCGGAAGAATCAAGCATCATTTGAAACATAATCTGTGGCGGTACGATGCCACGGTCATCTTTGTCGGTTATCAGGCCCAAGGGACACTTGGCCGGTTTTTAACTGACGGTGCCAAAGAAGTGACTATCCACGGAGAGAAAGTCGCGGTCAACGCCGAAATCGTTGCGTTCCAAGGTTTTTCAGCGCATGCGGACCAGAATGAATTGCTGGCGTGGCTTAAAGCCGCCGGCGGCAACGCAGATCATCTCATCCTGGTCCATGGCGAAGATGATGCGATTCAGGCGTTTTCATCTCTGGTCCAGCAAAAATTCGGGATTGCGCCAATCATTCCGGAACTGGGTGAATGCCTGGAGATAGCGGACGGCGAAATCAAGCGTCTGAAACCTTCCAAGCCCTGGCTAAAGGAAATTGAAGATAGGATGGGTTATCCTGCACCTCAGGAATGGCAGTCACACCCGTCCAAATCTGTTAAGCAAAGATCTTCAGAAGAAGGATCAGGGGGAAGAATCTTCAAACGCCGGAGAAAAGTTCTGCTTTCCGAAGCAAACAGGGCCTATACCAAACTACGCAAAGACCTGAAACTATTCATTGATAGGAACAATGAGCGCAAAGACTATGAAAACCTGATTGATACCTTTGAGAGCATTTCCGATCTTTTAAAAACAAGAATGAAACGGTAAACCGAATCAGATCCAGGCATACTCCGAGGTCTGACGCTTAATCCCTGACAGAAAACGCATGATCTCTTCGCGCCGTTTTACAGCGATTCTCCTGCCGGTCTTGGAGTACACTTTTTTGGGCAGTGCTTCAGCGAAAGTCTGCGCCCGCATTAAAGCCTCATCGGGACTCGGGATCAGCTCGTCCTGTCCGACAAGGCTCAGCAGTTTCATTAATCCGATGTTTCCGAGGTTATCAAGGATATTGGCGTCCCGTAAATAAATAGCCTCGTCACTGTTGCCCGGCTCAGAATAATACATGTGGCATTCAATGGCGTCCAGAATTTTTGCCAGTTTTTCCTGCTCAAAGTGATAGCTCTTCAACAGGTTCATCGCGACGCCTTTTGATCTGAGGGTATGATCGACGTTGGGAAGCGCGTACATCGGGTACTTTCCGGTATCGTGAAGCATTGCAGAAATATAAAGTACTTCGTCATTCAGGTTGAGATGCTGAGATAATTCTTTGGATAAATGATAGACCCGCTGACAGTGTTTCCAGCCAAGAGCCGGATGCGCACCGGATTGGTTGATAATTTGAAATAGTTCTTTGGAGATATCCATATCCTGCACCACCTTTCTGTTAAGTATTACGGCAAAAAAACGCAAAAGTCCTTCCAATACATGGAAAAAATGTCGTCATAAAAATTGTTTTTCCTCCTAAAATCTTTAGGATTTTAGGACAGTAATAGTGTAATATATAGAATAGTAGCAATAATGCCAATAATTTTTTTTTCTAACATCAATGAATGGTATGAGGTGGTAGCAATGTCAAAAAACAAGGTATACGGGGGCTTTTGTCAAGCTCTTTTATTTTCCGGTTCCGTTTCGATTCCCAATCTTATTCTTGATCATTATACGGAACTTGGAATCGGTCACAAGGAAATGATGCTGATGATTCATATGATGACTGAGACAAGTACGAACAGTGATCGTATTGAGGAACAGATCACCAAGAAAATGGGACTCTCGGTTGAAGAATACAAAATCATGATCCAGAATCTCCAGACCAGAGGACTGCTTTCTGTCAATAGCCGCAAAGCGAAAAACGGCACGAATCGTGAATATGATTTCAGTGGGCTGATCGATCAGTTATTGGAATTATGGGGAATCAATGAGTTTAAGCAGATGTCCTCAGGCAGTGAACGTAATGGCAAAATGAATATAGAGAATATGCCGGACCTTTCTCAGGCTAAGCTGACTTCGCTGTTTGAACAGGAATTAGGCAGGCCGTTAACCGGTCTGGAGTGTGAACATATTGAAAAATGGCTGATGGCCTCGTATTCCGAAGAACTGATTATTGAGGCTTTACGAAGAGGCGTTGGCGCCGGGATTCGGAGTTTCCGCTATCTCGATTCTATTTTAAGAGAGTGGGAGAAGAAGGGGATCAAAACACGTCTGGAAGTCGAGGCTGAGGACCAAAATTTCCAGTCCAGACAAAATAAAAAAAATGACAAACCGTTGAAAGGCGCACCAAAAATCAAAAGCAAATATGATAATATTTATCTCTAGTAGCACGTTCTGAGAATGATTATACAAATTGCAGAGATAAGCTCTTGTATATGAACTATTTTATTAGGGCTTGTCTGCGTGCCACAATTCCGCTTTCGGCCGTTGCGTCCTCCGTGACGCGTCGCTCCTTGCCATCCATGGCATCGCGACATTAGGCCATCCGTGGCCGTCAAAAGGCCGCGCTACGCACTCCATGCTCCGCTTGACGCTGGAACTGTGGCACGCAGACTAATAAACAGGCATGTTAGGGCTTGGCTGCGATCCCCAGACTGATTATCGGATTAGACAAGCAGGTCTGATCGTCGGAATGTATCTCATTATTTGTGGAGTTATTTTAAGAACATTTTCTCGCATGTTAAAATGGTATTTGAAATATAGGTAGATAGACATCATTGAAGGGTAACGAAATTGTTGTCAGAGGAGGGATCTCATCTGGAAAGAACAGATCGTATCATTGGAAGAGTGCTGCCGAATCAGGGAAACACGAACATGGAAGATCGGATTGCAACGGATTTGGATAAAACAAATCGGAATGAATCGGAGATAAAGATTCAGCCGACTGTTCAGCACGAAACAAATATTGAAGCCGGTGCTGTCTGCCCGCTCTGCGGAGACAGGGGAATCGTCCTGAATGGAGATACAGCGGTACCCTGTTCGTGTATGGAGAAAAAGAGGATTGTAAACAGCTTTAAATATGCACGTCTGTCCAGGGAACTAATGAACTGCCGTTTTGAAAAATTCAGCCTCGAATACTATCGGAACACCCAGCAGGATCAGGAAGATTACCTGAATGCCCAAAAAGCACTGAAAGCCGCCAGGGAGTTTGTCAAAAATGTCCGGACAAATCCCCATGAAGTCGGGCTGCTCTTCACGGGCTCCGTCGGAAGTGGCAAAACGTTTCTGGCAGCTTCCATCGCGAATGAAATTCTGGAAAATAATCACAAGCTGCTCTTTTTGATTGTCCCGGACCTTTTGGATGAACTGCGCGCTACATTCAGTAATAAAAGTGAAAATACGGAATACGACTTGCTGGATATTGCCAGAACCGTACCGATTTTGATTCTCGATGACCTGGGTGCGCATAATTATACCGAATGGTCCCGCAACCGGATCTACTCCATCTTGAATTACCGGATGAACGAGCAGCTGCCGACTGTCATTACGACCAATCTTGATTTTGATGAGATCGATCATTATCTGGGAGAACGAACCTGCTCCCGGCTTCTTCAGATGTGCAGGATTTTCCGCTTGTCTGCACCGCAGGACATCCGGATGCAGAATTATTTAAAACGGGAAGGATTAAAAAAGGATAAAAAATAAGCGTCCAATTAGAAAAAACGCTAAGATATTTTCCTAAGCTGTCTGCTTAAGGCGAATTTCCTCAAATCATAAGGATTTTTTGGGTATAAACCTATGCATGTCCATGAAAAGCATGCATAGGTTTTCTATTAGAAATGGTTTTATGGAGGTGCAGACAATTGGCTAAATTCTTTATTATTAAGAGAAAGTATTTGTTTGTCGGAGGACTGGTCATATTGGTTGCTCTTATTGGCCTTATGGGCAGCTTGATCGGAAATACGGAGATCGTTTCCACTCCGGAACAAACAGAACCTGAGATTAAAATTGTAAGTATTGATTTTGATCCTCAAATTGTCATCCGGGACATCACTTACGGAGAGGAAATGTTTAAGGGAGTCCAGATCCTACCGGCAAGTCATTTTAAAGTCTCTGCGATCATCCAAAACATGACCGAAAACACGATGACCAATGTGCCGGTTGTCCTGACCATTCAGTCCCTGGAAGATAAAAATAAGCAGGTCAGCAAGGAAGGGATTATACCGACACTGGAACCCGGAGCAACAGCTAAAATTGCCTTTGAAAATATTGAAGCCTTAGGTGATGCAACCGGCAAGAGTGCGACGGCAGGCCAGCATGAGATGGTACTGGCAATCAAAGCCAATCTCGAAGGCGGTGCGTCTCAAAATACGGAAGCCAGGGTGGTCTTCAATGTTGATTCGTCGATAAAGTCCTGACTTTATCGAACCATGTAACCGTAGTAAAACGGAGTGTAAGGAAAAATCATTGCTTAGAACCTTATAAATATAGTATCATTAAGTGTCTGGTACCTTTTAATCAAAAAATTCTTGGTACGAAAGCACTTATTTTTTTGCTTTGCCAAATAGTATAATAGAACTGTTGATCGATTTCTTGATGGAGTAAAGGGACTAAATGAAAAGAGCCATACTGATTAGCCAGGAAAAACAAATCAATGAATTGAATGCCGTCCTGCCTTTGGCCAATTATCAGGCGATCGCGAGGACTGACAGTGGTATAGAGGCTCTGCGCATGGCGCAGCGGGTTGAGCCTGACCTGATCATCTGCGGAGGGGATATCCAGGGGATTTCCCCGCTTGATCTCGTTCAGAATCTCGTTCATGCCAATATTTGTCCGGTTATTTTCGTGCTTGATCAAAAGGATTATGTGAACCTGGATTTTGCGTTGAAAACCAATGTCCACCATATCATGACGGCTCCGCTCAGAGCGATAGATGTCGTCTCCGGGATTGCCCAGGCTGAACACCGGTTTAACAGAGAAATAGAACAGCGCAAAGAAATGAATAAATTAAATGATGAGCTTAAAACAAGAAAACTGGTGTATCAGGCGATTTTAATCCTGATTGCAGGCGGGATGGATGAAGAAACAGCCTATGCCTCGATTCGAACAGAAGCGATGACCTCAAGAAAAACAATTCGGGCAATCGCTGCCGATGTCGTAAAAGGAACGTGGAGACCTTGATAACAAAAAAACAATTTCTGATCCGGTTCATCGTTGGGAATATGCTGTTGTTCATCCTCTTAGGGCCTTTCATTGTCTTTTATGGTCCTTTTCATTCGTTGACGTATGTTACGGTCGGAACGATTCTGACGTCCCGCCATCCTCAGGTAGCGGATTTTTTTTTATCGGATGAAAAAATTGCTGAAATTACCCAGAAATACGGAAATACGTCAGTTACCGTGGAACCTGTCATTCAGCATATTGACCATAAGATTGACGATGAAGAAAACGGGATTAGGATAGAAAATATTGAAGGCAAATATTTTAAAGGCATCGTCATGCTCGTACGTGACCCTCTTCAGATCGAAGTTGCCGTTACCAAAGAGATTGGCATAGCCGGACAGCGCTTATCGGAACTGGTCACTGCGGAGGGCGCAGTAGCCGGTATGAATGCCGGCGGCTTTTATGATCCGAATTCGCAGGGGAACGGTGCTTATCCGGATGGGATCACCGTCAGGGACGGGCAGCTCATTCATGAAAATCTGAACGCGGCTAAAGGTGCGAATCTGATCGGTTTTAACAAAGAAGGAAAACTGATACTCCGGACAGTCTCTGCCAAGGAACTCTCCTCAGGGATTATCGGGGATCTTGGGATTCGGCATGCGGTCAGCTTCGAGCCAAACCTTATTCTGAACGGAGAACCACAGATTAAAGGCGACGGCGGCTGGGGACTCGCTCCCAGGACGGGAATCGGGCAAAAAGCCGACGGTACGGTTATTTTCGTTGTGATAGACGGCAGACAGCCTGACTGGAGTATGGGAGCCACGCTGCGGGATCTGATGAATATATTTATTGAATATGGAGCCGAAAATGCAGCGAATCTTGACGGCGGTTCTTCAACGGAATTGTTCTATCAAGGTCAGATTGTCAATAAACTCTGGAACATCTACGGCGAACGCTATATGCCTACAGCTTTTGTGGTGATGCCGGAAAAGAAACCTAGAGGGGTGGGGCAAAATTGAAAAGACGATGGATCATCTGGCTGTTATTACCTTCCCTGGTATTACAGCTTGCTGTTTATGCGCTGCTGAACTGGCAAGCAGAACAGCTGTTAAACCCTTCTTTGCATATTAATCAGGCGTATGTTCTGAAAACGGATCTTAGTCAGGCGTACGGCTTTGCGTTGTCTTACAATAAAAAGTTATTGGCCTATCAAGCGGGACGTTATCTTGAAGTCATTGATTTGACGACGAACACGAAGATCTTCTCAAAGTGCCCGGAAGAGGACGCAGCAAAGATCGCCGGCTTCGCTTGGCTTCCGGACCGGAACGGTATGGTCTATCTGATCAGGGAGCAGAACAAGAACGCCGTAACAAGCTTATATTCTGTGGATTTCAGCACCGGCTCTTCTGAATTGAACAGCTTTGAACCGATGCTGGACAGGGAATTAAGCCTCGCGGTCAATCAGGTGCTGCAAATTGAAATGTCGACCTATACGAACAAGCTATTTATCTTGTTTAAGGATGACAATCAGACCCGCCAGCTGATTACAATGGATATCATGAAGACCCTGAACAGGGTGAATCAGCAGGGAGAAGAAATCCTAAACATTGCGGTTTCCAATAAATTCGGCAGCATCTATGCAGAGAGCAGAATGGGGACGGACAAGGCGATTGATGTTTATCAGGCCGGCAGTAAGAACCCTATTTCTGTTGACCCTGAAGATACGCTGCTTGGCTGTCGTGACGACAAAATCTATGTTGGTAAAGTCAGCGGGAACATCCTTCAGGAGGTGACCGTTTATCAAGTACAGCCATCCGGCCCGGCGATGACGGAAGCCGTGGTCTGGCAAGGGGAGATTCCGTATGCGGAGACAGAAACAAAAATCAGCAATACGAATCAGGTTATAATCAAAAGCAAGGGACGCCTGGACGTCATTTTCGCTAACGGTAAACATCAATGGCTGAGATTACCGGATGTGTCCGCTACAGAATCCAATGCGGTCATCATCTTAGCTCCAACGGGTGATTTGTACCTGGAGCTTTTGCCGGGAAACGAGAAGTCTGTTTATTACTGGAGGGAAGTATAGTCCATGCCGATTTTTAAAGTTAACGAGGTACTAGTCCAATGATGGAGAATATGCCTGAAAAGGTCTTAAATGAATATAACCGGGCCCGCTTAAATGAAGAAGCCGTCAATATAGAAAAAGTATATTTTTATAAAACAGACAAACGCGTCAATCCACGGCAGGAAGAGCCGTTCCTGTTAACGCGCGGGGAGCTTCCGGTGCTGGTGTCCGCGCCGCATGCGGTCAGGCATTACAGGCAGAAAAAGATCCTGATGTCGGATCAGTTCACCGGCTCGGTTGTCTTCCTGTTAAACAAATTGACGGGATGCCATGCCATAGCAGCGACAAAGCTCTACGGCGGAGACCCGAATGCCGACGATCCCTGCATGTATAAAGACCGGATCGCCAGCTTCTGCCGTGAAAAGAAAGTAAAGGTTGTTCTGGACATTCATGGGGCTGCCCGGGAGAGAGATTTCGATGTGGACCTGGGCACAAATCAAAAGAAGAACCTGCTTGGCAAGGCGAATATTTTGGAAATCCTGGAACAAAACTTCCGGGATTTCGGCTTAGCCAGAGTTTCGACGGACTTTTTTGCCGCTTCCGGCGCGAATACCGTCTCCCATTTTGTCTCACACGAACTGGGAATTCCGGCAGTACAGATAGAGATCAATAAACATTACCGTGTTCCAGCTCAGAATGCCTTGGGGTTTCACCGTCTAATAGGTGCCCTGGCGGAAAGTGTAAAACGACTGGCCTGAACGCGGCCAATGCGTACTTAAAATTTTCTGATCAGGAAATTAATAGCCAGGCACGATCCGTGAATTAATGAGATAGAATAAACCAACAATTAATGTTGGGGAGGTATCTTATATGGTTCCGGGCACAAGCTCATTAACTCAGGATTTGGTCAGGGCTATCAACGGAGAGTATAGCGCGATCGCCTGTTACGCCAAGCTGGCTGAAAAAGCGCCGAATCAGGAAATAAGAAAACAAATCCTGGAGATCCGCCAGGACGAGGTGCGGCATTATCACATATTTTCGCAGATATTTACTGAAATCACAGGGACAAAACCAAACCCTCAGATGACTGAAGAATGTCCTGCCGCTTACAGGGCGGCTCTAAAGTCTGCCTTTCAGGATGAGCAGCATACGGTTGATTTCTATCATAATGTGGCTGAAAAGACACAGGATCCTTTTATCAGGGAACAATTCAAAAGAGCAGCCGCCGATGAGCAAAACCATGCAGTCTGGTTCTTGTGGTTTTTAAAAGTCTAAAGAAAGCTCACAGCCCCATATGCCGCAGATCGTAGCCGGTGGGGCTTTGATAAATCCGCAGCTCAAACTCCGGAACAATGGCCAGGATATGGTCAAAAATATCGGCCTGGACGGTTTCATAGCTTTCCCAGGATGTATCCTTGGTAAACGCATAGATTTCGATCGGAATCCCGTACTCGGTCACCGGAAGCTGACGTGCCATCCTGGTCATTTCCGGGTGGATCTCCGGGTGGTTTTCAAGATAGGTCTGAAGGTAGGCCCGAAACGTACCAATGTTCGTAAGTCTTCTGCCGTTTACGAGCTGAGCAGGATCAATGTTATGTTCCAGGTTGTATTTCTCAAGCTCCCGTTTTTTATTCTCGATATACTCAGAAAGATATCGGAATTCCTTGAACTTCGCCAGCATATCATCGGTGCAGAAACGGATGCTGGAACTGTCAACAAAAATAGATCTCTTAATTCTTCTGCCGCCGGATTCCTGCATACCGCGCCAGTTTTTAAAGGAATCGGAGATCAGGGCATACGACGGAATTGTTGTAATCGTATTATCAAAGTTTCTGACTTTGACGGTGTTCAGGGAAATGTCCGTAACGTCTCCGTCAGCGCCGTACTTGGGCATTTCTATCCAGTCACCGATCCTGAGCATATCATTGGAAGACAGCTGAATCCCCGCTACCAGACCTAGAAGAGAATCCTTGAAGATCAAGAGGATGATTGCCGTTACTGCTCCAATTCCGC
Organism: Dehalobacter sp. CP; assembly: GCA_009910795.1. The sequence goes on along the minus strand of VMEE01000016.1, from coordinate 121,681 downwards.
TTAGCAGAAGGAGAGGGGAACGGTCAATCATCGTAGCAATCATCCAGATGCCGCCGATGAGCCAGACGACTATTTTCAGGGCCTGGACGATGCTGCGGATCGGTTTGAACCGGGAAGCTTCAAAAGTCCGATAAATATCGTCAATCGCGTCAAGCAAAGCGAGCATGGCCAATGTGCCGGCCACAATGATGTAAATAATCGCTATTTTTTGAATGAAGCCGGAATATTCCGGGAACAGTCCGGCTACGGCGTAGATTACAATTGCCGGGATCATATGCGCCAGGCGTCTGAAGACTTTCCTGCCAAGAAGCTTATCATCCCAGAGGATTTTGTTGCGATGGATGTAGAAAGCAAGGATTCGCAGGAATACTTGCTTTGTAACGATGAAGGCCAAAATACTGACCAGCAGAACCATAACCACCGCTGCGGCATTCGCGATCAGGACTGCAGCCGTTTCTTCAATTCCTTTGTAAATCAGCCATTGGTCCAGATTGAATATCATACGCACTACCTTCTGCTTAGAATTATTGGCCAGCGTTCACGGTAGCCTCAGCAGCAGTGCCTTTAACAGAAGCGGCGGAGGCATTCTCAGCTTTATTATCCGTGGAAACGTCCTGACCGGTACCCAGCCCGCTGTCCGGAGTGGGGTCTTCGTTATTGATGGCTGTGACCTGATTTTCCAAGGCTTCGAGCATTTCACGGATTTGTTTGATTTGTTCCAGAACACTCTTCAGTTCTGTTTTCGTGGTATCAGTTCCGTCCCCTGCGCCGGATTCCTCAAGCGGTTTCTCTTGCAGCGTATTCAAAGACGGTACAGAACGACCGAAGATTCCTTTCAATCCTTCTTCCAGCGTATCGGCCATGACAATTTTATCTTCATAGACGACCACAATGCGCTTCATTTCGGGAATACTGCCGCTGGTCGTAGACTGCAGATAAATGGGCTCCACAAACAAGATATTTCCGCCAATCGGCAATACCAGCAGATTTCCTCTGAGAACGCTCGATCCTTTTTGGTCCCATAACGCAAACTGCTGGGAAATTTCGGGATCCTGATCGATTCTGGACTCAACTTGGAACGGACCGTCGATCTCTATATTTTTGGGCATCTTATATAAGACAAGTTTTCCGTAATTCTCGCCATCCATTCTGGCTCCCAGCCAGGACACAAGATTATTTCTGCTGTTCGACGCGCTGGAGGCCGGGGTAAAAGGCTGCATCAGCACGAATTCTTCCTTTGTTTCCCCGGGAAGTTTCATGATCACGTAATACGGTTCCACATTTTGTTCTGCTGAACCGTAGATTTCCTTCGCTACATTCCAGGCATCTTCTTTATTATAGAAGACTTTGGTATTGGTCATATGAAACGTATTCAGCATGTCGCATTGGATTTTGAACATCGTTTCCGGATAGCGCAGGTGAGATTTTAAGGAATAGGGCATTTCCGAGTTACTTTTGAATACACCCGGGAAAATCTTTTGATAAGTCTTAAGAATAGGATCTTCTTCGTCAATCGCGTAGAAATCAACAGTACCGTCATAAGCATCAATAACGACTTTAACGGAATTGCGGATATAGTTAAAACCTTGGGTGGAGTTTTTACTGGAGTAAGGAATTTTATCCGTTGTCGTATAGGCGTCAATAATCCATTTAATCCTGCCGTTGTCAATCACGGTATAAGGATCATCGTCATACGTCAGAAACGGCGCCAGTTTCTTGACCCGGTCCAAAATATTCCGGTTCAGAAGAAGCTTGCTTTCCGAAGTCACTTCTCCGGCCAGATAAAAACGCGGAGTCATTTGATGAAGAGACAGCATCAGTTTGTTAAAAGCAGTAAACGGGATACCCGTCTTGCCGGCATAGTTGTTCATCGCGTAATCATTGCCAAGGGGATAATCAAATTCTTTGGATTTGGTGTCGGCAACGACCCAGTCATTCGTCAGTTCGCCAAAGTAGATCCGTGGTTCGGTAATCTTCAGTTCCTCATAGTCTGTTTGTGGCGGCACATTGCTTACCGCAAAAGCAGGAAGCCCTTTGGTAGTGACGGCATTGGCGAACGAAGCGGTTAAGCCGAAACCATGCGTGTATTTAAACCGGGTATTAATAAAGGTCAAAGCTTTCGGATCAAGGTCCTGAACCGAGATTTCCCTCGCTGAGAGCATAACCTGGCGATACGTACCACCAATATTGTACCGGTCAACATCAATATCATTAAATTTATAGTATTGGCGAATTCCCTGTTTTTGGTTGTAAATCTGCTGCATTGGACGGGGATCGTTCAGGCGTACGTTATTCAGAGTCCCAACCTCATCTTTTAAGTCTTGCGCAGTAACCGTATCAACCCCGGTGTAGTCCTGTTCCGCGATTTTATCCAGACCGTAGGCATAGCGGGTCATTTGGATCTCGCTGGCAATATACGGCGTTTCTTTTTCCAGCTCGTTCGGAACGACAACCATGGACTGGAGCATTGTAGGAAAGACTCCCGAAGTGAAAAGTGAAAAGACAATCAGAAACATAATCGGCATGGTCAGCAAACGGGAATCTTTCCGAAAAAACGCGATAAGGGAGAACAGAAAACAGACCAAACTCACAACGACCAGGATCTTAAAAACCGGAAGCGAGGCATAGATGTCACTGTATCCGGCACCGATGACGTGGCCTCTATGCGAGTAAACGAGTTCATAGGCGCTGATATAGTAGCCAAAGCCTTTCAGCGCAAAAAGAATGGTTAAAAGAACCCCAAGGTGTCTTCTGGCCGTAGGACTGATGACGACAACATCTTTCTTCCAGATCCGGATGGAATGGAAGCGGACGACCCCTGTCATAATATAAAAAAGTGCGGTAAACAAGGTTAAAATAAGGATTGGAGAGAAAAATGCGTTATAAATGGTCTCAAAGAAAGGAAGCTTAAACACAAAGAAACCAAGATCCTGATTAAACAGCGGGTCGGAATAATTAAAGGAAGAGGCATTTACAAAGGACAGAAAATCAAGCCAGCCGGTAAAACCGACGATGAAGCTCACAATAATACTGATCACGGCAGATAAAACAAGCAGGGAAATGGTAACCCTGCGCGGACTGACAGCAGGCGGAAGGTTGACTTCTTCGACCAGTCTGATCCTTTTACGGAATCTTTCATTGTAAAACGTTGTAAACGCATGTCTTCCCGACATCAGTGTTGCGAAAATCACTAAAAACAACATTGTTCCGTTAATGGCCTGAATAAGTACTTTGCTGAAGAACGGTGTCCAGAATAGAGTTGCGTACCCTAAGTCGGTAAACCACAGCCAGTCTTCGTAGAATCCGCTCAAGGCCGAAAGCACAGCAATAATAATGATGAGTAAAACGAGTACCTTGAGACCAGGTTTTAAAATAGATTTCCCGCGCATATTTCCCTCCTGAGTTAAATTGTTCAAATCACAGAAATGTATGTAACATCTGCATATTTATTTTTTATTGTTGGCAATATATTCATAGTTTATCATAAAATTCACCTTATTGGCTTCCTGAAAATAAATTTCTGAGCTATACTTTTAATAAACATAGAAATTAAGCTGAGAATAAAACAAAAGGTTGGTGCAGCAATGTATGATCTGATTATTATCGGAGGCGGCCCTGCAGGGCTTACAGCAGCCATTTATGCGGCAAGGGGCGGATTAAAAACAGCAGTCGTCGAATCCATGATGCCGGGCGGGCAGGCAGCGGCGACGGAAAGAATTGAAAATTATCCGGGATTTCCGGAAGGGATTACCGGCTTCGATTTAATGAATGCTTTTTATAAACAAGCCATGAATCAGGGCGCCGAATTCATTTTCGAACCGGTCCTGCATCTGGATCTTCAGAAAGAAATGAAGACGGTTGTGACCGGACAGCAAACCCTGGAAGCGAAAGCGATGATCATTGCTGCCGGATCCAAGCCGCGTTTTTTGGGCGTAGCGGGAGAAGATACCTTTCACGGACGCGGCGTATCGTATTGTGCCACTTGTGATGGAGCGTTTTATAAAGGAAAGAAAGTCGCTGTCATCGGCGGCGGAAACGCCGCGCTTGAGGAAGGTGTCTACCTGACGAAGTTTGCATCTGAAGTCTATATCGTTCACCGCCGAAAAGAATTCAGAGCTTCGCAGATAGCAGCCCAAAGGGCGAAAGAAAACCCGAAAGTTAAGTTTGTTCTGGACAGTGTTGTTCAGGAGATCGCCGGTAATGATAAAGTACAAAAAATAATTCTTAAGAATGCCAGTTCCGGGGCTGTGGAAGAAATCGAGGTTGACGGTGTCTTTATTTATATCGGCACCGAACCAAATACCAAGTTTACGTCAGAATACTTCGAAGTCGATCAATATGGGTATATTATCACAGATGCTTTGCTGAAAACAAATATTAATGGAGTCTATGCGGCCGGAGATATCCGTAATACCCCTTTGAGGCAGGTTGCAACCGCAGTCGGGGATGGAGCGCTTGCGGCAGTTCAGGTTGAAAAGTATCTGGCGAAAATGGAATAGAAACACGTAAAAATAATCAGACAATTATTACCATGTACAGACACTTTAGCAGTGTTTCTCCATATCCTATAACAAAAAGGAGGTATGGAGATGTACTTCGGAAGAAAATCCGGCTATATGAATCAGCCGCCGGCTGTAAATATGATGAATCAGCCTGATATGACCGGTATGATGAATCAGCCTGAGATGACTGGTATGATGAACCAGCAGGATATGATGGGCATGATGAACCCGGAAATGATGTCTCAGTATGAACAGATGGGTCCTGAAGGCATGTATGCGGAGCAGACGCAGTCAGGGTATACCTGCGATCCATGCGGCTGTACACCTTATTATGAACACATGGAGGTTCATAAGCCGCTGCCGGAAGTTTATGTCGTTCAAAAAGGGGATACCGTTTACAAAATTGCGCAGAGATATGGACTGGATTGGCGTGAACTTGCTGGGTATAACCATCTAGGCAATCCTGATCTTATCTATCCCGGTGAAAGACTTTTTATTCCTCCCAGATATTAAGTGAATCATGTTCCCGCGTCAGGTGCGGAGGACAAAACTGGCAGCCGGATACACATTCAGGGTTCTTAAGGTGCACACATTCCGGCTGCCGTCTTTCTCATAAACTTTCAAGTGAATGCCGATAAACATGGGCATTTTTAATCATTAAGCAGTGCGCTTCTCTTTTTCTTGCAGCGTCAAAGACAAAATTTACATTGAATGCTTTCGTTTAATTGGGGGAGAATAGATTCAAGCTCACAGATCTTAGCAAGGTGGTTTTTATTTAATTGCCATCGATAGTTAAGATTATGTGAGCTTTTGATGTTTTGGATCTTATCAACTTGAAAACATATGGTAAAATAGAAGCAGAGCATCATGACAGGAAAGGAACAACACCGTGAAAAAAACGAAGCAGTATTTTTACCGGGAGTGGGTTATCTATGGCCTGCTCATCGGTTTGAGCGTCTTAATATTAGGAAGACTGTTTTATCTCCAGGTTATCAATTCCGCAGAGTTAAAGGCCAGAGGTGCAGATTTCCAGGCGATAAGACAGACCATGCTTTATGAGCGGGGAACCATTATGGATGCACAGGGCAATGTGCTGGCAAAAAGTGTACCGGTGAAGGATGTCTATGCCGATCCGAGAATGCTGGATACATCCATTGCCAAGGATAAAACGCTGACAAGCGAGCAAATATTACAAAAAAAAGAGAAAATTGCTGAAAATATTGCGGCCATTTTGGGGGAAGATAAAAATGATATTCTTACCCTGCTGCGAAAAGACTTGGCATGGGTCAGCCTGAAACGGCAGGTAGATATCAGTACGGTGGAAAAAATTAAAGAACTTGATATTCAAGGGATCGGCTTCAGTGATAATTATAAAAGAAGCTATCCGGCAGGGGAGATGGGAGCGGCTATACTTGGTATCGTCAATATGGCTGGAGACGGGGTTGAAGGTCTGGAGTATTCCTACAACGCCGAGCTTAAAGGGGAAGCAAATTTAGAGAATCCGGTAGAAACGGATCAAAACAATGAGATTCAGGATAATGTACAGTCAGGGGACAATTTAACCCTGACCCTCGATTCCACCATTCAGCATCTCATTGAACACGAACTGGATGATATTGTCGCAGAAACCAAGCCACAGAGAGCCGTTATCCTGGCCATGGATCCCAAGACCGGCAAAATACTCGGTATGGGCTCCAGACCGTCCTATGATCCGAGCAACTATGCCTCCACCAAACCGGATCAAAGGAAAAACCTGGCCATCAGCATGATTTATGAACCCGGGTCTACGTTTAAAATCATCACCGGATCGGCAGCACTCGAAGAAAATGCCATTAATACGACCCAGCTCTTCAAAGATCCGGGCTATTGGGTTGTCGGGGGCCGCAGGATCACAAACTGGGATTCCGACAGAAAGGCGCATGGCAACATTACTTTCGTCGATGGCATGAAGCTGTCTTCCAACGTTGTACTTGCCCAGGTCGGACAAAAACTAGGCAGAGACCTATTCTATACATACTTAAAGTCTTTTGGCTTCGGAAGTCTGACAGATATTGATATTTCCGGTGAAGAAAGAGGCCTATTGATTGACAAGAGCAGGGTCAAAAGCCTTGAACTGGCGACCATGTCGTTCGGTCAGGCCAACCTTGTCACCCCGATCCAGCTCTTAACGGCGATCTGTGCGGTGGCCAACGGAGGCCAGCTCATGCAGCCGTATATTGTAGAAAACATTAAGAATAAGGACGGGGAGATCGTCAGTAAAACCCAGCCGAAGGTTGTCCGTCAGGTTATTTCCGAGACAACCAGCAAGACCATGAGCGATATCCTCGTGAGTGTCGTCGACAGCGGTACAGGAAGCCGGGCAAAAATTCCCGGAATTAAAGTTGCCGGCAAAACCGGAACCGCCCAGAAAATTGATCCGAAAACCGGAAAGTACTCGGATACCGATTATATCGTCTCTTTTGTCGGCTATGCGCCGGCTGACGATCCGAAGATTGCAGTATTGGTCGTTATTGATACGCCGCATGCTCCGGTCGTCCAGGGGGGAACACTCGGTGGACCGCGCGTTAAAAATATTATCGAGGGCACTTTGCAATACTATGGTGTGCCGGTTTCCGCTGAGACCCCGAGTGATCTTACCAAGGTTGACCCTGACGCTTTGGTGGAGGAAGCGGCTGCGAAAAATGGTAATACAGCAGCAGACAAGAACAGTACCCCTGCCAGGCAGGCCGGGGAAGGCGAAGTGCTTGTACCTGATCTGAAAGGACTGACCATCAGACAAGCCGGCGAATTACTAGGAAAACTGGATTTGCGCTATGAATTCGGCGGCAGCGGCCTCGCCTATAAACAGTCACCGGAGGCCGGCAAAGTTGTCAATCGGGGAGATACGATCGAAGTTCTGTTTGGGACAGGTAAGTAGCTTCGATTGAGGGATAACAGGGTACTAAGGAAAGGAAGATGCACGTGTTAAGGAATTCCTTCGAGCTTGCGCGGGAACTTACCTGTTCGTTGACGGAAATGACAGGTGTTTCCGGATATGAACAGGGCTTAAAAACAACACTTCAGGATATTTTTGCGCCACTCTCAGCAGAGACTTTCTCTGATTTTATCGGCAACTTCTATGCGGTTAAAAAAGGAGAGCACAGCGGGAAACATTCCGTAATGCTTGCTGCGCATATCGACGAGATCGGGTTGATGATCACCCATATTGATGAAAGAGGATTTTTACACTTTGCCACGCTCGGCGGAATTGACCAGAGAACCTTGCTTTACCAGGAAATCCTGGTACACGGAAAGGAAGATCTGCGTGGCGTAGTTTGCCTGGGATCTTCCCACAAGGACAGCAAAAAGCGGCAGACCCTCGATATAGAGGATCTGGTGATCGATATCGGTTTTAATGATGCAGCGGCAGTTCAAATGGTCAAACCGGGAGATATCGCCAGCATCAAAAGGTGCCCGCTGCGTCTGCTCAACGACAGAATATCCGGCAAAGCACTTGACGACAGAGCTGGAGTGGTCGTACTGGCGGTATGCCTGAACGAACTGATGGGTATGAAACATCAGCATGATGTGGTAGCAGTCGCTACGGTTCAGGAAGAAGTGGGTTTAAGAGGAGGACTTACCAGCTCGGAGCGACTTCTGCCGTCGCTGGCAGTTGCCGTTGATGTGACGCATGCCCAAACGCTGGATACCAAAAGTCAGGTTTCCGCTGAACTGGCGAAAGGACCGGTGATTAGTCTCGGCCCGAATATTCATCCCTGGGTCTACACCAGGCTCTCCGACAGTGCGCAGCAGAACAGGATTGCCTGTCAGCGGCAGGCGATTCCAGGGGCGACAGGCACCGATGCCAGAGTGATTCAGTTGACCGGTTATGGCATACCGACCGGGTTGGTGTCCATACCTCTCCGGTATATGCATACATCCGTCGAGACGGCCTCGCTGCAGGATATTGTTGAATGCGGCAAGCTGCTGGCGTATTTCATTGCGTCGTTGCCGGAAGAATTGGAGGAAATCTAACATGCTGTTAAAAGAATTATCTGAGCTTAACGGCGTATCCGGAAATGAGAAACCGGTCAGGGACTTTATTCTGGCGCATCTTAAAGACCGACTCCAAGACAATTTGAATTCGTGCAGGACGGATCAGATCGGAAATCTACTGATAGAGAGAAAAGGGGTCGGCAAAGGATCCGGTGAAAATCTGCCAAAAGTCCTGGTCTGTGCCCATATGGATGAAATCGGCCTAATGGTTACGGAAATTACTGCGGATGGCTATCTGAAATTTCAGACCGTCGGCGGTATTGAACCGGGGATTTTGATTGCCAAGACCGTCGTATTCGACAGCGGTCTGCAGGGCGTCATCGGTTTGAAAGCCGTTCATTTGCAGAAAACGGAGGAAAGAAAAAAAATCCCGGATATCGAGGATCTCTATATTGATATCGGGGCATCTTCCAAGGCAGAAGCAGAAAACGTTGTGAAGCTGGGCGATTACGTCACATTCCCAACGGTATTTGAAGAGATTGGCTCAGGACTGTACAAAGGAAAGGCCCTTGATGACAGGGTGGGCTGTGCGGCGATCATGGAGCTCTTAGAACAGGATTATCCCTGTGATTTGACAGCTGTATTCACAGTACAGGAGGAAGTTGGCCTGCGCGGATCGAAAGTGGTAAGCAATTATCTTCAGGCTGATCTGGCCCTGGTTGTTGAGGCGACACGCGCTGCTGATTTTACTGAATCCGAACGGGAAAACTGGATTGTCACACCAGGAAACGGTCCGGCCTGTTCGCTGATGGATTCCGCAACGGTCTATAAACCTGGACTCGTCCAAAAAGTGATGGCTGCAGCTGCAAAAAATAATATTCCGCTCCAGTTCAGACAAGGAGCTGCCGCGGCCAATGATGCAGGGAACATCCATCAGGCCGGTATCGGCATACCCACGATGACACTCAGTGTACCCTGCCGGAATATCCATACGATGAGCTCCATTATTTCAAAGAATGATTATCAGCACTGCGTGCGGCTTCTTCAATGCATTTTAAATGACATTCACTATTTCTTAAATCTTAATATTTCTTAACATAGTCTGAGGGCTACAGTTCCGCGAAAAGCGAAGCTGAATGCGGAGTGCGGCTCTTTGCGCCAAGGATGGCACAAGAGCCGAAAAGCGGTATTGTGGACCTCAGACTTACCCGAGAAAATACGTCTAACGGAATCCCTGATAAGAAGTAGGAGGCTCTTTATGACAGATACAAAACCTTTAGATTCTTTAGATTTCACCTTACTTCAACAGCTCACCCAGACTTTTGGTCCTTCGGGCCAAGAACACAACGTTGCGGCGCTGATTTTAGACCAGACAAAAAATGATGCTGATACCGCTTATACGGATACGCTGGGTAATCTGATTGTCAGAAAAAAAGGTCCTGGGAAGAAGATTATGATTGCCTGCCATATGGATGAAGTCGGCATCATGGTGACCCATATCAATAAGCAGGGCTATCTGTACTTTGCACCGGTTGGCGGTTTGCGAGATCATGTTCTGCTCGCACAGCGCTTCGTTTTTGCCAACGGGGCAGTAGGTGTCGTCAGCCGTGAAGAGAAAAAGAAGCTGGATGAGAATTCACCGGAACGGCTGTTCCTCGATCTTGGAGTAACCAGTGAGCAAGAGGCCAGAACGATGGTTCGGGAAGGCGATATGGCCGTATTCTCCGGAACCTATCAGGAGACCAAAGACTGTGTAATCTCCAAAGCGCTGGATAACCGGGTAGGCTGTTTTATTGCCTTGGAAGTATTGAAAAGAGTCAGCAGCCAAGATGACTTGTACTTTGTGTTTACTGCCCAGGAAGAAGTGGGCGCGCGCGGAGCAAAAACAGCCGCCTACGCGCTGGAACCGAATCTCGCTTTGAATATCGATACGACGTTCAGTTTTGATATGCCCAGGGAATACGGGGTGCCGCGGACTTCTCTGAATAAAGGTATCGCGATTAAAGTGATGGACAGATCAATCGTCGTATCTCCCCAAATTAAAAACTGGATGGCTGAAATCGCCGAACAGCACGAAATACTCTATCAATGGGAAATCATTACGAACGGAGGCACCGATTCCGGCCCGGTTCACCTGACCAAAGGCGGGATCCCTACCGGGGGCCTGGCTGTTCCAGTCCGGCATCTGCATACGCCAGGTGAAATTGCGTCTAAAAACGATATGCGATCCGGTATATCGCTGTTGCTTGCCTTACTTGCATAAGAGAGAGTAGGAATAACATGAAAGATAAAATCAAACAAATCCTGAATCAGGTTCAGGACAGCCAGATTTCAATCGATGAAGGCTTGCAGCAGCTTGAGCAGATGTACAGCTGTGACATGGGCTATGCGCGTTTGGATACTCACCGTCAGTATCGTAAGGGTTTTCCGGAAGCAATCTTTTGTCCGGGCAAAACGACAAACCAAATTGTTCAGATTGCCAAAAAACTGCACGAGGTTTCCGATCAGAACATACTCGCGACAAGGGCCGGCAGGGAAGTCTATGAGGCCGTCTGCCGGGAGATCCCGTCAGCTGAGTTCAATGAAACCTCCCGCACGATTGTGATCAGAAAAGGGGTTCAAAGGTCTGTTGGCAATATCCTGGTTGTGAGTGCAGGTACTTCAGATCTGCCGGTTGCCGAAGAAGCAGCTGTAACCGCGGAAGCTATGGGCAATAAGGTCGAACGCATGTATGATACAGGCGTAGCAGGTCTTCACCGACTATTGTCCCAGTCGGAGCGGCTGCAGCAGGCCAAGGTGCTGATTGTTGTCGCAGGAATGGACGGCGTGCTGCCAAGTGTTGTCGGTGGACTGGCCGCCAGTCCGGTCGTCGCGGTCCCAACAAGTGTCGGTTATGGCGCGAATTTTGGCGGACTCGCCCCTTTGCTTACCATGCTGAACAGCTGCTCGGAAGGAATCGGCGTTGTTAATATTGACAACGGGTTTGGAGCCGGGTATCTGGCTTCGCTGATTAATCAGGCGGGAATATAACGAGGCCTAAAAATTAAAAGAATTTATTAATAATTGTGATTAATCTTAGTTTTAAATGGAGGAAAGGAGGGGGAATCATGGGAAGCAGCGAAATGGATATTCTGTTATTCTTTACAATCTATTCTTTTTTAGGCTGGATGCTGGAATCGGGGTTTGCCTGCATCGTCCATAGAAGATTTGTCAATAGGGGCTTTTTAGCCGGATTCTTTTGCCCGCTTTATGGTTTCAGCGCTGTTTTAGTGCTTCTTTCTTCTGAATGGGCGAGTTCCGTCTTTGAAAACTCACCGGCCGTAGTACTGATCAGTATTTTGGTGGCTGTCCTGGTTGTTACCGGATTGGAATATCTGACAGGGTTTCTTCTGGAAAAAATATTTCGCTACAAATGGTGGGACTACAGCAACAAAATCGCCAATCTAAAGGGGTATATCTGTCTGGAATATTCTGTACTTTGGGGTTTACTGGCCTTTGTGCTGCTCCAGTATGTTCATCCGGTCATTTCTGCAAGGGTATTCTTGATACCTGCAGAAGTCAAGGCGTATCTGGTCATTGCGTTTGTTGTCTACTTCTTTGCAGATACGGTGAAATCTGTCGGCGATGCGCTGAATCTCAGGGAAGTCATTTTGAATTATGCCAATATCCCCGTAAACAAATATCGAGAAAATGTATTGAAATACAAACGGTTTTTCCTGGCTTTTCCACGCCTGATGGTTTTGAATGCAGGTATCATTAACCGTGATGTAAGGAGCATCCTGAATGAAAGGCTTAACAAAATTAAGGTCGAACTTAAAAACAGATTCCTGTGATTTTGAAGAATACCGGGACTGTATTCAGGAATTGATTAATAACGAAAAACTGTATGTCATGGAGAAGTATATTCATCATAAGCATATCACCTGTCTGGAACACAGCTTTTCCGTTTCCTACACCAGTTTTATTCTTTGCCATAGACTGGGGCTCGACTTCCGGTCTGCGGCGCGAGGCGGACTCCTGCATGACTTTTTTCTGTATGACTGGCATACGACGAAACCGGAGAAGGGGTTGCATGGATTTACGCATCCGTCAGCTGCCCTGGAAAATGCCGGCAAGTATTTTATTTTGAATGATGTGGAAAAGGACATTATTGTCAAACATATGTGGCCCTTAACTGTGAAACCGCCGCGCTATACGGAATCGTTTGTTGTCACCTTTGCAGATAAATACTGTGCACTGTTTGAAATCGTTATTCCAAGATCGGCGATGGCAAGGAAGGATCGTTTAAAAACGCTGCTGATCACTAACCACAATTAGAGAGAAAATAAAAAACCAGGATAGTATCTCATTAGGTTATCCTGGTTTTTTCATGCAGTAATCCTTGAAATTTCCTGAAAGATTTGTTCTTTTCTGGGGACGCTATGTTCATATGCAAATTCCAAAACAAAAATGTGCGAATTAACATTTTAATGCAGGAATATGTTCATTTACACGGAATATATATGTTTAAATAAACATTTGGAGGATGAGAACTATGTCGGTAAAAGTAGCAATCAATGGTTTTGGCAGAATCGGAAGGCTTTGTATGAGAGCTTTTCTTGAATCTTCAGGGGATTTGGAAGTCGTTGCAGTGAATGATCTTGGCAAAGCAGATATGCTGGCGCATTTGCTGAAATACGATTCTACCCACGGTACACTGCCTTACGATGTTATCGTCGAAGCTGGTGTGATGAAGGTCAAAGGAAGCACCATCAAACTCCTGGCCGAAAAGAACCCGGAAGAGCTACCCTGGAAAAAACTGGGCGTCGATGTCGTGATTGAATCGACCGGAAGATTTGTGGACAGGGAAGGCGCAGGTAAACACCTGAAAGCAGGGGCTAAAAAGGTTGTTATTTCGGCACCCGGTAAAGATGAAGATATCACGATTGTGATGGGTGTCAATGACGATAAATATGATCCGGCCAAACATCATATCATTTCCAATGCTTCCTGTACCACCAACTGCCTGGCTCCTGTTGCGAAAGTGATTATGAAAGAATTTGGCATCGAGCAGGGAATGATGACAACAACGCACTCCGTAACCAATGACCAGAGAATTTTAGACTTTGAGCATTCCGACTGGCGCAGAGCCAGAGCTGCATTCCAATCAATGATCCCGACAACCACTGGAGCGGCAAAAGCCGTGGCCCTTGTTTTGCCAGAACTTAAAGGAAAGCTGAATGGTCTGGCAGTAAGAGTCCCGACACCGAATGTATCTTTGGTCGATTTTGTTGTGAATGTCAGTAAAGCGACGACGAAGGAAGAAGTCAACGCCAAGCTTAAACAGGCTGCAGAAGGTGAACTTAAAGGAATCCTTTCCTATAACGAACTTCCCCTTGTTTCGAGCGATTATAACGGCAATAACGCCAGTTCCATTGTTGACGGACTGTCCACAATGGTTATCGGGGATAAGATGGTCAAAGTCCTGGCCTGGTATGATAACGAATCCGGCTATTCGAACAGGGTTATTGATGTGATCAAAATGATGGCTGCTCGCGGGTTTTAATTAATATTGGGTAAATAACATTCAGTTTTAGTGTTTCGGGCCTGTCTACGTGCCACAATTCCGCTTTCGGCCGTTGTGTCTTCCTTGACACAAAAGGCCGCGCTACGCACTCCATGCTCCGCTTGACGCTGGAATTGTGGCACGCAGACAAAATCTGGAGTAATGTAGATGAATCTTTGCATGCTAGTTTATTTTTCGTAGGTTAATTAAGTATGTCGTGCTAGCTGAATTCTTCGAGAGAGGGCGATATGATGCGAAGAACCAAGATCATTTGTACGATCGGTCCCGCCAGTGAGCATCCGGATAAGATCAGACGGCTGATTCAGTCCGGCATGAATGTGGCTAGACTTAATTTTTCTCATGGCAGTCATGAGGCGCATGGAAAAACAATTGTGAACCTCAGGGCTGCTGCAGAACAAACCGGTGTTAATCTGGGGATCCTGCTGGATACCAAAGGTCCGGAGATTCGTACAGGCTTGGTTCCTGAGCAAGGGGTTCATCTGGAAAACGGAAGCAGCTTTATGCTTGATCAGGATGAAAGCCTCGGTTCTGCGGAGCGGGTCTTTGTGACCTATCCGGATCTCTGGACCGAGGTTGTGCCCGGAAATCATATTCTGCTGAGTGACGGGCTGCTTGACTTGGAAGTAACCTCGACTGCAAATGGACAAATCACGACGATCGTCAGGAACGGGGGCCTGCTAAAATCCCAAAAAGGGGTCAATGTTCCCGGCGCCAGTATTCAGCTGCCGGCCCTCACGCTGAAAGATATCGAAGATATTCAGTTCGGGCTGCGAAACGGGATTGATTTTATCGCGGCTTCCTTTACCCGCAAGGCTTCAGATATTCTGGAAGTGCGGAAGGTCGTCGAGGAAGCGAACGCTGCGGTAAAGATTATCGCTAAGATCGAAAGTCATGAAGGTATACGTAATATCGACAGTATTTTGGAAGTTGCCGACGGTATTATGGTAGCCCGGGGAGACCTTGGCGTAGAAATTCCGGTGGAAGAAGTCCCAATTTATCAAAAAGAGATTATTTGCAAATGCAATGCGTTGGGCAAAACAGTCATCGTAGCGACGCAGATGCTGGAATCGATGACGCACCAGCCGCGTCCGACCAGAGCGGAAGCAAGTGATGTCGCCAATGCCATTTTAGACGGCACGGACGCGATCATGCTCTCTGGTGAGACTGCAGCCGGTGAATTTCCGGTCGAAGCGGTACAGACAATGGATAAAATAGCGCACAAGGCTGAAGGGATATTTTTTAAGACCAGTGCCCCGTTGGAAAAAGGACGTAATATTGCCGACGCGATCGGTCATGCCAGTTATACCATAGCAGCGGATCTGAACGCGGCCGCAATCATTACGCCAACCCAGTCCGGCAAAACAGCCAGAATGATTTCCCGTTACCGACCGAAGTCGCTGATCATCGCAACAACGCCTTATCCCGAAGTAGCGAGAAGCCTGACCCTCAGCTGGGGTGTTCATACCATCATTGTCCCGGAAAGTACAGGAACGGACCAACTGCTTTCCGTTGCCGTGACAAGATCTTTGGATCAGAAATTGATTCAAACCGGCGATGTTGTGGTGCTGACTGCGGGTGTCCCAGTCGGCAAAGTTGGCACGACCAATCTGATCAAAGTCCAGGTGGTCGGGAATGTGCTGGCAAAAGGTACCGGAATCGGACGAAGAGCTTATTCGGGGAAAGCAAGCAAAGTTAGCGATCCGGAGAAATTCAGCCAAGGAGATATTCTTATAGCCCCTTTCACGGATGCCGAGCAGCTTCCGGTTATGGCGAAAGCCGGTGCAGTTGTGATTGAACGCGGAGGACTGACTTCACATGCGGCTATTGTCGCTTTGGAATATGGGATTCCGGCAATCGTCGGAGCGGATGACGCTGTACAGAAGATTCAGGAAGGTGTTTTAATTACTGTAGACGCATTGTCCGGTGTTGTCTATGAGGGTTCTGTTGCAATACTATAAATAAAGAACTGACCTGACAGATCTAGTATCTGTTAAACTTAAATTAACTTTAACGTGACAATAGCATAAAATGCATATGTAAAGCTGGAGGTGGGTAGTTGACAGCAGGCAGACAGGAAAAAATCAGATATTTGCTCCAAAAACACGGGCATTTGACGGTAGCGGAACTGGCTGCTGAGTTTAATGTTTCCGAAATGACCATACGCCGTGATCTTAAACAACTTGCTTTGATGGGCTTGATTCAGCGGGAACACGGCAAAGCCGTTTATCCTCAAAACCCTCAAATTAAGAATACCGTCTTTACTACCCGGATCGGCGAAGCCCAAAGTGAAAAGCTTAGCATTGGCCGAGCAGCTGCTGGTCTGATTAATGAAGGAGAATCCGTGATTCTGGATTCCGGAACGACGACGCTGGCGATTGCGCTCGCCCTTGACATAAAATGCACGGTTGTAACGAATTCCCTTGCCGTTGCCGAAATTCTCAGTATGCGTGAAGATATCACGACTGTCCTAACAGGCGGGGAAGTGCAAAGCACGACCTATTCGCTGCTGGGTCCGATGACCAGGGAAAATCTGGATGGTTTCTACGCGGACAAACTGTTTCTGTCGGCGACAGGCATCAGCACGGAAAAAGGTCTTTCGACATCGAGCATGATCGAATCCGAAGTCAAACAGGCCATGATTACTTCGGCCAGGGAAGTTATTCTTGTCGCTCACAGCGCGAAACTCGGTCATATTCTCTACCATACGTTTGCCAAATGGAAAAAGGTGAATAAGTTTATCACCGATGCCGGGGCCTCTCCGGAACAAATTGATAAAATTAAGCAATACGGTGTAGAAGTCATTATTGTTTCTCCTAAAGTATTGCTTCCATAATTCAGCCTTACCGTTCTTTACACGTTGGCACCGGAAATTGCTTACGGTAATATAAAATGATTGCCCATTGCAGTCATTTTTTTTTATAAGCCAGAAGGGAACTTGTCCTTCGTTGTAGAAAATTATATAGCAGTTCAGAATTCGGGAGGAAATTAATGAATCAGCCACAATTCTTTGCAGGACAAAAACTTAATTTTACGACAAACTCCGAATTATTTCACGACATCTATACTGCAGAAATAAAGAATGTATTCCCTGACCACTTGGAATTGGCAATCACTTTACATAAAGGTTATCTGCTGCTGATCCCGATTGGTACCGTGATACGCTGGCTGGTCTCCGATTCGAAAATCGTCCTTACATCCGAAGTGATTTCCCGGCAGCCCGCTCAGCAGAGTTGGTGCGTTACGATTCCAACTATCCAGAGACAGCAAAAAAAATCCAGAGTCATTGCGATCGGCAGCGGTAAGGGCGGAGTTGGTAAAACTTCACTCACCATCAATTTGAGTATGGCTTTAAGCCAGCTTGGTAAAAGAGTTATCATCCTTGATGCTGATATTGGGATGGCCAATGTCGAATTATTGTTGAAATTAAATAATCCGCTGAACCTTACCCATGTCCTGAAAGGAGAGTGCACCTTAAAGGACATTCTGACTCCCGGCCCGGGAGGAATTAAGCTTCTGCCGGGTTCAAGCGGCATTTCATCGTTAACAAATCTCAGTCCTCTTCAGTTTAACCGTATCATATCCGGATTTGCGGATCTGGAAGGTGAATGTGATATCTTTCTGATCGATACCGGAGCGGGTATTTCGGAAGTCGTACTTAAATTTTTGGAGGCGGCGGATGACCTGCTGCTGATTACCACCACAGAACCGCACGCGATGATGGATACATACGGACTGACCAAAGCGCTGGCGTACCGCAATTCGAATATCCGTCCTTACCTGGTGATCAATCGCTGTGAAGATGAAGCTGAAGCGATAAAGTGCTGTGAAACATTTAAGAAAGCTTCGTCCAAGTATCTCAAGCTGCAGCCGGAACTGCTTGGCTGGATTTATGATGACAAAAAAGTCACAAAATCCTTAAAGAGTCAAAACCCCTTATTTTTATCCCAGCCTAATTCTGAATATGCAGTTCAGGTCCTCAGCATCGCCAAAACGCTTCTTGGGAAAAGAGTCACCCATGAAAGGTCCACGGGAATCTTGTCTTTTATCAATAAAATTAAAAGAAATTTTGCCTAGAATATAAGGAATTTCTCAAGGAATAAACGTGTGCGTCAATGAATTGGAAAATTCCTGTATTTTCTTAAGGCTTAATTAATGGTATCATATAGCAGTGTACGAATGACAAGCCAAGGGGGGCGAGAATGATTAGTAGAAAGATAAACAAAAATTATCTGGACAAAATCATACAAAAATTTAAAAAAGTGAATACTGCAGAGGCTTTGGCTAAGCAAGCGAAAAGAATAAAATTTGGCGTCGTGAACTTAGCAAATAAAATCGAATATAAAGAAATTTTTTCGAAGACAGCAGCAAAGATTAAAAATATTTCCTGGAAATCTCCAAAGACGATCGGGATCACCGCGCTGGCTTTGGCAGTGATTTTCAGTGGTTGTTTTTATTTTAGCGCGACAACTCCGGCAGTAGGTATTGTTGTAAACGGCAAAAACATTGGTTATGCAGCAAGTAAATCTGAGGCTAAACAACTGGTTCAAGAGGTTCTTACCCAGCAGGGGAACACAGCCGGAACCGTTGCTCAGACCAGCGATACGATAGAATATAAAAGTGTAAGATTAAAGAATAAAGATTATACCGGGCCGGTGTCTCAAGATGTTTTGGCAAAGGCCATTACACCGTATGTCAATGGATATGGGTTACAGGTGAATGGCAAAGTCGTGGTTGTTTTAGCCAGTGAACAAGACATCAATACTTTGTTGAAAAAGTATGAGGATTATCAGACCAAGCCTTCGAAAAATAATACTGTTTCTTCAGTCAAAATTGTCGAACCGGTCTCCAAAATTGCATCAAAAGTTCACCCGGGTGAAGTCAAGACAGTTGATGCTGCTTTGGAAATCTTGGTTAAAGGCGATGTAGCAGAAACCACGTATACCATTCAAGAAAATGATTCTTTATGGCTGATTGCCCGTAAGAACAATATGCTGACAGACGAAGTGATTGCTGCTAACCCGGGATTTACTGAAGACTCAATCATTCAGCCAGGACAGAAAATTAAGCTTGTTCAAACAAAGCCTTACCTTACAGTACGAAGTGAAGGTACGAAGGTAGTCAGTGAGGTTGTTCCGTTTGATGTGGTTTCTAAGACGGACAGAAGTCTCGGCTACGGTAAGAGTATTATTAAGCAGGCCGGTAAAGATGGTGAAAAGGCCGTTACATATTCGTATGTTGAGGAAAATGGTAAAATGATCGAAAAGCAGGTTGTCAAGGAAGAAGTTGTCAGTAAACCTGTAAATCAGATTGTTGCCAAAGGACCTGGCCGCTCAATTGTCTATGTTGGGACATCCCGCGGATCGGGCAGTATCTCCGGTTTAAGCTGGCCCATCAGCGGAGGCATTACCTCCTATTATGGTTCTCGTCATGGAAGCTTCCATACTGGAATCGACATTGATGGAGTTACCGGCCAGCCCTATTATGCGGCAGCTTCCGGCACCGTTGTGGAAGCAGGATGGGATGGCGGATATGGATACTGCATCATGATCGATCATGGTAATGGCGTATCTACCCGGTATGGTCACTCATCCAAACTGCTTGTCAGTGTCGGACAAACTGTATCGAAAGGCCAAAATATCGGCAATGTAGGCTCAACCGGAAATTCAACAGGATCGCACCTGCATTTTGAAGTAATCATTAACGGCAGTACTGTAAATCCTTTGAACTATCTCTAAAACAGGAATGAAATAGCGCTTGGACAAGCGCTATTTTTTTTAAGTTTCTAAATTATTGAAAAGCTGTACATTTTCCGATAGATATAAGTGCAACCTAAGTTTTCTAAAAAACTTGACAAACAGGATGTAATTGGTAGGATTATTTATAGTATCATTTTTTGGATGGAGTGATAGCATGCCATTTCAGATCGTAGTAGACAGCGCTTCAGATATTCCAAGAGATTTAGCTGAGAAACTTGGGATTATTGTTGTCCCGATGCCGGTAAATATTGATGGGGTTACCTATGCAGAAGGGATCGATATTTTTCCGGACAAGTTTTATGCTAATTTCAAAGATTATAAAGAACTCCCGAAGACTTCGCAGCCTAATCTGAATCTTTTAAAGGATGCCTACGAAAAAGTATTGGCTGAAGGTAAAGAAGTTATTGCCATACACCTGTCTTCCGGCTTAAGTTCAACTTGCCAAACGGCAGTGATGGTGCGGGAAATGTGCAGCGCTCCGGAAAAAATACATATCATCGACAGTCTTGGTGCATCTTTGGGATTCGGGCTGCAGGCCGTACTTACGTCAGAAATACTGTTGCATACCGATATCTGGCAGGAGATTGAACCGCAAATCATGGAGATTAGAAATAAAATGCGGTACATTTTTACCATTGATACGCTGGAATACCTTGTGAAAGGCGGAAGATTAAGCAAAACAGCCGGATTTGTTGCCGGACTTCTAGATGTTAAACCAATTTTGCACATGAATACGGAAGGGAAAATTGATGTATTCAACAAAGTCAGATCCAGAAAAGCTGCGATCCGCAAGCTCATCGAAATCATGAAAAATGAAATCGTCGAAGCAGAAAAGCAAGTAATCGGGATTTCTCATTCGGCGTGTCTGGAAGAAGCCGAAGCCCTGGCTGAAGAAATTAAAAATGCACTGCCTGTCAAAGACGTGATTATTAGTGATATTGGTTGTGTTGTAGGCAGTCATGTCGGACCGGGAACGCTGGCGCTGTATTACCAGTCCGTTCCGAAGATGTAATAGAGGATTGATTGAATACATGTCGAACAAAATGAATAAGAAAGTGTGTACGATTTCGTATGGCTGTCAAATGTCCGAGCGGGATGCCGAGACCTTGACGGCCATTTCGGAAAAAAACGGGTACGCGCGCACCGAGAACCCTGAACAGGCCGATTTGGTTATCATTAATACCTGCTGTGTCAGAGAAAGCGCCGAAAATAAAATTATTGGCAAAATCGGTCAATTGAAAAAACTGAAAGAAAAAAAACCGCAGCTCAAGATTGCGGTTGCCGGATGCATGATTCAACAGCCCGGCCTGCTGGAAAAACTCCAAAAAAAAGCCCCTCATGTCGATATCTGGACAGGGACCTTTGATCATCATCAATTTGAAGGTTTGCTGAAAACAGCGGATCAGGGCGGAAAAGCCTCGCTTGTTTCCGGGGCGGCCTGTGAAACCACTGAGGTTGTTCCTTTGGCTGAAAAAGGAAAGCTTCGGACCAATGTCAACATCATGTATGGCTGTGACAATTATTGTGCCTATTGCATTGTTCCTTATGTCAGGGGAAGAGAACGCAGCCGTCCGATGGACGTTATTCTGGACGAAATCAGGACACTTGTCGAAAATGGCTGCCGTGATGTGACCTTGCTTGGCCAGAATGTCAATTCCTACGGAAAAAAAGACGGTTTTGCGTATGATTTTTCCGATTTGCTGACTGAAATCGATCAAATTGAAGGGCTTTACCGAATCCGGTTTATGACCTCTCATCCGAAAGATTTCAGTGATAAGCTGATCGAGACGGTAGCCCGCGGCGAGCATATCTGTGAACACTTCCATCTGCCATTCCAGGCCGGAAGCAATCAAGTGCTGACGGCGATGAACAGAGGGTATACCAGGGAATACTACCTGGAAAGAATTGCGCGTATTCTGGAAATTGTACCCGAGGCCCGATTGACAACCGATATTATTGTTGGGTTTCCCGGAGAAACGGAAGAAGATTTCGAGCAGACGCTTGATCTTGTCAATACAGTGCCTTTCAATCAGGCCTTTACCTTCATGTTTTCCAAACGGTCCGGGACTGCGGGGGCAACGCTTCCGGATCAGGTTCCGCTCGATATCAAGAAAAATCGTCTGCAGAGACTGATGGTACTTCAAAATACCCGGAGTCTGAGCTGGCGCCAGGAACTGATTGGCAATCGCTATGAAATTTTGGTGGAAGGACCCAGCAAGTCGGATCCTAAATATTTAACAGGCCGTACCAGAGGAAATGAGATTGTTGTATTTGAAGGCAGGGAGGACTTGGTCGGTTCGCTTGTTTCGGTTACAATCAGATCTGCAAATTCCTGGACGCTTTTTGGGGAGCTAAGTGAGCCATGAATACACCCATGCT
This sequence comes from Dehalobacter sp. CP, assembly GCA_009910795.1. The sequence continues at coordinate 99,503 of VMEE01000016.1, read as the reverse complement.
GCAGCAATATCAAGAGATAAAGAACAGGGTACCGGATACGATCCTGTTTTTCAGGCTTGGCGATTTTTATGAAATGTTTGGCCAGGATGCCGAGACAGCTGCTCCTGTTCTGGAAATCGTGCTAACGGCGCGGGACGCAGGCAAGGGCCAGAAAATACCCATGTGCGGAGTTCCGCATCATGCCGTGGACGGTTATCTTCTGAAATTGGTCGCTGCCGGATTTAAAGTTGCCATTTGTGAACAAATGGAAGATCCTCAAGCCAGTAAAGGAATTGTCAAAAGAGACATTGTCCGGATTGTGACGCCGGGTACGCTGGACAGTATCAGCTCGGAAACAAAGAACAACTTTCTGGCGTGTGTCTATAAGGAGAAAACGTGGGCGCTCGCTTATCTCGACATCACAACGGGTGATTTCCGGATCATGGAGACGCCTTCCATTCAGATACTGCAGGCGGAATTAAACCGTATTGCACCTTCCGAACTTATCCTGTCCAAGGACATTGTGATGCTGCCCAAACTATTTACGGATTATTATCTGACAGCGATCGAAAAAAATTTGTTCCTGAGGACGGCTGAACTTAGTGAAAGATTTAAGAAGCAGGCAGAACTTTTGCAGCAAATGCCGGTTGCCTGCAAAGCTGCCGCCGGACTTTGGCAGTATATCAGTCAGAATATCCCCAACTCGGGACAGGAACATATCCTGCGCATTTCGGTGAGCCAAAGCAGTACGGCAATGGTTCTCGATAAATGGACCAGAAGGAATCTTGAACTTGTCGAATCACTGCGAACCAGCGATGAGAAGGGGACCTTATTTTCCACCCTGAATTTAACCAAAACGGCCTTTGGAGCCAGACTGCTCAGAAACTGGGTGCAGCAACCCTTACGCGATCCTGAAAGCATTAATGAACGGTTGGCTTCCGTCGAAGAGTTAACGCTGAATACTTTTTTACGCCAAGATATACAAAAAGCTTTGACAGCAGTGTATGACCTGGAAAGGCTGCTTGGAAAACTGTCCCTTGGCAAAGCAAGTCCCCGGGATCTGCTGGCGCTGGGCAGCACGTTATCCTGCCTGCCTAAGGTCAGGGATTGCATCACTGACAACGGTTCTCAAAAGCTGGCTAAATACCTGCCGTCCCTGGCCGGGCTTGATGACCTTGCGCAGGAACTGCTTGCGGCCATAAATCCTGAAGCACCGTACTCTCCGAAGGACGGAAATATTATTCAGAACGGCTATTCAGCAGAAATTGACAGTTTGCGGGCGATATCGTCCGGTGGCAAAGAATGGATTGCCCGCCTCGAAAATCAGGAAAGAGAACGCACCAAAATCCGTTCGTTGAAGATCAGCTTTAATAAGAACTTTGGGTACTTTATTGAAATCACCAATGCGAATGCCCATTTGATTCCGAATGATTATCAGCGAAAACAGACGCTGGTTAATGCCGAGCGATTCATCACCCCGGAATTAAAGGAATACGAGCAGCGCGTCCTGACTGCGCAGGACAAACTCAGTGATCTCGAATATCAGCTGTTTTCTGTGCTTCGGGACAAGGTTCTGGCTTGTTCGCTGCTGATCATTAATGCTGCCCAGTCGTTGGCTGAAATCGATGTTTTTGTCTCGTTGGCTGGAACCGCCATTCAGAACAATTATGTCAAACCGGAAATACGTTCCGATGGGATCATTCATATTGTTGAGGGACGGCATCCGGTTGTGGAAAGAATCTGTGATACGTTTGTTCCGAATGATACTTATCTTACCCGTAATAAGCACCTTGCTCTGATTACCGGCCCCAATATGGCTGGGAAATCGACCTATATGCGCCAGGTAGCCCTGATTGTTTTAATGGCCCAGGTCGGCAGCTTCGTGCCTGCCCAGAAGGCTGCCATTTCGATTGCCGACTGTATCTTTACCCGGGTAGGAGCCGCCGATAACCTGGCCGCAGGGCAAAGCACATTTATGGTCGAAATGAACGAAGTTGCCCATATCCTCAAAAATGCCACGGCGGACAGTCTGATTATTCTAGACGAAGTCGGCAGGGGAACAGCCACGTTTGACGGTCTCAGTCTGGCCTGGGCGATTGCCGAGTATCTGGTTGAAAACACCGACATTAAAGCCAAAACATTATTTGCGACACATTACCATGAGCTAACCGAATTGGAAGAACGTTATCCTGAAGTTTTTAATCTGCATGTGGCTGTTAGGGAACAGGGAGACGACGTTGTTTTCCTGCATAAAATACTTCCCGGCAAGGCTGACCGGAGCTATGGCCTTCATGTGGCGAAGATTGCCGGCCTTCCGCCCCATCTCTTAAAAAGGGCAGCCCTCATTCTCGGTGAACTCGAAAATTCCCCGACCCAGCGCAAGATTGTGAAAGCTGTCGATGCCAATATGCTGCAGCCGTCACTGTTTGATACCCAAAGCACGCATCCGATATTTAAGGAGCTTGAAGAGCTGGATCTGGATAATCTTGCACCGCGTCAGGCGATGGATTACCTCTATGATCTCGTCAGCCGCGTTAAGGCGACGAAGATTATCTAACGGCATTTCTGCAATGATGATTGATATATCTTGATGAGGCTTTTCAGCTTTCTATAAATCGGTAATTATGTTGTGGCCTTTTTAGACAACGAATAACCCTGTTTGTGGCCTGTCTGGGTGCCACAATACCGCTTTCGGCTATTGCGCCCTCCCTGGCGCAAAAAGCCGCGCTGCGCACTCCATGCTCCGCTTGTCGCGGAACTGTGGCACCCAGACTAATTACAAGCATGTTAGAGTAGTTTTCTTGCCAGAATGTGTCTTAATGTAGATTCCCTTTAATGAATGATATTTGTAGCTTTAAGAAATGCCTAACAGCCTAGAAATAATCTATCATTATACATATACGAATATACTTAGACTCGGATCAATGTATTGCAGATAAATGTTGTCATACGACATTTCCCTTGAAAGAAAGTCTAAATAGATTTGATATGAATGGGGAGTAGTCATGGAGCCAAAGAAAGAGAAGGAACAATATCTAAGAAGTGATATTAATCATTTTGAGAAGTTCACACAGTGCGTAGAGATGCTAGAAGTTAGCCTTTTTCTTGTTCACAGATTGGAAATAGATTCATTTATTAACGTAATTGCTACGCAACTAAGAATTCTGATATGTGATTCTAACCGCGGTAAAGACAATTCCCTTTTGCCCAAGGTTGTTGATGAACCACTTCTACTTTCATTTGGGAATATTACTGACCCCTATAAGTTTTTAAATGGAGAAAGAAGAACTGTATATGATCTATTCGATGATAACTCTAAGCCAGTAGCGTTAGGTGAATGGGTAAATCAAATTATTATTCAGTATGACTCAAAGAATTATTATTCAGTTAAAGACCTTATTAAAACATTTGCCGAAAAAGACGGGGGCGCACATGTAGATAGTAATTTAAATTGGACAGAAATTATTACGACTAATGTTGGAGTTAATTATTTAATCTTGATAGCCCTGTACATCTTACATTGTATTAGCGCAGACTATGATAAGGACATTAAAGAGTTGATTCTTGATCCATTGAATGTGCAAAACAAAGACCGGGAAAACGTCGTATAACAGCCAAAACCCAAAGTAATACATAATTTAAAATAATACTGTCTGCGTAATCAGTAACAGTGTCAGCGTAGCACGATGCGGAGCGCGGCTTTTTGCGCCAAGGAGGGCGCAATAGCCGAAAACGTTACTGATTACGCAGACCAACCCCATATAATAAAGATCATAACAGAAGGAGGAGATAACATGGCCAGCCTTATTGGCATCGATGTGGGCGGAACGTTTACCGATGCTGTCATGATTACGAATGGCGTGATCGAGCGCAAGGGTAAAATTCCGACCAATCAGGATGACATTCTGAACACGATCATCAGCGCCCTGGATTATCTCCAAATTTCCAAGGCTAAAAACATCGAAACCATCACCGTCAGTACGACGCTGGTAACGAACGCAATTATGCAAAAACACCTGCCTAAGGTCGAACTGATCCTTTTTCCGGGGACCGGCATGAAGCTTTCCTCATTGCCGTGGCCCGTGGATTACAGTGTCTCAACCGGTGTTTTGGATTATCGCGGAAGGGTCGTTGTGCCAGCGGATAAATCAGAGTGGCAGACGCTTGCTGAAAAATTGAACAAACAGTCTGTTAAGCCGCTTACGGCCATTGTCAGTAAATTTTCCCATCGCAACAATGTCTTTGAGGAGCAGCTGGCGGCCTATTTGCATCGAGAGGTGCCCGGAATTACAACGGCTCTCGGAAGTCAGTCCGGACAGGCCAATTTCTACCGCAGAAGTCTGACGACTTATCTGAACCTGGCCGCAACAGAATTGTTTCAGAATTTTGCTTATCAGTTGAAGATGGCGGTTGAGGCAAGGGGATGCCGGGCGCCGATCCGGGTGCTAAAGGCAGATGGCGGGGTCTTGCCGCTGGCAAAGATCAGACCGGTTGAGTCGATTTACTCCGGACCGGCGGCAAGTGTACTTGGAACGCTCGCCCAGAGCAATCCGGAGGAATCCTATGTCGTTGTCGATATCGGTGGAACCACGACCGATATAGGGCTGGTATTATCCGGATCTCCGTTAATCAGCACCCATGGAGCGCAGATTGGACCCTTCCTGACGAATGTCCGCTCGCTGGCTGTGCGTTCAGTCTCTATTGGAGGGGATTCAGCTGTCTGTCTGGATCAGGGAGAGGTTATGCTGGCCGACCACCGCTTAGGTCCTGCCTACTGCATAGGAGGAATCAGCCCGACACCTACGGATGCACTGCGCTACCTAAATCTGACGGATTACGGTGATCTGCAGCGGGCTGAAGAAGCGCTTGGCATGCTCCTTCCCGAGAACCAAAGAACAGCATCTGATCTGCGCCGGACAGCAGAAACCATCGTTGAGAAAATGGTTGAAAAAATTGCCCGTGCCATTGAGCAGCTATTAGAGGAATGGAAAACCGAGCCGGCCTATAAGGTCTGGGAAGTCATCCATCATCATGATGAATTTAAATTCTATATTCAGCTCAGCGGAGGAGGAGCACCGGGGCTTGAAGCAGCGCTGGAGAACAGGATGAAGCTGCGGACGGTTCTGAGTGAATTCTCGGAAGTCTCGAATGCGATCGGAGCAGCGATGGCTAAACCAACCTTTTCCTGGACGCTCCACCTGGATACGAAGTTCTCCATTTACAGGATAGAGGAAACCGGGGAGCAGGGTATTTGGAGCGGACCCAAAAAACCCCATCGGGAAGTAGAAGATTTCTTGAAAGAATTAGCGCAAAAACAGGCAGTCGGCCTTGGAATAGAAACAGGTGACCTGGAGAAAGAGATCTTTGATTATTTTCCGCTGGTTGAGAATTATCATACGGTCGGCCAGATTGTCAAAGGTGCGATGCATGTTCCGCCGGGAGTCATTGGGAGGATACGGTCATGAACAAGACAGGAATTATCTTCTTTCCGGCTTTTGACTGGTCTCTTGGGGAATTCCATCCGGAACGGGAAGAACGCTTGCTTTACACCCAGGAACAGATCTTTGAAGAAGGGATCATGGATCTTCCCCAGGTCAGGCAATACTCTCCCGGGGTGGCGGATCTCTTTGATGTTTTACGAACCCAGGCGATTTATCCGGATCTCCAGCAGCATAATCTCGATGCCCATCTGATTGCGGTTGGAAGTTCGCTCGTACTCGGCAACGCGCTGATGAAAAAGGAAATTACGAACGGCTTTGCGCTGGTACGTCCGCCTGGCCATCATTCCGGAGCGACAGTTTGGGGAAACAGAGGATTCTGTACCCTAAATAATGAAGCTATTTTAATTAATGTTCTTCGGACCAAATACGGCATCAAAAAAATTGCTGTCATAGATACGGATGTTCATCACGGTGATGGGACGCAGGATATTTTTTATCATGATCCGAATGTCTTATATATATCGATCCATCAGGACGGCAGAACCATATTTCCCGGAACCGGATTTACGGAAGAGAAAGGTGGGCCGAATGCCTGGGGATCGGTGCTGAATATCCCACTTCTGCCGGGAGTTGGTGATGAAGGTTTCCTCTATGCGCTGGAAAACTGGATTATGCCTGCAGTGGAAGCATTTAAACCGGATCTGATCATCAATTCCGCCGGACAGGACAACCATTTCACGGATCCGTTGGCTTCAATGAATGTGACGGCTAGAGGTTATGGCAAAATCACTGAAATGATCAAGCCCGATCTTGCAGTACTGGAAGGCGGATACGCGATTGAAGGCGCACTGCCCTATATTAATATGGCTATTTTTTTGGCGCTGGCCGGAGAAGATTATTCCGGGGTGGTGGAGTCGCAGAAGCCTAAGCATACTGAAATTGGCGGAGATACGATTCGTTCTTTTCTGACCGATCTGAAAAGAACGAATGAAGCTGTCCGGCCTTCCTGGGTTTTTCGTAAAGAACAGTTTCTGCCGGCAGGTGACTGGGCATATTCCGAAAAAAGTATTTATTATGATACGGATGGATTTAAAGAAAACCGCAGGGAATACATCCGCAAATGCAGTCATTGCGGGGGGACGGTGCTGATGATATCCCGAAAACCGTCGGCTTTTCAAAAAGCGGTGCTTGTCAGAATTCCGTTTGAAGCATGTCCCAATTGCGAACAGGCCGGATACGATCTGGCAGAGACTTTTCAAAAATTGGAAAAAACCGTTCTACTGCAAAATCAATTGAGAGATCAAGTCCATTTATGGACGGACGGCAGGGAGGTGAATCCATTTGGTGGCTAGAATTAAGCTCCTTGATGAGCATTGCATTAATCAAATTGCAGCCGGCGAAGTTGTGGAAAGGCCTCTTTCCGTAGTCAAAGAACTGGTTGAAAACGCACTGGATGCCGGTGCCCGAAAAATAGATATCAGTATAGAGGGCGGAGGTACAGCGCTAATCAGAGTGAAAGACGACGGCGCCGGAATTCTGGCCGAAGATTTGCGTCTGGCAGTTCTTCCGCATGCTACCAGTAAAATATCGGCAATTGCAGATCTCGATGACCTCAGAACATTGGGATTTCGCGGAGAAGCGCTGCCGAGCATCGCTTCGGTATCCAAATTGAGTATTATGACGCGGACACCGGATGATGTTGCAGGACAGGAATTAAAAGTTGAGGGCGGCACATTTCTTTCCATGACGGAAATCGGATGCCCGCCGGGTACAGTCGTAACTGTTAAAGACTTGTTTTATAATACACCGGCCAGACACAAGTTCCTGCGTTCAGCCGTTACGGAGTTTGGCTGGATTTCCGACATGGTCGGCAGACTGTCCCTAGCCAGACCTGATGTTGCTTTTTCCCTGCGTCACCCGAATAATATCTTACTGCATACGCCTGGAAACGGCAGTCTTCTCGAGGCCATAGCAGCCGTCAGTGGCAATGATGCTGCCCGTAAAATGCTGCCGATATCCTACCAGGATGAAAGCCTTGAGATTTTCGGTTATGTCAGCATGCCGGAGCATGTCAGGTCGTCACGCAGCGGTCTTACCTTTTTTGTTAACGGCAGGGTGATCCGTTCCCAGTTAATGAATCAGGCCATTAAAGACGGTTATCATACACTGATTCCCGCCAATACCTATCCGGTATGCGTTATTTCGCTGAACCTGCCTCCTTCGGATTATGACGTGAATGTCCATCCCGCCAAACTGGAAATCAAATTTAAAGAAGAAAAAGAATTGAGCAGGAAGATTACGGAGGTTATCCGGAAAAACCTTCTGGACAGTTTTCCAATGCGAAAATATTCCTTTACGGGAAAAACAAGGACCTCAGAATCCGCTCCGTCTGAATCCAGTCCGTCTCACTGGGAACAACTCAAAATATTATACCGGCCGCTGGAACCGAATAGGTCAGATCAAAGCTCTCCGGCGTACGATCCTGATACACCAATTATCCCCAAAACTCAGTCTTTCAGAGATGTAGAGAAGATAAAAGAACATCATTACCCATACCTTAAAGAACAACTGTCTGAACCGCAGTCAGACCAGACAGAATACATTTCTGACAGATTATCCGGGGGTATGCCAGATAGTATGCCTAATCAGGTTCCAGAGCGTATTTCTGATACAATTTCTGACCGTAAGCCAGAGATTATCCCGGACCGCAATCTTGGGCGCATTACGGACAATATTCAGGAGAGCGTCCCGGACGGAATTGCTGAAGTATCTCCGACATTGCAGCAGGATAAGGAGACCGTCTCGAAATTCCTGGAACTGAAAGCTGTTGGACAAGTCTTTCATCTGTATATTCTTGCTGCAGACGACAAGAATCTGTATATTATAGACCAGCATGCAGCCCATGAACGTATCAGATATGAAAGCCTGCTTCAGCTTGCCAAACAACGTGAGACAGCAAGCCAGCTCCTTTTAATTCCGGAAACGGTGGAGCTTACGGTTCAAGAGGAGCAGATCCTGCTTGCGCATTTTGACGAACTGCATGGAATGGGCTTCATTTTTGAACACTTCGGAGACAGGACGTATTTTCTGCGAGGGATTCCGCTGCTGGATAACCTGGAATCACCGGGGAAGATGTTCAAGGCCTTTATCGATGAAATCCTGAACACATCTTTTTCTCCATCCTTGGAGAAACTTCTGGAAGAGTGGATCATGATGCTGGCCTGCAGGTCGGCTGTCAAAGGCAAAGAGCGCTTAATGGTTCAGGAAATGGATGAGATCATCCAAAAATTAGGCAGAGCAGATAATCCTTACTCCTGTCCCCATGGCCGCCCTACGGTCATTCAGATATCTGAGAAAGAACTCAATCATAAGTTTGAGAGGGAATAAAAAGAATTTAATTTCGAAATAATGATCAATTAAAGGTGATCAAATAAATAAGATCAATGAGCGCAGACAGAAAAATAGATTGATAGGATAGTAGAATGGATCAAACGGATAATGTGATTGCCTATAAACGGTCAGATGAAAAACTTAAACTGCGGCTTGAAAAGCTCAGTATGCAATCCGGGATAAAAATTGTTCCGATGGATGCCTTATCAGAAGCTGATGGTCTCCCGATACTTCGTTACGTTAAACAGAAGCTCTGTCTTGAAGATGATGGAGAAAGACTCTTTTTCCATCCAAGTATGGCATTGTTAAGGATGATCAATATCTTACGCGGCGTGCCGGACCGTTTTCTTCAGGCAGTGAATCTTGAGGCTGGGGATATTTTTCTTGATGCGACTATGGGTCTTGCGTCGGATACACTGATTGCTGCGTATGCGGCAGGTGGCAAAGGCAGAGTGATTGCTGTGGAAAGCTCGCCGCTGATCCACTTTCTGGTTCAGGATGGTCTGGCTCAGGTCAACCAGTTTAAACCTGCCAAGAAAATATCTCAGGAAAAAACTCAAGCCTGGACAGAATTGAGCCGAGCCGCTTCCCGCATTGAAACGATCTGGGCAGATCATACCAGGATATTGAAAGGGCAGCCGGATGCATCTGTGGATGTCGTCTATTTTGACCCAATGTTCCGTATTACGGTTAAAGAATCTTCCTCGATCCGGCCGTTGAAGAAATGGTCCGACCCGAATCCTTTGGACAGAGGCACAATCCGGGAAGCATGCCGCGTGGCCAGGAAAAGAGTTGTGCTGAAAGAACGAAAAGGCAGCAGCGAATTTGCCCGGCTTGGTTTTCATGTTGAAGAGAAGAATAAATACAGCCCTGTGGATTTTGGTATCATTGATTTAGCCAGGGTGGGGGAGGGTTTCCGATGAAGCCCCTGATCGTTATTATCGGACCGACAGCAGTCGGCAAGAGTGCTCTTGGCGTCGAACTGGCACTCAGACTGAACGGAGAAATCATTTCCGGGGATTCCGTTCAGGTTTACCGGAAGCTTGATATCGGATCAGCAAAACCATCGAAGGCTGAACAGAAGGGTGTGCCGCATCATCTGATCGATCTTCTTGATCCGGCTGAACCGTTTACAGTGGCAGGATTTCAGTCTCAGGCCAGAAAATGGATTGAGAATATTCAAGCCAAAGGGAAAATCCCGATTGTCGTTGGCGGAACGGGACTTTACATTCGTTCAATTTTGGATGAATTTGAATTTCCGGAAGAAGGATCGGACCCAATCAAGCAAAAGTGGCTGGCTTATGCCAATCAGCATGGCAATAAGGAGCTGCATCAAAGACTCGCGGAATGTGATCGGGCTTCTGCCGAAAAACTCCATGTGAACGATACGGCAAGAATTGTCAGGGCCCTGGAGATCTTTGAATTAACCGGCAAACCATTATCTGAACAAAGGTCATACATGGAAAAAATGTACGCTGAATTGGATGAATCAGTCATTTATTTAGGGCTGACGGCTCCAAGAGACGTGATTTATGAACGAATCAATGAGCGTTGCCATAAAATGGTAGATTGTGGTATAATCGGAGAAACTTTACGTTTACTCCAGGAGGGCTATTCACCAAGGCTAAAATCCCTTCAAACCATCGGCTACCGTCATGTCGTTTATTTTTTGAGAGGTTTGGTCACCCAAAAAGAAATGCTGCGTCTGCTTCAGAGAGATACCAGACACTTTGCCAAAAGACAATTAACCTGGTTTAGGAGGGATCCTCGAATCAAATGGTATGACGTCACAGAATGTTCGGCTCAACAAATTCTTGACGAAATTTGCGATTCTCTTGACTTGCACAGTGATGGAAACTAAGGTAAAATTAGACAATAAGAAAAATGGTGATGGAGGTAAAAAATAAAATGAATAAATCACCGATTAACTTGCAGGATGTTTTCTTGAACCAAATCCGCAAAGATAACATACCTGTTACGATCTATTTGGTCAATGGATTCCAGCTTAAAGGATTAGTCAAAGGTTTTGATAATTTTACGGTTGTTCTGGACTACGAAGGCAAACAACAAATGGTATATAAACATGCCATTTCTACCATAATGCCAATGAGACAAGTCAATTTAAATGCCTTAGTCGGGGAAATGACTGAGTAATTTCCTGATGGGGCCATCTTTGGGCTGGGACATATAGCTGATAGATATAGCGGATCGATATCACTGAGGCCTAGAACAGAAATAAAATGAAATGAAGTGAACATCGTGTTGTGTACCCGACATAGCACGATGTTTATTTTTTTATTATTTATATTTTTCCAGATTAATGATTCACCTTTTTTGCGCTGCGCTATATATATATAATGACGTTCTTATAGGGGGTGCTTCTTTTGTGTCCATTAAGATAACCTTCAGATCAAATCTTCCGCCGGTGCTCCAGACCCAGCCAATGACATCAGAACCTGAGTTGCCGGACTATGCCGGCAGCAGTAACAAAAAGACTGAAGAGATCATCACGGAACTCGATAGTTTAATTGGCTTAGAGTCAGTAAAAAAACTGATTCATGAGTTGTATGCTTTTGTAGAAATCTGTAAACGACGGGAAAAAGAGAAACTGAATACGGAGCCTTTAGTCTTACATACGGTTTTCAGCGGCAATCCGGGTACAGGAAAAACTACAGTCGCAAGGCTGATCGGAAGATTGTTTAAGGAAATGGGCGTCTTACCGAAAGGACATATTATCGAATGTGAAAGAGCAGATCTTGTCGGAGAGTATGTCGGACATACAGCCAATAAGACCAGAGAATTGGTTAAAAAGGCCCTCGGCGGGATCCTGTTTATTGATGAAGCCTATTCCTTGGCAAGGGGTGGGGAAAAGGATTTTGGCAAGGAAGCAATTGATGCCTTAGTCAAAGCGATGGAAGACCATAAGGATAACCTCATCCTTATCCTTGCCGGATATAAGGTTGAAATGGATGCATTCATAAAGACAAACCCTGGTTTGCGGTCGCGCTTTCCGCTCCATATCGATTTCCCGGACTACTCTCTGGATGAACTGATGTCTATTGGTGAGCAGATGCTGACAGACAGGCAATATACATTTTCTCCGCAGGCAAAAATTGTGTTCCGAAGAAACCTGCAGGATATGAATGACATGCAGCCTTATTCCGGTAATGCCCGGATGGTGCGCAATTTCGTGGAAAAAGCGGTTCGCAAGCAGGCCGTCAGACTCTACAGGCAGGCGAATCTGTCCAGGGAAGATTTAATGTGTATCAAAGAAGTGGATCTTTCTTGATCGGGGGGCGTTTGCCCTTTTACATATCAATGAGAACAAGATACAATATGCCTATAACCACATAAATCTGGAGGAATAAAATGGAAAATGGAAATCAATCAGGATTATCATTTTTAGACCGATTTTTGACGCTTTGGATCTTTATTGCGATGGCTATTGGTGTTTTCGGAGGTTATCTGTTCCCAAACATTGCTGTATCGTTGGGTGAGTTCAGCACGGGTACGATTTCCTGGCCGATTGCCATCGGACTCATTGTAATGATGTATCCTCCACTGGCCAAGGTAAAATATGAAGAGATCGGCAAAGTCGTACAAAATAAAAAGGTCTTCAGTTTTTCACTGCTTCAGAACTGGATTATCGGACCGGTTTTGATGTTTGTGCTGGCTATCGTGTTTTTGAGAGATATGCCAGGTTATGCTATTGGTTTGATCATCATCGGTTTAGCCCGGTGTATTGCCATGGTCATTGTCTGGAATACGCTCGCGAAGGGTGATAACGAGTATTGTGCCGCACTCGTGGCCCTGAACTCCATATTCCAAATACTCTTGTATTCGGTTTATATCTATCTTTTTGTTACTTTAATTCCGAAATGGCTTGGCCTTTCCTGGGGTGGGCAAATCGTGGATATTTCAATATGGGATGTTGCTAAAAGTGTTCTGATTTATTTGGGCATTCCTTTTGCAGCGGGTTTTATTACCCGTTTTGGACTGATTCGAGTTAAGACAAGAGAATGGTACGAGAATGTATTTATCCCTAAAATTTCACCGTTAGCTTTGATCGCCCTGCTCTATACAATCGTTATTATGTTTATGACCAAAGGGCAGGAGATTGTCACCAATCCAATGGGAGTCGTAAGAATAGCCATTCCCTTATTGATCTATTTTGCGATTATGTTTTTTGTCAGCTTCTTTATGTCTTACAAAGGCGGCTTTCAATATGACCAGACAATAACACTGGCTTTTACAGCAGCAAGCAATAACTTTGAACTGGCGATTGCGGTAGCTGTAGCGGTGTTTGGCATTGCCTCCGACGTAGCTTTTACAGCCGTTATTGGGCCATTGGTAGAGGTGCCGGTCATGATTGGCCTGGTGAATTCAGCACTTGCCTTAAAGCTCAAATTTTATGACCAGCAGGGTTGGCCACGTAGGCATAAAGGAGAGATTTAACCAATGCCGGAAAAGATAAAAGTAGCCTTTGTCTGTGTTCACAACTCCTGCCGCTCACAAATGGCAGAGGCCATCGCCAAGATAATTGCATCGGATAGCTTCGAAGCCTATTCAGCAGGTACAGAAATTAAAAATGGAATTAATCCCGTGGCTGTTACTGTAATTCAGGAACACTACAACATGGACATGAGCTTATCGCAAAAACCAAAACTTATTTCGGATATCCCACCGGTCGATATCGTTATTACCATGGGGTGTAATGTGAATTGTCCTTTTGTGCCTTGCAAATTCAGAGAAGATTGGGGTCTTGAAGACCCAACGGGGAAAGATAAGCAGGAATATATTAAGACGGCCAAAATCATCGAAGAAAAAATACTGGAGCTCAAATGCAGAGTGAATATGAAGTCCTATGTGTCTCTGCCTTGATCGTCAAGTAATATTTTTTTGTATATTGAAAAGTAAGCCAATTCGATGTAGTATTTTAGAAGAACTTTACTTTATGGAGGATCGTTTTTTGTCCGATTTGAATTTATCTGCGAAAATTGCGGACGCCCTGTGCTATGCTGAACAGGTTTTGACAAAACAAACCTGTATCGTAAATCCAATCATTGAGAAGAACCATCAACGTGTCCTCAAAGCTTTCCAAGAGGCCAGAGTCTCAGCTTATAATCTGAACGGAACAACCGGCTACGGACTCGGCGATTCCGGGAGAGAAAAACTTGATACGGTGACCGCATCCATCATGGGTACTGAAAAAGCCATCATCAGGCACCAGTTTGTATCGGGTACCCATGCGATTGCATCAGCGCTCTTTGGTGTTCTCCGGCCTGGAGATCATTTTATTTCTGTTACCGGGATGCCATATGATACGCTTCAGCAGGTGATCGGAATTAAAAACAACATTTCCGGTAGCCTGGCTGACTGGGGCGTGTCCTTTAATATCCTGCCTTTGGATGCGGATAGTCAGATTCAAATGGAAAAACTGGCTGCGATGGTGAATCCGCAAACGAAGCTGTTTATCCTCCAGCGTTCCAAAGGCTATGAATGGAGAAACTCTGTTTCCATTGCCCAGATCAGTGAATTTGTTGGCTATGCCAAAACGCATTTTCCTGAGATTAATATCTTCGTCGATAATTGCTACGGCGAGCTTGTTGAGGATCGGGAACCCGGACATGTGGGCGTAGACCTGCTGGCAGGATCACTAATCAAGAATCTCGGAGGCACGCTGGCCCCGACAGGCGGCTACATTGCCGGCAGAGAAGATTTGGTCACGAAAGCCGCGGCCAGGTTTACCGCACCCGGCATCAATGCCGATGTGGGAGCAACCCTCGATAATCTTCGGCTCATGTACCAGGGACTGTACTTCAGCCCGCTGACGGTCAGTGAAGCGATCAAAGCTGCCGTTTTTTCCTCGGCCTTTTGGTCCAGACTGGGTTTTGAAGTCCATCCGGGTCCGGTGGATTTACGGACGGATATCATTCAGGCGGTAAAATTGAATTCCAAAGAAAAGATGCTGGCCTTTTGCCAGGGTCTCCAGAAAGGTTCGCCGATCGATTCGCATGTTCTGCCGCTGCCTTCGGAGATGCCAGGATATACGGACGAAGTGATCATGGCCGGAGGAACTTTCATTCAGGGAGCCACGAGCGAATTTTCTGCCGATGGTCCGATTAGAGCCCCTTATGCCGTCTATATGCAGGGCGCGATTTCTCATATCTATGTGAAGAACGCTAATATTTCAGCTGCGCAAATGCTTGAACAAAATCATCTGTTATAACGGTCTAAGCCAATAATGCGCCGGAAGCAGGGATCGTCAATATGGTAAGAATAAGACGCGATATGATGAACAATCCGTATAGCCAATTTCTTCAGGAAATCATTGAGATTATCCTGATCGTTTTTGCCTTGTCCTGGCTGCTAAAAACTTATCTGATCGGGTTTGCCCATCTTGAAGGAGCGGAAATGATGCCGACACTTTCGCTGGACAGCCAGGTGCTGGTTGAAAAATATTTTTACCGCAGCATTGACGCTTTGGACAGGGGAGATGTCATTCTCTATTCAGATAACGGTGTAGAGAGCATCAAACGGGTAATCGGCTTACCAGGTGAGAAAGTAGAAATTAAAAACGGTTATACGTATGTTAATAACAAACCAATTTACGAACCTTATGCCAATACACCAAAGACATATACATTTTCAACGGTTGTTGTGCCGGAAGACCATGTTTTTACGTTGAATGACAATCGGGCGAGTAAGAATGATTCCCGTTCATTCGGCAGTGTCCCGATTCAGAGCATAGAAGGCAAAGCCCTGTTCTGCTACTGGCCACTGAGCAGTGTTCAAATCCTGTAGGGCCATGTCGATCCATCATTTTAGATTGACAAGGTACTATTTTTACTTAACAAGATGTAAGGAACGGAACATATGAATAAGAATGATTAAGGGTAATTTTACCTGGAATCTATCGTAAAAAATAACCGGTAATTTAGACACGGTATGACTTGAAGGGAGTACAATCAAAATGAACAACAAAACGAAAGTGCTTGTTATCTTTGGCGGTCAATCGGGGGAACATGAAGTTTCGGTCATTTCTGCAGCTTCAGTCATCAAAGCGCTGCATGCTGACCGGTATGAGATTCAGACCATCGGGATCACCAAAGAAGGAAGCTGGTATTGGGGGGCAAGGCCGGAAGCGTGGAAGGAAGCCAAAGCCGATATCACGGACGGCGCCAAACAGGTTGCAGTCGTTTTAAACCCGCAAAAACCTTACTTTCAGGCTATAGACGGAAGCGAACTGCCGGATCAGGGCAGATGTGATATTATTTTTCCGGTCATGCATGGCCCCAAAGGGGAAGACGGTACGATTCAGGGACTTTTCGAAATGGCGGGGTTCCCCTATGTAGGTTCAGGTGTGCTGGGTTCTTCTCTCGGAATGGATAAAGACCGGATGAAGGCTGTTTTCAAAGAAGCCGGGCTGCCGATTGTACCTCACCTTACCTTGCTTCGAAGTGAAATCAATGCTGCACCCGAAGCAGCGGTGAAACGCATCTCAGACAGCATTGGTTTCCCATGTTTTATCAAACCAGCCAATCTCGGTTCCAGTGTCGGAATTTCCAAAGCTGAAGATGATAAGCAACTGCTGGAAGCTTTGATCTACGCAGCAAAATTTGACCGGAAAATTGTGATCGAAAAAGGTGTGAAGGCAAGAGAAGTTGAACTGAGCGTCCTTGGCAATGAAAGTGCCAAAGCCTCCATTCCCGGTGAAATCAAACCGGCCAAAGATTTTTATGATTATGAGGCTAAATACCTGGATAATAGCTCAGTACTGATCATTCCAGCCATATTGAGCCAGAAATTGATCGAACAGCTTCAGTCCCATGCAGTGACTGCCTTTGAGGCCGTCGGCGCTTCGGGGCTAAGCAGAGTTGATTTCTTCGTTACTGAAGACGAGCAAATCTTTATTAATGAAATCAATACGATGCCTGGCTTTACGCAAATTTCGATGTACCCAAAACTGTGGGAAGCCAGCGGCTTAAGTTACAGCCTACTTCTTGATGAACTGATCAGACTCGGATTCGAAAAATTCAGGGATGATGCCGACAGAAGACTTTCCTGAGCACATCTTCTAAAGGGAGTTAAGGGAGTCTATCCTTAATCAGGTGACCTCAAACAAGAATTTCTTCTTATCTGAAATTAAGATAATCATATAAAATGATATACAGGTAATACTTTAAGTCTTACCCGCCAAAAAAGGACGCAGCAGATAAATATTTCTGCTGCGCCCTCGCTTTCTCCCGCATATTATGTATCAGTGGATATCTCGGAACAGTCCGATCACTTTGCCGAGAATGGTTACGTGATCGGAATAAATCGGCTCCATATACTGATTCTCCGGCTGGAGCCGGATCTGGTTCTTTTCTTTGTAGAAACGCTTGACTGTGGCTCCGTCTTCCGGGCCGTCTGAGACTAAAGCAACAACAA
Organism: Dehalobacter sp. CP; assembly: GCA_009910795.1. Next base: position 82,260 of record VMEE01000016.1, on the reverse strand, counting down.
TATCGCCGTTGCTGGCATTCTGCTGTTGTCTGACCAGAATTAAATCATCGTCAAAAATACCGGCATCGATCATGCTTTCGCCCTGAACCTTGAGCATAAAGACCGTGTCCGATTTTACCATATCATACGGAACAGGGAAGGAATCCTCAATGTTTTCTATGGCTAGGATCGGTTCACCGGCGGCAACATGTCCGACTACCGGAACGTGAACGATTTTTCTGGAAGTATATTCGCCGAAGGAATCGAGGACTTCTATGGCCCTGGGCTTCGTAGGGTCTCGTCTGATATATCCTTTTTCTTCGAGAATGTTCAGATGATTATGCACAGTCGAACTTGATGAGAGCCCAACAGCTTCGCCTATTTCACGGACCGAAGGGGGATAACCTTTTAAGGCAATCTCCTTCTTGATAATATCCAAAATCTGCATTTGACGTGAGGACAGATCCGAAGTCATGACATCCCTCCTGATTATTTATTTTGAATCCATATTTGATCTAGCTAGATCGTAACATAAAAATTGGAAAAAAGCAAACAAATGTTCGTGATTTTTCTTGACACGAACATTTGTTCGTATTATAATCGAAATATAAATAGAACATATGTTTGATCTAATGGAGGTTGATGATCATGATTGCGGTATCCAGATCCTATATGCGTTATAGAAGAAATTCAACTAAAATTGTATTTGTATTGGGGCTGTGCCTAACAATTATTGCTGCACTTTTAATGTCTCTGGTGGTAAATTATCTAACTGCTGAAAATTCCAACCCTACATCATATAAGGCGATCATAATACAACAGGGAGATACGTTGTGGGAACTTGCTGCAGAATCCAACTACAGCAGTGATATCAGTGCACTGGTGGATAAAACCATGCGCTATAATAACCTACGCAGCACGTATATTGAACCAGGACAGGTGATCTATATTCCGGTTCGGTCATAATTTAGAATTTAGTTTATCATTAACGATAACGATCTTTCAATTCTTACGAACTTTAATTATGTCTCTATATTGTCTATATTTTAGTCTATATTTTAGTCTATATTTTAATATAACCTCCATATATACAACTATGGAGGTTATTGTCATATGAAACTCATTAAACAATTCAGAAAGACAATATGGCCTAATTCTATCATATTGATCATTTTTGTGATGATTGCTATCACCGCCATTATTGTCAAGCAAGTAGTTATCCATGATGAATCAAAATCAGACGCCTATAGCGATCTTTCACTTATATCTTCGGAAGTTGTTATTCATTTCCAGAAAGTAAAACCGGACTCATGGAAGGATTATGTGGCTATTATTCATGTTTGCGGTCCAACAGCAAATCACCTCGTTCAGCAGCTGGATAATGGAATTAACTTCAATAACCTTGACTGGTCCGAACTAAATAGTGAAGAATTCAAACAAGTAAAATACTGCCGTCATTTACTTGATCAGTATCTATTCTTTACCCCGGGAGAATATCAGTTCCCGCTTCAGGAATCTTCGCATTATACAGATACCTATGGTGCCGATAGGGAGGGGGGACAGCGAAAGCATGAAGGTACAGATATTTTTAATCAAAAGGGTACGCTAATATTCAGTGTATGCAATGGCACTCTTGAAAGAATTGGATGGAATAGGCTTGGTGGAGAAAGGGTCGGCGTAAGAGGCCAGGACGGAAACTATTATTACTATGCCCATCTGGACACGGTCAATGAAGCATTGGTTGTCGGGAACAGTATTTCCAAAGGAGAACTGATCGGAACAATGGGGAACACAGGTGATGCAATTACAACTCCTGATCATTTGCATTTCGGGATCGAACTGCCGAATGGCAAATGGATCAATCCATACTCTTGGTTAAAAGTCTGGGAATTTAACAGTCGTCTAAACAGATAGGAGATAGATCGGTATACAGCCAACCTAAGATTATTGCTACCTGTATTTTGAGATTTTTATAATTCACCAAAAAGGTTTGTTGATGGTGTAAGGTGTTATTTAAAACTATCTGGGTCCGATAATAAATATTATGTAAAGTAAAGTGTAATGCAAAGATGGGGTTATGCGTTTAGGTTTGTATTCAGCAATAAATCAGTAGCGATCGCACTGTTCCAGTGTTTTATATTTATTGTTTGTCATAAATATTATTCTTTGCTCTTGCTTGGATTCTTGTTTCACTCAGCTTCTGTTTATTTTATGACTTACTAAATTATATAGCTTATATTTTGTCGCCCGCATATCTTTTTCATAGCTTTTGTATTTTTCATATTCATCTCTGCTTTATCTGCCTGTTTTACTTTATCAGTTTTTTATTATTGTAATTTTATCGTATTAATTGCTGTTCTGTTTGCTTATTGTTTTTGCCCAAAAATGCTTCTGAATAGCAGCCTCATATTTGCCTTGTAAGGCATTAAAATATATTGGGTAAGGTATTTGTACCTTGGGATTTTTGTACGCTTATTTGAGTTAATCAATATCGAGGCAATTTTAGTTCTTTTGTGATTTGTAACCAGATTCTGGTCTAATTGCAACGCTTAAACTTTAGGATATAGTTTGATAATTTTCGTTAGATTAAATATAGAGTAATTTTAATCCTCATATAAACACGCCAGTCGATAGGATTAATTATTTCATCGTTATAGGTCAATTAGATAAATTATCAAAAAGGATATTATATTTTGATTAAGAGATCTCATTGTTTTAAGTTTCCCCTCTTTTATAAGTGATATATTTCACAAGTTCTTATTTTAATAATACTTCCTTTTCATCTGAATTTCAATATGTCTTTTTACTTTCAAATCTATATAAAAATGAAATTATTAATATTTTCCCTGGCTTATCAAAATAAAATAATATAAGGCCCCTGCCCTATCAAGTTTCCTTGTTATTTTCCTTTGAATAATTCACTTCTTTTATACGAATATTAAATTGACTTAGTTTCATTCACTGAAAGGAAGGGATTATTATGGATAATAATAAAAATAGAATCAAAGACAGAGAAAAAAGCAATGCTGAATTAAGAAAAATGAAACCAAAAGATAACGCAGATGTAGGAATTATTGACGGCAATAAAATTGGTGTACATGATGGCAAACATGAAAAGAGTAAATAATGCTCTTTCAAGAATCTTTTGGCTTTAGTTAGCTATTTTTATTACCTTAATGCTTTTTGCGTGTAATAAACAATGCCAATGGTACCTGGACCAACATGAAGACCAATGACCGGTCCGATAGCTATGATATCTATGTTAACTTTCAACTTATCTTTAATCGATTGTGCAAGTTCCTTTGCTTCGTCCAGGCAATCGATATGATGAATAATGATCTCTCCTAAACCATATTTGCTTATGTTATCCAGCATGATATTAATCATCGATAAAACTGCCTTTTTCTTCGTTCTTACTTTTGTTACAACGGTTGTTATGCCGTTTTCCACAGTCAGAATCGGAATAATCCCAAATAAATCACCAATTAAAGCACTGGCCCCACCAATTCTGCCGCCTTTTTTTAGGTATTTGAGATTTTCAGGAATGAATAAGAACCTACTTCTTTGAATATTTTCTAACGCTGCTTCTTTGACCCCCTCCAACGTTTTATTCGCTTTTGCTTCTCTTGCAGCCATAATGACCGCTAACCCTAACTGCATGGAATTTGACCTAGAATCAATGATCTCTATCCTGGCATTTTTATGCTTCTCTAATACCATCTCTTTCACTAATTGACCTGTTGAAAAGGTACCGCTCATTTCTGAAGATAAGAAAATACAGCAGAGGCTATCTCCCTTCTCGATTACCGCAAGCATTTCATTATATAACTCGCCAATAGAAGGCTGTGAAGATGTCGGAATTCCATAAGAAGCCATTTTTTTATAAAACAGATCGTTATCGATATCTGCTTCTCGTATACTGTCACTCCCAAATGAAAGGCTCAAAGATACCATTCTAATATTTAGTTCTTCTTTGATTTCCTTACTTATATAGCTTGTACTGTCAGTTAGAACCTGTACTGCCATCTGTTTATCTCACTTTCTTATTGGCCTATTTTCTATTTCGACAATTATTTTTCTTTTTTATCATATAATGTTAAACACCACTTGTCTATTATTGTTCAAAATACACTTCTAAAATACCTATTATTGTGAATACTACATCCATATAATTTTGCTTTTTAAGGGGGAATTCCGTTTGAAACATATTGAAGTATTTGGTACGGAAAAATTAGCTCGTTTACGTAAAGTCATTCTTCATAAGCCCCAACAGTCTCTGAATTTAGTCAATCCGGCAAATTATCAGGAATGCTTATTTAATTTTGTCCCTGATATTTTTCAATATCAGTTGGAACATGACCGGTATGCCGACCTTCTGCGCTCTCAAGGAATTGAGGTACTTAACCTTCAGGATTATGTACAGAAGAATAGAACGCTCATGGATTCTCTACCAAATTTACCCTATCTTAATGATACTTGCCTGATTACAAGTCAAGGAGCTATCCTCTCCAAGATGTGCCCCGGTAGCCGCGCAGGCGAAGAAACGGTTGTCGGAGAAGCTCTGGAGAATCTCGGCATTCCCATCTTTCATGCCTTTGAGGGTGAGGATCAATTTGAAGGGTGTCTGGCAATTTCGCCTGAAATTCTTTTTTTAGCGGATACTGAGCGGCATGCTCAAAAAACACTGGAAGAATTTTTTAATAAAGCACTCCATCTTTTTCCGCAGATCATCTATGCGGAGATTCCCCAGGAAAGACGGTATATGCACCCTGATATGATTTTTGGCAGAATCAGTGAAAGTCTAGCCTTAGCTTATTTGCCGGCTTTTTTGAAAACATATCTGATAACCGAAAAGCAGCGCACGGAAATTAATATACGGGATTATCTTGCTCGCCGGGAAATGGAACTTATTGATATTTCCGACCAAGAACAGCAGTTATGGGGCTGCAGTTTTGTTTCTGTGGATGCCAATATTCTCATCCATTATGATATTGCCTTAAATCTTAGGACTCAAAATGAGCTGAGCCGCAGAGGGGTGGAAATGATTCCCTTCCATCCTGAAGCCTTATTAGCTGGGGGAGGAAGTCTCCGCTGCCTGACTTTGCGCGTTTGGCGAGACTCTAATCTTTAACTAAAGACTTCTCAGAGCGTCAATCGGATTTAATTTACTGGCTCTTCTCGCAGGCATATAGCCAAAGATAATTCCGACGACAGCTGAAAACCCTACCGCTAAGATAACGGTGGATAATTGCATGGTGTAACCGACACCAATCAGGGTAGAAGCAATAAAGGCGATGACACTTCCCAAAATCAAGCCGATGAGCCCGCCAAAAATGGAGAGAAAGATCGATTCGATTAAAAATTGCACCTGGATTCTATTCGGGGTGGCTCCCAGGGCTTTGCGCAAACCGATTTCCGTCGTGCGCTCGGTAATCGATACCAGCATCATATTCATGATCCCAATCCCGCCTACAACCAGGGAAATAGCGGCAATTCCTCCTAAGAGCAGTGACATCATCCCCATCATAGACTGAAAAGAAGCAATAATATCTCCCATGTTAAACACAGAGTAAGCCTGATCGTTATAGTTAAAAGCAGCGTTTAAAACCCCTTTAATGTCCAATACCGTATCATCGGCTAAGCTTGTATCCACTAAAAAGACATCAAGAGCAGTGATATTTTTTACACCCAGACTGCGAAGTGCAGTCGTATACGGGATCACGATCGTGTCATTTGTGGAGGTGGCGCTAAAACCGCTTGATGGAGCCATTGTACCAATGATCTGATAAGTTGTCCCGTTGATGATCAGGTTTTTTCCAAGGGGGTCGACTCCATAAAAGAGTGCGGTTACAAGTTCCTGCCCGATAACGGCAACCTGGTTTTTACTCTGAATATCCAGGATATTGATGGCTCTGCCAGATTTGAGCAGACTTTTATTCGATTGAAAGTACACCTCATTTTTTCCCTGAACATTGATATCTTCTTTGACTTGGTCCTGGTAAACAATATTGGTTTTGGTTAACACAGTTGGTGATACGCCTTTGATATTTTTAAGGTGAGCAATGTTTTTCATATCATCCTCGTTTAGTCCTTGTTTCAGCGGAGTACCCATTGCATTGACCGTAATTTTATTAGCGCCGAGGGAGGTCACTTGTTGACTGATGCTGTTGGTCGCACCCTGAACAATGGTTATAAGGGCAATGATTGAGGCCACGCCAATGATAATACCCAGCATAGTTAAGAACGAGCGAAGTTTATTGGTGACGATGTTTTTCCAGGACATCCTGATACTTTCCCAAAGCATATCAAGCTCCCTCCCCCTCTGTTAAGTTTCCATCCAAAATATGAACAAGGCGTTTGGCGTGACGCGCAATATTTTGATCATGGGTTATCATAATGATGGTTCTGCCTTCATGATTTAATTTTTCGAAAAGATCCATGACCTGATTGCCGGTTTTTTGGTCCAAGGCTCCGGTTGGTTCATCTGCAAGCAGAATAGTCGGGTCGGTAACGATCGCCCGGGCGATGGCCACCCGTTGTTGTTGTCCGCCGGAAAGTTGATTGGGGAGGCTTTCTAGCTTGTCTTGAAGCCCAACACGCGTGAGAATGGCCTTGGAGCGTTTTAGGCGTTCCACGGGAGACAGACCGCTATAAATGAGTGGAAGCTCAACATTTTGCTGGGCAGTCATGCGCGGCAAAAGTTGAAAGTTTTGAAAAACGAAGCCAATCTCTTTGTTCCGTACTCTGGCCAATTCAACCTCATTCAAATCGTCGATATCGTTGCCGGATAGAAAATATTTGCCGGTTGACGGGACATCCAAACAGCCGATGATATTCATCAGCGTAGTTTTTCCTGAACCGGAGGGACCAAGAATGGATAAGGATTCGCCTGAACGGACAGTAAGATTGACATGATGCAAAACTTCAAGTTCTTCTTCTCCCATGAAGTAGCTTTTACAAACATCTTGCATCTTAAAGATTTCCGTCATTGATCTGGCCTCCTTGCATTCTGCCGCCAAAGGTCAAATTATTTGCTGTCGTTGTTTTGGGATAATAGATGGTTTCTCCTACGGCTACCCCTTTTTTGATTTCTACGGTTTGGCCGTCATTAACACCGGTAGTAATCTCCGTATGCACGACGGTATTGCGTTCCCCTTCTTTGAAGACGAAGGGCGTGTTGTTAGCGTCAAACTGGATCGCGGACATGGGCAAGGTAACCACTCCGACTGCTTTTTGATTTTGGATGGTTACTTCTGCCGTCATGCCGATGCGTAGACTTGGATCTTTATTAATGTCTACAGCTGCCGTAAAGTAGGTCACACCACCTGCAACCGTACCTTCTCTGGAAATACTGCAGATTGTTCCCTTCAGTTTTTTTTGAATAGCGGCAATTTCAATATTTGCTTCATTGCCTGTCTTTATGGCAGGGAGATCATATTCATCGACTTTGATACTAATTTGAAGGTTGTCATAATCAACGATGTCCATGAGAATTGTACCGGCCATGACCTGGGACCCCTCTTCCACGGTCAGGTTTGTTATTTCACCATTAATTTTGGCTTTTATCGCCTCACCGGTTGTTGTTTTAAGTAAGATATCTCCTTCTTTAACCGTATCTCCTTCTTGAAAATTAAGCTTTGTAACCTGCATTATTTTTTCTGACATGACGGTTTGACGGTTTTTTGTTTCGATATTTCCAGAAAATGTATAATTGGTCGTGATATCCCTCTTTTGGGCAGTTACACTATCATAGGAAAAAGGTTCTGGTCGTAAGAGGTAAGCCGACGCAGCACTAATAACGACAAGGGTGATCAAGCTATAAATCATCCATTTGCGAATTTTTGATTTTCTTTTTGTCTTCATTTCAGGTGCCTCCCGTTTAGCAAGTGCCTCCATTTATTTAGAAGCATTCAAATATTTAAATATTTTTTGTTCATTCGCTTAGTATGAGCGAAAAAGTTCAATTCAATTAATTCATTATGATTACATAATCGCCGCTCCTTACCATCCATGGTAGTGAGGTATAAGGCCATCTGTAAAAAAGGCAAGAACCATACAGTTGATTCTTGCCTTTTGCTTACTCGGTTTATATTTGTTTCCTCAGTTTATATAAATCTTCGGTTTTATCCTCTTTGCCATAATAATGGTTAGTACTGAACATCGGTTAAGCATAAACCTTTGGCTTGAGCCAAAGGTCCGGCTTCCCAACGTTTCCTTTCTTGTAAGATTTTTTCGACATCATTTGGCTGCAGCGTGCCCTTTCCTATTTCGAGCAGAGTTCCAACAATAATCCTGAGCATGTTCCATAAAAAGCTATTGCCGTTAAATTCGATTTTAATAAGGCCTTTATTTTCGTGAATCAAAATAGAATTGATCGTTTTTACCGTGGATTTATGACTGCGCTCATTGGTGAAGCTCTGAAAATCATGCGTTCCAATGAGCAGTCCCGCAGCGGTCTTCATTTGTTCCAGATCCAGCTTATCCGCTAAATGATAGGTGTATTTTCGGTTAAATACATCCCTGAATTTATTATTATTGATGGTATAAACATACGTTTTTGCTTTAACGTTATATCTGGCATGAAATCTTTCAGATACTTCTTCCATTGATTTTACAACAATATCTTCTGGCAAAAATTCATACAAATAGGCTAAGATTCTCTTAGTCTTAAAGGTAGAAGTTGTATGGAAATTAGCGATGTAATTTTCGGCGTGTACACCGGCATCTGTCCTTCCACAACCGATAATCTGAATCTTCTCCTCTGCCATTTTTGCTAAGACTGTTTCGATTTTACCTTGAATCGTCAGATCGGTATCTTTTTGTTTTTGCCAACCTTTATATTTGGTCCCATCATAGGCGATTGTCATTCTTAAATTTCTCATTTTGAGTCTGCCTTTCTATATTTTTGTAAGATGTCTTAATTATCCCTAGAATAACTTACTACAACGATCAACATAATAATAATAATAATAATGAAACAAAATAATTTGGAGGTGTATTCCATGTATGGCACTGTTAAGTGGTTCAACTCCGAAAAGGGATTTGGATTTATCGAGGGAGATGGCGGACAGGATGTGTTCGTTCATTTTTCATCCATTAAATCCCAAGGATATAAATCACTCAATGAAGGTCAAAAAGTACAATTTGATGTAGAAGAAGGACAACGCGGACTCCAGGCAACAAATGTAACGCTTTCTTAAAAAAATATCTTTATAATAGCACTGTTATTTTTATACGGTGCTATTTTTTGGGTTAGGGTACTCTTTTGGGGTAGGTCTCAGATGCGTTATTCAAAGCCTGAAGTGCTTGTTCTTCAGGCATATTCTCAATTAAGGCAGCACATTTGTTACATAGTATCTTTCCTTTACCTTGAAAAGCACGAATACTTCTTTCATCACTGCAAGCGTTACGGAATATCGGTACATTACATAATTCACATCGTTGAAATTCAGCATCCTGATGACCTTTAAGATAGCCTTGAGCATTACGTCGTCTTAATTTTTGATGTCTCATTTTTTCACTTCCACAAAAAAAGTTAATGTTATTTTATCCAAAATCCAAGTTCTTTAATAAGGGAAAAGAAAAAGGGTTCGGAATCGAACCTCTTAGCTTTGCTTTATTAATCTAAGTTCATTATAACATAAAAATATTTTCTTTACTATAACAGCCGGGCTTTCGTTAATCAATGAACATTCTAGTATGCCGACGATTATGTTATTTATTATTTTGTTATGTTTTTTGACAAGTCTTCCTTACTGGTATCTAAACACGAAATATTATCGATATCTAGAAGTGACAAATAATAAAAAGGTATTTTTTTAAAATTTAGGATAAGAATAATACTGTTCATCAAAAATAATAAAAAGGTATTTGAACTCTTGAACTAAGCATTACACGTGAGGTGACATTACATGAATAAAGATTCGCGAGACTTCAGTTTTTCTTTTAAGGCTCTCGGCTCTATTGCAGCCATTTTAACAGCTGGTTACGCCATAGGACATCACAAAGAGCAAAAGTCCGTAATAATACGCCGGGCAAGAAATCGAAGAATAATGCTGGCATCTTTGCCGCTAGCTTTATTAACTACCGGACCACTAACGCGTAAGTTAATTCAAAAAAATGTAGCAAAAGCCATTACTATTTTAACAACAGATGAATACGGCAAAAACGTCATGGAGCTATGGACTGCCATTCATCGGGCCGGTGTTCAAAACATTGTTGAAAACAACTTAAGGGCAACACAAGGGACAACGATTAACAGGCCAATTGGCAGTTCAAAAAGGTTTGACGGGTTCGATAATCTTATGTTTGTTCCACCTCAAATGACGATGCTCTCTAAATCAGGCGAGACCGCAGTTGATATGAAAGTGACACTGGGCCCTAAGGCAGCCAAGCCTCTTACAGTCAATATACCTCTTCTTATTTCTGGAATGGCTTATGGAATCGCTCTAAGTGAGCCCGCAAAAATAGCTTTAGCCAGGGGAGCAAAGCTAGCAGGGACAGCTACAAACTCCGGTGAAGGCCCCTATCTGAAAGAAGAACGCGACGAAGCGGATAAATATATTTTGCAAATTGCCAATTGGCCATGGGGCTTACGCACGGATCAAGAGATTGCTTCTGCGGACATGCTGGAAGTACATATTTCGCAAGGAGGGCAGAAAGGCGTCTTCTATGTAGCTCCGGATGAAATTAAAGGCAAAGCACGTAAACTCATGGGTTTATCCCGCAATCAAGGGATATCGGGTCTACCTGCTCCTCCAGGTGTACAAAGTGCCGCAGATTGGCCCATATTGGTCAATAACCTGCGTAATAAAGCGAATGGAATACCCATTGCTCTGAAATTGATGGCCACGGACAAAATTGAAGAAGATTTAGGTTTAGCTGTAGATGCAGGGTTTGATGTCATTGCAGTCGACGGAACGCAAGGCGGATCTCTTGTTTCCAACCCCACGATGCAGGATGACTTTGGAATTCCCAGTCTCCATGTGTTAGTCCGCGCGGTCCGTTACTTACAAAACCGCGGAATTCGAGAACAGATAAGTCTGATTGTATCTGGCGGCTATTTTAATCCTGGAAGCTGTTTAAAAGCACTTGCGCTTGGTGCTGATGCTATTTATCTGGGTACCGTCCCCTTATATGCCTTAGCCAACAAGCAGCATAAAAAAGTAATCCCCTGGGAACCTCCTACGGTCCTTGTTAGCTATGCATCGAAATATAACAAAAAGCTGAACATAAACTTAAGCGCTGAAAGGGTATCCAATGTCTTACGCTCTATGGCCGTCGAAATGGAACAAGCCATTCGTGGCTTGGGGAAAACTTCTATCAAAGAGCTAAGCCCTAGCGACTTAGTGGCGCTTGATACGTTCTCTGCTGAATTAACTGGGGTAAAAAGAGCCTATTAGTTTAATTATAAACCTAGAATTTGCTTGAATTCTTCTTTTAACTGTTTCTTAAACTGTAGATTAGGCTTCACGGTTACCTTGTTTTCGCGCAATTGAGGCAGAATCTTGAGGAACCCGTAGTCTTCTTTTTCAGCTGTTCCGATCATTTCCTTTACCTTATAAGATTTTCGCATATTCATCAATCCCCTCCCCCTCTTAAATATCTCGTTCACGATTAATTACCAATTCCGTATAGGCTTCGTTGTTATGACAGATGTTGTTCCAGATACTATCGATGATCATAGCATCGACCTGCTGAAACAGATACTTTTCGCTTTGAACGTAGATGATGGCGCATATCTCACTTCTAAAGAATAAGGGAACAGCCATGATTGATGCGTCGTCGCTGATCCTAAAGTCCTTATTAATAATCGATTCCTGAGCCAGCTCCTTTAATGTGGCTCTATTCACAATCGGTACTTTATGATATGAGGCAATCTCTTCAGATACAATCAGATAATCGCAGTGTGTCTTTCTAATAGTATATAGTTTAAATTGGATATTGATTACCTTTGTTATACTTTTAATAAAATATGGATCCGTAATTTCTTTTCCAATGTTTTTGATATCTTCAATCATTTCCATTATCGATGCGTTATTTAAGATTCTTAATATCCCCATCAAGGCAACACTGACTTCATTCAGCATGGCATTTTTAATAACGGCAGACTCAGACAATATAGCCTCCATGCTAAGCTCTCCGTAAGGTGTTTTAATGCCAATCGTTTTAAAACTTAGAAACGGCAGTTTAATCATTAATAACCATAATAAAATATATAAGACGATTCTTATCCCTTGAAATACGGGTGCTTGAAGAATTTGGGCAAAGACACCTAAATGATTTGTATTTATCCCTACAGGATTACTTAGAAATAACTCCTCACAGAAATAAAAGCCAATAAATATTGCGATCAGTGCGATGAATATCCCCCATATTTGTCTGGCATTTAACCGTTTTACCTGATAAAGTGTTTTAGACAAAAACGTTTCAAATGTGCCAAAGCATGTTATGATCACTGCTCCTAAAATGGTTCCTAAAACAGTACCACAAGCTATCCCTATTAAGATTCCGCATTTTGCAATCAAATTATTGTCCTCACTTTTGTCCGATTACAACATCAGTACCAATATATGGTAAGATATAGTCAAAAATTACTCCTTGTGGAATATTTTAAATAATTTCTAATATACAAATATATAAACAGCTCCTTCCAGGCAGTATCCTTAACACAGGATCCACTTCAGAAAGGAGCTGTTTGTTTAATACATTCACTTACAAAATGTACAATATTGTATTTTATTTGGTCTTATCAAATTCTATCAGTTTCTGAGCAAAATCACCATAAAATCTATACAGCGGATGCTTTGGATTAGCCGGCAGCTCCTGGCTTTCGTCATAAGCCAAAGTTGAAACTATCATTGAAGCTGCCGCTACAGCAGGCAGTACGCTTGGCGCCGCTTTGATCGGACCATAGAATAAGAAATCGCTCCACAGGACGGCCGATACTGCATGTACTGCAGCATTCATGGCGGAAAAGCCTTCCCCACCCCACATTTCCCGGCTTTCTTTCCACATATACGTCCCATTAGCAGGAGCTGATCCAACCGGCCAGCCGGTTTCCGCTTTGATTTGTTTACCTGCCAAGGCTGAAAAAGAAATAGACGGAAGATTCATGACTGTCGTATCGATCAAGACCGAGGCAAAATCTTTCGCTCCAATGGCTGTCAGCATTTCACGGCATGTATGTACCCTGCCGGAAGGAGTCTGGTTCGTTTCATCGAAGACCTGCAGGACCACGTGTTTAATTCCCAGCTCTTTTAATGCCGCTGCCTGGCCGATCATGTCTTTATCCCAGGGTGTAATGCTGTTATATAAAATTTTGTCCTGAATACCAAGACCGGCAGCATATTCTGCCGCATCAAGACGCGCTTTTTCTCCCCAAATGTCAATAGCAAAAGGGTGGTTGCTGATTGTAAGGTAAAAATCAATATATTCCTTCATCTCATCTGCGGAAACCGCTGTCAAAGCTACTATGGCAGGTATCCCTGTCTGATCGGACAGCTCTTCCTGCCTGAGAATGTATGAGCGGGCTTTTTCACGATCAAATTTCCTGTCACGGCGGCTTTCCAAAATACGGTCTCCGTTATGAAACATTGAGGATATAAGCAGAGGCGGATTATCTCCAGGTTGGCCACCGATAATCATGTCACAGATACGGAAAACTTTTGGTGTTAAGTCATATTTAAACATTTCTTCTCCAATATCTCTTTGGATGATTTAGCAAATCATATTATACCATAGATCATTGCAAATAACCATTATTTAACAGCAATTGCCAGATTGAGTGATTATTTAAAAATTAATTTGACTTGACTTTATTTATGATTTTCGTTATCTTAATAGAAGTTGAATATATTTATATAATCTTAGGTGCCCCACTAAGGGGAGAATAGGAAAATCGGTAATAATCCGATACGGACCCACCACTGTGTAGACGAGTCCTCGCTGATCCACTGGCGTATGCTGGGAAGGTGCGTTCAGGACGTTCGAGTCTGAGTCAGGAGGCCTGCCTAAGAGGTAAAAGTCTTTCCTGGGTAATGGAAAGCGGCGGTGATGACGGCAAAATCCCGACCACAAGCATATTTGTGGTGGGGTTTTATTTATTTTTTAATATTTAATTGGAGGTTTTTAAATGAGCAGCCTTACAAAATTTCATGGTTTGGAAAATCTGAAAAATGCGACTGAGCAGGAACTTGAAATTGCCTTGCAAGAACTGATGGGTGGAATCAAAGCGCTCAATCAGGAAGCCTTGGCAGGCATGAAAAGCCGTGTAGACGCGAAAATCAAGCCCCTCGGAAGCTTAGGTGTCTTAGAGGATATTGCACAACAGCTCGCAGGCATATTTGGCACCACGCATCCAAAAATCAATAAAAAAGCAGTCCTGCTTATGGCCGGAGATCATGGTGTTGTCGTCGAAGGCGTCAGTGCTGCACCTCAGGAAATCACGAAACAAATGTTCTATAGTTACCTGAATGGCGGTGCAGGTATCAATGTCCTCGCCCGGAATGCCGGAGCAGATGTTATCAGTACGGACATCGGCATTGCCACCCCGTTGGATGCTCCTGAGCTTATGGCCTACCGGGTTAAAAATGGAACAGACAATATGGCGAAAGGACCGGCAATGAGTCGTCAAGAGGCCATGCTTGCAATACTGACAGGTGCAAGAATTGCCGCCAATGCGATTGACTCTGGTGTTAATCTGTTAGCAACAGGTGAAGTCGGTATTGGCAATACAACACCGAGCGCCGCCTTGATCTCTGTGTTTACCGGTCACTCTGTTGAGGATGTTACCGGCCGCGGAACAGGCTTAAAAGATGATGCCCTGATTAATAAGCAAAACGTGATTAAATGCGCAATCGAAATTAATCAGTGTGACCCTGCCGCGCCAATTGACACCCTGGCTAAAATCGGCGGACTCGAAATTGCTGCGCTCGTTGGAGCAATCCTCGAAGCTTCCTATCAACATGTACCGATTATCCTCGACGGCATCATTTCATCTGCTGCAGCAATAACCGCAGCAAAACTAGCACCCCTGTCCACTTCCTATATGATTGCTTCTCATAGTTCAGAAGAGCTTGGACAGCATCTAGCGCTTCATCAGCTTGGGCTTAAACCCAGACTTGACTTCCATATGAGACTTGGAGAAGGCACAGGTGCCGCCCTAATGTTCCCGATGGTGGAGGCAGCCCTTAAAGTCGCTGATGAAATGGCTACATTTGAACAAGCTGCAGTTACCACCGGAGACTTCTAAAATCTGCAAAGAAAGATAAAAAAGACATGTACGGCATAATCCGTGCATGTCTTTTTTGCATAATCATCGATAATGGAAACTCTTGATAGTTTAATTAGATCCCAATCTTTTGCATCAGCTTGTCACTTGCTAATACAAAATTCTTGCCGATAGCTGTCTGCATAAACGCCTGAAAAAGAATTCCGAGGTTTGCAGGGATAAGGATCACTTCGATCAACGGATATACGTTAATTTGAGATGCGATCCATCTGGCAGCTAATGACAACCCGGTAAAGAAAACCATGGAAAAAAACAGACAGCGCCGGTAGCTGGAACAATGAGAACCGCCGGTAAACACCCGTAAAGCCAAAGCAGAAAACATTATCACGAACGTATACACAATGGTACCGAATATTGCAGATACCCCTACGGTTAGAACTAATTCAATCATTACCCCAAGAAGCAAGGCTAAACTATATTCTATTTTCACTTTATGGACGGCGTCCATTTCTTCACCTTTTACCATACGATTTGTCAAATGATGTGCAACACCCTCGAGATCAAACAATTGTTCACCCATCCTCCAGTCTTTGTTTTAGAAAATGATAAGATCAATTACCTTTCTGTGGATAATGTAGAAAATATAGCCATCTAAATATAATATAATTCTATGTACCTTTGGTATTTCCTGCTAAATTGTTTGTTGAAATTACATAATAGTCCTACATGAAATGAGGATATAAAAAACGCCTCGTATTTATTACGTGGCGTTAATCTCGATATTATGCTATTTATTATTATGCTATTTATTATTGCACACCTTGGTTTTGCTCAAGATTATATTTGAAATCTGCGACGCGCTGGACATAACTATCTGGATCAGCTGAGCCGCCGTCTTCCATCTGCTTTTGACAGCCTTCAAGGCCGTAGTGATTAGACAGCAGCATCAGATCAAAGACGAACTCATCGGCATACCCCTGAGCAGCCCAGTAATTCCTGTAGTATGCCAACTTTTCAATATCTGACTTTGCGGTGGTGTCAATTGGGATATTATCAATTCCTTCTGCCTGATAAACTGCTAAAACCAACGCATACGATAAATCGTTTTCCTCACAAAGATTCCGGATCGTGCCCTGCGGGTCTTCTGGCAGGATGCCCTGACTCGCGGGAATCTCCTGAACGGCAGCAGACTTACCTTCTGCTTGTTGAACGGAATGAACACAAACGGATACAAGGATAACGAGAGGGATGATAACGGATAAACGGCAAATAAAACCTCCTCTCATAAACATGATGCCCACCCCTTCCCATATATTTATTTCCTGGATACCTCAATCCCCTTTCGCGAAATACAATAAATTTCTTCATTCACCGTTCATATATTCTTATATATATTCTCTCCATAATATATTCTTTTTAATAGAAGAATAGTTTTGCTATCATATTTTTAAGGATATTTTTTAATTAGACGCATTTTGTTGTGTTGATCTGATAACGGGTTTATTAAAAATTTTAATTAATTATCTGGTTAAAAAATCCGCATAATGTTACAATATTTTTATCCTTCGCAGATTATTTGTAGATAAAAATTTGATAAAGGGTGTAAGAATGGACATTTTTTTAATTATTGGAATCATTGTAGGTGCTCTTGCCGTAGTCGTAGGCATGATTGTCAAAGGAGCCAATGTAGCTGTGCTATTGAATCCAGCTGCGGCCATTATTATTCTGATCGGGACAACTGCAGCCGTGATGAACTCATTTCCAAGAAAAGAATTCTTGAACATTCCCAAAGTATTAGCTGCCCTTTTTCGAGAAAAACAACCATATGATGCTGTGTCGTTGATTGAACTTATCACTGAAATGGCGATGACAGCCCGTAAAGACGGCTTATTGTCCCTTGAACAGACGATTATGGAAATTGAAGACCGTTACTTGCAAAAAGGGCTAAGCCTGGTAGTTGACGGATTGGAGCATGATTATATTCAAGAGATCATGGAAATGGAAATTGATAATATGGAGGATCGTCACCGTGCCAATGCCTCGATATTTTCGGCGGCAGGCAGCTATGCTCCGACGCTGGGAGTATTAGGTGCAGTCGTGGGCCTAATCGGAGCGCTCGGCAATTTAAATGATACGGAAAAACTTGGCCATATGATCGCCGCCGCATTCGTCGCGACATTGTTCGGAATTTTTCTCGGCTATGTTGTCTGTCACCCGATCGCTTCCCGCTTAAAAAGAAAATCAGCTGCCGAAACTAAGAATATGCGCATTATTGTTGAAGGAGTTCTGGCTCTTCAGGCCGGAGAGAACCCCAGCAGTATTAAAGTAAGATTGACTGGCATGCTCGATCCGAAAGAAAGAAAAATCCTAGAGGAAAAGGAAAAAAATAAACAAGGCAGCGGTGAATAAGGATGTCGAAGAAAAAGCAACACCATGAAGAACATGTTGATGAATCCTGGCTGCTGCCTTATTCCGACCTACTGACGCTTCTGCTTGCGCTTTTTATCGTTATGTTTGCCATTAGTCAAGTTGATAAAGTAAAACTGCAGCAGTTGAGCGAGTCTTTCAAAGAAATTTTTGCAGGCGGGGCCAGCTTTTTAGAAAAGGAAAGCGACCAAGTGGTAGAACTTGAACCATCCAGTTCTGAGAATGTTTCTGCTTCTGCTCTTGAACAGGATAAGATGGCGGAGATAAAGAAACAACTCGAAAAGGAAATCTATGAAAGCGGTTATTATAATAACGTCAAAGTAAATCTGGATAAGGAAGGTTTGCAGATCGTTATTCAGGATGTGATGCTGTTTGCGTCGGGTGACGCGGAAATCCTCGATGCGTTCTCCCCTCTCCTTCTGCAGATCGGGAAAATGCTAAATGGTATGGACAACGATATAAAAGTCGTAGGCCATACGGACGACCGGCCCATCCATACTGAGAAGTTTCGTTCCAACTGGGAATTAAGCGTAATTCGCGCGATCAACGTCATGAATTTCCTGGTTGATCAGGGCGGAATGAATCCTGAAAGATTTTCAGTCCAGGGCTACGGGCAGTACTCCCCTATTTCCGATAATACGATTGAGGAAGGCCGGGCAGAAAACAGGCGCGTCGAGATCTTCCTTCTTCGTAAGTATCCCGTTGCAGAATAATAAGAAAATTGAATTGATCTGAGAAAATATGATTATTGAAAAAATACGATTGCATTCAGGCAATCGTATTTTTAATATATTCAGGAAAATGAAATCTACTTGACAGCAGTATAATGTTGAAATATCCTGGAATTAGTCGAATTATTGCATTCAGGTGAGAGCGCAGGTGAGATTTATGTTGGCCATGTCTTATATATCGATGATTGTGGCGTATACCTTTGTCTTATTTGGTTTCTATATTTTAAAATTGAATCATAAGGAAACCTTAAACAGATTATCAGCCTCTCTGAATTTCTGTTTTGCATACTGGTCGTTCATTTATTCATTCCTTTATCTCGCCCCAAGTCCCGAGAGTGCTTTATTCTGGCATCGGATCGCTGCGATTGGTTGGGTGATGTTCTGTCCGCTGGCCACTCACTTTTTTCTGGTTCTATCGGAAAAAACAAAAAATATTCATGGTATCCACTGGTATATCCCCTTGTATGGCCTGCCGGCAATTTTACTGTTTAAAACACTGTTGACAAATGAATCACTGGTGGCCAAAGTCTTTGTCCAGAGTACAAGTGGCCTGGGCTGGACGTATGAACTCAATATTGGTTCAGTCTGGTTCTGGTTGTATTGGCTTATGCTTTTTGCTTACTTAGGCGTTGCGCTGTTCTTTACCATAAGGTGGGGCAAAAACAGCCAAAGACCGAGGTTCATTAAACAAGCCAAAAGCATTTCGATTCTGGCGGGCGTCATGATGTTGATCGGGATCGGCACTGATTTGATCCTCCCTTTGATCACCCCGTTTATTCCGCCTTTATTTCATTTTTTCTCGATCTTCTGGGGATTAGGCGGCATCTATATGATCCGAAGGTATAAACTGATGGATGTGAATATAGCGGTGACACCGGACATTATTTTGGAGACAGTGATGGATCCGATCGTTCTGCTTGATAATAAAGGAATTATCCGTAAATGCAACCAGGCGACATTTGACCTGCTGAAATATGATGCCAGTGAAATGCTCGGCCGGAGATTCTCCGATTTTTTTAAAGCTCAAAAGTATAACCTGCAAAGAACAGATTTGTTGTTTAAAAACAAGTCTTTGCGTAATATTGAGTTTGATATGGTTGATTCGTCAGGCAAAGTTATCAGTATTATGGCATCATTCTCGGTGACCGAAACCGAGCTTGACGGAATTGTCGGCGTTGTTGGCAATCTTCATGATATTACAGGATACAAAGCTATGTCCAAAGAACTGGAAAAGATGGCCAATTACGACAAACTGACCAATCTTCCGAACCGCAGGATGTTCTACAATAAATTGGAGAAGGCCATTGAGAAATACCATAAGCATGATCAGCAATTTGCGCTGGTATTTATCGATTTAGATGGGTTTAAGGTCATTAACGATACCTTTGGCCACGACATCGGTGACCAAATGCTGATGAAGGTTTCGTCGCTCCTGGCCGGGGTGGTCAGACGGCAGGATGTGATAGCGCGTCTGGGCGGCGACGAATTTGTTCTATTGTTTTCCAGATTGCAGAATAAGACAGAGCTTGACGGAATTATGCAGAGAATGCAGGAAAAGCTTGTCAAACCCATCATGATAAACAATAAGATTTGCCGGGTTGGAATGTCGTTTGGGATTAGTATATGTCCGGACGATGGAATGACCCCTGACGAACTTTTGAAAACAGCTGATCTCCGCATGTATCGGGAGAAAAAATATTCAGGTTAACGTTTGATGGACTTCATGCGGGAGCGGACATTCGGTTTGACGCGATAGTCTTCAGGAGACACGATTGCTTCGGGCGTTCGTGTCTTTTTGATGCCTGTTTCAGCCTCAGCCTTGTTACGGATATATTTATGGCTGATGTTGGGATTGCTGGTTCTGCGGGATTGAATCTCAAATTGTTTTAAGGAAGCAATCAGCGGTGTCAGCTTAACGTGGCCGTAGTTTCTGGTATCAAAATCAGGATAGCGCTTATTCAGCTTGATGCCGACTTCACCTAAAAATGCCCAGCCATCTTCATCGGAACTTTCAGTGACGATAATTTTGATTGCTTCAATAAGTTCATCAATGCTGGCCATTCCTTCCTGAGGTGTCCCCTGCACCCGCGTTTTAACCTGTTCGTTTGTCTCATAAGGACTTGTCGGAATGACACCTAGAACCTCAAGGTATTTGAACTTTTCACAGGCAGCGATAAACGGCTGCGGCGTTTTCTTCTCGCCCATACCCATCACATACATGCCGGCTTCCCTGAGCCTGGAGGCTAGTTTGGTAAAATCGCTGTCGCTGGAGACGATGCAAAAGCCATCAACGCTTTTGGAATATAAAATGTCCATCGCATCAATGATCAAGGCAGCGTCGGTGGCATTTTTCCCTGTTGTGTAGCTGTATTGCTGTATCGGTGTGATCGAATAATTCAGAAGCACGGTTTTCCAGGATGCGAGGTTCGGTTTTGTCCAGTCTCCGTAGATCCGTTTATAGGTTGGGGTGCCGTGATTCGCAATTTCATCGAAGATGTATTTGATATATTTTTCTGAGACGTTGTCTGCGTCAATCAGTACGGCAATTTTTTTATCGTTTTCCATACGCATTCTCCTTACATTTTTTCATATATCTTATTTTATTAATTTACTTTTATCAGTCTGGGGGGCACAGTGCCGCTGTTAATGATTTTTGTTCTGTTTATTCAAAGCCTCTTTAAGCAAATCGCCAAGATTGCTGCCAATATTTTGCTGGTCACTGTATTGGGCAATCAGTTTTTGGTTGACCTGGCTTGCTCGCTTGGAACTGGTAAAGCCGGTGTCCCGTTCTTTTTCCGGCTGACGGTGGCCGCAGGCCCGGTCCTGACAAACCAGCATTTTGCCGCGTTTACCATTGACCAGCAGCATGTATTTTTTGCAGACCGGACATCTGGTTTTTGTCATATTGTCGGCATGGTATGTGGCGCTGTCCGAGGCGACACTGTGAACCAGTTCACTGGCTTTGGTCCGGATCCCTTTAATGAATTCAGTCTTGCTTCCGTTCCCTTTAGCAATGTCTGTTAAAGCTTGTTCCCACTGGGCAGTCAGCTCGGGACTCCGAAGCTCAGGAGCCACAAGGCTGATCAGCTGACGGCCTTTGGATGTAGGCACCAATTCTTTCCCGCTGCGTTCAATATAACTGGTATGCAGCAGTTTTTCAATAATTTCCGCTCTTGTAGCCGGAGTACCGAGACCACTCCCCTTCATCGTTTCCCGGAGCTCCTCATCTTCAATGAATTTCCCCGGATTTTCCATTGCTGTGAGCAAGGTGGCTTCCGTATAGCGTGCCGGTGGTTTCGTCTTCCCCTTTTGGGGCTTCAGGCTTTTGATCGTCCGTTCCTCGCCCTGCTCCAGTTTCCCGAGCGTTTGTTCAGGCAAAGCGTCCTCCCTGCTTTCTTCTGATTCCGTCTGATGGGAAGTGATAGAGCGCCAGCCCTGGTTTTTCATCACTTTTCCCGTTGCATAAAACATTTCGCCATTAATACCGGCGATAACCGTCAGTTGGTCATAGCGGTACGGCGGAGAGAGGATGGCCAGAAAACGCCGTACGATCAGGTCATACAAAGATTTTTCATCATGGGTCAGATCCCCGAGCTTCAAAGGCTGCTCAGTCGGAATGATCGCATGATGATCCGTTACTTTACTGTCGTCCACTAGTCGTTTCGTCGGCTTGTAAGGCTGTGCCAACAGCTTTTTGGCCGTTTCGGCATAAGGCCCTGCGGCCAGCCCTTTGAGCCTGGACGGCAGAGTCGGTACAATATCGGCGGAGAGATAGCGCGAATCTGTACGCGGGTAGGTAACCAGTTTATGCCGTTCGTATAAATTCTGCAGCGTACTGGAAGTTTTCTGGGCGGAAAAGCTAAGTTTGCGATTCGCATCACGCTGCAGTTCAGTAAGGTCATAAGCCAGTGGGGCTGGTTCGCTTTTGCTCTCGCGCTTGACCTGCATAATTCTTGCAGATTGCTTTTCCAGCTTGCCCAGCAGGGCTTCAACCTGCTGGTAATCATAAATCCGGCTGCCGTCTTTGCCACGCCAGTCAGCAAAAAAGTCGCCGAAGTCCGCTCGGATTGTCCAGTAATCAACCGGAACAAACTTTCTGATCTCGTCCTCCCGCTGAACGATCATGGCAAGCGTCGGGGTCTGCACTCTTCCGGAATTCAGCTGGGCATTATACTTACAGGTTAAAGCCCTGGTCACATTCAGGCCGATCAGCCAATCCGCTTCGGCTCTGCAAACAGCGGCATCGTAAAGATCATTATATTCGGGTCCGGGCTTTAATCTCGCGAAGCCTTCCAGGATGGCGGCATCGGTCTGGGATGAAATCCAGAGACGTTTGAAAGGTCTCTTCCAATTACTCAGTTTCATGATCCAGCGTGCGACCAATTCGCCCTCTCGTCCGGCATCGGTGGCTATAATCAGTTCTTTGATATCGTTTCGTTTCATCAGTTTGCTTACCGTCTGATATTGCTGGGAAGTCTGGCGAATCACCTTGAGCTTTAACTGTTCCGGAAGCATTGGCAGATCTTCCATCCGCCATTCTTTATATTTTTGGTCATAATCCTCAGGTTCGGCCAAAGTGACCAGGTGTCCTAAAGCCCAAGTAACGACGTATTGTGGTCCTTCGATAAAACCCTTGTTTTTAATATTACATTTAAGAACCCGGGCAATTTCCCGGGCCACACTCGGCTTTTCAGCCAGGACCAACGATTTCATGCATATTCCTCCGATTTAGATATCCTATGTACCATTATAGCATAAATTTGTAAGGAGTTTTTTATAAAGAAACGGCCTGTTAGCGGCCGTTCCTTGAAAGAATTTATGATATTAATTTAATGATCAAACTCAAATTTAAGTTTTCCATTGGCGGCATCTTCCCAAACCAAACAGGCGTTGAAAGATTTTCCGCTTTTGGATTTGAATCCTTTAATCAAGGGTGTTTTACCTTTCTTTAGCAGGCTTTTCATCTGGGTCTGGCTAAGTGTTTTACCGCAAATCGGTGTTTTCCAGACCACAAATCCACAGCCGCTTTTCCAATTGGAGCAGCCATAACCTTTATTGCCTTCAATGACACCTTCCCCGCACCGCGGACAGGGACCCAGTTTTTCAGGTCCGCTTTCCCGGGCTGCTGAAGAGCCATTTTCTTTTTTGGCGCCCTTTGTTTTTTTAGCCGACTTGTCTGTTTGATCTGATTGATCTTCCGAAGATGTGTGAACTTTCTTGGAAGATTTCGCAGATTCGGCAGATCTGGCAGACCTGGCCGGAGCCTGGGCCAACGGCGTTTTGCCATATTTTTGTTCATAAGCCCGAAGTTCATTGATGATTCGTATCACCGCTTCCTCGACCTCAGACATGTATTTTTCCAGTGCCAGTTCGCCTTTTTCAACCTGCGCCAGGTCATACTCCAGCTGACCGGTCATTTCCGCGCTGATCAGAAGGGCGGCATGCGGAAGCCTGTTTTGAATTAAAGAAATCAACTGGGTCCCTTTTTCTGTCGGCCGCAGCGTTTTTTGCTCCTGTCTGATATAGCCACGCTGAAGCAGATTTTCAATGATCGCGGGCCGGGTAGCCACTGTCCCGAGACCCTTCCCTTTCAGCTGCTGGCGCAGAACATCGTCTTCAATTTGTTTACCCGCACTCTCCATCGCTTTAAGCAGATCACCCTGGGTAAAACGTTTCGGAGGTTTGGTACTCTTTTCGTCGATCCGGACCTCGGTTATCTGAACAGAGTCACCCTGACTGACCGCCGGAAGTTCTGTGTTTTCTTCTTGCTGGTTCTCGCGATTCTTATTTTTTCTCCTGGTCTTTCCTGTTGTTCCGCTGCTTTCAGCCTGAGGATCCTGAGCGTCTTCGAAATCGTAGACCATTTTCCAGCCTGAGCTGAGCAGAATCCTGCCTTTGGTACGAAAATGTTCCTGGGCCGCTTCCGTAATGATTTCCGTCTGCTGATACCAGGCAGGAGGAAACCAGACAGCCAGAAAACGCCGTGCAATCAGGTCAAAAAGCTGACGTTCGGCTTCCGGCAGCTTATTCAAATGAACAGTTTCTGTCGTTGGAATGATCGCATGGTGAGCCGTAATCGTGTTGATGACCCGTTTGTTTTGAGGCACACCATAGGTCATTGCTTCATCTACATTTTCCTGATAAGGCTCCTGACGCAGGGCTTTCAGGTGGGCTGGCAGCTTTGGAATCATATCCGCGGGCAAATAAGCACAATCCGTACGTGGGTAGGTGATGGCCTTTTTATCATAAAGAGACTGGGCTAGTTCCAGGACCTTTTCGGCACTAAATCCGAATCGTCTGGAAGCTGTGACAGTCAGGCTTGTCAAATCGAAAAGCAAGGGCGGAGCTTCGGAAACCTTTCTTTGTTCAGCCCGGATGATTTTCCCTGGCTGCCCCTGTGTTCTCGCAGCAATGTGTTCGGCAGTTTCCCTGTCGGTCAGGCGTCTGTTTTCCTGAGCGGGATCAAACCAGCGTCCGGTGTATTGTCCCTGCTCCGCAGAGAAGGCTGCACTGATTTCAAAATAGGCTTCAGCAACAAATTGCTCAATTTCCCACTCTCTACGGACGATCAGCGCCAGTGTCGGTGTCTGTACCCTGCCGATGGAAATCACATTTGGCTTTTTGCGGACTGTATCGAAGCTGCCAAACAAAGAGGTGAAGCCTTCGGTCAGATTCATCCCAAAGTCCCAGTCCGCAAAGGCTCTGCCATTGCCTGCTGCTGACAGACCTTCCACGGCCTGACCCGGCCTTAACTGATTCATTCCTTCCAGGATAGCCTCTCGCGTCAGCGAAGAAATCCAGAGCCGGGAGAGCGGTTTTGTACATCCCACTAAGTCCCAGACTTCCTGAAAGAGAAGCTGCCCTTCCCTGTCGGCGTCCGTTCCGCAAATAACCTGTTTGATTTCAGAAGATTTCAGCCATTTTTGTAAAACTTGAAATTGTTGGCGCGTTTGGGATTTGATTGTACGCCGAAACGAATCGACAGCTGGCAGAACGGGCAGACGTTTAAGACTCCAGCGCTTCCCGACGCGTTCTAGATCCATATAGCCTTCCGGCCTTTCCAGCTCCAGAAGATGACCGATACACCAGGTTATCACATACTGGTCATTTTCGAGCCAGCCTTGTCCTTTGCCTTTTACCCCCAGGGCTGCAGCATATTCCCGGGCCTGAGCCGGTTTTTCAGCAATAATCAGTATTCTTTCCATAGGATCTTCTTTCCGTATCATTTTCTTTGCCTATGAATCTTACAGACATCAAGTACCCTATTAGCTCTAAAATGCATGTAACACTGAGAAAAAGTTTAGCTTAATTTTCCATAATACTCAGTATAGCATAAATTAACCGGTACTTTGGGATAGAAAATGTCAGCTTTTCTGTTGAAAGCTGAAACTTTTTATTATTTCATGTGTATTAATAAATGTAAATAAGAAAAGGGATGATCAGGTGCTATGTTTTTGTTAACAATTATTGGCTATATTTTGCTGGGTTTCGTGATGATTCTGGCAGCTATGATCTTTATCCCGTACCATTATCAGGCTGTTGCGGAGAATCTTGGCCATTCTCAAATGAAGGGGTCCGTTTCCTGGCTCTTTGGCGGAATCAGGATGGAGTTTATCAAATATCCTAAACGCAAGGCTGAAACGACGTTGATAATTTTGGGTCTGACTAAAAAATTCCAGGAACGGCCAGACTCTAAGAAAGAAGATCAAAAAAAATTCGGAATAGCGTCCAAGAACAATGCCAAAAAAAATCTGCACACTGATTCTGTAAAAGACTCAATATCTGCCCAAAAAAGACATCAAAATGAATTTGGTATTCGTCAATTCCTGCGGACCGATGTTTTGAAAAAAATCCTGGCATCCCTGAGGAAAATCGCCAGGCATATCCTGCCGGATCAGCTGATCGTGAACGCCAAAATAGGCTTTTCTGATCCAATGTATACCGGTTTCCTGTCGGTACTGCTGACTCAGGGATACCTTTGGTATGACAGATTTGATATCGCTGTCGAACTTGTATTTGGTCAGGAAATGCTGGAAGGAAGGTTTTTCATTGGCGGAAGGATCTGGCTGCCCTATTTGCTCTCTGTAATCATCGGGCTTCTGGTCACGAAACCAATTCGCAATATCATGTTAACGAACTTAAAAATCAAATTTAAAGGAGGATCGCCCTATGTCGGATAGTTTTAACATTGGCGAAAATATCACCAACATCTTTGAAAAACTGGAAAGCTTTCTGAAGACCAAGACCGTCGTCGGCGAACCTATGCAGGTCGGAGAAATCATTCTTGTTCCATTCATCGATTTTACATTCGGTCTGGGTACGAGCGGCGGAAACGGCATTGAACAGAAAAGCAACCAGGGTTCGGGTGGCGGCGCCTGTAGTGGCGGCCGTATTTCGCCAACAGCAGTTCTGGTTATCAGAGGCGATCAGGTCGAACTGCTGCCGATTGAAAAATCAGGAGGGCTCGAAAAACTAATCGATATGGTTCCCGAGATCGTGAATAAAGTCAAAGATCAAAAATGCAGTGAAGAATAAATCATATGTCTAATATTTAGTGGTGCTTCCCGGCGGACGAAAAGTTCACCAGGAAGCACCACTTCTAATTTAAATCATGCGTGTTCATTCTATTACGGAATGTAATCAAACCGTAGACATGCATCTTTTGTTGTTAAGAAAGCAGTATTTTATCAACAAACACGATCAACTGTTCGATTTCCGGCTTCGTGATTTGGGCATAGGCACCGAGCGACTGCCCTTTCCTTCTTAGCTCTTCACTGATCATCGAGGAGAAGATAATGACGGGCAGCTCTTTAAGCTTGTCATCCTCTTTTATTTTTTTGATCAAATGATGACCATCCATTTGGGGCATTTCAATGTCTGTAATGACCAGCTGCACTTTATCTTCGATCGAGCTGCCGTCAGCAATCATTTTGTTCAGACTATCCCATGCTTCCAGACCATTATCGTTAGGAACCACATGATAACCTGCAGCGCTAAGTGTTCTGATTAACAGTTCCCTAAGAACACGGGAATCCTCTGCGATTAATATCGTTTTTGTCTTTCTGAGGTCGTCCATTTCTTCAGCTACCGCGGGTATCGTTGATAACCTTTTGTTCATGGTCGGATCAATCTCAGAAATAATCTTTTCAAAATCGATCAGAACGATGATTTTTTCTTCCAGCTTAACGACACCGACCGCAAAGTCCGAACCGGCAATATCCGACAAAGGTTCCATCTGGGTCCAGGATACGCGGTATATCCTCGTGACTTCATCAACTCTGAAGCTGATCATTTCACCATTGATTTCACAAACAATGATCTGCTGGTTATCTGTGGCCTGCTTAACGCCGGTTAGGCATCGCGTCAGATCAACAAGCGGAATGATCTTATCCCGTAAAGTAAATAGTCCCTCTATATATGGATGTGAACCTACCAGGTGTGTCACCTTGACATTGTTGATAATTTCCCTTACTTTGGCGACGTTAATCCCATAGAATTTCCCGTCTACGGTAAACTCGATAATTTCAAACTCATTGGTTCCGGATTCCAGCAAAATTCCTTTATCGTCCTGCATCGTCTGTCTCCTCTTCCCTGGAGTATTTATATCTTGTATTTTTCGCTAAAGAAGTTCCAAAATCCTTCAGAATTCGTCTTTTCTTCAATTAATTATTTCGGTTTATTTCAATAAATACAGTTTTATTGTGCCATTTGAGCATTCAGCGATTCACTTTTCTTACTTTCCGCAGTTTACCTTTGAGCGGCGTTGTTTGCAAGGCTTCAAGGACAAGTGGCCCTTTAAAGTTTAGGATTTCCACATAACTCAATTCATCCAAAATATTGATAATCCCGATGTCAGCTGCAGTCATACCCGCAATGTTCGTCAGTGCGCCCACAATATCTGCCGGCCGGATCTTGGATTTCTTTCCGGCATTGATCTGGAGCTTCATGATTTCCAAATTGATCCGGGTGCCTTTCATGGCTTTATTATCCGGCAAAACGGTTATTTTTTCCTGAAAGCCGACTTCTGCATTGCGGACAGTATCCTGAGACGGTCTTTGTTTCAGCGGGATCTCCTGTCCAATATATTTCTGTATATCCTGCAGGTAACTGTCATCTTCTTCGGTCACAAAGGAGATTGCTTTGCCGTTTTTATTCAAACGCCCTGTTCTGCCAATCCGGTGTACATAGCTTTCCTTTTCCTGCGGCAGATCAAAGTTGATGACAAGTGAAATATCTTCGATGTCAATCCCCCGGGCTGCCACATCTGTTGCAATCAGGTACCGAAAATAACCCCGTTTAAAATCATCCATGACACTCAGACGGTGCCCTTGTTCCATTCCGCCATGAATTTTGGCGCAGGGATAATCAAGCAGTTTCAATTCCGCATAGACCTCATCCACCTGATGTTTGGTATTGCAGAAGATCAGGCAGCTATCGGGGTTCTCAGTGACTGAAAGATCTTTAAGAAGCTTTATTTTATCCTGTCGGGTAAGGAGGTATCTTTCCTGGGAAATTCTTTCCGCGGCGGATGTTTCTTCTTGCGTTTCTACATAGACTGGCTCGCGCAAATAGTGATCACACAGTGTTCTGACATCAGAAGGCATCGTGGCCGACAGCAGGGCTGTAACGCGGTCGGCAGACAAGCTGCCAAGGATGGTTTCCGTCTGTTCCAGAAAGCCCATATTCATCAGTTCATCCGCTTCGTCAATAACCAGGTATTTGACACAAGAAGTATCCAGCGTTCCTTTCTGAAGATGATCGATCAGCCGGCCAGGCGTTCCCACCACAATATGCGTTTTTTGCTTCAGCTCTTTCTCCTGATAATAGAAAGGAGATTTACCGTATACTGCAGCAATTTTTAGTCTTTTAAAACGGCCGATATGAAACAGATCCTCTTTGACCTGGATGGCCAGTTCTCTCGTTGGCGTGATGATCAGGGCCTGAGGTTTATTTTCTTCCCAATCCACCAGCTGGCAAAGCGGAATAGCAAAAGCAGCCGTCTTGCCGCTGCCGGTCTGAGATTTAACAATCACATCTTTTTGCGCCAGAAACAATGGGACGACCTGCTGCTGGACGTTGGTAGGCTTGTTATAATTCAGCAGGTGAAGGGCTTTTAATATTTCCGGACTTAACGGATAGCGTTGAAAAGAAGCCTCATGCATACGATCATCTCTTTCTCATCAGGAATATGTATAAATTTTTAGATTTACTCGGGTTAGTCAACGTAATGGATGGCCGCTTTCGGTCGTTGTGTCATCCTGACACAAAATCCCGCGCTTCGCAATCCATGCTCCGCTTGACGCTGTCCATCCATTACGTTGACTTAGTCTGGAGTTAGTGATCAGTCTGGGGGGCACAGTTCCGCTGTGAGCGGAGCACGATGCGAAGCGCGGCTTTTTGACGGCCACGGATGGCCTAATGTCGCGATGCCATGGATGGCAAGGAGCGGACTCGCCAAGGATGGCGCAACAGCCGGAAAGCGGTATTGTGCCCCACAGATTAGCTCTAACAAAATGATATTAAAAATAGTAATGCGATTTACGAATCGATCTACTATTATTATTCTATACAGTATTATTTCTGCAGATCAGGAATCAATTCCTTTATTCTTTCTTCCAAGTGCCTTATTAACGTTAAATGCATAGTAGCAACCTAAATAAATACGACCTCCTTGCAGAAAGGAGGCCGTAGTCCGCGTCATGGATTTAGATTACATATTTGCAGCAAGCGCATGAAGGGATAAATCCTCTGACCTTTCGGCGATATGATTCAAAACCTTGATAATGGTTGCAGGAGAAGATGTCTGTTTGACAACTTTATACTCTCTGGAAGTTTCGCCATACATACTTTTGAGGACAAGGAGTACGTCATTTTTGACGGCCACAAATTGATCCGCTTCAAAAGCATTCGCTAGTTTTTTAAGTTCATGACAAAAACGCATAAAAAAAACACCTCCTTCTCACATGCTCCAATACTTCAGGGAGTGTTACTTCAATATTTCAGAATTCAGTTATACAATGACGTAAATGAAATCTTGATATCCGTAAAAATACTCCGAAATGTATTATATAGAAGGAATAATGATGTGTCAACCATCTTTTACGGCAGCTGTTACGGCAGCATACGCTCTACGCTCGATTAAGACATTTTCTGCAGCTATCAGATAATTTACTTATACGTAAATTTTAAATATAATGGTAGTACTGGCCAATTGTGGAAATATATTTCGTTGTCATGGAGGATAGATCAATGGATGTTTCGACTTTGAAAATGCGCAATGGAGCAAAGTTGAGAATCAGAATCTAATCGACAAGCTCAGCATTAAGCGCTTTATGCTTTTATATGTGGAAGCTATTAAATGGACCAGATCCCTGGATTATTAACATGAAATGTTCATTGGGTGAAGTCGTATCATTGGAGCGAATCATTGAAGCGTATCATTCGAGCAAAGACAGGAATGTGAAGTTTAGACAATCAATCAGTCCACGGTTCGTCAGGCGCAGTTCCGGGATAACAGGCAGACTTAAGAGCGCCATGGTCATAAACGGCGAGACCAAACTGCATCCAAGCTCTTTCCAGGCTTCATCAAGCTGAGCTACCATTCCAGCCACTTCTTCGACCGGTCTGTCCGACATTAAGCCGGCAATCGGCAGAGGAAGTATGGCCAGCACTTTCCCGTCTCTCACTGCGGCCATCCCGCCGCCAAGGTCAGCCAGTATGTTGCCGGCAAGCGCCATATCCTCGTCATTTACACCGATAATGATCAGATTATGGCTGTCATGAGCCACTGTTGATGCGACTGCCCCGCTCTTCAGCTGAAAACCTTTGACATACCCGAGGCCATAATTTCCCGGGCCGCCGTGCCTTTCCAGGACCATAACCTTGGCAATATCGGCTGTAATGTCAGGACATACCTGCCCTTGCGCTATTCCCATCTCGATCACGCGATGAAGGGTTCCGGCCTGGGCTTCTTTGATCTCGATGACATGTGCCCTGACCGTCGTTCTTCCTTCCGGAGCTTTGATGATGAAGTCTCCGGATTTCAGTTTATTGGACAGATGAACGGAACTGCGGAACTTCTCCGGATAGCTGACGGACGAAATTTCAGCCAGCATCCGTCCTTGTTCTGCTATGATTTCCCCGTCTATCATTACTTTTTCTACGGTGACTTCCGCGAGGTCACGCAGAAAAACAATATCTGCACATCTGCCAGGCGAGATACTCCCGAGATGCCGGTCAAGCCCGAAACACTGAGCAGGATTAAGGGTTGCCATTTGAATCGCCGTAACCGGATTGACACCCTGGCGAATCGCCTGGCGGATCACATGGTTGAGATGTCCTTTGGCCAAAAGGGTATGCGGATGCACATCGTCCGTCACCAGCACGGCATACCGGGAATCTACTTTGTTTTCAGTAATGGCCCGGACGGTTTCCTTAACGTCCTGCCAGGCTGAACCTTCCCGCAGTTTGGCATACATACCGAGACGCATCCGGGCCAGGGCATCCTCCTTGGTCGTACTTTCATGGCAGGACAGGATTCCGGCTGCTGCATAAGCCTGCAATCCTTTTTCGAGATCAGCAGAAGCGTAATGCCCGGTAACCGGCTTGCCGGTGCTTAGCGTTACCTTTAATTCGGCATGAACATGCACATCACCAGAGATGACTCCCGGATAATTCATCATTTCCCCGAGTCCGATGATCCGGCTGTCCTGCAGCGCTTCTTTGATTTCAGCCGGACCAATCACCGCTCCGACATCTTCAAAACCCGGGGCAGCAGGTACACAGGACGGCATGGTGGCAAATACTTTAAGCGGCATGGCCTGTCCTTCTTCGACCATCATCTTAACGCCTTCCGGGCCGAAGACATTGGCAATTTCATGCGGGTCCATAACAATACACGTCGTTCCCTGCGGCAGAACAGCCCTGGTGAATTCCCTCAGCGTGACCATGCTGCTCTCAACATGCAGATGTCCGTCCAGAAAACCCGGTGCCAGTGTATAGCCTGAGGCATCGATGAATTCCGTCTGTTCCCCGATGGCAGGCGCGGCATTACCGACCAGGACAATCCGGCCGTGTTTGATCGCAATGTCCTTGTTTTCTTCGATTTCACAAGTATTTACATTGATGATCCGGCCGCCCCTGATCACCGTGTCCGCTTTCAGGATACCCATGGCGGTTTGAGCCAGTTCGGCTGTTTTCTCCTGAAAATCTTTCACGAGAAAATTGAGTACACAATCATTCAACACGTTAATCCCCTCGTTTTATTTCATGGATAATTCCTTTTAGCTATGATTAATTTTATCAATGATTATTAATGATGCTATTTCATCTCATTGATTATAGACCATTTTCTGTCTGGGCGGCAATCAGGGTGGCTGCTCCGTATTTTTCCCTTAAACGCGGTTTCTCAATCTTACCGGTTGGATTGCGCGGGACCTTGTCGAAAATAATCCGGCGCGGACGTTTATAGCGGGGCATTGGTGCACAGAAAACGCCGATATCTTCTTCTGTGCAGATACTTCCCGGTTTGAGTTCGATGATTGCTGCGGTAATCTCACCCAGGCGCGGATCAGGCAGACCAATCACTGCGACATCCTTAATCGACGTATGCACACGCAGGAAGTCTTCGATCTGAACCGGATAAATATTCTCGCCACCGCTGATGATCACATCTTTTTTTCTATCGACCAAATAAATAAAGCCGTCCTCATCCATCCTGGCCACATCACCGGTCAGCAGCCAGCCGTCTTTCAGGGCTACAGCCGTGGCTTCAGGGTCGTTGTAGTAGCATTTCATGACACCCGGACCTTTGACCCTCAGTTCCCCTACCTGACCCTGCGGAACCGGACAGCCGTTTTCGTCGGTAATTTGAACTTCCCACTGATAACCGGGTATACCAATCGCGCCCACTTTATGGATGTTCTCTATGCCAAGATGCACACAGCCCGGTCCGATGGACTCACTCAGGCCGTAATTCGTATCGTACAGATGATTTGGAAAATAGTTTTTCCAGCGGCGGATCAGGCTGGGCGGTACCGGCTGGGCCCCTATATGCATCAGGCGCCAATGGGAGAGCTCATAATTCTCCAGCTTGACTTTGCCGCTCTCTATTGCATCCAGAATATCCTGAGCCCACGGAACGAGAAGCCAGGCGATGGTGATTTTTTCCTCGCTGATCGTCTTCAGAATCCACTCCGGTTTGACGCCGCGCAGCAGTACAGCTTTGCTGCCCGAGAGCAGGCTGCCGAACCAGTGCATTTTGGCGCCGGTATGATACAGGGGCGGTATGCACAGGAAATTGTCGTCACGGGTCTGCTCATGATGGTTTTGTTCCGTATAACAGGCCGACATTAAGCTCCGGTGTGTATGTAGGATAGCTTTCGGAAAACCGGTCGTCCCAGAAGAAAAGTAGACGGCCGCATCATCATCGTCAGACAGTACAACTTGCGGCACCTCTGAGGAACTGTTCGCTGCCAACCGGTCGTAATTCTCTGCGAAGGACGGACGGTTTTCACCCGCAAATAAAAGCGTTTTGACTTTAGGGATCTGATCGTAAATCGTTTCCACACGACCGATAAACTCCGGTCCGAAGATCAAAGTCATTGTATCGGACAATTCGAGGCAGTATTTGATTTCTTCAGCTGTGTAGCGAAAATTTAAAGGGACTGCAACGGCGCCGGATTTTAAGATACCGAAGTAAATCGGCAGCCATTCAAGGCAATTCATTAATAGAATGGCGACTTTATCGCCCTTCTTAATGCCTCTTTTCAGAAGGAAATTAGCCATGCGGTTCGCTTTTTCGTCAAAAACCCGCCAGGTCATTTCCAGCCGGTATTCCCCTGCCGGATTGTTTTCGATCAGTTCATACTCTCTCCAGGTGACGTTATGGCTTTCTTGAAGATCCAGATTAATCTCGGTCAGACATTTCTCCTGTCCGTACAACGCTGCGTTGCGTACCAACAATTCAGTAATGGGCATTGTTCAATCTCCTCCCGTTCTACCATGACAATATTTGTTTGTAATGAAACAAATTGATTTATATTAAACTGTAAATTTAAAATGCAAAATCAGTAGCGGTTATCAAAGATGCGGGTCGATTTCTTTTCGCTCCGGGGAAGTTCGCCAATCGCTACGGCTTTTGGGACGACGGAGATCCCAATTTTTGCTTTGCAATGCTGTTTGACGTCTTGTTCGAGCTGCTTTTTATCCGCATTGTTCTCGGTCTCAAAGAACAGCGTCATGATATCTTTACCGCTTAAATGGTCAATCATGACCTGGTATTCACTGCTGGCGCCTTCTACTTCGCGCAGAAGCTCGTCAATCTGACCCGGGAAAATATTCACACCCTTGACTTTGACCATATCATCGGTACGGCCGATAATGGTATCGATTCTGGGGTAAGCCAGACCGCAGGCACATTCTCCTGGCAGAAGACGGGTTAAATCATGGGTGCGGTAGCGAATCAGCGGCGCGCCTTCCTTCTTTAAGGTCGTGATCACCAGTTCCCCGATTTCGCCTTCCGGTACCTGCTGGCCGGTATGCGGGTCGATAATCTCAAAGTACAGATAATCATCCCAATAATGCATGCCGCATTCGTAATCGCAGCTCATCGCGATACCCGGTCCGTAAATCTCAGTCAAGCCATAGATATCGTATAATTGAACGCCCAGTTCACCGGCGATGCGCCGGCGCATTTTTTCACCCCAGCGTTCCGAACCGATGACTCCTTTGCGCAGGTGGATTTTGTCCTTGACTCCCCTTTTGGAGATCTCTTCAGCCAGGAGCAAGGCATAGGATGAAGTCGCGCACAAAACGGTACTCTTTAAATCCATCATCATTTGAATTTGTTTATCGGTATTGCCAGGGCCCATCGGAATAACCATGGCCCCTAAAAGCTCAGCTCCGTTCTGAAAGCCGATGCCTGCTGTCCACAAACCATAACCCGGCGTAATATGGACCCGGTCCAAGTTGGTCAGACCGGCTGTTTCATAGCAGCGTTTAAACATGATGGCCCAGTCTTCGACATCCTGCCTTGTATACGGAATAATGACCGGGGTGCCGGTGGTTCCAGAAGAGGAGTGAATCCGGACAATCTCACTGTCGGGAACAGCCTGCAGGCCAAGCGGATAAGCTTCTCTCAGATCATCTTTATTGGTAAACGGTAGTTTTTCAAAATCTTCCTGGCTTTGCATGCTCTGAAGTTCGTACCCTGCAAACTTCTTGCTGTAAAAGCCGTCGAGACTGCAGAGCTTGGTCAGCGTATTTTTAATTGCTGCAAACTGGGTTTCATTCATCCGTTTCATACACAAATATTCCCCTCTTCTATGTTTTGGGCACCAGCCCGAAGGGCCTGAATGTTCATAGACAGCAGTTTAGTCGGTAATACGCTTTCCAGAGCAGTTTCCATTTCCGTGAGTGTAAAGCCAAGTACACCGCTGCCTGCTGCTGCTCCGAGTAAGGCAGTGTTTAAGACTTTTGGTGAGCCGCAGACAGAACAGACTGCATCGCTGTCCACAATATAGAGCCGGCTGACACTGTTTTGCAGATAGTCCAGCATCGTCTTCCCCTCATAGCCTTCAGCCGAGAGTGAAGCTGTGACCGGTTTAATCGCTTTTTGACTGACAATGACGGTCCCTTGAGGCTTTAAAAAAGGAAGCGCCCGTACAGCTTCCGCGGGTTCAAAACCGATCACCAGATCAGCTGTCTTCAGTGCTACCAGCGGAGCGTGAATGTTTTCACCGATTCTTACATGGCTGACGACGCAGCCACCCCGCTGGGCCATGCCGATCGTCTCCGCTGTACGAACTTTTAAGCCTTTTTGTATCGCGGATTGGGCAATAACTTTGGAAGCCAGGACAATTCCCTGACCGCCTACCCCAGCTAAGATCATATTCATACCTGCTCACCTCCTATCGCAGCAAAGGAACAGACCTGTGCACAGAGGGAGCAACCGTAGCATAAAGCTGAATCAATTTCAGCCTTATCTAGTTTCCAGGTAATGGCCGGACAGCCTAATTCTTTGATACAGCGCTTACAGCCGCTGCATTTTTCGGGATCGACCGTGAACCGGGGCCCTGGTTTGTCTATTGAAATGCACGGATATTCAAAGATCACAGCTGAAACACCGCGCACCGCTGTTGCTTCTTGGACGGCAGCAACCGCTTGTTCTAAATCCAGCGGATTGCAAGTCATCACCTGTTTAACACCCAAGACCTGAAGGACAGCCGGAATACTAATTTTTTCAGCGATATTTCCCATCATGGTTTTCCCGGTGCCCGGGTGTGGCTGATGACCGGTCATCGCCGTTGTCGAATTGTCGAGAATGATCAATACGATATCGGTTTCATTGTATACAGCATTGATCACACCGGCAATGCCTGAATGAAAAAAGGTTGAATCACCGATAAACGCAAAGCTAACCGTATCCGGTTCAGCGCGGTGCAGACCCTGGGCAATCGTGATGCCCGCTCCCATGCAGAGGCAGGTGTCGACCATCTCCAGCGGACTTGCATTACCAAGCGTATAGCAGCCGATGTCACCGGAGAACACCGCTTTCTTACCTTTCATGGCTTTTTTCACCGCGTAAAAAGAAGCGCGGTGCGGACAGCCGGCACAGAGTACCGGAGGCCGGACCGGCAGAGCCGGCTGCTCAGGCTGGATAACTTCTACAGTCTGTTGATTATGTTTTGCATTCAATGTGGAGAGATTTAGACGGCAGTCTTCATCCTGATTGGGCTGCTTTAAGAATTTCGTAATTGCCTTGTGCGCGATTTCAACGCTGTTTTCCCCGGCCTGGGGCGTATGGCCGCTCAGTTTGCCGAAGACTTTGACAGGCAAATGGTATTGGCCGCACAGGAAAATCAATTCTTTTTCAATCACTGGGTCCAGTTCTTCGATCACCAGGACTTCGTCGAGGCCGCTTAAGAATTCAAGGGCCAGTTTTACCGGAAAAGGATGCGGTGTTGAAACTTTAAAGAGTTTATAGTCAATATCCAAACTATTTTTCTGTATATCGTTTTCGCGTTGACGGCACTCCTTCAGGGCCTGGATTGCTTCACACGTATAAGCATAACTGATGCCGCCTGTGGCAATACCTTTTTTACCGCAGCCGGTTAATGTATTGCAGGGATAGGAGGAAAAATCCGCTTCCAGTATTGGACGCCTGGCTTCAATTTGCAGATGCTTTTCATAAGAAAGACGAGGAAAAATCGTCCACTTTGGATTTTTGACAAAAGCACCGGCCGAAGAATCCGCCTGGGCGGGCTCGAGTACGATAGAGGCGCTGCCATGACAAACACGCGTGGTTGGACGAAATAAGACCGGGGTCTTGTATTTTTCCGAATAGGCAAACGCATCGCCAATCATCTGATAAGCTTCTTCCGGTGAAGATGGGTCAAAGACAGGCAGTTTGGCAAAAGAAGCGAAATGACGGGTATCCTGCTCTGTCTGGGAAGAAATAGGTCCGGGATCATCGGCAACAACGATGACCATACCCCCTTCTACCCCGATATAAGCGAGGCTCATTAATGGATCGGAAGCAACATTAAGACCAACCTGTTTCATGGTGACCATCGTTCTGAGACCGGCATAGGCTGCACCAGCCGCAACTTCCAGCGCGGATTTTTCATTGACGGACCATTCAACATAAATATTCCCGGGATTCTTCCGGGCGACTGTTTCCAATATTTCGGTGGAAGGCGTGCCTGGATAGCCGGTTACAACCGCAACGCCGGCCCGGATAGCTCCCATGGCAATTGCCTCATTCCCCATTAAAAGTACTTGTTCCATGAATCGTCCCCCTAAAGGTTATCAAGACCAATATAGACCAACAAACCAATAAGCCTGCCCTTTGGAGAAAGACAAGCTTTGAAATTGCAAAATAACATATTTAAGTATAATTCTTTTTTGGCATAATCGTCAACGACATTACTGTCTTTAAGGCAATTTTTTAAAATCTCTTAATGGGATTAACTTTAAATGAAGCAACTGCCGCGATGATTGATAGATTAATGACTGCTTAACGCAATATGACTTCCCTCGAGACCTCTTGTGATCGTGACTTTTTTGTCGATCCGGTCTTTTAATTCGCTGACGTGAGATATAATGCCGACAAGCCTGTTGCCGGAGGTTAAACCATACAGCGTGGCCATTGCCTGTTCCAGCGATTCGGCATCCAGCGAGCCAAAGCCTTCATCGATAAACATCGTATCGATCTCCACACCGCCGGCGAAACTCTGAATGACATCGGAGAGGCCTAAAGCGAGCGACAGTGAAGCCTTGAAAGACTCCCCGCCGGATAAAGATTTTACGGTCCGGATCTTTCCGGTGTAATGATCGAGCACATCGAGTTCCAGCCCGGACTGGGAACGGTTATCCGCCGGATTTTCTCTGCGCAGCAGCGCATAACGTCCATTGGACATGGCCGTCAGTCTTTTGTTTGCCTCAGCGATGATCTGGTTAAAGTAAGAAGCCTGTACGAATTGTTCAAAGGCAATTTTTTGTTTGCCGGTCAATTCCCCATTGGCAGTTTTGGAAAGACTGCTGATGATCAGGTAGTCGGTTTCCAGCTGCCGCCGTTCTTTTTGTGCCAGCGAGACAGCCCGGTAAATCCGCTCGTTATTTTGCAGCCGGGCTGCCATCTGCTGAAGTTTAAGATCCAAACGTTCTTTATCCAGCTGCATGCTTCTTTGCTGTTCGGCTATCCCGGCAGTGTCCTGCCGTTGCTTATTCTGCGTAGCGGTTGTGAGTCTTATGATATCAGCCTCAGTACGACGGTAGTATTCATCATAATCCGCAATGTGCTGTTTCAGTTCCTTGAGACTGTTTTCAGACAAAAGAGCCGTGTGGTAGGCGTCTTCAGCCGGGAAGCCTGCCTCGCGGAATTTGGCAGTATACGTTTCAAGAGCAGCCTGACAGGCTGAAGTCACGGTCTGCATTCTTTTTTCCTGATCAGCCAACAGCGCAATACTTTCATCAAGCATACGTTTGCTGCTCAGATAATCATTCTCAGTCTTTTGCAGAGCCTGCTTCATTTCAGTGAGCTGCGCAGTCAAATATCCCACAGCTTCGCGGGCACTTTCCGGGGAGGGATAGCCCAGACCAGCTTGAAGCGTTGCAAGTTCACTGTTCAGAGCACTGATTGCCACAGCGAGTGTCCCCTTCAGTTCTGTCTGTTTCTGCAAAGTTTCTTCCGTAAGTTTCAGGGTCTCCTCAGTTTCCTGCAATTGTTCCAGACATGCCCTGCGGTGTGCACGTTGTGCTTCCAGATCAAGACACAGTGCTGTTCTATCCTGTATATCCTTAGAGACATTTTCCTGTTCCTGTTTTACCAAAGAGGATAGCTCTTTCAGCCGGTCAGCTACCATCAGCGGACTGCCGGAAACGATAGAGCTGGAATCCAAAGTATACAAAGCAAAGAGACTTTGGGTATCCTGAAGAAGATGGTTCAGGGTCGTATCAAATTCCGTCTTTTTACTGCCGGTCATTTCACTGGCCTGCTGCAGGCGCTGCTGCTTTACTTCTTTCAGACTTTTCAGCTTTTCCATTTCTTTCTCACTTGGCGCATCCGAAGTAGGTTTGGCTTTCAGCGGGTGTTCCGTTGATCCGCAAACCGGACAGGGAGTGCCATCGGTCAGATTTTCCGCCAGAAGACCGGCCTGTTCCCGCCAGAAAGCACGCTCTCTGCGCTGATATTCTTCATTGACTGTCTGATAATCCTGCTCGGCCGCAAGGAAAGTATGCTGCAGTCCGGCGTATTCAACCTGCATCTTTTGTGCGGAATTGACCCCTTTAGAGAGAAGATTCAGCTCATTTTTCCGGTTATTAAGCAGTTCCAGCGCATTGCGGCATTCCAGCAGATGGGTTTCCACACTGCTCAATTCTTCCGCTTCTGTACTTAATTGTTCTTTCTTTGCTGTCAGGCTGTCCTTTTCTATTTTTAATTCATTTAAGATCTGTTCAAGGTTTTGCCGGGCTTTTATCTTTTCTTCATTATCCAGCTTGAGGTTATCGACCTTATCGTATTGCGGCAGCGTCTGCGTTATTTTAGCCAATTCAGCGGCCAATTGTTCCCGGAGAGGTTCTTTCAGCTGTTCGGCTGTCCGGACTGCCAGCAGTCTGGCTACTTCCGGTGTCAATTGGGCAATGGTAGTCTGCAGCTCTTGTATGCTGAAGATAAGTCCGTCGTAGTCTCGTTTCTCTCTCAGGTAAAGGTCTTCAAGCGGTTTGACTTCATGCAGTGCTTTCTCAGCTGCGGATACCGCTGCTTCAGTCTGCGTCATTTCTGCTGCATTCTTCTCAAGTTCGGTCAGTTTGTTCCTGGCTGCATCCAGCTCTGCAAATGTCTTGTTAATATAATCGGCTTCCGTCAGTTCGGATGCCTTGGCCAGCATGGATGCAGCCAGTATGTCCGAAATATTCCTGTCAGCGTTAACCTGTGCTCTGTCTAGATCGATTAGCATGCTGAGCAAGTTCAGGATACGTTCCGTTCCATGAATATGCCGCTCCAATTTCAGCCCGGACAATTCGAGGCATACAGATGAATATTCTATGTTTTCTATACTTTCAAATTCTTCGTCAGTCTGCATGCCGTCCAAGTGTTGCAAAATTTGACGAATGCTTTCCTCACAGCGGGCTTTAAGGTCTTTTTCCTTTGCTTTTAACGCATCTTGAATGGTTAAGTAGATATCGGTATTAAATACCTTACGGAAAATGCTGGCGCGTTCACTGCTCTCGGCCAGCAGCAGTTTCAGAAATTCACCCTGAGCAATCATCGCTATTTGCTTAAACTGTTTCGCGTCAATCCCGAGCAGAGAGCTGATTTTTTCGGTTACTTTGCTGCTGCCGGCAATGACTTCCCCATTCGGTAATACAAGCGCAGCATCCGCGTTTTCCATCGTAAAGCCAGAACCATTTTTCTTGGGACGCTGGTATCTGGGGCTGCGCGTTAAATGATAAATCTGGCCTTTATGGGAAAATTCCAGTTCAACATACGTTTTGGTATCGGGCGCGGCAAAGTCGCTGCGCAGGCTGTCCACAGTGCGCACCGAACCGCTGGCCCCATCAAAAAGTGCAAAAGCAATGGCATCAAATAGGGTGGTTTTGCCGGCTCCGGTATCCCCGGTAATCAGAAATAAACCCTCACTGCCAAGCTGGTGCAGCGGTACTTCAACCTTTCCGGCATAGGGTCCGAACGCACTCATCACGAGGTTCAAGGGTTTCATCTGCGGTCCCCTCCTGTCTGTTCGAGGATATCCTGCATGATTTTATGCTGTTCTTCAGACATTTCCTGGTTGTTCTGCTTCAGGTAAAATTCTTCAAATAGCTCCAGCCGACTTTTACGCGCCACATCACCGAAGGCGGCCGACCGTGAGTCAGCCTCCGGCCTGCTGCGGCTGTTGGCGAAATCAAGACGCATGATATTCGGGTACACCTGGCGCAGCTGTCCGATTGCATCATAGATCTCATTCTCGTCCGTCAGAATCGCCCGGATATAATCCTCCGAGGGCTGATCCTGAGAAGTTCCCGTCCGCAGAAGCTCTGCCAGAGGCCCTTTGATTTCACGCAGATCGCGCAGGGCGGTCAGCGGAATTTGATGGATTCCCAGCTTGCCTTTTTCCGCAAATTCCAGGATGGTCACCGATTTTTGCTGCCGCGCTTCGGAGAAAGAATATTTGAGCGGAGAACCGGCATAACGGACTGTTTCACGGCCAATGCACTGAGGACCATGCAAATGACCAAGCGCAACGTAATCAAAGGCTTCAAACACGGAGGCATCAATGTTATTCAGTCCGCCAACGGAGATGGTTTCCGAATCGCAGCGTTCCGGCTCATTGCTGCCGCTGGTAATGAACTGGTGCGCGACCAGGATGTTGCGCTCACGGGTATCTATGTCAGAAGACGCTATAACGGCCCTGACAGCATCCTCATACGATGCAATGTCCTGACCGGGATAAAAGGCCTGGACAACGGCAGGCTTAACATACGGCAGCAGATAGATATGAACAGGGCCATAAATATCACGTAACGAAATATACTTTAAGCTGCCGTCAAAGGTCCCGGCAATATGCAGTCCGTTATTTTGCAAAATCCGGCTGCCAAAATTTAAACGTTCCGGAGAATCGTGGTTGCCGCTGATCAGGAATATCTGGAGCTTGCGTGCCACCAGCTCCGTCAAAAACTCATCCAGCAGGCCCACCGCTTCCCCCGGCGGCACACTTTTATCGTAAATATCTCCGGCCAGAAGCAGCCCGTCAGGTTGAACTTCGTCGGTAATCCGCAGAATCTGTTCCAGCATAACCTTTTGGTCTTCGAGCATGCTGAACTCGTTGACCCGTTTGCCGATATGTAAATCTGCAGTATGCAGCAGCTTCATAGCATGATTCCTCCAATCAATTCTTTCAGTGCTATTTTTAATTCAACATGAGCTGACAGAATCCTCTGTTTGATTACGGTGAAGTTTTCTCAGATGTCAAATCTGTTGCAAAAAAAAAGAACGCCATATTGGCATCTTTTTTAAGTACAGTATATTAATACCCATTAGATTATCATGACCTATATTAAATTAACGTGACGTAATCTAACCGCGCCCAAGCGGAACACGGATGTGCAGCGCGGCTTTTTGCGCCAAGGAGAGCGCAATAGCCGAAGAGCGGTTAGATTACGTCACGTTTACATGCAAAAAACAAAGTAATAGCAAAGTAATTTTTTATTTTATATAGCTGTTATCCTTTAGAAGGACGTCATGTGAACCGCCTTCCACGATGCTTGTTGCGGATACGAGCGTTAGTTTGGCGTTTTTGTGCAGTTCTGGAATCGTCAGAACCCCACAGTTGCTCATGGTTGAACGGACTTTGTTCAGGCTCAGGGTTACGTTGTCTTTTAAACTGCCGGCGTATGGCACATAGGAGTCAACGCCTTCTTCAAAAGAAAGCTTGCCGTCGCCGCCGAGATCGTAGCGCTGCCAATTCCTGGCACGGTTAGAGCCTTCTCCCCAGTATTCCTTCATGTAGCTACCATTGATATTGACTTTGTTCGTCGGGCTCTCATCAAAACGTGAAAAATACCGGCCAAGCATGATAAAATCGGCACCCATCGCCAGAGCAAGCGTAATATGATAATCATGGACAATACCGCCATCCGAGCAGACAGGGATATATATTCCGGTTTCCTTGAAATATTGATCGCGCGCGTTAGCAACTTCAATCAACGCGGTAGCCTGTCCGCGACCTATCCCTTTTTGTTCGCGGGTAATGCAGATCGATCCGCCGCCAATGCCGACTTTGACAAAGTCAGCCCCTGCTTCGGCCAAGAATAAAAATCCCTCGCGGTCCACGACGTTCCCGGCACCCACCTTTACGGATTCACCGTATTTTTTGCGGATAAAATCGATCGTCCTTTTCTGCCATTCCGAAAAGCCTTCGGAAGAATCAATGCAAAGAACATCTGCTCCGGCATTAACCAGCGCAGGCACCCGTTCTTCATAGTCCCTGGTATTAATCCCTGCTCCGACAATATACCGTTTAGAAGCGTCCAGAAGCTCCCTTTCGTATTCTTTATGGGAATCATAGTCTTTGCGAAAGACTAGATATTTGAGGTTTTGGTCTTTATCAATCA
Source organism: Dehalobacter sp. CP (assembly GCA_009910795.1). Next base: position 38,277 of record VMEE01000016.1, on the reverse strand, counting down.
AAGGTAAAGCATTCAGCTTATGGTCCCAAATAATATCGTTGGCTTCACTCAGGGTAATCTGATCACTTCCGCAGATCAGATCCTCAAACTTTGTCATGAATTCTTTGACTTTCGTATCTTTGGACATTCTGCTGACGCGGTAATCTCTGGTCGTAACAAGACCCAGCAGCTTACCCGTAGCTGTACCGTCCGAGGTCACAGCCACTGTAGAATGGTCCGTTTTGGCTTTCAGGGCCAAGATGTTCGCCAGTGTGCTGTCCGGGGTTATGTTGGAATCGCTGGTCACAAAACCTGCCTTATAGTTTTTGACCCGCGCAATCATCTGAGCTTGGGTATCAATCGGCTGAGAACAATAAATAAATGAAATACCGCCTTCTCTGGCCAGAGCGATTGCCATTTTATCGTCCGAAACAGACTGCATGATTGCCGATACCAGAGGAATATTCGTATTAATGGAAGATTCCTCACCTTTTTTGTATTTTACAACGGGAGTCTTCAGACTTACATTTGTCGGGGTACAGTCTGCCGAAGAATACCCGGGTACTAATAAATATTCTCCAAAGGTATGGGAAGGTTCATCAAAATAAGCAGCCATATCAATCTCTCCTTTGTCATTAATAATAATCATTCAAAACATTTTATTGCATAAAGCTTGTACTTCTTCATTTATATATCAGGCGCCAGCCAATTCTTCTTTAAAATCAATAACGAAGATACAACCATAAATATTCTTATTCGCTAAATATTATCACATTCCCTTCAAAAATCAAGATGTCAGTAGAAATTCAGACAATTTTTAATGTTAAGCATCGCCAAAAACAAAGGTTAGCAGGATTTCCCTGCCAACAAAGATAGTGTATAGTATTCATTGTATTGAATGTTTGGAAAGGAAGATGCCTGTGTACGATAATATTCTTGAGACCATTGGACATACTCCGCTGGTCCGGATTAACAGATTGAATCCGAAGCCGCACGTTGCGCTGTACGCGAAGCTGGAGGGTTTTAATCCGACTGGAAGCATCAAAGACCGCATTGCCTTAAAAATGATTGAGCAAGCCGAAGCGTGTGGCTCGCTTGTCCCTGGCAAGACCATTATTGAACCGACTTCCGGAAACACAGGGATTGGCCTCGCCATGATCGGCGCCGTCAAAGGATATAAGGTAGAAATCGTGATGAGCGAAGCCGTATCCGTGGAGCGCCGCAAAATGATTGAAGCTTTTGGTGCCAGGACAATCCTGACCGACCCATCCGAGGGAACTGACGGAGCGATCCGCAGAGCGCATGAGCTCTGCAGGATGTATCCAGAGAAATATTTCATGCCGAACCAATTCTCAAACGAATACAATAAGCTCGCCCATTATTATACGACTGCGCATGAAATATGGGAGGAGACCCACGGAAAAGTCACTCACTACGTTTCCGCACTCGGCACCTCAGGGACGCTTATGGGCGTTGGCATGGGTCTGAAGGACAAGAATCCTGCGGTTCAAATTATTGAAGCCCACCCTGAAAAAGGCCATTATATTCAGGGTCTAAAAAACATGGAAGAGGCTATCGTACCGGAAATCTATGATCCCAGCAAGATAGACCGCACAGTCATGATTGAATCTGAGGCCGCTTTTGCTATGGCCAGAGCCATCGTCCTCCAGGAAGGCATCTTTGTCGGCATGAGCAGCGGAGCCGCAATGATTGCAGCTTTAGAATGCATCAAAGATATCGAGGAAGGATTGATCGTGGTCCTGTTTGCCGACCGAGGGGAAAAATATCTGAGTACGAATCTATTTAATTTAGCTGAATAAGCAGCAGATATAGTTCCCTTTCCCCGCATGATATATTGTCAAGCGATCAGTTGGGAATCTTCGATACGACAAAATTTCCAAATTTAAAGAAATTGTACACGTGTACAATTTCTTCGGTTAATAAAATAATTGACTTACTGTTATGTACAGTTAATTTAAAAAAAATGATCATATTTTACGGTATTATCCCTTTGCCACGTAGTATTATGGGATAGTACCGAGTACCGAGTACCGACATTATATTGTCTGGTTCTTGAACTGTGTATCATACAGCTTTTTATAGATCCCGTCCCGTAACAATAAGTCCGCATGTTTTCCCACTTCCGCGATCCGTCCTTTTTCCACGACAAGGATCTGGTCGGCCGCCAGTACCGTGGAAAGCCTGTGAGCAATAATAAAGCTTGTCTTCCCTTGCAGCAGCGGAACCATTGCTTTTTGAATGTACAGCTCCGACACCGAATCCAGGGAAGAAGTTGCTTCATCAAAGATGATGACCCGGGGTGTTTTTAGGATAACGCGAGCAATTGAGATCCGTTGCTTCTCCCCACCTGACAGCTTGATGCCTCTGTTCCCAACCACTGTCTGGTATTTGTCCGGCAGTGTCATGATAAAATCGTGGATATAGGCTGCCCTGCAAGCTTCTATCATTTCAGCTACCGTGGCATCTTCCCGGGCGTATTTTAGGTTTTCTTCAATTGTGTCATTAAATAGATAAGGCTCCTGCATCACAATGCCGATTTGCCTGCGCAGCGACTGAAGTGTCAGGTCCCTGATATCTTCTCCGTCCATTTTGACACAGCCGTCCATGACATCGTACAGTCTTGGGATCAGATTCGTGATGGTTGTCTTCCCTGCCCCACTCGGGCCGACCAGCGCGACCATGGTTCCGGAGGCAACGGAGAAACTGATATCCCGGAGAACAGGTATTTTATGGTCATACGAAAAGGAAACGTGTTCAAAATCAACTTGACCGGCAGCCGAAACGATGGTTTTCGCTTTGTCACGGTCTACAATCTCGAGCGGCTGGTCAAAATAATCGAAAATCCGCTGAAACAAAGCAAACGAACGGACAACATTGATATGGATATTTGACAGCTGGGCTGCAGGGGTATAAAGCCTGGCCAGCAGTGCCACAAAAGCCACAATTTCCCCGACGGTGATTTCCCCCTGCATATAGAGGTAACCGCCAAAAAAATAGATGAGCATCGGCCCAATAAAGGTAAAAATACTGATAGTCATCGTGAACCATTGCCCGGCTAAAGACTCTTTCGTCCGCAGATGGGATTCTTCCCGATTGACTTTCTCGAATTTCGTATAATCCGCTTTTTCTTTCGTAAAAATTTTCATCAAGATCGAACCGCTGATGCTGAACGTCTCCTGTAAAATCTGGTTCAGTTCATCGACCTTGGCCTGGGTCTGGGATACAATCTTCCATCTGACTTTACCGACCTTGCGCGTCGGTATGACAAAAAGCGGAACGATCACGATGCCGACAATCGCCAGCTTCCAGTTCATCGAGATCAGCGCCGCTGCTGTGGTGACAAGCGTCAGGGTGCTACTGAGCGTATTGATGATCGTGCTGTTCAGCATTTCCTGGACGCCATTGATATCGCTGTTCATCCGCGTGATGATTTCACCCGGTTTGACCGAAGAGAAAAAACGCAGGGACATATGCTGGATATGCTCAAACATCTGGTTTTTCATCTTATAGATGATATTCCGGGCAATCAGGGTTTTGAGATAATTCTGTCCGACCATCAGCAAACCGCTTAAGACAGCTGCCCCGATGGCAACCAGCATCAGAATCGTCAGGTACTTCATATCGTGCTGAGGCAGAGCCTCATCTAAAATACTCCGGGTCGCTAAGGGCGGTACGAGTCCAAGCAGCGCTGAAATGACCAGGGACAGGATGATCACAACGGTTTGTTTCCAGTACGGAATAAAATACCGGAAGATCCTACCCAGCATTTTGCCCGTGATCTTCGGCAGTTCCACTGAATCATCGATGAAACGCACCCTGCCAAGCCCCATGAAACCACCCACCTTCCGATTCATTCTCTATGGGTAAGATTAGCACGACTTGGCAGGATTGAAAAGCCCTTAACGAATCTCCTAATACCAGTATTGAACAGACCCGTCCCAATTATCGAATATAATATAAAATTTGTCTCCGTAGTACATTCCACCGCTAAACACATTTGAACTATATCTTGTTTGAAGGTCATTCAGCATAGTCTCCAGCCATACAAGATAAGCGTTGAAATGATTATCCAGAATGTCCGATTCAGCAGCATCTGTCTCAGGGGTAACCGTAAATACAATAAATGCACTTTCATCGTGGGAAGTATCGGTATTGCCCTGATAAGCAGTCACGGCAACAGTATATTTGATTGTTTGGCCTGCAATCACATTTGTGCCGTAGGCATTCTGAATATAAGAAGCCATATTAGCAAAGACACTGTAAACGGCCGGGAGAATTTCCGGCAGTGTTTTATTAATATTCTCCGAGAGCATCGGTGTTAATAGGTTAATCGGAACTGCAAAGTTTAAGTTCTGGCCGCCATAATATACGGCGGCTGTGATACCAATGACTTTTCCCTGCTCATCCACCAGTGCCCCGCCGCTTGAGCCGGAACTGATTGGCGCAGAAATCTGAATATATGTCGTTTCGTTAATATCTCTGGATTTTGTGCTGATTAAACCGTTCGATATGGTATTCTCCAAGCCAAACGGGTTGCCGATCGCATAGATATTATCCCCGGTTTCAATCAGGCTGGAATCACCGAGGGATACTGCAGTCAGTCCTGTCGCACTTATTTTAAGTATTGCCAGATCGGTCACGGCATTATAGCTTAAGACTTTTTGGACATCATACGATGTCCCTGAGGCGGTCTTTACTTTAGCACTATACGAACCTTCAATCACATGGTAGTTCGTCGCGACTTTGCCGCTGGCATCTACGATAAAGCCGCTGCCGCTCCCCAAAGCATTCCCGCTGCTGTCATAGGTCTCGATATAGACGACGGAAGGGCTTACCTTGGTGAAGATCTCTTTGGCAGTCAGTGTTCCCGTTGTTTCAATCCCCAGATAACCATTGACCAGAGTGGTCGCGATAGCTGCTTCCCCACCCAAAATATTGAGTTGGGCAACGCTCGTACTGATTGCCGTAAAATACGTGTTAATACGGCTGTCCAGCGTCTTTCCGGTCAGAATAATCGGAGCCCCCAGCTTGGCTGCATAGGCTGATCCAGCAAGCGCATCGGCAAAATTATTCCCGGTTGCTAAAAAGGTATTGCTGAAAACGTAATCGGATTCGAAGGCTTCCAATACCGCCAGATTGGTTGCGTAGCGGTCGGAGCTTTGAATGCGTGTCGGGTTTGGAAGCGCGTTAACGATTGAATCACTGATCTCTGTCGTATTGCCTATCACATAGGTTTGTTGAATACTTTTATTTGCTAAATATTGTTTCAGACTATCGCTGATCGTACTTTTATCGACCAGGATAATGGGAATTTGTTTTTTACCGGCGTAGGATGAAACCGAAAGCGCATTCGGATAATCACCCCCGGGAGCAACGACGAGCTTTCCGGAAGTATTTCCGATACGCTGAGCAATCTCAACCGAAGTATTGTATCTGTCGCTTCCGAACAATCGGGTAACTGAGATTCCCATCGACTTCAGCTGTGTTTCAACTGTCGTAGAAACGACACTTGTTCCACCAACAATATAGACATTCTTTGTGCCGAGTGTAGTCAGCGTGGATTTCGTAACCTCCGTTAGACTATCTTTTTCCGTCAATAAGATCGGAGCATTATATTTTGTTGCCAGAGGGGTTGACGTCAAGGCATCAGGAAAATTGCTTCCGCAGGCGATGATCGCCCACTGTGAGCCGCCGGACCAACCTTCTTTGGCAATATTTGCGGCAGTGGTATATCGTGTATCCCCGGAAATACGGTGGGTCGAAATCGTCGATGCAAAAGCCTCAGGGACAAATGAACCCAGACATAAGATTAAAGTCAACAGTACAAAAAGGTACCGCTTTGCGTATCTTTTCACTTTTTATCTCCTTTCGCCTCACAGCTGATTATATCCTTACATAATCCTCTATATGAAAGTGATTTGGCCGTTATACTATATCATACCATTATTTACCTAAATAACTAATAATTATTAAAAGTATTTTTTAGAGCAGAAAAATGTACAAACAAATCTTGAAAGAAATTTTGAGATCTTTTGAGAGCATACCTGTTAGGCTAAAAGTTTATCGACTTAAACCGGAAGCCCAGTGGATGGGATGAATCAAGATATAAAATGGGCCGGCATTACTTTCAAGTTTTGGGTAAGGAAACGGCTCCCATATACCGCCTGAATCGCTCATATACGTGAAATGTTGCGTTATGGGTCCATAGGCAGTGCCGATAATATTATAGTCATACGGATTTTCTCCGGCCATAATTGCCTGATAATTCGTAACACCAAGCCTTATATTCTCTTTTGCACCATGGGAAGCAATGGTATATATTTCTCCATATTGTTGTCGGAAATGGACAATTTCTGTCTTTAACCGTCTTCGCAATTCTTGTTTGACATCTGATGTAATATCCTGCGCAGATTTGAGATGATATTGCAGAGAATAATCTGCCAAAGTCTCGTAATGCAGTCCAACTTCATGTCCCAGCGCCCTTACTTCTTTGAGGACCTCAGGATCAGCGGTGCACCAACGAAAATAATAGGTACTTTTGACTCCTCTGAGATGTTCAATTTTTGCCATAGCTAAGGCATCCTCAGCGGATACATCCACATCATGCCTTAAAACAATAGTCTTCTTGGTAATTGGCGCATGGTTATAGTAATCCATAACCCTTATAGGTTTGTAGCCAAACAAGATAATTTCATCTAGAAATCCTTCATAGTTTTTTTGATCCACCGGCAATATGATCTGTTTAACCGAAGCAATTTCTGGTTTAAGTGTTAAATAGCGTATTGAGCTCACATGTCCGGAATTTTTCGCCACAACCACGTATTTTCCTGCTGAAAGCCTTTTTTTAACCGGTGTTTTGCCAATATACACGTTATCGACATAGATTGGGATTCCCTGCACAGAATCGGTCTTGATTTCAAGATAATAGCTATCCAAGCCAGTTTGAATTGTAATTTCTTGGGCTTTTTCATCGAAGGTTACAATAGCTCCTATCTTTTCTAAATAATCACGGCAAGAAAAAATAGTGTCCTGATTGTATAAATGATTTGGAATATGGAATTTAATGACATTAGGTTGAAAAAATAATTTTCCAGCCGTTAGAACAACTGCCAGCAAAAATATGCCAATGACGGCTACCAGGAACTGTCGTGTAATGTTTAATTTCATATTTTTTAGTTTTCCCCTGTCGTTCTCGAAAATACGTACCTGTACATTTCTCAACAAAACATATCGGATTTAGACAGACATAAAATTATTTGTGAATTATCTTACAATATGATAATACGTATTATTTTTCATTATGTAAATATAAACTTTTTCGGCTTCTAAAATAAGTTAAATATATGATGTTGTAGAAAATTAACGAGCAGAACTTTATAATAAATACAACCAATTATTTGATTTGAGGTAATTATGAACAGAAAATCTTATGTTACCCGTATGCCTGATAAGACAGGAGCTTTCCTGCTTGCTTCCAAAATCATTGCCAAATACTGCGGCAATATTGTCCGCGTGAGCTACAATAAGGCTATCGATCTTCACATGCTGTTTCTGGATGTTGAGGCAACAGCAGAAAACCATCAAAAGATCGCCAAAGAGCTCGAAACAGTCGGCTACCTGAAAAATGAACTCTCTGAAACACGCGTCATCGAGGTCAATATAAAAATCCCAGATCAGCCTGGTGCCGTACTGCCTGTCCTTAAAATCCTGGATCACTATAATATCAATATCTCGTATCTGAGTTCGAGTGCCAACGGTACACCCTATCAGGATTTCAAAATGGGCCTGCTGATCGAAAATCCGGATATGATTAAAATGCTGCTCGATGATATCAGCACAGTCTATCAGATTGATATCATCGAATATGATGATTTTGAGAAGAATCTGGATAATACGATTTTCTATATCCGGCTGGCGAATGAAATGCAGCATATCCTTTGCTTAAGCACAGAACAAACCATGGAATTCATCTCCGAATCGAACCGGATCCTCCAGATGCTGCAGGAGACCGGTGAGAGCCCCAAAAAAGTCTTTGGCTATATCCGTCGTTTTGCGTATTTCATCAGTAAATACCGCGGCAGCCATTTCAGCACCGACATCGATCAGGTCCGGATCAGCGAACTGGTCACACTGTACAGCATCCAGCCGCCCTGTGGCAGCAACACCTATGTACTTGCTTCAGCTGAAGAACTCGTTTTGATTGATACGGGCTATGCGATCTATGCCGAAGAGATGTTCAAGATATTACAGGAGCTTTTCCCGGCCTGGGATACGCTGAAAAAACGCGTTTTTATCACGCATGCCGATGTCGACCACTGCGGCCTGCTCTCCAAACTCGAAGGCATACGTGTCGGCTTAAATCAAAAGAGCGCCGACAGCCTGCGGCGCCAGTCCGCCGGAATTCCCGACTACCGTGAAAACAGCGATCTGGGCTGGGGCTACAGCAAGCTCAGCCGGATCATCTCCGGCTATACCCCGCCAAATCCCGAACAATTCGAGGTACTCGACGCCGGTTCCCCTGCCCCGGTGCCTGAAGAACATCAGGAATTGATCCCAATCGCGGAATTTACTGTTGCAGATCTGGCCTTCAAAGTTTTCGAAGGCAGCGGCGGCCATCTTTACGGCGAGATGATCTTTGTTTGCGAAGAATACGGCTTGGTATTTACCGGCGATAATCTTGTGAATATCAGCGGTTTCTCTCCGGAAAGAGCCGCGTTCAATTCCCTGGCCCCGTACTTGATGCGGAGCGTAAACATCGACTCGCTAAAAGCAACCGAGATGCGCAAACAGATCATGAGGGTGCTGGGCGAATTAGAAGACAAAAATAAAAAGCCCTGCCTCGTCTGCGGCGGACATGGACCCATATCGGTATTGGAAAATGGAGAACTTAAGTCTCTACAAAAGGCCAGGTTAAAACAGCCTCTAACTTGGTATTCACGCCAAATTTCAGAAGGATGATATTGATCCGTTCACTGAGAACACGGGCCGACACGCCTAAAATGGAAGCAATCTCCTTGTTGGACAACCGCTTGGTCAATAATCTCATGATTTCTTTTTCTTCAGGCGTTAATATTTTTTCAAGAATTTCCACAGGCTTAACTGGAAAGTGTATATCATCAATGTCTATCTGGTTTTTAGGAAAAGCTAAAGGACTTTGATAAAAGTACGTACCGCCGTCCATAACCTTTAGAATGACCTGAACCACTTCCCGGATATACAAATCCTTTATGATTACCCCATCGGCTCCTTTATTCTTTGCTGCAATGACATACCCTTCCTGATTACATTCAGTCATCAAAATGATTTTTACTGCGTGCTCAATCATTTTGATTTGTTCGATCAAAGAGATTCCATTGCCATCATTCAGATGGATATCCAGCAATACGACATCAGGCGGAGATTGACGGACAAAATCAAGGCATTCTCCCCCGTTTTTCACAATTCCCACGATTTCGATTTGCGGATCCATGGAAAAAAGGAATTTGGTATTTTCCGCAAACGGCCCATGACTGTTGACGATTAAAACTTTAACGTTCATTTGACCCACCTAACTTTAATTGCATCTTAATATACCGGTATTGTTGCTTGAAGTGTTGTTCCACGCTCAAAGCCGGAATTAATCAGCATCTGCCCCCCCAGGCTCTCAATACGTTCTTTCATGATTGCCAAGCCGTAATGTGCCCCGCCTAACAATCCTTTTTCAAGTTGATCTGGGTCGAAACCTTGTCCATTATCCTTCACCGTTAATTCCAATTTTTCTCCGCTTAATTCAATACGGACTGTCTGCTTCTTTGAACCGGAATAACGCAGGGAATTGAATATTCCTTTTTGTATAAAGCGGTAAGCAGTGATTTCAATATCTTCCGCAAAACGATCATCCAACCCGATTCCTTCTGTTTCCAGTATAATGAAATTTGGTTCCTTCAGCATAATATCCTGAAACAACGATTGTACGGCAGGAATCAAACCCAAATCCAATAATACCGGCGGACGCAAATTGTGAACCGTTTGATTTAAATCGTAGTTTAGATCATTAATCAAATCTCTCATCCGGGAAAATACCTGTTGGAACATATCATCATCCAGATTTTCTTTTTCCAGTATTTTCAGCCAGCGGCTGATATCCAGAGCGCTCTGTACCGGGCCATCCAATATTTCTTTGGACAGACTTCCTCTGTCTTGCTCAATCATCCGAATTAAGGAATTTGTTATACCCTGAAGTTCCCAGTTTCTTCTCCGGGAGCACCAGGATGTCAGGGTCAAGACATTAATTTCCTTGGTCAGGTCGCCGATGACAAGCAGCATCAGCACTTCGTAGGCCAGCTGACCGGCAAGTAAAGTAAGAAAGGGTAACTCAGACTTTTCAAATTTGATATGGGAATAACGGTGCCCAAAGAAAATACCACAGGTAGAATTATGGGAAACAAACGGCACAAAAATCTCAGCGGGACAATCGTCGGAAAGAAACCTTGCTTCCAGGTCTTGTTTTTGGTTTCTACGGAAATACGCTTCTAGTTCGGACTGTTCTTGACGGTTTTTCCTAAACCGGCCGACCGCTTTTCTTAAGCAGCCAGTCTGTTCATTTTCAACAATGATGAACACCCCGTCAATTCCTAACTTCTTGATTGCTTCTTCAAAAATGTGGTCTTCACAGATAAGGGAGGTTATGTTGTTATTGAGCTCTGTAAACCTATGTTTTAGGCTGATATTTGTTTGGAAAAAGCTAAACCTTTCCAATAATTTACTGATAATTAGTCGGAGAAGATAAAAGCAAACAAAAAACAACAGGCATAGCACAAATGTTGCCAAATAGGATTCAGCGCTAACTATTTTGATAATTTTACCCAAGTATAAAAAATAATGGACAATCATACTTACAATGAGTGCTGCGAGAAAATTTGTGATTATTGTCTTATAGATCCTACGGCTGTCCGGTAAGTATTTGTTAACGATGACGTAATATAAGGAAAACGGAATAGCCAAAATGAATAAATAGCTTACTTCAGTAAAAAGCTGCTGCAAATAAAAAATTTGTGGAAGAGCAACAAACAATATACTGGGAAAGAAGCCAATTACGATTCCCAATAAGAGAATTCCAGCCTCATTTTTTTCTGGTTGTCCTTTTGGCAAAAATAATGCTTGGCACAGATTCCATACTGAAAGTAAGATACCGATAATCATATTAGACAAAGCCAGTTCTCTTAGTAAGTCCGGTAGGTGTATGAAGCCTAGAGAGTGTAAAGCAGTTAGGATCGAAATTACTGTAAAGCAAGCAAATGTTATTTTACACCCAATTGATTTCGTTTTATTATTTAATGAAAACTTTGAAGTAAAAACAATCAGAAGCACAGGGGCCAACGAAAATGTAATATATTCTAATTCTTTAGCCAAAGGTAAAGCGCACCCGGAAGCATGTGTGAGAACAATTGCCACCGCAAATAGCCAAAGCAACCAAAATAAAAGACGCACTTCTTTCAAAAAAGGCCTCTTACACCAGACAACAAAACCCACGAACCAAAAAACAAGACCTAAAATAAACAATGGAGTTTGGCTTAAAACCATAATCCAATCGGGCAAATTTTCTATTGTAATTTGCTGTACTGTCGAACTATCTGCTGTACAAAATTTAATTGTGTGAGCGCGTTCCAGTAATCCCCATTTATATGTCGAACCAAACTTTTCCGGATCCATCCCATCAACTTTCAGTATCTGATCCCCAAGCCGGATACCGGATTGATATCCTTCACCATGAGGATCACAGATAGTAACCAGCCAGTTACTATTAACGTTTTTAAGGTTGACACCGATATAAGGTTGCTTCAGACAAGCAACAAAATAAACAAGCCCCAGCACAATAAAGAAGACACTCGCAATATAATAAATTTGCCGATTAATGAATTTATCCCACAAGTTGTATCATCTTCTCCTTTTGCCTTCCAGAAACAGGAATTGACTCTAGAATTTCCTGTGCTTTTTGACGGTAAATCTCAAACATCACGGTGCAGTACTGAGCAACCCCTTCTTCGACAGCGATTTGTTTCAACTGTTGTTTTTCTTTATCTCCAAAAGCTTGTGATCCTCCGCTGTTACATTGCGTTAGTCCTTTAAATTGTTTGGCTATTTCACCCTTGAGTGTATGGGATAAATAGACATACGGCAGGGTTTTCTTATTACTTACAAAATCCTTTTTCTTTTCAAAATGGAGAAAATCGTTGAGATCGTTACGGATCTGGTTCATGATCCCGAAATTGAGACCGAACTCAGCCATTGATCCAGCGAGTGGTTCCGTGGCTTCTCCCAAAATGGCCCCCATTTTACAGGCACAGGCTGTTATACTGCCTGACTTTTGCCTTACCATATCAAAGTATTGTTCCAACGATACCTGCGGGCTGCCCGTATAGAGAAACTCCATGAACTGTCCATTACTGGCCGTGACTCCCATGCGCTGTAGCACTGTGCAGATTTCCCTGTAGATCTTGTCATTCGGTATTGCAGCTATAGCATCAAAACTAAGCATTAAAAGACAATTCGCGAGGTTAATCGCGTTAGCCTCGGGGATCCGGCGCCAGGGCAAATCCTCATGATCCTTGTCCTGAATATCGTCAAAAATATCTGCTGCCAGGGCAAAGAATTCCATACCGATTCCCCCTGGCAACGCAGCTTCCGCATTCCCACCTGTACACTCACAGCTCATTCTAGTCAGATGAACCCATTTAAATAATTCACCTGTTGGACTATCGGCGTTAAGCGAAGTTTGAATCATCCGGATCATTTCCGCACTCAGTCCGTACGTTTTTAAAATTCTATCAATTTTCGTATATATAATCTGATCAAGCTGAAGATTCATTGTATTATTGCCACGTAGCCATAGGACCTACTTCAAGTGTAACAATAGTCCCGGGAACTTCATCTCTGGAAATAACCTTCTGAATTACAGAAAACTGGCTAGGTTTAACTTTACTGTCTTTTTCCTGGTTTAACATGCTCTTGGGATTTTTGACACATTCATGAACCAAATTAGCAATACCTTCATAGTTCATCTTAAAAAAACCCCTTTCATAATAAAAAAGTTACCATTTGTCTTACTGAAAGTAGTCTTTAGTCAAAGTTTTCATTCATTCTGGTACATTTCCTTCAGCTTGATCAATTATAAGGAAAATTCTTCAAATAGCGCCATATTCCTTTATCGAATATTAGGATGTTTTGTCGAAGTTTATAATTTGATCCATGACAGTGCAAAAATAAAAGCCCTGTCCCGTTTGCTGCGGGCATGGGCCTCCATCATTCATTTAAAACTGATCATAGGATCAACTTTCGTAACCACATAGCCGTTACCTTTTTGAAATTTAATAAGATGCCTGTACTTTTAGGGTTTCTTCCTTTTCCGGATCATCTAACATATAATCAGCAACTGCATATTGCAAAAAATACTTGTAAAAATGTTTATAATGGGAATACTACTCTCGAACATTTATATATAAAGGCAGTGCAACAATGAAATGTGATAAACCAACTTTAGTTATGCTTATGGGAGCTATATCCACTATTCCCTATGAAATCGTTACAAGAGTCCTAGTGACTTTTGGATTTGCCAAGTATAGTGTATATCAGCTCACTAGCTTTATGATAACACTGGACAGGCCTAATGTTATCCTCGGAGCGATATATTCCATCATATTAGGTTGTGTATTATCTCTTGTTTTTTACTACGCACTTAAATTCATAGATCATGACTATTTTATAGTCAAAAGTATCGGCATTAGTTTATTAAACTGGCTAACATTAGAAGTCATTTTCATGTGGCTTATTGAAGGGCGTAACCTTATTCCGCATAGACCTATCAATGATTATTATTCAGAAATGATTGGTTCAATTGTGTTCGGGATTACGCTAGGACTACTGTTTCGCTATTATTTATTTAAAGGTTATAAGAAAAGCGCATCATAAGAACCATTTTGCAATCACATTTGTAAAAAATCTTCAACACATAGCATCACCTGTTCAGCCATCGGACTCAGAAGGATCAAATGACCGCCTTTTTGAAAATATCTAATCTTTTTCCTGTCTGAAGACACATGTTTATTGATATAATCCACACTCTTTCTTCTTACAGTATCATCATCTTCAGCCTGAATAATTAGGATAGGACAATCTATTTTCTTTAATTTTGGCTTTGTTTGGTGCAATAATAACAGGAATTGGATCATAGACAAAAACGGTGAGATTTTTTTTGCTTGTAAATATCTCTTGATATGGTTAGACTTCTTGTTCTTGATGTCATCCACGATATTACGAAACACTTGGTATATATTCCAATAGAAGATGGGAGTATTGATTGTTACTATGGCCTTGATATGATGTTTACAGGCAAGATTAAATGCAATCAGCCCTCCCATGGAGAACCCTATCAGCAGAATCTCATCCTCAATTTCTTTCAATCTTAAAAGTTCACGTTCAGCAGAATCTATCCAGTCCATGTACGTTGCTTTTTTCATTTCATGTCTGGTTGTTGAATGGCCTTTTAATATAGGACAAACAACATCATAACCAAGAGCAGTCAAATATTCGGCCAAAGGCTTCACTTCGTGTACCCCACCACCAAACCCATGAATGATTAGACATTTCGTTTTTTCATCATCTATTGCGTTCATCTATTACTGCCCCAATCTCTATCTGGCTTATTAATCAATGATTTATATTTAATCCTTTGGTTGGGGGACTCCAATACCCTTAGATTAGCAGAAAGATACCCGCCGGTACAGAGCTCGCGGGTATCTTTTAAATATTTGGCAGTTACCTATCTATCATTCACAACAAGGGATTCCTGCATAATCTTGTTAAAAACAGTGACCAGATACGGATCAAACTGTTTGCCGGCGCATTTATTGATTTCAACAAGTGCACTATACGGGTCCATGGCCCGTTTATAAGGCCTTTCATGCGTGATCACATCGTAGGAATCAACAATGGATACAATTCTCGAGAACAGCGGAATTTCATCTTCTTTCAACCCCTGCGGGTAACCTTTCCCATTCCACCATTCATGATGACCGAGAACGGCTTCCGAGACATGCGCTAATTCCATGGAAGACTGCGTGATCCGATAGCCGATTTCGGAATGTTTTTTCATAATGCTCCATTCTTCCGGGGTCAAGTCACCTTGTTTTTTTAAGATTTCCCCGGGAACACCAATTTTGCCGATATCATGCAGCATCGCAACCTGGACAAGTTCGACGATCTCTCTTGGGGATAAGCCGATCTGACTACCGAATTTACTTACCAAACTTTTTAGCCTCATGACATGGGCTTCCGTCTGATAATCTTTTTCCCAGAGCAGTTTTTCCAGGAACTCGATGATCGCAAGGCGGGTTTTCTTGCTTTCATTCAGTTTATTGCTATACATTTTTTCCTCAGCCTGGTTGATCATTTCTGTCAGAGAGTGTTTCCTGTTCTCATAAATCGTCAGGCCAAACGAAATGTCGATCGGTACTGTTTTCGGGCGGGAGATTTTTAGGTTGCTCTTGACATTGTTTAAAAGGACGCCGGCCTGGTCAAGCGGCATACCAGGCATGATAATGATAAACTCGTCCCCACCCCACCGGATAATCACATTCTCCGGGCCGATAGTCTCCTGCATGATTCTGACCCCGTCAGCAAGTAATTCATCCCCTTTTTCATGACCAAAGGTGTCGTTGATTAGTTTCAGACCATTAAAATCCCCCATGACCAATGTTGCAGGCATGAGGGTCTTTTCCAGGAAATTTTCCAGCGTGTTTTCAAAATAAGTACGGCTGTAGGCGCCGGTTAATTTGTCATAAACAATAAGGTTCCTGATATTAGCTTCTTTGCTTTCGAGCTCCTCCCGGATGCTTTGAAAGTACAGGGCCTGCATATTGAGATAAGCAAGCAGACCAACGACGCCGGCAACTAAATAACCGACAGGTGATGGAATAACCTTCATAAATTTGCACAGCGGGTAGAATAAAATCGACAAGGCCCAAAAAATATAAGTATAGCCAAGCATTATTCTGATCGGGCTTTGCGGTGTTTTTGCTTTTAAGCATGTCATAGCTGCTTTGGACAACAATGCGATGATGCAGACAACAGACAGAAGTAAAAGAGCGGTTGTCGGGAGTCCCTGGACAGTAATACATATAAAAGTAAGGATCAAAAAGCCTGCGCTGATATCCCAGAACACCGGATAGCTTTTCTTAAAAAATAGCTGCGTACCCTTGAATACCAGCCAGTAGCCTGCGATCGAAGAGGCATAGTTGATAATTGGAAGCACCAGCGACTGGCTGCCGGTTTCCAGCAATGCAATTCTGGAAAGGTAGGTAATCATCATCATTACAATAGAAAGGCTCCATGCCAAGAAATAATGTTTCTTCTCGGAAAAATATAAAAAACCGTAAGATATCAACAACACCAGGGTAATCGAAATACTGGCTGCAACGATGGAATCCGCTGTCATGTAGATCCTCCCTCAAAAAAAAATCGCGGCCAAAGCAGCCGCGGTTTTCATCTTCTGTGTGCAACCCGACTGTCAATATGCTTCAGCACTTAGACTCGTAGCTTTGCGTCCCTGCTTTTCAACAGGTTTGCCAATGGATCATATGATTTTAACTCAATTATAGTAAAATACACGAAATCTGTCAATAAATGTATGAATAATCAATAAATGTATGAATAATCAATAAATGTATGAATAATCAATAAATGTATGAATATTAAGTAAGTTCCCCGTCATAGGAAGTAATCACTCTGTATAAATCAGGCCGGCGGTCTCTAAAGATCCCCCACTCCAGCCGCTGAACCTCGAGCTGGTCCAGATCAAATTCCGCGACTAGAACAGTTTCTTCGTTTCGTCCGGCCTCCGCTATCTTATTGCCCTGCGGCCCGGCAATGAAAGAAGAACCATAGAAGGTGATTTTGGAATCATCCTCTTCCTCGACACCAATCCGGTTGGATGCGACCACCGGGATCAGGTTCGCGGCAGCATGGCCGAGCATGCAGGCCTGCCAATGGTCTTTGGAATCGATCGTCTGATCCAGCGGTTCTGAACCGATGGCTGTCGGATATAACAGGATCTCCGCCCCCATCAGGGTCATGCAGCGGGCAGCTTCCGGGTACCATTGATCCCAACAGACGCCGACTCCAATCTTGGCGTAGCGCGTCTGCCAGACTTTAAAGCCTGTGTCACCGGGGTTAAAATAGAATTTCTCCTCATAGCCTGGTCCGTCGGGGATATGACTCTTTCTGTATTTGCCAAGGATATCGCCGTCGGCATCGATCATGGCAATCGTATTATAGCGCGCATAGTTTTTCTTCTCATAAAAGCTGATCGGCAGGACGATCTCCAGCTCTCTGGCAATTTTCCGGAAATGTTTGACTGCTTGATTGTTTTCTAGCTCAGCAGCATAAACGTAAAAATCCGATTTTTCTTTCTGACAGAAATACGGGGTTTCGAACAGCTCCTGCAACAAGATGATCTGCGCTCCCCGGGCTGCTGCCTCCCTGACCAGTGTCTCCGCCCCGGCAATATTTTCTTCAACGTTACTGGTGCAGCGCATCTGGGTTGCTGCCACTTTGACGTTTCTCATCGTTAATATTCCTTCCCAACTGCCTGATTTCGGTGTGTTCTGAACCTGATCTTACAGGTGTTTCTACTATTTTGTTAATTTGTATGCATTTTCTATTTTACATGATGCAGAAAAAAACCACAACGCAGAAGAGCGCAACATATAAAAGATGTATCTGTTACGCCCTTCTCTTCATTTATATTTTTCAAATTTTCGTATATGTTGTTGGGCAATTCATACACTCACCTTAAACGGTTTACAGCAGGCATCTGCTGGGTGGTACAGTGAACATTTCCGCCTTCCCTAATAATGGCCATTCCATTAATGGTTCGGATCCGTCTTTCCGGAAAGATCCCGCTCAGGGTTCGAATAGCCATGGCATCTGTTTCGGCAGCCTGGCCGCCGAATACAGGTAAAATGATTCCGCCGTTGACAAAGTAAAAGTTCAAATAACTCAGCGTCAGCCGTTTTCCGTCAGCAAATACGGCGGGAGGCTGCTGTATTGGGATGATTTCAAGGGTTCTTCCTCTGGCGTCTGTTTCCCGGTTTAACACTGCGAGGTTTTCCCGGGTAATCGCATAATTCGGATCGCAAGGGTCATCACAGACCTGAATCAGGATTTTGCCAGGCGACGCAAAACAGGCGATGTTATCGACATGTCCGTCTGTTTCATCTCCACATAAGCCTTTTTCCAGCCAGATGACTTTGTGGATATTCAAATATTTCTTCAATAGTTCCGTAATCTGCTCCCGGGAAAGATCAGGGTTGCGGTTCGGATTGAGCAGGCATTCGGCCGTTGTCAAGAGTGTACCTTCTCCGTCCACGTGCAGCGAGCCGCCTTCCATAATCAGCGGCGCATCAAACGGTTTCAGGCCGAGGTGCTTCAATATTTGGGGCACGACCTGGTTGTCCAGATCCCAGTCCGGATATTTGCCGCCCCAGGCATTGAAGTGCCAATTGATGCCGGCTGTATCTCCCTGATCATTGACGATAAACGTCGGCCCGTTATCCCGAAGCCAGGCATCATTGTGCGCCAGCGGCAGGAGCTCGATCTGCCTGTTCCGAAAGCGGCCTTCGAGCAGGGATCGTTCGTCGGGGTTTACCAATACGGTGACGGGTTCAAATTCCTCGATGGCTCGAATAATGTCGGCATAACCCTCACAAACAGCCTCGTAATTTTCCGGATGGCACATCGATGACCGAACCGGCCAGGAAATAAAGGTTCGTTCGTGTCTGGCCCATTCCGCAGGCATTCTATAGTTTAAATCGCTCGGAAACATCAGTTTATCCTTTCTTTAGCAACAACATAGATCCATCATTACTTTCAAATGAACTTTTTTCATGATGATTATTTATGGTTCATTTTACATGGAAATCCAACCATTTTTCAAGGTATAAAATCACCCCACGATAATTGTGGGGTGCATCAGACAATATTTAACGATTGATGGATATACGTTAAAGTTATTCTTTATCCTGAAACTTTTCCGTGTCTTCACGCCGGATCTGGGCGCGTTTGATCTTGCCGCCGATCGTCTTCGGCAGTTCGTCGACAAATTCGAGAATTCTCGGGTATTTATACGGAGCCGTCACCTTTTTAACATAGTCCTGGATCTCTTTTTTTAACAATTCAGAAGCCGTATAGCCTTTGGCCAGCACAACAGTCGCTTTGACGACCGTTCCCCTGACGGCATCCGGCGCGCCGGTAACAGCACACTCCACGACGGCTGGATGTTCGATCAGCGCACTTTCAACTTCAAAAGGACTGATCCTGTAGCCGGAAGCCTTAATGACATCGTCATTGCGGCCAACAAACCATAAAAAGCCGTGCTCATCCCAGTAGGCCATATCCCCTGTGTGGTACGTATCGTCATACCACACTTTATTGGTAGCAGTTTCATCCATGTAGTACCCGCAGAACAATCCGGCAGGCTTATTGGAATCAGCCTCGCGGATGACCAGTTCTCCTTCGACTCCCGGAGGGCATGGAACTCCGTTTTCATCGACCACATCAATCTTGTAGGCTGGATTCGGTTTGCCCATCGCTCCTGGATAAATATCCAGCCATTCAAAGTTGGCAACCAGCACGGTCGTCTCGCTCTGGCCAAATCCGTTTAAGATGCTTAAGCCGGTAATGCTTTTAAAACGGTTAAAGACATCCGGATTTAAAGGTTCTCCGGCTGTGGAGCAGTGAACAATCGAGGACAGGTTATATTTTTCGAGATTGTGTTCAAGCAGGAAACGATAAATTGTCGGCGGTGCGCAAAACGTGGATAACTTATATTTTTGCATCATTTCCAAAAGCTTTTCCGGGATAAACTTGTCCATATCATAGACAAACTGCACCGCGCCGCAAATCCACTGGCCGTAAATTTTCCCCCAGCCGAATTTAGCCCAGCCGGAATCGGAAACCGTCAGGTGAAGCCCGCCGTCCACGACGCGCTGCCAGTATTTGGCCGTCACAATATGACCAAGCGGATAGGTGAAGCTCTGAATGGCCATTTTGGGCATGCTCGTGGTCCCTGACGTGAAATAGATGATCATTGTGTCGTCATTCATTGTAGCGTCAGCACCTGTCGGCCGGACCCAGTTTTCGGAAGCGGCCTCCAGGCTGCTGTCAAAATCAACCCAGCCGGGACGCCGGGCCCCAACCAGAAACAGCGTTTCGAGCGTTGACGATTCTTCCCTGGAAGCTTCGACATGGTCGAGAATTACCGGATCATGATAGGCGATGATCGCTTTAATCGATGCGGCATTATTTCGATAAATAATATCCTTCTGCGTAAGCTGATTGGAAGAAGGAATATAGATCGCGCCGATTTTGGCCAGAGCCAGAATCGCTATGTATACTTCATAACGCCTTCTCAGGATCAGCATGACTTTGTCGCCTTTGCCGATCCCAGCTTTGCTTAACATGTTCGCCGTTTTATCTGAGTATTTTTTCAGGTCGGCAAAGGTAAAGATCCGTTCATTACCGTGGTCGTCGCACCAGACCAGCGCTGGACGCTCTGGTTCCAGACGGGCATATTCATCGACGATATCATACGCAAAATTGAAATTGTCAGGTACTTTCACTTGATAATTCGCACAAAAATCTTCATAAGAATCAAAATCGGTTTTCCCGATGTATCTTGAAGCGAGGTTCATCTGTTCACATCCTTTATAAAAGTATGACGGTTAAAAATTTTGCTGATCTTTTTTCGAGGGCCAGCATTTTATGTGGAATCAAGGAATTAAAATACAGAGAGTCTCCCGGATCCAGTACATATTCCATACTGCCGATCATGACTTTCATCTTGCCTTCCAGACAGAAGTTAAATTCCTGTCCGTGATGGGAAACAAGTTCAGGACTATTTTCTGCATCCAGGGTCACCAGCAGCGGTTCAATTTTTCTGTTAACGTACTGATAAGCCAGACTCTGAAAATCATACTGGTCATACCGTTCAACTTTGAGTCCCTGTCCCTTTTTGATGAAGCAGACATCATGCAGTTTGGGCGAGACGCCGGTAAGAACATCCGTTAAATCAACCTGATAACAATCGGCAATTTCATAGAGAATACTGATCGGAATATCATCTTCGCCTTTTTCATACTTCAGATATTCTTGAACAGGCAGTCCAATTTTACGTGCAGCCTCTTCTTCGGCCCAACCGGTAAGTAATCTTAAGCCTTTAATTCTCTCGGCAATATCCCTCACCTTTTCATTCATCTTTCAACCCTTCCTTTCGCGTAAAATAGTGGATCATGTAATGATCCTCGAGGTACAGCCAGCGGGCCTTACAGCTTTGTTCCCGGATAACGGCATTTGTCTCAAGAAGATGATCCGCTTTTTTGGCATCTTCCAGCAGGCAAAACGGACAGGCGCGATGCCGTTTGGCAACCGTGGAATAACAGCGCTCGCCAAGTTTGACACCGCTGTCCTGTGCCGCCTTATTTGTGGCAACAACGATCCGGCGGCTCGTAATCAGATAAGCCGGCTCTTCGATCAGCTCCAGGCCCTTGACAAAGCATCCGATGTATTTCTGTTTGCGTAAATCAAGCTGGATCTTCATAAAGCGGGTATGCTTGATTTTATATTGATTCAGACATCGGGTGATCCGGCTTTCATCTTTCTGGGAATGAAAAAGGAATTTCATCCCGTATTCAAAGCCGTCATCTTTGGGGGTCTTGCGAATAATCAGCGCATTAAATGAAAATTCTTCATTTTCAAACGTGAACATGATATCGATGATGACAATATTAACCGGAATATCCACTGGGATAAAAGCATATATCCCGCCTGTGCTCAAATCCAGGATCGTAATCGGAAATGTTTTCTCCACTTCGACCTTCCGGTTGTTAATCGAGGAAATCTTCGCTGTGGCCGGAATATCATGGATCAAATCGACGCGGAAATACTTCCGTTTTTCCTGAAAGTCTTCCATCCAATCACCTCAAGAAACAGTTTGAAAATCATGTCGATGCGTTTTTCTGATAAATACCATTTTACATGATGTTGGATAGAACCACAACGAATGTACCCGCAAAAATTTGCGAATAATATGCCACGGATGAGTCCGGATAAAAAAATACCAGAGTCCAAACATTAATTTGGAGACTCTGGTATTGTTAAAAACAATGCAGAAATATTGAGTTTTATCGTTACAAATTTTACAGATTATTTTCTGGATTAAGCGCTTCTGGTTTCTTTTCCGTTCTTTTCTTTTTTTGTTTCTTAATATTTTTTGGATTTTTGTCGCCCATACGGATCCTCCCTTACATGATATAGGAACATTTTATCCAAATTATGGCTATTCTATACATTGTAAAAGGGATGCTGTTAAAAATGGGACAGCACAAGTATCAGCAACGGGATTGATAAACAGCTAAGCAAGGTTGAAATCAGCACCGTCTGCGATGCCAGACGTGCATCATTTTTATATTCAATCGCCATTAAAACCGTATTGGTCGCGATAGGCATGCCGGCCATGATGACCGGGATGGCAATCAGCCACATCTGATCAATCTGAAAGATGTATTTGACCAAAACCAAGGTTAATAACGGCATCACGAGTAATCTGACGACCGACAGGATATAAATGCCGATATCACTGAACATCCGTTGAAGCGGCAGTTCACTTAAGGTCGCCCCGATGGTCAGCATTGACAGAGGAACACAGGTATTTCCGATCGCATCGATCGTGCCGGTCATAAATTCGGGCAGCGGAACAGCGGTGATAAACAGAATGAACCCGATGATACTTGCACCCACGCCCGGATTAATAACCTTTTTCAGGTTTAGCCTTGTAGGATGCCCGGTTTTATCCGTATTCATAATTTTAATGCCGAGCGTATACAACAACAAGTTGAACATAATATTGTAGATCGCAGCATAAAATATTGCTTCTTTGCCATAGAGCGCCTGAAATATCGGAAAGCCTAAAAAGCCTGTATTTGCAAAAACAATTCCAAAATTAAAGATGGCTTCTCTGGTCCGATTTTTGGTCAGGATCTTCGCTGTCAGTTTCCCGACGAGAAAGGCAAGACCGTAACAGGGTATCGTAAGCAAGAAAACAAAAAGTGCCGTATGCAACCTCTCCGTAGTAAAAGAAACTCTCATCCCGGACAGGATCAAGGCCGGAAGTGCAATGGTCAGAACAAATTTAGAAAAAACCTGAGTCGCTGCCGGTGGGATAACCTTCACCTTGGCCAGGACATAACCCAGTAAAATCGTTAAGAACAAAATCCCCAGTTGATTATAGACGCCTTGTAGTTCCACTTTTCTCTCTCCAGTATGTTAGATTCAATACTTTATGAAGGTTATACAGCTGATTATTATATCATAAAAGACATATGCTATGGAACCAATTATCTGCATTCCTGCTTTCGGAAAAAGAAAATTCCTGTACGTGCAGGAATTTTTACATTGTATGACCTTTACTGTGCATAAGCTGAAGGGCTTTTTGAAATGCCTTCGGAATCGGCAGGTCCTTCAGTTTCTCCCGGGAAATCCAGGCAAGCCCTGATTTTACCTCCGAGTCCGGCTTGAGCGAGAACAAAATGACATCCATTTGCCAGACCTGATGTGTGAAAACATGCCGAACGCTGCCCAAGTGTTTAATAAATCGGAGATCTAACTCCCAGTCCCGACGGTACAGTTCTTCCGCAGAAGAACCGGATTCCTTGTTTACGAGCGGCAGTCCCCACATGTTGCCGAGCAGCTGTGTATTGCTGCGGTACTCCATTAGAATATTCCCGTCGTTACAGATAAGCGCGGTCCAGTAATCGAAGCCGGCCGCTTTTTTTGCTTTCTTCTTAACCGGCAGGACAGTCTCCCTGTGCGTACGATGGGCCGTACAGACGGTACGCCAGGGACAGTCCCGGCAACCGGGAGTATTGGGTGTACAGCACATTGCGCCAAGTTCCATCAGCGCCTGGGTAAATTCGCCCGCCCTATCTTTGGGAATCATTTCTCTAATCATTTCAGCAATTTGCTTTAGCGTTTTTTGCTGGCTGATGTCAGCTTCAAGTCCAAGCAGACGGGTTATAACCCGCAGAACATTCCCATCAACAGCCGGATAAGGAAGATTGTAGGCGATGCTTGCAATAGCCCCAGCCGTATAGTCACCGATTCCTGGCAAAGCGCGGATTTCCGGATAAGTGCGCGGAAAATTCCCACTGTACCTGTCGTGTACCACGATGGCAGCCTGATGAAGGTTCCTGGCCCGACGGTAATAACCAAGACCTTTCCATAAGGCTAAAACGTCCCCCTCGCCCGCGTCAGCCAGACTGCCAATATCCGGGAACCGTTCCAGGAACCTCAGGTAATAATCTATAACCGTATCGACCCGTGTTTGCTGAAGCATGATCTCCGATAACCAAACCGCATAGGGGTCGTTTGTTCTTCTCCAGGGCAGATCCCTTTTATTTTGGTCATACCAGGCCAATAATAACGCAGCAATCTCTAACGGGTTCTCCTGAATATCTTTTGATTTATCTACTAGATCTGCTAATTTATTCAAGCTGCCTCCCTGTTATTCGCCTCGATGTTTGATATTGCTAATTACATGCATTTTAGAGTTAACAAGTTACTGGTAAGAAGATCAGGCTTTACTGTAGAGCTCATCGGCTATTTTCCGTAGTCTGGTATCCGCCGTACAAAAAATAACCTGACGCAAGTGTGATAGTTCCTGCAGATAAGCCAGTGCTTTCTTCCAAAATCCCTCGGTTCCGTTCATTGATCCGGCCAGAAAGAACAGAGGAATCTCAATGCTGCTGTCCTCAAGAGCGGCTTCGGCAAGGGCCAGACGGTAAGCAAAATAATACGAATAGGCTTCGGCCATCATCATATCTTTTTTATCCGACAGGTTCAACGAAAATGCCCGCCTCAAAAACCGCTGTGCTTTAATCTTTAGAACAGTGCCGTTCTCGGCCTGCCATTTTTGCAGCGAGGCTTCAAGCAGCTCCGCCGTATCATCAAGGGTATGCTGTAATTCCTGATAGGCCTGCCATTGCTGTTTTACGCTCCCGAGTTTTTTCTCCAAGTCATGGTCAATTTTCACAGTCTGACTGTCCTGAAGGTCTTTACGGATCTTCTGAAGCCGGCTGTTTTTCTCTGAAAGCGCCTGACGGGAAGCCGCCAGGGCGGCCAGCCTTTCTTCTTCTGGCAGACATGCTTCACGTTCCAGTTCGGCAAGCGGTTCCAAAGTTCTGGACAGTTGATCCAGATTCCGCTTATTTAAGGCGATATCATACTGTTTTTTCAGTAAATCATATTCTTTTTCAGTTTCTTCTTTGATCCGCAGTTCACGCGCAATCAGCAGCACCGCTTCAAGGACCTCGTCAATATCGGCATCAGCCGAGATTCGGTTCTGTAATTTTTCGCGCAGTTGTGATGCATATTCCTGCAATTTCTGTTCTATTTCCTGCTGTTGTCCTGTCTGTGTCTGCAGCGTCTGAAGCATTTCCGCGATATGGCTGTTTTTCTGCCGGTACTCGTCCCAACCGTTTTTCCAGGACGAGAAATCTGCTGCATTAACCATCTTAAAAGCTTTTTGCAGCCGCTGACTGCGGGACAGGATGATCCTGTGCAGTTCTTTTTCCCTTTTAACCTGTTTTCTGACCAGGTTATAATCCGTCTGAAGCCGGTCTGCGGCCTGTTTCTGATTCTGATACGCTTCGATCTGCCGCATGAATTCTTGATAGTCTGCAGCCTGATATTTTTGCAGAAGCTTTGTCAGGCGCGAAGCCAATCGGTCTTCGATGCTGACTGCCCCTGACCGCCGGATGACCCTCCGGTCAATCATGCGTCCGAGTACAGAGTCCTGCCATTTTTTCAAGCGTGTGTATGATCGGGCAAGTGAACGTTGGTCTTTGTCAGTCACACCGGCAATCAGCGCATATTTTTTGAGTTTGGCTTTTTCTTCATAAAGGGACCCTTCCAGTTCCTTCACGATATCAGCCAAACCGGCAAAGCTTTCAAGTTCCTTCTGCGCGGCACGAAGCTCTTCTTCAGTGCTGCGTAAGTGCTGCTCCTCATTTTCCGGCAGTTGCCGATAGCCGGATGATCTTAGTGAATCCTGAAGCTCGTTGATGGCCTGAGTCTGCCGGGTGATCAAAGCTTCACCCTGTTCCGCCTCTTTTTGAATCAAGGCCCAGGCATAACACTCTTCCCGCAAACCTTCAATCATGTCCCAATCAACCTGTTTATCCTGAACAACGGCCGCCAATCGAATCCCGGTATCCCTGCGCAGTTCTTCGAGGCTGGCAAGTTCACCCTGCAGACGGCGCAATTCACGGTAATCAAGGTTCTCTCTCAGGATAACAAGCCGCTGTTGAATTTTTTCCATCTCAGCAATTTTCTCCGTCATAAGATGCTGCTTGGCCTGCAGGTTCTTGATTTCGATTTGCAGAAAGCGCTGTTCCTCCTGTCGGTGGCTTGCTTCTTCCCAATCCCTTCTTAACGCATCATACTCGGCTTTAACTTGAGCCATTCCATCCGCCTGTTCTTCAACGCGTTCCTTTGCTCTGGCCAGGGCGTCATGCACCCGTGCCAGAGAAAGCTCTTCATTTCCGACCTGCTGGAGATTGGAGACCCTTCGGTACAAACCATGCTTATTGGTATCCGGCCAGACAATAAAGCCGCCCTGCCGGATTGCCTCAAAAGTCATATGCAAACCTGTTTGTTCCCCGGAAAGCAGGATTTCTGCCAATCCTTGTCTTTTCTGCTTGTCTGACGGTACTGCCGCTACCCGGTCGTCATAGTATTCCTGCAGTAATTGATACAAAGCTTTTGCCAGTTCGGGTTC
This sequence comes from Dehalobacter sp. CP, assembly GCA_009910795.1. The sequence goes on along the minus strand of VMEE01000016.1, from coordinate 11,411 downwards.
CTCCAAATACAGCACCGTAAAATCCCCGGGCAAGGACCACTCCGTATCCCCGAGCAGCGGATGCCCCTGCAGCCCGATCTTATCAATCCTCATAATCTTCCCGTCCCTGACTGATTGCAGCCAATCCAATTTTCCGAACCAATTCCCAACGCCGCTGTTCTTCAGACCGGTTTTCTGAAGAAAGGCGTTTTTGGATCTCTCTCCTGAATACTTCGGTTAAATCCGGGAAGCCGCTGGTTTGGCGTCTTATAACATTGCCATCGGCGCAAAGAGCCGGACCAGACTGGGATGTATGGTAAACCTCAAAGTAGCTGAAGTCTTCGGAGAGAAGCTGATGCAAAGTCTGGACTGTACTTTCCGGATCCGGGTATGGCCCAGACAGAACAATCCGGAACAAATCTCTTTGCCGTTCTTCTTTCGTTGTATCCGCCAAAAGCCCGCTAGCAATCTCTTTTGGTTCAGCCGCCTGCGGCCAGAACTTTTCAATGTAGTTCCGTCTGCCAAGTTCCACAAAATCAACCTGTGTCAATTTCCCGTCTGTTTTTCCGAAAAGTACGCCATGCGGCCCGCTGTCCTGAAAACTCCTGGCTTCAGGGGATCCGCAATCTGCCCAGAAAGTATCACCGATCTGATGCAGCCCACTGAATTTCTGCTGATGCCCTAACGCCAGATAGGTTAAACCACTTGCTGTAATCGCCTCTGGCTCCAGAGGAATAAACCTATCCGTATTTTTGGGGGACGCTATCTCTGCATGGAGCAGCATCATCTGAATAGGTGCGTTGTGTAAGACAGGCTGAATCATCCCCAGATCAATCAGCTCCTGACGGTAATTCGTCCATCCCGAGCCATAGATGACAGTTTCTTTGGCCGGAATTTCAATATGACTGACGCCCCCCGCAAAGATATGAACATTACCGGGCCATTCAGCAAAACGGTAGGCCGAAGAGATAACCAAAGGATCCTGATCCCCAGGAGTGATAAAGACACGGGTGTCCTTCAAGCCGGAGAACGACCTGTAAACACGCTCGACCGTTTCTTTACGCGCATTCTCTTGGTCGAATAAATCCCCTGTCACGAACAGAAAATCCACTTTTTCTTTTTGGCAAAGCGTCAGGACGGCTTCGAAGGTATGCCATAAGTCCTGATTGCGCATTGCTGTCCAGCAAGCCGGTCCTTCCCAAGAACGGCTGTCAAATTGAAATCCGGCACAATGCACAAAACGGATGGTTCTTGCCATTTTTTACACCTCACCCTGATAACACCAAAACATCAATCGTTCGTCACTTACCAGCCATGTAAACATCGCAGCAAGCAGGCTGTTTGCAGCCAATACAATTTCCCAAGTATGCTGTTATGTTAGTTCTTGGAGACCCCGGCAAATTCCTGCTTACAATTGCAACTTACTATTTCGCTTAATAAAAAACAGAAAATAAAAGCCAGAAATCTTTCTGGCTAAGATTCTGCATGTTTTTAACCAGAAAAACTGCATTTAGACAGATTTCTGGTTGATTCGGGCCAAGCGTCTGCGGCGGGTAACGATCCTGTAAATCGCAAAAATAATCAGCGTTATAATAACAAGAACAACAGTATAGACCGTCAGGGTTATTTTGTTCGGATTGGCGAGCACGGATATTGGATGATGGCTGTTGTCTACCACTTTTCTTCCGAGTATCATGCCGTAATCATCGGAGATCGTTGGAACTCCGCCAACTTTAGCAAAGGACTGAAGATATATGGCGAGGGCCTGCCATTCTTTGACTTCGGCATTATTTCCGGCTGTGTCTTTGACGATCTGGGCTTCAAAATCTGTAACCGGCGTACCTTCTTCTGTTTTTGGCACAATCGATAATAGACCATAAGATTTATCGCCGACGATTGAAAGCATCTGAGCAGAATACAAACCGGCAACTACCCTGTATAATTGGGTATCGTCAATCTCTTCAATAGAGCCTTCCGGCTTCTGCAACACGGCGTCAGTGACCTTATTGAATATCATCCGGTTCGGATTATACGTGAAATTAATACCTGACATGAACAATTGGGCTTCAGCCATCATCGGCGAGATCGAGGCATCTACTTCGCATAGGGTCTTTAATTCCTGGCCGGTTAAATAGACAGAAACCAGCGGATACCCCGGAATATTATCCGGACCGATCCCGAGGGAGCTTACGCTGAAGGCGTCGGCTGCCGTGATCGCGCCCTTAAAAAAGGTACCTCTGATCGTCCCGGCAGGTACAACTGCGACATCCACCGGAACATAGCCGGAACCTTCCGCCTTTTTCACAGCATAAACGTAGGCATCGGAAATCAGGTTGGCCAATGGATCTTCCTGATGCATATTCAATATGTCGTTGACCTTCCGGAAGTTATAGGGAGATTCTGCCAATATCTGATCATAATTTAACTGAAACGGAGCAAAGAATTTGTCCTGAACCTGTTGTTTGAACTGACTTACAATACTGGCAATCCGCAGATCCTCAGGCAGGCTTTCATCGATTGCCGGCAGACGGCAAGCGACAAGTCCCCAGTCTGAAGAACCGGATTTTTGAGAAATTTGCAAAACACCGAGGTACTTGCAGCTGTCTCCGGCGGAACAAATGAGCGTCTTGCCTTCGATGATCGGTTCTTCAAGTTTGGTGTGGGTATGGCCACTGATAATCACATCAATATCAGGAACTTTTTTTGCCAGGATCTGGTCTTCAGATTCGGATGCCTTTTCCCAGGTCCCGGAATGGGATAAGCAGACAATTAAATCAACTTTTTCCTGGTTTTTCAGGACCGAAACGATCCGTTCAGCGTTCGCGACTGGATCGGTGAATTCCACTTCGGCTTTCGGTGCGTTGGATGCCGCATCGTTTCCAATCAGGCCAAAAATACCGATCTTTACCCCGTTCTTTTCAATGACGGTGTATTCGGTGATCCCATAATCCTGATAAGCCTGTTGCAGAGCTGCCAGCGAGGGCGTTAAGCTGCCGTCCTCCTTGGCCGGAAAGGCAACATTGGCCTGAACGATCCGGGGCAAAATCCCCCCGTTTTTCCGCGCAGCGACAGCTGCCTGCAGGCTGTCGGCCAGTCCGGAAGCCCTGTAGTCATATTCGTGATTGCCCAGAGTTACAACATCATACCCCATCTGCCCCATAACGCTTAGCTCCGGGGAGTCTGTCCGAAAAATCGTCTGAAATGGCGTTCCCATGGAATAATCTCCGGCATCGAGGAGCAATGTATCCGGGTCATTCTCTTTCTCGGCAGCAATGGCGCTCTGGAGTCTGGCAAATCCGCCTGACTGATTGATCATACCGTTTTGTTCATCCTTGACCGGCAGGAGATGATCATGCATATCATTTGTAAACAAAATCGTCATACTCTTCTGAGTTTCGGCCAAGGCAATAGAAGAATTAATGGGCAAAACAAACATTGTGCCAATCAGGAAAGCAACCAAAGCAAACTGGATTCTTTTTATCATCTTTCCCTCCTCATTTCTATATCTATGCTATCGGTCTCCCTATCTGTCTACCTATTATCTATCTATCTACCTATCTATCTATCTATCCGTCTATCTATGCGCTATGTTATTCTTGCCAATCTTGGAACTTAGCCACTGAATTATATCCTGAAGAACTTGAGAACAATCCGTTTCATTGTGCAGTTCATGTCTGCAGTTTTCATATTGTTTTACAGTAACATCACGAATTCCAGCTTGTTGGTAACGCAGACGCAGCGCTGTGATAATTTCTCCGTAGTGGCCGACAGGATCCATTTGACCGGAGAGGATCAGAATCGGGATGTCTTTCGGGATCTTCCTGATGTTAGACTTCTTTTGCACTTGCAAAATTCCGGCAAAAAAATCATGATAGAACGCTAAAGTACAGGTTCCCCCGCAGTAAATATCCTGAATATATTCATCGACAACAAGCGGATTGGTGGTAAGCCAGTCAAATTCTGTCCTGGTTTCTGCGCACCGGGCATTGAAGTTTTTAAAAGTCAGCTCGTGAATGAATTTGCTTTTGTAAAGCTTTCCTTTGACCAGAGCTATCATCCGACATAAAAAGCGGCCAAAATACAGCATAAACGTCGTGTCTCCGCCCGGGCCGGATAAAATAAACCCCTGTACTCCCTGCTCCTCTCCATAGAGATGCATATAATGCTGAAGAACAAAGCTTCCCATACTATGACCAAAAATAAACAACGGCAGTCCGGGATTTTCTTTTTTGATCAAGGTAACAGAATCATAGACATCATGTACCATATGGTTCCAGCCGTCTTGACCCGCAAATCCTTCCATGCCTGCGGTTTCAGCTGTTTTGCCATGGCCTCTTTGGTCGTAGGCATAAACAATGTACCCTGCCTCCGTCAGCTCCCTTGCAAACGATGCATATCTGCCGGAATGCTCCGATATCCCGTGGATAATCAAGATGATTGCTTTGGCAGGGAGTATATCCGGCTCCCATTTGGTTGTAAATAGTTGATCCTTTTCTCTCATTCTATACCCCTTAACGGCAAATTAGAGGTGTGTGTATCTGTTTAATGAAAACATCCATTTAATGAAAACTGATCACACCTAATATATCATCTTGAAGACAAATTATCATCCTTTTCCCGCGTTATAAATATTTCCAGAATTTTGGACATGCCTTTTTCCCAGTGAATTGTTAAAATACTGGTAAGAAGCGAACGTGACCGGTACAGAATCCAGATGAAAAAATTTGACGGAGTGGAGGATTTCAATGACGAAAAAAATTGTTGTGACGCTGCTTCTTTCTGCTATCCTGATTCTCGGCTTAGCTCAGGTAACGTCCGCTGCCCTCGGCGATACACTTCTGAAGACAGGCTCGACGGGGCCGGATGTCGTCGAACTACAAACAAAACTCAACTATCTGGGTTACAGCGTCGGTACAGTGGATGGAATTTTCGGACTCAAAACACAAGCCGGTGTCATCGCTTTTCAGAAAGCCAAGAATTTATCGGCTGACGGAATTGTTGGGCCGATCACGGCTTCAGCCATAAACACCGCCTATACGAATAAAGCGCAGGGCGTCAAAGCGAGCTCTATTGTCGCGACGGCTCAAAAATATATTGGTGTCCCCTACAAATATGGAGGTACTTCCCCATCGATTGGGTTTGATTGTTCCGGATTTGTTCAATATGTTTTTGCGCAAAACGGCATTGCCCTGCCGCGTATTTCCAGGGACCAGTACCTGGTTGGCAAAGCGGTTAGTTTCGCTAATTTACAACCGGGAGATATTGTTTTCTTTTCGATTGCCAAAAATGGTGTCGTGGATCATGACGGGATTTACATCGGCAATAACCAGTTTATTAATGCTTCAAGCTCCAAGGGTGTTGCCGTGTATAGTTTTGGTACCTACTGGAAATCTGTCTATCTCGGGGCGAAACGCGTGATTTAGCTGTCAGCTGAAACATGTTTTATTTGGTCAGCTGAACTATATTCATTTTTTGAGAATGTCCGGATCGAATAATATCTGACATTCTCATTTTTTCTGACCTTGTGGCTTATTCGTTTATCAGTGCTTCATTGTAAAAGTATTTAAAAAAAATCGCAGATTGTGTTATATTAAGACAAAACACTTTCGTACTTTGTTTAATGTTTACTCGTATTAATCATCAAAATACGAATCATTCTGCTAGCTTATCCTTTATGGATAGAAAGGATGTCATATGCCTGCGAACCATCCGAAAAAACATCCGCATCATCAACCTAATCGGCACAATCACTCCACGCTGCATCAGCAGTCTTGCAGCTGTGGCCATGACCATTCCCAGACCGGCCATGCCGTTCATGTCCATGACACTGGATCCTGTCCGGTCTGCAGTGGTTCGGAAACCATTACGCCGGAAGAATACCTAAATAAAATTGAGGAAGCCGTAAATAAGCTTCCTCAAAATAAAGCCAGGGATAGAATGAACCGGCTGATTGTCCTGACAGCCGGCACAGCCGCCTCGGCTGCTGAACACAAGGATACCATCCTGCTTCAAATCACAGAGGTATATCTGACGCTGCGCCTGGCGGAAGAATCCGGTCAAACGCTGGCTCCCGAGGACGCCCAGCGCCTTTTCCGCGAACTTTCCGGGCAGGCCGGCCTTGCGCTTACTGCCAAATATGGTCTGGAAGGATTGACCAGGGTTGGCTTGGACGCAGACTCAGGCAGTACGCCGGGAACAGCCTCGCTTGTGTTTATTAGCTGCTATGCAGTCGGCAAAGTATTGATGCAATATTTCAGGAAGCAAAAGGAAGGTTCCGTCTTGACTGCTGAAGAAATCAAGGACTGCTTTCGGGCAGCGAAGGCCGAAGCAGAACGATTGGCGCGGGAATAAATGTGGGGTAACTATTTTATATACCTTGTACGCGTGCAACGTTCTCAAATTCTCTACTCAAATAATGGCACACAGACCAGCCCGGGAACCTAATGCACGCATATATTTGGGTATTTATTTCAAGAGCGTTGTACTAGACATACTTTTTAATCACGATCGACTGGCGGCCTTTTTTAGAAAGTCCACCTACTTCCTGAAGCTTGATTTTTCCGAAGCCGCGCAGAGATAGCGTATCCCCTTCCGCAACCGTCTTATCTGTTTTGTCACATTCCAGCGAATTCAGCATGACCTTCCCGGATTCAACATATTCCCCTGCTTTGGTACGGCTTAAGTTAAAACCTGCCGCGACCACACTGTCCAGCCGCAATGAGGCTACGGTGTCTTTCAGCAGAAGAACTTTTTCTTCCGGTATTTGCAGCAATCCCGCAGAGATGATTGCTGTTTTTATTTTGACACGACCGACTGATTGCAGATTATTTATCAGGAACGGCAGGACTTCTTTCAGGACAATCAGATCACAGCTTTTTTCTGTGACCAGAATGTCACCGACCGTTTCCCGCTTGATTCCTGCCCCCATCAAACTACCTAGGAAATCCCGATGCGACAGGCCGCTGTCTTCGGAATATTCCGTCCGAATAAAAGCTAATGGGCAATATTCATCATCCTGAATGACTTGTTCAGGCTCCAGGTAGTCCGGCAGAAAGACCAATACGGTACGCCCAGCCCCTTCATAGCCTCCCCAGAAAAAGTGCCGGGGGTTTCCACTCGCCTTCAGCGCATTTCCAAGCAGCACCCGCTGCTGTTCACTGCAGAACCGCGTGCAAACCGGAATATTTTTCTTTTCTGATTCATCAAGTTTGTCCAGCGCCCGCGCAAGCAGCAGTCTGCTTTCTTCATCCTGGGCATATTTTTTTACGGTTTCGGCTTTTGTGATCATTGTTATGTTCCTTCAGTATTACAAATTATGTTAATGATGATTATTGCCATTATAATGGTTTCAATCTGCTAAAATCAAGATTAAGTTAAGCTTTTTAGTTATCCTCCGAATAGGCTTGTCCCAGAATCTGAGGCGCCTCAGATTCTGGGACAAGCTGTCTAAAGCTTTCATAGGAATAACACTGTAAAGGTTAGTCTTATTTCTGACTTTTTGGTGATTATGGGGTATGCAGCCTTGCCCAAAATACCCCGCTCGCACGTTTTCGTGGCTACAAACAGGAATCCTCACCTCACTAAAATGTCAAAACCCCTGGGCTTTCTGCATGTGAACTGTTGACATTTTCTACGCTCAAATTCCCGTTTGCATAACGCCACTGGCACTTGACGCTCGCTTTGGTATTTCGGGCAATGCTGCAATAATTTCAAGAATATAGAGAAATTGATCTAACGTTTCGGTCCTGGGTATACTTACAACGTTATTTCGGTTCCGAAAGTCCGGAAACAGCAACTTTTTAAGCAAGCTGGATTTATGTGTACCCATCAAGCAATTTGGCTTACCGCTCGGCATTGGGGGATTTGAAAAAGATGACTGCTACTTATTCAGCCTTTTCAAATCCCCGCAATAGTAGTGGTATGCCAGTACGATGAAGTGTTTTTTAGTATTGTTATACTACTTGCATCTTAAAATAATCCGGCTGATATGCTGTCAGCTATTGTCTTGACCTAAAGCTATTAATAGGTTAGGGTTGGGCCGGTTCCGGTTCCGCTTTTTCTTTCTGTTGTCTCCGGTATAAGAAAAATAGGCCACAGCAGTCGAAACTGTGTGACCTAGGGAATTCTTTAACTATTTTTTCAGCACTTGAACTTCCTCTAACAGACGTTACTTTTGAGTGATTACATTATTCTTTTCCTCAAGATTATATTCCCTCAATCCTTCAAAACATTCCAGAAAATATTTTAGTTCATTTATTGACGTCTCATATTTATCTTCAGTTAAGTGTTTTATAGCGTAGAAGCAGTCTGAAATAACAAAATCGTCAGAGCTATATATTTCATTAATATCTATCTTTTCTATGAGTTCGTCAACAATTTCATATCGGTCAACGCCTTCAAAAATATACTTTTTAAGCAAACCAACAAATATCGCAATTATCTCGTCTCTGCTCATATTAAATCTCCTACTTCAGTTTATTAATCAACTGACCAGATTGAATTCTTACTGCATCAAAATCACGATGGAGAATGTTCCCGGCAGCGTCTGTCACCTCATGAACAACAAATTTGACGCCACTTTGGTCAGAATAATTATATACTTTAGAAAATCCGCCCTCTGTTGAGCTTCTTGATGAAATCTGTTTCCTACTTAAATCACTGAAATCTACGCCTTTTGCTTCAATTTGTCCGATTTCGTCAATTGTAGCTTTAGGTGCATAATAATTACCATTAATCTTTTGGACATCCTTTAAATAGTCCAAAGTGGTCTTTGCACCATTAGTCGCCCCCTTAGTTACCAGAAATTTATCCAAAGCTACCTTAAATTCAGCAAAATTATCCGAATACTTTAGAGCTTGATTCATTCCCACTAGTAAAGTATACGATGGAATCCCCGGGAACAAGCCCAACGTATCCGCTAACGCTACTAAAAAATGATCTAGGTTTGGGTCTTCGATAAGCTGAGTCCAACTATAAGATGCCAGCATCATATCAATGACATCCCAAGGACATATAGCAACATGCCCCGTCGGATCGATATAAATCACCGGGTTATTGTTTCCATACGCATACCGGTTTTGCGTTACCGGACTGTTTATGTCTCCCAGATAGCTGTCTTGTGTCAAAAATTTTCCGTCATTCGGAGCATAATATCTGGCTCTCAAGTAGATCAGGCCGTTAGCATCCTGGAATTCACCGGCAAAAAGGATGTCGTTGTCTACGGTTATATTTGATGCTCTTAAGTCTCCGTAGGCGTCATATTTGTAACTGTTTAAGATATTCCCGGAGATGTCTGTGACCTTCAGGGTGCTGCCGTGGCCGTCGTTATGATAGAAAATCGTGCCGCTCGTAGAGCTTCGGTACAGAGGTCTGCCGCCGTAGATATAGTTTTCTCCGCTGTTTAATTCTACCAAGACCTTGGATAATCCTCCGAGCGGGACGTTGAAGTAAGAATAATTCTTAGGGCTTTGACCTATAACGGTCTGAGTTAGCCTGTTACTGCCTCCGTCGTAGGTATAGTTAATCGTGTCTGTTCCATCTGTATAAGAGACAAGCCGGTTCAGCGCGTCGTAATTGTACAGCTTTGTGCCGTTTACGTCGGTCAGGTTTCCGTTCACATCATACGTGTAGATATCCGTACCGGCCTGCGTGATTCTGTTGGCCGCATCGTACGTATAGGTGGTTGTCCCGGCGAGCGTCCGATTGCCTGCAGGATCGTACGTATAATTCACTGTCTGACCGCCGGGATAGACGGCGCTGGCCAGTTGGTACAGGTCATCGTAGGTATAGGTCGTGGTTTGGTTCAGTTCATCTGTTTCGGTAAGCCGGTTTCCGACATTGTCCAGCGTATAGGCTGATTTAGTGAGCGTTGTTCCGCCAAGGACATGTTCCACAAGGGTAAGTCTTCCGGCGTCATCATATTCATAGCTGACAGTAACACCGTTCGGCAGTGATTCACCAATCCGGTTTCCGGCTGCATCATACGTGATTGTGGTCGTATTGGCTGTATCTGTGACGGAAGTAAGCAGGTTTCTTGCATCATATCCGTACGTCACCTGCAGTCCGCCGGGATAACTGATGGATGCCAGGTTACCTGCATCATCATAGCCGAAGCTTGCGATATTGGCTCCCCGCATGATCGAGGCAAGCCTGTCAAGGTCGTCATAGGTATAGGTGGTTGTTCCAAGCTGATCCGTCATTGACAGTCTGTTGCCGGCGTCATCATAGGTATAAGTGACCTGACTGAGATCCGGATAAGTGACTGTAGTCAATTGGTTCAGGGAATTATACGCGTAGCTGACTGCCGATTGGTCAGGTTTGGTCCAGCTGATGATATTACCCGCCGCATCATACGCCCAGCTGTAGGTATTATTTAAGGCGTCAGTCTCACTGATTTTACGGTTAAGTTCATCATAACCCAGTGAAGAGGTATGGTTGTTGGCATCCGTAACTGCGGTTAAGTTGCCGTTCTCATCATAGCTGTAGCTCGTGACTTGGTTTAAGGCATTGGTTACTGACACGAGTTGGTTTAAGGCGTTATAGGTATACGTGATGTTCTCGTTGTTGGCATCGGTCTTCAGAATCACATTCCCCGCTTCATCATATCCAACGGTTGTGGAATGAAGCAACGGATCTATGGTTTCGATCAGACGGTTGTCTGCATCATAAACAAAGGTCCGGACCTGGTTCAGTGGATTGATCGTTGTCAGCATATTCCCAGCCAGATCGTACGTGTTGGTAGTTACCTGATTACCCGGTTCGGTCACCGTGAGCACTTTGGAATTTTGGTCATAAGTGTAGGATGTTGTGTTACCGCGCTGATCCGTGACACTCAGTTTGTTCCCAAGCGGATCATACTGGACGGTAATCTGTTTGTTTAAATGATTAGTGATCTGGGTATTGTGATTTAAGACGTCATACACATAAGTCGTGGTATGGTTATTCCGGTCTGTAACCGTCAGCTTATTGCCGTTGCCGTCCAGGGTATAGCTTTCGGTCTTCCCTGCCGCATTGGTTTCCGATATCAGCCTGTCAAGCGGATCATAACCATAGGTTGTTGTATGATTTAGCGGATCTGTAACGGAGGCCCTGTTGCCGTTCGCGTCATAGGTATAGGTCGTCACATTGTTTAATGCATCCTGAACGGTCAGCAGGCGGTTGTTACCATCATAGGTGTAGGTCGTTATATTGTTTTTCGGATCGGTGATCGTCAGCATATTATTGTTCAGGTCATAGGTGTTTGTAATGACGTCTCCCAAGGGATCAGTGATGGTCAGCATATTACCGGCGAGGTCATAAGTGTAGGTGTTCTGGTAGTCGTCCGGATTTCCCCCCTGAACATTGCCGCGTGGATCGACCTGCGTCAGTTTGCGTCCCAGGATATCATACGTGTACGTGGTGATATAGCCAAGCGGGTCAGTCTGGGAAATGCG
>VMEE01000015.1 GCA_009910795.1 Dehalobacter sp. CP | reverse complement strand
GTATACTCCCTACACGCATAAGTATATTTCGGTACGAAGATAATTTAATATCGTGGCTTATTTTGGAAAATCAGTTTCAAAAATGGCTCATTAACAGAAGGATAAATTTTAGTGGGGAGTAAGTGCCACGCTGTTCAGGTTTAAAATCTGTTATAGGCATGTGAGTTTTCATGGGAGATACCATAGAGGTTTCCAGAGATATCTTCGAGCCCATAACAGAGCTTGTCAAGCTCGGACTTTATAGCGATGAAAAAGAGGCCTTGAAGAACCTGGTTTTAGAGCGGGCAGCAGCAAAGATACGCCATTTTGACTCGAAATTTGATGAGATGAAACTGAAATACAAGATGAACTTCGGGGCCTTCAAACGCCGAATAGAGGCGAGGCGAGGTGAGGAGGTCTTTGAAGAATGGGACGACTTTATAATATGGGAAAGCTATGAGACCGCGCGTGCTTATTGGAATGGTGTGGAAAGACGGCTAAAAGGATGCTCTGAATGAACGTCCAGGAGATCCTGGAAGCTCTCTCCTCCAGTGATATTGTCCTGGAGACCTCAATCATCATCTTGATCCTGGAACCAGGAAGACAGGCATTGCGTGCGAATGATAATCAATAGCGGAAAAATCGAGTAAACACGCTCATAGATGCATATTTTTCTCAAAACACCTGACCGCAACGATCACAGCCAGGGCTGCTGCAGCCCAGACATAGGCAATCTCAAATATCGGGACGCCACCGTTCCTTAATCCCTCGATGGCCTGTGTTAAAGGAATAATCTCGATCAGCACTCTTGCGGCCTTGGGATACATCTCTGTAGGAATGAATACCCCGCACAGATAGGTAAGAGGCATGGTGATGAAGAGACTCACAGTTGTCAGGTTGTGGGGATGACGAACGGTTACACCAACTATAATTCCTGCCGAGGTGAAGAAGAGGGCCAGGCCGATGGTGAATAGAATGAGGGCGACAAGGGAGATGTGAAAGCCGGAAAGAAACAGCCAGACCGGCAGGAGGAAGCACAGGACTGCGAAGAAGGCAACCACTATGCCGGTCAGCAGATATCCTGCCACAGCCTCACGAGGATTGATGGGCGCGGCCATGGTGAGCAACTCCAGGTAGCCCTCGTGGTTCTTGGACATCCATATCTCAGAGCTGAAGTGCTGATAGCAGACCTGCACCACGCACATCATCAGTATCCCCGGAATCATGAAACTCAGGTACGACTCGCGGCCGGGCAGGCTCACCATAGAGCCCAGGCCAATGCCAATCACCAGCACGAAGAAGAACGGCTGAATGAGATTGCGCAGAGCGAATAGAAATAGATTCTTTCGATAGTCGTAGATCTCCCTCTCGAATGTGACCAGAGAGGCAGACACCGCGCGGGGAATCATTCCCGCAGTCCCCTGCCGGTGAGCTGGAGAAAGACGTCCTCAAGGCTAGGCTCTTTCAGGTTAAGCTCCTCGATCCCTGTCGCTCTGGAGGCTGTTACTACTATCTCATCCAGGGCCTCTTTCTCCCGCAGATGAATCGAGAGGCAGCCGTTGGAGCTATAAAGTTTCATCACGCCAGGAATCTCTCGCAGTGCCAGAAGATCTGCAGATGAGCTGGGCTTGCGAGTTTTGAGGGTGAGAACCGAGTCGATGCCCATGGATTGCCGGAGATTCTCAGGTGATCCTTGGGCGATGATCCTGCCATGGTCTATGATGATCACCCGATCGCAGAGCACCTCCGCCTCCTCCATGTAGTGGGTGGTGAGGATGAGGGTCTTCTTCCGCTCTTTCAGCTCAGAGATGTAGTCCCAGAGAGCATGCCTGCTCTGCGGGTCCAGGCCAGTGGTGGGCTCGTCCAGGTAGAGGATGGGCGGATCGGTGATCAGCGCCCGTGCCATCAGCAGGCGGCGCTGCATGCCTCCGGAGAGCTGATGACCATTTTTTGCAGAGTGCTCATCGAGCTTGGCCCACGCAATGGTCTCCCGGGCTTGCAGCTTCGATTCGGAACGGGAGAGGCCCCGCAGCCGGGCGTAGAAGTAGAGGTCCTCGGCAATGCTTAAGTGAGGGTGAAAGCTGGCCTCCTGAGGAGAGATGCCGAAGAGGCGCTTGGCATCGATGGGATTTTGGAGGACGTTGTATCCGCCCACGGTGATCGTGCCGGAGGAGGGGCGGACGAGGCCGGTGAGCATGCGGATGGTGGTGGTCTTGCCTGCGCCGTTGGGGCCCAGAAGGCCGAGGGTCTCGCCGGAATGGACGGAGAAGGAGATGCGGTCCACGACCTTGTGGGTGGAGAAGGATTTGACAAGGTTTTCGACGAGGATCATTTCTTGGGAGTCCATTTTACTTGCGGAAGAGGATATCATACGATATATGCTTTTTCATCAGCTATTTCCAACTTCGTTGTAAGGACAGTAGTATTCTTTTCCAGATTCCGTTTTATTGGCCAGACAGCCACCGCCACATGAGGCGAATTGCAAACAGGAAGAGCAGCTCGCGTTCAGTCTGGCGACTTCGCGTTGCAGGCAGCTCCAGGCCTTGGCAATGCCATCTCCATCGAGATGGCAGAGTGGATAAGAGAAATAGGGGCAGGGCTTCACGCCACCATCCACGTCGATGAACATGGCCAGCCTGCCGCCAGAGCAGAGGTTGGGCCAGCCGGATAGGCCCAATAACGGAGTGTCTATGATGATCTCCTGAAGAGGTAGAGCACACATCTCTTGT
>VMEE01000014.1 GCA_009910795.1 Dehalobacter sp. CP | reverse complement strand
CGCTGGCCAGCAGAATTTTACTGGTTTGTTGTTTAATCGTATTGATTTCAGCCGCGATGACAGGCGGCGTGCGTTCTGTCAGCAAATCGCTCATATTGATACCGTCTTTCCTGTACTTTATTGGCATCATATGGGATAAGCATGACAATCGTGACAAAAGGTCTAAATAGATAAGGTATCATGAAGGGTAAGCGCAAAATATTTGAAGTATTAAAATGGCGGCCACACGGCCGCCATTCTTTTGGTCGCTTCGCTTAAACTTGCAGTGGATTACCGCTTGCTTCCCAAGACATGAGAGTAATTGATTGAATGGACATGAAGGGTATTATAGAATTTGTTGGAGCACACTTTAAATAAAAAAATTGAAGCTGATTATGTAAATATCGAATAGATATTAACGTTGACCCAACATTTACGCCAAAAGAATATACTATTCATTGGCATCAATTATATAGAAGAGTTCCTAAATTTGACAATAGACCATATTTCTACTTTGAAGTAAAAGAAACAGATGTAGGTCAAAGCCATTCAATTGAATGTGAAATTATCTCGAATAAAAACTGGCATAGACTTAACGATCATGATGATTCCTTTGCCATATCCTTAAAAATATTACCGCCGTATTGAATATTAGATTCATTTTGAACTGGGAGAAATCTACTACATATAAGAAAGAGAGAGGTGCGTTTCCTCTCTCTACTTCATTGTATTATCTGTAAAGATTTAATAATAAAAACTTGGTATTAAAGGCATTCCGAAAAATTCAGGATTTAATCTCTATTATATACAAGCTCACTTTTTCCGGTAAATACCTCAATCATTATCATTGCACCAAGCTTAAAGCCATAAATAAACGATGCTTCAGCATGCATTGAACCCGATTGTAAGCGTAAATCTAATAGGTTCTCAAGTTCTTCAAAATTATCTTGTGAGAGTTTGTGTTTCCAAGTTTCTAATGTGCAGGATATTTTTTCGTTTAGTGGATAGTATTCCGGATTTTTTGAAATGATTAATTCAGCTGGATATATATTGCCGTCAAAGAGTTCTTCCAGAATAGTCTTCATTGGCATATTCCTTTCAAATTTTGTTTTACCGCAATTCCTTGAAAGAAAGATATACACATGATAGAATATTTGTGCAATCTGCCTTTTAGGCGGTTGCAGTGTGGGAAGTGGCGTGATTCTTTAGTAGGAGTGCGCCTCTTCCTTTCATTTTTTGAGATCGTCATGTATCTTCTCAATCCCTTTACGAATTATATCTGAACGAGTAGTATTCAATGCCTTTTTGCATTCATCTAACTTTTCCATTGTTGGGGTATCAACTCGTATCCGTATAAGTTCGGTTTTAGGATTATCAGATTGAGGACGTCCCAGCTTTTTAGATGGCATGTGTTCACCTCACTTTTGTGCCCACAATAATTATATTATCGTGGGCACAAAAATTCAAGCGTTTTATTAATCATAATTACAAATTAAGTCCTTTCCACTTGTGACTTTTTTTATCCTCTAAAGCAAATCTTTTACTATATCCCCTGGCAGCTATACGAAACACACAGTGGTCAGAAATGCATTATTCAATAAGGCTATTGAAGTTATTATACTAAGTTACATGAAGCCTATATAATAAGATTTGGATCTTTGCGAATGTATAAATGCTAATCAAGTAATAATTTTAGCTTTGCTTCTATTAAACTTTTATTTAAATGTTTCCATTCTTCTAAGGGGACGATTACCGAATTCTGGAAGTTTTTCAGTAATTCATCTATTGTAGTATATCTGGTAATTCCACTAATCGAGTTAAAGTTAAGTATATGGTCAATCATTCCAAAGGTATCTTCACCTTTTTGCAAAAGCAATTGTACTGGCAATGTTGGTAAATTTGAGACTATTGTTTTTAACTCAAGCGGAATACTTCTTGGTTCTGTCAAGTCGGCGATAACAAACCTAGCCATACCAGCAAGAGTAATAATTGTCTCCGCAGTATCTTTTTCACTTGGCTTTTCAAAATCGAATAATATTGGCAAGTATCCCAGCTCCCTAAGCTTCTCTCGAATAGCATTAAGATTATTTAATCTTGAACCAAACTTTCCTAGAATTAAAACAGCTTTATTGCTAATAGTGTTAATAACTGATCGAATATTTTTATTATTGAGCATTAAATATATAAATTGCGCTACTTCCAAATTATCAACCGTAATTATTGGTTCATAATCTCTGGTAATGACTAAATCATTTTGTTTTGTCATATTATCTATTTTTATATCCCAGACAGAAACTCCATATACTTTACAATTAGATAAATTTGAATTAATTAATATTGCTTCTATTAATTGACAATATTGCAGATCTGTACCACTAAGATTTGCCCCTATGAGGGCTGCTGAACTGAAATTTGTTCCGCTGAGATCTACGCCACTTAGATCCGCACCACTTAGATCTGTTAAACCAAGATTAGCTTCGCTTAGATCTGCTCCTCTAAGGTCTGCTCCACCTAGATTTGCCCTGCTTAGGTCTACTCCACGTAGGTCTGCATTTCTAATATCTGCTAAGCTAAGATCTACTTCGCAAAGGTTTGCTCCGCTAAAGTCTGCCATACTGAGATTTGCATTGCGAAGATTTGCATTATTAAGGTCTGCTCCGCTAAAGTCAGCCATAGTAAGATCTGCATTACTGAGGTCAACTCCATTGAGGTCAGCCATGCTAAATTTTGCATTGCTGAGGTCTACACTAATATCTACGTTTTCTTTTTTCCACTTGTTCCATATATTGACCTGTGTTTTTAACATCTTAACATGTTCACAGTTAGCCATCATATTCCTCCAGAATGAATTTGCTAGTATTATTAATTACATTATCTAGAAAAAATAGATACAATACAATATTGAATTTGCTAAATATATTATAGTGACAATTCGCGGTCAAAATAATGCCATGTTTTAAATCAAGACTATTGACGCTTATTACTATGATTCGGGAACACCCTCCAAATAAGTTGATATTGAACATCTCTAAGATTAAACTCCTGCAGCGTTTAGGATTTGGGAGGTTGCTAAAGTAGATGTTGTTTTCATGATTTTGCTAAAGTAGAAAAATATAAAAGAGAGGTGTTACCCTCTCTTTAAAGCAACTACCACCTTTTTGAAGAGGTAGCCACTGCGTGAGAACTATTTTTATACATATAGTATAATCGATAAAGTAAAAAATATCCATATATTTTTAAAATTTTTATGATGGCGGAGAGCAAGGGACTCGAACCCTATTCCATCTAAGGAATCATCTGTTTCTCACGCAGTGACCACTCCTCGTAGCTCTACTCTCCAAGTCTACCGCCATGAAGATATCGAGAAACAGATGAATAGGAATGATCTTGCCGATTTCATAAATATTATATAATATATGGTAGAATTAGTAAATATTTTCAAGTAAAATTATTACAAATTATTTTTTTCAAGCCCTATGCAAGCGTGGGAAACTTCGGGTAACAGAACCTTTACGCCATTGAAGATAATATGAAAGTAATATGCAACGGCGTAAATCTGTGAACCGTTAGTGCGCCAAGCAAAGCTTGGTACTTCTTGCAAGGTGAAAGTCCTTGCTGGGTAAGGTCTAGCCAACCACCCATATCGAGTGTTGCGCCGAAGCTGGTAACAGCAAGGTGAAGCGTCACAGAGAACCATATAGGCCACAGGGAGCACCGTAACTCCTGAAGCGGATTCAGCCTCGTTAACGCGATAAATGCAGATTGCGACGTGTTTAACGTCACGGAAGCCAACACAGAGGAATCGAAAAAGGCGAGATTCCCGAGGGTCTGTCGGGGTCAGAGAACGTGGCATGTATTGAGAGAAGAATCAGGAACTTGGGAGAGCCTAATAGCTCCGGCAAAATGTCGGTAGGTCTAACCAATCGAAAAAGAGGAAGACCGATGGTTACTAGGCAGTCGGATTAACCCATAGTACTTTGAGGACGGGAAAACCGGCTACATGGGGAAGGGGTTAACAGGAGTATAAAGCCTACACAGGAAACATCTACCGGACATGCAGGACCGGATAACAGATGCAAACCTCACTGAAGGGAAAAGCTAAGACAGATATCTGTCAATTACGGAAGCGAATACTCCTAAGGAGCCCGGTGCGGTAATTTCTGCACGCCGGGATCTGCGCGGGGGGTGTCGAGTAACCGGCATCTCTACCGTGACTACAAAACCGTACGCAAGGCCGCGCCTCCATGCGCGGATTTCTTTGGAAACATTCTTGTTAGTACTTTTTTGCGTAGTACGAAGCAAATCCTAAATACATTATCATCTGGATTATTAGAATAGCTGCTAGAGTAAGACTTATCTCTCTAAAACCTAAAAGTAATGTTACAAGGGTGCCGATACTTATAATATAAATCATTAGAGTATGAATGCTTGCGTGCGTTTTCATTCTTATGAGTTGAGTGCGTTCTTCATTTTTGGCAATTTCTACTTCCTGCGCTTTTTTAGGGTTTTTTATCAGTTTGATACTTACAATAATACCCAATATCCCAGTAAAGATGAATCCACCTGCGATTCCTGAGATTACACCCTCACGGTATCCTTCAGAAAGATTACTAATAAAGGCAAATTGTAAAGCAATAATGCCTATAGTAGTGTGCCCGATGAAATATATTAGTGTTTTTTTAGCATAATTCATTAGAATTACTCCTCCTCAAAAATAAATACTTGTTCAATTGTTAATAGAAATATTTGAGCAATATTATGTGCAAGAAAAATTGAAGGATTATATCGTCCATTTTCCAGTGAAATTATTGTTTGTCGTGTAACATTGCATAATCCTGCCAGTTCTTCCTGCGTCATGCGTTTTTCTTTACGCAACTCTTGGATACGGTTTTTCATCCGTTGTTCCTCCAGGGAAGTAGAGTTAGCTTTACAAATAAAGTATAGTAAACTTTACATTATATGTCAAGTTAGTTTTACATCTAATTTATGAGTTTACTTGGGACTCCAGGGGCCGCCGTCCTGGCGTCCTCTGGATTTGGGGGCGTACGGCTTCGTATAACCACACATTACCGCCACTTTGTAAATATGCATGTAGAATGACGCAGCGGTAATCCGCAAACGTAGTTTGAAAAACATAAAGGAGCTAAAATCGATGATCTAGGCTAAAAAAGGCAATAGACTATGCTAAAAACCATAGTAATCTGCTGTAAATATAGAAATACAGCTAAATTGCTGCCTCTAACTTGTAGCCACGTTTAATCAATTCCTGGATCAACAGCTCGTCGGGGAGAATCAGAATAGAATTTAGTCCCGTTTTTTCTCGACTACCTTAGCTTCGGATATTTCCTTAAATGATTCATTCCTAGAAAGCATGTAGTAGATCGCAACCAGCATTGAACGACAAACGGCAATTACAGCTTTATTATGACCCCTTCGCAGTTTAATTGAGTGAAACCTACTGACAAAACGAGAAGAACGCTTGCTTCTTGAAAAGCTATTTACACATTGGGTCAAAACGGCTTTGAGATACATATTTCCTTTTTTCGTTTTAGCAGAACGTCTTTTGCCTCCAGTTTCATTGTTTTGAGGGCATAAACCAGCCCAAGAGTAAAGATGATTGACTGAAGGGAAAACAGACATATCGGTTCCGATCTCTGAAAGAATGGCAATCGCAGAGGTCTTTTTAATAGCAAAACAGGTGCAAAGTAAATCGATAGCAGGCTGCAAATGATGTGACTTATCTTCGATCAAGCATTCAATTTGAGCGATCTTATTCTCAAAATTCTTAAGATTGTCCAAAGCTATGGAAAGCTTGTCTGCTTGTGTCGAAGTCAGTTGTCCTTTGAGTGCACAAATGAGCTGAGGGATTTTCTCTCTGAGTTTGCCCAGAACAAGATCAGAGAGGAGATCCTCATCAAAGGACTTAGACCGTAGGACAGCATGCATAATATTCATGCCTGACTTCCCGAAGATATCGGTAGCGACAGAATAGCATCAAATTACAGACAGTAAGAATATTGTAAATCCTGCTTTTCTCCGCAGAACGGGCCCGAATGAGCTTATGACGATAACGAGTGAGATCTCTTAATTCCCGGATATGTTTTGGCGGAATGAAACTAGGCTGGACTAGGCCGAGTCTGTGAAGTTCAGCTAGCCATTTTGCATCCCTCCGGTCGGTCTTATTATCGGGAAAGGTTTTGGTAAATGCGGGATTAGCCAAAGTAAGGGTAAAAGAATCTTCCATTAGGTTAAAGACAGGAATCCAATACTTGCCGGTGCTTTCCATAACGACAACGTGGCAGTCGTTTTCATGAAGCCAGAAAATAGCTTTAGAGATGTCATCCATCATAGTGGAAAAGGACTTTACAGCAGTTTCATAAATACCGTTATTTCTTGTTGTGATGATGGCGACGGTCATAAAGCTTTTGTGAACATCAATACCGGCACAAATAGGGTGAACAACCTTCAGTTATATCTCCTCCCCCAAATCAATATATAGGCTGGGAAAGGGCTACCCAAAAGAAAATAGTGTAGTTTCCGTGCTCAAAGCACAATCATAGATTCACTAAGACAGCCGTCGCAGAGTTAAGTACGGGTTTATCCACCCAAAAGATTGGATTCTACCAATCGTCCCCACGCGCTCACAATCCAGCCTATATTTCCATTAATACACCAGGAAAGAAAATAATGGAAGATATTAAGAGTTTGGGATACAATTGGGGTATCATCCTTTTTCATTATCATAGATGCCGCTATAGGCGGCATAAGGACGAGTTATGTGAAATAGTCGCTCTTGGGATTTATCTTAGGGTTATTAGCATTTGGGATTGAAAGGGGAAGTATGAAAAAGTACTTAATTATTTCATGGATATTAATACTATGTATCATGGGTGTATCTATTATTGATTTATATTTTTTATCAACTCAACAAACTGTGGAAGTTAAGCAATACGGAACCGAAAGAAAAACAGCAATGGTTTTAATTAAAGAGATAAAAAATGAATGGATAACGTTTGATCTTGTGATTGATTCTGAAGAAAAAGAATATGACAGAATAGAGATGAATATTAGTTCGGTAATGGATTATAGTTCTAATGAGTATTTTACGAAACTTACATCTTTACAATATTCTGTAAATGTTCTTAATCCTGAATCAGGAAAATACTTGCGTAACTATTATCTATTTGAAGACATTAAAATGAAATTGCCTCCTGCCTCATACTTATTCCCCTTTAAGAACTATCAATTTAACTTAACTATTAACCCATTAAGGGATAATCAACAACTTGAATTAAGCCATATTGGTGTCCAAGAGTATAGTGGCTGGATGAAGCTTATTGAAGTTAATAATGGAAGAGTTGACAATGTGAATGATCCTGAGTTGGATGTCAGATTTCACAACACTGTATATATAGAATCTGGATATCCATTTACTTTAAAAATACTATTCTTTGTAATATTTATTGGACTTTTTGCGTGTTTACTTATTGTACAACTTCTGATTATGCGTAAGGAAAAACTAGACATAAACTCCGTTGGGTTAATTCTTGCAATTCTAATTGGTCTACCAAGTATAAATTCTTTGGCAAAGTTTAGCGTAGAAGATTCATTGACATTCATTGATACGTTAACAATTTCGTTATATTTACTGACGATCTCTACATTCTTTTTAATAATAATAAAGCAGGCTATTTTATTGAAAGCAAGCAAAAAGAAACTTAATACAAGCATTACATGCATAATTGAAGAGGAAAGACTACCATCAGGTTTGAAAGATTTCGACAGTTAAGTAGAGAATTGTCATGAGGAAGGCGACTACTGCACATAACACGGCTTTCCCGCAACTTTGTCAATATGAATGTGGTTGGGTATCGAAGGCAACACCTTTTAGTTTGGGCATCTTCAATTTGACTTCGCCGGAGGTTGTAGTCAAACTCCGTTCATAATGACCGGATCGATAACCTTTTCGTTCTTCTGAACGCTCGTACCGGCCGGCATTTGTAAGCTCTGCGGCCTCCTGATCAAGTAAATTGTTCAGAGTTTCCTCCACACTGTGACGAACTAATTCTTTTAACTCCTGCTTTATTGCCCCTTCATTTAAGTGTATAATTTTCTCAGACATATTCGCAGCTCCTTCCTGGTAGATTTTGTGTGGTAACTTTATCTTACCAAGCAGTTGCGTTTATGTCCTTATTTTTGGATAATTTATGAATTTGCGAAATTAATGAAACCTTATCATCCACCCAAAAGATTGGATTCTACCAATCGTCACACGCGCTCGTCAATCCAGCCTATACTTTCATTAATACATCAAAAAAGAAAAAAATGGAATATAGTATAAGTTTAGGATACAATAAGGGTATCGTCCCTTTTCATTATCATAGATGCCGGTGAAGGCGGCATAAGGACGAGTTATACGAAACCATTTTTGATTTAAGTAACAAGGTGGTAATGAACCATGAAAAAATTTACGATCTTCTCATTATTCTTTGTTTCCTTGATTTTGTTTTTATTTTTTTATCAGCTTGCTCGGCTCTTTTTCCATATTATAGTTCTACGACAGCGATCGAGAATGGCGACCTAGTCGAATTAGAAGGAAAAATTTACAATATCGATAAACTTGATGAGTTTATTGATAGTATTAATAGAGGAGAGAAGACAAAAGTCCAAATCGATAAATACAATACAAAGAATAATCCGGCAATGTACATAATTGAATTTGATGGAAAGCTATTAAGTTATTCATTTGCAAGACCTTCAAATGATGATTCTAAAGATATACTTGCTGAAGTTAACGCCGAGATTGTAAAGGCAAGTAGAGAAGAGAATGAAGACGGCATCAAATATTATCTGATAGATAATAGTGGTTTGAAAACCTGTTTTTTTACTGCACCAAAGTGATTTTATATTAATGTTTGGGCAATTCTTTGCCGTGGAAGGTTAGTTCAAAAGAAAAAGTCAAAGAAGGAAGCGACTCACTCACCAGAGAGCAATCCAACACCTGATCAGACATCATGGATTGATAAATATGGCAAAAGCGCCTTCGATGAGACCTGTGAACGTTTTGAGATGAAGTTTGTTGGAAAGCCGTATGCGGGAAAACCGCACGTACGGTTTGACGAGGGGGAAAGGTTAAAACCTTTTTCTACTCTACCGCAGATGGAAAGGGGGATATATATAATATAGTCAATTAGTTTTACAGGATTTTTAAGGGAGCAAAAGAAAAAGCTCATAAGGGAGGATGATTTTCAAATGAACAATATATTATTCGATTTAACTTTTCTGGCACTTACAATTACAATTATCGTATATCTCAATATGAGAGTTGTAACCGAAAAAGAATTACTTAAAAAGCTAGATCGTCTTATAGAATTATTTGAAAAAAATGAAAAGAATTTATAAAATCCGTTAAATGAACCAGACGGAGTGAATGTCTATGTGCGGTAGATTTATCTTAACTCTAACATTTGAAGAAGTTGCAGAAATCTTGAATATCAAAGATGAGATTGACTGGAAGCCACGGTACAATATTGCTCCGGTACAGCAGGTTCCAGTAGTTGTTAATGACGGCGCAAACCATTTAAAGTTATTTCAATGGGGGCTTGTTCCTTCTTGGTCTAAAGATTCTTCCATAGGCAATAAAATGATTAATGCTAGGGCAGAAACAGTTGATACCAAACCAAGTTTTAGACATAGCTTTCAAAGACAACGATGTATGATATTGACTGACGGTTTTTATGAATGGAAGCGGGAAGAGAAGAAAAAGACTCCGTATCGCTTCATGCTTGCGGATAGAACTCTGTTCGGATTTGCAGGAATTTGGGATTCTTGGATGAATCCTGAAGGGAAGACAATCAGCAGTTGCGCCATTATTACAACAGAAGCCAATGAGCTAATGGCACCAATTCATAATCGTATGCCTGTTATTCTGGATAAAGAAAAAGAAGAAGTTTGGCTTGACGCATCACTTAGTGATTCTATTGTGCTTAAATCCTTATTGGTATCATATGATGCCAAGAAAATGAACTTCTATGAGGTATCTTCAAAAGTGAATTCGACTAAATATGATTCAATTGAATGTATTCAGCCAGCAGATAAACAAGCATCAATATTTTAGTTAATTGGATAATTATAATAAGCTAGACATCATGGGATATTCCTCGTCAGAAACAGTGCCACCCGCAATTGAACCCAGTCCACTATGTAGGAAGGATGCTCGAAAAACCGATTTTAGACCAAATCTATTACGAATTTCATCGACAGCGTGGTCCATTGCACGCTGTTTTTCTATGTCTCGTTCGAATAAGCTTGGCTGAATAAAACTATTCATACATAATTCAGAAACTCTTACTCCAAGATGCCTTATAGGTTCTTTCTTCCATATCTCATCGAAAAGTTCACAGGCAATTTCATGTATGGCATTTGTAGAATCTGTAGGGGCGAAGAATTTTCTCTGATGCGAATAGTGGTACAATTCGTTCGTCCTGATAGAAACAGATACAAGTTGGGTTAAATATTCTGCCTGACGTAGCCTAGTTGCAACACTTTCAACCAAAGAGAGTAAAACTAGATGCGCTGTTCTTGTATCATCTACATCAAAAGGAATCGTGGTCGAATTCCCAATACCTTTAATAATTGGTCTTCTATTTATTTTTACTAGTGATTCATCTCTGCCGTTAGCAAAATTCCAAATCATGAGTCCGTAACTTTTCAAAAAAAGTTCCAAACGGTGTGGTTCGGCATTTGCCAAATCACCAATTGTCTGAATTCCTCTATCTCGAAGTTTAGGAGCAGTTGCTCGGCCAACACCGAAAAGTTCCTCGACAGGCAGCGGCCACATTTTAGTAGACATTTCCTCGGGGAAAAGAGTATGAACCATATCGGGCTTCTTTAGTTCCGATCCCATTTTCGCCAGAAGTTTATTTGAAGAAATACCAATATTGACTGTAAAACCCAGTTGTTCTTTAATTTGGTCTTTAAGACGATAAGCAGCGGTAACGGGATCACCAAGTACCTTTTCCATTCCTGTATAATCCAAAAAATATTCATCGATTGAGTATTGCTCTATCAAAGGAGAGTATTCACGCAATATATCTCCGAAGACAGCACTGCATTGCATATAAAGATAATAATTTGGCGGGACAACAATAAGTTGTGGACATTTTATTTTTGCAGCAAAAACAGATTCTCCTGTAATGATGCCATATTTTTTTGTTGGAATTGATTTAGCTAAAATAATCCCGTGCCTTGTCTCCTGATTGCCGCCAACAACTGAAGGTACAGTTCTTAAATCCAGAGAATCTCCATGTTGAAGACGGTGAACAGCTTCCCAAGATAAATAGGCAGAGTTAGCATCAACATGAAAAATAATGCGCTTACTCACAACAACCACCTTAAATCTTATATAAAAACCATTTACCAGTACTAGGTTCAAATTTTAATTCAAAAACCTTTATCACACCATTAATTGTACTCTGACATCGAAACGTGATCATCTTGTTTCCGGCTAATTTTTCCTCTGAACGAAAAGCGACATGCTCAATGGCAATGATAGAAGGAATATCGTTTAGTTCTTGAATTTTAAACTTTAATGGTGTGGACACTCCATCAAGTTTAAAGGAAGCTAATACTTCTATGGGTTTCATAACAACTTTCATATTATCCCGCCCACAACGTAATAGAACATATGTTCGTATATAGATTATACAGTTGATAAATTTTTATTACAACAGTTTTGGGGATGGGAATATTCTCCTATAAAGATAAAGCGCCTTTTTATACGAATATCTGGACAGAACATTAAAGGAGCTGATCTGGGCGCTTGGCGAGCTCGCTGCCAACGATCCGGATACGCATGAAGCGTATAGAAATAGAATCTAAAAAATTTGCCGCAAAATGATAGTGTGGTATGATTAGAAGAAAAGCAGAAAAAGACAAGATGAAACAGGAACGGAGAACGCAACCATGCATTCAGATTTTGGCAGCAGTCCGCGGCAGCATACAAATAAAAAGATAGAACTTCTTGCACCGGCCGGGGGTTACGAGGCATTGAAGGCTGCGGTGGAAAATGGAGCCGATGCCGTCTATCTCGGAGGCAAAATGTTCAATGCCAGGGCTTCGGCCTCGAATTTTGATTCGGAGGAATTGCTTAAGGCCGTGACGTACGCGCACGAACGCGGCGTTAAGGTCTATGTGACGTTAAATATTCTTGTGGCTGACAGCGAATTCTCAGAGCTGGCGGACTATGTCTATCAGCTTTATTCACTTGGTGCAGACGCGTTGATTGTTCAGGACATCGGAGTTGCGAATTTTATCCGGAAAGTTCTGCCGGAAATGAAGCTTCATGCCAGCACGCAGATGACTCAGAATAATATTTACGGGCTGAAGCAACTTGAAAAAATGGGTTTTTCCAGGGTTGTTCTGGCCAGGGAGACTTCGGCGCCGGAAATAGAAAAAATGGTTCAGGCGACGGAGCTGGATGTCGAGGTTTTTGGACATGGCGCACTGTGTATCAGCTATTCCGGACAGTGTCTGATGTCGAGCTATATCGGGGGACGGAGCGGCAACCGCGGACGGTGTGCGCAGCCTTGCAGGATGGCCTACAGTCTGGTCGACGGCAAAGGCAGGGATCTGCTGGAAGGAAGGAAGACCGGGGAGCACCTTCTGAGCCCGCGTGATCTGAAATTGTTGGACAATCTCGGGGAGCTGCAGCGGATCGGTGTGCGCTCACTGAAGATAGAAGGCCGGATGAAAAGGCCCGAATATGTGGCAACGGTCATCCGGGTCTACCGTAAAGCCCTGGATTTTTTACAGGAACAAAAAGGACAGGAAATCACGGCCCGGGATCTCTATGAGCTGACTCAGATTTTTAACCGGGATTTTACAACCGGATACTTTCAGGGTTACCAGGGAGCTGAAATGATGAGCTTCAGCCGCCCGAACAATCGTGGTACCATGCTGGGCCGAATTACGGATCTAAAAAACAACCGCCTGACACTGAAGCTGGACCGTGAACTGGGACTTGGGGATGGGCTGGAAATCTGGACAAAAAGAGGCCGCGAAGGGATCAGCGTCGGAAAGATAATGGTCCCCGGCGGCAAAACGGTCGAATGCGCGGCGCCCGGAGATACGGTCACCATCGAATTTGAAGGTGCTGCGAACATCGGGGACCGGGTATTTAAAACGCACGATGAGCAGCTGATTGCCCAGGCCCGGCTCAGTTTCCAGGAAGGCAAGGAAATGCGCAAGCGGCCGTTAAAGATGCAACTGTCCGGAAAAGCTGGACAAAAACTGCGCCTAACCGTCTGGGACGACCAGCAACACGTTGCGCTGGAATCGCAGTGTGAGGCTCAGGAAGCACAGAACCGGCCACTGACACAGGAGGTTCTGGTAAAACAGCTGGGGCGTTTGGGGAATACCCCGTTTTATCTGGGAGAATTAGCGACAGCGCTGGAAGGGGATCTGATGATACCGGTGAGTGCGTTGAATGAATTGCGGCGCGCTGCGGTGGAGAAGCTTTTGGAACCGTCTCACAGCAAGCCGGCGCTGACCTTCAATGCGTATCAGGAGCGGACCCACGCTTGGAATCAACAGCTCAAAGCCGGCCGGACAGTATCGGGAAAAACCGGAACAGGCAAGCATTGGCTCAGTGCTGCGGTGACGGATTCTTCCATGATTGCGCCGTTACTGAAGTCCGGTGCGGACAGAATCATCCTGGGCGGAGAACACTGGCGGTCCAGACCACCCCTTACCCTGGCAGAGCTGCAGAAGGCACTCGATACGTGTCAAAGCCGGGGAAGAACGCTACTATGGAGACTGCCGCGAATCCTGAATCAGTCCCAATGTGAGCAGGTGCTGAAGGATCTGACAAAGGTGGCTGAGTGGCCGGTAAGGCCGGTGATCATGGCCGGGAATCTGGCGGAAATCGAAATGGTGAAGACCGTTGATCCCGAGTGGACCTGGGAGACGGATTATTTTATGCATTGTTTTAACGAAGCGGCGCTGGAATGGGTTCGCAGGGCAGGCGGAAGGCAGGCAGCCCTTTCCATGGAATTAAGTCAGGAACAGCTTGCTGTTCTGGGCAAATCCGAAGGCATTGAGTTGCTGGTGTTTGGCGATATGGAAATGATGGTCAGTGAATTTTGTCTTCCCGGCGCTGTGCTGGGGGAGGGGAAAGACGAAGCCCGCAACAAATGCGGAAAGGCCTGTCAAAACAAAGACCTGTACCTGAAGGACCGCATGGCCTATCACTTCCCACTGGCTGCGGATCAAGCGTGCCGGATGCATGTCTTCAATGCCAAAACCTTGAATCTGGTAACCGAACTGTCTAAAATAGCCGATATGGGCATCAGAAATATCCGGCTGGAACTGCTTCGGGCATCCCTGCCCCAGGCTGAACGTGCCGTTGCAGTCTTTCATCGGCTTTGGCAAGAAACGGCTGGAGGCAAGAACATAGGCAAAGAGGAAACAGAAGAAGCGATGAAAAGCCTGGAGGGGCTTTATCCCGATGGCTTTACCAGAGGACATTTTTACAGAGGGGTGCTAACATAAATTGATAGCTTCAGATAAAGTCCTGGCAAAACTGGATTTTGGCGCAGTCAGAGAACGGCTTAGGAATCATTGCATGCTTCCCGGGGCGAAAGAATTAGCGGAAGCCCTTGTTCCGGAGTTGGATCTGCGTACCGTGAGAGCGCTGCTCCGTGAAACGGACGAAGGGAAAATTCTCCTTAGGATGAACCCTTTGTTTTCAGTCAGAGGCGCGCGGGAAATTCGTCCTTATCTGGAAAGATGCGACCGGGGCGGAACCTTAAATCCGGAAGAATTGCTGGAAATCAGAGATACGTTGAAAACTGCCCGCCGCCTGAAGAATACGCTGCTGGAAGGAAGCCAGGCAGGAAAAGATCCGTACAGCGAATTAGATACGCTCAGAGAAACGGTCGATGGGATTGTACCGCAGAAAGAGATAGAAGACGATATCTCCCGCAGTGTTTCCGAGGACGGGGATATCAATGACCGGGCTTCCGAAGAGCTGGCCAGACTGCGGAAAGCGAAAGGAACAAGCCAGCAGCGGATTAAGGAAAGCCTCGATGGTATTTTAAGAAATCCGAACTATCAAAAGATGCTTCAGGACAATGTCATCACAAGCAGAGGGGACCGTTATGTGGTTCCAATCAAAATGGAATACAGTTCCGCTTTTCCCGGAATTGTCCATGATCAGTCAGCCAGCGGCGCGACGCTTTTCATCGAACCGATGGCAGTGGTCCAGCTTGGCAATGAACTGAGGGAGATCACCCTGAAAGAGAACAGGGAAGTTCAAAGGATTCTTCAGCAGCTTACAGCAAGCGTTGCCGCCAGGATTCCGGAAATCCTGCTGTTGAATGAAGCCTTGATTAAGCTGGATTTCATTCTGGCGAAAGCCCGTCTAAGTGAAGATATGGAAGCCGGGTCACCGCTCGTAATGAATAAACAGGAGGTCAAGCTGATCGGCGCGAGACATCCGCTGCTCACCGGGCCTGTTGTACCGATATCCGTCGAACTCGGGATAGATGATCAATTTCTGATTATTACCGGTCCGAACACCGGTGGGAAGACTGTGACGCTGAAGACAATCGGCCTTATGGCGGTGATGATGCAGTCCGGTCTGCATATTCCGGTCGAAAGTGATTCCCGGCTTGGGATATTCACTCGGATTTTTGTCGATATCGGTGATGAGCAGAGTGTCGAACAGTCATTAAGTACATTCTCCGCGCATATGACCAATATTGTGGATATTACCCGGGAAGCCGACAGCCGTTCCCTGGTTCTGCTGGACGAGCTTGGGGCCGGGACAGATCCGGGAGAAGGGGCTGCCCTGGCCATGGCGATCCTTGCGGAATTATTGGAGCGTGGAAGCTGCGGGGTGGCTACGACGCACTACGGTGCATTAAAGACCTTTGCCTACAATACACCCGGGGTTGAAAATGCTTCAGTTGAGTTTAATCCGGAAACGCTAAAGCCCACCTACCGCCTGCTCACCGGTATTCCCGGACGCAGCAATGCCTTATCGATTGCCCAGCGGCTTGGACTTGGCAGTGGTATTTTGGAAAAAGCCCGCTCCTTTATCTCTGAACGGGACATGAAGGAGAGCGATCTCCTGGAGAACCTTGAGGATACGCAAAGAGAGATTGAACTCAAAAAACGGAGTGTGGAAGAAGAGCAGAAGAAGGCTGAACATAAAGCCGCGGAGCTTAAGAAAAAGAATCTGGAATTAGAAGAGAAATACGAAGATATTCTTCGTAAAGCCAAAGAAGAGGCTGTAGAAGTTGTCCGTCAGGCCAGACTCGAAGCCGAAGGAATCATCAAAGAAATCAAGGAAGCCCAGAAGAAAGAACGGCGTGAACAGGAAGCAGCCCTGGAGAAAACACGTCAGGGACTAAAAAAACTCTCCGAAAAGGTATATGAAACCGGGTACGCCGAAAGAAACAAATCCGGACCGAAGCCCGGGCAGGTAGAACCGGGGCAAACGGTCTATATGCCCAATCTTCGACAGAAAGGCCAGGTCCTGCAAAAACCTGATAACAACAATGAAGTGCTGGTCCAGACGGGCATTTTGAAAGTCAGCGTTCCGCTGTCTGAAATCCGGTTGGTCGATGAGACGAGGAAACCAGAGCATTTTGAAAAAACAATCAAAGGTACTTTCGGGCTGAGCAAAGCGGTAAATCTCAGAAGTGAAATTGATCTTCGGGGAAAACTGGTTGAAGAGGGCATCCTGATGCTGGATAAGTATCTGGATGATGCTGTGATTACAGGAATCAATCAGGTCAGTGTGATTCATGGCAAAGGGACAGGCGCCCTGCGGGCAGGCATTCATCAGTTCTTGAAGAGACATCCCCATGTTGCTGCTTACCGCTTAGGAGAGTTTGGCGAAGGCGATTCCGGGGTTACGATCGTTGAATTAAAGTAAACTAGTACATTGATCTTTGAATAAGTTGATAAATATATATATTTGGGTCTGGTCTGCGCGCCACATTCCGCTCTCGGCAGATAGCGCCCTCCGTGGCGCTAACAGCCGCGCTCCGCATCCATGCTCTGCTTACGCTGGAACTGTGGCACACAGACCCAGCTATGAAGGTTTAAATGTCTAGTTATTAGAGAACGGTATACTAGCCACAAAAAAAACACTGCCGAGGTTATCTAAACCATCGGCAGTATTTTTTTAGAGGCATCGTCAATTACTGATTTCCAACGTTACGGGATTTGACGGAGGACCCTCTGTAAAAGAGTCATTGTCCATCAGAACACCCCAGAAGGTGTAGGTCCCGGAGACGGCTCCGGCACCGAAAAGATTTAAACGGTATTGAATCGTCCTCTTGTTTCCGTCTTCCGGCACATACGTTTCAAGATAGGATTGTCCCGGTTTCTTGATATACAGCTTAACGGTATATTTTTTGCTGTTATAGTTAGAAACCGGAAGCTGAACAACGGTGCTCGATCCGTCATAATACGGAGAAGACAAAGACAATTGAGGAATACTTGAATCTCCTGCCGGTGGAGTCTCACCGCTGGTAGAGCCGCCACTTTCATTCACATATTTGTCCGGAGCCTTATAGGGGGCTTCGTCCGACGGCCAGGTCACATCTTTAGGCCGGTCCAGAACGTTCAGGCAAATCCTCGATATGGCATTCATGCTGCCTACGGGGGCTAAAAGATTGGGGTTATTGGCATCGACATTCACTTCGACCCAAACATCACTGACTTTTGTAGGGACACTGTCTGTTGCGCATATCTCTGTTTTAACAAATTCCGAAGGAGTCAGACTGCTTGGCAGAAGACCTGATTTGGAATCGAATTTTACGGTCGTAAGCCCTTCGGGACGGCTGATACTTGACTGAACTGCCAGTCCTTCGTGGGCAACCGTCATGACTTGTTTCCAGATGCTGGCCGGGTAGCTGCCGCCATATACCTTATACAGGTAATGGCTTGTATCTGTCTGATCATACCCCATCCAGACAACCCCCGCGTATTTTGGGCTATAGCCGGCAAACCAGGCATCGGGATTACCGGACCTATTGCCGAATTTAGCAGGATCCAGGGATGTGGTACCCGTCTTACCGCAGATATACCAATTGCCAATTCGGGCCTTTGTGCCTGTTCCGGAGGTTACAACGCTTCTCAGGAGATCATTCATCAAATAAGCGGTGGTTTCTTTCATCACTCTTTTCTCGGAAGACGTGTTTTCGACCAGCGTTTTACCGTCAGGGCCCACGACTTTAATAACACTGTAAGGTTCAGCTTTGACTCCGTTATTGGCAAATGTTCCGTAAGCTGAGGCCATCTGCAGGGTGGAAATATCAAATGTCCCGAGGGCCATGCTTAATACTTTGTCATTGTTGGTTAGGGAAAGCCCCAGATTATTCTTGGCGAACTGCCAACCGTTTTCAACCCCGAGAGAGCTTAAGAGTTTTACGGCGTAAACGTTTACAGAGTCCTCGACAGCTTCGCGCATCGTGATCAAACCCCGCCAACCGGAAGTAATGGTGTCATAATCCGTCGGGGCCCAGACAGTGCCATCACCGTTATTAAATTTAACTGGCATATCATCGAATACTGTTCCAGGATAATAACCGCCGTGTTCAAGTGCCGGCGCATAGACAACCAGTGGCTTGGCAGTCGATCCGGGCTGCCTTTTGGATTGGTAAGCGCGGTTCAAACCCATCGGAGTGTATTCCCGGCCTCCTACCATTGCTGCGATCGCCCCGCTATCGGGCTCCAGTACAGTCATAGCACCTTGAACGGAAGTCCCGTCCTTACTGTTAGCAGGGAAATTCTTGGGGTCTGCAAAAGCTTCCTCGGCTTTGGTCTGGATTTTTGAATTTACAGTCGTATAAATCTTTAAACCGCCGCTATAGATCTGTTCAGGTGTAAAGCCATATTTAGCCTGAAGCTCGGAAATTACATAATCAACAAAATAAGGGTGTTGTTTGTTGCGCGTTGCAATTTCGGGCATTTGGACATTCTTTTGTTTGGATTTAACCTGGTCAACAAACGTGAAAGGTGTATCGACATACTTGTCATAATCAGCCTGTGTAATAATGCCATTGTCTCTCATCACACCCAGGACGATTGTTCGTCTTGCTTTGGCTTTTTCCGGATAAAAGTATGGGTCATAACCGCTTGGAGCTTGAGGGAGGCCGGCCAGCATGGCGATTTCAGCCGGATTCAGATCCTTAAGTTCTTTGTTAAAATAAGTCAAAGAAGCGGTCCGGATTCCGAAAGACGATTCCCCTAAGTAAATCCGATTCAAATAAAAGGTCAGAATTTCATTTTTGGTGTAAGCATGCTCAATCTGAAGAGCCAGAACGGCTTCCTGGATCTTGCGCGAAAGCCTCTGTGCCGTCGGATCTTCAATAAAAGCGTTTTTGGCGAGCTGAATCGTGATGGTGCTGCCGCCTTCGACGACTTTGCCGGCCTTCAGGTTATTAAAAGCTGATTTGATAATCCGAACCGGGTCTGCCCCAAAATGTTTATAAAACCGTTTATCTTCCACCGCAATAAACGTTTCCTTCACTGTGTCCGGTATGTCTTCATAGTCGACCAGCAGTCTGTTTTCGGTGGAGTGAAGCTGGGCAATCGAATTCTGTTCATTGTCATAGACCACAGAGGATTGTTTCTGACCTGTCAGCAGCTCAACATCTAATTTGGGGGTTTTTGCAACAGCAACAATTAAGTAAATACCTAAAATCACAATGAGTAGAATGATGATAAGAAGAGGAATTCTGAAGTAGGGTGTATTAAAAAACTTTTTTTTCTTTTTGACAGGGTGAACCCGCCTGTTTTTCTGATCTGCATTACGGTTATGATAATCATTGTTATTAGCCATTTTTTGCCTCCTAGATAAAGACTTATTAATAAGTATATAGATTAATAAGCTCAAAACATTATATCATATTTTAAAGGCTGTAAAAACAGTATCAATTTGGTAAGAGGTTGATATAAAATTTATATTTCTTTATAATATAAGATGCTTAAGCGCAAAGAACTTTATATAGCACCATGTCAGCTCCAAATTTTATATATTCTGGCGGTGTATTTGATAAATTGATTTTATTATTCTTTATAAGGAAGACAAGGTACTTAAGGTATATCGAAGAATGGAAGGAATGTTTTAAATTGATCGATTTAGACAAAGAAGTACAAAGACAAATGGAGATATTAAAAACAGGTGCTGCTGAGATTGTGCCGGAGGATGAACTGAAAGAAAAAATAAAGAATTCCCTTTTGTCAAATAAACCGCTGACGGTTAAGCTTGGACTTGACCCGACGGCTCCAGATATTCATTTGGGACATACCGTTCCTTTGCAGAAAATGAGACAGTTTCAGGATCTGGGGCATCAGGCAGTGATCATCATCGGAGATTTTACGGGCAGGATAGGTGATCCTACGGGAAAATCCGAAACTAGAAAGGCATTGACCGAAGAAGAAGTGCTTCGGAATGCGGAAACCTATAAAGAACAGATATTTAAAATTCTCGATCCCGCTAAAACAAGGATTGAGTTTAATGCCACCTGGCTTTCAAAGCTCAGTTTTGAAGAGGTCATTAAGTTAGCTTCCAATTGTACGGTTGCCAGAATGCTGGAAAGAGATGATTTTGCCAAGAGATATCAGGAGGAACGGCCGATGAGCATTCATGAATTCTTTTACCCGTTGATGCAGGGCTATGACTCGGTAGCGCTGCAAAGCGACGTCGAACTAGGAGGGACAGACCAGAAGTTTAATTTACTCATGGGCCGTACGCTGCAAAAAGATTATGGGCAATTACCGCAGGTTGCTTTAACAACGCCAATCCTTGAGGGGCTTGACGGCGTTCATAAAATGAGTAAAAGTCTTGGTAATTACATCGGAGTCTATGAAAGCCCCAGAGAAATGTTTGGAAAAACGATGTCTTTGCCGGACGAATTGATGATTCGCTATTTCGAATTGGTCACAAAAGTGCCTGTTGACGAAATTCGCCGTCTAGAAAAGGGCCTTGCTGACGGCAGCGTTCATCCGCGTGACTTAAAAATGCGTCTGGGATGGGAGATTGTCCGAATTTATCATGGAGATTCCGAAGCCGATCAGGCAAAAGACGAATTTATTAAAATGTTCCAGAAAAAAGAAGCTCCAGATGAGATGCCTGAATATAGCCTTGCGGAACTTGGTGCATCGAAGGACGGCACGATCGAACTGGTTACGCTGATGGTCAATGCAGCGCTTGCCCCGAGCAGGGGAGAAGCCAGAAGACTGGTTGAACAGGGCGGAGTGAAGCTTAACGATGAAAAGCTCTCAGATTCGCAGGCTGCCATTCGTCTTTCGGACGGTGATATCTTGAAGGTCGGCAAGAGAAAATTTATTCGAATTAGATCGTAGGATCTATTAATTAAAAACGATCATTTTTTTAGAGACAAAGAACGCTCATTAATTCTTCTTCATATAATAAAATCATCAGCAACAGAAACAGTATTTTTTGGACATCATAATTAATAGCGCTGATGATTTATTATTAAAATAATAAAACCGATGGACAGAAATAGTTTTAAACTGGCCGAATAGCTGCAAAGAACACTTCTGCATAATGTATAAGAAAATATCGAATTCCTTGTGATTTGCTGTTGACAGTGTCAAAACAGCGTGCTATTATAATAAAGCGTCTCGGGGCGGGAACGCCTGAAAGAAGCGCAAAGGTCATTGAAAACTGAACAACAAGAATGAATTAAAAGCTAGACTCGTCAATGAATTTTAGTAAAACAAGAGCTGAATCAAGCTCCGTAAATAGTTTTTATGGAGAGTTTGAT
>VMEE01000013.1 GCA_009910795.1 Dehalobacter sp. CP | reverse complement strand
TTTCAGATGATGAGCTTTTAATGCCGGTATTAGTGATGAATGCCATAGAAAAGTCGCTTGAACTTAAGAAGACTGTAAAGATAGACAGATAAAATAAGTAATTACAAAGCAAAAAGAGCATCAGGCAGATTCTGATGCTCTTTTAGTATGCAATTCACCTATACATAGACGAATTTGATATTATTTAGCTGAATCCAGCTCCTTTGTATAAAGTGCAGTGTATGTAAGTTTGTTATCAATCATCTCAGATTTCATGAGTTGTATGTTTTCAACTTGTATTGTTATCTTCTCAAAACCTTCTTTGTACTTTTCCATTACCTCTTCGTCCTTCAGGACATAATCTCTTGCAAGCGTGAGGTGCGGTACATATTCACTATCCTTAATATAGAAATCATATGAATTCAGGTTACTGTAGAGCTGGCTATAGATTGAAGTCAAAACCGGGCTAGTCTCTATACCTGCCCAGTATATATCACCTTCAGGTCTTTTGAATCTTCCTAACCTGTTAACAACCATGTCGAACTCAGGTGCCGAAATATTCTTCACACACAACTGTGCGAGTTTTACTCTTTCTTCTGCAATTTCGCCAAGAAAGATAAGGGTCAGATGCAGATTGTCTTTGGAAGTGAATCTGCCTTTTTCAGACATGTTCTTTAAACTTCTCTCAATGTTAATTAAACGGTTCTTTACATCCTGATTAAAATTAATCGCGATAAATGTCCTCATATCATACGCTCCTTGAATATCAGTATACCAAATGATGTGTTTTCTTTCCATAAAAAAAGGAAAGCACCAGGCCTTCCTCTTATTTTTTCTTTATACAGATACTAATGTACTGTACGTCTTACAGTGCGATATCCCTCAATGTCCAGGGTTCTGATACATTCTTCCTAAGCATATTGAAGACTGCATCCTTTGTAACTGTCTGTCCGTCTGACTCATAAGTTACTACAGCATATATGGAAGAAAAATCTTCTCTTATGTCTGCGCCTTCATAATCAAAAGTGAGTGTCTGCAGAAATTTTACAGGATCACTTACTGATACTGGAAGTATCTGTTTTACAATTGCTGCTGCTATTTCTTCTGATGACTTTTCAGCAAGAAAATCCGCAATGGATTTATTTCCTCTTATCTCTTTTATTGATTCAGATGACATAATGTCAAACATGCCCTGATAATCCAAAGCATTTGCCCTTTCAACAAAAAGTTCCACTACATCCTTTACTTTACCCTTTGGTCCGCAACCTGCTAATGAAAGCACTAATACAATCGCTAACACCAATGTTAAAATTTTTACTACTCGGTTTTTCTTCATTTCTGACTCCCTTTATTTAAATTAAGCTTTTTACAATATAAAATTGCTTACCTTATATTATATTAAAAAAATCTCCTAAACAACAGTATTCAATCAAAAAATATATTTTTCACGTAAAATATCATATTTTTCTATTTATTATCCTGCTGTCTTATTGCAGCCCTTCGGATTTTCCCGTTAATTGTTTTTGGAAGCAGATCAACAAACTCAATAATTCTCGGGTACTTATATGGTGCAGTTTCACGCTTGACGAAATCCTGGAGCTCCTGTACAAGCTCTTCTGAAGGATTCTGGCCTTTTGCAAGCACTACTGTTGCTTTTACAACCTGTCCTCTTATCTCATCTGCAACTCCAGTAACCGCGCTTTCTAACACTTTGGGATGGCTATTTAGAACGCTTTCTATTTCAAATGGGCCTATTCTGTAACCTGATGACTTAATAATATCATCATTCCTGCCTACATACCATAAATAACCGTCCTCATCTTTCCATGCAGTATCTCCTGTGTGATAATATCCGTTAAAAATAGCACAGTCAGTCATTTCCTTGTTTCGGTAATAACAGTCCATGAGTCCGTCAGGGTATGTGCTGGTATTTATGCATATCTCGCCTGTCACGCCTGTAGGACATACATTACCTTCAGAATCCAAAAGGTCAACTTCATACTGAGGAGATGGTTTTCCTATGGACCCTGGCTTTGGAACCATGTTGACAAGATTACATACAGTCAGTGTGGTTTCAGTCTGTCCGAATCCTTCCATAAGCTTTAAACCTGTTACTTTGTACCAAGTTTCAAACACATCAGGATTCAAAGCCTCACCTGCTGTCGTAGCATGAGTAAGAGTGGAAAGATCGAATTTTTCCAGCCCTTCCTTTATAAAATACCGAAACATTGTCGGAGGACAGCAAAGTGTAGTTATCTTGTATTTTGGTATAAGTGACAGTATTTCCGCTGCATCGAACTTATCATAATCAAATGCGAAAACTCCTGCTTCCATCAGCCACTGTCCATATAGCTTGCCCCATACGGCTTTTCCCCATCCTGTATCCGCTATAGTCAGATGCAATCCGTCAGGATTAACTTTGTGCCAGTGCTTTGCAGTTAAAAGATGAGCTAAGGAGTATGCATGATTATGCAGAACCATTTTCGGATATCCTGAAGTGCCTGATGAAAAATACATTAATAGAGGTTCTTTTACATGCGTTTCCACTCTTTCCAGATATTCATCTGCTTCTTCAACGCCTTTATCGAAATCATCCCATCCTTCTTTGTGCCCATACACCATGGTCCGAATGGCAAGACTGGGACATTTGTCCATGGCTTCATCCACAGCTTGGGCAGCCTGACCTTCAGCTGTACATATGACAGCTTTTACTGAAGCAGCATTTATCCTATACTGGGCATCATGTGCTGTAATCATAAAAGTGACCGGAACCATAACTGCTCCAAGTTTATGAAGTGCTACTGAGGTATACCAGAACTGATAATGACGCTTAAGTATGACAATTACCTTATCGCCTTTATTAATTCCAAGAGACCTTAAGTAATTTGCAGTCTTGTCAGAAAGTCTTTTAATATCAGAAAATGTATATGTTCTTTCTTCGCCTTTCGGATTACACCATACCAGAGCTATTCTGCCCGGATCATTTATCGCTATGTCATCAACCACATCATATCCGAAATTATAGCTGTCTGGATATTTAAGCCTGTAGCTTGTCAGTACATTGTTATCATCATATGTCTCATCAACATATCTTAAATTAATATTCCTCATGCCTGCTCCTTGTTAATATCTTTCATTACAATTGCAAGAAATACACATTCCTGTCCTAAAGCTGCTATCATACCGTGATCTACTCCTGAATTGTAGTAAACAGAGTCTCCTGCATATAGCATTTCTTCGTGGTCTCCATGTTTGAACTTTAATGCACCTTGTACAATATAGTCAAACTCCTGGCCTACGTGCTTGTTCATCTTTATGGGTTCATTATGCTCTTTCTCGTTATACGGTGCTCTGACCAAGAAAGGTTCAGCAGTCTTGTTTTTGAAATTCGGAGCAAGATGGTTGTACGAGAAGTGTTCTCTTCTTTTTATTGGCAATCCTTTCCCCTGCCGTATAATCGCGTACTGGGCAAGATGTGGATTTTCACCTGTAAGTATTTCCACTATGTCCACATTAAATTTCTCTGCGCATCTGTACAAAAAAGTAAATGAATAATCGGACAGCTGGCCGCTTTCAAGCTTAACATATTCTTCAATGGATACATTTGTAGCTATAGCCATATCCTCAACTGTGAATGCGAATATTTCCCTAAGTGTTCTGATTCTTTGGGCTATTTCGGATATTTTAGGTTCCATAATAAGTCCTCCGTTCTTAATTAACATATATTCTACATTTATATACCTTTAAGCGCAATAAAAAATGCATCCAGCTCTCT
Organism: Dehalobacter sp. CP; assembly: GCA_009910795.1. The sequence goes on along the minus strand of VMEE01000013.1, from coordinate 2,511 downwards.
TTTCATAGTTTTATGTTTGAATTAGCATGATTTAGTGATATACTACAGAATAAATAATTTTTGAGTGCAGGTTGGATGAAAAAACTAAAAAAAATAATAATCATATGCGGGCATTACGGAAGCGGAAAGACAAATTTCTCTGTAAATCTAGCCATAGACTTAAAGAAGAATGGAGATGCTGTCACACTAACCGATATGGATATAGTCAATCCCTATTTCCGTTCCTCAGATCATACCGCGATGCTTGAATCTAAAGGAATAAAAGTAATATCACCTGTATATGCCAACACCAACCTTGATGCTCCTGCAATACCGGCAGCTATATTTTCAGCATTTGACACAGACGGTTATTCCATATTTGATATGGGAGGAGACGATGCAGGTGCTACTGTGATGGGGCAGTTCTTCAAAAACATGAAGTATAAAGAATATGATATGCTTTATGTTATAAACAGCAACAGAGCATTGATAGGAAATATTGAGGATGCAACCGGAATGCTCCGCTCAATTGAGACTGCTTCCAGATTGAAAGCAACATATATAGTGAATAATTCTCATCTCAAAGGTTATACTGTTGCAAAAGATATTATAGAATCATCTGAATATGCAAAACAAGTATCAGATAATTCAGGCTTGGAGATTTTGTGCACAACATATCCTAAGAATATATTAACAGAAGAAGATGTAAGATCATTTGGAAATATTACAGAGGACCTTTACCCTGTTGAAGTATTTGTAAAAACACCATGGGAGTAAAATCCACATTGGGTGTGAAATTTGAAGGAGGACGGAAATATATGGCAAGAGCAATAGTAAATGAGACTTTATGCAAGGGCTGCGGGATGTGCGTTATCGCTTGTCCGAAAAAAATCCTTGTACTGTCGCCTGACAAGATTAACAGCAAGGGTTATCATCCTGCAGAGCTTGTCGACCAGTCCAAATGTACCGGATGCGCAGCATGTGCGATAATGTGCCCTGATGTGGCAATAATTGTAGAAAGGTAGGATAATTATGGCAAAAGTATTAATGAAAGGTAATGAGGCGTTAGCTGAAGCAGCAGTTATGGCAGGTTGCAGGCACTTCTTCGGTTACCCAATTACCCCTCAGACGGAATTAGCGGCTTACATGTCCAAAAAGATGCCGAAAATCGGAGGTGTTTACTTGCAGGCTGAATCTGAAATTGCAGCAATAAATATGGTGCTCGGTGCATCGGCAGACGGGAAAAGAGCTATGACATCCTCATCTTCGCCAGGAATAAGCCTTAAATCCGAAGGTATTTCATATATTGCCGGAAGCGATCTTCCTGCAGTAATTGTAAATGTTCAAAGAGGCGGACCCGGACTAGGCGGCATACAGCCCTCACAAGCTGATTACTGGCAGGCAACAAGAGCTACTGGTCATGGTGATTTCCATCTCTTGGTTTATGCCCCTTCAACTGTTCAGGAAATGATGGATCTTGTTACTTTGGCTTTTGACAATGCTGATAAATACAGGATGCCAGTTATGATACTGTCTGATGGAATGTTAGGCCAGATGATGGAACCTGTAGAAATAAAACAAGCAGTAGAATCAGTACAGGTTGAAAAACCATGGGCTGCATGCGGTCATGGCGATAAGAGACCTCATAATGTAGTGAACTCACTTTATCTTACACCTCAGTCACTGGAAGCGCTTGTAAAAGAAAGATTTAAAAAGTACGAGACTATAAAACAGGAAGAGCAGAAAGCCGATGAATATATGACTGAAGATGCAGATATAATTATCGTGGCATACGGGGCATCCTCCAGAATCTCCAGAACCGCTGTCAATATGGCAAGGAAAGAAGGAATAAAAGCAGGACTAATCAGGCCTGTGACCTTATGGCCATATCCTGACATGTATATTGAAAAACATATACCTCATACAAAAGCTTTTTTATGTGTGGAAATGAGCATGGGACAGATGGTGGATGATGTCAGACTGTCAGTTAACGGAAGAAGACCTGTAGCCTTTTATGGAAGGACAGGAGGTATAATACCTTCTCCTGAAGAGGTATTGACTGAAATAAGGAAAATAACAGGAGGTATGAAATAATGGCTATAGTATTTCAAAAACCAAAAGCGCTCCTAGATGTACCTTTTACATACTGCCCGGGATGCACTCATGGAATAATACACAGGCTGGTGGCAGAAACAATAGATGAGCTTGGAATTGAAGGCCATACTGTAGGAGTAGCTCCTGTAGGCTGTGCAGTCATGAACTATAACTTTTTTGCATGTGATATGGTACAAGCCCCGCATGGCAGGGCTCCGGCAGTCGCAACAGGATTAAAAAGAGCTATTCCGACTAATATTGTATTCACATACCAAGGTGATGGTGATTTAGCTGCGATTGGAACAGCAGAAACAGTCCATGCTGCAGCTAGAGGCGAGAATATAACAATAATATTCGTAAATAATGCAATATATGGCATGACAGGCGGACAGATGGCTCCGACAAGCTTGCCAAACCAGGTCACGCAGACTACTCCAT
>VMEE01000012.1 GCA_009910795.1 Dehalobacter sp. CP | reverse complement strand
GTCCTGTCCTAGCCCTTCAGAGATCGCCTTAGCCAAATCCAGGATCATAGATAGCCCTTGGATCGCAAAGAATTCTGTTTGGATGGGTACAAGGACTGTATCGCTGGCAACCATCGCGTTTATAGTCAGGAATCCGAGGTTGGGCGGCGTATCGATGATGATAAAATCGTATCCGTTTTGCGCACTTACCTTAGGCTTAAGGATTCTCTCCCTTGCAATGGATTTACCTGCAATCTCCATCTCAGCCCTTCCTAGCCGCTTGTCTGCAGGGATCATATCCAGCCCCTCAATCTCAGTGGGCTTGATGATCTGTGATAGGCTTAGATCGCCCATCATGGCCTCATACATGGTGTTATCGAACTCACTGATTGCCAGGTGAGTTGTAGCTGATCCCTGAGGATCCAGGTCTATTAGCAAGACCTTCTTCCCTTTGGCAGCAAGGCAAGCCGACAGATTAACCGCTGTTGTGGTCTTGCCACAACCCCCTTTCTGGTTCGCTATCGCTATCACCATCATGCTTAATCCTTAAGCCTTATTGGTTAAGATCGTTTCCCTTAATCCTTAAGGATTAAGTCTTAAGAGCGATCGTTTGTTTGGCATTGGGAGTTGTAACCTTGAATGATTCTCGGAGTTTGGCTAATTTAAGCACGTTCTCACCCATTAGAGGGTCTTTCATATTCCAATTTGCTTGGGCAAAAGTCACAGTTACATTATTTGCTAAATATCCTTGCATCTCACATATAAGTGCTTGATCAGGATTCTTGTAAATTTGCGTAGCAAATGAATAAGGCCCTAAATCGTTTTCATAAAATTGAGTTATGGGCTCTCCGTCAGGTGTTCCCCACATTTGGCGTCCCCAAGCCTTTAAAATAAAATCCATAAGTTTAGGATGATCAACTAATGGATAACAGCCTTCTCTATGCATAGTGATCGATAGTGCGAAGGTTTGGTTATCACCTAGGACCGTTCCCGTCCAACTTTCTATGCTTCCCCATTCGCTAGGGTACATAAAACTCATACCGCTTTTATTGTAATTGGTCCATTCGCTTGCGGCTACAACAGAAGTCATTAACACGATTATTACAATTAATTTTAACATGTTCCTGTTCATATTTACTATCCTCCCTTGAAACATCCGGCTTTCCGTTCTCATCTCTAATTCTTCAACTTAAGTCTCTTATGAGGGAAATCTTTATCTATGTATATATCTATCTATCATGGGATAGATAGATCTAAGGCGGAACTTTTGATGAATGAGAAGTTAAAAGAAATGAGGGAACAGGTTAAAGACGAAATAGATCATATTCGGCGTGGCGATTATGTACAGAATGAGCTACGCATGATCTATTGGTCTCTGAGAATGAATAGCCTCGGAAAGAAGGCTAAAGCTAAGGAAACCAAGGAGAGCATCCTGGAAATAGCTGTTGAAGAGGTAATGAAGGATCACCCCGATTTCAAGCCACAGTATGACCGTGATTTCTTCAAGTTAGAATCAGTCGATGAGTGAGCCACCTAAGGGATGACATTTAATCCAGCTACTGAATGGACCATAGTACATTGTTCCAAGCTAAGGCCGTTCATCAATACCTGATCCATGCCGTTATCAAAGTCACTGATCCCCAGGTGAGCTGTAGCCGCTCCTTGAGGATCAAGGTCAATCAATAGGACCCGTTTGCCTCGGAGGGCTAAGGCTGCTGCAAGATTGACGGATGTTGTAGTCTTGGAGCAGCCTCCCTTCTGGTTCGCTATCGCTATCACCATCATGCTTAATCCTTAAGCCTTATTGCCTTAAGATCGTATCCATTAAGGCATAAGACTTAATCCTTAAGGATTAAGGAGAGAAAAAGGGAGGGCTCAGCGCCTACCTATGGTTCTTATGATTCTGTCAAATTCTTCTGTTGGAATATTCGCCTGCTTTAGTTCAGTAAGTAATTTGTCATCCTCTAAAACGCGATTCATCAGGCCTTCTACAGCTTCGTAAGCTTTATCATGGTGGTCTAAATTTATAAATATCACATAATCTTTGAAGATGAGATAGACAATAACGTAATGCTCTGTGATATGCAAGCCACGAAGGCCTCTAAGGTCGTGACTTTTGGGTTCGCCAATCTCAGGGTTCTGGCGAATCCCTTTCATTTTGTTTACGACCTGTTGCTTAAAAGCCTTGTTTTTACCCGTTAATTTGGCATACTTCTTGCTAAAATGGCCTGTGACAATAGACTCAAAAACCATAACAGATCTAAAAATCGAGAATCTAAAGGCTCATCATATAGGCTTCTAGCTCATCGTCATCCTCAAAGACGATATAATTTCCCTTTGCAAAGTCCTCTAGGCCTTTTCTGATGCCATCAATAAAGCTCTCTTCACACTCCTCCGTTACTTCATTCTTAGGTATCACATGTACCACCTCTTCAAAGGGATCTGAGCAAACCAACTAAATATGCCTCCAGTGGATATGCCATAGTTTGCTAACTATTTAACCTTCCCGGCTCGCCGTGTTGATTCCGAGGTCTTCAGCTCTTCTGCATGGCTTTCCAGCTCTCGGGCCTCTCTCCTGGCATCTGGCAGGATCTTAGCTGCCTTCAGTGCGATACTTGAATCTCTCCAGCTCCAGGGCCTCCTTCTTCAGGATCTTCCTCTTCTCACCCGCGCTCGTTTTGTGCATATACTATTACATCGGGAGCACGGAGGGTCACGAATTCCCCATCCTTTAGGGTGGGGTGGCCGCGCGCAGTTTGATTTTAGTGGCTTATTTTGGAAAATCGGTTTCAGAAATGGCTCATTAACAGAAGGATAAATTTTAGTGGGGAGTAAGTGCCACGCTGTTCAGGTTATAACTATGGAAGACCTCTCAAACTCAAATCCTTGCGAGAAGAATCCAATAGCGATCAAAGACAATGAGATCCCAGATCTCCAGCTATGGCAGCTGGCATAACTGATCATATCTGGACTATTGACGAGATGATGATGTTGCTATTGGTTCCTGCAACGCATAAAGGGGTGACTACCGAAAAAAGAGGGTGGGAATTACAGGTTACATGCACTTCTTGGCGATGATGTTAGCGCGTATATCCTAAGCTCACTAGCCTGGTGAAGGCTGCATTTGCCTCGTTTGTTC
>VMEE01000011.1 GCA_009910795.1 Dehalobacter sp. CP | reverse complement strand
CTGGCATCCCTCGATAAAGTCCAGGATACACTTTCTGAGAACCAGCTCATCCAGCTCCGCCTTATTCATGGTCTAAAAGAAGGGAACCAAGAAAAGGCAACCACTACTACCAAGAAGACCATAGACCATATTGATGATCTGTACAGGCTGATGATTGAAGATAAGACAGCTCAGGTTAGCATCGCGAAAGCTGCTAGACTGCTAGGGATCAGCAAAGAAAGGATGCGACAGCTTAAGCCCCTCATACTCAAAGACGATCGTTTTGAGATAGGATGGGCATCTGTGGCAGGTAGGAAAGGAACTATTATCAGGATACGCAAATTTCTCTAATTACTACCAAATTTGGTATTGGTGGTTAATCAATAGCTGTAGAGAAAGATAAAATCCTGCTAAAATTATAAAGAAAGGCAATTTGGGATTGTCAGATTGCTTATGATATACCTTAATCGAAGATAGAGATAAAATAAAAAGTAATGTATATAAATGAATATAAGGAGAATAAAATATCAAACGTCTAATTTTTCTGTATATAAAGCGATGCTTTGACTACCAATACCAAATTTGGCAGTACAAGCATCACAAAAATTATAAATTTATGCTGTTATAGCAGATTTGGCCCGAATGTCAATTCGCTTGCACAGTAGTTCTCCTCGGGCCTTGATCTATCTTTTAGAGCAGGTGGAACGTAGCCACAAAAGAGCAACAGGTCGTTCTCCTCGATTGATCACCAGCGCCGAAGCCACCATCCTCTTCTCCTGCCATGTGCGTTCATACGCCAGATAGAACTGGTATGGCTGCATAAGGAGCGTATATGCAGGCCAATACCTTCGACGTGGTAGAGAGGCGCAAGCGCATCACATTTTTCAAGCTCGGTAAGCTCTGGGTCTTCAAGCAGTTCTTTGATAACCACGAGCTATTCAATGCCCTCTTGGACTACTACAACAAAGACCTGTACCGATTCGAGTTCAAGTCCACCGGCGCGAGGAACAATGCCCTCAAGCTCCTGGAGCGCAACGGCTTCGACTACGACCTGGTGGAGGACCTGATGGGCTATGTGGTCCAGCTCCCCAAATCAGCGAAATATGCGCAGGTCCTGAAGAACTCCGTGGCCTTCAAGGAGACTGCGAACGAGCGGCTATTCCTGATGAAGGACCTGGCGGCGGTCGAGGAGGCGGTGGGCCTGGGCGCAAAAGTGTATGAAGGAGAGATCTCTTTCTGAGCTTTATGCCGAACTCAGGTCCTTCAGCTTCTGGATGGCCTCAGAGATCCTAGCAGATTCCCTGCTTTTCTCCGCTTCACAATAATTTATGATCTCATCGATTGTCGCTCGCAAAGCATAGATTTTCAACGGTCTGCCTTTTCCGCTGCTCTTGATCTCATACTCCTTGAGCCAGCCCCTTTCCCGCAAGGTTTGCATGGCAATGCTGACCTCCGGCTGTCTCAGGCCAGTGGCCACCTCGATATCCCTGGAAGATCTCTCGTTTTGATCTTTGAGGAATGTTATAACGCAGGCCACGGTTCTTTTTATGCCCAGGGTCTCCAGGCCCAGCATGAACTCCAAGTCCTTTTCGTCTGCGACCTTGATAGTAACGTCTCTAATGATGCTTCCTCCTACGCTTTTGACAAATATCATACTCATATTAAAATTTAGGCCCGATATCCATTCCTGTTTGGGCCTTCCCTCCTCGGGGTAACCTTCATAACCACCTTTTCCCCATATCCAAGCGGCCCGGAGCCCCATGCTACCCCCCTTAAAATTGCCTGGTTCTCTTCCGGGCCATAAATTCTAGGGCACTACAGAAATTAATTGTTTCACGATTATGAAAATAGCGGCCGGTCACTTCTTATGTAACGAGAAAGATTAAGTCCGTTACATAAGAAAGCAGCATTGGGCACCGAGAGATATCTATTCAATTTCATGTCTTCTTCCTCCCTTTGTATCTAAATCGCTTATTCCCTTCGTGTAAAAATGGTCGCTTGATATTGATTTTGGGCCAAAGTACTTATTCTCATCCGGCCTATTTGCTCATCATGGCAGGAGTCTTTGAGCAGCTAATCAGACCGCAAAATAGGGTAGTGCACCGCAATCTGGAGGCTTTGGAGCTGGAGGCAGCTAAAGAGATCCTAGCTGAGGTCTTCAGGATCAGGCTCTCGGAGGTGGATGAGATGATCCAGTGCCGCTTCGAGGCTGAGGATATGGGATCTATGGCCTCAGAAGGTGGCCTATGGCCTCAAGAGTTCTTTATCTAAGTGTTTCATCAGTTTTTATCTATTTCTGGAATTACTCGCTTACGATTTAGCCAAGTAGCAATGGGTACTATAAGAACTACAATAAGTGATAACAGAGCTACATATAATGCCATATCATATAGTAGTGTCGTATTCTCCACTTTTGTCACCTACTTGAATTTCCGCCAGCTTTTAGCCTTGCCCTTTCTGCTGGTTGCTTTCCTGTTGAGGGTCGATTAATGCTTCTCGGATCTTTTTTATATCGTTTGCAATCCGATATAGCGGTGATTCACCCGATGATAATCCTCTCAGTTGTGAGAAATCTATTAAATATGTATTACTATACTCTTTGTGGATGTTGCTTTTGTATATTACTTCTATTTCAAAAGTTTTTTTCATTTTTTCTTCATAACTTTCTGCCATGTTTGTCAAGAAAATTTTGAACTCTTGATTTGGAGCAAAATATGGCAAGCCATTCTCTATAAACCCTATTTCAGATAATTTACCTCCAAGGATCCTATCCTCGTAATCCGGATTTATCTTGAATTTTACGTTATAAGCTGGTCCCAATCCTATATTTTTTATAATCAAGTGTATAAACTTTATGCAATCTTCTTCTGATTGAATAATTGCAGAAATGTTTGGTTCGGTTTGAGCTATTCTCATCATTTTAGTTTCTTTGCTTATATTCCTAGTCAAAAGAACATATATTAATGTTATAATTGTTAGACCAATTGTAGATATAGCATTAACAGCACCACTATTTTTGTTTAAAAAATCTAGGAATTCTAGTAAAACCATTAAATCCCCTCCACCAACATATTACCATCCCCTTTTATGATCTACTTATCACATGGACAAGGAATCATTTCTTCATCCTTTCTCTTATCCTCTGCATCAGCTCGGGATAGTCCCTCTCCAGTCCCTCTTCAATCCAATGACTTGCTACTTCGCTGATAGAGAACCGGGGAATAGTCCCTTTCAAGTACCACATAGCTGCCGCGATTGTTGGGCTCCATACGCCTATCATTCGACGCTTGTTGTTTGCAGCCTCGATGGCCTCATTAAGGAGCTTAATGTCCAACTCCTTAAGGCTTAATGTTTCATCACTTAATGTTTGTTTGCTTAAGGCTTTATCAGTTAAGGATTCTGACTTTTTGGCCTTAATATCATTAAAAACACGGTCCATTAAGTCTCCTGTCATGCGACCACCTCATCAGCAAGCTGTGAATATGCAATTGCAGCCGGCGCTTCAGGGTCTATCAGGTGAATGGGCTTCCCATAGCTCGGAGCTTCAGCTAACTTGATACTCCTCGGAATAACTACCTTAAAGACATCCTCTCCGAGCAGCTCCCTAACTCGCGTGATTACTTCTTTGCCCATCTTTGTCCTGGCATCGTACATGGTCAGCAGATATTTTAGCTTCAGGTCCTGTCCTAGCCCTTCAGAGATCGCCTTAGCCAAATCCAGGATCATAGATAGCCCTTGGATCGCAAAGAATTCTGTTTGGATGGGTACAAGGACTGTATCGCTGGCAACCATCGCGTTTATAGTCAGGAATCCGAGGTT
>VMEE01000010.1 GCA_009910795.1 Dehalobacter sp. CP | reverse complement strand
TCATATTTCACGGTGAAGGTGACATCGGTATCAGCCTTGAAAGGGAGCAGGGACTCTTCATCCAGCAATTCGGGAGTGCTGAAGGAGATTGGTTTGTACTTGTCCTCAACACTCTCCAGAGCCTCCTTGAGGGCGGCTTCGATGGTGTTGAAGGTGCTTTCCTCGCGGATAGCCTTGCCTAATTTGCCTTCCAGCACAGAAACAGGTACCTTGCCCTTGCGGAAACCCTTGAGTTGGATGGTAGAGGCGTACTTCTGCAGTGCTGCCTTGTAATCATTCTCGATGGTGGAGGCGGTCACGGTGACCGTCAGCGCGACGGAGGAGTTCTCCAATTCTTTGATACTCTTATCAGCGATCATCCTATGTTCATCCTTTCGGTCCGAATCCGGACCCTGTATATCCTCAGGCAAAGCCCTTTCGTGTTCCCTTCCTCAGTCCAGCTAGCAAGGAGTATACTACAACCATAAAAGCTAGACCACCCTAGAGAGGGCGGATTGAGAAAACCCTTTTAGCGGAAACATATTGTATATAGCAACTTTTTCCTCTTTGGTCTAGGGGATTGGGCAAATTTGTCCAATTGCAGGCCGGCTTTTCTTCTGTTACCATGACAGGAAGGAGACCGGATGTGACCATCTTTTGTTATCCCAATTGTTCCACCTGCAAGCGAGCAGTTGCCTATCTGGAAAGCAGGAACATCGCCTTCACCTATCGGAACATAAAAGCAGACCGACCAAGCAAACAGGAGCTTGGGCGAATCATCGCCCAGAGTGGCATCGACAGCAAGAAATTTTTCAATACCAGCGGACAGCTCTACCGGAGCCTCGGCCTCAAGGACAAGCTTCCCGGCCTGGATACCGACCAAATCCTGGACCTGCTCAGCAGTGACGGCATGCTGGTGAAAAGGCCTTTGCTCGTCTGTGATGCAACAGTGCTCGTCGGATTCAGGCAAGCCGAGTGGGACGCTTTCTTTGCAACCTGACCGAGCTTACGTGAGCCTGCACATCATGATGTCAAGGTCGGCATAGGTGCCGTCCTTGTACTTCATGCCTCTTTCAATGGTTCCGCATTTGGTGAAATTGAACTTGTTGTACAAATTGACGGCCTTCGAATTTGAAGAAACAACCTCCAGTTCCATCTGCTCATACCCGGCTTGTTTTGCCCGCTCCAACAGGGTATATATAAGCAACTGCCCGATTCCCTTGTGTTGGAAATCCGGTGCCACCGAAAGGCCGCATTGCGAGCGATGAACCATGCGCTTCATTGTGGAAACCGGAGAGAAATCACACAAACCAACCAATTGACCGTCACAGAACGCCCCCAGCAAAAGCCGTTTGTCGTCAGCCTCCGCCTTTTGCAGCCAGGCAGCCTCTTCTTCAATGGTGATGTTCCATTCCTCAGTCTCGCGCGCCAGAAAAGGCGAGGAGGCATACATGGTTCTCATGTAGGCGACTGCAAGCGACGCATCCTCGCTTTCAAGGCTGCGGATTGTTATTGCCATTCCGTTCTTCAGTCGGTGTTCGGTTGCATCAAGTTTCATACCCAAGCATAGCAACTCTTTTTTTCCTGTTCAAGAAGCAGACAAAGAAAGAAAACCTTGCCCTCGCCATCTGTCAGAATAGTCGAAGTTGGTATAGGATAATCGTATGGTAACATTAACGGTCGACCCATCAGGCAAAGGTCATTACTGCAGCATCCAGGAAGCCTTGGACGCCGTTCCGTATGAGCAGGAGACCACGATCATCATTGAAGAGGGCGTGTATCACGAAAAGCTTTTCAGCGATAAACGCAGCTTGCACATGATAGGCAGGAAAGAGGTGATCATCACCCATTCCGACGGGGCGAAACAGAAGATCGATGCGATGCCCAAGCGCGGGACCTTCCGCTCCTACACAGCCTTTTTCAGTGGAGAGTTCCTGAAAATGGAGCATATCATCATAGAGAACAGGGCGGGAAAGGGCAGTGAGGCAGGACAGGGCATAGCCCTCTACCTCGATGTCGACTGCGCCCATCTCTCCAAGGTTCGCCTGCTGGGAAGCCAAGACACGTTGTTCGTCGCTCCGCTTCCAGAGAAGGAGCGCGAGCCGAACGGTTTTTATGGACCGAGATGCTTTGCCAAACGCAAACAGAACGCACTGTTCTTCGACCATGGATTCATTCAAGGCGGGGTGGATTTCATCTTCGGCGGCGGCGACGCCCTCTTCAGAAATAGTGTAATCAACAGCTGTGAAGAGGGGTTCGTCACAGCTCCTTCCACAGGTGAGAAAAATATCGGTCTGGTTTTCGATCACTGCTCGTTTACCGCGAACGATGGTGTTGAACCTTGCTCGGTCTATGTGATGCGTCCATGGAGGGAGCACGGCAAGGCACTGTTTTTGTCATGTACTTTCGGCCTTCACATCCATCCCTCGCTCAGAATCGACTGGCCCGCCCATGAGGGATTGTCTGAAGGATTTCTTGGATGCCACCGGTGTCGCTTTTCGGATGAAAGAAGCACCGATGCATCCTATGAACTCTCCGACGCTCAAGCAATTTCCCCACTGGATGCCGTTGAGCAACGCTGTCAGATTTTCCACCAAAGTACGTATGGGAATGTCTAGTGTCAAACCAGAACACCTGCTGAAATCTGCATGCGTATGGCCAGGAAGGCTACCAGGACAACCAACAGCGAGATGATGAAGCCGTGGAGCATCGGGGCTGCTCCTCCTTGTTTCATATCATCCAAACTGGTGTTCAAGCCGATGGCCGCCAGGGCTGTGATCATGCAGAATTTGCTGATGTGCTTCAAAGCTGCTGCCAAAGAGACCGGAATAAGTCCGAAACTGTTCAGGCAGGCCATGACCAAAAAGAGGCCGATGAAGTAGGGGATGATGGACGACACCTTCACTGCCGTTCTTTGTGCTCCAGCAGCTTTGCGGGTTTGATGGAATTGAACGCCGCTGAAGATGAGCACGGTGGGAATGATGGCAAGGGTACGCGTAAGTTTGACCATCACGGCAAAATCCCCTGCTTGCTCGCTGAACCCGTAACCGGCTGCGACCACCGAGGAGGTGTCGTTGACTGCAGTGCCGGCCCAAAGCCCGTAGGCAGTATCACTCATGCCCAACCAGACGCCGAGCAAGGGGAAGGCGACGATCATAAGCATGTCAAAGATGAAGGTCGCACTCATGGCGAATGCAATGTCGCGATCCTCTGCTTCAATGACCGGGGCGATGGCTGCAATGGCCGACCCTCCGCAGATGCCGGTGCCTGCTGAGATCAGGTTCGACATTTTCCAATTCAAATGCAATGCCTTTCCGACAACATAGCCGACTCCGAAGCAGGTTGCCAGGGTAAAGACCATGACAAAAAGCGAGATTCTGCCCACCTGCATGATGGTGGTGATGTTCAAGCTTGCCCCAAGGAGGATGATGGCGAACTTCAGCAGTTTCTTTGAAGTGAATACGATTCCCTTTTGATACACAGGATCCGGCTTTTTAATCGTATGAATCATCATGCCGATGAACAGTGCGATTACTGAGGCACTGATGCCTTGAGGCATCAATCCTTCAATCCATTTTGCGGCAGCTGCGATTACAGCGGCAAGCAGGATGCCTGGCGCATACGTGGGTATTGTTTCTTTTTTGATCATTGTTTCTTCCTCGTAACGTGATATCGCCATTGATGGTAGTAAATTTTGATGATAAAATCTAATGAAATATTTCTATTGAACGATTCCAAAAAGTTATTAAAAGGATATGTATATGGAAACCAGGCTGAAGACGTTTCTTTCACTGTGCGAGACGTTGAATTACCGAAAGACCGCCGAGCTTGTGAACCTTACGCAACCGGCTGTCACCAAGCAAATCCAGTCGCTGCAGGAGGAATACGGCGTCAAGCTGTTCGAATATGTCGGGCGCGCGCTCTCCATCACCGAACAAGGCTTGCTGGTCAAGCAGTTCGCCCAGTCACAGTTCTACAACGAAGCTGAATTGCTGCAGCTGCTTGGCCGAGCCGAACAGAAAGTATTGCGTCTCGGGGCGACGAAAAGCATCGGCGACAGCGTACTGGATGCGTATCTGCAAAAGTACCTTGAGGATGAGCGGCACAATCTTTCGTTGACCGTGGCGAACACCACCAAGCTCTTCTCGCTTTTGGAAAACTCCGAGTTGGACTTCATCGTGGTGGAAGGCCTCTTTGAGAAGAAGAAATACGATTTCCGGCTCCTTCGGCGCGAGCGTTTCGTCGGCATCTGTGCAAAGGATCATCCTTTTGCCGGCAAGACCATTCCTTTTGAAGCCTTGAAGACTCAGAATTTGTTTCTTCGGGAACCCGGATCCGGAACGAGAAATATCTTTGAACGTGAGTTGGAATCGCATGGATACGACCTGTCGCTGTTCAAGCGCGTGACGGTGCTCTCCAGTTTCCAGCCACTAAAAAAACTGGTCTCCAATGGGCTCGGCATCAGCTTTGTCTACCAATCGATAGCAGACTCCAATGAGAATCCTGGTTGTTTCACTCTTGAGAATATGACAAGCGAGCATGAGTTCACCATTGTCTGGCTGAAGCATACAACCGCTTCCCACTATGTGGATGCGTTTTTCATGGAAAAAGACTCCACACCGGTGGAATGCTGAATTAGGCAGCATACAAGTCAACATACAAGTCAGCATACAAGTCAACATACAAGATTACTTTTTCTGTGTTTTCATCCGATATCTTTGCAGTCGACTAGTAGGTTTGTCGGGAAGCGTCATCTCGACAATACCCTTTTCCAAAGCTGGATACAGGTACACCCGCATAAAGGATTGGCGGCTTGTGAGGTTCATTGACTGCATAATTTCTTTTACCGAAAGCGTGCGATTTCCCATTGCTGCAACCAATTTCTCCAGAGGAGGAGACAAGACCTCCCT